>NZ_CP117436.1:4925000-6470218 GCF_030687515.1 Pseudomonas sp. FP2338 | reverse complement strand
GCACTGCTGCCAAAGTTCCACTGACACGGATATCCCCTAAGTTGAAAGCCGGTGAGGCAAAAACAGCCGCCATTGTAGCGGCCAGACGCCCACTTATCCACATGTAGGTTGCTCACAGAGCAGCCAAAATCAATGTGTTAAGTGCAAAAAAGCCGACCAATGGTCTGTGCATAAGCTCTGTGGATAAGCGCACCTAAGCTCGTTGTACAAGTGGGGTCGAAAGTCTGTGGGTAACTGGCCTGTGGATAACAACCCATTCCACCCACAGCTTATCCGACAGCGCAGCACAGGCAGAGCACTGTTTTCCCCCGTACTTGTCATTCTCTGTACATCAGGTGGAATATGGCCTCAAGGCAGTTATCCACAGATGATCGCCTGCCTAGCTTTTATAAGCTTTACAGAAAAGCTTTAAATAACTTCCTTCTTTATTTTTATATCTATGGCATTGCTCGTGAAAGCCAGGCGCGCAGAAAAGGTCCGATTGCCTATGGAAGATCTAATTGAAGGAAAAGCTGGTTGGAAATTGACCTAGAGGCTTGCTTTCTCTAGAATCGCCGGTCTCTTAAAACGGGGGCCATTCCGGCCCGTTGTGGACGAACCAGGTAACAACGCCATGAAACGTACTTTCCAACCAAGCACCATCAAACGCGCCCGTACTCACGGCTTCCGTGCTCGCATGGCTACCAAGAACGGCCGTGCTGTCCTGTCGCGTCGCCGCGCCAAAGGTCGTGCGCGTCTGGCAGTTTGATAATCCGGTACTGGTGGTGAGTCAGGACTTCAGTCGGGAAAAGCGTCTGCTAACCCCCCGGCATTTCAAGGCAGTCTTTGACTCCCCCACCGGCAAGGTTCCGGGGAAAAATCTCCTGCTCCTTGCGCGTAACAACGATCTGGATCACCCCCGTCTCGGGTTGGTGATCGGCAAGAAGAGCGTAAAGCTCTCCGTTGAGCGCAATCGCCTCAAGCGTCTGATGCGCGAATCGTTTCGCCTCCACCAGGACACTCTGGTTGGTTGGGATATTGTTATCGTCGCGCGCAAAGGCTTGGGGGATGTAGAAAACCCCGAATTGATTCAGCATTTCGGCAAGCTCTGGAAACGTCTGGCGCGTACTAACAAGCCAGCACCAGCAGTCAGCACCGAAACTGTAGGGGTAGACAGCACCAATGCGTAAACTGGCACTCGTTCCGATCCAGTTTTACCGTTATGTCATTAGTCCTCTGATGGCCGACCACTGTCGTTTCTACCCCAGTTGTTCCTGCTACGCGTTAGAGGCCATAGAAAATCATGGTCTTCTGCGCGGTGGCTGGCTGGCCTTTCGTCGTTTAGGCCGCTGTCATCCGTGGAATCCCGGTGGTTTCGACCCGGTTCCACCTATCCCTACCTCCCGTTCTTCTTCGATGGCCGAGTAATCATGGATATTAAACGCACGATCCTGATCGTCGCCCTGGCAATCGTGTCCTACGTCATGGTTCTTAAGTGGAACCAGGACTACGGCCAGGCTGCCCTGCCGACTCAGAATGTTGCTACCAATCAGGCTGCGCCGGCTATTCCGGACACCCCGCTGGGTAACAATGCGTCCGCGAGTGCCGATGTTCCCAGCGCGAATGGCGAGACAAGCGCCCCTCTAGAAACGCCAGTGGTCACCAATAAAGACCTCATCCACGTAAAAACGGATGTGCTCGACCTGGCTATCGACCCACAAGGTGGTGATATCGCGCAGCTGAAACTGCCGCTGTATCCACGTCGCCAAGACCATCCGGATGTTCCGTTCCAACTGTTCGATAACGGTGGTGAACGTACTTATCTGGCGCAAAGCGGCCTGACCGGCACTGACGGTCCGGATGCTCGTGCTACCGGTCGTCCGGTTTATTCGACCGAACAGAAGACTTATCAACTGGCCGACGGCCAGAACCAGTTGAATGTCGACCTGAAATTCAGCCTCGACGGCGTCAACTACATCAAGCGTTTCAGCTTCACCCGTGGTTTGTATGACTTGAAGGTCACTTACCTGATCGACAACGAAAGCGCCAAACCATGGACCGGCAACCTGTTTGCCCAGCTCAAGCGTGACAACAGCGCCGATCCTTCTTCCAGCACCGCCACCGGCACCGCGACTTACCTGGGCGCCGCCCTGTGGACAAGTAGCGAGCCGTACAAAAAAGTGTCGATGAAAGATATCGACAAGGGCTCGCTGAAAGAAACCGTCCAAGGTGGCTGGGTTGCCTGGTTGCAACACTACTTCGTGACCGCATGGATCCCGAACAAGGGTGAAGCCAACCTGGTTCAAACCCGCAAAGACAGCCAAGGCAACTACATCATTGGTTTTACTGGCCCGGCGTTGACCGTCGCTCCAGGTGCCAAAGCTGAAACCAGCACTACCCTGTACGCCGGCCCGAAAAGCCAGGCTGTGCTCAAAGAGTTGTCCCCAGGTCTGGAACTGACTGTGGATTACGGCATTCTGTGGTTCATTGCCCAGCCGATTTTCTGGCTGCTGCAACATATCCACAGCATTGTGGGTAACTGGGGCTTCTCGATCATCTTCCTGACCATGCTGATCAAAGGGCTTTTCTTCCCTCTGTCGGCAGCCAGCTACAAGTCGATGGCGCGCATGCGTGCCGTTGCGCCAAAACTGGCGGCTCTGAAAGAGCAACATGGTGACGACCGGCAGAAAATGTCGCAGGCCATGATGGAGCTGTACAAGAAAGAGAAGATCAACCCGCTGGGTGGTTGCTTGCCGATTCTTGTGCAGATGCCGGTATTCCTGTCGCTGTACTGGGTTCTCCTGGAAAGCGTTGAAATGCGCCAGGCACCGTTCATTCTGTGGATAACTGACCTGTCGATTAAAGACCCGTTCTTTATTCTGCCGATCATCATGGGCGCGACCATGTTTATCCAGCAGCGTCTGAACCCGACTCCGCCGGATCCGATGCAGGCCAAGGTGATGAAAATGATGCCGATCATCTTCACCTTCTTCTTCCTGTGGTTCCCAGCAGGTCTGGTGCTGTACTGGGTGGTCAACAACGTGTTGTCGATCTCTCAACAGTGGTACATCACACGTAAAATCGAAGCGGCTACCAATAAAGCTGCGGCGTAATTTACTCTGTGGATAACCACTCAAGACGCCCCCTAGTGGGGCGTTTTGCTTTCCGTCACTTTTGTTCTGGAACCTGCTGATGAGCGCTCCTCGTGAAACCATCGCTGCCGTCGCTACCGCTCAAGGTCGCGGCGGTGTCGGTATCGTTCGAATTTCCGGGCCGCTGGCCAGCGTGGCAGCCCAGGCCATCAGCGGCCGTGAGTTGAAACCCCGATATGCCCATTACGGGCCGTTCCTGGATGCGGACGAAACGGTTTTGGATGAGGGGTTGGCGCTGTATTTCCCCGGCCCTAACTCGTTCACCGGTGAAGATGTCCTGGAACTGCAGGGCCATGGCGGCCCGGTGGTGCTGGATATGTTGCTGCAGCGTTGCCTGCAATTGGGCTGCCGTCTGGCGCGACCAGGGGAATTCAGCGAGCGGGCATTCCTCAATGACAAACTCGACCTGGCCCAGGCCGAAGCGATTGCCGATTTGATCGAGGCCAGTTCTGCACAGGCGGCGCGCAATGCGCTGCGCTCGTTGCAGGGAGCTTTTTCCCTGCGTGTGCATAACTTGACCGAGCAGTTGATCAGCCTGCGCATCTACGTCGAGGCTGCGATTGATTTCCCGGAAGAAGAAATCGACTTCCTCGCTGATGGCCACGTCCTCGCGATGCTGGATAAAGTTCGCGACGAGTTATCCACCGTCCTGCGCGAAGCCGGGCAGGGTGCTTTGCTGCGCGACGGCATGACAGTGGTGATCGCCGGGCGGCCGAATGCCGGCAAGTCCAGCCTGCTCAATGCGCTGGCGGGTCGGGAAGCCGCGATCGTTACCGAGATTGCCGGCACCACCCGGGACATCTTGCGCGAACATATCCACATCGATGGCATGCCGCTGCACGTGGTCGACACCGCCGGCTTGCGCGATACCGACGACCAGGTGGAAAAGATCGGCGTGGAACGGGCGCTCAAGGCGATCAGTGAAGCGGACCGCGTATTGCTGGTGGTGGATGCCACTGCGCCAGAGGCTATGGATCCTTTTGCCCTGTGGCCGGAATTTCTCGAGCAACGGCCAGACCCGGCCAAAGTCACCTTGATCCGCAACAAGGCGGATTTAACCGGCGAAGCCATTGCCATGGCGACCAGTGACGATGGCCACGTGACCATCAGCCTGAGCGCAAAGTCGGCTGGCGATGGATTGGAATTGCTGCGCGACCACCTCAAAGCCTGCATGGGCTATGAGCAGACCTCTGAAAGCAGCTTCAGCGCACGCCGCAGGCACCTGGAGGCACTGCGTCACGCCAGTGCGGCGTTGGAGCACGGTCGGGCTCAGCTGACCTTGGCGGGGGCTGGCGAGCTGCTGGCTGAGGATTTACGACAGGCACAGCAGCTCCTTGGGGAAATCACCGGTGCGTTCAGCTCCGATGATTTGTTGGGAAGGATCTTTTCCAGCTTCTGTATTGGTAAGTAGCCGAGTTATCCACAAGGCCTTACCAGTTGTAGGACACCGTGCCGAGCAAGGTACGGCTGTCCCCCCAGTAACAACGCCCGGCATCGTTGCAACCGGATACATATTCCTTGTCGAAGAGGTTCTTGGCGTTCAGATCCACCGACCAGTGTGGGTTGATCTGATAACCCACGGCCGCATCCACCAACGTCACGCTTCCCGCATCCAACTTGCCGTACAGCGTAGGGGCGGTGTAGGAAAAGGTACTGTCGAAGTAACGCACACCGCCGCCCAGGGACAAACCCTTGAGCTGGCCATCGAGGAAGCGGTACTTGCTCCACACCGACGCCTGGTTGCGTGGAACCCCTGTCATCTGATGTCCCTCAACCAGTGACGTTGCAGAGTCCTTGGTAATCCTTGCGTCGGTATAGGTGTAGGCCGCAGTGATATTCAGGTTAGGCGTGAGATTGCTGTTGATCTCGACTTCTGCACCTTTGGCGCGACTTTCACCGACTTGGCGATAGCTGTTGGTGGTGGCGTCCAGGTAGGTGTCGTCTTGCTTGCGCAGGTCATACACCGACAACGTCATCGCGGTGTCCCAGCCGATCGGCTCGTATTTCACACCCACTTCGTATTGGCGACTGGTAATCGGCTTTAACGGTGAGCCGGCGTTGGAAATCTGCTGCACCGGGACAAATGCGGTGGAGTAGCTGACATACGGGGTCAGCCCGTTGTCGAACTGGTACATCACCCCGCCCTGATAGGTGAATTTCTTGTCCTCAGAGCCGGTGTTACTGGCCTTGTTTACCTTGTCGCGAAAATCACTGTTGACCCAGTCCTGGCGCCCACCCAGCAGGAACAGCCAATGGTCGTACTTGCTCTGCACCTGTGCGTAAACCCCTTTCATCTGCTGCTCAAGCAAGGTGTTCTGTACCGCGATCGGCGTGAGTGGGTCGCGCAGATACACCGGGTTATACACATTGATAGTGCCGGCAAACCCAGCGTCCCAATCCTGATTGAACGAGGTGCGGTCGTAGCTGGCGCCGAACAGCACAGTGTTTTGCAGGTCACCCAGTTGGAATTTACCTTCGAGCTGGTTATCCAGGGAATACACCATCGACTTGTTGTAACGGTCGTAGGCGGTCATGTTCAGTTGGGTACCAAAGCCGCGATTATTCAAGGCGCTGGGCCAGGTTTCATGGCGGTTGATGCGCGACTGCATGTAGCGCGAGTTCTGACGGAACTGCCAGTCGTCATTGAAGCTGTGGCTGAACTCGTAACCGGTGCTCCAGGCTTCGCGTTCAAAGGTGTTCCAATCCGGATCGCCAAGCATGGTGTGTTTGGACAGCTTGCCGTTGGGGTTACTCAGTAAAGTACCGGCCGCAGGCAGGCCGAGTTCCAGGTTGGTGTGGTCCTTCTGGTAGTTGGCCAGCAGCGTCAGGGTGTTGTAGTCGTCGAAGTTCAGGGTCAGGGATGGCGCGATATATAGGCGATCATCGGGTACATGGTCGGTCTGGGTGTCAGACTTGCGGCCCAGCATGACCACGCGGCCCAGCACATTGGCGTTGTCATTGAGCGGCCCGGAGATATCAACACCCAATTGGCGCCGATTGTTGGAACCATAGCCCAATTGCACCTCGCCTTGCGGCGTGGCAGTCGGGTGTTTGCTGACCAGGTTAACCAGGCCACCGGGTGCGTTTTCGCCATAGAGCAGGGATGAAGGACCACGGAAAATTTCCACGCGCTCCAGGCCATAGGGCTCACTGGTGGTGTCATACCGGTTACCTTGCACCCGTAGGCCGTCGCGCAACAGGCCGTAGCCATAATCCGTGGCATTGAAGCCGCGAATGAAGAACAGATCACCGGCCAGGCTATCGCCGGCGGCAAAGGGTGGAGCGAAAATTCCCGGTACATAACCCAAGACTTCAGTCAGCGTCTGCGACTTCTGGTCTTTGATGCGCTGACCTGTGACCACCGATACCGACCGGGGCGTTTCCGACAGCGGCGTACTGGTCTTGGTGCCGATACGGCTGTTTTGTGCCTTGTAGCCAACATCACCGGCAATATCCTGGTTGAAACCCAGTTGTTGATAAGTGCTGACGGTCGTGGGTGCCAACGTCAGTTGCCCGGTAGGCGCGGCTTGTAACACATAGCTACCAGGCGCCTGCGCCACGGCCTGCAGCCCCGAGTTTTGCAGCAGCAGTGCAAAGCCCTGATCAACCGAGTAATCACCTTCCAACCCTGGCGTGTTTAAACGTGCGGTTTGCTCGGGGGAAAACGACAGGATCACATTGGCCCTGGCAGCAAACTGGCTGAGGGCTGCGTCCAGCGGGCCGGAAGCGATGGTGAAGTGCTGCGCCGTGCTGGCGCCCACGGCAGAGGCTGGCAGCAATAAACCTGCGGCGCAGGCTGAGCACAGTAATAAACCGTAGGTCATGCCATGGTGAGAAAGGCGTTGGCGTAGTTTGGTAGGAAGGCGCATAGGTGGTGAAGCCCTGTAGGTAGCGTCGTGATTACCTGTAGGGCCGGGCCAGGTAAAAAAAAGATAACCCCCTGTGGATTATTTTTTGCTTTCAGCCCAGGTGCGTGACCGCGACCCAATAGCGGCTGAAATATTTCACCTGTATCGGCAGCGTGGCTTGCAGGTTAGCCAGTACCGCATCGGTGGAGTCCAGGCGGAACGTCCCGGAGACTCGCAAACTTGCCGAAGCCGAATCGCATCGCAGAACGCCGGGGCGGTAGCGCGCAAGGTCGGCGAGCAGATCCCCAAGGCGAGCGTCGAGAACGATGACCTGGCCATCGACCCAAGCCGCTTGGGTCCGTCGATAGAAATGATTGGGCCCCACATTTCTCCGGTCGAAGTCAGCACTTTCGCCGGCGCTGAGTATTCGCTCGTGATCGGGTAGGTCGGCAGGCGAGAGGCTCACTTGGTCTTCCAACACACCCACGCGAGTTGAGCCCGCTAACTGACGCACGGTAAACCGAGTCCCCAATGCCTGGACCCGGCCTTCGCGAGTTTCGACGTAAAAAGGCGTTTGCCCGCCCAATTTGCCGGTGTGGATAAGTATTTCGCCGTCGCGCAGTCGGACCAGGCGCTGGCGTTGATCAAACACCACATCAATGGCGGTGCTGGTGTTCAGATCAATTTGAGTGCCGTCGGCCAGCTCGATGCGCCGGCGTTCACCGACGCGTGTTCGATAATCTGCCCAGACATTGCCCAAGGGCGTGTGTTGTTGAACATTGAAGCCCAGATAACCAGTGGCGCCCAATACCAACATCCACTTGAGTACCTGGCGCCGTTGTTGCGTGGCCGACAAAGCGCGACGCGTGAAATCCTGGGGCAGGGCGCCGAGGCTGCGCTGTAATTGCTCCAACTGGTTCCATGCCGCTTGGTGAGAGGGATCGCCGTTGAGCCATTGCTGCCAGGCATGCCGTTCGGCCGGGGTCGGCACCTGCGCTTGAAACTGCACGTACCAGCTGGCAGCCGCCTCGAAAACCTTACGATCCGGCGCGGGCATTACAGGCTCGCCATGATCAATGAGCATTCGGTGAGCGCGCGGATCATGTGTTTCTTGACCGTCGTCAGCGATACCTGCAACTGCTCGGCGATCTGTTGATAAGTCAGACCTTCAATCTGCGACAGCATGAAAATATGGCGTGTCCGCCGCCCCAATTCCGACAAGGCTTTATCCACAGCCACCAGGGTTTCGATGATGATCGCCTTGTCTTCTTCACTGATGGCAGTGGCTTCAGGACGCTCGGCCAACGACTGTTTATAAGCCTGTTCAATGGAGGATCGACGATAGCGGTCAATCACCAAACCCCTGGCGATTGTGGCCAAGTAATCACGCGGTTCAAGGATTTGCCCTGCATGGCGACCGCCCAGGATACGCACGAAGGTGTCATGTGCCACATCGGCTGCATCGCAAGCGTTGTGCAACTTGCCTTTAAGCCACCCGTGCAGCCATGAATGGTGCTGCTCATAGATGTGCTGGACGGCAGCCGTGTGTGAAGGAAAGGGCATAGGGCGCGACATGACGGGTTAATGATAATCGCTATTATTAACTGCACCGCCGAGTTCTCACAATAGCTCTCCTTTTTTTAGATCCAGACACCGAATCGAAAGCTTTGGCGGCCTTGCTATGCCCTCAAATTGGAATTTCTGTGGATTAAGCCCTGTGAATAACCGCACCTGTGCCCAGTTGATAACAGGGCCTGAAACCTGAGCAAAAACCCCTCTGTGGATAACCACCCCTTTAATCCACAGGCTTAAAGCACTTATCCAAGGGCCTCATTGGCACATGACCACAGACTTTTGAATCTCTGTACATAACGTAAATAGAGGCCTGTAGAGATCTATCCACAGAAAACAGGCTCAGTAGAAATAAACATAAAAACAAAGATCTTATAAATTTCTTCTTTTTTAATTTCTATTGTCTGTGATTCATCCACAGCTGGTTAAATTTTGTGCAAAGGGTTCTTTAGGAAGGGCTAAGTCCCTATACTTGCCGCCAAAGCTTGAAAACTCTTTCAACAAACAATTCCTGATTACCTACATAAGCAGGCACGAGGTGCGTGGTGGATTTCCCTTCCCGTTTTGAAGTGATCGTCATCGGCGGCGGTCATGCCGGTACCGAGGCAGCACTGGCGTCAGCACGCATGGGCGTTAAAACCCTGTTGCTGACGCATAACGTGGAAACCCTCGGCGCCATGAGTTGCAACCCCGCCATTGGCGGGATCGGCAAAAGCCATCTGGTTAAAGAAATAGATGCCCTTGGCGGCGTCATGGCCATGGCTACCGACAAAGGTGGTATTCAATTTCGCGTGCTCAACAGCCGCAAAGGCCCGGCCGTACGCGCTACTCGGGCACAGGCCGACCGCATCCTCTACAAGGCTGCGGTGCGTGAAACCCTGGAAAACCAGCCGAACCTGTGGATATTTCAACAAGCTGCCGATGACCTGATCGTCGAACAGGACGTGGTGAAGGGTGTTGTCACCCAGATGGGCCTGCGTTTCTTCGCAGAATCTGTGGTGTTGACCACCGGTACATTCCTGGGCGGACTTATCCACATCGGTATGCAGAACTATTCCGGCGGTCGCGCCGGTGATCCGCCGTCGATTGCCTTGGCAAAACGCCTGCGCGAGTTGCCGCTGCGAGTCGGCCGCTTGAAAACAGGTACCCCGCCGCGTATCGACGGGCGTTCTGTGGATTTCTCGGTGATGACCGAACAAGCCGGTGACACACCGATCCCGGTCATGTCGTTCATGGGCAACAAAGAACAGCACCCCAAACAGGTGAGCTGCTGGATTACCCACACCAACGCCCGCACCCACGAAATCATTGCCGCGAACCTCGACCGTTCGCCGATGTATTCCGGGGTGATCGAAGGTATCGGCCCGCGTTATTGCCCATCGATCGAAGACAAGATTCATCGCTTTGCCGACAAGGAAAGCCACCAGGTGTTCATCGAGCCGGAAGGCTTGACCACCCATGAGCTGTACCCGAACGGGATTTCCACATCCTTGCCGTTCGACGTGCAAATTCAGATCGTGCAGTCGATTCGCGGCATGGAAAACGCGCACATCGTGCGTCCGGGCTACGCCATCGAATACGACTACTTCGACCCGCGTGACCTGAAGTACAGCCTCGAAACCAAAGTTATCGCCGGTCTGTTTTTCGCCGGCCAAATCAATGGCACTACCGGTTACGAAGAAGCCGGCGCCCAAGGTTTGCTCGCCGGGACCAACGCAGCATTGCGCGCGCAGGGCAAAGACAGCTGGTGCCCGCGTCGCGATGAAGCGTACATCGGTGTATTGGTTGATGACCTGATTACCCTGGGCACCCAGGAGCCGTACCGGATGTTCACTTCCCGGGCGGAATACCGTTTGATCCTGCGCGAAGACAACGCCGACCTGCGCCTGACCGAAAAAGGTCGCGAGCTGGGCCTGGTCGATGACGCGCGTTGGGCAGCCTTCTGCAAAAAACGCGAAAGCATCACGCTCGAAGAGCAACGTCTGAAAAGTACCTGGGTTCGCCCGGGCACCGAGCAGGGCGATGCGATTGCGGAAAAATTCGGCACGCCGCTGACCCACGAATACAACTTGCTCAACCTGCTGTCCCGTCCGGAAATCGACTACGCTGGTCTGGTCGAAGTGACCGGCCAGGGCGCAGAAGACCCACAGGTTGCCGAGCAGGTCGAGATCAAGACCAAATACGCCGGTTACATTGACCGCCAACAGGACGAGATCGCTCGCCTGCGCGCCAGTGAAGACACCAAGCTGCCTGTGGATATCGATTACACCGGGATTTCCGGATTGTCGAAAGAAATCCAAAGCAAGCTGGGGATAACTCGGCCGGAAACGCTGGGCCAGGCTTCGCGTATTCCCGGCGTCACTCCAGCAGCCATTTCGCTGTTGATGATTCATTTGAAAAAACGCGGCGCGGGCCGTCAGTTGGAGCAAAGCGCTTGAGTTCGTTGGTCACCTCGCAACACGCCGAAGAGTTATCCACAGGTGCACGCCAGTTGGGCGTGGACCTGACCGCAGCCCAGCACGAATTGCTGTTGGGCTATCTGGCCCTGTTGATCAAATGGAACAAGGCTTACAACCTGACTGCAGTGCGCAATCCCGACGAAATGGTTTCGCGGCATTTGCTCGACAGCTTGAGCGTGATGCCGTTTATCGAAAACGGCCGCTGGCTGGACGTGGGCAGTGGCGGTGGCATGCCTGGCATTCCACTGGCCATCCTGTTTCCCGAGTCGCAAGTGACTTGTCTGGACAGCAACGGCAAGAAAACCCGCTTCCTGACCCAGGTCAAACTCGAGCTCAAGCTGGATAACCTGCAAGTTATCCACAGTCGGGTCGAAGAATTCACGCCTGAACTGCCCTTCAACGGAATTGTTTCCCGGGCCTTCAGCAGCATGGAGAACTTCAGCAACTGGACGCGCCACTTGGGCGACCGCGACACCCGCTGGCTGGCAATGAAGGGCGTTCATCCAAGCGACGAGCTGTTAGCATTGCCGACAGACTTCCACCTCGATAGCGAACACGCCTTGGCCGTACCCGGTTGCCAAGGCCAACGCCATCTGCTGATACTGCGCCGCACGGCATGATTGGGAACACAAGCAAGAATGGCTAAGGTATTCGCGATAGCGAACCAGAAAGGTGGCGTGGGCAAAACCACCACCTGCATCAACCTCGCAGCATCCCTGGTCGCCACCAAGCGCCGGGTGCTGTTGATCGATCTCGATCCACAGGGCAACGCCACCATGGGTAGCGGTGTGGATAAACACGGCCTGGAAAATTCGGTCTACGACTTGCTGATCGGCGAGTGTGACCTGGCCCAGGCCATGCACTACTCCGAGCACGGTGGTTATCAACTGCTGCCGGCGAACCGCGATTTGACCGCGGCGGAAGTGGTGCTGCTCGAAATGCAGATGAAAGAAAGCCGTCTGCGCAGCGCCTTGGCGCCAATCCGCGAGAACTACGATTACATTTTGATCGACTGCCCTCCGTCGCTGTCGATGCTGACGCTCAACGCGCTGGTCGCCGCCGATGGGGTGATTATCCCCATGCAGTGCGAGTACTACGCACTGGAAGGGTTGAGCGACCTTGTGGATAACATCAAGCGTATCGCCGAGCTGCTGAACCCCAACCTGCAGATCGAAGGCTTGCTGCGCACGATGTTCGATCCGCGCCTGAGCCTGATGAACGATGTGTCGGCGCAGCTCAAGGAACACTTTGGCGATCAGTTGTACGACACCGTGATCCCACGCAACATCCGCCTGGCCGAAGCGCCAAGCTACGGCATGCCCGCGCTGGCGTACGACAAATCATCGCGTGGTGCCATTGCCTACCTGGCACTGGCCGGCGAGATGGTTCGCCGTCAACGCCGCAACCCACGCACCGCTGCAGCCCAGCCAACTTAAGGAATCCCCATGGCCGTCAAGAAACGAGGTCTCGGACGTGGACTGGATGCACTGCTGAGTGGTCCGACTGTCACTTCGCTTGAAGAACAAGCGGTGCAGGCCGACGAGCGCGAGCTGCAACACCTGCCGCTGGACCTGATCCAGCGCGGCAAGTACCAGCCACGCCGGGACATGGACCCCCAGGCGCTGGAAGAACTGGCCAACTCGATCAAGGCCCAGGGCGTGATGCAGCCGATTGTGGTGCGCCCGATTGGCGGTGGTCGTTTTGAAATCATCGCCGGCGAACGCCGTTGGCGCGCGAGCCAGCAGGCCGGCAAGGAAACCATCCCGGCGATGGTGCGCGATGTGCCGGATGAAACCGCCATCGCCATGGCGTTGATCGAAAACATCCAGCGTGAAGACCTCAACCCGATCGAAGAAGCGATCGCATTGCAGCGTTTGCAGCAGGAATTCCAGCTGACCCAGCAACAAGTGGCCGACGCGGTGGGTAAATCCCGCGTCACAGTGTCCAACTTGCTGCGTCTGATCGCGTTGCCGGAAGTCATCAAGACCATGTTGTCCCACGGCGACCTGGAAATGGGTCATGCCCGTGCTTTGCTCGGTTTGCCGGAAAATCAACAGGTTGAAGGGGCGCGACACGTTGTCGCACGGGGGCTCACGGTGCGTCAGACTGAGGCGCTGGTTCGCCAGTGGCTGAGCGGCAAACCTGCACCGGTCGAAACGGCCAAACCTGATCCGGATATCGCACGCCTCGAGCAGCGCCTGGCCGAGCGGCTGGGCTCTGCGGTACAAATTCGTCACGGCAAGAAGGGCAAAGGGCAATTGGTCATCGGATATAACTCGCTTGACGAGCTTCAGGGCGTCCTTGCCCACATCCGCTGAAACATTTGCTTATGTAGCGCGCGATCGGAAAACACTACCCGACAGTTGAATAGGGGCTGAACCGCCCCTATACTCTGCGCGCATTTTGTCGGCACAAATTATGCCAAGTTATTGATTCTCGGCAGCCGACCATTGAGGAGCAAGAGTGATGGAAACCCGCACGCCAAACACGTTGCCGTTCCATCGCTTGGCCGTTTTCCCGGTTTTACTGGCTCAATTTGTCATTTTATTAATCGCCGCGTTGGCGCTTTGGTACTGGCATGGAGTCGTAGCCGGATATTCAGGACTCTGCGGAGGCCTGATAGCCTTGCTGCCCAATATGTATTTTGCTCACAGGGCCTTTCGGTTTTCCGGCGCCCGAGCAGCCCAGGCTATCGTCCGGTCATTTTATGCTGGCGAGGCGGGGAAACTGATTTTGACGGCAGTGCTGTTTGCACTGACCTTTGCAGGTGTGAAGCCATTGGCGCCGCTGGCTGTATTCGGCGTCTTCGTGTTGACCCAACTGGTCAGCTGGTTCGCTCCCCTGCTAATGAAAACAAGACTTTCGAAACCTTAGGGCGTTTGAGGCAACCATGGCAGAAACAACCGCTTCGGGCTATATCCAGCACCACTTGCAGAACCTGACCTTCGGTCAGCTTCCCAACGGCGGCTGGGGCTTCGCCCACACCGCAGCAGAAGCCAAAGAAATGGGTTTCTGGGCTTTCCACCTGGATACTCTGGGCTGGTCGGTCGCATTGGGTCTGATCTTCGTCCTGATTTTCCGCATGGCGGCAAAAAAGGCGACTTCCGGTCAGCCAGGTGCTTTGCAGAACTTCGTTGAAGTATTGGTCGAATTCGTCGATGGCAGCGTGAAAGACAGCTTCCATGGCCGTAGCCCGGTGATTGCACCGCTGGCACTGACCATCTTCGTCTGGGTGTTCCTGATGAACGCCGTCGACCTGATCCCGGTTGACTGGATTCCTCAGCTCGCCATGGCGATCAGCGGCGACCCGCATATTCCATTCCGTGCCGTATCGACCACTGACCCTAACGCTACCCTGGGCATGGCCTTGTCGGTATTCGCGTTGATCATTTTCTACAGCATCAAGATCAAGGGCATCGGCGGCTTCATCGGCGAACTGACCCTGCACCCGTTCGGCAGCAAGAACATTTTCGTTCAAGCCCTGCTGATCCCGGTGAACTTCCTGCTGGAATTCGTCACCCTGATCGCCAAGCCGATTTCCCTGGCTCTGCGACTGTTCGGCAACATGTATGCCGGCGAGCTGGTGTTCATTCTGATCGCTGTGATGTTCGGCAGTGGTCTGCTCTGGCTTAGCGGCCTGGGCATTGTTCTGCAGTGGGCGTGGGCTGTGTTCCACATCCTGATCATCACCCTGCAGGCCTTCATCTTCATGATGCTGACCATCGTCTACCTGTCGATGGCGCACGAAGAGAACCATTAAGACCAGTCTCGACTAGTCTGATGTCCTTCCCGGTGAAACGGGAAGGTGGCCCACCAGGGCTATGAAACGATTTGTTTTACCGCTTTAAAATCTAAAAAACCTAAACCATACGACGTAAAAGTCGGGAGGAAAGATGGAAACTGTAGTTGGTCTAACCGCTATCGCTGTTGCACTGTTGATCGGCCTGGGCGCCCTGGGTACTGCCATTGGTTTCGGCCTGCTGGGCGGCAAGTTCCTGGAAGGCGCAGCGCGTCAGCCAGAAATGGTTCCAATGCTGCAAGTTAAAATGTTCATCGTTGCCGGTCTGCTCGACGCCGTGACCATGATCGGTGTTGGTATCGCTCTGTTCTTCACCTTCGCGAACCCCTTCGTTGGTCAACTCGCCGGTTAATCACTCGTTTTTTCGAGTGATTGGTGTGTTGTGCAACGAACGAGCGAGGTATTGGCGTGAACATTAATGCAACCATTATTGGTCAGTCCTTAGCGTTCTTGATTTTTGTCGTTTTCTGCATGAAGTTCGTATGGCCTCCGGTCATCGCAGCTTTGCACGAACGTCAGAAGAAGATCGCGGATGGACTGGACGCTGCCAGCCGTGCAGCTCGCGACCTGGAGTTGGCCCAAGAGAAAGCGGGCCATCAACTGCGCGATGCTAAGGCACAGGCAGCTGAAATCATTGAGCAAGCCAAGAAACGCGGTAATCAGATTGTTGAAGAGGCTGTTGAAAAAGCCCGTATCGACGCTGACCGTGTGAAGGTTCAGGCTCAGGCCGAGATCGAGCAGGAATTGAACGGTGTCAAAGATGCGCTGCGTGCCCAACTGGGTGCTCTGGCCGTCGGCGGTGCTGAGAAGATCCTGGGTGCCACAATCGATCAAAACGCGCACGCGGAGCTGGTTAACAAACTGGCTGCTGAAATCTAAGCGAGGGCGATCATGGCAGAATTGACCACGTTGGCCCGACCTTACGCTAAGGCAGCCTTCGAGCACGCCCAGGCCCACCAGCAGCTGGCCTCTTGGTCAGCCATGCTCGGCCTGGCTGCAGCAGTGTCGCAAGACGACACCATGCAGCGCGTGCTCAAGGCCCCGCGACTGACGAGCGCAGACAAGGCCGCCACTTTTATTGAAGTGTGCGGCGACAAGTTTGATGTGAAGGTACAGAACTTCATCCACGTCGTTGCCGAAAACGACCGTCTCCCGCTTTTGCCGGAGATCGCCGCTCTTTTCGACCTGTACAAGGCCGAAGAAGAGAAATCGGTAGACGTTGAAGTGACCAGTGCTTTTGCATTGAACCAAGAACAGCAAGACAAACTCGCCAAGGTTCTCAGTGCACGACTCAATCGGGAAGTGCGCCTGCAAGCTTCGGAGGACGCATCCCTGATTGGTGGTGTTGTTATCCGTGCCGGCGACCTGGTTATCGATGGCTCGATTCGCGGCAAAATCGCGAAACTTGCCGAAGCATTGAAATCTTGAGTTTGAAGGGGCAGCAGAGCAATGCAGCAACTCAATCCTTCCGAAATAAGTGAAATTATCAAGGGCCGCATCGACAAGCTCGATGTGACCTCCCAAGCCCGTAACGAAGGCACTGTCGTCAGCGTATCTGACGGCATCGTGCGGATTCACGGTCTGGCCGACGTAATGTACGGCGAGATGATCGAGTTTCCGGGCGGCGTCTACGGTATGGCCCTCAACCTGGAGCAAGACTCCGTAGGTGCCGTTGTATTGGGCGCGTACACCAGTCTGGCTGAAGGCATGAGCGCCAAGTGCACAGGCCGCATCCTGGAAGTTCCGGTTGGTAAGGAACTGCTGGGTCGCGTAGTCGACGCACTGGGTAACCCTGTTGACGGTAAAGGTCCACTGGGCAACACCGAGACCGACGCGGTCGAGAAAGTTGCTCCAGGCGTGATCTGGCGTAAGTCGGTAGACCAGCCTGTACAGACTGGCTACAAGGCTGTCGATGCCATGATCCCGGTCGGCCGTGGCCAGCGTGAGCTGATCATCGGTGACCGTCAGATCGGTAAAACCGCTCTGGCGATCGACGCGATCATCAACCAGAAAGACAGCGGCATTTTCTGCGTCTACGTAGCCATTGGTCAGAAGCAATCGACCATCGCTAACGTGGTTCGCAAGCTGGAAGAAAACGGCGCCCTGGCCAACACGATCATCGTGGCTGCCAGTGCTTCGGAATCTCCTGCGCTGCAATTCCTGGCACCGTACTCCGGTTGCACCATGGGTGAATTCTTCCGCGACCGCGGTGAAGACGCGCTGATCGTTTATGACGATCTGTCCAAGCAAGCAGTGGCTTACCGCCAGATTTCCCTGCTGCTGCGCCGTCCACCAGGCCGTGAAGCTTACCCAGGCGACGTGTTCTATCTCCACTCCCGTCTGCTGGAGCGCGCATCCCGCGTTTCGGAAGAATACGTAGAGAAGTTCACCAACGGCGCAGTAACCGGCAAAACCGGTTCCCTGACCGCACTGCCGATCATCGAAACCCAGGCTGGCGACGTTTCCGCGTTCGTTCCGACCAACGTGATTTCCATCACCGACGGTCAGATCTTCCTGGAATCGGCCATGTTCAACTCCGGGATCCGTCCTGCTGTGAACGCCGGTGTTTCGGTATCCCGTGTGGGTGGTGCCGCTCAGACCAAGATCATCAAGAAGCTCTCCGGTGGTATCCGTACCGCTCTGGCTCAGTACCGTGAACTGGCGGCATTCGCCCAGTTCGCTTCTGATCTGGACGAAGCGACCCGTAAGCAACTTGAGCATGGTCAGCGCGTTACCGAGCTGATGAAGCAGAAGCAATACGCCCCAATGTCGATCGCTGACATGGCGTTGTCGCTGTATGCCGCTGAGCGTGGGTTCCTGACTGACGTCGAAATCACCAAGGTCGGCAGCTTCGAACAAGCGCTGATTGCTTACTTCAACCGCGATCATGCCGACTTGTTGGCCAAGATCAACGTGAAGGGTGACTTCAATGACGAAATCGACGCTGGCATGAAAGCCGGTATCGAGAAGTTCAAGGCCACCCAAACCTGGTAAGCCGCAGCGGGAGCCGCAAGGCTCCCGCTTGCTAACCTGATAGGTGTTACATGGCAGGCGCAAAAGAGATTCGCAGTAAGATTGCGAGCATCAAAAGCACGCAAAAGATTACCAGCGCCATGGAAAAAGTGGCGGTCAGCAAAATGCGCAAGGCACAAATGCGCATGGCTGCTAGCCGTCCTTATGCGGAGCGTATCCGCCAGGTAATTGGGCATTTGGCTAACGCCAACCCGGAATACCGCCACCCGTTCATGATCGACCGCGAAGTTAAGCGTGTGGGTTATGTGGTAGTGAGCAGTGACCGTGGTTTGTGCGGTGGTCTGAATACCAACCTGTTCAAGGCCCTGGTCAAGGACATGGCGGTAAACCGCGAAAAGGGCGTCGAGATCGATCTGTGTGTAGTTGGTAGCAAGGGTGCGGCCTTTTTCCGCAACTTCGGCGGTAACGTCGTTGCAGCTATCAGCCACCTGGGTGAAGAGCCGTCGATCAATGATTTGATCGGCAGTGTGAAGGTGATGCTGGATGCGTACCTGGAAGGCCGGATTGACCGCCTGTCCGTGGTATCCAACAAGTTCATCAACACCATGACCCAGCAGCCAACCGTGGAGCAATTGATTCCACTGGTGGCGACTCCGGATCAGGAACTCAAGCACCACTGGGACTACCTCTACGAACCAGACGCCAAAGAGCTGCTTGACGGCTTGATGGTGCGCTACGTGGAGTCGCAGGTGTACCAGGCGGTGGTCGAGAACAACGCAGCTGAACAAGCGGCGCGGATGATCGCGATGAAAAACGCTACCGATAACGCCGGTGATCTGATCAGCGATTTGCAGCTGATCTACAACAAGGCGCGTCAGGCTGCGATCACCCAAGAGATCTCGGAAATCGTCGGCGGCGCTGCCGCGGTTTAACGGTTCAAATATTCAGAGGATCCAGCTATGAGTAGCGGACGTATCGTTCAAATCATCGGCGCCGTTATCGACGTGGAATTCCCACGCGACAGCGTACCGAGCATCTACAACGCGCTGAAAGTACAAGGCGCGGAAACCACTCTGGAAGTTCAGCAGCAGCTGGGCGACGGCGTGGTTCGTACCATTGCGATGGGTTCCACCGAAGGCTTGAAGCGCGGTCTGGACGTTGTCGACACTGGCGCTGCCATCTCCGTACCGGTCGGTAAAGCGACCCTGGGCCGGATCATGGACGTACTGGGCAACCCGATTGACGAAGCTGGCCCGATCGACACCGAAGAGCGCTGGGGCATTCACCGTCCAGCACCTTCGTTTGCCGAACAAGCTGGCGGCAACGATCTGCTCGAAACCGGTATCAAGGTTATCGACCTGGTTTGCCCGTTCGCCAAAGGCGGTAAAGTCGGTCTGTTCGGTGGTGCCGGTGTAGGCAAAACCGTAAACATGATGGAACTGATCCGTAACATCGCCATCGAGCACAGCGGTTATTCCGTGTTCGCCGGTGTGGGTGAGCGTACTCGTGAGGGTAACGACTTCTACCACGAGATGAAGGACTCCAACGTTCTGGACAAAGTGGCACTGGTTTACGGTCAGATGAACGAGCCGCCGGGTAACCGTCTGCGCGTAGCACTGACTGGCCTGACCATGGCCGAGAAGTTCCGTGACGAAGGTAACGACGTTCTGCTGTTCGTCGACAACATCTACCGTTACACCTTGGCCGGTACTGAAGTATCCGCACTGCTGGGCCGTATGCCTTCCGCAGTAGGTTACCAGCCGACCCTGGCCGAAGAGATGGGCGTTCTGCAAGAACGTATCACTTCGACCAAAGAAGGTTCGATCACCTCGATCCAAGCGGTATACGTACCTGCGGATGACTTGACTGACCCGTCGCCTGCGACCACCTTCGCCCACTTGGACGCCACCGTCGTTCTGTCCCGTGACATCGCTTCCCTGGGTATCTACCCAGCGGTCGATCCACTCGACTCGACTTCGCGCCAGCTGGACCCGAACGTGATCGGCCAGGAGCACTACGACACCGCTCGCGGCGTTCAGTACGTGCTGCAGCGTTACAAAGAACTGAAGGACATCATTGCGATCCTGGGTATGGACGAGCTGTCGGAAGCCGACAAGCAGTTGGTAAACCGTGCTCGTAAGATCCAGCGTTTCTTGTCGCAGCCGTTCTTCGTGGCTGAAGTCTTCACCGGTGCTTCGGGTAAATACGTTTCCCTGAAAGACACCATTGCTGGCTTCAAAGGCATCCTCAACGGTGACTACGACCACCTGCCAGAACAAGCGTTCTACATGGTCGGCGGCATCGAAGAAGCGATCGAGAAAGCCAAGAAACTGTAATCTCGGCGCCCGGTAACGGGCGCTCATCAGGTTGAGGCAATCAGATGGCTATGACAGTCCATTGCGATATCGTCAGCGCGGAAGGGGAAATCTTCTCCGGTCTGGTAGAAATGGTGATTGCACACGGCGAACTCGGTGACCTGGGTATTGCCATGGGCCACGCGCCGTTGATCACCAGCTTGAAGCCAGGTCCGATCACTCTGACCAAGCAAGGCGGGGAACGTGAGGTGTTTTACATCTCCGGCGGTTTCCTCGAGGTTCAGCCGAACATGGTCAAGGTACTTGCCGACACCGTGCAACGTGCTGGCGACCTGGATGAAGCCTCCGCTCAGGAAGCCGTAAAGGCTGCCGAGAAGGCCCTGAACGAAAAGGGTGCGGACTTCGACTACAGCGCTGCTGCTGTACGTCTGGCCGAGGCTGCAGCTCAGCTGCGCACGCTCCAGCAGATCCGCAAGAAGTAAGTGGCCTAGCCGCAATGCTTCAAGCGCGATTGATTAAAAAGGGTAGCCTCGGCTACCCTTTTTCTTTTTCAGCAAAACACTTCTCTGGTCTGAAGCCGGACCGCCCAGGATTGGTAGCCATTCATGTCTCTTGAAATCGTCATTCTCGCCGCAGGCCAGGGCACCCGCATGCGTTCGGCCCTGCCCAAGGTGCTGCACCCGGTCGCGGGTAATTCCATGCTCGGTCATGTTATCCACAGCGCCCGGCAACTGGACCCACAGCGCATTCACGTGGTGATTGGCCACGGCGCTGACGTGGTGCGCGAACGCCTGGCCGCGGATGACCTGAATTTCGTATTGCAGGACAAGCAACTGGGCACCGGCCACGCGACAGCGCAAGCTGTGCCGTTCATCAGCGCCGACACCGTACTGATCCTCTATGGCGATGTGCCATTGATCGAAGTCGAAACCCTGCAACGCCTGCTCAAGCACGTAGTACCTGGCCAGATGGGCCTGCTCACCGTTGACCTGGATGATCCCACTGGCTACGGCCGCATCGTGCGCGATGCCAGCGGCAAGGTCGCGGCTATCGTCGAGCACAAAGACGCCAGCGAAGCCCAACGCGCGATAACTGAAGGCAACACCGGCATTCTCGCTGTGCCGGCCAACATGCTGGCGGACTGGATGAGCCGCTTGTCCAACAACAACGTCCAAGGCGAGTACTACCTCACCGACGTCATCGAAATGGCCGTCAGTGACGGCCTGCTGGTCGCCACCGAGCAGCCCCATGACCCGATGGAAGTGCAGGGCGCCAACGACCGCAAGCAGCTTGCCGAGCTTGAACGTCACTACCAACTGCGTGAAGGTCGCCGCCTGATGGCCCAGGGCGTGACCCTGCGTGATCCGGCGCGCTTCGATGTGCGTGGTGAGGTCACTGTCGGCCGCGACGTGCTGATCGACATCAACGTGATCCTTGAAGGCCGCGTGATCATTGAAGACGACGTGGTGATTGGCCCGAACTGCGTGATCAAGGACAGCACCTTGCGCAAAGGCGTGGTGGTCAAGGCCAACAGCCATCTTGATGGCGCGGTGATGGGCGAGGGCAGCGATGCCGGTCCGTTTGCGCGCCTTCGTCCGGGCAGCGTACTGGGTGCCCGTGCGCACGTCGGCAACTTCGTCGAACTCAAGAACGCGAAAATGGGCGACGACGCCAAGGCCGGTCACTTGGCCTACCTCGGCGATGCGGTGATCGGCGCGCGCAGCAACATCGGCGCCGGTGCGATCACCTGCAACTACGATGGCGCCAACAAATACCAGACCACCATTGGTGAAGACGTGTTTATCGGCTCCAACAATTCGCTGATTGCGCCGGTCACCATCGGTGATGGTTCCAACACAGCGGCAGGTTCGACCATCAATCAGGATGTGGATAAGTCCCAACTGGCTGTGGCCCGCGCCCGCCAGCGCAATATCGACGGCTGGAAACGCCCGGTCAAAATCAAAAAGACCTGAGTCATCCACAACCTCATCAGCTAACGCTACCTCCTGTGGGAGCTGGCTTGCCTGCGATAGCGGTCTGGCATTCAACATGAATGTTGCCTGACACTCCGCCATCGCAGGCAAGCCAGCTCCCACCTTGGTTTAGTGGTGTTATAAAAAATCCCCACGAAAATTTACAGACAACCGCTTGACGATCTTTCGCCAATAGGTTTTGATTGCCTTCGTTATCTTTCGAAACGAAACTTATCACTACCATGTCGAAACGAAATACACCCCAACGACGCCATAACATTCTGACGCTGCTCAATGAACTGGGCGAAGTCAGCGTGGACGACTTGGCCAAGCGTTTCGAAACCTCGGAAGTGACCATCCGCAAGGACCTCGCCGCCCTCGAAAGCAATGGCCTGCTGCTGCGCCGCTACGGTGGCGCTAGTACCATGCCCCAGGAACTGGTCGGCGACGCCGCGCAGCCCATCTCGGCCTACAAGCGCGCCATCGCCCGTGCGGCCGTCATGCGCTTGCGTGAACATGCACGCATCATCATCGACAGCGGCAGCACCACCGCCGCCATGATCCCGGAGTTGGGCCATCAGCCCGGCCTGGTGGTGATGACCAACTCCCTGCATGTAGCCCGTGCCCTGAGCGAGCTGGAACATGAGCCGGTGCTGTTGATGACCGGCGGCACCTGGGACCCGCATTCGGATTCGTTCCAGGGCCAGGTCGCCGAACAAGTGCTGCGCTCCTACGACTTTGATCAGTTGTTTATCGGCGCCGACGGCATCGACCTGGCACGTGGCACCACCACCTTCAACGAACTGCTGGGCCTGAGCCGTGTCATGGCCGAGGTCGCCCGTGAAGTGGTGGTGATGGTCGAATCCGACAAGATCGGCCGCAAGATTCCCAACCTGGAACTGCCCTGGAGCAGCGTCCATACCCTTATTACCGATGATCGCCTGCCGCTTGAGGCCCGCGACCAGATCCAAGCCCGCGGCATTACGCTGATATGCGCGGCAATCATCTAGGAGATACACCATGTGTGGAATTGTAGGCGCAGTCGCTGAACGCAACGTCACCGCCATCCTGCTTGAAGGCCTCAAACGTCTGGAATACCGCGGCTATGACAGCGCTGGCGTAGCCGTATTTACCAACGCCGGCAAGCTCGAGCGCATGCGCCGCCCAGGCAAAGTCAGCGAACTGGAACAAGCTTTGCTCGGCGAGCCGCTGGTGGGTCGTCTTGGCATCGCCCACACCCGTTGGGCTACCCACGGTGCACCGTGCGAACGTAACGCCCACCCGCATTTCTCCGGCGACCTGGCCGTGGTGCACAACGGCATCATCGAAAACCACGAAGTGCTGCGCGAACAGCTCAAGGGCCTGGGCTACGAGTTCACCTCGGACACCGACACCGAAGTGATCGCCCACCTGCTCAACCACAAGCTCAAGGACCTTGGCGACCTGACCGTCGCGCTCAAGGCTACGGTCAAGGAACTGCACGGCGCCTACGGCCTGGCCGTGGTCTGCGCCAGCCAACCCGACCGCGTGGTGGCTGCGCGCAGTGGCAGCCCATTGGTGATTGGCCTGGGCCTGGGCGAAAACTTCCTCGCCTCCGACCAACTGGCCCTGCGCCAGGTCACCGACCGCTTCATGTACCTGGAAGAAGGCGATATCGCCGATATTCGCCGTGAAAGCGTGCAAATCTGGGACGTCAACGGCGTGCCGGTCGAGCGCGAAGCCGTGCAATACCGCGACGGCGCCGAAGCGGCCGACAAGGGCGAATTCCGCCACTTCATGCTCAAGGAAATCCACGAGCAACCATCCGTGGTGCAGCGCACCCTGGAAGGCCGCCTGAGCCAGAACCAAGTGCTGGTCAACGCCTTCGGCCCACAAGCCGCCGAGCTGTTCGCCAAAGTGCGCAATGTGCAGATCGTCGCCTGCGGCACCAGCTACCACGCCGGTATGGTTGCGCGTTACTGGCTCGAAGAACTGGCCGGCATCCCGTGCCAGGTTGAAGTCGCCAGCGAGTTCCGCTACCGCAAGGTGGTGGTGCAGCCCGACACCCTGTTCGTGACCATCTCCCAGTCCGGCGAAACGGCCGACACCCTGGCCGCGCTGCGTAATGCCAAAGAACTCGGCTTCCTTGGCAGCCTGGCGATCTGCAACGTCAGCATCAGCTCGCTGGTGCGCGAGTCCGACCTGACCCTGCTGACCCAGGCCGGTCGCGAAATCGGCGTGGCGTCCACCAAAGCCTTTACCACCCAACTTGTTGGCCTGTTGTTGCTGACCCTGTCCCTGGGCCAGGTGCGCGGCAGCCTCGCCGAAGGCGTCGAAGCCACATTGGTCGAAGAACTGCGTCGCCTGCCGACCCGCCTGGGCGAAGCCCTGGCCATGGACAGCACCGTGGAAAAAGTCGCCGAACTGTTCGCCGACAAAAACCACACCCTGTTCCTCGGCCGTGGCGCGCAATACCCGGTGGCGATGGAAGGCTCGCTCAAACTCAAGGAAATCTCGTACATCCACGCCGAAGCCTACCCGGCCGGCGAACTCAAACACGGCCCATTGGCCCTGGTGGATGACGACATGCCAGTGGTCACCGTCGCGCCGAACAACGAACTGCTGGAAAAGCTCAAATCCAACCTGCAGGAAGTACGCGCGCGTGGCGGTCAGCTAATCGTGTTTGCCGATGAAAAAGCCGGCATGACCAACGCCGAAGGTACCCACGTGATCAACATGCCGCACATCCACGACACCCTGTCGCCAATCCTCTACACCATCCCGTTGCAGCTGCTGTCGTATTACGTTGCCGTGCTCAAGGGCACCGACGTTGACCAGCCGCGTAACCTGGCGAAGTCGGTGACGGTGGAGTAAGCGCTGCTGGCGTATAGGAAGGGGCTATTTCAACAGCCCCTTTTTACATGCTGGAGCCGCCAACTCAAGGATGCCTGTTTATGCAAAGCCTCTCTACAATCGTACACGCACGTTTGCACAATCGCCGATTTGCGGTGGCGAACAACGCCCAAGGACTGTCCGGTGTCGGCACGGTATTTCATTACTTGGTCGAAGATGGCGTTATTTCGAGTACTTACCAAGGCGGTCGGATTCGTTTGGGAGCGCAGGTCGGACAGGTGACAGGTCACAACACCTTTGAGCTGCTTTCTCACTGTGTGACAGTGGACGAGCAACTACTTGCCGGTTGGTCGAGAGGTACAGTGGGTGTCGACGCGTCAGGGCGCACAACCTTGAGCTTTGTTTGGGGCTGGTTGTCGGGCGCGACAGGTGGCGGCGAGTCGAAATACACCGAGTTGACTGCGTGAGGTAGCCCGCTGAGCCCCCCATGCTCCCTGCCCAACGGCCACCTTGCCCCTAGAATGCAGCCTTATGGATAGCCAGCCAGGGGTGTCATCACTATGAACAGAGGTTTCTACCGTGCGGACAAACGCTTGCCGCTCAGCCTTTCGTACTCGCTGAGACCTGGTCTGGTAAAAGTCTGTGGCACTGTGATGCTCAAAGAGTCGCGCTTATCCCCAGTGGATGGCTTGCCCTGTGCCGGGTATTCACTGCAGATCCAGGAGAGCTACCGCGACAGCGGCGAAAGGGATGAATGGCGGACAGTATTTACTGACGCACAATGCAATGACTTTGCGCTCAAGGATGCCCACGGCACTGTGGATATCATCGCCGAAGGCATTGAGTTGTTTTCAGGCCAAGTGCCACAGCTAGGGGACTATCGTTACACCGCAGGACCGGGCCGCCAGCAAGGAGAAATCTTGCTCAGCGAAAGCCTGGAGGTCATGGTTATCGGTACTGCTATACAGCGTAACGGTAAAACGGTGATCGTCCGGGGTGAGGAGGCCGATACGGTATTTGGTGTGGAGCGGCTGCGCACTGTGAACAACTATCGTCTCGCTGTGCCAGCGTGGCGCGCCTTGGGGTTATACAGCGCCTTGGTGGCGTTGTTCAGTATGGCGCTACTGCTTATAGATCCGGCGCAATGGATGCAGTGGCAGTTGCCCAGCCGCGATACGTTCCAGCAAATGGCTGGATTGGGGCCATTCCATGAATGGGTGGCTTTGTTGTATCAGCGCCAAGGTTTATCGCTGCCGTTGTTGGCTGCCTTCGGTTGGATGGGCATAGTTTTCGTGCTGATGTGCGTTGCACGGGTGTTTCTTTATCGAGATATCCACAAGCGGGTTCAGCCCATACTTATCGCCTGGGGAGTAGTTGGCGTGATCGGTGGCGCTCTGGTGACTTGGGCATTGGTGGCGCTCGAGTTCGATCCATTCAAGATTTTTTTGATCTGGCTGAGCGTGATCATCGTCGCACTGGCCTTTTCTATTACCCAACAGCGGGCTTTGCAGGCGTTGGTGGCGAGCGTTTTCAAAACCGAGTTGACCTAAGGTACAAACTCTACTCGTAACCCGCGGCTCGCACTGCGGCCCTGATCATCGCTGACCCGCAACCGATACTCGCCCGACTTGCCCGGCCGCCAGTTCAAGGTGCTTTGCGGCGGGCCCTGGCCGATCAGCGTCTGGTCGGCAAACCAGTACAGCGTGGTCGCGTCGCTGGCCGCGTTGGCATTGAGCGGGATACTTTCCTGCGGCTGGGACAGGCGCAGTTGGTAGCTCACCTGGGTCAGCGGCGAGCGAATCTGCGGCGCTTCGCTTTGGTCGCTGATGCGGTTGGGCTGGCAATTTTTCATCACGTTGGGCGGCGTGCGCCGGGGCAGGCCGGCGGCGCGATAAAGGCGCTGCACATCGCTGGGCCAGAATTCGAAGACTTCTTCGCGGGTGTATTGCGGGTCGAACGGCGGGCACGCGGCCTTGCCGGTGCGCGTATCGATCAGTACCGGGCGATGCAGATTGGACACGCGAATTGGCGACACGCCGGGGATGTACCAGGTCTTGCGGGTTTGCGGGCACCAGCGGTTGGGCAGTTCGCCGGAGGCCGCGCACACGTCGATGCGCACCAGCCCGGCGGGCGGCTTGTCGGGTTTGATCACCACGTTGGGCAAGGCCAGGGGCAATGCGTCGGCGATACGGAAGAACAGCGGCGCGGCGGTTTTGGCGCCGATAAACGTCGGGTTCGGCCGCCCGTCAAAGTTGCCCACCCACACCACCAGCACATACGGCCCGACCAGGCCTGCGCTCCAGGCATCATGAAAGCCCCACGACGTGCCGGTTTTCCAGGCAGTGCGCCAGTGGCGGCCGGGCAGGCCATCCGGGCGCGGGTTGCGGCGCAGCATGTCGCGCACCATAAACGCCGCTTGGGGCGTAAGCAGTTGCGCACCGGTGGTTTGCGGCTGTTCCTGCACATAGCGCAAAGGCCGCAAATGCCCGTCACCCGCCAGCATCACATACAGGCGCGCCAGCTCTTCCGGCGTCATCTCGCCGCCGCCCAAAGCCAGGGCCAAGCCGTAGTGACTTTCCCCACGCAAGCCTTTGATACCGGCGCGTTGCAGCAAGCCATACAGCGAAGGCGACTGCACTTGGCTGGCGAGCCACACCGCCGGAATATTGCGACTACGGATCAACGCGTCCCGCGCCGTCAGTGGCCCGACAAAACTGCCGTCGAAATTTTCCGGCTGGAAGTAGCCGAAGTTACTGGGCAAATCCTTGAGGATGCTCATGGGGTGGATAACCCCCTGATCCAGTGCCAGCCCATACAGAAACGGCTTGAGCGTCGACCCAGGCGAGCGCCGTGACAACACGCCATTGACCTGCCCGTGGATGCTTGTGGATAAGTAATCCGCCGAACCTACCAGCGCCTTGACGCTCTGGTCGCGGCTGTCCACAAGGATGGCCGTGGCGTTTTCCACACCGGTACTGCGCCGCTCGGCAATAAAACCGGTGATCAGGCGTTCGAGCAGTTGCTGCAAGGGCAGGTTGAGGGTGGTGTTCAACTCGTTGCCGGGCTGGGATGCCAGCAACTGTTCGCTTAAGTGCGGCGCCAGAAACGGGATCTGCTGACGGTTGCGCGCCTCCAGGGGCAAGTCGAGCAAACTGTCGTTACGCGGGTCCTGTGGATAAGTTTCGCGCCAGTCGGCCATCAAGCGCAGCCGCGCATTTTGCAGCGACGGCCCGAAGCGTGCGCGCCGACCCGGTTGCTGTGGGATCACCGCCAGCGCCAAGGCTTCGGACAACGACAACTGCGCCGCCGACTTGCCAAAGTAAATCCGGCTGGCCGCTTCGGCGCCTTCGATATTGCCGCCCATGGGCGCCAGGTTCAGGTAAGCCTCAAGGATATCGTGCTTGCTGTAGCGCGCTTCCAGCCACAGCGCCAGGGCCATCTGCTGCAATTTGCCCGGCACTTGGCGGGTGTTGAGGTCCCACAACCGCCGCGCCAGCTGCATGCTCAAGGTTGAGCCGCCCTGACGCTGGCCGCCGCTGTAGGTGGCCATGGCCGCGCGCAGCAACGCCGGGGGGTTGATGCCCGGGTGCCAGTAGAAATTGCGGTCTTCCTTGAGCAGCAAGGCCTCGACCAGTGACGGCGACATGCGTTCCAGCGGCAGCCACAGGCGATATTGCCCATCCTCTGCCAGGGTCATGCGCAGCAACGCGCCGTCATCGGCCAACACCACGCGGGACGAGGTGACGGCCTGTTCCAGCGGGGCATGGGGCCACCATCGCAGCCCCGCCAGCGTGCCTGTAAAGAGTACCGCCGCTGCAAGCAGCGGCGTCAGGCGTTTAAGGCTTGGTAATTTCAAGCTGGCCTACTTTGCCGCGCCCTTGCAGGGTGGTTTCGTACATGCCTTCGGCGTAGGCCGGTGGCGTATTGAACGTCCCTGCATTAGTGGCGCGCACGCGGTACACGAAAGTGCCTACATCACGCAGCGCGGTGCCGTACAACACCACCCGATCATCGCGCACATCCACGTAGTCCGGCTGCCAGTTGCTCAGCTCGGTCTCGCCGATAGGTGCCTGCCAGGTATCGCCTTCATCACCGTCGGCGGTTTCCACGTACTCGGAGTCGTCGCCTTCACTTTCACTTTCTTCGTTGCTGGCGGCCGCTTCCGGCTCCGGCGGCAAGTTATACACAGGCTCGACGCCGCCTGGCAGCAGGTCGACCACGGCCACTTGCTGCACTTGGTCACGGTCGGTGGCGCGCAGGCGCAGGCGCACCAGGAACTCGTCGCCCACCGCGACTTTGCTCACCGGCTCGCCTTTGAGGTCGAGGTATTCGTGGATGATTTCCAGGCCATTGTTGATCGGCTTGAGCTTGGCACCCTTGTCGAAACCGGCTTCGCTGAGCATGTAGAAGGCGGCCGGTCCGTCGGTTTTTTCCATCACCAGCTTCTGCGTTTTACCCGGCACGGCGGCGCGCGGTGGCTGGCCGGCCATCTCCAGCAATTGCTGTTGCTTGTCGCCCAGCCAGGCAGTCGCCTTTAGGGTCATGTCGCTCTGGGCGCGCTGGCCATAGTTGTCCAGGGCGCGTAGCAGCAGGGCGGCCGACAGCGAGTTGTACCGCTGTTCGTTCAGGCGCTTGCCGAGTTTATCCAGCAGTGCCGTCGGTACATCGTCAAGCAACTCGGGGAAGTGGCGCGCCAGCAGGTGCAAGTGCTCGGCATCGTGTACCAGCGGGTCGTAATACAGGCCATCGCTCTCCCACTTATCCACCAGCGAACGCCACGGGATTTTGCGGAACAAGGTGTCGGCTTGACGATCCTGCTTGAGCAGCTTGTAACTGGCCGCCAGGTACGCGGCGCCCAGGTCGTTCTGCCAGGTGTCTTTGAAGTAGCTCTCGTAGCGCTCACGGATATCGCTCAAGGCGCCACTCACCAGAATCCCCTGACGGCTCAAGAGGTAACTGGCGTAGGCACGGTTGCGCAATTCCGACAGACCTTCGCTCGGGCCATTGGCCAGGTCCGTCAGGTAGGCGTTGGAGCGCGCCAGCAGGTCTTCCGGCACCGGCAGCCCGCGTTCCTTGGCTTCGATCAGGAAGTCGGTGGCATACAGGCTGGCATACGGCGCCACATCCGGGTTGGCCGCCCACAAACCAAAGCCACCGGCCGAGTTCTGGCGCTGGCGCAGCATGCGCACCGCGCCGCTGAAGGCTTGTTCGGCTTCTGGCGCGGTACCGCCCCAGATCAACGCCGGCATGGCCTTGGACACCAATTGCTCGGTGCAGGCGTAGCCATAGTCATCCAGGTAATGCTTGAGGCCGTTGGCCCAAACCAACGGCGACGCGGCCACGCCCAGTTGCACATCGCGCAGTTGGCTGAACAGCTCACGCGTCGGTTTCAGCTCTTTGCTGGCGCTGTCGAAACGGCCCAGGCTCAAGGCCACGCGATGCTCGCTCAGTGGGCGGATCGACGTGGTTTCCGCCACCTGGATACGTTTGCCGTTTGGCAGTACCGCGACAAAACGCAGGTCAGCCGAGCCGAGGGTTTCGCCCACCTTGATCTTGAACTCGGCAGTGCCTTCCTTGCGCGGTTGCAGCGACAGGGTGCTGCCTTTATCGCCCTGCACGTTGAGGCCGTCGCTGGTCTGCACTTCAAACTTCACGTCCGCTGCCGCGTCGAGGTTACTGAACACCCCGGCGCTTACATTGAACACATCCCCCGGCGCCACAAAGGCCGGCACGTTCGGCGTGATCACAATCGGCCCGCGCACTTCGGTATTGGCCTCGCTGACACCCACGCTGTCACTGTCCACTGCCACTGCAAACAAATGCAGCTTGCCGTTGAAGCTGTCCGGCACCTGGTAATGCAGCACGGTTTCACCAGCGGGCAGGTCGACCAGCCCGGACCACCAGGCCACGGGCGGCTGGTGTTTACGCTTGAACGGGTTGAGGTGGTTGGCCAGCGCGCCTTCGGTGTCACCACCCGGCGCTGCCCCACTGAGCAGGCGGCTGAATTCCGGCAGGATCAGGTCAAGAATCTGACTGGTGCCAACCTCCAACGCGCGTTTCTGGAAGAAGAAGCCCAACGGGTCGGGCGTCTGGTAACGCGCCACTTGCAGGATGCCTTCGTCCACCGCGTAAACCACTGCGCGGCCTGGGCGGTCGGCGGTGACCTTGATATCCAGGGTCTGCCCCGGCTCGATCTTCTCCGGGCCTTCAACCTTGAGCGCCATGCGCCGCGCATCCAGGTTGATGCTGAACGGCACCACGCCGTAGGACAGCGGGCTCATATAAACCTCAGGCGAACCCATGTCGCGCACAAACTGCACGTTGACGTAGGCATTGCCCTCAAGGCCTGCAGGCACGCGGATATGTTGCACGCTGTTGGTGCTGTCGGCCTTGAACCACTGTTGGGTGTAAACCTTGTCTCGCTCGATGGTGATCAAGCCGGCACCGGTGTACGGCGCGCGGATGCTGATCGCAATCTCATCGCCGGTGGCATAGCTGCGTTTATCCAGGCGCAGTTGCAGTTCGGCGTTGCGCTCCAGCGAGCGCGAGGTGTTGCCGCGCCCGGCCACGCTGTAGTCGATCTGGTTGAGCAGACGGCCGTTGGCGTCTTTGACTTGCAGGGTGAAATCACCCGGCGTGCCGGTGTTCAGGGTCTGCTTGGCGCCGTCCTTGGTCATCGTCAGCGGTGAAGCCGGCTGGCTGATGTTCTTGATGCGTGACTCGTACTTGTAGGTGCCGTTGGACTGTTTCACCAGCACCGACACGTAACGGTGTTCGACCACTTCACTGGTCAGGCCATCCACTGCCATCGGCGTGAGGTCCGGCGCTACGGCCAGCCATTGCACCTGGCGCGGGGCGTCCTTGGCGACGTACGACAGCGAATCCTGACTTTTCACACCAACTAGATAAGGCGCGGACGACACCAGCAGCGCACTTTGCGCCGCCACGTTGCGGCCACCTTCGGCCTCGAACACCTGGGTCATCACCTGCAGGCGATAGGTGCTGCTGGCGAAGCGTTGCAGGTTGAGGTCGAGCACGGCCTGGCCGTTGTCGTCGACGGTGGTTTCGGCCAGGTCTTCGGTGCTGGCCTCTTCCAGGGAATCGTTGAGGCGGAAGCGGTAATCGGGGTAACGGTCAAAGGCCGCGAGCGTCGGGCTCAGGGACATCTTCGCCGTGACACGTCGGCCGGCTGCCGGCGCGCCGAACAAGTGCATCGCGGTGACTTTGGCCACCACTTGGTCCGGCGGGATCCAGCCCAACACCGGCGTGTCGTGCAGGCTCAGGCTGACCTTCATGCGGTCCGGTTCGAAGTCGCGGACCTTGAAGCTGACACTGCCCAGGTCGGTGCGGGTGTTTTTCTGGCCAATCAGCTGCAACGTCGCGGTGTACTCACCGGCGGGCGCGACCTCACTGCTGGGGAAATCAAAGGTTTCAAAGCCGCTGGGGGACAGCTTCAGCGGCTGGCGAATTACTTCCAGGCCGCGTGGGTCGGTGATTTGCAGTTCAACCGGCAGGCCTTGCAAGGCGCCTTTCCAGTCGCCGCTGCGCACGATCATGCCCAGGTGCGCGGTCTCGCCCGGGCGGTACAGGCCACGGTCGGTGAACATGTAAGCGCTGAGGCGATTAATCGCGCCGTCTTCTTCCAAACCGCCTACATCGAAGCGTGAAAAGTCCAACTGCTGGGACTGACGGGCAATCGGCAGGAACGACTGGTCATTGCCGCGTGTGACTACGTACATCAGCGGCGTTTTCTCACGGCGCAGTTCGTCCAGCTTGGCGAAATGCGCGTGGCCTTCGACATCGGTGCGGCCGCTGGCGACCGGCAGACCGTTGCGACCCATGATGTCCACTTGTGCATCAGCCACTGGCGAGCCGTTGCCAATGGATTGCACAAACACATCGTGGCTGCCGTCGCTGGAGCGCTTGGCGATGATGCCAAGGTCGGTGACCACGATAAAACGCAGGTCGCTGGTACTGTTGCGTTCGTACTCGAACGTGCGCTCGGCCGGGTCATCCTGCGGGCTCAGCTTGAGCACGAAAATGCCGCGACGGCCGCCGTTGGCGGTGAGGTAGTGGCTCAGATCCACGTTGTCATAGACGGTTTTCGCCGGGTCATTGGACGACAGCGCAATATCCAGCGACTGACGCTCGACCATGCGGTCGAAGTATTCATTGCCGAAATTCGGCCGGGCGAAGCTGCCGCTGCTTTGGTCGACCAAATGCTGCAACTGGTTGGGCAGCAGGCGGGCGATTTCCACATGGGCGCCGGGCACGCCGCGGGCCATGAAGCCCAGGCGTTTTTCGCCGTTGAGGCTCAGCAGCGCGCCGTCCGACAGGAACTGCAAGGTACGTGGGTACGCCGGCATGCTGATCAGCGACGCCGTAGGGTTTTTTGCCAGATAACCGCCGATGGCTTCCAGGTTGGCGGGCACGCGCACATACAGCGCACGGCCGGCCGGGGCCTTGAATTTGAAGGCGTGCAGGGTGTTCAGCGGCTCGACGCTGGGCACGTGGGTCAGGCTGACCTTGGTACTGCGCGCGAGCATCGCGTCATCGATATCGTTGCTGGTGTAAGGGCGAGTGTCGTCTTCGGCCTTGGCCGGCAGCAACCAGGCCTGGACCTTGCCGGCGATGGTGTCATCGGCCACGGCGCTGGAACTGCTGAACATCAATACCGGCTCCGGTTCGCCGCGCTCGTTGTCGACAAAGCTGACCTCGGCAGCGGTAAACGTCAGGCGATAACGGCCGGGCACGGTAACTTCCGCCACCAGTGGCGCGGTGCTGGCATTGCCGCCGTCACGGGCCTTGATGCCCTCATCGAGCTTGGCACTGACCGGCGTGCTTTCCAGTGGCGTGGCCAGGGCGGCGGAGCGCACGTAAGCATTCAGCTTGAGCTCGTCGAAGGTGATTTCCGGGCGGTTGGGCAGTTGGGCGTCGCGGTAGGCCAGGCCTTTGCCGAGGGTTACCGAGACGCGCTTGCGCAGGTTGTCTTCATCCACCGGGTGGGAAAAGTGGAAGGTCGCCACCAGCTGTTTCAGTGTCGGGTTGGACGGGTCCTGGTACAGCTCGTTTTGCGCCAGGGTGGCGCGGAACGGTTGGGTCGAGAACTGGCTGCTGTATTGGCTCAGCAGCACGCCGTCAGCCAGCAGTTTTTTCTTGGCCAGGTCGAGCGTGTAATGGGCATCCACAGGCCAGTCTTTTTCCGGCACGAACACTAACGTGCGGTCGTCGGACCAACGCCAGGCACCGGCTACAGCGGGTTTAAGGGTGATGCCTTCTGTGACCGGCTTGCCAATGGCCGCCAGCGGAGCCACGGACTCGGCAAAACGCACCTGCAAGTTATCCACAACCGGAGGCTGCTGGGTGTAATCGGTCAGGTTCGGCTTATGCAGCGAATAACCCACGGTGTGGGGTTGCGGCAAATTCGAATACCAGTGCCAGCCATAAAAACCGGCGGCGGCCAGCAACACCAGGCCCAAGACCCCGGCACCCGCCTGGCGCGGATAGGCGCGGGCCTTCTGGCCCAGGTTCCCCACGCCACGGCCGGTGGCTCGCAGCCAGGCTAGCGGCTGCCATTGGCCAAAGATGGCACTCACCACAGTCAGTAAAGCGCCGAGAATTCGGCGGCTGATCGCTTTCAACGAGTCGAACATGGTGAGCATCCCTGGCAAAGTGCGGACTATCTTACACGCGTCTTTGATACAAAAGATGACGTGAAGTGGTCTGCGTGCTCAGGCGTGTTGCACAAAGGTGAGGCGTACCGCAAAACCGATCGAAAGGTTGGCCGTGAAGCAAGGTTTCGGATTGAGCGGGGCCTCCCAATACACCACAAAACACCTGTGGGAGCTGGCTTGCCTGCGATGGCGGCGGCACACCCAAAAGTGATGCTGGCTGACACTCCGCTATCGCAGGCAAGCCAGCTCCCACAATTGATCTGAGTTGGGCTTAGGAGAGAGTGTTTTTCTCAGGTCCACCAGTAGCGCACAAGGTGAAAGAAAATCGGCGCGGCAAAGCACACCGAATCCAGGCGGTCCAGCATCCCGCCGTGGCCTTCGATCATGTGCCCCCAATCCTTCACGCCCCGGTCGCGCTTGATCGCCGACATCACGATGCCGCCGGCGAAGCCCAGCAGGTTGATCAGCAGCGCGATCAGGAATGACTGCCACGGGTTGAACGGCGTGGTCCACCACAGCGCCGCGCCGATCAGGGACGACAGCAGAATCCCGCCGACAAAGCCTTCCACGGTTTTGGAAGGTGACAGGTTGGGCGCGATCTTGTGTTTGCCGAACAGCTTGCCGCACACGTACTGCAGCACGTCCGACAGCTGCACCACGATCACCAGGTAAGCGATCAGCAACAGGTTGCGGCCTTCGTAGCCGGGAATGTCGAGCGTCAGCAGGGCGGGCACGAACGACACGCAGAACACCGCGATCATCAGGCCCCATTGCACCTTCGACGCTCGCTCCAGAAAGTGCGTACTGTCGCCACCCAGCGAAGCAAGGATCGGCAGCAGCAGGAACACATACACCGGGATAAAGATCGAGAACAGCCCGTACCAGTCGGCATAGATCAGCAGGTATTGCAGCGGCAGCGCCAGGTAAAACGCCGCCACCAGCGCCGGATAATCGCTGCGGCGGGTGGGCGTGAGGGTGAGAAATTCGCGCAGGGCGTAGAACGACACTGCATAGAACAGCAGGATCACCGCGCCGGTACCGAGCCAGAAAGCGATACCGATCACCACCACCATCACCCACCACGCATTGATGCGGGCGTTGAGGTTCTCTACCACCGCATTCGGCGTACCACGGGTGCGCAGTTTGAGGATCAGGCCGATCAGCGAGGCGAGCACCAGGATCGCGCCGATCCCGCCGAACAGCATCAGGGTTTGGCTATCCATGTCAGACATGCTCCGGGGCAAGGGCGAGCAGGGCATCGCGGGTGCGGGCGAGGAAGGCGGCCTTTTCTTCACCGTCTTCCAATTGCAGCGGCGCGCCGAAGCTGGTGGTGCACAGCAACGGCAGCGGCAGTACGCGGCCCTTGGGCATGACCCGGTTGAGGTTGGCGATCCACACCGGAATCAACTCGGCCTGTGGGTAACTTTTTGCCAGGTGATACAGGCCACTTTTGAACGGCAGCAAACCGTCCTCCAGGTTGCGCGTGCCTTCGGGAAAAATGATCAAGGAATCGCCGCCTTCCAGCGCGGCCAGCATCGGCTGCAAGGGATTATCCACAGGGGCTTTACGCTCACGGTCGATCAACACGCCGTTGAACACCCGGTTGATGATGTAGCGGCGCAATGCGCTTTGGTTCCAGTAATCACTACCGGCCACCGGGCGCGTGAATTTGCGCAGGTTTTGCGGCAACGACGCCCATAGCAAGACGAAATCACCGTGGCTGCTGTGGTTGGCGAAGTAGATGCGTTGCACCGGCACCGGCGCGCACCCTAGCCAAAGGCTACGGGCGCCGGTGACGGTGCGGGCCATCGAGGTAATCAGGGTGGCGACCACGGGTTCGAACATGGGGATTCCTTATCCGGCGAAAGGTAGCCAAGGGCTGGCGAGGATGACGGCCAGGGTCAGCAGCGCTTGCGCGCCCAGCAACCAGGCTTGTTTGCGCAGCAGTTTGAGCGCGCCGCGACGGCGTTCGGTCCAGGGCCTGCCCGCGCGTTTGGGCGATTGCAGGCCGAGGCTCTGCAAGGCTTGGTCGAGATCGGCCGTGCGCTCGGTGTCGCGGGCCAGCAGGGCGAACAGGTCGGCGTCGAAGGCCACGCGCAAGGCCCAGTACTTTTGCAGCAGGCCGAGAATAATCATCCACAGGCTGAGCAGCAGGCACAGGGTCGAAACGCTGGCCAACAGCAACTGAGCAAGGCCGAACAACACACCAGCCACGGTCAGGCCTGTGGATAGCTGATCCAGCGAGCGGCCACGGCGCAACAAGCTGGCAACCACCTGGAGTTCCATATCAGCGGGCATGGGGCAAACCCTCCAACGCTTTACGGTGAGCAGGATGCAGGACCACTTCGGCCCGTGCTGTACGAATAATAGCCACTGCCTCGTCGACCGTTGCGGCGCGCCCGCTGTGCAGCAGCCACGCGGCGACGGCGGTGGCGCTGCGCGAGTAGCCAAGGGCGCAGCACACCAGCAGCGGGCCGCTTGAACGCAGGCGTTCAATGGCCTCAGCGGCTTGCAGGCATTGCGCGGGCGTTGGCGCGATCAGGTCGAGCACAGGCACGCATTCATAGGCGCGGCCCTGTGGATTAATCGGCAATTCGGCGCACAGATCGACAATGGCCTTGAATGAACCTTGCTCGCCGGTGGCAGGGATTCGACCAAGCCAGACGTTATCCACAATCTGGTCGGGCTGTGGATGTTTACGTGTCCACAGCCTGGAATTTATCCACGCGGCCGCCAAGTAAGGTGCATACAGCCAGCGCGCGGCAGAAGTGAGCCGACCGTCTTTGCGCTTCTGGAAGCCCGCCGCGCCGAGTACGAAGTAGTTCGCCTTGATCAAACCCAAGGAAACCGCAGGCCAAAGCAGCCACAACCACCCGCCGCGCAGCACCAAGGCCAGAATCACCAGCACCACTGCGCCCAAGCCATAGCGCACACCCAATCGCCAGCGCTGGGTATCCCGCGTCAGCCGTGCATTCAAAAGCGGGCTTGGATGTTCAACCGGCCACAGCCACACACACAACCAACCGGCCAGGGCGCCTGTGGGTAAGTCAATGAAGTGATGTTGATAAGTGGTCAGCACCGAAATACCGATCAACGCGAACCAGCCATGCACCAGCCAACGCCAGAACCCTTGGGTGTGACGCTGGTACATGACCCACAAAATCACCAGCAACGCGATATGCAGCGACGGCGCCTGGTTGAAGGGTTTATCGAACCCGGCCAGCACCGCAAACAACCAACCGAATACGCCATCCAGCTCCGGCCGTTCAAAGGTGAAACGCAGCGGCCAGATCAAAAAGCAGCTCACTGCAATGACTTGCGCACTGAGCAGGCGCAACGCGTGTTGTTTCAGCTCATGGCGAGTATTGGGCAGTAGCAGCGAAAACCCGTAGAGCAGGTCGATGGACCAGTAGGGCACGATGGTCCAGGCCCAGAATGGCATATGGGTTTCCCAGCCGAACACCAGCGTGCCGACGTCGCTTCGCTGGCTGGTGACCCAGGTGGCAAAGCCGTAGGTGCTGAAAAACAGCGGCGCCAACAACAGCAGCCACAGGACGGCGGGTTTCAATAAACCGGGTTCGCGCATGCTCAGATCTTCTGCGCCAGGGACACGGTGAAAATGCCCCACTCATCCACACGTTGGGTGATTTTGCGAAAGCCCGCCGCCTCGACCAATTGATCCATTTCTGCCTGGCTGCGACGGCGCATTACCCAGGCCTGGCCCTGGCGATGGCTGGTCAACGCGCGGGCGATCAGTTCCAGTTGCGGGTGCCATGGCTGGCCGGTGTAGACCAGATACCCGCCGGGCTCCACCGCTTCGGCAAGACCTGCCAGCGACCCGCCGACCATGCCGTTATCGGCAAACAGCTCATACAGGCCGGACACCACCGCCAGGGTCGGCTTGGGCGCCAGTGCCGCCAAGTCCGCACGGTCAAATGCGTCGCCTTTGACGAACTGCGCGATGTCCCCCAGGCCTTTCTCGCGAATCAGCGCACCGCCGTCACGCACGTTGATGTCGCTGTAGTCGCGCAACAGGATAGATTCCGGCAGCGGCGACACGCCTTGCAGGGCTTCAAGGATGTAGCGCCCATGACCGGCGGCGATATCGACAATGCGCACTTCGCGATCATCGGCACGCAACCTGGCCATGGCCAGCCGTAGCAGTTCCTCGACGTTCAACTTGCGCTGGCGAATGCCGCGCCAGCCGATGGAGTTGAGGTAATTGGTGTCGATCATCCGCCCCAAGCCGCCCTTGCCGGTGGGCTTATTGCGGTACACGTAGTCCAGGGTGCTGCCGGAGTCGAAGCCGGTGTCGAAGCCCAGTTTCACCCCGTCCGACAGGTTCTTGCCCAGGCCCATGCTGGCGCGGGTCATGCGCCAGTACAGGTCGCGCAGGGAGTTACGCGGCAGCGGCGCGGCGAGGGCTTCGGACTCGGCGCAGGTGGCGCCCATTTTGTCGGCATCCAGCAGGGCGGCGCGGTCAAGTGGGTGGGTGAAGTTCTGCAGGATAAAGCGCCGGGCACTGTTCACGGCCACGGCGCGGTCGCGCTCGCCAAGGGTGTCGTGGAAAAAGCCGGGCAGGATGTGCAGCTCTTTTTTCAGGCTGCCAAGCCGGTCAAAAAATTGCTGCTGAGGTTTGCGGTGCACCACGAAGTCGGAGCCGGAGATGAGCAATTGCGTCGGCACCTGAATCGCCTGGGCATCGGCGACCACCCGGTCGGCGGCTTCGTACAAACCCAGCAGCACATTCACCGAAATCGCCTTGGTGATCAGCGGGTCGCTGTCGTAGGACGCGACGCGCTCAGGGTCATGGCTGAGGAACTTGGCCTTGACGTAGCTGTTGACGAAAAAGTTGCCGCGAAACTTGCGCATCAACGCCAGCCCAGGCCGGGCGAAGGGCACGTACAGCTTGACCTTGAACGCCGGGGAGGCGAGCACCAGCGCGCGGATTTTTGGCGCGTAGTCGTGTACCCAAGTGGCCGCGATCACCGCGCCGACGCTTTGGGCGATGACGGCGAAGTTTTGTTCTTCTATGCCGTAAGTGGCACCGATGTGTTCGCAGAAGGTCTGCACGTCGCGGGCGCTGGTGGCGAAGCTTGGGCTGTCACCGCGGGCGCCCGGCGACTGGCCGTGGCCACGGGCGTCCCAGGCGAAGAAATCGAATTGCGGCAGGTCGAGCTCGTCGACCAGGTGGGCAATACGGCCCGAATGCTCATGGCCGCGATGGAACAGCAGGATCGCCTTGCGCGGCTCGTCGCCCACAGGCGCAGTGGCCGGCCAGTGCCGATAAAAAAGCTCGACGCCATCATGGGTACCAAAGGTGTGCTCTTGCTGTTCGCGCATCGCAAAAATCCTTATGCAATCGGTGAAGTTTCTTGTTGTTCTTTGAGGCCCTGACGCACACGGTTGACCAAGGTGTAGGCGAGCAGGGCGGCGACCAGCCACATCACCGCATCGACCCAGCCCGCGCCGAGCCAGCCCAGCGCCACGCCAGTGGCGAGCACTCCGAGCACGAACGCCCGATCACTCTTGCCCATCGGCCCGTCATAGCGGCGTGAGGCACCGACCATCGGCCCCAATACGCCAGCGTATTCGCTGAATACGGCGAGCAACGTCACCAGCAGCACCGGCGCCAGGCTCACCCCGGGAATCAGCGCAAAGGGCAGGATCAATGCGCTGTCGGCGATCACGTCGCAGAGTTCATTGAGGTAGGCGCCCAGGCGTGATTGCTGGCCGAATTCGCGTGCGAGCATGCCGTCGATGGCATTGAGGGCCATGCGCAGGATCATCCACAGCGGGATCAGCGCAAACAGCCAGAGGTGTTGGGCAAAGCCGGCGATCAATAGGCCGACCAGCAAGGAAACGACGCCGGCCAGCACGGTGATCTGGTTGGCGGTGGTGCCGTTGTCGTAAAGACGCTGCACAAGAGGGCGCAGCAGGTTCTGAAAACGCGGTTTGAGCTGGTAGATCGAAATCATGACGCTTCCTTGTCCATGGGCCCGCGAAAAACTGTTTGGAGTGTGCCGATTAATCCGCGCCTGCACCAGTGATGGCTCGTGTTTCTGGGGGTTTAATCACTATTCAGAGAGCACCGCAGAACAAATGTGGGAGCTGGCTTGCCTGCGATGGCGGTACATCAGGCCAACCACCAATAACTGGCAGACCGCTATCGCGGGCAAGCCCGCTCCCACCGGGGATTTGCGCTGTTTTCGGACAAAAATTTCACGCTCCGTGTTATATCGTAACCAATTGTGTGTAGCGGACGTTAAGTGGATGCAAGTGGATCTGGAAGCTGACGGCGCTTCGGTTGAAGGCCTTCCGCGTTTTCAACAAGGGCTGTTTCATGCCCGCCGATTGCGCCAAGCGGGCATCAGCCTGACGGCCCTGGCCGTGGCCGGTTGGGTACTGGCGCTGTTTGTCGCGCTGTTTGCGCCGCTGTCGATCTGGCCAGTGGTGCTGATCAACTGTGCGTCGGCCTTGCTGGTGCTGGTGGCCGGGTTGCAATCGGCGTGGTGGGTGGCGGATTGGCGCGCGCAGGCGCTGGAAGTGCCCACGGCTGAACTGATCGAAGCGTCCGGCGAAGAGGTTGGCGCGTTCGCACGGGCGATCAATCGGTTTGGCAGCGGCTTGCTGTCACAGGTCGGCGCGCCGGTGCTGTGGCTGTGTGGCTGGTCGTTGCTGGCGCTGATCAGCATCAGCGAATTCTGGAACCTGGCCTTGCCCGCCGCCGCACTGGGGCAATCGGCGAGCATCGGCGCGGCGCTGGCCCTGGCGTTGGCCTTTGGCTTGTTGGTGTTCGAGCGCCGCCTGGCCCAGGAAACCGCCGCGCAATGGCCGGAAGCGTCCCAGCTGGCGCAGTTGAGCCGCGTGGCGATTGTCAGCCTGGTGGTCAGTGCGATCTGCCTGCTGTTTGCCGGTGCCGAATCCGTGTGGCCGCTGCGCCTGGCGGTGTTGACGGGGCTGTTGCCCGCGTTGGTAGCGCTGGAGTTTCTGCTAAGAGGCGTGCTGTCACTGTTCAGCCCGCGCCAGCCGCGCCTTGAACCACGCTTGATGGCGCAGAGCTTTATCGCGGACCTGCTGCGTTGGCCACCCCAACCCTTGCTGGCGTTGCAGCACGAATTGCACAACCGCTTCGGCATCGACTTGCGCCAGATCTGGGCGTTTACCTACATGCGCCGGGCGTTTTTGCCGGTGATGTTGGTGGTGTTGGCCGTAGGCTGGGCGTTGACCGGCGTGCACGAAGTGCCCCTGCAAGGCCGTGGGATTTATGAGCGCTTCGGCAAACCCGTGCAGGTGTTCGGGCCTGGCTTGCATGCCGGGTTGCCTTGGCCATTGGGGCGCGTGCTGAGCGTGGAAAACGGCGTGGTGCATGAACTGGCGACCAGCGTCAGCGAGGCCGCCGCACCGCAGGTGGCCTCGGCGGAAGGCCCGGCGCCGCTAATCGCCAACCGCTTGTGGGACGCCAGCCATGTGAATGACAAATCCCAAGTGATCGCCAGCAGCAGTGGCGACAAGCAGAGCTTCCAGATCGTCAATATGGATGTGCGTTTCGTCTACCGCATCGGCCTGACGGACAAGGCCGCGCTGGCCGCCACCTATAACAGCGCGGATGTACCGACGCTGATTCGCAGCACCGCCAGCCGCATCCTTGTGCATGACTTTGCTTCGCGCACCCTTGACGAATTGCTCGGCGAGCAACGCACCAGCCTCGCCGATGAAGTGGGCCGCGCCGTGCAGGCAGACCTGCAAAAACTCGACAGCGGCGTGGAGATTCTCGCCACGGTGGTGGAAGCAATCCATCCACCGGCCGGTGCTGCCAACGCCTATCACGGTGTGCAGGCGGCACAAATTGGCGCCCAGGCGCTGATCTCCCGCGAACGCGGGGCTGCCAGCGAGCAAACCAACCAGGCGTTGCTGCAAGCCAGCACTGCCCGCGACCAGGCGCTGGCCACTGCCCGTGAAGTGAACGCGGGTGCTCAAGCGGCCGACCTGCGTTTTAGCGCCGAACAAAAAGCCTACGCCACTGCGGGTCGCGCCTTTGTGCTGGAACAGTACCTGGGCCAACTCAGCCAAGGCCTGGCCCACGCCAAGCTGCTTATTCTGGATCACCGCCTGGGCGTCGATGGCGCTCCGACGATCGATCTGCGTTCTTTTACTTTGCCGGCCGACCCGATGGCGCCGCGTAAAGCCGTTCAATAAGGAGTCTGTCTGTTGAGCGCTCATTCTCACGATCACGGTCATCACCATCATCATGGCCACCATCATCACCATCATGGCGACGAACAGGCCGCTGGCCCGTTCCCATGGCGGCGCATGGCCTGGGCGGTATTGCTGGTGTTGTTTGCCGTTGCTGCGGCCAGCCTGGTGCAGGTGCGCTCCGGTGAAGCCACGGTGATTACCCGCTTCGGCAACCCGGCGCGGGTACTGCTGGAGCCGGGCCTGGGCTGGCGCTGGCCGGCGCCGTTCGAAGCGGCGATCCCGGTGGACTTGCGCCTGCGCACCACCTCCAGCGGTTTGCAGGACGTGGGCACCCGCGATGGCCTGCGCATTATCGTGCAGGCCTACGTGGCGTGGCAGGTGCAGGGCGATGCCGACAATGTGCAGCGCTTTATGCGTGCGGTGCAGAACCAGCCGGATGAAGCGGCGCGGCAGATTCGCACCTTCGTCGGCTCGGCGCTGGAAACCACGGCGGCCAGCTTCGACCTTTCGAGCCTGATCAACACTGATGCCAGCCAGGTGCGCATCGCTGATTTTGAAGCCCAGCTGCGCCAGCAGATTGATCAACAATTGCTCACCACCTATGGCGTGCGCGTGGCGCAAGTGGGTGTCGAGCGCCTGACGTTGCCTTCCGTCACCCTGACCGCCACCGTCGACCGCATGCGCGCCGAGCGCGAAACCATCGCCACTGAACGCACCGCCGTGGGCAAGCGGGAAGCGGCGCAGATTCGCTCCGCTGCTGAGCGTGATGCGCGTATCGTGCAGGCCGACGCTACGGTGAAAGCCGCTGATATCGAAGCCCAGTCGCGGGTTGAAGCAGCGCAGATTTACGGGCGTGCCTACGCCGGCAACCCGCAGTTGTACAACCTGCTGCGCTCGCTCGACACCTTGGGCACCGTGGTCACGCCGGGCACCAAGATCATCCTGCGCACCGATGCTGCGCCGTTCCGTGCACTGGTAGACGGGCCCAAGGACGTTCAGCCATGACCGAGCGTGACGCCCCGGACAGCCCGTGGATTCAGGCCGGGCGTCTGACCTTCCTGGCGCTGTACGCGGTGACGGTGTTGGCGGCGTTGGCCTGGGCGTTTTCGAATGTGCGCCAGATCGACCCGCAAAACCGCGCCGTGGTGTTGCACTTCGGCGCGCTTGACCGGATCCAGAACGCCGGACTGTTGCTGGCGTGGCCACAGCCCTTCGAGCAAGTGGTGCTGTTGCCGGCGGCGGACCGTGTGATCGAGCGGCGCGTGGAGAACTTGTTGCGCTCCGAGGCGGCGACCCAGGCCGACCGCGTGGCCAGTTTTGCCACGCCTCTGAGCGACGCGCTGGCCGGATCCGGCTATTTGCTGACGGGCGATGCCGGTGTGGTGCAGCTGGATGTGCGAGTGTTCTACAAGGTCACCGAGCCTTACGCCTTTGTGTTGCAGGGCGAGCATGTGCTGCCGGCCCTGGATCGGTTGGTGACGCGCAGCGCGGTGGCCCTGACCGCAGCGCGCGACCTGGACACGATTCTGGTGGCGCGCCCTGAACTGATCGGCACCGACAACGGCGCCGCCGAGCGCCGTGAGCGGCTGCGCGGTGATCTGGTGCAAGGTATCAATAAACGCCTGGCGGAGCTGGCTTCGACGGGCTTGGGCTTGGGCATCGAAGTCACCCGCGTCGACGTGCAATCAAGTCTGCCAGGCCCGGCAGTCAATGCCTTCAACGCCGTGCTGACGGCCAGCCAGCAAGCTGACAAAGCCGTGGCCAATGCGCGCACCGAAGCGGAAAAGCTCACCCAGACCGCCAATCAGGAAGCCGACCGGCTGGTGCAGGTTGCCCACGCCCAGGCCAGCGAACGCTTGGCCAACGCCCAGGCGCAAACCGCGACTGTCGCCAGCCTGGCGCAGGTGAAAGACCCGGGCTTGTTGCTGCGGCTGTACCGCGAGCGCTTGCCGAAGATTCTTGGCCAAGCCGGTTCTGTGACCACCGTCGACCCTAAAGACGACTCCCGCTTGATCATTCAGGGAGCCGAGCAATGAGCGCACCCATGTTGACCTCCGCCGAGCAGCGCAGCGCTGCCCGGCAATTAACCCTGGCCATGCTGGCCTTGGGACTGCTGGTGCTTGGCCTGGTCTGGCGCTGGCTTGCGCCGGACCAGACCGGCGTCAGCCAATTACTGCTCGGCGTCGCGTCCTTGCTGGTGGCCGTGCCGGTGATGCGCTCGGCCTGGTACAGCCTGCGTTACCCCAGCCTGCATGGCATCACCGACCAATTGATCGCCCTGGCGATGCTGGGTGCCTGGGCCACCGGTGATCTGCTGACCGCCGCGTTGTTGCCGATCATCATGATCTTCGGCCATGTGCTGGAAGAGCGCAGCGTGATCGGCTCTCAGGAAGCGATTCACGCCCTGGGCAAACTGACCCGCAGCCATGCTCGGTTGGTGCAGGCCGATGGCAGCATTATTGAAGTGGATAACGGCACGCTGAACACCGGCGATATTGTCGAAGTGCGCGCCGGTGATCGCGTGCCCGCCGACGGTGTGGTGCTGTCGGGCCAGGCGAGCCTGGACACGGCGCCCATCACGGGTGAGTCGGTGCCGTTGGAAGCCAGCGTCGGTGTGCAGGTGTTTGGCGGTGCGATCAACCTGGATGGGTTACTGCGCTTGCAAGTGACCCGCACCGGCGATGAATCGACCTTGGGCAAGGTCATCGCGCTGATGCAAAACGCTGAACGCTCCAAACCACCCATCACGCGGCTGCTGGAGCGTTATGCCGGCAGCTATATGGTGCTGGTGTTGCTGCTGGCGGCGGTGACTTGGTTTGTCACCAATGACGCCCAGGCGATGTTGGCGGTGCTGGTGGCGGCGTGCCCGTGTGCCTTGGTGCTGTCGGCGCCGGCCACAGCGATTGCCGGGATTGCCGTGGCCGCGCGCCATGGGATTTTGATCCGCAGCTCGGCGTTTCTGGAGGAGTTGGCGGACCTGACCTCGTTGGTGGTCGACAAGACCGGCACGCTGACCTTTGGCACGCTGCGTTTGCAGTCCATCGAAACCACGGCGCCGGATCGGCAGGTGTTGTTGAATCTCGCCGCCAGCCTCGGTTCGGCCAGCAGTCACCCGGTCAGCCGTGCGCTGGCCGGTTTGGCCACGCAGGAGCAAATGCTGGTGCTGACGGATATTCACGAACGCCAGGGGCTTGGCGTCGTGGCGCAAACCGGGCAGGGCGAGGCGGCGCTGGGGCGACCGGAGTTGTTCGAGCAGTTGGGAATTGTCACGACGACAGTCCCGAACCATGACGGCCCGATTGCCGGGCTGGCGTTGAACGGGCAGTTCCTGGCCTGGCTGTTGCTGGCTGACAGCGTGAAGCCGGAAGCACGCCAGGCGCTGCAAGAGCTGCGCGACCTCGGCCTGGGTCGCCAACTGCTGCTGACCGGGGACCGCCAGAGCGTGGCCGACAGCCTGGCGCTCGACGTAGGTATCAGCGACGTCGAAGCGCAGGCTTTGCCGGAGGACAAGCTCAACCGCGTGCTGGGGGAAATTGGCAGCGGTTTCCGGCCGATGGTCGTCGGTGATGGCATTAACGATTCCCTGGCGCTCAAGGCTGGAGTGGTCGGTGTGGCCATGGGCGCTGGCGGGGCGGACATTGCTCTGGCGTCGGCGGACGTGGTGCTGATCGGCAGCGATCTGCGTCGCCTCGGCACCTGCGTGCGCTTGAGCCGCCAGTGCCGGCACACGTTGCAGGTCAACGTGATCATCGGCCTGGGCTGGACGCTGGCCATCGTGGTGTTCGCCGCGTTTGGCTGGCTGGGCGCTGCCGGGGCAATGATTGCGGCGGTGTTGCATAACCTCAGCACCCTGCTGGTATTGGGTAATGCCGGGCGTTTGCTGCGTTTCCAGGAGCCGCTTTTGAAGCTGGATGAATAATTTTCAGAAATATTTGCACACGGCTGTAACGCCGGTGAGGGACCTCACTCTAGTGGTATGTCGAGACTGAACAATCCGTTCAGACCGATTCCACTACCGATCATGAGGAATACAAAAATGAACTTCAAATCCGCTGCTGCTGGTGCCGCCCTCGCAATGGCCGCCGCTACCCTGTTTGCTGGTGTTGTCACTCAGGTACAAGCTGCAGATGCGCAAGTGCATTGCTATGGCGTGACGTCTTGCAAAGGCCAGAACGACTGCAAAACTAAGGACAACGCCTGCAAAGGCCAAGGCGCTTGCAAAGGTATCGGCTTCAAGGCCATGACCAAGTCCGCTTGCGACGCGGCTGGCGGCAAAGTCGGCGAATAACCGGCAACTCAGTGCTCCCGCAGTGGATGCCCCCACCGCTGCGGACACTTTGCCCAGGAGTGTGTGATGTCCGCTTCCCTTACAAGTCTGGGTTACGGCCTGGGTTTACGCAGTGAGTACTACCAGCAGATCCTTGAACAATCGCCGGCCGTGGATTGGTTCGAAGTGATCTCCGAGAATTATCTGGTCCAGGGCGGTAAAGCCTTGTATTACCTGGACGCGATAGCCGAGCGTTATCCCTTGGTGATGCACGGTGTGTCCCTGTCCATCGGCGGGCCACATGCCCTCGATACCGATTACCTGAAACAAATCAAACAGCTTGCCGAGCGCATCCAGCCTGCGTGGATCTCCGATCACCTGTGCTGGAGCCGTGGCAGTGCCCATCAGTTGCATGACTTGCTGCCGCTGCCTTACACCGAAGAAAGCCTTTACCACGTGGCTGCCCGCGTGCGCCAAGTGCAGGATGTGTTGCAGCGCCCATTGGTACTGGAAAACGTCTCCAGCTATGTGCGCTCCAAGGCCGATGAATTTACCGAGTGGGAATTCCTCAATGCCCTGACCCATCTGACCGGGTGCCAGCTGCTGCTGGACGTGAACAACGTGTATGTCAGCTCGCGCAACCACGGGTTTGATGCCTGGACCTTTATCCGTAGTTTGCCGCCCGAGAGTATCCGCCAGCTGCATCTGGCCGGGCATATGGACTACGGCGACTATGTGGTCGATACCCATGACCATCCGGTGTGCGACCCGGTTTGGACGCTTTATCAGCAGACGCTTGAGCGCTTGGGGCCGGTGTCGACCTTGCTGGAACGCGATGACCATTTCCCGCCGTTCGAAGAACTGCTCACTGAGTTGAGCAAGGCCCGTGAATTGGGCGCGACCGCCTTGGCCCGGAGATCGTTATGCGCCTGACCGATTGGCAGCTGGCCTTTGAGCAGCACCTGTTATCTGAAAACTCAGTCGCCAACAGTGGTTTCGCCGCGACTTTGCTGGGCGGGCCGACCCTGGATGTGGACACGGGCCTGGCGATTTATCACAACGCCTACCTGTCGCGCTTGCAGGAAGTGCTGCGCCATGACTTCGGTGCCATTTGGTATTGGCTCGGCGATGATGAGTTCGCATCACTCACAGAAGCCTATTTGCGCCGTTATCCGTCCGCCCATTACAGCCTGCGTTGGCTGGGTGAGCGGTTCCCGGCGTTTATTGTCGAGCACTTGGTGGCTGAACAGAGCGCACCGCTGGCTGAACTGGCGCGGTTGGAATGGGCGTTTACCCTGGCGTTTGATGCGCCGCAGGGTGAGCCGCTGGCCCTTGATGATATGGCGCAACTGGCGCCCGAAGAATGGCCGGCGTTGCAGGTCACCCTGGCGCCGTCGGTGCAGCAGGTGCTTTGTCACTTCAATACCGTGGCCATCTGGCGGGCGAGTAAAGATGAATCGGCGTTTCCCGACAGCCACGCGCTGGAGTCGGCGCAGATTTGCCTGGTATGGCGCCACCACAACGTGTGCCATTACCGCAGCCTGGAGCCCGCTGAAGCCTGTGCCTTGGCGGGAATGGTGACTACCGGCTGGAATTTTTCAGAACTGTGCGAAGCGCTGGTAGTCACTTATGCAGAGGGTGCGCCACTGCAAGCAGTGACATGGCTGAAACAGTGGATCCAGGATGGTTTGCTCGAGCGCCGAGCCCCATAGAAGAAGGCTATTAAATCGATAGCCTCCTACTTTGTCTTCGGATGGTCTACCCTCACTCCAGACGTCTGAAACAAGGGGGGGACTACTCATGCTCGCGCAACTTCCACCGGCCTTACAGAATCTTCAGCTACCGCTGCGTCTTCGACTCTGGGACGGCCATGAATTCAACTTGGGCCCCGAGCCCAGTGTGACCATCGTGGTGAAGGACCCCACGGTCGTGTCCAAGCTGACCCATCCAACGCTCGATGCTTTGGGCGAAGCTTTCGTCGAGGGCAAGTTGGAGCTGGAAGGCTCCATCTCCGAGGTTATCCGGGTATGTGACGAGTTGAGTCATGCCCTGATCGACGACGACGAGGGGAGTCGTCCGGTGCGCTCGATCCACGACAAGGCCACTGACGCAGCGGCTATTTCCTACCATTACGACCTGTCCAACGAGTTCTACCAGCTGTGGCTGGACCAGGACATGGCGTATTCCTGCGGTTATTTCGAAACCGGCAGCGAATCCATCGACCAGGCCCAACAAGATAAATTTCGCCATCTGTGCCGCAAATTGCGGCTGCAGCCGGGTGAGTATTTGCTCGACGTTGGCTGTGGCTGGGGCGGGCTGGCGCGGTTTGCGGCGCGTGAGTTTGGGGTCAAAGTGTTTGGCATTACCCTGAGCAAGGAACAGCTGGCGCTGGCTCGGGAACGGGTTAGAGCTGAAGGGCTGGAAGATCAGGTCGACCTGCAACTGCTTGACTATCGCGACCTGCCGCAAGACGGTCGCTTCGACAAAGTAGTCAGCGTGGGCATGTTCGAGCACGTCGGCCACGCCAACCTGGCGGAGTATTGCAAGACGCTGTTTGGCGCGGTGCGCGAAGGCGGCCTGGTGATGAACCATGGCATTACCGCCAAGCACACCGATGGCCGACCTGTGGGCCGTGGCGCCGGGGAGTTTATCGAGCGTTATGTATTCCCCAACGGCGAGCTGCCGCACCTGGCGATGATGACCGCCGAAATCAGTGAGGTCGGGCTGGAAGTGGTCGACGTCGAAAGCCTGCGCCTGCACTACGCGCGCACCTTGGATCATTGGAGCGAGCGCCTGGAAGACAACCTCGAAGCGGCGGCGAAGATGGTGCCGGAGCAGGCACTGCGGATCTGGCGGCTGTACCTGGCCGGTTGCGCGTATGCGTTTGCGCGGGGCTGGATTAATTTGCATCAGATATTGGCAGTGAAGCCTCACGCCGATGGCAGCCATGAATTGCCGTGGACGCGGGAAGATATTTACCGCTGATTCAGACGCATTGAAGATCTAAAACTGTGGGAGCTGGCTTGCCTGCGATGGCGGTGTATCAGGACTGGATAGTTGCCTGACATACCGCCATCGCAGGCAAGCCAGCTCCCACAGTTGTAGTGTGTTGTTGCTTAGAGAATTGGTGAAATAAGCCGCGCCACGCGCATGCCCAGTTGTTGCAGGCGCCGAGTCTCGCGGCTTTCTTCCTGGCTGACTTCATGGGCCAGGGCGAAGTCGTCCAGCAGCATCTGCTCCACCTCGCTGGCAAACGCCTCGTCCACCGTCAGCAACATCACTTCAAAATTCAGCCGGAACGAACGGTTGTCCATGTTCGCGCTGCCAATGGCGCTGATTTCGCTGTCCACCAACACGACTTTTTGATGCAGAAAGCCTGGCTTGTAACGGAATACCCGCACGCCAGCGCGGACCGCTTCGATCGCATAAAGGCTGGACGCGGCGTAGACGATGCGATGGTCGGGGCGCGACGGCAGCAGCAAGCGCACGTCAACACCGCGCAGCACGGCCAGGCGCAAGGCGGAGAACACGGCTTCATCGGGGACGAAATACGGGCTGGTGATCCACACGCGTTCGGTCGCGGCATGAATGGCTTCGACAAAAAACAGCGAGCAGGTTTCATACGGGTCGGCCGGGCCGCTGGCGAGCAATTGGCAGAGCACGCCGTCTTCGGGGTAAGTGTCCGGCAAAATCAGCGGTGGCAGTTCGCGCGCCGCCCAGAACCAGTCTTCGGCAAATGACTCCTGCAGGCACGCCACCACCGGGCCTGTGACCTGCACATGGGTGTCGCGCCAGGGTGCCAGTGGCGGCTTTTTGCCAAGGTATTCATCACCGACGTTGTGCCCGCCGACAAAGCCGGTAACGCCGTCCACCACCACGATTTTGCGATGGTTACGGAAGTTGACCTGGAAACGGTTGAGCCAGCCGCTGCGGGTGGCGAACGCTTTGACTTTGACCCCGGCGTCGCGCAGCGATTGCACATAACGGTGGGGCAGGGCGTGGCTGCCGATGCGGTCGTAGAGCACGTGAATGTCTACGCCTTCGGCAGCTTTTTCCTTCAGCAGCGCATGCAGCTGTCTGCCAAGCTCGTCGTCATGAATGATGAAAAACTGAAACAGCACTGCAGTTTTGGCGTTGCGGATGGCTTCGAAAATCGCGCTGAAAGTGGCTTCACCATTGATCAACAACCGCACTTCATTATTGGCCAGGCACGGCATGCGCCCCAGTTTGGGCATGGCGCGCAAGGAGCCGTAGGCGCTGGAGTTGCGCGCGGCCAGGGCTTCTTCGACCCATGGGCGCCAGTTCAGCTCGGTGATGGCGGTGTGCATTTCCTGGTTGGCCTGGCGACGTGCCTGGATGTACGCGTCGAAGGTGCTGCGGCCGAAGATCAGGTACGGGATCAGCGTGAGGTAAGGCATGAACATCAACGACAAGGCCCAGGCGATCGAGCCTTGGGCGGTCCTGACCGTCAGTACCGCGTGGATCGCCGCCAGCGTCCCGAGAAAGTGCAGTGTGGCAATGAAGTAGGCGAGCAGGTGCGGGCCAAAAAAATCCATGAACGACATGACTCCAGGCAATCGAGTGCCTAACAGACCATGTTCCACAGCGAATGTCGCTATTTTATTTGCCGTGCAACACTGGCGGCTTTGCGGCGTCTAACGCCCACAATTACCCAGGAGTTACCCGATGAATGCTCGTCTGCTTGGTTTGGCCATGGTTGTTGGACTGACGCTGCCCGTGGCAGCTCAGGCGCAGATGCTGGCGCCGGGCTTGTGGGAATTGACCACCAGCAATATGAAAGTCGATAACCAGGATTTGCCGGACCTTTCGCTGATCCTCGGTCAGCTCAAGCAACAGATGACCCCTGAGCAGCGTGCGATGCTGGAAAAACAAGGCATCACCATGGCCGGTAAAGGCGTGCAGGTATGCCTGACGCCCGCCCAGGTCGCCTCTGATTCGATCCCGCTGACCGACCCGCAATCGGGCTGCAAGCAGGAAGTGACCGACAAGACCGGCAACCAATGGAAATTCCGTTTCAGCTGCCCGAAAGCCCAGGGCACTGGCGTTGCAACCTTCCAGAGCCAGCAGGAATTCACTACCAAGGTAAACGGTACTTTCAATGCCACCGGCGTCCAGCAGAAGGGCAGCCTGGACACCCACGCCCAATGGCTGGGTAACGACTGCGGTACGGTAAAACCCCGCACTTAAACTGTGGGAGTTGGCTTGATCGCAGCAGAGGTGCACAACTATTGAAGGTTGCCACAGGTTACTTTTTACCCTTCAGCCTTCTTAACTGAATGGCATCAGGGCAAGCCCGCTGGCGTCGGTCAGCGCAAAAAATGCAGGGGCAAGCCCTGGCAGCTGTCGACCACCTGGCCGTTGTGCCACGCCAGGTGGCCGGACACCAGCGTGGTGCTCACGCTGTGGCGAAAGCTGCGTTCGGCGAACGGTGTCCAGCCACAGCGGGCGAGGACCGGCTGGCTACTGACGGGTTTACCTTCAGGCTCGGGTTTGATCAGCACCAAGTCAGCCCAATAGCCTTCACGCAAATAACCACGGTCCGGGATGGCGAATAAATCGGCCACCCGGTGACTGGTTTTTGCCACCAGCGTGGTCAGGGGCAAATGCCCGTCGATGACCAATTCCAATAACGCCGGCAACGCGTGCTGCACCAGCGGCAACCCGGACGGCGCTTCACGATAGCCCAACTGTTTTTGCGCCCAGGTATGCGGCGCATGGTCGGTGCCGATCACATCCAGACGATCACTCAACAAGGCCAGGCGCAACGCGTCGCGGTCGGCGCGGGTTTTGATCGCCGGGTTGCATTTGATCTGGTGGCCGAGGCGATGATAGTCACGGTCATCGAACAGCAGGTGGTGCAGGCAGACTTCAGCGGTGATGCGCTTTTCGGCCAAGGGTTTGTCTTCGAACAATGCCAGTTCGCGGGCGCTGGTCAGGTGCAGCACATGCAGGCGCGTGCCATGGCGCTTGGCCAATTCCACGGCAAACGACGACGAGCGATAACAGGCTTCGGCATCGCGGATCAGCGGGTGGGCCACGGCAGGAATCTGCTCGTCGAAACGCTCGCGCAGGCGTTGCTCGTTGGCCAGGATGCTCGGCGTGTGTTCGCAGTGGGCCAGCAGGATGGTCGGTACTTGCGCAAACAGCCGCTCGAGAATCCGTGGGTCGTCCACCAGCATATTGCCGGTGGAGGCGCCCATGAACACTTTGACCCCGGCCACTTCACGCGGGTCGAGGGCGGCAACCACGTCGAGGTTGTCGTTGCTCACGCCGAAGTGAAAGCCGTAGTTGGCCACCGAGTGCAACGCCGCGCGGCGCTTTTTATCGGCCAGTGCTTCCAGGTTCAGCGTGGCCGGGCTGGTGTTGGGCATGTCCATGAAGCTGGTAATGCCACCGGCCACCGCCGCGCGGGATTCGCTGTAGAAACTGCCTTTGTCCGGCGCGCCGGGTTCGCGAAAGTGCACCTGGTCGTCGATCATGCCCGGCAGCAGCCATTGGCCTTGGGCGTCGATTTCCACGGGTTCGTTGTAGCCTTCAAGGCTGGCGGCGATCTTCTCGATGCGGCCATTGGCGACCAGCACATCGGCGTCGAATTCCTGGCCTTCATTGACCAGGCGGGCGTTGCGGATCAGCAGGCGGCTCATGGTTCAGAACTCGTTTTGCAGGGCTTTGTAACCACGTACCAGGTCGACGTTGGTACGCGCGACGTCTTCGGAAAACTCCGAGGCGCTGACGCTCACCGGCGGGAATTGCGATAGGTCGGTATTGGGGCCGATGCGGGTGGTGGAGGGCACGTAGAAGGCAGCGGGCAAGTCGCGCCCATCGACCACCGAGTTATGGCGCACCACGCAGCCGTCGCCGACGGCGCAGTTGAACAGCACGCTGTTGAAACCGATGAAAACGCGGTCGCCCACGGTGCAGGGGCCGTGGACGATGGAGCGATGCGCGATAGACGTGAACTCCCCAATCGTCACCGCCGCACCGGATTTGGAGTGGATCACCACGCCGTCCTGAATGTTGGAGTTGGCGCCGATGGTGATCGGGTCCATGTCGCCGGTGGCGTCGACTTCGTCGGCGCGGATCACGGCGTAGGGGCCGACGAACACGTTCTCGCCGATGATGACCTTGCCGCAGATGATCGCGGTCTTGTCGACGTAGGCCGACTCGGCAATCACCGGGAGATCGCCGGAAGGGTTCTTGCGAATCATGCAACAGGCTCCGTAATAATGTGAACGTGATCGCCATCGATGGCGTTGTAGAAACAGGTCGGTCGCCCGGTGTGGCAGGCCGGGCCTTGTTGGTCGACGATCAACAGCACGGCGTCGCCATCACAATCCAGGCGCGCCTCAATCAACTGTTGCCAGTGGCCGGAGCTTTCGCCTTTGCGCCACAGTTGCTGGCGTGAGCGCGACCAGTAGCAGACGTGGCCGCTGGCCAGGGTTTCGCTGAGCGCCTGGCGATTCATCCAGGCCAACATCAGCACAGCGCCGCTGCCGTGTTGCTGGGCGATGGCGGCAATCAGGCCATCGCTGTTCCACGGCAGCGCGTCGAGCACGGGTTCGAGTGGAAAGCGGCTGCCCAAGGCAGCCTCTTCCAGATCGAGCATGCTCAGGGTCATGGCTTGCTCAGGGCGGCGCACAAGGTGTTGAGGTTGTACTCAAACAGCCCGGTGAAGGTGCTGGCCGGGCCTTCGGCGGCGAGGGCGTCGGAGTAGAGCGTGCCGCCGATCTGCGCGCCGCTTTCGTCAGCGATCTGCTTGAGCAGGCGCGAGTCCTTGATGTTTTCCATGAACACCGCTTTGACCTTGTCCTTGCGGATCTGGGTGATCAGCGCAGCGACTTCAGCAGCCGAAGGTTCGCGTTCGGTCGACAGGCCTTGTGGTGCCAGGAACTGGATGCCATAGGCCTGGCCCAGGTAACCGAAGGCGTCATGGGAAGTGACGATGCGACGGTTGCCGGCTGGCAGCGCGCCGAACTTGGTCTTGGCTTCGGCCAGCAAGCGGTAGATTTCTTTCAGGTAGGTCTGGCTGTTGTGCAGGTAGTCGGCCTTGTTGGCCGGGTCGGCTGCCACCAGTGCCTTGGTGATGTTGTTCACATAGATTTCGGCGTTGGCCAGGTTGTGCCAGGCGTGCGGGTCGGGAATGGTTTCGCCGTCTTCTTCCATGGTGTGGGAGATCACGCCTTTGCTGGCGGTGACCACGGTGGCCTTGGTTTCGGTGCTGGTGACCAGGCGGTCCAGCCAGGGCTCGAAACCCAGGCCGTTCTTGATGATGACCTTGGCCTTGAGCAGCGCCTTGGCGTCATCCGGGGTTGGCTCATAGGTGTGGGCGTCGGAGTCCGGGCCGACCATGTTGCTGATCTGGATGTGGTCGCCACCGATCTGGTGGGTGATGTCATCGAGAATACTGAAGCTGGTGACCACTTGGAGTTTGTCGGCGGCCTGGGCCATCGACAAGGGCAGCAGAAGACTGAACAGCACGAGTAAAGCGCGCATCGGGAAACACCTCATTGGGATGTAAGAGAGGGCGGGCGGCGCAGCAAGCCGTGCACCGGGCCGAAAACCACGGACAGCAAATACCCGCCGCCAGCCACCAGCACGATGGCCGGGCCGCTGGGCAGTGAGTAGTAGAACGACAGCAGCAAACCAAGCCACACCGACAGGCATCCCAGCACCGCCGATACCGCAATCAATACCGGCAGGCGCCGGCTCCAGAAGCGTGAAGCAATCGCCGGCAACATCATCAAACCCACCACCATCAACGCGCCGATCGCCTGGAAGCCGATCACCAGGTTCAGCACCACCAGGGTCAGGAATAACCCGTGGGCGAGTGGGCCGAGACGGCTGACGGTTTGCAGGAACAGCGGGTCGAGGGTGTCCAGCAGCAGCGGTTTGTAGATCAGCCCCATGGCGATCAGGCTGAAACCCGAGACCCAGAGCATGCCGGTGAGGGTGGTTTCATCCACCGCCAGGGCGGAGCCGAACAGCAGGTGCAGAAGGTCCAGGCGCTTGCCGGCGATGCCCAGGATCAGCACGCCGGCGGCGAGCGAGATCGGGTAGACGGCGGCGAGGCTGGCGTCTTCACGCAGGCCGGTGCTGCGGGTGATCCACGCCGACAAACCGGCCATGCCCAGGCCGGCGCCGAGGCCGCCGATGGTCAGGGCCGGCAGGCTGATACCGGCGAACCAGAAGCCCAGCGCGGCGCCGGGCAGGATGCCGTGGGCGACGGCGTCACCGATCAGGCTCATGCGCCGCAGGATCAGGAACACACCCAGCGGCGCAGTGCTGCACGCAAGCACCAGCCCGCCAATCAGGGCGCGGCGCATGAAGACGAAATCTTGAAACGGCATCCACAGATGGGCGGCGAAGTGCATCAGGCCACCTGCATGTGAGGTTGCGGGCGGATCAGTTCTTTACTGGGGCCGAACACGCAGCCAGTGTTTTTGATCTGCACCACATGCTGAGTGTGGTGGCGCACCGAGGCGAGGTCATGACAAACGATCACCACTGTGCGGCCCTCATCGTGCCAGGCGTGCACATGTTTCCAGCACAGCGCCTGGCCTTCTTCGTCGAGGGCGGCGTGAGGTTCGTCGAGTAGCAATACTGGCGCCTCGGCAAGGCTCATGCGCGCCAGCAGCGCGCGTTGCAGTTCGCCGCCAGACAACGCCATCAACGGTCGATGTTCCAGGCCGGTGAGGCACCAGTCTTCCAACACGGCTTGCAGGCGCTGGCTGCGTTGTTCCGGGCCGAGCTTGGTGCCCCAGAAACCGGCAGCGACCAACTCTTGCAGGCTGATCGGAAACTGCCGGTCCAGGTGTTGCTGCTGCGGCAGGAACGACAAGCCGCCACGACGTGGAACATCCACGCTGACGTTGCCCGCCAATGGCTTTTGCAGCCCGGCGATGACTTTGAGCAGGCTGCTCTTGCCCGTGCCGTTGGCGCCAATGATGCCGGTGAGGCTGCCTTTTTCCAGGCTCAGATCGAGCGCAGGGGTGAGTGGTTGCCCAGGGGCGCCCCAGCGCAAAGCGTTGCAGGTGATCATGCAGAGTCTCTCGTCCAGCGGCTTTCAGCCACGGCATCGTGCGCGTGCAGGCTTTCGGCGTGGATCACTTTCAGGTGGAAGGCTTTGACGGCATCCGAGCGTTTCAAGGCGAGGTTCAAGCGACGGGCGGCGTCTTCGCAGAACATCAGGTTCTGCCCATTGGCCAAGGCGAAGGCTTGTTCGTCCGCGCGTTTTACAGCGGTTTGCACGGCGGTGCCGAGGGCGGCTTCGACGGTGTCGATCAGGTCTGTAAGCGGCAGCGTGTTCTGGCTGGCGTCCAGTTGGATCGACAGTTGGGCGCTGCTGCGCTGGCTGTGAGGTGTGGCGACGATGCCGTTGGTGCTGCCGAGCCAGGTCAAAACGTCCTCATGCTGCAACGGCGTGTTGGCAAAGTCCTGGAGAAATTGCTGCTGAATCAACTGCCTGGCGAGCGCGGCCGAGCAAGGGCAGGTTGAGGAATAAGTAACGTCAATTTTTAGTTCCACGTGGAACATCTGGTTTTCCAGACGCGCTTCGATACACACCGGGTAGCCTTTCCAACCGGCCAGCGGGCTGACCAAGGCCGGGCGTTTGAGTAACAAATCCGTGTGAATACGCAAGTAGGCGTTCTTAGATAATCCTTCATGACTCTCGAGAAAGCGCTGCAGTACATTACGCAGAAGTGCAGGTGTAAGAAGCTGCTGGTCGAGCATTTCCAAGGCCAGGTACAGGCGCGACATATGAATGCCACGGGCCTCGCCATCGTCCAGGCTTACGCCGGCATCGGCGGTGGCAGCCAGGCGTTGGCCGTCGATGAGGATTGGCAGGGCGATGCCGCACATGCCCACCCAGTCGAGTGGCAAGGCTTGCCGTGAAGCCTGCGCGGCGATATCCGGCAGAGTCAGCGCATTCATGAGCAGGTCCATCGTTGGAAATAAAAAGACATGTTATATTATAACTATTAAGTCGACGATGATTTTTCTGCTCCAGTCTTTCTTCAGTCATGTCGAGCAGGGACGCTCCTTTATTTGCGGTGTTTTTCATGCACAGACGTCAGCTTCTCAATCTGCTGCTGGTCAGCCCTCTGTTCACTTTTCCATTGGGTGCGTTTGCCACACAGATTCGTAATGCGCGCTTGTGGCGCTCCGACGACAAACTGCGGCTGGTGTTCGACCTCAGCGGCCCGGTGCAATACAAGACCTTCTCCCTGACGTCGCCGGAGCGCGTGATCATCGACCTGAGCGGCGCCGGGCTCAGTGGTGACTTCTCTCAGTTGGCGTTGAAGAACAGCGGGATTACTTCGATTCGTTCGGGGCATTTCGGCAAGAGCGATACGCGCATCGTGCTGGACCTGGCCTCGCCGATGCAGCTCAATAGCTTTCTATTGCCGCCGCAGGATGGCCAAGGCCATCGGCTGGTGCTCGACCTGACCAGCGCCACTCACGCGCCGCGCCAGATTGCAGCGCAGCCGACGCCGTTAGTCGCCCCAGTCGACAAGGCCCATCCCAAGCGCGACATCATTGTGGTGGTCGACCCCGGCCACGGCGGCAAAGACCCTGGCGCCATCGGCTCCAAGGGCCAGCGCGAAAAAGACGTGGTGCTGTCCATCGCCCAACTGCTGGCCAAACGCTTGAAGCGCGAGAAGGGCTTTGACGTGAAGCTGGTGCGCAACGACGACTTCTTCGTGCCGCTGCGCAAGCGCGTGGACATTGCCCGTCAGCACAAGGCCGATATGTTTATCTCAGTGCATGCCGACGCCGCGCCACGGCTCACCGCGTCGGGCGCTTCGGTGTATGCGTTGTCTGAAGGCGGCGCCACCTCTGCTACCGCGCGCTTTATGGCGCAGCGTGAGAACGGCGCCGACCTGCTGGGCGCCACCACCTTGCTCAACCTCAAGGACAAGGACCCGATGCTCGCCGGGGTGATTCTCGATATGTCGATGAACGCCACCATCGCCTCCAGCCTGCAGCTGGGCAGCTCGGTGTTGGGCAGCCTGCAAAGCATCACCACGCTGCACCAAAAGCGCGTGGAGCAAGCCGGGTTTGCGGTGCTCAAATCACCCGACGTGCCGTCGATCCTGGTGGAAACCGGGTTTATCTCCAACACCCAGGACGCCCAGCGGCTGGTGACAGCGCGTCATCAACAAGCCGTGGCGGATGGGCTGTTCGACGGCCTGAAAAAATACTTCGAGAAGAACCCGCCGATGAACAGCTACATGGCTTGGGTTCAGGAACAGAAGAGCGGCCAGGTCTAACAGCCGGCTACGCGGCTGCACGTGAACTTGGCGCTGGCACCACCCGAACTGGAAAACCGGTTGATGGTGGTCCAGCCCACGCGGCGCGTGTAGCCGACCCACGCCTCACCATCGGACGCCAAACCGGTAAAGAACGTCAGCTGCCCGTAGCGACTGCTGGTCTGTGCCCAATAGCGTTTGCCGATCACTTCAAAACCGCGCAAATACGTGGTGCTGCCAACCGTCGCCACGCTGTAGGCATTGCCCAGCGGGTCTACACAGGCCAGCAAGTTGGCGCTGCGCGTGCAGTTCGCCAACAGGCTCGGCGTTTGCGCGCAGGCAGTGCCTGCCACGCCCAGTAACAGGGCACACACCAGGGTTTTCATAGCGCCTCTCGGGCAAGAAAGTGTTCCAGCATTGCGCCCTTCGTCGTGGCGAGCAAGCGGGGATTGGCTTATTTGTATTGTTATACTATAACATTAAAAGACAGCCTGACCCGTGAACCGCTTCCCATGACTGAACAAGACCTTTTGGCCCAACCGCCCGCCGACTACATGAATGACGCTCAGCAAGGTTTCTTCCGAGCGCTGCTGTTGACCCAGCGCGACGCATTGCAGGCGCGTATCGAGGCCGAGTTTTTGCTGCTGCGCGAGCAGGAAACCAACAGCGACCTGGCCGACATCGGCAGCGCCGAAGAGCAGCGCCAATGGCAGCTGCGCCTGCTGGAGCGTGAAAAAAAGCTGTTGGACAAGATCGACGATGCCCTCGAACTGCTGGCCCGCGGCGAATACGGCTGGTGCCGCGAAACCGGCGAGCCCATCGGCCTGCAACGCCTGCTGCTGCGGCCCACCGCCACCCTGTGTATCGAAGCCAAAGAACGTGAAGAGCTGCGCGAACGCCATAAACGGGCGATTTGACCGGCCAACCCTGATGAGGACTACCTGATGACCAATCGCCTTCCCGTTACCGTGCTGTCCGGCTTCCTCGGCGCCGGTAAAAGCACGCTGCTCAACTACGTTCTGCGCAACCGCGAAAACCTGCGGGTGGCGGTGATCGTCAACGACATGAGTGAAATCAATATCGACGGCAGCGAGGTGCAGCGCGACGTCACCCTGAATCGCTCCGAAGAAAAACTGGTCGAGATGAGCAACGGCTGCATCTGCTGCACCTTGCGTGAAGACTTGCTGGAAGAGGTCACAAAGCTCGCCAAGGAAGGTCGCTTCGATTACCTGTTGATCGAATCCACCGGTATTTCCGAGCCGCTGCCCGTGGCCGAGACCTTCACGTTTCGTGATGAAAACGAGCAAAGCCTGGCCGATATCGCACGCCTGGACACCATGGTCACCGTGGTCGACGGCATGAGCTTCCTGCTCGATTACCAAGCTGCCGAAAGCCTTGCTTCCCGGGGTGAAACCCTGGGCGAAGACGACGAGCGCTCCATCACCGATTTGCTGATCGAGCAGATCGAATTCGCCGACGTGATCCTGATCAGCAAGATCGACCTGATCAGCAGCCGCGAACGCGAGGAGTTGATGGCCATCCTTGAGCGCCTCAATGCCCAGGCGGAAATCATCCCGATGGTGATGGGCGAAGTGCCGCTGAACAAGATCCTCAACACCGGCCGCTTCGACTTCGAACGCGCAGCGCAAGCGCCAGGCTGGCTGCAGGAGTTGCGCGGTGAACACGTGCCGGAAACCGAAGAATATGGCATCGCCTCCACCGCTTACCGCGCGCGTCGGCCGTTTCATCCGCAACGCTTCTTCGACTTTATCGACCGCCCTTGGGTGAACGGCAAACTGCTGCGCTCCAAGGGCTTTTTCTGGCTGGCGAGCAAGCATCAGGATGCGGGCAGTTGGTCCCAGGCCGGCGGCTTGATGCGCCATGGCTTTGCCGGGCGCTGGTGGCGTTTTGTGCCGAAAAGCCAGTGGCCGCAAGACGAAGAAAGCGTGGCGGCGATCATGGGCAACTGGCAATTGAGCACCGGCGACTGCCGCCAGGAGTTGGTGTTTATCGGGCAAAACATCGACTTCGCGCAGATGCGCGCCGAGCTGGACGCGTGCTTGCTTAATGATGAAGAAATGGCCCTGGGCGTCGAAGGCTGGCGCCAGTTGGCCGACCCCTTTGGCCCTTGGTATGAGCAGGTAGCCTGATGCTGGCCCCGGTAATTCCCTTACGCCCGGTGATCCGGCAGACCCGTGGTGAAACCCCGCTGGCGCTGTCGGACATCCTCGAAAACGACGTCAACCTGGCGCTGTGGCAGCGCCAGTTGCCCCTGCATATCGCAGAATTCGGCGCCTTGCTGGTGGCGCTCAATGAACCGTTGGCGGATTCCATGGTGATTGAACTCGACAACGAAGACGCTGCGCCCAATTTGCAGGGTTTGGCCTCCAGTTGCCACGATCTTGAAGGCTACGAGGGGTTTATCGCCGATGTGTCCTGGCTGGTCAGCGCGTTTGCGTGTTTGCTCGGCGCCAAGCGCATTGGCGTGCGTTTGCGGCTGCTGGACAAGGCCATGTGCCCGCGTTTTCACGTCGACCATGTGCCGGTTCGGCTGATCACCACCTACGCTGGCATCGGCAGCCAGTGGCTGCGCGAAGGCGTGATGGACCGGCGTAAACTCAGCCAGCCCGACGCGGAACCCACCGAGTGTATCGAGCAGGTCCACTGCGGCGAAGTGGCCCTGCTCAAGGGCACAAAATGGCACGGCAACGAGAACCATGGCTTGATCCATCGCTCACCCGCGCTCAAGGCCGACGAGCGCCGGTTGATCCTGACGCTGGATTGGCTTGCATAACCGCGTAGGATCAAGCGCTCTACCCGGTCAGATGATGTCCCGATGCTGCAGAACATTCCCACTCACGTGATTGCCGGGCCTTTGGGCGCCGGCAAGACCAGCCTGATCAAACACCTGCTGGCCCAACGCCCGGCCAACGAGCGCTGGGCCGTGTTGATCAATGAGTTCGGGCAAATCGGCCTGGACGCTGCCTTGCTTACACAGGATGACGACGGCATTGCCTTGGGCGAAGTGGCCGGTGGCTGTTTGTGCTGTGTGAACGGTGCACCGTTCCAGGTAGGGCTTGGCCGCCTGCTGCGTAAGGCCAAGCCGGATCGGCTGTTTATCGAGCCTTCGGGCTTGGGTCATCCGGCGCAGTTGCTCAAGCAATTGCGCGAGGCACCATGGCAGGGCGTGCTCGCGGTTCAGCCGTGTGTGTTGGTATTGGATGCCCAAGCGTTGGCAGCGGGCAGAGCATTGCCGCAAGCACAGCAGGAAGCGCTGGCCAGTGCCGGTTTGCTGGTACTGAACAAAGATGAAGCGGTGGATGCCTCACAGCGCCAGGCCATAGAACAGCAACTCCCTGCTTGCCCGATTTACTGGACCCGCCAGGCGCAATTGCCGCTGACGCAATTGCCCGGCCTGAATGCACAGGCTGGCGCAGCTGTGGATAACTTCGACGTACCTGAAGGCCTGGCACAGATGCCGGCGATCTGGACGGATCCTGCGTTGCCCATTTGTTTGAGCCAGGCCCAGGAAGGCGGCTGGAGCATTGGTTGGCGCTGGCATCCGAGCCAGTCGTTCGACATTGCGCGCCTGCACCGCTGGCTGTCAGGCCTTGAATGGCGCCGTGCCAAGCTGGTTATCCACAGCGGCGATACCTGGGTGTCGGCTAACGCTGTGGACAATAGTCCACTCACCTGGCAACCCAGCGAGTGGCGCCGCGATTCACGTATCGAATTGATTTTTAGCCAGCCACAGGACGTGGCGGGGCTACAGAGCGCGCTGGCCGCCTGCCGTCAGTGACGGGTCTTGCTGGCGTGGTCCTGGCGCCATTGGCTCAGCTCGATGACTTCGGCGCTGGGCAGCGGCGTTTTGATTTCGAACGGGTAGGGCGCCAATTCGATCTGCGCGCTGTGGGCGCCGAACTGAGTGATAGTCCCAGGATGACGAGCTTCGCCGGTCACGGTGAACTCAAAGTTATAAATGCGCGCCAGGCGGCGCCGACCATTGGCATCTTTCACAAAACCGATGCGTTTGAGCGCCACTGCGCCGTCGAGCAGTTCGATATCGAGCTTGGCGCAATGCTGCTTGACCCGCTCCAGCGCCTTTTCGCGCAGGCCGTGGTTGTGCCACATCCAGGCGGCACCGGTCGCCAACAGCATCAACACGAAGATGTTTCCCAGGGTCAGCATGCGATGAACTCCAACAAAGTGAGAGCAGCTTAACTGTGTCGCTGGTCTGTCGTACAGGCTGCGTTTAGTCGCATACTGCGCGGCCAGAATTCAAACGGCTTTACGGAAATCTCCCGCATGAAACGCACACCTCATCTGCTTGCGATCCAGTCTCATGTGGTCTTTGGCCACGCCGGAAACAGCGCCGCCGTGTTCCCCATGCAGCGGGTCGGGGTGAACGTCTGGCCGCTGAACACGGTGCAGTTCTCCAATCACACCCAGTATGGCCAGTGGGCGGGCGAAGTGCTGGCGCCGCAGCAAATTCCGGCGCTGGTAGAAGGCATTGCCGCGATTGGCGAACTGGGCAACTGTGATGCGGTGCTGTCCGGCTACTTGGGCAGTGCCGATCAGGGCCGCGCGATTTTGACCGGCGTGGCACGTATCAAGGCCATCAACCCTAAAGCCCTGTACCTGTGCGACCCCGTCATGGGCCATCCGGAAAAGGGCTGCATCGTGCCCCAGGAAGTCAGCGATTTCCTGCTGGACGAGGCGGCGGCCATGGCGGATTTCCTGTGCCCCAACCAACTGGAGCTGGATAGCTTTGCCGGGCGCAAGCCGCAATCGCTGTTCGATTGCCTGGCGATGGCCAAGGCGCTGTTGGCCCGTGGGCCGAAGGCGGTATTGGTTAAACACCTGGATTACCCGGGCAAGCTGCCCGAGGGTTTCGAGATGCTACTGGTTACCGCTGAAGGCAGCTGGCACTTGCGTCGGCCGTTGCTGGCGTTCCCGCGTCAGCCGGTGGGCGTGGGCGACCTGACGTCGGGGTTGTTCCTGGCGCGTGTGCTGTTGGGTGACAGCCTGTTGGCAGCCTTCGAATTCACCGCCGCAGCGGTGCATGAAGTGCTGCTGGAAACCCAGGCCTGCGCCAGTTACGAGCTGGAGCTGGTGCGGGCTCAGGATCGTATCGCCCATCCGCGTGTGCGCTTCGAAGCAACACCCATCAGCCTGTAAGCACACAAAACCCAATGTGGGAGCTGGCTTGCCTGCGATAGCGGTGTGTCAGGCGACAAAGATGGCGACTGTCAGGCCGTCATCGCAGGCAAGCCAGCTCCCACATTCTATTGGGTTTACAGCTCGGGATTTATGGCCCGTCGGCCTTGATTTCCTGGTAACGCTTCTCCAGCTCCTGACGGATCTGCCGGCGTTGCTGCGCCTGTACAAACCGGCGCTTGTCTTCGCTGTTCTGCGGCTGCAGCGGCGGTACGGCGGCGGGTTTGCGCTGGTCGTCCACGGCAACCATGGTGAAGAAGCAGCTGTTGGTATGGCGCACCGAGCGCTCGCGGATGTTTTCGGTCACCACCTTGATGCCCACTTCCATCGATGTGTTGCCGGTGTAGTTGACCGAGGCCAGGAAGGTCACCAGCTCGCCGACATGAATCGGCTCGCGAAAAATCACCTGGTCGACCGACAGCGTGACCACATAACGGCCCGCGTAACGGCTCGCGCAGGCGTAGGCCACTTCGTCGAGGTACTTGAGCAGGGTGCCGCCGTGTACATTGCCTGAGAAGTTGGCCATGTCAGGGGTCATCAATACCGTCATCGACAGCTGGGCGTTTCCGGGTTCCATAGCACACTCACGGGTTGTAGGCATTGGTTGGGGGACACCTCTACGGGTGCTGGAATCTTTACAGCGCTCTCCCTAACGGGACGCCGATGGGCGGCTTGCCGTCACGCGAATGCCGATCTGTTTCCATATATTGCACCGGCTTTCTGCCGGAAGTCGCGGTGTTAACCTTCAAAAGCCCATCTCAGGGCATTTCTTACGATCAAGGCAGACTTTTCCTTCCGCGCTTTGCGACTGTCCAAGGGCGCGTGCGGAAGTGGGAAAAGCGCCAGTACCCTCAAGGAGCCCCTCGCCATGCACGCCATCAGCTTTATCCAGGACTTGGCCGTGATCATGTTGGTGGCAGGGGTTGTCACCATCCTGTTTCACCGCCTCAAGCAGCCGGTGGTGCTGGGCTATATCGTCGCCGGGTTCATCATCGGCCCCCACACGCCGCCGTTCGGCCTGATCCACGACGAAGACACCATCAAGACCCTCGCTGAGCTGGGAGTGATCTTCCTGATGTTCTGCCTGGGCCTGGAGTTCAGCCTGCGCAAGTTGTTCAAGGTCGGCGCCACGGCGTTTATTGCGGCCTTCCTGGAAATCATTCTGATGATCTGGATCGGCTACGAGATCGGCCGCTGGTTTGACTGGAACACCATGGATTCGCTGTTCCTCGGCGCCATTCTGGCGATATCTTCGACCACCATCATCGTCAAGGCACTCAATGACCTGAAGATGAAGAACCAGCGTTTTGCCCAGCTGATTTTTGGTGTGCTGATCGTCGAGGACATCCTGGGCATCGGCATCATTGCCCTGCTGTCGAGCATCGCGGTCAGCGGCACGGTGAGTTCCGGCGAGGTGTTCTCCACGGTCGGCAAGCTGTCGCTGTTCATGATTGTGGCGTTGGTGATCGGCATTTTGCTGGTGCCGCGCCTGCTGGCCTATGTGGCCAAGTTTGAAAGTAACGAGATGCTGCTGATCACCGTGCTGGGCCTGTGTTTCGGCTTTTGCCTGCTGGTGGTCAAGCTTGAATACAGCATGGTGCTGGGCGCGTTCCTGATCGGCGCGATCATGGCCGAATCTCGCCAGTTGATTAAAATTGAACGCCTGATCGAACCGGTTCGCGACATGTTCAGCGCAATCTTCTTTGTCGCCATCGGCTTGATGATCGACCCGCAGATCCTGCTGCAGTACGCCTGGCCAATCGCGGTGATTACCGTGGCGGTAGTGCTGGGCAAGATGCTGTCCTGCGGCCTCGGTGCGTTTATTGCCGGCAATGATGGCCGCACCTCACTGCGCGTGGGCATGGGGCTGTCACAGATTGGCGAGTTTTCCTTCATCATCGCCGCGCTGGGGATGACCTTGCAGGTGACCAGTGACTTCCTGTATCCGGTGGCGGTGGCGGTTTCGGCGATTACCACACTGCTCACGCCTTACCTGATTCGTGGCGCTGACCCGTTGTCGTTGAAGATTGCCGCGGTAATGCCCAAGCGCATGAGCCGGGTGTTCGGTCTGTATGGCGAATGGTTGCGCAGCATTCAGCCTCAAGGTGAGGGCGCGATGCTGGCGTCGATGATTCGCAAGATCATCCTGCAAGTGGGCGTGAACCTGGCATTGGTGATCGCGATCTTCTTTGCCGGCAGCTTCTTCGCGGCGCGCATTGGCGGGTATCTGGAAGGCTGGGTCAATGATCCGAGCTGGCAGAAGGCATTGATCTGGGGTGGGGCGTTGCTGCTGTCGCTGCCGTTTCTGATTGCGGCGTACCGTAAGCTCAAGGCGCTGTCGATGTTGCTGGCGGAGATGAGTGTGAAACCGGAGATGGCCGGGCGGCATACTCAGCGTGTGCGACGGGTGATCGCGGAGCTGATCCCGATCCTGTCGCTGCTGGTGATCTTCCTGCTATTGGCAGCCTTGTCGGCCAGTATATTGCCGACCAACAAGTTGCTGGTACTGATTGCCGTGGTCACGGCGGCGGTGGCGGCGGTGCTCTGGCGGTGGTTCATCCGCGTGCACACGCGGATGCAGGTCGCCTTGCTGGAGACCCTGGATAACCACAAAGATACGTCGGAGCACTGATGCCATTCGTGGCGAGGGAGCTTGCTCCCGCTGGGGTGCGCAGCGACCCTAAAACAGTCACCTCGCCACACTTGGAAAAACGCGTTGCCCTGGTTGGGGCTGCTTCGCAGCCAAGCGGGAGCAAGCTCCCTCGCCACCAAAGCGGGGTCACCTAAGGTTTTCGGACTCAGCTTTCCAGCCAGACGTCCCGCGCCCAGTGCCACACCGATTCCCAGGTTTCTTCGGTGACCAGTTCCTCTTCGCCTGACCACAGCACCACGGTGCCGTCTTCTTCGACGCAGTAGTAGTCATCGCCGTCCTGGCAGATCGGGATCATGCTGCGGTCAACACCGGCGTCCCAGGCGTTGGCGGCAACGTCCGGCAGGTAGGTGTGGGACTGCGGGTCGGTGACGGTCACCGGTTCCAGGCTGCCGTACACCACGTCGCTGACGGTCAACAGGAATTCACGGAAGACAAACGGGATGTCGATGAACAGTTGTTCCTCGATTTCCACCAGTTGGTCTTCGTCAGGCAGCTCCAGAGGAACCGGGACCGGTTCGTTGGCTTCACGCAATTGTTCGATGATTTCTTCCACGGCCGGGATCCTCTTGCTAGTTGGCGCGGTTAATAGGGCGTTTTATACAGTAGCTCGCTATAAGTGCAACCGCGAAATAGAAAACCCCGGAACATGTCCGGGGTTTTTATTACCAAGTGCTCAAGCGTGCGGTTATCAGCCGTTCTGGCGGATACCGGCGACCAGCCAAGGCTGGTTCTCGCCTTGCGGGCGTTCCATGTTCCAGCTTTCGCTGAACACTTCGCCCTGGTCGAAGCGCGAGGACTTCGACACACCGCTGAAGGTCAGGGTGGCGATGGTCTTGTCGGCGCGATCATCCACACCGTCCAGCTGCACGCGCAGGTCGTCGATGTAAGTCGACTGGAACGCATCGCCGATTTCGGCACGTTCGCGCTTGAGGAACTCCAGCAGTTGCGGGGTTACGAACTCGGCGATCTTGTCCATTTCGTTGGCGTCCCAGTGCTGCTGCAGGGACTGGAAGTGGCTGCGGGCCGCTTCGACGAAACGCTCTTCGTTGAACCAGGCCGGTGCATTGATTACCGGACGGGCGGCGGCAGGCGCTGCCGAACCACCGAAGATCGAGCCCATGGCTGGTTTTTGCTCGAACACTTCACGCTGCATCGGCGCGCCGGCGGGGGCCAGGTGCTCCTGCTGCTTGCGTCGACGGGCGGCGATAAAGCGGAAGATCACAAAGGCGATGACCGCCAGGATCAGGATGTCGAAGATCTGCATGCCCTGGAAGCCGCCGCCCATGAACATGGACGCGAGCAGGCCACCGGCGGCGATACCGGCCAGAGGGCCTAACCAGCGCGAAGCACCGCCGGCCTTGGCAGCAGCGCCAGCGGCACCGGCTGCACCAGCGGTCGCAGCTGCGCCGCCCACGCCACCGGCGGATGGAGCCATTTGGCTGGTCTGGTGAGTCGGAGCCGAGCCCATGCTTTTGCCGCCACCGAAGCGCTTGGCGTTGGCGTCGAGACTCATCGTCAGGCCGATGCACAACGCCATGGCGATGCTAAGAAAACGTTTCATAAAGGGAATTCCCATTTGTGGATTGCACGCGCGCCATGTTGCACAGGTGTCGTGACAGTGGCTAGCGACATAATGTTTCGGGCTTTTGCGTAAGACCGATTCAGAATGGCCCGTAGGACTTATCTCAGATATTGGCCCGCGCTTGGTAAAAACAAGGGCGGGCCATCAACCTTCATGTAACGCGAAGTTTCATCAGGAGGGCGATGTGTGGCGAGGGAGCTTGCTCCCGCTGGGCTGCGAAGCAGCCCCAATCAGGCAAACGCGCTCCAGCGGGAGCAAGCTCCCTTGCCACAGACGATCGTCAGATTGCTTCGAGCTTCGCGTAACCCATCATCAGCCACTTGCTGCCTTCGGCGAAGTTCACCTGCACCCGTGCCTGGGCGCCAGCGCCTTCGAAGTTAAGGATTACACCCTCACCGAAGATCGCATGCTTGACCTGCTGGCCAAGGCTGAAGGGCGTTTCCGGAATCTCGGAACCGGCGAACATGCTGCTGGAGTTCTGCTGCTGGCCGCCGCCGAACGGTCGGCTGACGCTGTTGGACAAGCGCACTTCCTGGATCAGACCTTTCGGCACTTCACGTACGAAGCGCGACACCTTGTTGTAGGTCTCGCTGCCGTACAGACGTCGGGTCTCGGCGTAGGTCATCACCAGGTTCTGCATGGCGCGGGTGATGCCCACGTAGGCCAGGCGGCGTTCTTCCTCAAGGCGGCCGGGCTCTTCCAGGCTCATCTTGTGCGGGAACAGGCCTTCTTCCATGCCCACCAGGAACACATACGGAAATTCCAGGCCCTTGGCACTGTGCAAGGTCATCAGCTGGATGCTGTCTTCATGCTCATCGGCCTGGGTATCACCGGCTTCGAGCGACGCATGGCCGAGGAAGGCGGCGAGCGGCGTCAGCTCTTCATCTTCCTCGGTGTTTTCAAATGCGCGGGCCGCGCTGACCAGTTCCTCAAGGTTTTCTACCCGGGCCTGGCCTTTTTCGCCTTTTTCCGCTTCGTGATAGGCGATCAGGCCGGACTGCTCGATCACGGTCTGGGTCATCAAGTGCAGCGGCATTTCTGCGCACTTGGCCGCCAGGTTCTCGATCAACTCGACAAACACACCCAACGCCCCGGCAGCACGCCCGGTCAGGCCCTTGTTGGCGATCAGCAAGCGCATGGATTCCCACATCGACACATCGGCGTGGCGGGCGTGGTCGCGAATCGCTTCAACGGTTTTCTCGCCGATGCCACGTGCCGGGATATTGATCACCCGCTCCAGCGCCGCATCGTTGCCACGGCCTTCCAGCAAGCGCAGGTAGGCCATGGCGTTCTTGATTTCGGCACGTTCGAAGAAGCGCTGGCCGCCATAGATGCGGTACGGAATGCGCTCGCGCAGCAAGGCTTCTTCCAGTACCCGCGACTGGGCGTTGGAGCGGTACAGAATCGCGATATCGCTGCGCGCCAGGCCGGTTTTCAACGCGCTTTCGATGGTTTCCACCACGTAGCGTGCTTCGTCGTGTTCATTGAACGCGGCGTACAGGTTGATCGCTTCGCCTTCGCCGCCATCGGTCCACAGTTCTTTGCCCATGCGCCCGGTGTTGTTGGCGATCAAGGCGTTGGCGGCCTTGAGGATGCCGGCGGTGGAGCGGTAGTTCTGTTCCAGGCGGATGGTGATCGCGTCCGGGAAATCGTCGGAATACTGGTAGATGTTCTCGATTTTCGCGCCGCGCCAGCCGTAGATCGACTGGTCGTCGTCGCCCACCACCATCAAGCTGTCGCCGCCCTTGGCCAGCAGGCGCAACCAGGCGTACTGCACGGCGTTGGTGTCCTGGAACTCGTCCACCAGAATGTGCCGGAAGCGTTTCTGGTAATGGGCCAGCAAGCCTGGGTTGTCGCGCCACAGGTCGAGGGCGCGCAGCAGCAGCTCGGAGAAGTCGATCACCCCGGCGCGCACGCAGGCGGCCTCGTAGGCTTCATAAATGCTGCGCATGGTGGCCAGGAACAAATCGCCGCTGGCCTGGATATGTTGCGGGCGCAGGCCTTCGTCTTTTTGGCCGTTGATAAACCATTGCGCCTGACGCGCCGGCCAGCGTTGCTCGTCCAGGCCCAGCTCGCGGATCACCCGCTTGACCAGGCGTTGCTGGTCATCGCTGTCGAGAATCTGGAAGGTCTGGCTCAACCCTGCTTCCTGCCAGTGCGCCCGCAACAGGCGGTGCGCCAGGCCGTGGAAGGTGCCCACCCACATGCCGGCCGGGCTGATGCCCATCAGTTGCTCGATGCGGTGGCGCATCTCGGCAGCGGCCTTGTTGGTGAAGGTCACCGACAGGATGGAGTGCGGGGACGCGTTTTCGACCTGGATCAACCAGGCGATACGGTGCACCAGCACTCGGGTTTTACCGGAGCCAGCACCGGCCAGGACCAACTGACGGCCAACGGGGGCTGCGACAGCCTGGCGTTGGGCATCGTTGAGGGAGTTCAGCAAAAGGGAGAGATCATCGCGCATCGGCGCATTCTAGGGTGCTGCGGGGAGTCGGGCAAATCCCAATGCCGGGTGGTCGATACAAAACATTCCGGGCGATCCTGGCCGCGCAAACATTCTGCTGGCGGTGATGACCGGTTGGTCATGGCCCACAGCCCGCGCACTGTCTAGCTCAAGCGCTTTGGCCGCGAAGTTTGCAGGTAAAAACCGTGGGGTTTTTATGACTTGGAGCAGTTTGGCCCAAGCGTTTGCTTGTGTATGCTCCGTCCACGTTTCGGGCTCACCATTATAAGAACACTGCCTATGACCCTCAGTCCCGACCTGTTTGGCCCCTCGGTGGCGCCCGCGCAGGTCATCCGTAAACATTACGCAACCGAGATGGCGGTCGAACGCACTCGCCTGTTGTATCAAGGCTCGTTGCTGCCGACGTTATTGATGCTGGTCAACGGCCTGGTCTGCGCCTGGTTGCTGTGGAACCCCAAGCAATACCTGTTGGACAGCATCTGGCTGGTCTGGCTGCTCGCCCTGGTGGCCCTGCGTGTGATCCAGGTGGCGGCGTTCGATTCGGCGATGCCCAGCCGCCAGGCCCTACCGATCTGGCGGCGCATGTTCATGCTCGGCTCGGCGGTCAGTGGCTTGACCCTGGCCACCGCCGCCATCGCTCTGGTGCCGGCGGACAGTTTTATGCAACAGGCCTGGGTGTTCGGCCTGATCGGCGCCGCGACGCTGTCGGCCAGCGTGGCCTATGCCGTGAGTTTGCCGGCGTTCCTGTCCTTTGCCGTGCCGTGTCTGGTGCCGGCCGTTGTCTATCTGTTCTGGAACGGCACTGCGCAGCAACAAGGTTGGGGCGTGCTTGGCCTGATCCTGCTCGCGTCTTTGAGCCTCGTGGCCTGGCAGGTTAACCGCCTGATCCAGCGCGGCTTGTTGCGACGCTTTCAGAACCAGGCGCTGATCGAGCATCTTCAACAGGCGCAGCAACGCAGTGAACAGTTGAATCAGGAACTGGTGCGCGAAGTCGGCCAACGTCGCCAGGCCGAACAGGAATTACGCGACGCCCAAATCGGCCTGCAAGACCGCGTGACGCAACGCAGCCAGGAGCTGGACGCCGCCAGCCTGGCCCTGAATAAAAGTGAAGCGCGCCTGGCCATGGCCCTGCAAGCCAGTGAGTTGGGCCTGTGGGACTGGAACCTGCAAACCGACGAGGTGCATCACACCCAGCTCAAAGAGTTGTTTGGCCTGGAGCCGGAATACGTCACGGCGATGCTCAGCCACCTCAAGCCGCGCCTGCACCCCGAAGACCTGCCGCTGCTCAAGCGCGCGCTGGTGGAGCACCTCAAGGGGCGCAGCGAGGATTACCAGGTGGAATACCGCGTGCGCCATGGCGACGGCCACTGGGTGTGGATCGAAGACCGTGGCCGCGCCGTGGAGCGCACGCCCGGCGGCCGCGTCACGCGCATGCTCGGCACGCGCCGCGACATCAGCGCCGACAAGGCTCTGGAGGAACAGCAACGCCTGGCCTCGACGGTGTTCGAAGCAGCCAGCGAAGGCATCGTGATTCTGAACCCCGAGTACGTGCTGATCGCCGTTAACCAGGCCTTCAGTCGCGTCACCGGCTTTGAAATCGACGACATGATCGGCCGCAATGTCGTCGAACTACCCAGCAGCCGTGACGCCCGCCGCCACTTCCCGGTGATTCGCCAGGCCCTGCTCAGCCATGGCACCTGGCAGGGCGAGTTGGTGGAAACGCGCAAGAACGGCGAGCTGTACCCGCAGTGGCTGCAATTGAATGTAGTGCGCGATGCTCGGGGAAAAGTCAGCCATATTGTGGGCTTCTTCGCCGATTTGTCGGCGCGGCGTGAATCCGAGGAGCGCATGCGCTACCTCACTCACTATGACGAGCTGACGGGCCTGGCCAACCGTTCGCTGTTTCGCGAACGCCTGCGTGAGGCGCATGCGCGGGTGCGGCAGGGCGGGCGCAGCCTGGCGCTGCTGCACATCAACCTGGACCGCTTCAAGCTGCTCAACGACAGCCTCGGCCATGAAGTCGCCGACCAACTGTTGCAGAAAATGGCCCGTCGTCTGATCAATGCCTTGCCCGAAGCCGACACCATCGCACGCCTGTCCGGTGATGAGTTTGCCGTGCTGTTCGATGCCTACGGCAGCCTGTCGAGCCTGGCACGGGTGGCCACGCGGCTGCTCGCCAAGTTGCGGGTGCCGGTGACGGTGGAGGGGCATGAGCTGGTGGTCAGCGCCTCAATGGGCGTCAGCTTGCTGCCGGACAATGCGCGGGAAATTTCTGCGCTGGTCAGCCAATCCAACATGGCCATGCAGCACGCCAAGCATTTGGGCGGTAACAATTTCCAGTTCTACACCGACAGCCTGCAAGCCAGCACGCTGGAGCGTTTGCAGCTGGAAAACCACCTGCGCAAGGCTATCGACGAGCGCCAGCTCACGGTGTTCTACCAACCGAAACTGTGCCTGGCCACGGGCAAGTTGAACGCCGCCGAGGCGCTGGTGCGCTGGGAGCATCCGCAGTGGGGCATGGTGCCGCCGGGGGACTTTATCGGCTTGGCCGAGGAAACCGGTCTGATCGTGCCACTGGGCGAATTCGTGCTGCGCCAGGCTTGCTGGCAGGCGTGCGAGTGGCAGCGCCAGGGGCTGGCGCCGATCCGCGTGTCGGTAAACCTTTCCGTGCATCAGTTGCGCCAGGGCAAGTTGGTCAGCCTGGTGCGCCAGGTGCTGGAAGAAACCGGCCTGGATCCGCAGTACCTGGAGCTGGAGCTGACCGAAAGCCAACTGCTCGACAGCGTTGAGCACATCATTGCCACCTTCCAGCAATTGCGCGACTTGGGCGTGAAGTTGGCCATCGATGACTTCGGCACCGGGTATTCGTCCCTCAGCTACCTCAAGCGCATCCCCGTGGATTACGTGAAGATCGACCAGACGTTTATCCGGGGGCTTGGCCAGGGCCGGGAAGATGCGGCCATCACTCGCGCAATCATCGCCATGGCCCACGGGCTGGCGCTCAAGGTGGTGGCCGAAGGTGTGGAAGACCAGCAGCAGCTGGATTTCCTGCGCGGCGAACGCTGCGATGAAGTACAGGGTTACTTGATCAGTCGGCCGATGGCCGCTGAAGGGTTGGCAGATTTATTACGAAAAAATGCAGACTTTCCTTAAAGACCGCCACGCCGCCCCTGTGGCTACAAGGCGGCTGCCCGCTGATTCAAAGGGCATCAGGGCGATTTAGTGATGCATCGGGCGGGCAAAACGGTAATTCTTGTAGTATAACTACAAGCTTGCTACATCCCTGGCGTCTGCCAATAACAAGAGTCCTGCCCTTTGAACCTGTTGCAACATATCGCCCAGTCGCGCCACCTGTTACGCAAATCGGAACTCAAGGTTGCCGATCACGTGCTGCTTGACCCTGCGGCCGTGATGCACAGTTCCATGGCCGACCTGGCCCACAGCGTGGGCATCAGTGAGCCGACCATCGTGCGCTTTTGCCGTGCCATCGGTTGTTCCGGGTTCCAGGACTTGAAACTCAAGCTGGCGCAAAGCCTGGCGGCCGGCGCGAGCTTCGGGCAGTTTGCGATCCATGAAGACGATTCTGTCGCCGACTACAGCCTGAAAATCTTCGACACCACCTTGCACACGCTGATGGAAGTGCGCGAGAAGCTCGATCCGGTTGAGCTGCAAAAGGCCGTGACCGCCATGTCCCAGGCCCAGCGTGTAGAGTTTTATGGTTTTGGTGCTTCGGGTGCCGTCGCCGCTGATGCCCAGCACAAATTCTTCCGCCTGCTGCTCACCGCCGCGGCCTACAGCGACCCGCACATGCAGGCGATGTCGGCGGTGACCTTGAAGCCGACCGACGTGGCCATCTGCATTTCCCAGTCCGGGCGCTCCAAAGACCTGCTGATCACCGCCAACCTGGTGCGTGAAAGCGGCGCTTCGTTGATCACCCTGTGTCCGAGCCAGACGCCGTTGGCGGAGCTGTCGACGGTCAACCTGGCGATCGACGTGCACGAAGACACCGAGATCTATACGCCGCTGACCTCGCGTATCGCCCACCTGGTGGTGATCGACGTGCTGGCGATGGGCGTGGCCATGGCGCGCGGGCCGAGCCTGGTCAACCACCTCAAGAGTGTGAAGCGCAGCTTGCGCAGCCTGCGGTTGTCGCCCAAGTCCGTCAAAGCCCTCGACGACTGATTCGAGGTCGTCCTCGGTCAAATGTGGGAGCTGGCTTGCCTGCGATGGCTGTGTATCAGTCGCCGGATATGTCAGCTGACCCACCAGCCAGCTCCCACAGTGGTATTGCGCTGATGCTGGAAGATTCATCGTCCTGTAACCCTCGCGCCGCCAAACCGTCATCCCTTGCGCCCATTCTGTACTCCCCGTACTCGCATTGGGAGACTCGAAATGGCCCGGCACTACGAAGACAGCAGCACCGTCAAAACCCGTCGTCAGCAAGAAGACCAGCGCCGCATGGCGTTCCGTCGCGCAATCGAAGACCGTTGCGAGGAGCGCCAACTGCTCCAGAGCATCAGTGACTACCCGGAACTCCACTGGCAGGCACCCGCGGCTGCCCAGCGAAGCGCTCAGCCAGCGCGCTGATCTGCACCCGTTCGCTGCGGATAAAGCCCAGGAACGCATGGGCCACCGGTGACAGGCGCTTGGCTTTGGCTTGCACCAGGCACCAACTGCGGTACAGCGGCAGCTCTTCCACCGGCAGCTCCTTGAGCCCGCCGGTGGCCAGTTCCAGGTTGACTGCGTGGCGCGTCAGCAACGCCACGCCCAACCCTGCGCTGACGCACTCACGCTGCGCCTCGGCCGAGGCCACTTCCACCGTCTGGGTGAAGTGCACGCGTTTTTCCTTGAAGTACTCCTCGCAGGCCAGCCGCGTGCCGGAACCTGGTTCGCGGATGAGCAGCGTGTAGGGTTCCAGGTCTTGAAGGCGCAGCGGCCCTTGCAGGCTCAGCGGGTGATCGAGCGGCGCCACGGCGACAATCGGGTTGTTCAGGAACGGCAGAAATTCCAGGCCCATGTCCTGAGGCACCATGGACATGATCACCAAGTCATCACGGTTGTCCGAAAGCCTGCGAATCACCTGGGTGCGGTTAACCACCGTGAGGTGCAACTGCACCTCCGGGTGCTGGCGTTTAAAGGCTGCGAACAGGTGCGGCACGAAGTACTTGGCGCTGGATTCCACCGCCAGTTTCAGTTGGCCTTGCAGTGAGCCCTGCATGTCCGACAGCTGCATATCGAGGTTCTCCAGGCGCCCGAAAATATCCCGGCTGGCGCGCTGCAAGGCCTCGGCGGCTTCAGTCATGTAGAGCTTTTTGCCGACGTAATCGAACAGCGGCTGGCCGATCAGCTCTTCAAGCTGGCGAATTTGCAAGCTCACGGCGGGTTGGGTGAGAGACATTTCCTCGGCTGCGCGGCTGTAGGAGCGTAAATCACACACTTCATTGAAAATCTGCAATTGACGCAATGTCATACGCATCAATGACTTACGCATTATTTAAATCCTCTCGCCCTGGGCCGTCCGGCCAACTATAAGTCTTTACTTATACACAACCCAATAATTATTGATTTTTGTTAATCCTCCGGTGCGCATAGTGTGTGTCTCGCGACTGTCATGAAACATTTGGTCACGCGCCGACCCGGATCCAACGGGTCGTAGAACGCAGCAATCGGCTCAAGGGAATTTCCAAGTGATAAAAAAGATCCTGATCGCCAACCGTGGTGAAATTGCCGTACGAATCGTGCGTGCCTGCGCCGAGATGGGCATTCGCTCGGTCGCGGTTTACTCGGACGCCGACCGCCACGCGTTGCACGTTAAACGTGCCGACGAAGCCCACAGCATTGGTGCCGAGCCGCTGGCCGGTTACCTGAACCCGCGCAAACTGGTGAACCTGGCCGTGGAAACCGGTTGTGACGCCTTGCACCCAGGCTATGGTTTCCTGTCGGAAAACGCCGAATTGGCAGACATCTGCGCCGAGCGCGGGATCAAGTTCATCGGCCCGTCGGCCGAAGTGATCCGCCGCATGGGCGACAAGACCGAAGCGCGCCGCAGCATGATCAAGGCCGGTGTGCCGGTCACGCCGGGCACCGAAGGCAACGTCGCCGATATCGCCGAAGCCCTCACCGAAGGCGACCGCATTGGTTACCCGGTGATGCTCAAGGCCACCTCCGGTGGTGGCGGTCGCGGCATCCGTCGCTGCAACAGTCGCGAAGAACTTGAACAAGCCTTCCCCCGTGTTATTTCCGAGGCCACCAAAGCCTTCGGTTCGGCGGAAGTGTTCCTGGAAAAATGCATCGTCAATCCCAAGCACATCGAGGCGCAGATCCTCGGTGACAGCTTTGGCAACGTGGTGCATCTGTTCGAGCGCGATTGCTCGATCCAACGGCGTAACCAGAAGCTGATCGAAATTGCCCCCAGCCCGCAACTGACCCCGGAACAGCGCGCCTACATCGGTGACCTGTCGGTGCGCGCCGCCAAGGCGGTGGGTTACGAGAACGCCGGCACCGTGGAGTTCCTGCTCGCCGAGGGCGAGGTGTACTTCATGGAGATGAACACCCGCGTGCAGGTAGAGCACACCATCACCGAAGAAATCACCGGCATCGACATCGTGCGTGAGCAGATCCGCATCGCGTCGGGTCTGCCGCTGTCGGTGAAACAGGAAGACATTCAGCACCGTGGTTTCGCGTTGCAGTTCCGCATCAACGCCGAAGACCCGAAGAACAACTTCCTGCCAAGTTTCGGCAAGATCACCCGTTACTACGCGCCCGGCGGTCCCGGCGTGCGCACCGACACGGCGATCTACACCGGCTACACCATCCCGCCGTTCTACGATTCCATGTGCCTGAAACTGGTGGTGTGGGCGTTGACCTGGGAAGAAGCCATGGACCGCGGCCTGCGTGCCCTGGACGACATGCGCCTGCAAGGCGTGAAGACCACCGCCGCCTACTACCAGGAAATCCTGCGCAATCCGGAATTCCGCAGCGGCCAGTTCAACACCAGTTTCGTGGAAAGCCACCCTGAGCTGACCAACTACTCGATCAAGCGCAAACCCGAAGAGCTGGCCCTGGCCATCGCCGCCGCCATCGCCGCCCACGCAGGCCTGTGAGGAATACAACAATGTCCAAGACTCCTGTTTCCAAAAAAATATTCGTAACCGATACCATCCTGCGCGACGCTCACCAATCGCTGCTGGCGACCCGCATGCGCACCGATGACATGCTGCCGATCTGCGACAAGCTCGACAAAGTCGGCTACTGGTCCCTGGAAGTCTGGGGCGGCGCGACCTTCGACGCCTGCGTGCGTTTCCTCAAGGAAGACCCGTGGGAGCGCCTGCGCAAACTGCGCGCCGCGTTGCCTAACACACGCCTGCAAATGCTGCTGCGTGGCCAGAACCTGCTGGGCTACCGCCACTATAGCGACGACGTGGTCAAAGCCTTCGTCGCCAAGGCTGCTGTGAATGGCATCGACGTGTTCCGCATCTTCGACGCCATGAATGACGTGCGTAACTTGCGTGTGGCTATCGAAGCGGTCAAAGCTGCCGGCAAACATGCCCAAGGCACCATCGCCTACACCACCAGCCCGGTGCACACCATTGAGGCATTCGTGGCCCAGGCCAAGCAAATGGAAGCCATGGGTTGTGACTCGGTGGCGATCAAGGACATGGCCGGCTTGCTGACCCCATACGCCACCGGCGAACTGGTCAAGGCGTTGAAGGCCGAGCAAAGCCTGCCGATCTTCATCCATTCGCATGACACCGCTGGCCTGGCTGCGATGTGCCAACTCAAGGCGATCGAAAACGGTGCCGACCATATCGACACCGCCATTTCCAGCTTCGCTTGGGGCACCAGCCACCCGGGCACCGAGTCGATGGTCGCAGCCCTTAAAGGCAGCGAATTCGACACTGGCCTGAGCCTGGAACTGCTGCAGGAAATTGGCCTGTACTTCTACGCCGTGCGCAAGAAGTACCACCAGTTCGAAAGCGAATTCACCGCCGTCGACACCCGCGTGCAAGTCAACCAGGTGCCGGGCGGGATGATTTCCAACCTGGCCAACCAGTTGAAAGAGCAGGGCGCACTCAACCGCATGAGCGAAGTGCTGGCCGAAATCCCGCGTGTGCGTGAAGACCTTGGCTTCCCGCCGCTGGTCACGCCGACCTCGCAGATCGTCGGCACCCAGGCGTTCTTCAACGTGCTGGCCGGCGAGCGCTACAAGACCATCACCAACGAAGTGAAGCTCTACCTGCAAGGCGGCTACGGCAAGGCGCCGGGCACCGTGAACGAGAAGCTGCGTCGCCAGGCTATTGGTAGCGAAGAGGTGATCGACCATCGCCCGGCCGACCTGCTCAAGCCGGAGATGACCAAGCTGCGCGGCGAAATCGGCGCATTGGCCAAGTCCGAAGAAGACGTGCTGACCTATGCCATGTTCCCGGACATCGGGCGCAAGTTCCTCGAAGAACGTGACGCCGGCACCCTCACACCTGAAGTGCTGTTGCCGATCCCCGAAGCCGGCGGTGTAGCCCGTGCCGGTGGCGAAGGCGTGCCGACCGAGTTCGTCATCGACGTGCACGGCGAAAGCTACCGTGTGGACATCACCGGTGTCGGCGTGAAAGCCGAAGGCAAGCGCCACTTCTACCTGTCCATCGACGGCATGCCCGAAGAAGTGGTGTTCGAACCGCTCAACGAGTTTGTCAGCAGCGGCGGCAGCAAGCGCAAGCATGCAACCGAGCCGGGCCATGTCAGCACGGCGATGCCGGGCAACATCGTCGACGTGTTGGTCAAGGAAGGCGACGTGGTCAAAGCCGGCCAGGCGGTGCTGATTACCGAAGCCATGAAGATGGAAACCGAAGTGCAGGCAGCGATTGCCGGCAAGGTAACCGCCGTTCATGTGGCCAAGGGCGACCGGGTCAACCCTGGCGAAATCCTGATTGAAATCGAAGGCTGATCCCGCCTTCGACACTACCGCTTAATCCTCGGGGGGGCAGGTGCTCCCCTTTTTTTTGCCTGACATTCAGGCGCCGACAGGCGCTTTGCGCTTGAAACTGATGAATACGCCGGTGTGTGTGTAGATCAACTCCGGAACCAGGGTGTTGAGGTTGCTGGTGATTGCGTCGAATCGGCCTTCGATCTGTCGGGCGTCAATGATGCGCCGTTGGCGGGTAAGCAACTCGTCGCTTTCGTTATCGACATGGAGGTTGAGCGTGGCACCGTCGAGGTTGACACGATTACCGACTTTCAACGTGCTGTGGGCCTCGCCCTTGCCGACGCTGAACGCGAGGCTTGAGCCGTGTTCCATGTGCAGGTCATGCTTGATTCGGGTTCGGCTATGAGGGAGCGAGTCCAGCCGCAGCGTACCTGCGACATTGAGCCTGTCCACCGTGCCGCCCATGTAGGTGCCGCCCGACTCAACCGTCATGGCGCCGCTGATGCGGCTTTGGTTGATCAGCGTTGCACCGCTATGGACCCGACCTTGCTGGTTGGCATCCAGCGCGCCGTTAAGTGTCCAGGTACCCATGCTCACCCTCAGGTGCTGCATCCGGCTGGCACCGTTGAAGGTGCCACCCTTGGCATCCTCCAGAATGACGTGGTTGGAGCCGCTGCCACCGTCTATGGTGCCGTTGAATTGGGCGCCGTTTTGCACGGTCAACACATCGTCGCCACCGCCCATGTCCAGGGCGATGCCATTGGTCCCGCTGATCACGCCGTTATTGGTGATGCTGTCATTAAACGCACCGATCAGTTTTACCCCGTAGCCGTTATGGCCGCTGATGGTGCCCTCGTTGACCAGTAGGGTTTTCCCATGGGCTGGCCCCACGTCACCATTGTCTACCAGTACACCGTGATGAGCGCCGCGAATGACCCCGTAGTTGTGGATTTCGCCGCCGCCCATGGCGATGCCTTCGCTGGTATTGGGCGCCCCGTTTTTATCTGCACCATTGGCGCCTGTGCCCTCAATGATCCCGTAGTTGCGAATCCGGGCGAGCTTGTCGATGTCCAGGCCATCGCCATCGCCGTCATTCTGCTTGGGGCGTTGGGTATCAGCTCCCGTGATGAAGCCGTAGTTGATGACCTGTGCATTGCCTTTGGACTTTAAACCAGCACCTTTGTGGCCGCGTATCAGGCCTGAATTGAGAAGCGCCACGTCGTCGGTTGCTTTTATGCCATTGCTGCCGCCGCCCACACTGCCGTGATTGACGACCGTGCCCCCTGCGCGGTTCAGGCTGATGCCGCTGTAAGACTCTTTGAACCGCATGGAAGGGCCGGTGGAAATGTGCCCATGGTTTCTAAACACGCCGCCCGTGGTGATCTCAACGGCGTTACCTGCTTGAGCATGCACAGAGGCGCCGGCTGCATGGGGTGCAGCCGCTGGAAGAGAGGGAGCAGGGATATAGGCAGGAGGATGCAAGGATACGCGTGACATAGATTTCGACCTCGTGTGTGCTTGAGGTCGAAAACTAACGTAGGCGCTTGCTGTTTTATGTCGGCTGATTGAGCCGACGAGCGTAAGACCGCTCGCTATCCATGCAGTACTTGCGTTTAGAAACTCATCTTCCACTCGCCCATCAGGCCCTGGCTGCGGCTGTGGGTACCGGCTTGGGCGCTGTAGGTCAGGCCGACGCTGTGTTCGGTGGACAAGGCGAGGTCCAGGCCGGCTTGCATGTCGAGGCTATTGCGGTCCAGCGAGGTGCCGGTGATGGTGAAGCTGTCGATGTTCCCCTGTGCGGCGCGCGAGGATTGGCGCACTTGGCTGTCGACTTCACCGTAGAGGTGCTTCCAGTGGGTACTCAGGTGGGGTGTGAGGCTCATCTGATTGTCGAACCGGTACACCGTGGCCAACCGCAAGCCAAAGGTGCTGCTAAGGTTTTGCTGGGTTTGTGGGCCTACGTTCAGGGCCGTCCAGCCACCTTTTTCTTTGAAACTGTCGCGGTGATAGCGCTGATAGCCCAGGCCTGCGAAGGGCTCAACGTGCACGTCGGCAGTGCCCAATTGGTAGCCCAGCTCGGAAAACACCGTTTGGCTTTGAGCGTTGTAGTTGCCCTGCAGTTGCTGCTTGAAGTCGAGCACGTTGACGTCGCGTTTGTTCTTGCCCGCATGATCGCTGTAGAACGCCCCCAGGCGCAGGGCCAATGGGCCGTCCTGGCGCACGGCATAGCCGCCCAGGTGCAAGCTGTCGAGTTCGCCTTTGAAACGTTGAGCTTGAAGCTCGCTGGTGGACTTGGCGCCCATAACACCGACTCGCCACGCGTCACCCACGGCCCAGTCGGCGCCCAGCATCAGGCCTTTAGTGCCGTGCTTGAGACCGTCGCTGCCGCCTTGTTTATCGAGCTCGCCGCCATTGCCCAGGCCTTGCACCCACAAGTGTCCATCGCCATCACTGGGCAGCGTGCGCAGGGTTGCGAGCAATGAGTTGCTAATGTGCGCGGTGGCGTTTTGGGTCGCGCCAGCCAAGTTGGCATTTTGGCTGCCTGCCAGTTGCTCGAATGTTGCACCCAGGCCGCCTGGTTGTTGGGACAATGCGTCAGCGGCTTTTTGCAGGCCTTTGATTTCTTCCGAGGTCAGGTCGCCGGCTTGCAGTGCACGTTGCAAAGCCGGTCTAAGCACCGCAGCCAGTTGCTGGCCGTTGTGAGTTGTCGCCTGGTCGAAGTAGCTGTCGATGGGCACGATTGGGGCCGGCGGCTGGTAATACGGGGTGTCGTTAGAAAAGTCCAGTGCGTACTGAAAGGGTGTGCCTGCCAGGGCAAACGGGGTACTGGTTACGCCAACAGCCAGGCTGATAGCGCGTGCAAGGTTTAGGACGGAGAAGGGCATGAAGTCATAGCCTCTGGTGAATGAGGCCGGGAATTTAGCGAGATGGCGGGGCGATAACTGTCAGGCTATCGACCCCTGATTTGCGGGAGGTGTCTCTACTGCAGGGCGATTAAAACCGCATTTGCCATTGGCTTGTCAGTGTGTGGTTGTGGCTGTTGCCTTGAGCGTCACCCCTGCCGCACATAGCCTTTGCCGTAGTGACGCTCCAGGCGCGCCTGGATCAGTTCCAGCCCGAGGGACATCACCCAGTAAATGATCGCGGCGGTCGTGAGCATTTCGATGTATCGGTAGCTTGATCGCCCGTACGACTGCGCCAGGAACATCACTTCCCACACGCCCATCACCGAGATCAGGGACGAGTCCTTGAGCATGGAGATGAACTGGTTGGTGGCGGGCGGCACGATGGTGCGCATGGCCTGGGGCAGGGTGACGTGCCAGAAGATCGCGCTATCACGCATGCCCAGGGCCAGGGCGGCTTCTCGTTGGCCGTGGGGAACGCCAAGGATGCCTGCGCGGAAGATTTCGCTCAGGTAGGCGCCGTAATTCAGTGAGAGCGCAATGATCCCGGCGACGATGGCGCCTGGCACCAGGCCCAGTTGGGGCAGGCCCAGATAAATCAGCAGGATCTGGATCAACAGCGGCGTGCCGCGAAAGAACGACGCGTAAAAACTCGCAATGCCAAAGGCCACGGCGCTTTTCGACAGGCGCCCCAGCGCGGTGATAAAACCCAGCACCGACGAGGCGACTATCGAGCAAAGGCACAGAAACAGCGTCAGCGCTGCGCCTTGCAGAAACCCGTTGGGCGCCAGGTGCACGCCGACCAGGTTAGGCAGCTTGTCGAGGATGATCGAGAACTTCAGGTCAAAGCTCAGGAAGAAGCTGGCGAATAGGCAAAACAGTGCTGCCCACGTCAGGTACAACCGCGTACGAAAGCCAAAGAGCCGCTGCAGCCGCGATGCGTTCACCGGCGGCTTGGGTGGTGTCGGGAAGGCGGTCATTTGCTGATATCGGCGCCGATCCATTGTTGCGACAGCTTGCTTAAGGTGCCGTCCTGTTTCAACTGCGCGAACACTTCCCGCACCTTGGCGTCCCACTGAGGGTCACCTTTCTCGATGGCCACTGAATTGGGCTCGGCATACAGCGATTCACCGGCGAGCTTGAAGCGCTTGTCCTGATTCAGGCGCGGTTGGGCCGTGACCAGGTTGGTGAGGATCGCATCCAGGCGCACACCGGCGCCCAGGCCCAGGTCTTGGAAAGCGACGTTATCGGTGTCGTACGGGGCGATCTGCACATCCTCGAACGGGTACTGAAGTTGCGTATCTTCGGCGCCTTCGATCACCAGATTCTTGTTCAGGTAGCTCTCGTAGCTGGACGCGCTGGTGAGGCCGACTTTCTTGCCGCTGAGGTCTTTGGCGCCGTGGATGCGCTCATCCTTGGCATTTACAACGATCACCGCAGGCGAGGCGTAGTACTCCACCGGGAAATCAAACACCTCGGCGCGGGCCTTGCTCGGGGTCATGGAGCAGATGCAAATATCGTAGCGCCCGCCCCAGCGACCTGCGGCAATCACATCCCAGGACGGCGTTTCCAGACGCAGCTTCACGCCTAATTTCTGCGCCACTGCCTTGGCCACGTCGACGTCAAAACCATCGAGTTGGTTCTGTTCGTTGAGAAACGAGAACGGTGGGTAGCTTTCCATCAGCACGCCCACCAGTTCTTTCTTCTGCTCAACCCGGTCGAGGGTTGCACCGCCAAAGGCTTGGGTAGAGGCAGCCAGCATCGTCAGGCCCAGGGCCAACAGCGGTTTAAGTTTCACAATCGACACCTGAGTAAGAAAAGGGTTGTTATTAACCAGACGGTACGCATTAAATAGTTATAAGAACGACTCTCATAGTGAGTTATTTTCATAAGCATATGAGTAAAAAGCATATGGGCGCAGCAAACGCAGTAATTCTCGATGGTGGCATGGGCCGTGAACTTCAACGCCGGGGCGCGCCGTTTCGGCAGCCGGAGTGGTCGGCATTGGCGTTGAGCGAAGCGCCGCAGGCCGTTGAGGCGGTGCACACGGCTTACATCCAGAGCGGTGCCAACGTGATCACCACCAACAGCTACGCGGTTGTGCCGTTTCATATTGGCGAAGCGCGGTTTGCTGCCGAAGGCCAGGCCCTTGCGGCGTTGGCCGGTGAATTGGCCCGACGTGCGGTACAGGCTTCAGGCCAGACGGTGCGTGTGGCAGGCTCATTGCCGCCGCTGTTCGGCTCCTACCGGCCCGATTTGTTCGAGGCCGGCCGAGTCAGCGAACTGCTGACGCCACTGGTGAATGGCCTGGCGCCCCATGTCGACCTATGGCTGGCGGAAACCCAGAGTTCGATCGTTGAGGCCCGAGCTATTCATGCCGGCCTGCCGCAGGACGGAAAACCGTTCTGGCTATCGTTTACCTTGAAGGATGAAGACACCGATGAGGTGCCACGCCTGCGTTCTGGCGAACCGGTGGCAGACGCGGCTGAAGCGGCCGCGCAACTGGGTGTGGCGGTGCTGCTGTTCAATTGCAGCCAGCCGGAGGTGATTGGCGCAGCCATTGATACCGCGCGCCAAACGTTTGAGCGCCTGGGGGTGAGCATTCAGATCGGCGCGTACGCTAACGCCTTCCCGCCGCAACCCAAGGAGGCCACCGCGAATGATGGCCTCGACCCGCTGCGTGACGATCTCGACCCGCCCGGCTACTTGCACTGGGCCGCCGACTGGCAGGCACGCGGTGCCAGCCATTTGGGCGGTTGCTGCGGGATTGGGCCGGAGCACATTGCCGTGCTCGCCCAGAAGCTGGCCTAAGGCTTAAATCGCCTGGCGGCGACACTCCGCCAGGCCTTTGAGCTGACCAGAACCGGCCTGGTTCGCTTCGGACAGCCACTCTTCAAAGCCTGCGCCCACGGTGGGCCATTCCGAATCCAGAATCGAATACCACGCGGTATCGCGATTCTGCCCCTTCACGACCATATGCTGGCGGAACACCCCTTCAAAGCTGAAGCCCAGGCGTTCGGCCGCGTATTTTGAGCGGGCGTTGCCGTTGTTGCACTTCCATTCCAGACGGCGGTAGCCCTGCTCGAACGCGTATTTGGCCAGCAAGTACACAGCCTCGGTGCTTTTCGGCGAGCGTTGCATCGGTGCGCCGAAGGTGACGTGGCCGATTTCGATGCGGCCCTGGGCCGGGACGATGGACATCAGGCTGAGGATGCCCTGCACATCGCCGCTGGCGCGGTCGATCACGCTGAAGAAATACGGGTCGCTGTTGGCGGCATGGTTGTTGAGCCAGGCATCGAACGCGGCGCGCTCGGGGAAGGGGCCGTAAGGCAAATAGTCCCAGAGTTTCGGGTCGGCGCCCGGGCCTTCGAGGGCGCGGAACAGGCCGTCGGCATGCCGCGCCGGGTCGAGTTTTTCCAGACGGGTAAAACGCCCTTCCAGCAGTTGAGCCGTGGGCGCCGGGACGCCTTTCCAGTCGGCGGGTGAGATAGGCATGCTGCGCTCCTTAAAGACCTTTGCGAAATTGAATAAAACCTGGGCGTTCGGCGATGCGTTCGTACAGCGCAATCGCGGTGGCGTTGGTCTCGTGGGTCAACCAGTGCACCTTGGCACAGTTATCGGCCTTGGCGGTGGCGTAGACGAATTCGATCAATTTGCGGCCCACGCCGGTGCCGCGTTGGGCCGGGTCCACCAGCAGGTCCTGCAGGTAGCAGGAATTCTCGATGCTCCAGTTGGAGCGATGGTAGATAAAGTTGACCATGCCCACCGCTTTGCCGTCCTGCCAGGCGAGCGCCGAATGGGTCGGCTCGTTGGCATCGATCAGGCGCTGCCAGGTGCTTTGGCTGACGGCGTCCGGCAGTTCGGTTTCGTAGAACTTCAAGTACGCCTGCCACAGCGGCAGCCACGCGGCGTGATCGGCGGCAGTCACCTGGCGGATGTCGATCTGACTCATTCTGAAACTCCTTGGGGAATAAAGCGCGCGAGGGTCTGGTCGCGCACATCAATGCTGGCAGCCAGGCCTTCGCGCACGCCGGCAATATCGGCTGCGCTGCGGTTCTGGCTGAGTTTGCGCTTGCCGATCAGGCGCTCAACGGGCAGGGCGAAGCCGACGATGGCCTTGAGCATGCCGTCAATGTAGTCGGCCGGGGCGTCGCTGACTTTCCATGGCTGGGCGCGGTTGCCTTCGTGGCGATCGGTGAGGGCGGTGACCACCGCGAGCAGCCGCTCGGCGTCGGTAAATACCTCAGCCTTGCCGTAGGCATGCACGGCGATGTAATTCCAGGTGGGCACCACTTTGCCGTGCTCGGCCTTGGCCGGGTAAAACGCCGGGCTGATATAAGCGTCGGCACCGGCAAAGATCACCAGTGCTTCGCTGCCATTTTGCAGGTCACGCCATTGTGGATTGGCCTTGGCCAAGTGCCCGTACAGCGTGCCATTCGAGCCTTCATCGGGGTTGAGCAGCAGCGGCAAATGGCTGGCCTGCAGGCCTTGCTCACCAAAGGTCACCAACTGCGCCAGGCGGGTGTGCTGGATCAGTTGCTGCAGTTCAGGCAAATCATCGAGGGCAAAGGCGCGTGGTGTGTACATGGAAATTTTCCTTGGCGAATGCCTGCATCCTAGGCAGGCTAATGGTTCGTTGTAAGAGCCATCTGGCACCAATTTCATAGGTCCAATATGTCACCCATCGCGCCGCCGCTGTCGTTCAACCCCGCAGGTATCGAGTTGGATCGTCGCCAGGGGCTTACTCGACAACTCTACGAAGCCCTGCGCCAGCGGGTGCTGGACGGGCGGCTGGTGAGCGGCACGCGATTACCCGCCACGCGTGATCTGGCGGCGGCGCTGTCGATCTCACGCAACAGCGTAGTGCGCGCCTACGATCAGCTGTACGCAGAAGGGTTTATCGAAAGCCGAGTGGGTGACGGCACCTATGTGGCCCAACTGCCCACGGCAAAAAAACTATCCACAAAAGTATCCACAGGGTTTTCAACAGGGTTATCCCCAGCCTTATCCACAAAATGGGCGGATTTGCCGGAAGATCTGGACAATGAAGTTATCCACAGCGCGGGCCTGGCGCGGGTAAAAAACAACCACCTGGCTCACCCTCCAGCAGGACCGCCTCGGGCCTTTCGTGTGGGTGTGCCGGCCTTCGACCTGTTCCCGTTTGATATATGGGCCAAGCTGAATGGGGCGTTCTGGCGCAAGCCGAACCTGGAACTGCTGTGCTATGGCGACCCGGCCGGTGACGATCGTTTGCGCGGTCTGATCGCTGCGTATTTGCGCAGTTCGCGTGGCATGCAATGCACGGCTGAACAAATTGTGATCACCAGTGGCGCACAGCAAGCGATTAGCCTTTGTGCACAGCTGCTGGTAGAGCCTGGGGACGGCGTGGCGGTGGAAAATCCCGGTTACCGCGCCGCCGGTCACGCGTTCGCCCTGGCTGGCGCGCGATTGCATGGCGTGCCGGTAGACAGCGAGGGCATGGATAGCCAGGTGCTTAACACTCTGGATGACTGTCGTGTGGCCTATGTCACGCCGTCCCACCAATACCCGTTGGGCGTGGTGATGAGCCTGGCGCGGCGCCTGGAGTTGCTGGCCTGGGCCGAGCGTAGCGGCGGTTGGATTATCGAGGACGACTACGATGGCGAGTACCGCTACAGCGGCGCGCCCCTGTCGCCGTTGGCGGCGCTGGATCGCAGTGGGCGCGTGTTGTATGTCGGCACCTTCGGCAAGGTGGCGTTCCCGGCGTTGCGCCTGGGTTACCTGGTGTTGCCACCGGGGCTGGTGCAAGCCTTCACCCGCCGCCGTGCGGTGGATATGCGCCATTCCGAAGTCAGTACCCAGGCGGTGATGGCCGAATTCATGGCGGCCGGGCACTTCCAGCGGCACATCCGCCGCATGCGTCGTGCGGCCTTGAGCCGGCGCAACGCCTTGCTGGCCGGCTGGCCCGCCGGGCTGCCCGGCGTGGGGGCGTTGCCCAGCGTTGCGGCGGGGTTGCACCTGACGGTGCGGGTGGACAGCCTGGCCCGTGAGCAGGCGTTGCTCGCCCAGGCCCACGCAGTAAATGTCGAAATCAACGGTTTGAGCGGTTACTGGTTGGCTGACTCCGGCCAATCACCGGACCAGCGTGCCGGTCTGGTGATGGGTTTTGCCGCCGTGCCCGAAGCGGCTATCTCACAGGCACTGGCACGTTTGCGTCAGGTATGGCTGCCTGGTTAAGGCGCTCAACTTTTTAAGAACAACGACTTGGCCAGTTGATCGCTGATCCCACTGCGATGAATTTCGATCACGTCCCAGTCGCTCGGCCCTGTGCGTTGTTTACCGCCGCCGAGTCGTTGTTGTTCGCGGGTCTTGAGATGGGCCTTATCAAACTTCTCAAGCGGAGCGAGCTTCGTTGAGTAGTGAAAGTGCGCGTACCACAGCACGGCGCCGGTTTCCTTATCGCGAATATCGTACTCGTCCAGGTAGCCCTTTGGAGGCCCTTTGACGGAGCGACGGCTGAAGGTTTTGGTGATCGTTATCAACCCTTGGGTGTGCAGCCACTCCACCCGCGCAGCCGTTGGCGGTTGAAGCTTGATCGTGTCGACGTAGGTTTTTTTGCCCAGGCTATAGAGCCGTTGTGCAGCGTTGTTGAGGTTGCGCCTGGTTGATGCGGCAGACACATGATCGCTTTCGGTGAGGTTGCGTCGGGTGAGCGCTTGTTCGATCTCATTTGACGCGTCTTCCAAGCGTTTGGCGTAGGCGTCGAACAGATCTTGAATATCCTGGGGGGCATGCCAGGGTTTACGCGAGAAGCTCTGGTACTTGCGGGTTTCAGCTGGCTCGCCATCCAACAGCGTTTGCCCGTCGTTGATGCTGGTCTCCAGATCCACAGTGGCAGGCGCTGGCGGCGGCGGGGTGACCTTATGCCGTTTGACCCAGACGCCCGGGGTTTTTTCATGAAACGTGGCGAGCACCTTGCCCGTCCCGGATGCCTTGATATCGACCAGCGTACTGTCGGACTCACGGGTTTGACCCATTACCACGCCGTCGTAGCGCGTCTTGATGACTTTGCGCTGTGGTGTGTATACGGCTTTCGAGCTGCCAGGCTTGGGCTCCAAGGCTTTCCTCTCGCGCAGCAGTTGCGCGAGGTCGTGGATGGCCCGTTGGCTGAACTCACCAATATGCTGCAGAAGGCTTTCCAACGGTTTTTTAAGCAGGTGCTGCGGATAATCAGCGTGCAGGTCGAGCAAGCGTTGATCAGCGTTGGAAAACTGCTCAACCAGGCTGTTGAGGACGTCAATACGTTCATCCAGCGTTGCCCCGTTGCCCAGGCCTGTCACTTCGCCAAAGCTCTGCATGCTGAGATCGACGGCATCCACGATTTCGTCCAGCCGTTGACGCACTGTGGCTGGGGCCAGGTTTTCCCCATCATTGATGCACAGATAGCGGCCCAACGTGATTTCAAGCGATTTGAGGTCAAAGAGGCTGATTGTCGGCAGCTTCGGCATGCTTTTCTGAATGACCCGCGTGCCTTGCTCCCCCAACTGCTTGAGATCGCTGAAGCGCGCGTTTATGAACTCTATGCGCTTGATGATTTCCAGGTTCAGGGTGGACAGGCTTTGCGCGGTTTGCGCCTGGGCTCTGTAGTCAATGTCCACTTCGGCGTCGAGGGCAGTGGCTGACGCCAAGACCTCGCCATAGGTCGACAGGCGTTGATCCAGGGCTAACTGCGTCAGTTGCACTTGTTTTTCCAGGTAGCTGCTCAGGTTGCTCTGATAGTCGGGCACGGTGTCGATGACGCTCAAGGACTTGAGTTGGTCGATCGCTTCGTCGTACTCCGCCAGGCGGCCGTCGACTTTACTGACGAACGCCAGACGTCGCTGGTCAGTGGCAGGGCCGGGAGTTTCGTCCAACGCCGGCTGGCCTTCAAAAATGGCTGCTTGTTTGCTGGCAGCGACTGTTTCGAATGCGTTGAGCTTTATCTTGAGCTCAAGGATGCGTTCAGGCTGGTCGACCTTGACCGCTCGGCGACGTTTTGAAAGGCCGCTGCCGCGCAGTTTCAAGCGGGTATCGATAAACCATTGTCCGGCCAGGTTGCCTATCAGCAGTGGGCCGGTACGTAATGGCGTTTTCGAGTCGATGATGAGGACGTAATCATTGTCATCCACCGTCACCTCGAACCAGCGTTCACCTACCGGCGCATACCATTTTTCTGCAAGCGGATAGAGGTGCAGGTGGCTACCGGGGGTCTTGTTTTGGTCGCCAAGCCCGTCGGGCTTGGTGACTTTGAAGCTGTCGAGTGTTGTGGACAGGCTCGAGGGGGTGTGGCTCAGCGCACCACTGGTGTGTAAGGAGCCTCGATGATGGGCGGGAAGTTGGCTGTCGGTAATAGTGACCTGTTGCACCGAAGTGATTTTTTTCTCGGAAAGTGACGGTTTTTCCGATGTGTCGACCCGCCTCGTCTCGCTTTCAACATCAAGCTTGAGCGTATCGTTGCGCTCCCGGGGAGGAGGATGACGTGAGGCTATATGCAGGGCCAGGGCCATGCCCAGGTTGAGGAAGACATCCACCAACGCTGTCCACGAGGCTTGCTGATCACCCTTGTTTACGGCCTCTTCGGTGGCTTGCAGGTCGTCCATGATTTGCCAGATCCAGGCGGCGATCCCGACGGTACGCCCCATGAAGGGCAGTGCCGCGTTGAAGATCTGCCATCCGGTATGTCGAAATGTCGCCCAACGCTTCTGCACATTGGAAACTGACTGGCGGTCCGCCAGCGTGACCATGGCGTTAGCGTTGGCCTTAAATAGCGTTGCCAGAGCGTCGTTGCCCACCTCTTCATCGCTCAGGGTAACGGGACCGCTCATGTACAGCACGGTGAGTGGCTCAATCAGTAATCGCACTACCGTCCAGGGCGAGGGCAAGGTGTCCGGGAACACGTATTGGCCATAGTTGAAACTTTGCGCTTGCGGTAGCCAAGCCAGCACCGATTCGCGCAAGGTGCGGTTATTTTTGATGGCGTAAAGCAGGTTTTGCCGTGACGGGTATTGCATCAACACCGGCTCAAGCAACGGACGATAAAGCAGGCACGGGCCGGCGCTGGCGTCCCTTGGGCCGATCACGAACATATTGGCGACCACGTCTTGTTCATGGCCGGGCCGCAAGGTGGGTACGAAGGCCAGGGCGCGGATGACAATGGGCTGCCCGTCTACGTGGCGGTCGCATTCATCGGGGTGCATCACGGCGGCAACGTAGCGGTAACCGAGTTCATCGATTGCGCCCTGATGGCGAATTTTCATTTGCAAGGCCAGCAGCGGCAGTTGCAGGCGCAGATGGCTGGTGTAGAGCTGCTGCCGGTGGCTGGATTGCGCTGGGTCATCGAGCAGCTTCTGTTTGACCAGCGCGGGGTAATGCTCGCCGATGTCGATGTCTTCGATCAGGTCTTTCAGATAGTGGTAGGTCAGCCAGGCAGGTACACCCGTGTCATTGTTGTAGCGCACCGTAGTGTTCCCGGTGGGCAGGCCGGTAAGGTTCTCCAGCGCCAGGTCGATCAGGCCACGACGGGTGATGTCCACGGCGCCCGGTACGATGAGCGTGCCCCACACGACTGGGCTCTCAATCACAATCTCGACTTTGTCCAGGTTCAGATTCGCACCGTTTTCATGGGCCTGGATACGGTTTTGCAACTGTGCGCGGGCATAGTCCCGAAGAGGCGCAATGCCGTCCTGGAATGTTTCGCCGTGGTAATGGGCATGCAGCTGGGCCAGGTCGATCATGTAGCGGCCGTAGGCTGCGGTGTCCGAGTCCGACGCCGTGGCCAGCCAATCAGGCAGTTGTTGATGAGTATCGCGGATACTTGAGCGTTGGTGCTCACTCATGTCTTCGATGCTGGGCACGATGCGGGCAATGGCGGGCGATTTTGGCTGTTCTTTGGACTGATCAACAGGGGATTCGCTGAAACTGCCGATGGCCTGAATTTGCAGCCCGATCAGGGTACAGGCCTGGGTGTCGAAGAAGTTGCCGTCTGGCTCATAGAAGCGCCATTGCAAGACGGTATCACGCTCTGGCGCACTCACTCGGTCTGCCAACGAGGCGCCGAACTGCTCCAGTGAATCGAACGTTTCATATCCGTTCACCAGTGAGTGCGTGAGGATCATCTGGCGTCTCTCATGCTCGCCAACCAATACGCTCATATCCAGGAAGCTGATGTGGGTGGACTGGCCGTCCCGGCGTATATCGAGATCAACCAGGTAAGCATGGCTCTTGTAGGGGTCTTTCAAAGAGCGCTTGGCCAGTTCCGGTTCGTGGAAAACGGTGCGAGCCATGGCACATTCGTGTTCACCCAGGCCTTGCTCTTCGGTGATATTCCATACCTTCTTCAGGGTGTTGGAAAAGGACTGCCAGCGTGGGCTGGTACTGCCGTTGGGGGCGTTCCAGTAGCCCAGCTGCTGTTCCTGAAAGGCGGTGAACAGTACGCCGGACAACTCATTGATCAGTCGTGCGATGGCATCGATTTTCACCGCGAGGTGTATAGGCGCGGCAGCGTTGGGTTGCAGCGTAAGAAAGTGCTCGCCGTCGATATAGGTCACCCGTTCGCCGGACAGCGCCTGGCGCGCCAGGACTGAGGTGAGCGGCTCGACAATCGCCGGGGCCGGTTCGACAAGGTCGGCTACAACACGCCACTGAGGGCTGACCACCATGGCCAGGTCGGGGTCGATATCCAGCGTGGGGTACAGTTCTTTTAGTGCCGAGCGCAGCGTAGCGGCGGCGACCTCCCGAGTGGTGGGCCCTGTGGTTAATTGGGTGAGCAGTTCATAGGTACTTGGGGGGCGGTGGTTGTTAGGCAAGTCGTTGGGCATGAGCGCTCCTCTGCAATCGCTGGCCCGGACGGGCCTCAAGGGTTTGCAAGGTAGCGATGGCCGTGGCACGGAGGACGGTAGATAGATAGCGGCGCCTGGCCGTTTTATGGAAATAGCCCGAGGTATAAGCTTGGGATTTCCATGCCAGGGCGCGGCCAGGCAGAGGGGCGGTGCTTACATAGGCCTACTTTCCGATGCAGGCCGTTCAGGTCCCGGACTTGATCTTGGTCCAGGCCCTTGTCCTGGCCCGTTCGGCTTTGCTGTCCAGGGGTTTGAGGGTGTAGAGCGTGGCCATCGCCGTCTCGGTCGGGTACAGGTTGGGGTTGTGGCGAATGGCCGGGTCAACCAGCTCGGTAGCGTCCTTGTTCGGGTTGGGGTAGCCGACAAAATCACTGACCGGCGCAATCACATTGGGTTGCAGCAGGTAGTTGATAAAGGTGTAGGCGTCGTCCGGGTTTTTTGCGCCTTTGGGGATGGCGAGCATGTCGAACCAGATCGGCGCGCCTTCTTTGGGCAGGCGCATGTCCACCGTCACGCCATTCTTGGCTTCTCTGGCGCGGTTGGCGGCCTGGGAGAAGCTGCCGGAATAGCCCACGGCCACGCAGATATCACCGTTGGCGATGTCGGCCATGTATTTGGAGGAGTGAAAGTAGGTGATGTACGGGCGGATCTTCATCAGCAGCGCTTCGGCTTTTTCATAATCCTTGGGGTTGCTGCTGTTGGGGTCCAGGCCCAGGTGCTGCAAAGCCAGTGGCAGGATTTCTGATGGCGAATCCAGCAGCGCCACGCCGCATTGCTTGAGCTTGCTGATGTTCTCTTCTTTGAAAATCAAATCCCAACTGTCGACTGGCGCATTGTCACCCAGGGCGGCCTTGACCTTGGCCGGGTTGAAGCCAATGAGGATGGTGCCGTACATGTAAGGCACGGCGAATTTATTGCCGGGGTCGTTTGCTTCGATCAGCTTCATCAACTTGGGGTCGAGGTGGTTCCAGTTCGGCAGCTTGCTGCGGTCCAGCGGCTGGAACACACCGGCCTCGATCTGCTTGGCCAGGAATACGTTGGACGGCACCACCACGTCATAGCCGGAATTGCCGGTGAGCAGCTTGGCTTCCAGCGCTTCGTTGGTGTCGAAGATGTCGTAGACCAATTTGATCTTGGGGTTCTGCGCCTTGAAGTCTTCCAGGGCTTTGGGCGTGATGTAGTCGAACCAGTTGTAGACCTTGAGGGTTTTTTCTTCGGCGTGGGCCGCGCCGCTGATGACGGCGGCGCAGAGGACGAGTGACTTGAGCCTGTTCATTGGGCTGCTCCTTCAAAACCTTCGAGGACGTTGACGGCGTTGATGCCGATTTCTTCCACTGCGTAGCCGCCTTCCATCACAAACAGCGTGGGTTTGCCCAGCCGGGCGATACGCGCGCCCATGGCCAGGTAGTCCGGGCTGTCGAGCTTGAACTGCGAGATAGGGTCGTCCTTGAACGTGTCCACGCCCAGGGACACGACGATGATGTCGGCGCCGTAGCGCTCGATCTCTGCGCAGGCTTCTTCCAATGCGGCACTCCAGGCTGCCCAACCGGAACCGGCCGGCAGTGGGTAGTTGAAATTGAAGCCTTCGCCGTCACCTTCGCCCAGCTCGTCGGCATAGCCGAGGAAAAACGGAAACTCTGCTTGCGGGTGGCCGTGTATCGAGGTGAACAACACGTCGCTGCGTGCGTAAAAAATCGACTGGGTGCCGTTGCCGTGGTGGTAATCCACATCCAGGATCGCGACGCGTTTGTGGCCTTGGTCGAGGAAGGCCTGGGCGGCAATGGCGGCGTTGTTGAGGTAGCAATAACCGCCCATCAAGTCGCCCGCAGCATGATGCCCAGGTGGGCGGCACAGGGCGAAGGCACTCTGGGCGCCGCTCTGGATGGCCTGTTGCGCCGTGAGGGCGACTTGCGCCGCGCTGTAGGCTGCTTGCCAGGTGCCAGCGGTAATCGGCGCGCCGCCGTCGAAACTGTAATAGCCCAACTGGCCATGCAGGCTTGTGGGGATGACCCGGCGCAACGTGCGCGCGGGCCAGGTGTAAGGCAGCAAGTCGCCGTCCTGGCCGTATTCGGTCCAGCGCTGCCAGGCGCCTTGGAAGAAGTCGAGGTAATCGTGGCTGTGGATACGCTGCAGCGGTGTCAGGCCGAAGTCCTGCGGCGCATGCACCGGGCCCAGTTCGCGGTCTTTGACCCGTTGCAACACATGGTCGGCGCGCGAGGGCATTTCAAAGCAGGGCATCAGTTGCCCGTCCATCAATTCGCAACGGCCATGGTGCAGGTGGTGATCGTCCGAGTAGATCGTCAGCATTTGTTGTTCTCCGCAGGCTGTATCGGTGGATCCAGTCTTGCGGCGGGCGTGCTTTAAGAGAACGGCAGGAGCGGCCAAAAGGGGATAATTATGGCCAAATTGTCTGTCCTGAATTCGCCCCTCAATGAAGCATCATGCGCGAAATTGGCTCGGCGCCACGCCACTCCAACGCACAAAGGCATGCCTGAAACTTGCCGTTTCGCTGAAGCCCAGTGCCTCGGCAATCCGGTAAATCGGCCACTGGTCCTCGGCCAGCAGTTGCTTGGCGCGCTCGAAACGCAGCTCGTCCAGCAGCTCCTGGTAGCTGCATCCCAAGTCATGCAGGTGCCGGCGCAGGGTGCGCGCCGAACAGTTCATCTGCTCGGCCAAACCCTCCAAGCCCGGCGCGGCGTTGAGCTGTGCGGCGAGCAGCTGGCGAATTCTGCCGAGCCAGGCCTGGCGCCCGGTGAACTCCAGGTTTTGTTTGCGGCAACGCTCGGCCATGGCCTGGTGGGTGATGGCGTCGGCCAGGGGCAGAGGCTGGTCCAGCCAGTGTTTGTCGAAGGCAAAGGCATTGGCGGTGGCCTGAAATTGCAGCGTGCAGGGGAAACGCTCGGCGTAGCGCGTGCGGTAGTCGGGGGCGTCATGTTCAAAGCGCGCGGCCAGTAACGGCAGAGGCTGGCCGAGCAGGTCGTCGCAGATCACTTTCAATGACGCCAGGCACAGCTCGACGTTGAACATTTCCAGGCTGGGGTTTTCCCGGTAGTCGCCGGCGGTGAACCAGATACGCTCACCGTCCTCTTCAAGGCTCAGCTCGAACAGTGTTCCCAACAGCGCCGGATACCGTAGGGCCAAGCGTAACGCGTCACCAAAGGTGGCACTGGTGAGCAGGGCGTAACCGAGCATGCCGTAGGCCGACACATGCATTTGCGCGCCCAGCTCCAGGCCGACATCGCGGCGCAGGGCCACGGCGTTGGCGCACACGCGCATTTCCTGATTGGTGGTGATGCGCGTGTCGGCCCGGGTCAAGTCCGCCGCACAGATGCCGCTGCCGGCCAGCAGTGCCTCATGGGGCAAACCTTTGAAGGCGTTAAGCACCAGCGAAACAGCATTGAGGGTGGTGAGGTGGGAGTGCAGCATGGGAACTTCCAGCCAGGGGATGGCTGGAAGTGGAGCAAGTTACATGCCGGTCAGCTCAGTTCGCCGCACAGGTCCAGTTCCACCAGGCGGCGCACTTCACTGGCCTCAAGCCCGGCGCCGAGCAGGGCATTGAGCTTGCCGAACGCCGCTTCGCGGGTCATGCCGCCACCGGACAGCACGCCCACGCCGCGCAGGCGGCTGCCGGCTTCGTACACGTCCAGCTCCACGCCGCCTTCATGGCATTGGGTGATTGCCACGACGGTTACGCCCAGCGCCTGCGCACGCTTGAGGCTGGCGAGAAACGCGGGGTTATCGCTCGGCCCGGTGCCGCTGCCGAAGCATTCCAGCACCAGCGCCTGGATGCCGCTGTCGATCAACGCGTTGAGTTGCGCGGCGGCGATGCCCGGCACCAGCGGCAAGACGCCGACATTGGCCAAGGCTTTGGGCTGGCGGTAATGCAGGGCGGCCGGGATCATGTCAGCCTGGGCGACGCCGCCATTGCGTTGCAGGGCTGCAAACGGGTGGCGACCGAAGCTGCGGATTTTCGCGCAGCGGGTCGGCGCCATCAGCGCGCCGTGGAAGTACAGCTGCACGCCGGGTGCCAAGCCTTCGCCCAAGGCCGTCAACGCACCGCTGACGTTTTCCCAGGCATCGCTGTCGGGCACGCCGGCCGGCAACATGGAGCCGGTGAAGACTACCGGCGCCGGCAGGCCCAGCAGTTGGAAGCTCATGGCTGCCGCGCTGTAGGCCAGGGTGTCGGTGCCGTGCAGGATCAGCACCGCATCGCAGCCTGCGTCCACCGCCTCAACCACGGCGCTGCGCAGATGCTGCCAGTAGGTGGGCGTCATGTTGGCGCTGTCGATCAGTGGCGACATCTCTTGAAAGCGCCAGGTGGGCACTGCTGCATCGGCGAGCTGTTCGCGCATGCGCGCCTCAAAACCCGACGCAGGCGCCAGGCCGTTGGCGCTGGCCTGCATGCCAATGGTGCCGCCGGTGTAGAGCACCATCACGTTGTTAGCTGGTTGCATGAAAAATCTCCTGAACGAAAAACGCCGCCGGGCCCAGAGCATGCCCAAGGCCGGGCGGCGTGTCATCTAACGGTGATTAACGTTGCGCTTGAGCGCTCAGTTCAGCCGAGGCGACTGCTTCCGGTTTTACCGGGTTAGCCGGCCAGGCCTTGCGATCCAGGTCCAGGTCAGGGAACTGGCTGGAGTCGAACACCGGCGTCTTGATGCCCGCAGCGCGCTGGTTGTCGTAGTCATTGAGGATGCGCATGGCAATTTTGAACAGGAACGCCAGGGCGAACAGGTTCACGAACGCGAGCAGGGTCATGGTGATGTCGGCGAAGGCGAACACGGTGCTCAGGTTCTCGATCGAACCCCAGAAAATCAGCACCAGCACCAGCGCGCGGTAGCCCATCAGCACCTTGCGGTTGTTACCCACCAGGAAGCGCAGGTTGCTCTCACCCAGGTAGTAGTTGTACATGATCGAGGTGAACACGAACAACGCCAGGGCCACCGAGATGAACATGCGGCCCCAGTCACCGACTACCGCCGCCAGGGAGTTCTGGGTCAGGGCAATGCCGTCGCCTTCAAAGCCTGGGGTGTAGAAACCGGAGAGCAGGATCAGCAACGCGGTGCAGGTGCAGATCACGAAGGTGTCGAGGAACACGCTGAACGCCTGGACCACGCCTTGGGCGATCGGGTGTTCTACCGAGGCCACCGCTGCCACGTTAGGCGCACTGCCCAGACCGGCTTCGTTGGCGAACACGCCGCGCTTCACACCCATGATGATCGCGCTGCCCACCAGGCCACCGAAGGCTTGGTCGAGGCCGAACGCGCTCTTGACGATGGTCGCGAGCATGGCCGGTACGTGGTCGAATTGCAGCACGATCACGTACAGGGTCACAGCGATGTAGACCAGGGTCTTGACCGGCACCAGCAGGTCGGCAATCGAAGCGATGCGCTTGATCCCGCCGATGAATACCAGGCCCAGCAATACGGCCAGCGCCAGGCCGGTGTAGGTGGTGTCCAGGCCGAAGGCGTTGTTCAGCGAGTGAGTCACGGCGTGGGCTTGCAGGCCGTTGAAGGCGAAACCGAAAGTCACCAGCAACAGGAACGCCATGACCATACCCAGCCAGCGCTTCTGCAAACCGTGCTGGATGTAATACGCCGGGCCGCCCCGGTAGGTGCCTTCGGCATCGGTGCGCTTGTACAACTGGCCGAGGGAGCACTCGATAAAGCTCGAGGACATGCCCACCAGCGCGGTGACCCACATCCAGAACACGGCGCCCGGGCCACCCAGGGTCACGGCAATGCCGACGCCGGCGATGTTACCGGCACCCACGCGGCCGGCCAGGCTGAGCATCAGCGCCTGGAAGGAACTGAGCTGGCCGGAGCTGCTCTTCAGGCTGTCTTTGAACACCGAGAACATGTGGAAAAAGTGACGCAACTGTACGAAACGCGAGCGGATCGTGAAATAACCGCCGAGCCCGACAATGAGCACGATCAGTACTTTCCCTGAGAGGAAGTCGTTGATGACTTCGAGCATGGAGTGTTCCTCGCTGATTTTTCTAATGGCAAACGCAGGACGGTCCGATCCCTCACATAGCACCAGGCAGTGCGCGACGGTTCGACCCCAATCCTTTTGCGGGTGTTGTTATTCATGCGCTTTCGCGATGTCTGCGGGCCTCGTTACCGACGGCCGCAGACGCGAAGAGGGGCGGCACTATACCTAGGCGAGCGTGATCCGTCTGCACGGGGCGATTAAAGGTTTCAGCCAAGCTGTTGCAGGCAAGGAGGGTTTGCAGGGCGATATTGGAGTTTTTATGGGCGTCATTTCACAACCTTGAGGCAAAAAAAAGGGCCTGAAGAACGAGCCTTCAGGCCCTCAAAAGGTGAGAGGTGTCTAGTCCCTCAACCTGGTGAGCGGTGCATCAAACGCTTAGGCCTTCAGCGGGACCAAACGTGGGGCAATCATGTTTTCGGGGCGCAGGATGTCGTCGAGCATGGCGTCGTCGAGCAAGCCTTCTTCGCGCACCAGTTCCAGCACGCCGCGGCCGCTTTCGAGGGCGATACGCGCAATGCGGGTGGCGTTTTCATAGCCGATGTACGGGTTCAGCGCGGTGACCAGGCCGATGGAGTGTTCCACCAGCTCGCGGCAACGGGCTTCGTTGGCGGTAATGCCGACGATGCAGTGTTCGCGCAGCATGTCCATGGCGCGTTGCAGCAGGCGGATCGAGTCGAAGATCTTGAAAGCGATCAGCGGCTCCATCACGTTCAACTGCAGTTGGCCGCCTTCGGCTGCCATGGTCAGCGCCAAGTCGTTACCGATAACCTGGAACGCTACCTGGTTCACGGCTTCCGGGATCACCGGGTTAACCTTGCCGGGCATAATCGAGCTGCCTGGCTGGCGTGCCGGCAGGTTGATCTCGTTGATGCCGGTGCGTGGGCCGCTGGACAGCAGGCGCAGGTCGTTGCAGATCTTCGACAGCTTCACCGCAGTACGTTTGAGCATGCCGGAAAACAGCACGAAAGCGCCCATGTCGGAGGTGGCTTCGATCAAGTCGGCAGCCGGAACCAGCGGCTGGCCGCTGATCAGCGCCAGGCGTTGTACGGCCAGGGCTTGGTAACGTGGGTCGGCGTTGATGCCGGTGCCGATGGCGGTGCCGCCCAGGTTCACTTCGGTCAGCAGCTCTGGCGCCAGGGTTTTCAGGCGTGCCAGGTCTTCACCCAGGGTGGTGGCGAAGGCGCGGAATTCCTGGCCGAGGGTCATCGGCACAGCGTCTTGCAATTGGGTGCGACCCATTTTCAGCACGTGACCGAACTCGACGCCTTTGGCGGCGAATGCCTGGATCAGGCTGTCGAGGCTGGCCAGCAGCGCGTCATGGCCCAGCAGCAGACCCAGGCGGATCGCGGTTGGGTAGGCGTCGTTGGTCGACTGCGCCATGTTCACGTCGTTGTTAGGGTGCAGGTACTGGTACTCGCCCTTGTTGTGGCCCATGGCCTCCAACGCGATGTTGGCGATGACTTCGTTGGCATTCATATTGGTTGAAGTGCCAGCGCCGCCTTGAATCATGTCCACCACGAACTCTTCGTGGAAATCGCCGCGGATCAGACGGGCACAAGCCTCGCTGATGGCAGCGTGCTTGGCTTCGCTGAGCTGGCCCAACTCGCGGTTGGCATCAGCGGCTGCTTGCTTGACCATTGCCAGGCCGACCACCAATTTCGGGTAATGCGAAATCGGAACGCCCGAGAGGCGGAAGTTGTTCACCGCTCGCAGGGTCTGGATGCCGTAATACGCTTGAGCCGGTACTTCGAGTACGCCAAGCAGGTCTTTTTCTGTGCGGAATGATGCAGCGGAGGACATGACGGAAATCATCTCGATATGGACCCGGAACAGGCCGGAACGCTGCGAATGCTAGGCTTGTAGAAGTTTTTGGGCCAATGCTGTTAAGCACTGGCCTATGCACAAACGGCATAATGTAGGTGTGACCCGGTTATCATGGCGGGCGTGTGTGCCAAAATGGTGCATACCCGTGGGAGGAAGTGATGAACCTTGAGAGCAAATGGCTGGAAGACTTCAGCGCCCTGGCGGCGACCCGCAGCTTTTCCCAGGCGGCGGAGCGGCGCTTTGTCACCCAGCCGGCCTTCAGTCGACGTATTCGCAGCCTGGAAGCGGCGCTGGGGCTGACTCTGGTCAATCGCTCACGCACACCGGTGGAGCTGACGGCGGCGGGGCAATTGTTTCTGGTCACCGCGCGCACGGTGGTCGAACAGCTCGGTGAAGTATTGCGCCATTTGCATCACCTGGAAGGCGGGCAAGGGGAGGTCATGCAAGTCGCGGCTGCCCACTCCTTGGCGCTGGGCTTCTTCCCCCGTTGGATCGCGCAACTGCGCAACGAAGGTTTGAACATCGCCACGCGATTGGTTGCCACTAACGTCGGTGACGCCGTGCACGCGCTGCGCGAAGGTGGCTGCGACTTGATGCTCGCGTTCTACGACCCGGACGCGGCCATGCAGATGGACGCCGAGATCTTTCCCTCGCTGCACCTGGGCAACACCGAGATGCTCCCAGTGTGCGCCGCCGACGCCGACGGCAAACCGCTGTTCGACCTGGAAGGTGAGGGCAGCGTGCCGTTGCTGGCCTACAGTGCCGGTGCGTTCCTGGGGCGCTCGGTGAATTTGCTGCTGCGCCAGAGGGCTCTGCGCTTTACTACCGTGTACGAAACCGCCATGGCCGACAGCCTCAAGAGCATGGCGCTGGAAGGGCTGGGTATCGCCTGGGTGCCACAATTGAGCGTGCGCGCGGAACTGGCCCGTGGCGAACTGGTGGTGTGCGGCGGCCCGCAATGGCATGTGCCGCTGGAGATTCGTCTGTATCGCTGCGCGTTGGTGCGCAAGGCGAACGTACGGTTGCTGTGGCGCAAGCTGGAAGGCGGGGCTGCACAAAACACCTGAGCGCAATGAAGATCAACTGTGGGAGCTGGCTTGCCTGCGATGCAGGCACCTCGGTACATCAGCCATAGTGAGGTGATGCTATCGCAGGCAAGCCAGCTCCCACATTGACCCCTTTCCCAGGGGAAATTTGCGCTGGTTTCGCTGACTCGGAAGTCAATAAAACCGCCACTTTGCGCCGTAAGACAGATGGTCATTCCAGGGGCTGTTTATCTGGATTATTACGGTATACTGCGCGGCCTTCGGCCGGTCCAACCGGCCTTAATTCGTACACCAAGCCACGCCGGATTTCCCGCGTGGCTTGTTGTTTTTTGACGCGCCTGCGGGCGCCCAGAGAGAAGAGGCACGACGATGAGTGCATTGGTTGGCGTGATCATGGGCTCCAAGTCCGATTGGTCCACCCTTAGCCACACCGCCGATATGCTGGAAAAACTCGGCATTCCGTATGAAGTGAAAGTGGTCTCTGCCCACCGCACCCCGGATTTGCTGTTCCAGTATGCCGATGAAGCAGAATCCCGTGGCATCGAGGTGATCATCGCCGGTGCCGGCGGTGCGGCGCACCTGCCAGGCATGTGTGCGGCCAAGACCCACCTGCCAGTGCTCGGTGTGCCGGTGCAGTCGTCGATGCTCTCGGGCGTGGATTCGCTGTTGTCCATCGTGCAGATGCCGGCCGGTATTCCGGTGGCCACCCTGGCAATCGGCAAGGCCGGCGCGATCAACGCCGCGTTGCTGTCCGCCAGCATCCTGGGTGCCAAGCACCCGCAGTTCCATGCGGTGCTGAAAAAATTCCGTGCTGAGCAGACAGACAGCGTGTTGGACAACCCAGACCCACGTATCGCCTGAAGGTATTGATTGATGAAAATCGGTGTAATCGGTGGCGGCCAACTGGGTCGCATGCTGGCCTTGGCGGGCACCCCGCTGGGGATGAACTTCGCTTTCCTGGACCCGGCGCCGGACGCCTGCGCGGCGGCCCTGGGTGAACACCTGCGCGCTGACTACAGCGACCCGGACCATCTGCGCCAACTGGCCGATGAAGTCGACCTGGTGACCTTCGAATTCGAAAGCGTCCCGGCCGAAACCGTGGCCTTCCTGTCGCAGTTCGTGCCGGTGTACCCGAGCGCCGAAGCCTTGCGCATCGCTCGCGACCGCTGGTTCGAAAAGAGTATGTTCAAGGACCTGGGCATTCCGACCCCGGCCTTCGCCGATATCCAGTCCCAGGCGGACCTGGACGCCGCCGTCGCCAGCATCGGCCTGCCAGCCGTGCTCAAGACCCGCACCCTGGGTTATGACGGCAAGGGCCAGAAAGTCCTGCGCACCGCTGCCGATGTGGTTGGCACCTTTGCCGAACTGGGCAGTGTCGCCTGCCTGCTGGAAGGCTTTGTGCCGTTCACCGGTGAAGTGTCGCTGATCGCCGTGCGTGCCCGTGACGGCGAGACCCGCTTCTACCCGTTGGTGCACAACACCCACGACAGCGGCATCCTCAAGCTGTCTGTGGCCAGCACCGACCACCCGTTGCAGGCCTTGGCCGAAGACTATTCCAGCCGCGTGCTCAAGCAACTGGATTATGTCGGCGTGATGGCGTTCGAGTTCTTTGAAGTCGACGGCGGCCTCAAGGCCAACGAAATCGCTCCGCGCGTACACAACTCCGGGCACTGGACCACCGAAGGCGCCGAGTGCAGCCAGTTCGAAAACCACCTGCGGGCGGTGGCAGGCTTGCCGCTGGGCTCCACGGCCAAGGTCGGCGAGAGCGCCATGCTCAACTTTATCGGTGCAGTGCCACCGGTAGAAAAAGTCATCGCCATTGATGACTGTCACCTGCACCACTACGGCAAGGCTTTCAAAGTCGGGCGTAAGGTTGGCCACGCCAACCTGCGCAGCAAGGACCGTGCGACCCTTGAGGCGCAGATTCTCAAGGTCGAAGCGCTGATCGCCGAGCAATAACCTTGAGGGCGGCGGGAACCATTGGTTATCGCCGCCTCTCTGATTGCAGGACGCTAAAGTCTGACTAGGCTTTTGTGTAGTTCACTTCATTCAGAGGGAAATGCCATGGGTATCATTGGAACCATCTTTATCGGCTTGATCGTCGGCCTGCTGGCGCGCTTCCTCAAGCCTGGCGACGACAGCATGGGCTGGATCATGACCATCCTGCTGGGTATCGCAGGTTCCCTGGTTGCCACCTACGGTGGTCAGGCCCTGGGCATCTACCAGGCGGGTCAAGGCGCGGGCTTCCTCGGCGCGCTGATCGGCGCCATCGTGTTGCTGGTGATCTACGGCCTGCTGAGAAAGAAATGATCTAAGCGACAAAGCCCTCTGCGCTGCGCAGGCGCAGAGGGCTAGAATGCTCGGCATCTGAACTTGCCGAGCTTTTTTCATGCGCCGTCTTTTATTCACACTCCTCCTGTTGGGCTCAGGCCTGGCGCACGCTGGTGAACTGCCGGAAACCGATTGGCTCGACCTGATGCCGCTTTCAGACCAGAAAGCCCTCGAAGCCATGCCCGAGATCGACCACAACTCCCCCGAAGCCCAAGGCACGTTCACCGACAAAGGTGGCTTGAAGCAGAGCAAAGGCTTGCCGGCGGTGATGTACTCGACCAAGACCGTGGCCGCCATGAACGGCAAGAACATCCGCATCGGTGGCTACCCTGTACCGTTGGAAACCGACGCGAAGGGCCGCAGCACCCTGTTTTTCCTGGTGCCGTACCCAGGCGCCTGCATCCACGTACCGCCACCGCCGCCTAACCAGTTGGTGCTGGTGCGTTATCCCAAGGGGCTGAAGCTGGATGATATCTACACGCCGCTGTGGGTGACGGGCACGTTGAAGGTGGAGAAGGTCAACAATGACCTGGCAGATGCGGCGTATGCGCTGGATGCGGGGAAGGTCAGAGTAGTGAAAGAGTCCGATCTCTAGATCATGACGCAGAACCCAATGTGGGAGCGGGCTTGTGTGGGAGCTGGCTTGCCTGCGATAGCATCACCTCGGTGTTACTGATACACCGAGGTGCTTGAATCGCGGGCAAGCCCGGCTCCCACACAAGCCCGCTCCCTCATTTTGATTGGGTTTACAGGGCGATACTGGCGATGCTCACACCCAAGGTATGGCTTTGACCCGGCGCCAGGCTAACCACATCATCCAGCACATTCGCCGTCTCGATGCACAGCATGCCCTGCCAGCCGTCATCGGCCATGTCGTCAAACGCCTTGGCGCGTTCGGTCCACGGGTTCCAGATCACCGTCGAGTTCGAACCCTCGGCGGTCAGTTGGATGCGACGCTGCCAATCGGTATCGACGATATCCAACTGCGCCGGAGTATCCAGGTAGATACGGTCAGTTTCGGCACTGAAGTGCAGCAGGCCGGACTGCTTCTTCTCGGCCCAGCCATCGGCGGTGTCGATATACGCCAGCCCAGCCAGCCCTTCGACCTGCACCTTGCGCACGTCACTCACGGCGAAATACGTGTGCAGCGCCTGGCTGAGTGTCACGGTGTCGGTGCCACGGTTGTGGCTGGTCAGGCGGATGTGCAGTTGATCGTCCAACAGCAGGCTCAGTGTCAGGTCGACCTGATGCGGCCAGCCGGGGAAGCCGCCCTCGGGAACCGGCAGCACCAAATCCACCCGCAGCGCTTGGCCTTCGAGTTCGCTCGCAGCCAGCTCCCACTGTGCCGTGCGCACAAAACCATGGGCGCCGGCCGGTTGCTCGCTCTGGCGCATCGCCTTGACGCTCTGCGGGTTGCGGTCAAACACACCAAACCATGGCCAGCACACCGGCACGCCGGTACGGATGCCCTTGCCTTGCTTGTACACCGCCGCAGGGTTCGGCCAGATCAGCGGCTGTTCGCCCTGGCGCTGGTAACTGAAGATGTGCGCGCCCTGTTGGGCCACCATCAATTCAGCGCCATTGTGGCGAATGCGCCAGCAGTCCAGCTCGTCGATTTTCACAGTTTCAACGTGGGGCACAGGCATACAAAGCACTCTTTATGGCAGGCAATGGGGCAATTGACCGTCAAAACCCGGTGAGGTTTAACGCGCGCGCGACGGTACCGAACGCGTGCGGCCGCTGCCATCGATGGCGACGAACACAAACACCGCCTCGGTGACTTTGCGCCATTCGCTCGACAGCGGGTCGTCGCTCCACACTTCGACCATCATCTGGATCGAGCTGCGGCCGATTTCCAGGGCCTGCGTGTAGAAAGACAGCTGCGCGCCGACGGCCACCGGCACCAGGAACGCCATGCGATCAATCGCTACGGTGGCCACTCGGCCGCCGGCGACCTTGCTGGCCATGGCCGTGCCGGCCAGGTCCATCTGCGCGACCAGCCAGCCGCCGAAGATATCGCCAAACCCGTTTGTTTCACGCGGCAGCGCGGTGATTTGCAAGGCGAGATCGCCTTGCGGGATAGGATCTTCTTGTTCGAGTTCAATCATGCCGAGGGTGCCTCTGACCCGTAACGCTTCATGGGTGTTTCAAGTGGATAGCCGTCTTCTGGAAAAACGTTTCAGCACCAACCTACACCGCTCGATACGTTTCTCGTAAGGCGCACTAAAGGGAAACTCTGCCAAAGCGGCTGGAACCTAACCTGAGGGTCATCCAACAACGTTTTGGCACAGCAGCCCCTCAAGACAGCGGGTTTGGCGCTCGCACGGGCCGAGTATATCGAGACCCTGTGGCGACGACGACCTCCGCAAGCTCATTTGGTCGGCAAATCTGCGCTGTATCGCGGCTTTTTGCAGAAACTGTGCCTATCGCCGGGATTATTTACAGCGCCTGGGCTGTTATTCGGGTCAGCACCTTTGCACGAGAAGCCCGACATGCCCACCGTTCCCGCGAGCGCGGTGCACACTGGCACGGCCTGCTATCGGGGATTGCCTGTGGAACGCGGGCGTCAAGCAACGCTGTGCTTTTGCGGGCGATTTGTTATCGTGCCGAACCGACCCCGGCGCTTGCCGGGGTCTCGCGTTCGCCGTCCTGACAATAAGAGAAGCCTTGCCATGTCCTCCGTGCCTGCAAGCAGTGCGCAACCTTCGCGCCCGCTGACCCGCAACGACTACAAAACCCTGTCGCTGTCTGCCTTGGGCGGGGCGCTGGAATTTTACGACTTCATTATCTTTGTATTTTTCGCCACCGTGGTCGGGAAGCTGTTTTTCCCCGTCGACATGCCTGAATGGCTGCGCATGATGCAGACCTTCGGCATCTTCGCCGCCGGCTACCTGGCACGCCCGCTGGGCGGCATCATCATGGCGCACTTCGGTGACCTGCTGGGCCGCAAGAAAATGTTCACCCTGAGCATCTTCATGATGGCCGTGCCGACCCTGATCATGGGCCTGCTGCCGACCTACGCACAGATCGGCCTGTGGGCGCCGCTATTGTTGCTGCTGATGCGCGTCATCCAGGGCGCCGCCATTGGCGGCGAAGTACCGGGCGCCTGGGTGTTTGTTTCCGAACACGTGCCGCCGCGCCACATCGGCTATGCCTGCGGCACCCTGACCAGCGGCCTCACCGCCGGTATTTTGCTGGGCTCGCTGGTGGCCACCGCCATCAACACCCTCTATACCCCGGAGCAGGTCTCGGATTACGCGTGGCGTATCCCGTTCCTGCTGGGCGGTGTGTTCGGCCTGCTGTCGGTTTACTTGCGCCGGTGGTTGCACGAAACACCGATCTTCGCCGAGATGCAGCAGCGCAAAACCCTGGCTGCCGAGCTGCCGTTGCGCGCGGTATTGCGTGACCACCGCGGTGCCATTGTGCTGTCGATGCTGCTGACGTGGTTGCTGTCGGCGGGTGTGGTTGTGGTCATCTTGATGACCCCGACCGTGCTGCAAACCGTCTACCACTTCAGCCCGACGGTTGCGCTGCAAGCCAACAGCCTGGCGATCGTTACGCTGAGCCTGGGCTGCATCGCCTCCGGCGCGCTGGCTGACCGTTTTGGTGCTGGTCGCGTTTTGGTCACCGGTTGCGCGTTGCTGCTGGCCACCTCCTGGACGCTGTATCACAGCCTGATGGCTCACCCGGACTGGTTGTTCCCGCTGTACGCATTGACCGGCCTGTTTGTGGGCACCATCGGTGTAGTGCCTTACGTGATGGTGAAAGCATTCCCGCCGGTGGTGCGTTTCAGCGGCTTATCGTTCTCCTACAATGTGGCCTATGCCGTATTCGGCGGCCTGACGCCATTGGCGGTATCGCTGCTGATGAAGGAAAGCCCGATGGGTCCTGCTTATTACGTGGCCGTCCTGTGCGTGATGGGGATAGCGGTGGGCGGTTACCTGTGGAAACGCGGACGCTGATATAGCCCTGTGGCGAGGGAGCTTGCGCCCGCTGGGTCGCGTAGCGGCCCCAGGCATGGGACTGCTGTGCAGTCCAACGGGAGCAAGCTCCCTCGCCACAGGTTTTTGCGTTCACCAACGATTACAGAGTGTTTCTGAAACACCGCTTAAAGCGCTTCAACCTCCCCGCAAGCCCCGGGTTTATTGCACTTTCCCCTTTCTGTCAGGTTTTTCATAAATACTGGCCTTTCATCTAATTGTCATATTCCAGACATAGAGTGTTCACACGGCCTACCGATACTTGGCCCCGATCCAACTATCCCTATCTGCTAGGAGCAAGGCATGAAACTGAAACGTTTGATGGCGGCAATGACTTTTGTCGCTGCTGGCGTTGCGACCGCCAACGCGGTGGCCGCTGGTGTTGATCCGGCAATCCCGGCTTACGTTAAGACCACTGGTGTGTCGGGCAACTTGTCCAGCGTCGGTTCCGATACCCTGGCTAACCTGATGACCCTGTGGGCTGAGGGTTACAAAAAGGAATACCCGAACGTCAACATCCAGATTCAGGCTGCCGGCTCCGCCACTGCACCTCCTGCGCTGACTGAAGGCACCTCCAACCTGGGCCCGATGAGCCGCAAAATGAAGGACACCGAACTGGCGGCCTTCGAGCAGAAGTACGGTTACAAGCCAACCGCTATCCCGGTTGCCGTGGATGCCCTGGCCGTGTTCGTACACAAGGACAACCCGATCCAGCACCTGACCATGGAACAAGTCGACGCGATCTTCTCCTCGACGCGTCTGTGCGGTGCTAAAGCCGACGTTAAAACCTGGGGCGACCTGGGTGTGACCGGCGACCTGGCCAACAAGCCGGTTCAGCTGTTTGGTCGTAACTCGGTATCCGGCACCTACGGCTACTTCAAAGAAGAAGCCCTGTGCAAAGGCGACTACAAGCCAAACGTCAACGAACAACCTGGCTCGGCTTCGGTCGTGCAGTCGATCAGCTCCTCGCTGAACGGCATTGGTTACTCGGGCATCGGCTACAAGACCGCCAGCGTGAAGACCGTGGCCCTGGCCAAGAAAGGCAGCACTGACTTCATCGAAGACAGCGAAGAAAACGCCCTGAACGGCAAATACCCGCTGTCGCGCTTCCTCTACGTGTACGTCAACAAAGCCCCGAACAAGCCTTTGGCCCCGCTGGAAGCTGAGTTCGTGAAGCTGGTTCTGTCCAAACAGGGCCAGGAAGTGGTCGTCAAAGACGGCTACATCCCACTGCCGGCTAAAGTGGCCGCCAAGGCCCTGGCTGACCTGGGTTTGAAAGAAGGCAACTAAGCCTGCAATACCTGGTGTAGCAGCGGGCCCTGTGGAAGCGGGCTTGCTGTGGCGAGGGAGCTTGCTCCCGTTCGACTGCGTAGCAGTCGCAAGCCTTGGGGGCGCTTCGCACCCCAGCGCAAGCAAGCTTGCTCGCCACAGTAATCCCTTGCTCCTTTAACCCGCCTACACCCCTAATTTTTTAGTCCGCTGCCAGCCCTGCTACGCGGCGGATTTCTTGCGTCACTGCATTGTCATCTTTCTGTCATACAGGATCGCTAGGGTGTGCGCATGAATGATCTGGCCAATTCCACCATGACGACGACTTCTCCCCCCAAGCGTATTGATTTCAATACGCCTGAGCTGCAACGCAAGCGCCGTATTCGCGCGCTCAAGGATCGCCTGACCCGCTGGTACGTGTTGATCGGCGGCCTCGCCGTGCTCGGCGCCATCACCCTGATCTTCTTCTTCCTGGCTTATGTAGTTGCGCCTTTGTTCCAGGGTGCCTCGCTGACCAAGGAAGACGCGCTGACACCCGCCTGGATGCAGGATGCCGGCAAGCCGCTGATGATCTCCCTGGAAGAACAGAACCAAGTCGCCATGCGGGTTTCCGACAAGGGCCAGGCGCTGTTCTTTGATGTGAGCACCGGCGCCGAGCTCAAGCGTGTCGACCTGCCATTGCCTGCGGGCACCACTGTGGCCTCGATCGGCAAAGACCAGCCCGGCAGCCCGTTAGTGATCCTCGGTTTGTCCAATGGCCAGTCCCTGGTGTTCCGCCACACTTATAAAGTGTCGTACCCGGACGGCAAAAAGACCATTACGCCGGCCATTGAGTACCCTTACGGCGAAACGCCCATCGTCCTCGACGAGCTGGGCCGCCCGCTGGAGCACGTCGCCCTTAACGCCACCGATTCATCGCTGGTGGTTGCAGGCTCCGCGGGTTCGTTCTTGAACGTACTGAGCCTGAGCCGCGAAGAAAACATGATGACCGGTGAAGTCACCAGCGAGCAGAAGCGCATCGAGCTGCCGCAAATGACCGAACCGGTGAAGGCGATTTTCGTCGACCCACGCCAACAGTGGCTGTATGTGGTCAATGGCCGCGCCCTCGCCGACGTCTTCAACTTGCGCGATAACAGCCTCAACGGTCGCTACAAACTGCTGGAAGACGGCAACGCCGAAATCACCGCCAGCACCCAGTTGGTGGGCGGTATTTCGCTGATCGTCGGTAATTCCAAGGGCGGCCTGGCCCAGTGGTTCATGGCCCGTGACCCGGACGGCGAGCAACGCCTGAAGCAGATTCGCACCTTCCAGATGGGCACCGCGCCTATCGTGGAAATCACCGCCGAGGAGCGTCGCAAAGGCTTCACCGCCCTGGACGCGTCCGGCAAGTTCGGCGTGTTCCACAGCACCGCGCACCGCACCCTGCTGGTCGACCCTGTGGTGGATGGCCAAGGCCTGTTCGGCATGTCGCCTCGCGCCAACCGCGTGATCGTCGAAGCCGGCGGCAAGCTGCAACCGCTGCTGCTCGACAACCCGCACCCGGAAGTGTCCTGGAGCGCGCTGTGGAGCAAGGTCTGGTACGAAAACTACGACGAGCCTAAGTACGTCTGGCAATCGACCGCCGCCAACACCGACTTCGAACCCAAAATGAGTTTGGCCCCGCTGACCTTCGGTACCCTGAAGGCTGCGTTCTACGCCATGCTGCTGGCCGCGCCCCTGGCGGTGGCTGCGGCCATCTACACCGCTTACTTCATGGCCCCGAGCCTGCGCCGCAAGGTCAAGCCGGTGATCGAACTGATGGAAGCAATGCCGACGGTGATCCTCGGCTTCTTCGCCGGCCTGTTCCTGGCACCGTATGTGGAAGGGCACTTGCCGGGCATTTTCAGCCTGCTGATGTTGCTGCCGATTGGCATCCTGGTCGCCGGTTTTGTCTTCAGCCGTTTGCCTGAGTCGATCCGCCTGCGTGTTCCGGATGGCTGGGAAAGCGCGATCCTGATTCCGGTGATCCTGTTTGTGGGCTGGCTCTCGCTGTACATGAGCCCATACCTGGAAACCTGGTTCTTCGGCGGCGACATGCGCATGTGGATCTCCCACGACCTGGGCATCACTTACGACCAGCGCAACGCACTGGTAGTCGGTCTGGCCATGGGTTTTGCGGTAATCCCGAACATCTACTCCATCGCAGAAGACGCCGTGTTCAGCGTGCCGCGCGGCCTCACTCTGGGCTCGTTGGCCCTGGGTGCCACGCCGTGGCAGACCATGACCCGCGTGGTGATCCTGACCGCCAGCCCAGGCATCTTCTCCGCACTGATGATCGGCATGGGCCGCGCCGTGGGTGAAACCATGATCGTGCTGATGGCCACCGGTAACACCCCGGTGATGGAGATGAACCTGTTCGAGGGCCTGCGCACATTGGCGGCCAACGTTGCGGTGGAGATGCCCGAGTCGGAAGTCGGTGGCAGTCACTACCGCGTGCTGTTCCTCTCGGCGCTGGTGCTGCTGCTGTTCACCTTCATCATGAACACCCTCGCCGAGCTGATCCGTCAGCGTCTGCGCAAGAAATACTCGTCGCTTTAAGAAAGGTAGAAGTCTGTGAAACAGAACTCCCTGAATGGATGGTTCAAGAGCGGCGCCCCCGGCGTCTGGATCAGCGGTGGCGCGGTGTCCATTGCGGTCATCATGACCATTGGTTTGCTGGCCGTGATTGCCGTGCGTGGTCTGGGCCACTTCTGGCCGGCCGACCTGATCCAGGCCAACTACAGCGTGCCTGGCCAGGAAAACCATATCGTCATCGGCGAAGTGGTGCAGAAGGAAGAAGTGCCGCGCGAGCGCCTCAAAAGCGCGGGCCTGCCGGTGCCGGACCAAGGCCCGGAATTCATGACCCGCGAGCTGATCAAGGTCGGTAACCGCGACTTGAATGGCAACGACTTCACCTGGATCGTCGGCGAGTGGCTGAAAGACCAGACCACACCGAAGAACCTGATGGCCATCGAACGTCGTGAGTGGGGCAACTTCTACGGCACCCTGGTCAACGTCAAGCAGGACGGCAAGGTGATCGCCGAAGGCGAAGCCGCATGGCCGGAGCTGCAAGCCCGCGTTGATCGTGTGAACAAGTTGGCGGCCCAGCTCAAGAGCCTTGAGAAAACCGACATCGGCGCGATCAACGCAGGCCTGGAACGCATCCGCCTGCACGGCCGCAAGCTGGAGCTGGAAGGCAAGCTCGACGCTGCCGCCCAGGCCGACATGGACTCCGGCCGCGCCGAATTGAATGCCCGTTACCAGGACATCGAAGCACGCCTGGCCGACCTGCACACCCAGTTCAACCGCGACAGCCTCACGGCCCGCGACGGCAACGGCAAAGAAATCGAAATCGGCATCGGCAAAGTGGTGCACGCCTACCAGCCTAACGCTATGGGCACCCTGACCAAGGTGGGTTTCTACTTCAGCAAGGTCTGGGAATTCTTGAGCGATGACCCACGGGAAGCCAACACCGAAGGCGGGATCTTCCCGGCCATCTTCGGCACCGTGATGATGACCCTGATCATGGCGATGATCGTGACCCCGTTCGGCGTGCTGGCGGCGGTGTACCTGCGTGAATACGCCAAGCAGAACACCCTGACCCGCATTATCCGTATCGCGGTGAACAACCTGGCCGGTGTACCGGCCATCGTTTACGGCGTGTTCGGCCTGGGCTTCTTTGTGTATGTACTGGGCGGCTCGGTTGACCGCCTGTTCTTCGCCGAAGCCCTGCCGGCACCGACTTTCGGTACGCCGGGCCTGTTGTGGGCCTCGCTGACCCTGGCGCTGCTGGCAGTGCCGGTGGTGATCGTGGCCACCGAAGAAGGCTTGGCGCGGATTCCTCGTACCGTGCGTGAAGGTTCCCTGGCACTCGGCGCAACCAAGGCGGAAACGCTGTGGAAGATCGTGCTGCCGATGGCCAGCCCGGCGATGATGACCGGCATGATCCTCGCCGTGGCTCGCGCCGCCGGTGAAGTGGCGCCGCTGATGCTGGTGGGTGTGGTCAAGCTGGCACCGTCGCTGCCGCTGGACGGCAACTACCCGTACCTGCACCTGGACCAGAAGATCATGCACCTGGGCTTCCATATTTATGACGTCGGTTTCCAGAGCCCCAACGTCGAAGCGGCACGCCCGCTGGTGTACGCCACCGCGCTGCTGCTGGTGCTGGTGATCGCCACGCTGAACTTGTCGGCCGTGTGGATTCGTAACCACCTGCGCGAAAAATACAAGGCGCTGGACAGTTAATTGAAGTGAGCGCGGACTAAATGTGGGAGCGGGCTTGCTCGCGAAAGCGGTGTATCAGAAACACATGTGCTGACTGACATACCGCTTTCGCGAGCAAGCCCGCTCCCACACGGAACCGCGCCAGACACAGATTTTTAGTAAGCCGCCAGCCGATCCAGAAGCCTGCGGTTCAACACAACGAATTGGTAGCACAGGGAGCATCCCATGCAACATGAAACCCACACCCACGGCATCAACATGTCGGCCCTGGGTCGCGACAAGCAGAGCCTGAGCCTGGCCCAGGAAACCGTGGCCATCGAAGTGCCGGGCCTGAGCCTGTACTACGGTGAAAAGCAGGCGCTGTTCGATGTCAGCATGAACATCCCCAAGCAGCGCGTGACCGCCTTTATCGGCCCGTCCGGCTGCGGCAAGTCCACACTGCTGCGCACCTTCAACCGCATGAACGACCTGGTTGACGGTTGCCGCGTCGAAGGCGCGATCAACCTGTACGGCAGCAACATCTATCGCAAAGGCGAGGACGTGGCCGAGCTGCGTCGCCGCGTGGGCATGGTGTTCCAGAAGCCGAACCCGTTTCCCAAGACCATCTACGAAAACGTGGTCTACGGCTTGCGCATCCAGGGCATCAACAAAAAACGCATTCTCGACGAAGCCGTCGAGTGGGCCTTGAAAGGCGCGGCGTTGTGGGACGAAGTCAAAGACCGCCTGCATGAATCGGCACTCGGCCTGTCCGGCGGCCAGCAGCAGCGTCTGGTGATCGCCCGCACCATCGCCGTGGAGCCGGAAGTGTTGCTGCTCGACGAACCCTGCTCGGCACTCGACCCGATCTCGACGCTGAAAGTCGAAGAGCTGATCTACGAGCTGAAATCCAAGTTCACCATCGTCATCGTGACCCACAACATGCAACAGGCGGCGCGGGTTTCGGACTACACCGCGTTCATGTACATGGGCAAGTTGGTGGAGTTCGGCGACACCGACACCTTGTTCACCAACCCGGCGAAGAAGCAGACCGAAGACTACATTACCGGTCGTTACGGCTAGTACGCGGTGGTTCTGATTGCACTGAATGCTGCGGTTCTCCGCACCTTACCGGACGTTCCAAGGACGCCAACATGATTAGCAAAGAAGGCCTTACCCACCATATCTCCGCGCAGTTCAACGCCGAGCTTGAGGAAGTGCGCAGCCACCTCCTGGCGATGGGCGGGCTGGTGGAGAAGCAAGTCAACGATGCGGTCACCGCGCTGATCGAGGCCGACTCGGGCCTGGCCCAGCAAGTGCGCGAGATCGATGACCAGATCAATCAGATGGAACGCAACATCGACGAAGAATGCCTGCGCATTCTGGCCCGCCGCCAGCCGGCGGCCTCCGACCTGCGTTTGATCATCAGCATCTCCAAGTCGGTGATCGACCTGGAGCGCATCGGCGACGAAGCCACCAAAATCGCCCGCCGCGCTATCCAGCTGTGCGAAGAAGGCGAAGCGCCACGCGGTTACGTGGAAGTGCGCCACATCGGCGACCAGGTGCGCAACATGGTGCGCGATGCGCTGGATGCGTTCGCCCGCTTCGACGCCGAACTGGCGTTGTCGGTGGCGCAATACGACAAGACCATCGACCGCGAATACAAGACCGCACTGCGCGAGCTGGCCACCTACATGATGGAAGACCCGCGCTCTATCTCGCGGGTCTTGAACATCATCTGGGTGCTGCGTTCCCTGGAACGCATTGGCGACCACGCGCGCAACATCTCGGAATTGGTGATTTATCTGGTGCGCGGCACCGACGTGCGGCACATGGGCCTCAAGCGCATGAAAGCCGAAGTTGAAGGCACTGCTGATCAAATCCCTAATGTTCCGGGCGAATCTGACGATAAGTAAGGTTGCCCGAGAGATTAACGCCCGGCCTTTGGTCGGGCGTTTTCGTTTGCGGCATCTGAATTTTTTTGCACAGCAGGAGCAATAAAGTCCTTCTGTGACCAGCGAGTTTTGGCAAAATGCCATCAGTCAGGCGTTTTGCGTGCCGAAGTTTTAATAGGATGAAGGGTCGATGAGTAAAGTCAGTGTATTGGTGGTGGACGACGCCTCGTTTATCCGCGATTTGGTGAAGAAGTGCCTGCGCAACTACTTCCCAGGCATCAAGATTGAAGACGCGGTGAACGGCAAAAAGGCGCAATCCATCCTGATGCGCGAGACCTTCGACCTGGTGCTGTGCGACTGGGAAATGCCCGAGATGTCCGGCCTTGAGCTGTTGACCTGGTGCCGTGAGCAGGCGCACCTGAAGGCCATGCCATTCGTAATGGTGACCAGCCGTGGCGACAAGGAAAACGTGGTGCAGGCCATTCAGGCCGGGGTTTCCGGTTATGTCAGCAAGCCGTTCACCAACGAGCAGTTGCTGAACAAGGTCAAACAGGCTTTGCACAAGATCGGCCGCCTCGACGCCCTTATCGCCAGCGCGCCGACCAAGATGAACTCGGCCTTCGGCAACGACTCCCTCAATGCCTTGACAGGTGGCAAGCCCGAGGCGGCCAAACCGGCGCCGGTAGCTGCGCCGAGCAAAGGCCTGCTCAACAGCCAACCCGTGCAAGCGCCTGCAGCCTCGCCTGCCGGCGGTCGCGGCCAGGGCCAACTGCGGCTTTCCAGCGGCAACCAGCAATGCGTGATCAAGGCGCTGAGCATCAAGGAAGCGCTGCTGGTGGTCCGTCGCGGTGAAGTGCTGCCCCAGGTGCTGGAAAGCGCCGTGCTCGACCTTGAGCAAGGCGAGAACGCCGAAGTCGCGCGCCTCAACGGCTACCTGCACGCCATCGTCGCCTATGAGCCACGGCCTGACAGCGACTGGCTGCAACTGACCTTCCGGTTTATCGACCAGGATGCGCAGAAGCTCGATTACATCTCCCGCCTGATCGCGCGCGGTACGGCGCAGAAGCACTTCGTGCCGGGTGCGTGATCGCCTGAATCAAGGGAATCGACCGACCATCTGATTCCCGCTGGGTCGCTTGATTTATATCTGTTTCGATATAGTCTCTCGATAACGCGTCAGTGTTATCGAGCCTTTGCTATGCCTTGAAACACACCTGCACCGCCTTTGGCTGAGTCGTCGATTAGGCTTCTTCTTTCCAGGAAAGGAGAAACCAATGCCAAGGCACAAGGATGTGGTGTTTTTAGGAAGCTCGCTCAAGGATCTCAAAGAATTCCCTCTCGACGCCCGAAGGGCTGCCGGCTTTCAGTTGGATCTCTTGCAGCAGGGTGAACAGCCTTTTGATTGCAAACCGATGAAGACTACCGGGAGGGGCGTCAGCGAAATTCGGATCACTGACGAATCGGGAGCGTTTCGAGTGTTCTATGTGATTAATCGGCCGGAAGCAGTCTATGTGCTGCACGCGCTGCGCAAAACCACACAGAAAACCGAAGGGCGGGATATCGAACTGGCTCGTGCCAGATTGCAGGAGATAGGTTAAGCCCATGACAGACTCAAAAATTCACACCGAACGTTTCAGCAGCATCTGGGATGCTCTGGAAGACACGCCCCAACAAGCCGCCAATATGCGCCTGCGCTCAAAGTTGTTGTTGGCGTTGTGCAACACCATCCGCAGTTGGGAGCTTTCTCAGAAAGACGCGGCACAAAGGCTGGGTATCAGTCAGCCGCGCTTGAACGACGTGCTCAACGGCAAGATCGACAAGTTTTCCCTCGATGCGCTGGTCAACCTGTCGGCTGCCGCCCGGATGAATGTAGATATCTGCTTTACCGCGCTGCCCGCTTAGAGCTGTCATCAACTCTTGCTAGCCTGCCGTTCAGTCATCCCGGCAGGTACGCCATGGACATCGCCATGCCCGAGGGCACGCCGATCATTGCGGCACGCAGCCGTGCGGTGGTGAAGGCTTCCGAGGCCGGGCTGGTTTCGATTCCCTATGAGTTCAACCAGCCGCTTGGCAAGTTGCCCAACTTTGCGTTGGGCAATTGAGGCGTCAATCCAGCAACAACACCTTGGCCAGTACAATCTTCGGCCCTTTCATTTTCTTGATGATGATGCGCAAACCTTCAACTTCCAGCACTTCCTCCTCTTCCGGCACGCGTTTGAGCGTGTCGTAGATCAAGCCCGCCAGGGTTTCGGCTTCGATGTGGTCCAGGTCCACGCCCAACAGGCGCTCCACCTTGAACAGCGGCGTGTCGCCACGCACCAGCAGTTTGCCTGGCTGATAGGCGAGGATGCCGCGCTCGGCTTTGCGGTGTTCGTCCTGAATATCACCGACCAGCACTTCCAGCACGTCCTCCATGGTCAGGTAGCCGATGACTTTGCCGTCGGCTTCTTCCACCAGGGCGAAGTGCGCACCGCCTTTGCGGAACTGCTCCAGCAGCTGCGACAACGGCATGTGCCGCGATACGCGCTCCAGCGGGCGGGTCAGCTCGGCCAGGTTGAACGACTCGGGGATGTGGTCCAGGGCTGCCAGCTCCAGCAGCAGGTCCTTGATGTGCAGCAGGCCGACAAACTCATTGCGATCGGCGTCATACACCGGGTAGCGGCTGAATTTATGGCGGCGAAACAGCGCGAGGATTTCCTTGAGCGGGGCGTTGAAGTCCAGGGTTACCAGGTCTTCGCGGGAGTTGGCCCAGTCCACCACTTCCAGCTCGCCCATTTCCACGGCCGAAGCCAGTACGCGCATGCCTTGGTCGCTTGGGTCCTGGCCACGGCTGGAGTGCAGGATCAGCTTGAGTTCTTCGCGGCTGTAATGGTGTTCGTGGTGCGGGCCAGGCTCGCCTTGGCCGGCGATACGCAAGATGGCGTTGGCGCTGGCGTTGAGCAGGTAGATCGCCGGGTACATGGCCCAGTAGAACAGGTACAGCGGCACCGCCGTCCACAGCGACAGCAGCTCGGGTTTGCGAATCGCCCAGGACTTGGGGGCCAATTCACCAACCACGATGTGCAGGTAGGAAATCACGAAGAAGGCGGCAAAGAACGACACGCCCTTGATCACTTCAGGCGATTGCACGCCGATGGCGCCCAGCAATGGCTCGAGGATATGCGCGAAGGCCGGTTCACCGACCCAGCCCAGGCCCAGGGAGGCGAGGGTGATACCCAATTGGCAGGCCGACAGATAGGCGTCGAGCTGGCTGTGGACGGTGCGCAGGATCTGCCCGCGCCAGCCGTTCTTGTGGGCGATGGCCTCGACCCGAGTGGCACGCAGTTTGACCATGGCAAATTCCGCCGCAACGAAGAAACCGTTGAGCAGTACCAGGATCAGTGCAAAAAGAATCATGCCGAAATCGGCGAAGAGTGTAGCGAGGGTGATACCAGGGGAAGGGTCCATGATGGGGTTTTGCAGGTTCCGTGTGTTCAATAAGGGGTGACAGACAGGCCCGAAAGGCAGGCGCAAGTCGGCCAATGTAGCGGCTGACGGGGCGCTTGCCTAGTGCCCGCTGCCGGGCGGGGCCTGGAAAGCCTTCTGCCAAACCACACAAATCCAATGTGGGAGCTGGCTTGCCTGCGATAGCGGACCGTCAGTTGACGTATTTTCAGCTGACCCACCGTTATCGCAGGCAAGCCTGCTCCCACACTTGGATTTGCGTTGTTTTCAGCTTATTCATCATTCCCGATCACCCGCGAACGGGTCACCTGCGCCGGCGGAAAATGGCAGGTAAATGTACTGCCATGCCCCAGCACGCTGCTGATCTCCAACCGTGCGCGGTGGCGCAACAGCACGTGTTTGACGATCGCCAGACCCAGCCCGGTGCCGCCGGTGTTGGAGTTGCGGCTGGAATCGACGCGGTAGAAGCGTTCGGTCAGGCGCGGCAGGTGCTTGGCGTCGATACCGATGCCGGAGTCTTGCACGCTCAAGTGCGCGCCGTGCTCGTCGCTCCACCAGCGGATGCGGATATTGCCCTTGTCCTGGGTGTACTTAACAGCGTTGAACACCAGGTTGGAAAACGCGCTGCGCAACTCACCTTCGCTGCCTTTGAGCAATACCTGCGGGTCGGCCTCCAGGGTGATCTGTTGGCCGCGCTCGCCGGACAGCGCCTGGGCGTCATTCTTGATGGTCTGCAACAGGCTTTGCACCGCCACCGGGTGGTTGTCCGAGGGGTAATCGGTGGCTTCCAGTTTGGCCAGCAACAGCAGGTCGTTGAGCAGGGTTTGCATGCGTGAACCCTGCTGCTGCATCTGCTGCAGGGCACGGCTCCAGCGCGGGTTGATCTCGTCGACGTTGTCCAGCAGCGTCTCCAGGTAGCCGCAGATCACCGTCAACGGCGTGCGCAGTTCGTGGGAGACGTTGGCGACGAAGTCTTTGCGCATCTGTTCCAGCTGATGAATGCGGGTCACGTCGCGCACCAGCATCAGGTGTTCGTTGTTGCCGTAACGCGTCAGGTACAGCTGGATGCGCACGCGGTCATTGGTGGGCGAGGGGATTTCCAGGGCTTCTTCGTAGTTGTCCTGCTCGAAGTACTCCTTGAAGCGCGGGTGGCGCACCAGGTTGGTCACCGGCTGGCCGCTGTCCTGGGGCGTCTTGAGGCCCAGCAGGGTCTCGGCGGCGCGGTTCCACCATTCCAGGTTGCCGTCGCTGTCGAGCATGATCACCGCGTCTTTGAGCGCGGCGGTGGATTCCTGTACCCGGTCGATCACCGCCTGCAGGCGCCCGCGAACCCGTTGGTCGCGGCGTTGCAGGTGGTAGATGCTGTCGAACACCTCGCCCCACAGGCCATAGCCGTCGGGTGGTGCTTCGTCGGGTTTGTGCTGGCGCAGCCATTCATGCAGGCGCAGCAATTGTTTGAGGGTCCAGCCCAGGTACAAGCCGATACCGACGGCCAGGCTCCAACCGTAATAACCGCTGATCAAACCCACCACCAGACAACCGGTGATCAACAGAAGCATGTGGCGGATCAGGGTGCCATGCCAGTTCTGGTTCACTTAAACATGCGTCCTTGTCAGCGGTTAAGGAAGGGAAGGGCCGGCTCAGCCTTTGGTGGAAAAGCGATAGCCGGTGCCGCGCACGGTTTGTACCAGATTCTCGTAGGCATCGCCCAAGGCTTTGCGCAGGCGGCGGATATGCACGTCAACCGTGCGCTCCTCCACATACACGTTGCCGCCCCACACCTGGTCGAGCAATTGGCCACGGGTGTAGGCGCGCTCCTGGTGGGTCATGAAAAACTGCAGCAGGCGGTATTCGGTCGGGCCCATCTCGGCGGGCTTGCCGTCGATGGTCACGCGGTGGCTGATCGGGTCCAGGATCAGCCCGTTGACTTCGATCGGTGCTTCGCCATCAGTCGGGCCGGCACGGCGCAGTACGGCCTTCAGGCGCGCTACCAGCTCACGTGGGGAAAACGGCTTGGTGATGTAGTCATCAGCGCCGACTTCCAGGCCCTGGATCTTGTTGTCCTCTTCGCCCTTGGCGGTAAGCATGATGATCGGGATATCCCCGGTCAGTTCGTCACGCTTGAGGCGGCGTGCCAGTTCGATGCCGGAGGTGCCGGGCAGCATCCAGTCCAGCAGGATCAGGTCCGGCTTGCGGTCGACGATAATGGCATGGGCCTGCTGGGAGTTCTCCGCCTCCAGGCAGTCGTAGCCGGCCATTTCCAACGCAACGGCGATCATCTCGCGGATGGGCGCTTCGTCGTCAACGATCAGAATGCTCCTGCCAACCATGCTCAAAATCCTCTTGTCATTTAACTGTCTTGCGCCGCATTAGATAACGGAATTATTGCAGTCGTGTGACAGTAATTTAGTCGATCGGGCAATTCACGGCACTCTGGACTACCCTTTGGGTCCGAATCCTGACAACCACAAAAGGAAGGTTCCGATGACTCAAAGTACTTTTTCCTGGAAAGCCCTGTTGGTAACGGCAGCGTTGACCCTGCCGACACTGGCGTTTGCGGCTGAGCCGGCGATGACCAAGGACGGCGTGTTGGTGGATCACAGGGGCATGACGCTCTACACCTTTGCCAAGGACTCTGATGACAAGTCCATGTGCAACGACAAGTGCGCCACCAACTGGCCGCCATTGATGGCTGAGTCCACTGACAAGCCGATGGGCAAATGGACCGTCATCACGCGTGACGATCAGAAGAGCCAGTGGGCCTACAGCGGCAAGCCGCTTTACACCTTCGTCATGGACAAGACGGCCGGCGACATGACCGGTGAAGGCAAGATGGACGGTGCCTGGAAGGTCGCCAAGCCTTGACTCTGCGGCGCCACTGAGACCTTCGCGAGCAAGCCCGCTCCCACATTTTGATCTGTAAACACAGTCAAATGTGGGAGCGGGCTTGCTCGCGAAGGCGTCCGCACAGCCACCGCAAAAATCTCATCGAAACCCGTAATCCGCCACAATCCCGACAAATATCGCCAACCCCGCCCAGTGGTTGTGCAAAAACGCCTTGAAGCATTTCATCCGATCCTTGTCCCGGGTGTACCAGAACTCCCAGGCAAAACAGCCCGCCGCCGCCAGCAACCCCAAGTGGAACCAGCCACCCAGCTCGAACCGCTGCCCCGCCAATAGCAGGCACACCAGTGACAAACCTTGCAGGGTCAGAATGATCACGCGGTCCGCATCGCCGAACAGAATGGCGGTGGATTTCACCCCGATTTTCAAGTCGTCATCGCGGTCGGTCATCGCGTAATACGTGTCGTAACCCACCGTCCACAGCAAGTTGGCGATGTACAGCAGCCACGCCGTGGCCGGCAAATGCCCGGTTTCGGCAGTGAACGCCATTGGCATGCCCCATGAAAACGCCGCGCCCAGCACCACCTGCGGGTAGTAGGTGTAGCGCTTCATGAACGGGTAGCTCGCCGCCAGCGCCAGGCCGCCCAGGGACAGTAGGATGGTGGTGGCGTTGGTCAGCAGCACCAGCAGAAAACTGATACCCATCAACACCGCAAAAAATACCAAGGCCTCTTTGGCGCTGATCTTGCCGCTCACCAGCGGGCGTTGCTCGGTGCGTTTCACATGGCCGTCGACCTTGCGGTCGGCCCAGTCATTGATCACACAACCACCGGCACGGGTCAGCACCACACCGAGCACGAAAATCACGATATTGAGCAACGACGGCGAGCCCTTGCCCGCAATCCACAGCGCCCACAGCGTCGGCCACAACAGCAGGTAAATGCCGATGGGTTTGTCCATGCGGGTCAACTGAATGAAATCCCAGGCCCTGGGGTTCAGGCGGTTCAAGGACTTGAGCAGACGTTGATACATCAGCAGTTCTCCGGGTGGTCATGCAGCGCATGCCAGAAGCTGGGCAGGAAAATTTCCGCGACCAGCACGCTCAGCGGTCCGCGATCAAAGCGTGAGCGGCGCGCCCACAGGCCATCGGCCTGGTCGGCGGTTGGCAGCCATTGCCGTGGGTAATGGCATACCTCGATCGCCTGGCGGGTGAACGCGTGGTCGCAGAACAGCAATTCGCCCAGCGAACGGCTGCCCAGTTCGTCCATGTGCAAGCCATCGCCCTGCAAGGCGCTGCGGGCCGCCACGCTGCGGGCAAACACCCACGGTTGGCCATGCCCGCGCAAATACACTTCGCGTACCCAGCCGACCGTGGCCGGGGCCATACCCAGCGCCACGCATTCATCCTCGCGCAGTGGCTGCCAGCCTTCGAACAGTGGCGTCACGCTGAAGCCGTCGTTGGACAGCCACGTGAGCCTGCGCGTCAGCGAGCCTTCGTCGAACAACCAGTTGAGGGTCAAAGGCCCAGGCATTGGGTTCAGAAGGCTCTGGGTCAGCCATTGGCAAGCATCGGGACGGGCGATTGAGTGCGGCACGGTGAGTCAGTTTTGGCAGCAAAAGAGGCGGCGAGCTTACCATGGCGTCCTGAGCTTTTGCCGGGCTGAACCGGCCGTTTGCGCCGAACATGCTTGCATCTGCCGGCCCCGATCAGTACAAAACGCCCTGAGCCGTACGGCAACGTTGGTCTATCGACCGTTGGCCAAGATGCCTGGACCCTGAGGAAGCAAGTAATGAAGAAGTGGCAATGTGTAGTCTGTGGCTTGATCTATGACGAAAAAGACGGCTGGCCGGATGACGGTATCGCACCGGGCACCCTGTGGCAGGACGTCCCGGAAGACTGGCTGTGCCCGGACTGCGGCGTAGGCAAAATGGATTTCGAAATGATCGAAATCGGCTAATCATCGGTTTAAGAAACGTACTACAAGGAGAAAGGAATGAACGCACCTGTCGTGATCATCGGCACAGGATTGGCCGGATACAACGTGGCTCGGGAGTTTCGCAAGCTCGACAGCGAGACCCCGTTGCTGCTGATCACCGCGGATGACGGGCGCTCCTACTCCAAGCCCATGCTCTCCACCGGCTTTGGCAAGAACAAGGAAGCCGATGGCCTGAGCATGGCTGAACCGGGCGCCATGGCCGAGCAGCTCAAGGCCGAAGTGCGCACCCATACGCGCATCAGCGGCATCGATCCGGGCCACAAACGCCTGTGGATCGGCGAGGAAGCGGTGGCCTACCGCGACCTGATCCTGGCCTGGGGCGCAGAAACCGTGCGCGTGCCGGTCGAAGGCGATGCGGCAGAGCTGATTTTCCCCATCAACGATCTTGAAGATTACGCACGCTTTCGTGCCGCCGCCGCCGGAAAGCGCCGTGTGCTGCTGCTTGGCGCGGGCCTGATCGGCTGCGAATTTGCCAACGACCTTATTCTTGGCGGCTACGAAATTGATCTGGTCGCTCCCTGCGAGCAAGTCATGCCGACCCTGCTGCACCCGGCAGCAGCTGCCGCTGTGCAAGCCGGGCTGGAAGGCCTGGGCGCGCGCTTCCACTTGGGCCCGGTGCTCAACCGCCTGCAGCGCACGGCGGATGGCCTGGAAGCGCACCTGTCCGATGGTGAAGTGATTCATTGCGACCTGGTGGTCTCGGCCATCGGCCTGCGCCCGCGCGTGGACCTGGCCGCCGCTGCCGGCCTGCAGATCAACCGTGGAATCATGGTGGACCGTCACCTCAAGACGTCCCACGCCAATATCTACGCCCTGGGCGACTGCGCCGAGGTCGATGGCCTCAACCTGCTCTATGTGATGCCATTGATGAGCTGTGCCCGCGCCCTGGCCCAAACCCTGGCCGGCAACGCCACGGCCGTCAGCTACGGGCCGATGCCGATCACCGTGAAAACCCCGATTTGCCCGCTGGTGGTTTCGCCACCGCCACGCGGCACCGAAGGTGTGTGGAGCGTCGAAGGGCAGGGTGCCGACATCAAGGCCTTGTGCCGCGACGCCAGCGGCCGCCTGCTGGGTTATGCGCTGACGGGCAGCGCCGTCATGGAAAAACTCGCCCTTAACAAAGAACTTCCGCCATTGCTGGCGTAAATACCGGTCGTTCTGTCGGAATCAGCACCTTCTTAGCCCCAGAAAGGTCGCCGCGAGACTGGCGGAGCGTGCGAGGGCATGCCATCCTCACTCCCGTCTGCCGCAGAGTAGAGCCTGCGGCGCCTTGGGCGCTGCTCCACCAGAGAGCAGCACGGACATAACAACAAAAAACCGTCAAAGAGGCTTCACTTATGCGTAAACCAGAACTCGCAGCCGCTATTGCAGAAAAAGCAGACCTGACCAAAGAACAGGCCAACCGTGTTCTCAACGCCGTTCTCGAAGAAATCACCGGCGCCCTGCACCGCAAAGACAGCGTCACCCTGGTGGGCTTCGGCACCTTCCTGCAACGCCACCGCGGCGCCCGCACCGGCAAAAACCCGCAAACCGGTGAGCCAGTGAAAATCAAGGCGAGCAACACCGTTGCATTCAAGCCGGGCAAGTCGCTCAAAGACAGCGTCAACCCGTAATAGCAGGACCGTCTGAAGGGAGGCGGGTGGGTAAGAAAATGGGCACGCCGACTGGGTTGGGTGCCCATTTTTGTTGGGCGTCGTTAAAGCGGGTGACAGCACAGGCACAACGGCTCTAGAGATGGGGCGGAAAGCGACGGGTCGGCTCGTTGTTGTGTGTTTTTTATCACTGTTTAAATACTCAGATTCAGCGCAGTGGTAACACGTACGGAGGGAGGCAATTATTTGAATTGGAACAGTAGAGGCTAAGAGTAAGACGTCGGTAAACGTTTTTTCTCCATTCGTTCTCGATATGAACGGCTCTACCAGTTTGATGGCTCGCCATCTTCATCATTTATAGAAATACGAGTACAGGACCTGATCCATTCAAAGAGTACAGACAGATCATGTTCGATGCTTTTCGGATGGGCGCTGATTTCCAGGAAAATACGCTCTTGTTCTAAAAAAATACGCACGTCGTAGCTCCAATCACTTGGGCTTCTGGGTTCAATGCCTGCCAACCGAAACTCTCGGCCTTCAAAAAGCTCGGAAAAAGTCTTAAGGCGGGTGATGTTCTGCGTTATCTCGTCGAGATGAGCCGCGTACCAATTGTTGTCCTCAAAGGACAGAATGAATTCTGCTGACATCATCATTACCTTCTAACTGCCGTGAGGTCGGCCCGATACCGTAGGGTAGTCTGGCGGATTTTTCATTCCGATGTGCGCTTCCGCAGAGTGGGTACTGACGGCTGTTTTTCCGTCGTTAGCTAATTCCGTGGTGTTGGAGTTTCCATGTCTTCCTACCGATTTGTGGCTGTGAGCGTTACTCGAGCCTTTGAATGGTGTCGGGTTGCCATTCCCGTAGGCATGGATTTGGACTTCTGAACCATCGGGGTGTACCCAGCGCTGATTTTTGGTATTCGGCTGATTTATTTAATTTTATCTTATGGCTGTTAATATAAATAAATCCGTCCATTTATACCGGCCCCTTTATGCCAATTAATTTTTAGGAGAAATAATTTTGCTTATGTCGGCGCCTCTAAATTTTAATGACTTTTCGCGCTTTTAATCTCAAGTGCCGTTTCGATGCCGAGAATAATGGAAGGACTTTTTTCCTTTTCGCTACCGAAGCTAATACTTGTGAAAAACATCCCGTGCTCAAGAGGTTTTCCAGTTTCCTGATAAAATGTCGGGAGAGGAGCCACACAGTCAAAATACTGATGACAGGTACCGCAGAGGTTTTCCTGCTGTTGAGCGCTGTAGCTGATAACGTGCTTGGGTCGGATGAGAAATAGTTGTTTTTTTCATTGATCAGTGAAAAATCAACGTTTAGATCTAAATTGTCAATGTATTCTTTGAAACGCAGTGATGCGATGAACCTCCGATCATAAGTTACACCAATATCGGTTTTGTTTGGTGTCTTAAGTTCTGCGGGTTGGTAGGTAGGATCAATGCAGCGGTCACAGGTCTTGCAAAATATGTTTTCAGGAGCCTCCTCAAAAAAGTAAGCATGATTATTGATGGCGCTTAAGTCGTAGGCGATAGTCAAGAATTTAGTCATTACTATATTCCCGGATGTGGTGTGAAGAAGTCGACAACAGCATCTTTGTATTGTGTCCCTTTTCCTTTGTAGAAGTCAGCAAGCGTCTGGAGCCTTTCAGTTCTGGTGAAGGTGCTTGAATTTTTGCACCGCTGTTACCCCGTTGTGACCGCATATGTACAGGACTTCCATTGACGACTTTTGTTTTTCCGACCAGGAAGTCGTTCATATCGCGGTGAAGCTGTTTGTGATCAGTATCGGTGAGTTTTGTCAGCTTTTGGTTATGTTTGCCGCCCATGAATTTCGGATCGGAGTGATGCCCATGGTGACCACACGCCCAGCCCAACGGATCGATCCATGTGACCGGATTTGGGGCGTACTGATAAAGTTGATTCCACCCATCAAGTCAATGGGGTCGGTTGTTGTAAAGCGGCCTACATCGGGATCATGAAACCTGAACGTATTGAAATACAGACCTGTTTCCCAATCCAGGTATTAATTGAAATAAACTATCATGTTCATGTTCATGTTCATGTTCATGTTCATGTTTAAGTTTGTGAAATATTTTTTATTGTTCTGCCGCGTACATATAAATCGCGTCTTCTGTGCAGTAAAATACTTTCCTGCTCGGATGCGCTTGGACGGGAGAAATTAAAAGCTCTCTTAAGTCCCCTGATTTTACAGCCTCATCAAGAAACTCAAGAAGATCAATTAAGGTTGTTTTATATAGTTCCCCCTTGAAAATAATTCTTTTCCCTTTGCGGGTTACCAAGTTGTGCGCAATGTAATAGAGATCTGAGTTTAGATGAGCTCTCAGATCTGCAAGTGTATCGAAAGCTTGGATTATATCTCCCGACATTGTCGATTTTAACATCGATGAGTGTATGTATTCCTTGTTTTCATCAGGATCCAAATCAAATTTATTTAGGTTATTAAAGTGATAACTGTTTTTCATGTTAGTTTGGAATGTCATAAAAAATATGACCGTCCCCTCCATTGTTGTACCACTTGATGTGAGGTGTGTCCCCAAAGCCGCCCTCTGGTGCCATATGCTGTTCGTAGCCTTTCGGATATTTTGCTACTCCATCGGCGCGAGCACTTTGAGTGTGAGCTTTGTAACGGTTCATATTGCCCTGTGACTCTTTCAAAAAAGCCTTTGCGTCTGAGCTTGATTTAACCTTAACCTGAAATTTTTCCCCATTTGTCATGGCCAGTCTATTATCCGCGACCGCTTGCTTCCACTCTTTTGAACCTTTAGCTAATACGCGCATCTTCGATGCTTTTTGATTCAGTTTTCCTTTGTAGGCAGCGCACGCCAGCCCTTTAGGGTCGATCCATTTGACGGGATTTGGAGCATATTGATAAAGATTTAAACCGCCTGATAGCCCTATCGGATCCGGCGTGGTAAATCGCCCCATTTCGGGATCATAAAACCGGAACGTATTGAAATGCAGCCCCGTCTCCCGGTCTAGATATTGCCCCTGAAACCGCAGATTCTGCTCTTCAAGAAAATACGCTTCGCGCACTTCCTCTTGCGTGCTACCCCACACCCTATAAGTCGCACGCCAAACATTATGACCACTGGATTCGGTTAGCTGCTCCGGCAAGCCATTGAGGTCGTTATGGTAATAGCGGGTTTTTTGCAGCGGGCCAATACCGTCGACACGAGCGAGCGGTTCGTAGCCTTCATCTTCATAGATGTAAAGGCTGGTCTGGCTGTATTTTTGTTCCTGCAACAGACGCAGGCCATCCCAGGTGAAGAAAGTTTCGCCCAACGGATAGCCGTCGCTGTCGTGCTCGGTTTTTTCAATACGCCGGCCCAGTGGGTCATAGGCCATCCTGACCACATTGCCGTTTTCATTGCGCACTTCCACCAGCCGGTTTTCAGCATCGTAGGCGAAGCGCTGCAAACCTCGCGCCGCGCTGCGCTTTTCGATCATCCGTCCAAGGGCGTCGTACTTGTAACGTTTATCCTGATACGTAATCAGCCGGTTATGCCGTACCAGGCCATCTTGGACTGGGCCGTCGAGCAAATTGGCAGCAGCATCGTAGGCATAGGTTTCGCTGTACCCCACTTGGTGGCTTACAAGAATACGTCCCGTACTGTCGTAGCCCAGGTGTTCTTGACGTTCGCTACGACGACGCCCGATCAGGTTATCGCTGGGGTCGTAGCTGTAGTTGGTCTCAACCAATGGCGGCAACTGCCAAGGCTGGTCAATGCTACGACGCTGTCGTGAGCGAACCCTTCCGCTACGGTCGTGAGCAGTACTCGTCCTGAGTTGACCCTGAGTGCGTTGCACCTCGCGGTGCAAGCGATCACGCTCAAAGTCGCTGATGACCTTTCCATCGAGATTCAACTGATGCAGGTGGCCGCTGCCGTAGTACAGGCGGTTCAGCCATCGCCCGTCGGGCAACTGGGTCTGAATCAGGTTGCCCAACTCGTCATAGTGATGTTGCAAGGAGCCTGCAGCGCTTTGCTCCTCCAGCAGTTGCCCCAGCGCGTCATAGCGAAAACCTAATGCCTGCTCTGCACCGTCAAGCGCGGTGAAGGTGACGCCGACCAGTTGATCGTTCGGATCATGCTCATAAGCAGTGGTGCCGTCTGCTGTGGATTTGCTGACCAGGCGGCCAACCGGGTCGCGCCGGAACTGGTGTGACAGCGGCGCTACCGGTTCGCCTTCCGTCCCGGGCTGGTAGTCCACGGCTACGACATCATCCAGCGGATCATAGGTGTAGCAGCGCCGACTTTGATCAAGGTCTTGCTGCTGCACCATGCGGTCGGCGGCGTCCCATTCAAAGCGGTAGCTCTCGCCGTTTTCGTTGGTCAGCTTGCGCAGCCGGCCGTAGGCGTCGTGGTCGAACATGACCGTGCGGTTATGCGCATCCCAGCGTTGTTTGACCAGGCCGCGAACATCGTAGGCATAGCGTGTGGCGTTGCCGGCCGGGTCGACGTGGGCTGTCAGATAACCGCCGGCGTTGCGCTGGAACTGTTCCACGCGACCATCCGGGAGCTGGCATTCCAGCAGTAGTCCCTGAGGTCCGTATCGGTAGCGAACCGACTCACCTTCCGCATTGGTCTGCACCACCAGATTGCCAAACGCGTCGTACTGATAGCGGGTAGGATAACCCGAGCAATCGACCTCCTCGACGAGTTGGCTCCATTCGTTCCAATGCAGTTTCCGGGTCTTTTCCGTAGCGTCGATGATCTGCACCGGCTGACCGAAACCGTCGTAGACGTAACGCGTACGGTTGCCCAGAGGGTCGATTTCCTCGAGGCAGTTGCCGCGCTGGTCGTAGCGGTAGTGCCAACTGTTGCCTGCCGGATCGGTTTCCACTTCGGGCAATGCCCAGTGCTCCAGCCACTGCGTACCGCGAGCTCTGCCCAGTGGGTCGATGACGGCGCTCAGGTTGCCTGACGCGTCATAGTTGAAGCGCCACTGGCCATTTTTCGGATCAATCGCGCCGAGCAACTGGCGATCTTCGTTCCACTCAAACTGCCACGTATGGCCCAGGTGATCGACGTAGCGAGTGATCTGATACTGCGGGTTCCAATGCCGGATGCTGACGCGCATCAGGCCATCGGTTACACGGGTAATGCCGGCGTCCAGGTCGTAGTCGAAGGTGTATTCATCGCCTGCATCTGTCCAGTGCCGATTGACGCGCCACTGCGGGCCGTCTGGTCCTGCGAGTTCAGCCCATTGGTAGAAGCAGCGCAGGCCACTCGGCAATTGGTGCTCGGCCATGCGCCTGTCACTGTCGTAGGCAAAGCGCCGTTGGGTCGTGCCTTGTGCGTCCAGGACCTCGGCAAGATCGCCGTTACTGTCATAGCGATAACTGACGAGCACATCGCTGCGCGCATCGAAATGATCCTGGCGCAGATAGCGCCGTTCGATGTGGCTCACACGCCGTGGATGTTCTGTCGAATAACTAAGGTCCACATGCATCAAATCATGCGTGTCGCGCAGGCGATACAGCCGTCCCTGGGCATCGTAATCGAGGAAGATCCGCCCTTCATTACGATCACCCAGCAGCTGCAAGCGCATCCGCGAGCTGTTCAGCGGGTCGGGCTCGAACAGCCGATACAGGCCGTCGATGCTCTCGATCAATACCGCGCCGTCGCCACTGCGTCTGACCGCAAGGCCTTCGCCCGGGTCGAATGCTCCGCCGGACAAGGGGATGTAACCGATCTCCAGGCGACGGCCTTGTTCATCGATGTAGAACAGGTTTTCGTCTGGGTCTGTCTCGACCGACACCTCATACGCAACACTCCAGCCAGCACCAAAGAGGCCATCCTGGCGAGTGTCGAGGCTGCTGTAGAAGCGTTGCCAATCGATGGGGAGCAAGCCTGGCAGCACAAAATCCAACTCCTGCTCATCACCCAGGATCTTGGCGCCAGTCGCACTGTGCACCGGATTGGGCGAGCCATTTATGGCGCTCTTGAGCGCAGAGGTGACCTTGCTGGTTGCGTAAGAGACAGCACCCCCCACCAGCAAACTGCCGGCCAGGCATGGCAGCTTGGTCCAAAAGCACTTCACATTGCCCCGCAACGCCATCACCACGGCAATCGCCAGGCCTACGCCTGGTGTTTTCCCGCTGCGAATTTCCTGCACCACGATGGTCTCGCCACCGATGCGCACATCTGGCGAGATCAGTCCCTTGGCCGTGCCGATCTTGGCATCACAGGTACTGCGATCACCGCTGCGCGCCGCAGGCTGCCCATTGATGAACACCGAACTGGAGCCTTCGGCAATAAATTGCAGGGGCATGGGTGGGTGTTTGGTACACCCGACGGTATCCAGCAGGCAAGGCACCGTGCCGGCTGCGGGGGAGGCCACGGTCGGGCGCCACATCTGCGAGAAAAACTCGCCGGCCATGTCCAGGAAACTGGGCTGCGGCGGTTCGCTGGGCGCGACCGGCACAGCCAGCATCTTGCCAGCGGCCCGGGCGGCCTTTTTTCCGTTGATGAAAACGTTGTCCGAGCCACTGGTGATAAAGGCATCGATCACCGGTGGAAATACCCAGTTGGCGGCGGACTCGCACCAACTGGATATCTTCAGATCAGCCCCCGTGAGCCCCGCGGTGATCCCGACGACTGCCCCCACGACCAAAACCAAAGCAACACCGCCTGTGGCGATGGTCGCACCGGTCGCGAGGAAAACCGCCCCCGCAACGGCCAGGCAGCCCACGGTAGTGATCGCCGCATAGGCGGCTACTTCCAGCACACCGCCGAGAATATCGGCCATCACCGAGGTGTGCAGCAGTGCGTCGCCTTCGCGGGCGGCCCAGAGGTCTTCACTCATTGCTCAGGCCCAGCTCAAGACGTGGCGAGGAAGTTGAGCGTGCTTTTGAGCATCGCCCAGTGACCCGCTTCGGCTGTCCCCAGGGGCTGGGTCTTGACGTAACTCAGGGCAATCAAGCAGCGCGTGCCAGGTACCTGCATCGCCAACTGATACTGGTAAATATTGTCACTGCCTTTGTTGAAGCGGTTCTGCACTTCATAGGCATCAATGTCCTGCGCCGGTCCGACCTTGACGGCTTGCGCCGGCGAATAGCGAAGGTCTTTGACTTGCTGTTCGAGCTTCTTCAATTGGCCTTCGAAATTGCTTTGCAGGCTCTCGCCGTCGGCCAGCGGGCTGCGGCTGACCACCAGCGTGGTGCCCAACTTGGCGAACTTGAGAATGTTGATCGAAGTGTCTTGTACCTCAGCATCGGGCAGGGTGAACTGGGCTTCGTTGATCAGGTAATTCATGGTGAAGAAATCTCGTTATTGACCAGCGCCGGGCTTGCCGGGAAATTTTGATTCGACGGCGGATTTGATCGTGCCTTGCTTGCCCTGTGCGCCAGGCAAGGTGCCCTTGTCACTGCCCAGGTTGATATCCAGTTTGCCCTTTGTCTGGATCTTGCTACTGCCGGTGGAAAACAGATTGAAAGAGCCACAGGTGAGGTTGATATCCCCGCCTGCCTTAAGCTCGATCACACTGTCACCGCACACCAGGCGAATACTCTCACCTGCCTCAATGGTGTAATTCGTAGCAGCGCTGTCAGACTTGGCCCCACCCACTAGAACGGTGTCGTTGTTTCGCACCACTCGCACGCGGTTATTGCCAATCGTCACCGTCTCGTTATGCCCGATGCTCTTGTTGCGGTCATGCCCCACCGAGTGGCTTTCATCCACCTCCACCACGATGTCCTGATTGCGCTCGGCGTGGATATACAACTGCTCCAGGCCCTTCTTGTCCTCCATGCGGATTTCATTGAAGTTGGCCGGCGTGCCGCCTTTGCTGGAGCGGCTTTTCATGCCGCTCTGGGTGGCGTTTTCCGGCAGGTCGTAAGGCACGGTCTGTTCGGCGTTGTAGACGCGGCCGGTGATGATCGGCCGGTCCGGGTCGCCTTCCAGAAAGCTCACAATCACTTCCTGGCCGATCCGTGGGATCTGCATCGAACCCCAGTTTTTACCGGCCCAGGACTGCGACACACGAATCCAGCACGAGCTGTTTTCGTTGGATTGATCGTGACGGTCCCAGTAGAAATGCACCTTCACGCGGCCGTACTGGTCGGTCCAGATTTCCTCACCTTTGGGGCCGACCACCAGCGCAGTCTGCGGGCCTTTGACGATGGGCCGATGGGTGCTGGCCAGCGGTCGGAAGCTTTGCTGGGCGTCAATACAGGTGAGGCTGCTTTCGAACTGCGCCGACCCTGAGCCGCCGCCGCTTTCCAGGCTTTCCTGGACGATGGCATAGCGGCAGCCGACGATCAGGTATTCGCGGTTCTGGTCCTGGCGGCTGAAACCGGTGAGGCTGAACAAATGCCCTGAGCCCAGGCCCCGCGCATTACCGCTGAACTCGATCTGCTCATGCAGGGTTTGCAGGGCTTCAATGCGGGTGCGCGCATAGTGTTCGCCGTCGGCGCTTTGCACGTAGGTGCCAGGGTAGTCGTACAGCGGGTAGTCGCCGGCGGTGTGCGGGCGCGGCATGGCCGAACGTACGTCGATGCTGGCGCTGGGGCGCTGGAAGTCGTAGTCGTTAAGCTCAAGCGACCCAGGCTGCACTTCCTGGGCCAGGTGCCAGTTGTGCATATGGTCGCGTTCGCGCTGCTGCTCGTCCTTGGGGTAGTACGGGATCGACGCGTAGCCCGGCACCGTGGTGTGGGCGCCATAGGCATCGGCCAGCACCAGCACATGGCGGTCCTGCTCATGGCGGAAGAAGTAGTAAATACCTTCCTGTTCCATCAAGCGGCTGACGAAATCGAAGCTGGTCTCGCGGTACTGCACGCAGTATTCCCACTCGCGATACGGGCGGCTCAGCGCGTCTTCGAAGTCGGAAAAACCCAGGTCGCGGAACACCTGCTTGATGATCTGCGGGATGCTCAGGTTCTGGAAAATCCGGCAGTCCGAGGTGCGGCTGAGCAGCCAGAACCATGGGCGCAGGGTCACCTGATAACTGGCGAACTGGCCCTGGTCGATATTCTGGCTGCAACGCGCGACGATACCGTGGAAGTGCCGCTCTCCACCGTCCGCCAACTGCACGCCGACGCTCATCGGCTTGCCCAGCAACTGGTTAAGGTCGATGTTGGCGTCCAGCGAGGTCAGTCGCAGCTCATAGTTGAACAACCTGCCCAGCTCTTCGCCGCCGCCCATTTCATTGAGCAGCAGCACATCCGGCCCCAGAGGGCTGGTGATCTTGGCCAGGCGTGAGGCTTGGTTGAATAGCATCGGGCGTCTCGTAAATGACTTAATAACTGAAGAAACTGCATCCAAATGAGGGAGCTGGCTTGTGTGGGAGCTGGCTTGCCTGCGATAGCATCACCTCAGTGTGCCTGCCACACCGAGGTGCCTGCATCGCGGGCAAGCCCGGCTCCCACACAAGCCAGTTCCCACACTGACCGCATTCCCACAGTCGTTATTCGGCGTCGCTGAAGTCGTAGTGCAATTCATTATCCCGGCTGCTGATACGCACACCCGCCAGCGCCTTGCCTTCGAGCATGCGCGTGAGGAATTCACGGCTCATGTCCGGCAGCAGGCTGTTGGTCAGGATGGTGTCGATCATGCGCCCGCCGCTTTCGGTTTCGGTGCAGCGCGAGACGATCAAATCGACCACTGCGTCGTCGTAATCGAAGGCGACTTTGTGGGTGTTCTCCACGCGCTTTTTGATGCGATTGAGCTGCAAGCGGGTGATCGCCTTGAGCATCTCATCGCTCAACGGGTAATACGGAATCGTCACCAAACGGCCCAGCAGAGCCGGCGGGAAAATCTCCAGCAGCGGTTGGCGCAGGGCCTTGGCGATTTCTTCCGGCTCGGGGATGTTCGCCGGGTCTTTGCACACCTGGGAAATCAGTTCAGTGCCGGCGTTGGTGGTCAGCAGGATGAGGGTGTTCTTGAAGTCGATTACCCGGCCTTCGCCGTCCTCCATCACGCCCTTGTCGAACACCTGGAAGAAGATTTCGTGCACGTCCGGGTGGGCTTTTTCCACCTCGTCCAGCAGCACCACGCTGTAGGGTTTGCGCCGTACCGCTTCGGTCAGCACGCCGCCTTCGCCGTAGCCGATATAACCCGGCGGCGCGCCCTTGAGTGTGGACACGGTGTGGGCTTCCTGGAACTCGCTCATGTTGATGGTGATGACGTTCTGCTCACCGCCGTACATGGCTTCGGCCAGGGCCAGGGCGGTTTCGGTCTTGCCCACACCCGAGGTGCCGGCGAGCATGAACACGCCAATCGGCTTGCTTGGGTTATCAAGCCCGGCGCGGGAGGTCTGGATGCGCTTGGCGATCATCTGCAAGGCATGGTCCTGGCCGATGATGCGTTTTTTCAGATGCTGGTCGAGGTTGAGCACCGTCTCCAGCTCGTTGCGTGCCATGCGGCCCACCGGGATGCCGGTCCAGTCGGCGACTACCGAGGCCACGGCCTGGTAATCCACGGTCGGCAAGATCAGCGGGGTTTCGCCTTGCAGGGCGGTGAGGCGTTGTTGCAGGTCGACCAGTTGGGCGCGCAACTCATCGTTGCCGCTGTCTACCACGCCCGCCTTTTCGCGCAAGGTCGCGCGAGTGGCCAATAGCTCATCAACCAGGGTTTTTTCTTCGGCCCAGCGGCTTTCCAGAGTTGCCAGGCGTTCGCGCTCGGCGCTCAGCAAAGCTTCGCTATGGGTTTGACGCGCACCAATGGCAATGCCGATGGCATGCTCACGGGCGATGATTTGCAGCTCGGTTTCCAGCGCTTCGATGCGACGGCGGCTGTCGTCCACTTCGGCCGGCACGGCATGCAGGCTGATGGCGACGCGGGCACAGGCGGTATCGAGCAAACTGACGGATTTGTCCGGCAACTGTCGCGCGGGGATGTAGCGGTGCGACAGCTTCACCGAGGCTTCCAGCGCTTCGTCGAGGATCTGCACCTGATGGTGTTTTTCCATGGTCGAGGCCACGCCGCGCATCATCAGCAGCGCTTTGTCTTCCGACGGCTCGGCCACCTGCACCACTTGGAAGCGGCGGGTCAGGGCCGGGTCTTTCTCGATGTGTTTTTTGTACTCGGCCCAGGTCGTGGCGGCTACGGTACGCAAGGTGCCACGGGCCAGTGCAGGCTTGAGCAGGTTGGCGGCATCGCCAGTCCCGGCGGCGCCACCGGCACCTACCAGGGTGTGGGCTTCGTCGATAAACAGAATGATCGGCTTGGGCGAGGCCTGCACGTCTTCGATAACCTGGCGCAGGCGCTGCTCGAACTCGCCCTTCATGCTGGCGCCGGCTTGCAGCAGGCCCACGTCGAGGCTGCGCAGTTCCACATCCTTGAGCGCAGGCGGCACGTCACCGGCGACGATGCGCAGGGCGAACCCTTCAACCACGGCGGTCTTGCCCACACCCGCTTCACCGGTGAGGATCGGGTTGTTCTGGCGCCGACGCATCAGGATGTCCACCAGTTGGCGGATCTCTTCGTCACGCCCCACGATCGGGTCGAGTTTGCCGCTGCGCGCCTGTTCGGTCAGGTCGACGGTAAAGCGCTTGAGCGCTTCCTGCTTGCCCATCGCACTTGGCGCCATGGCACCGCTGGCTTCGCCCGGTACGGCACCGGCACTGAAGCCATCGCTGGCACTCAGCGCATTCTCCGGCGAATCGCCGACGTATTCGTCAAACCGCTCGCTCAGGGCCTCGGCCTTGATCTTGTCGAACTCAGATGACAAGCCCAGCAGCGCATGGCGCAGGCTCGGCGTCTTCAGAATGCCCAACACCAGGTAACCGGTGCGCACTTGGCTTTCGCCGAACATCAGGCTGCCGTAGACCCAACCGCGCTCTACGGCTTCTTCCACATGCGACGACAAGTCGGTGATCGACGTCGAACCACGCGGCAGGCGGTCCAGCGCTTCGGTCAGGTCACGGGCCAGGCGTGCCGGCTCCACGTTGAACTGACGGATGATGCGGTGCAGGTCCGAATCCTGCAGTTGCAGCAACTGGTGAAACCAGTGGGCCAGTTCCACATACGGGTTGCCCCGCAATTTGCAGAACACGGTGGCGGCTTCGATGGCCTTGTAGGCCACGCTGTTGAGTTTGCCGAACAGTGCGGCGCGACTGATTTCACCCATGCTCTGGATTCCTTGAGGTGGTGGCGTGATCGGCGTAATGCCGGGCCAGGATTAGGTCGTTGGCGTCATGCTCGGGTTGGCCGAGCCAGGTGTTGAAGCCCAGGCGGAATTGGCCATTGAGTTGCAGCTTTGGGACTTCGGGTTGTTGCAAAACCAGGTTCAAGTCCCAGTCCAGTTCATGGCCCAGGTACTCGGCCACCCACGCCACCAGCTCGTTGAACGGCTGGCTGCCGGGCAGCATGCCCATGTAATCGTCCAGCTTGAGCGGGCCGAGGCGGATGCGGAATTTATGCTGGCGATCCCACACATGGCTGCCCAGGCAAAAGTCCACGCCCAACTGGTTGGCGCTGACACTCACGCGGCTGCGCTCCGGCAGTTCCAGCCACTGGCCGACGTATTCTTCGATGGCTACCGGCAGGCCGAAGTACTCGCTGAGAATGGCCTTCAAGCCGTCCGGGTAGCGGGTTTGCGCCGACAGGTGGCCGCTGTAGTGCAGCTTCGCGGTATCCGGAATCAGCCCCTGATTCAGCAGGCTCGGCATGCCGCGACCACTCAGCGCCGCGAGGCGCGCGGACCAGTAGTCATCATCCGGGCGGTCGTGGCTGACGGTCGGCCGCGCCTCGGCCCAGGCTCGGTAAAACAGGCTGAGCAGGCGATGGTGGAACACATCCAAAAACTGTTTGCTGGTGCTGTCGGCGTTGTTGCGCTGGCGTTCGCGCACGTACTCGGTGATATGCAGCGGCAAGGGGCCGTTGGGGCCGCCGAGGCCGAAAAAGAACTGCTCCAGCCGCGCCGGTTTGCCATCGCCGCCGGGGTCGACCGAGGCCAATGTGGCCGGTGCGAAGGTGCAATCGGCTTGTTGCCCGAGGCGCAGTGGGTCATCGGCCAGGCGCAGGGAATGGCCCAGGCGCGGCAGCTCGGGCGATTCGCACTCGATACGCCGCAACGCCTGGAAGAAATCGTATTCCCAGGGCTCCTGATGCATCGCATCCAGTGTGTTCACAGGGTCGGACGTCGACCGGGCTTGGCTTTCCATCGCATGATCTCGCCGCGTTCGGTGGTACGGATCACCGTCTCGGTAAAGCTGTTGATCGACACATAACGTGCCAGGAAGCGTTCCAGCACTGCGCCGAGCAGGAACACGCCGGTGCCGCGAAACGCGTTTTCATCGAATTCCAGGGTGATTTCCAGGCCGCGCCCAAACACGATCGGGCCGGGCATCGGCAGGCGCCGGGTCACGGCTTTGCTGCTGACTTCGCGCAAGCCTTCGATCTGCAACTGCAGGGCCGCGTCATTGCTGTCGCCGTACAGGCGCAGCAGTTCACGCAAGGCGCCCGCGCCCTGGCCTTGTTCGCTTAGCGACAGGTAGTTGAGCGACAGCTGACTGATCAGGCGCCACGCTTTGGCGTCATGGGCATGGCTGGCACGCGGACGACTTGGCCCGGCGACGCTGCGCACAGACAACACCGGCGCGCTGTCGGCCAGGGTGAAGTCGGTCTTGCCGTTGCCCACGCTCATGAACAGCGGCAGATCGCGGTTGGTACACAGCGCGGTCACGCCGAGCTGGCGCAGGTCATGACGGTAGGGCGCTTGCTGGCTGTCGACCAGGCTGACAAAGGTTTCGCTGCCCACATAGGTGGAGCGCGGGCCGTTACGGCGTTGGTCACTGGACAACACGCGAGGCTCGCGGCGCAGCGTGTAGTAAGCCTGATCGCGGCCGTAGCGGGATGGATCGCGCACCGCATAGAACGGCAGGAACGGCTGCTCCGGCCCAGTGCCATGGCCGGTGATGCCGCTCAGCGAGTGAATCTCGAAATCCATCGGCCGCGTGCGGTCGGCGATCACATGGTGTTCGTTGACACGGTCCGACAGGTGGATACGGTCGACGCGTTTGGGAAACAAGTTGATCGCCGGCGTGCAGAACGGTAAGAACTGCGCCGCGCCGACGCTGCCTTCCAGGCTCGGCTCGTGACGGTCGAACAGCACGATCAGCTCCAGCTCCTGGCCGTCGCAGCGTTTGACCGCACGGCTCAGCTGCGCAAATTCGACGAACAGGAAACGGTGGGGCAGGGCGAAGTATTCCTGCAATAGCCGGTAGCCCTGAAACGCCCGCGCCACCACCGGCATGGCCGCATCGGCGTCGTCAAAACCCCGGGAGCGCAGCGCGTCTTGCGGCAGGCGCTCGACCCAATCACCGCCCGGCTTGCGGGCGAACACCGCGCAGGCATTGCCCAGCAGTTGTTCGTAAAGGCGGAACGGCTGCTCATCGGCGCCACTGAGGTACAGCGGCAGGCTATCGAGGTCGAGGCTGTTGAAGGGTAATTCGGCGCCGGTGCGCAGAGTCAGGCGCAGGCCGGCTTTGGCTTTGGGTTCGCTGGCCGCCAGGCGACCCAGCACGGCAGCGGGGTTGCCGAAGTACTCGGCGCCACTGACCTGCAACGGCCACAGCGTCACCGGGTGCGCGGTGCGGTACTCGCAGCAGGTCTGGGTTTCGCGGCCCAATGCGGCGCGCAACACGGTGTCGCGTGGCAGCGGGAAACCGCTGGCCAGCGAGCCTTCGTCGGGGTCGGTCTGCAATTGCACCACGGTCATCGACGGCGTGGGCGCGAGGTAGTGCGGGTAGGCGATTTCCAGCAGGTTATGGGTGAAGGTCGGGTACTCGGCATCGAGCTTGAGCTGCACCCGGGCCGTGAGGTAGGCAAAGCCTTCGAGCAAGCGTTCGACGTACGGGTCGGCGCAGTCCATGCCGGACAACGTCAGCCGACTGGCGATCTTCGGGTATTCCTTGGCGAACTCGGCGGCGCTTTCGCGCACGTGGTGCAGTTCCTGGTTGTACAGCTCCAGCAGGCGCGGGTTCATGGGCGCCTCCGCTGGTCGGCATTGACGACACGCACATGCCCGGATTCCAGATCGAGGTCGGTTTGCAGCAGCAGGCGCAACGGCACCGGCTGCGCCCACAGGTCGCCTTCGATCTCGAAACTCAATGCGTTGTGGTTCATCTCGCCATGGCCCACGCGGGCTTTGACGCGCAGCGTGTGGCGCAAAATACGCGGTTCAAAAGTCGCGATGGCTTGGTAGATCAGGGCTTCCAGGGCTTTGATATCCACACTGGAAACACTATTGCCCGCCAGCGCCGGCAGGCCGTAATTGACCACCGATGTGCCAGCCGGGGTGTGCAACGTGGCATCGGCGTCGAGGAGCGACGTGGTATTAAGCAGCCACGCCAGGTCGCGCAGCACCGAGGCTTTCAATTGGGTCAGGGACAGCACGCGTTTATCGGCGCTTTCCTTGGGGTTGGTCGGGTCGTCGTCGGTCAGCCGGTCCAGCAGGGACGGTTGCAGACGGTCGCGGGAAGCGATTTCAGTTACCACCAAAGCAGCTCCACGGACGGGCTAAGAGAGGGACAAGGTGCCAGGGGCCGCAGCGAGGTGCTGCGGCCGCCAAGGCTATCAGCGCTTGGTGTTGGAACGGATGTTCCAGCCAAACTTGATCGCGCCGCCGTCTTTGGTGCCGTCGGCTTTCTGCGGTTGGTAGTCGACCATCACCTGGGCGAAGTTCAGGGTGACGTTTTCGGTCAGGCGATCATCGGTGCCCGAGCCGCCGGTGCTCAGGGACGTGACCAGCACTTCTTCCAGGTTGATCACCATGTACTCGACCTGGCTTTCGCCGCCGGCCTTGCGCACGGTCAGCTTGACCTTGTCGATGTGCTTGCCGCTGGCGCAGTGCATCATCAGGTTAGGCGAAGCCTTGTCGACGTACTTGGTCAGCGACAGGTCCTGGATATTTACCTTGCCCGCGCCGCCGCCGCCGCCCACATGCATGTTGCCGGACTGGGCCATGCCCCAGCTCCAGTTCAGCACGTCGATTTCGTCCTTGTGGGCCTTGTCCATGGACTCGCCCTTGATGTCGCCGATCTTGATGAAAATATCAACAGCCATGTTTTCTCCCTGTGTGGCACGGGCCACTGAATTTGGTTATGCCCAAAGGGGCAATGCTGTTCTGTGGGAGCTGGCTTGCCTGCGATTGCATCACCGCGGTCTGACTGACAAACCGAGGTGCCTGCATCGCGGGCAAGCCCGGCTCCCACAGAAGAGCCGGTCCAACCGTTAGTTACGCGCTTTTTGCCGAAGGCAGTTTCGATACCAGGCGCAACGACACGGTCAGCCCTTCGAGCTGGTAGTGCGGGCGCAGGTAGAACTTGGAGTTGTAGTAACCCGGGTTGCCTTCGACGTCTTCCACGATCACTTCGGCGGCGGCCAACGGGTGCTGGGCCTTGGTGGTTTCGGTGGAGTGCGCAGGGTCGCCGTCGACGTAGTTGAGGATCCAGTCCTGCAACCAACGCTGCATCTCGTCCTTCTCTTTGAAGGAACCGATCTTGTCGCGCACGATGCACTTCAAGTAGTGGGCGAAGCGGCAGGTGGCGAACAGGTACGGCAGGCGCGCAGCCAGGTTGGCGTTGGCGGTGGCGTCCGGGTCGTCGTATTCGGCCGGTTTCTGCAACGACTGGGCGCCGATGAACGCGGCGAAGTCGGTGTTTTTCTTGTGCAGCAGCGGCATGAAACCGTTTTTGGCCAGCTCCGCTTCACGGCGGTCGCTGATGGCGATTTCGGTCGGGCACTTCATGTCCACGCCACCGTCATCGGTAGGGAACGTGTGGGCCGGGAGGTTTTCCACTTCACCGCCGGACTCCACGCCACGGATGCGCGAGCACCAGCCGTAGTGTTTGAACGAACGGTTGATGTTCACCGCCATCGCGTAAGCGGCGTTGGCCCAGGTGTATTTGGAGCTGTCGGCGCCGTCGGTGTTTTCTTCGAAAGCGAAGGCTTCCACCGGGTCGGTCTTGGCGCCATACGGCAGGCGCGCCAGGAAGCGCGGCATGGTCAGGCCGATGTAGCGCGAGTCTTCCGATTCACGCAGTGAGCGCCAGCCGGCGTATTCCGGCGTGGTGAAGATCTTGGTCAGGTCGCGCGGGTTCGACAGTTCCTGCCACGAGCCCATGCCCATCACGGTCGGCGAAGCGGCCGCGATGAAGGGTGCGTGCATGGCGGCGCAGACTTTCGACAACTCGCCCAGCAACTCGACATCCGGAGGCGACTGGTCGAAGTAGTAGTCGCCCACCAGGCAACCGTACGGTTCGCCGCCGAACTGGCCGTATTCTTCTTCGTACATCTTCTTGAAGAGCGGGCTCTGGTCCCACGCCGTGCCCTTGAATTTCTTCAGGGTCTTGTGCAGTTCAGGTTTGGCGATATTGAGCACGCGAATCTTCAGCTGCTCGTCGCTCTCGGTGTTGTTGACCAGGTAGTGCAGGCCACGCCAGGCGCTTTCCAGCTGCTGGAAATCCGGGTGGTGGATGATCTGGTTGACCTGGGCGGTGAGCTTGGCGTCGATGGCCGCGATAATCGATTCAATCGACTTGATCGCGTCATTGGAAACCAGGTCCGTCTGCGCCAGAGCCTGTTCGGCCAAGGTGCGCACGGCGGTTTCCACGGCTTCGCGGGCACGCTCGGTCTTGGGTTTGAACTCTTGCAGCAGCAGGTTGGCGAACTCGCTGGCTTCTTCGGTAGCACCCAGGATCTGGCTGCCTTCGCGGGCGGTATTGTCGGTCATGATTACTGGTCCCCTGCTGGCTTAGGCGCGCTGGCAAGTGCCTGAAGCAGTGCCGGGTCCTTGATCGCCTTCATGATGATTTCTTCAGCGCCAGTCTTGCCGTCCATGTAGGTCAGCAGGTTGGCCAACTGGGTGCGGGCTTCGAGCAGTTGCTTGAGGGAATCGACCTTGCGGGCTACGGCGGCCGGGCTGAAGTCGTCCATGCTTTCGAAGGTGATGTCCAAGCTCAGGTTGCCTTCGCCGGTCAACTCATTCGGTACGTGGAAGGCTACGCGTGGCTGCATGGCCTTGAGGCGCGAGTCGAAGTTGTCGACGTCTACCTCAAGGAACTTGCGATCAGCCACAGGCGCCAGCGGCTCGGCAGGCTTGCCGGCGAGGTCGGCCATCACGCCCATCACGAAGGGCAGCTGGACCTTTTTCTCGGCGCCGTAAAGCTCGACGTCGTACTCGATCTGCACTCGAGGCGCACGGTTGCGCGCGATGAATTTCTGAGAACTTTGCTTCGCCACGTTGCTGCTCCTGGTCGCTTGAGCGACGGTGTTGTTACTGCACAGTCCGGCGGCTTACTCGCTTTCCGGGCCGCGCAGGTTTTCAAATTGGGACATGCCGTCGGGGATCAGATTGCGCACGATGGCCGCAAAGTCGGCGTGCACCAGATGCTTCGCCCGGTTCAACAACACCGGCAGCGGGCTCGAAGGCTCGTGCCGGGTGTAGTACGCAAGGATCTTGTCGAGGCTGCGCAGCACGTCATCGCGGGTGGCGATGTCGCCCGTGGGGCGCGGTGCTGCGGGGGCGGTGGCGAAATCGACCGAGGGGGCATTGTCTTCACTGACGGCCTCGGGTTCGCTGCTGCCTGCAGGGTCGGGTACGGCTTGATTGAGGATCTGCAGCGCCTGCTTGAGCGGTTGCTTCAACAGACTCAGGTCTACGCCCTGGGCCGAGCCGACTTGGTCGCTGACGTGTTGTTCGATGGCCTCGCAGGCGGCACGCGCGGCACTCAAGGCGTCGCGCGTGGCTTGCAGTTGTTCGGAGTCGCTGTCGAGGAACGCGGCATTGAGTTGCTGCGCGCCGAGTTGCTCATCCGGGAAGTTCGACAGGCCGCTGGCGTTGAGCGCCGCGCGCAGGCTCACCGGCCCGAACGTGCGCGAGCGCGTGAGGATGCTCTCGCGCAGCAGGCGAATGGTCGCGTCGCTGGTCAAGCCGGACAGGGCGTTGATGCGTACGGTGGGGTCGTTATCGTCGTCGGCATCCAGGCGCGGGTACAGGTCGGCCCAGTATTCGCGCAGCAGCGCGTTGATCAACGTAAGGACTTCGGCAAGCCCGGCCACACCCTGGAGGGCGAGGGAGCTTTGCAACAGGAAATGGGTGATGCGCAGGTCTTTGCTGCGTTGCAACAAGTCGAGGCTTTGCTGCTGGATGCTGCGCCATTGCGGTGGTTCGGCGGGCAGGATCGAGTCGCCCATGCTGCGCTCGGGTTGGCCCTTGGCGTCACGTTCCAGTTGAAGGAATTGCGCGTCATATTCCAGGTCTTCACCACAGGGCGAAGTCGCGGAAACGGCGGCGAGCAGCAACGGCACATCCACTTGATTCGATCTCCTTATCAGCCCGTTAGACGGCGGGCAATGCATGCATTAGTTACGCTATGAACTTTGCATGTTTTCTTGGTCATATACTCAGTGTGCCACTATGGTGCCATCACTTATGTTCAAGAAGTTGTGCATTTTTGGTGTAGTAGTTACGCGTTGTCAAGGTAAGCTACTCGCCCTCTGTGACAGATGTGCGGTGTTTAACACACTGCGCGACTGACGGGTCTGACGGCGGCCCAAGACAGGATTTTTGTCACAGAAGCCGGTTAAGATCAGCGATCATGCTGACAAAAGCAGATTTTACGGTCGGTTGCACGACTTGGCAGGGCGCTTACGGGAAACGCCCTCCCTTGGAATAGACCGCGCGCGATGTATCAGCAAGGAGGCAAGATGTCGCTGTGTTTGACTATCACTAGTTATCACAAGATTACCCCTGGGCAATGCTCTGAAAAGTCCATGGATCAGGGGCTGATGGCTATTGGCCGCAATTCCGACAATGACTGGGTATTGCCTGATCCAGAGCGGTTAGTCTCCTCGCAACATTGCGTTATTCAATACAAAGATGGCCGTTACTATCTGACCGATAACAGCACAAACGGAGTGGAGCTGGTTAACGCCGGCATCCGAATGCGTAGAGGTAACAGCGAGCCGTTGCAAGATGGCGAGTTGATCCGCATCGGCGATTACGAGATCCAGGCGCGTATCGACTTCAACGTGCAGGCGCTTGATAGCCAGCCGTTCAGCGGCGATTCGCCGAACAGTTTTGAAGCGCTGATGGGCGCAGTGGCGAACAAGCCTGCACCTGTATCTGCGCCTGTGATCGCGCCGCAGTTCCAGGGCGCCTCGTCGATGGACACGCTGCCGGACCTGTTCGACTTCCTCACTCCGACCACCGTGCCGCCGCCAACCGTGGCGGACCACGTACCCAGCGAGCAGCACGATTTTCGTCCGCCAACGCCGGTCGCGGTGCCTGTGGTCGAAAAGCCCGCAGTGTCAGGCTCGGTGATTCCCGAAGATTGGGACTTGTTTGGCGACACGCCAGCGCCAGTCGTAGCAACTCCTCAGCCGGTTGCACCCGTTGAACCGCCCCTCGCGCCAATCATGCAGCCGGCCGCCCCGGACATTTCCTCGCAGCCCGACCTGCTCCAGGCTTTCCTGCGCGGCGCGGGGCTGGACCAATTGCGCCTCGACAAGGCTCAAGCCGAAGCACAAATGGAAAGCATCGGCCGCAGCTACCGCCTGATGGTCGAAGGCCTGATCGACGTGTTGCGTGCCCGCGCCAGCCTCAAGGGCGAGTTCCGCATGCAGCAGACGATGATCCAGCCGGCTGAAAACAACCCGTTGAAATTTGCGCCGAATGCTGACGAAGCCTTACTGCTGCTGCTTCGTCATGGCAACCAAGCGTTTATGGCGCCGGACGTTGCCGTGCGCGACAGTTTCGACGACCTGCGTGCCCACCAACTGGCGGTGATGGCCGGTGTGGAAGCGGCGATCAAACACCTGCTCACGCGTTTTGAACCGGCACAGCTGGAAGAGCGCATGGGCAAGCCCGCCGGGCTATCGAGCCTGTTCAACGGTTCGCGCCAGGCGCAGTACTGGCAGCAATTCACCGAGCTCTACAGCAATATTTCCCGTGAGGCCCAGGAAGATTTCCAGGACCTGTTCGGTCGCGAATTCAGCCGGGCATACGAAGAACACAGCGCACGACAGCGACACTAAAACGCGCCGCAATAATGGATAAAACGGATAGCTAAGTACGTCATTGAGGACGCAGGATGATTCCCAGGTTTTTACTCGCAGCCGCCACCGCGCTGATGCTGACGGCGTGTGCCAAGGACGCGGTCAAACCCGAGGCTGCCACTGAAGCCGAGGCGGGCACTGCCGCCGTCGAGCTGCACTTTCACGCCATTGCCGGGCTAAACCCCGGCGCCAACGGCCAGGCCGCTCCGGTACGAGTGCGCATTTTCGAACTGAAAAACGCCGCCACCTTCAGTCGCTCCGACTACTTCGCCTTGGCCGATCGCGCGCAATCCACCCTTGGCCTGGACCTGCTGGACCAGGATGAAGTGATGATCCAGCCCGGCCAGCAACTGAGCATCCAGCGCGACCTTGACCCCTCCACACGCCAGATCGGCTTGTTGGTGGGCTATCGCGAGCTGGACCGCGCGCAATGGCGCACGGTGCTCACTGTTCCGGCGCGCCAATATACCGAATATCAGATCAGCCTCGATGTGCGTGCCGTACGCGCCGACGTCGTGGTTCCCCCATCCAGCCCTGCCCAATAAGAAACCCTCGGAGCCCCCATGTCCTGGAACAATCGCGTGGTCTGGTCGGAAGGCATGTTCATCGGAACGCAGCACTTCCAGCAGCATGACCGTTACCTGGAAAACCTCATCGACGCGCGCAGCCGCCCGTTGTCCGCCGGTGCCTGGGGCTTTTCCGAGTTGCTTATTGACCAGGGCCTGCTGGCCCAGGGCAAGCTGGCGATCGTGTCGGCGCGTGGCCTGTTGCCCGACGGCACGCCGTTCAATATTCCCCAGGACGACTTGGCGCCGAGCCCGCTGAATATCGACGACAACCTGCGCGACGGCCTGGTGTACCTGGCCTTGCCGCTCAAGCGCGCCGGTGCGCGAGACACGGTGGATGAAGGCGAAGCGCTGGAAGCGGCGCGCTACGTCAGCCAGGTGCGCGAAGTGCGCGACGATAACGCGCCGTTTGAAAACCGCGCACCCGTGGCCGTGGGTTCCCGAGCGCTGCGCCTGTTGACCGCGCAGGATGGCATCAGTGACTACGCCGCCATTGGCCTGGTGCGCATCAAGGAAAAGCGCGCCGACCGCGCACTGGTACTCGACGACACGTATATCCCACCGGTGCTGGACGTGGCCGCGAGCAAACCACTGACTGCCTTTCGCAGCGAACTGCTCGGCCTGTTGCACCAGCGCGGCGAAGCCCTGGCGGGCCGCGTGGTCGCCTCGGGTGCGGGTGGTGCTTCGGAAATTGCCGACTTCATGCTGCTGCAATTGGTCAACCGGGCGCAGCCGCTGATCCAGCATCTGAGCCAGTTAAGCCCGCTGCACCCTGAGCGGTTTTTCAGCGAGCTGGTCAGCCTGGCGGGAGAGTTCGCCACGTTTTCCACCACGGGCCGGCGCCCGCAGGAATACCCGCAATACCAACATGATGACCTGGCCCTGAGCTTTGCCCCGGTGATGGCAGCGTTGCGTGAAGCCTTGTCGATGCTGATCGACAGCAAAGCCACGCCGATCCCTATTGTGGAAAAAGCCTACGGTATCCACGTGGCCATGCTCGCCGACAAAACCCTGCTCGACAGCGCCAGTTTCATCCTCGTGGTCCGTGCCGACGTGCCCGGCGAAACCTTGCGCGCACGCTTCGGCCAGCAGAGCAAAGTCGGCTCGGTGGAGCACATCCGCGACATGGTCAACCTGCAATTGCCAGGTATCGGCCTGCTGCCGTTGCCGGTTGCGCCACGCCAGATCCCGTACCACGCAGGCAGCACCTATTACGAGCTGGACCGTGGCAGCGAGCACTGGCAGCAACTGAACAACTCCGGCGGGTTTGCCTTCCATATCGCCGGGCAGTTCCCGGGCTTGAACCTGGCCTTCTGGGCGATCCGAGGATAATCCGCGATGCATCCCAATGATGATGACCGCACCCAGTTCATGCCGCGCCCGGGTGGCCGGGAGCCTGCTCCAGCACGTGCAGAGCCGGCGCCTTTGTCGATGCCGGCCGCGCCGATCCTCACCGGCAAAAGCCAGGGCCTCAACCCGCTGGAAAGCGCAGCCGGCCCGCTGTTGGCGTTGCTGACACGGCTACGCAACACCATCGCGCACCCCGCACCTGCCAGCCTGCGTGCGCAGTTGCTGGCCTACCTGCGCCAGTTCGAAGAGCGCGCCGAAGCCGCCGGTGTGGCGCGCAACGAAGTGCTGCTGGCGCGTTACGCGCTGTGTACGGCGCTCGATGAAGCCGTGCTCAGCACGCCATGGGGCAGTGCCAGTGACTGGGGCAAGCAGAGCTTGTTGATCACCGTGCACAACGAAGCCTGGGGCGGCGAAAAGGTCTTCCAGTTGCTCGACCATTGCCTGCAAAGCCCACGCGAGCGGTTGTACCTGCTGGAGTTGCTGTACCTGTGCATGTGCCTGGGTTTTGAAGGCCGCTACCGCGTGATGAATGACGGCCGCAGCCAGTTGGAAGCCTTGCGTGAACGCACCGCCGCAGCGATTCGCAGTGCGCGTGGCGAGCATGAGCGCGAGCTGTCGCCGCATTGGCGTGGCGTGACCGTGGCGCGTGATCGCCTGGCGCAATTCATGCCGCCGTGGATCGCCGTGGCCATCGGCCTGGCGTTGCTGCTGGCATTGCTGTTTGGCTTGCGCATGAAGCTGGCGTCGGATGCGGAACCGGTGTTCAAGAATATCCATGCCCTGGGCGAGATTCCGGTGCAGGCCATCGACCGCCCGGTGGCGCAACCTAAAGTCATCGAGCGGCCGCGTCTGGCCGGCTTCCTGGTGGAAGACATCAAGGCGGGCCGCGTGGCGGTAGAAGACAAGGTCGACCGTTCCGTGGTGACGATTCGCGGCGATGAACTGTTCGCGTCTGCCAGCTCCAGCATCCGCGATGACTTCGAGCCGCTGATGCTGCGCATCGCTGACGCCATCCGCAAGGTCAAGGGGCAGGTCCGCGTGACCGGCCACAGCGACAACCGCCCGATTGCCACGTTGCGCTTCCCGTCCAACTGGGCATTGTCCGAAGCGCGGGCCAAGTCGGTGCTGGACATCCTGGCGGCCAAGACTGGCCAGGCGGATCGCTTCAGCGCCGAAGGCCGCAGCGACACCGAGCCGGTGGCGACCAACGCTACTGCCGAAGGCCGTGCCCGTAATCGTCGGGTTGAAATCACCGTATTGGCGGAGGGCGTCGAGTGAAGGCGTTTTTCAGTTTTATGATTCGCTGGGTGATCCCCGTACTGGGCCTGATTGCCCTGAGCCTGATCATCTGGTTTGTGGGGCCGTTGCTCGATGTGCTGATGCCGGAAGGGCGGCGCTGGGCGCTGATCATCCTGGTGTTTGCGCTGTGGATCGCCTACCGCGTAGTGCGCATTATCCAGGCGCGCCGCCAGGCCGCCGAAGTGATGCGCAGCCTCGCCGCCGAAACCCCGGCCGACCCCAACAGCGTCGCCACCGCCGAAGAGTTGTCCGCCCTGCGCCAGCGCATGGACGAAGCCCTGGCATTGCTGAAAAAGGCCAAGCTCGGCGGTGATGAGCGCCGCAATCTCTATGAGCTGCCGTGGTACGTGATCATCGGCCCGCCGGGTTCGGGCAAGACCACCGCGCTGGTCAATTCCGGCCTGCACTTTCCACTCGCTGCGCAGTTGGGCGCCGGTGCCGTGCGCGGTGTTGGCGGTACGCGCAATTGTGATTGGTGGTTTACCGACCAGGCCGTTTTGCTTGATACCGCCGGCCGCTACACCACCCAGGACAGCAACTCCACAGTGGATAAAGCCGCGTGGTTGGGCTTTCTCGATCTGCTGAAAAAGCAGCGTTCGCGTCGCCCGATTGATGGTGCGTTTATCGCCATCAGCCTCTCGGATCTGCTGCTCGGTACGGATGCCGAACGCGCCGCCCATGCGGCCGCAATTCGCCTGCGGATCCAGGAGCTGTACACCCAACTGGGTGTGCGATTCCCGATCTACCTGATGCTGACCAAGCTCGACCTGGTGCCGGGTTTCATGGAGTTCTTCGACAACCTGAGCAAGGAAGACCGCACCCAGGTATGGGGCATGACCTTCGCCCTGGACGACGGCAAAAACAGCGACAGCCCACTGGCCCATCTGCAAAGCGAGTTTGCCGGTCTTGAGCAGCGCCTGAACGAACGGCTGGTGGAACGCCTGCAACAGGAGCGTGACCCGGCGCGGCGTGACCTGATCTACGGTTTCCCGCAGCAGTTCGGCGCGTTGAAAGATTGCCTGCAAAGCTTCCTCGAAGGCGTGTTCAAACCCAACGCCTTCGAAGAGCGGGTGTTGCTGCGCGGTGTGTACTTCACCAGCGGCACTCAGGAAGGCAGCCCGATTGATCGCCTGATCGGCGCCATGGCCCAGAGCATGAACCTGGACCGCCAGCACCTGGCGCGACAGAGCGGCACCGGGCGCAGTTATTTCATCGAAAAGTTGTTCACCGCCGTAGCGTTCGCCGAGCGTGGGTTGGTGGGTGTGAACCCGAAAGTCGAGCGCCGCCGCAAGTGGATTGCACGCGGTGTGCTGGCAGCTACCGTCGCCTTGGTGGTGGTGGTCAGTGGCCTGTGGTGGGTAAGTTATCGCGCCAACCAGGCGTATATCGCCCAGGTTGATCAGAAGGTTGCGCCGCTGGGCCAGACCGTACAGAACCTCAGCCCGGCGCAGCGTGAAGTGCTGGCAGTGTTGCCGCTGCTCAACGCGGTGAAGAACCTCGCGGGCGACTCGCCGAGCTGGTCCGAAGGCCTGGGCCTGTATCAGGGCGATATGCTTGAAGCCGAATCTGCCAGCGTCTACCGCAAGCTGTTGATCGCGGTATTCGCGCCACGCCTGGTCACGCGCATCGAAGAGCAACTGCATGGTGGCGGCAATTCCGACTTCCTCTATGAAGGCCTCAAGGCCTACCTGATGCTCGCCGACAACGAGCACTACGACCCGGACTTCATCAAGGCCTGGGTCGCCCTGGATTGGGACCGCAACCTGCCGCGTGACCTGCCGGCCGATCAGCGCCAGGCGCTGACCGGGCACTTGCAGGCGCTGTTCGACCGCCACCCGCCGAACGCGCGGCTGGACCCACGCCTGATCGATGACCTGCGTCGCCAGCTGCAACAGTTGCCGGTGGCGCAACGCGTGTACGACCGGGTCAAGCGCCAGAAGCTGCCCGAGGGCATCCCCGACTTTCGCCTCAACGAAGCCGCCGGCCGCGATGCCGCGCTGGTGTTCAGCCGTAAAAGCGGCAAGCCGTTGGGCGAGCCGTTGAGTGGGTTCTTCACTGCCAAAGGCTATCGTCAGGCCTTCCTGCTCAGCAGTCTGAACCAGACCGGCACCCTGGCCGAAGAGCAATGGGTACTGGGCCGTGAACAGGCCGATCAACAGAACGTGGTAAGCCTGGCGGCCGACGTGCGCCGCCTGTACTTCCAGGACTACCAGCGCCAATGGGACGCCTTGCTCGCGGACATCGACTTTGTGCCGATCACCAGCGTGGCCCAGGCGGCCGATGTGCTGCGGGTGATTTCCGGCCCCACTTCGCCGCTGAAAAAGCTGCTGGTAGCCGTAGCCAAAGAGACCGACCTGCAAGCTGAAGAACGCCAATTGGCCGCCAAAGGCGTGCCGGTGGAAGGCGGCGTCGACAAGCTCAAAGAGCGCCTCGGCAGCCTGCTCGGCCAGGAGCAACCAAGCGCTAATGCACCGCAAGCGGCGGACGATCCGGTGACCGCGCACTTTGCCGAACTCAATAGCATCGTCAGCAAAAACGAAGGCGAATCGGCGGCCATCGACGGCCTGCTGGCGGACATGAACGCGCTGTATGTGCAAGTCAGCGCCATGGTCGGCGCCAGTGGCGACGCCTTGCTCGGCGAGGCCAAGAACCAGGCGGCGGCTGCGGCCACGCGGGTCAGTTTGAATGCCGAACGCCAGCCCCCGCTGGTGCAGGGCATGGTCAAGTCGGTGGTCAACTCCACCACCAACAGCATGATGGGCGGGGTGCGTAACCAGCTGAATGCGGCGTGGATGAGTGAAGTGGTCAACGTGTATCGCCAGTCTCTGGCGGGGCGTTATCCGATGTCGCCGGGCAGCGCGCGGGATGCCACTTTGGATGATTTCGGCCAGTTCTTCGGCGTGGGCGGGGTGATGGATAACTACTTCCGCAAATACCTGCAGCCTTACGTGGATACGTCCGCGCAGACCTGGCGCTGGCAGCCGGGCGCGGCGCAAAAGCTCGGGATTGCACCGGGCGTGCTGCAAACCTTCCAGCGTGCGGCGGCTATTCGTGACGCGTTCTTCAGATCGGGGGGCACCCAGCCGATCGTGCGTTTCGAGCTCAAGCCGGTGTCGATGGACCCGACTATCACCCAGTTTCTGCTTGACCTCGACGGCCAGCAACTGAGCTACGACCACGGCCCAAGCCGCCCGGTGGCGATGCAATGGCCCAACCCCGGCAGCATTGGCGTGGTGCGTATTTCGATCATGCCGCCGTCAGCCAGTGGCCGTTCCGGCGTGACCCTGGACGGCCCATGGGCGTGGTTCCGCCTGCTGGAACAATCGGACCTGAGTGCCGGCAACTCGCCGGACCGTTTCAACCTGCGTTTGCGGGTTGATGGCGCGAGCATCGCCTACGAGTTGCGCGCCAACAGCGCCTTCAACCCGTTCAAGAGCCGCGTACTCAGTGGCTTCAGCCTGCCGGAGCGGTTATGACCACGCTGGGCTTCTACGGCAAGTTGGCCAGCCGCGGTGACTTTGTCAGCCGCGCCTTGCCCCAGAGTTTTATCGGCCCGTGGGACAGCTGGCTGGCCGCCGGTTTGCTCGCCAGCCAGAACAGCCTGGGCGGCGATTGGCTCAACGTTTATCTGGTCAGCCCGTTGTGGCGTTTTGTGCTGGCACCGGGCGTGTGCGGGCCGGACGCGGCGACAGGCGTGGTGATGCCGAGCATTGATCGGGTCGGGCGCTATTTCCCGTTGGCCGTGGTGGCATTGCTTGATCACGACACTAACCCGGCGTCATTGGTGGGCGGCCCGGATACGTGGTTTGAGCAGGCTGAAGAGCTGTTGCTCAGCACCCTGGATACTGGCGCCACGTTTGAACGTTTCAACGATGGCGTCGACAGCCTGGGCATTCCGGCCAGTGAGCAACGCGCGGTCGACAGTCGCTTCGCGGGCCTGCAACGGGTCGCCGCCACTGTGCCCCACAGCCGCATGACTGCACTGGCCGAGCAGGCCTGTGAAGGTGCCAGCCTGTGGTGGGGCCGTGGCTCACAACGTATTTCACCCGGTTTATTGCGGTGCCAGGGTTTGCCGGCTGCCGGCGATTTTGCGCAGTTTTTGCTCGGACAAGAAGGTGTGGTGTAGATGGGGGCGACGTTTAAATCCGCGAGCAAAAGCCATGTGGGCATGGTGCGTCAGGTCAATGAAGACGCGTGCCTGGACCTGCCGGAAAACCGCCTGTGGGTCGTGGCCGATGGCATGGGCGGGCATGCGGCGGGCGATTACGTCAGTAGTTTGATTGTCGACAGCCTGCGCAACGTGCCGGTGGGGCGCTCACTGGATGAATACTCGGCGGCCTTGCGCAATGACCTGATCCGCATCAACGCCACGGTGCGCGAAGAAACCGCTAACCGTGGCGTGAGCATGATGGGCAGCACTGTGGTGGTGCTTGCCGCACGTGGCCTGCGTGGCGTGTGTTTATGGGCCGGCGACAGTCGCCTGTACCGCCTGCGCGAGGGGCAGTTGGAGAGCATTTCCCGTGACCACAGCTACGTGCAGGACCTGCAAGACAGCGGCCTGCTCAGCGAAGCCGACGCGCGCGTGCATCCCCGTGCCAATATCGTCACCCGCGCGGTGGGCGTGGAGGCCCAGCTGGAAGTGGCGGTGGCTGACCTGTTGATTTCCCCCGGCGACAGCTACCTGCTGTGCAGCGATGGTCTCAACAAGACCGTCGAAGACCATGAGATCCGCGAAGTGCTGGGCCATGATGCGCCGGATGAAATCGTGCGCAGCCTGGTGCATCTGGGGCTCAATCGCGGCGCGCCGGACAATATCACTGCCATTGTCGTGAAGGTCTCGCCATGAACATTGTGATCCCGGGCTACGACATCGAAGGCGAGATCGGCGAAGGCGCCATGGCCAGCGTGTACCTGGCGACCCAGCGCTCGCTGGAGCGCAAGGTGGCCTTGAAGGTGATGGCCGCGGCGCTGGCGGCCGACCCGAGCTTCTGCGAGCGCTTCCTGCGCGAGGGCAAGACCCTGGCGCGCCTGTCGCATCCGCACACGGTGACCATCCATGACATCGGCAACGTCGGTGAGCTGTACTACATGGCCATGGAATACCTGCCCAATGGCACACTCAAAGAGCGCATCGCCGCCGGCCTGACGCCGGAGCAGGGCGTGACGCTGATTCGCCAGATCGCTTCGGCGTTGGGCTATGCGCATGCGCAGGGTTTGGTACACCGCGACGTCAAACCGGCGAACATTCTGTTTCGCGCTGACGGCACCGCCGTACTGTCGGACTTCGGCATCGCCAAGTCCCTGGACGATCGCACCCAGTTCACTCAAGCCGGCTTTGCCGTGGGCACGCCGAGCTACATGAGCCCGGAGCAGGCGCGAGGCCAGGAGATCGATGGCCGCGCCGACCTGTATGCGTTGGGCGTGGTGCTCTACGAAATTCTGGTTGGCAAGCTGCCGTATAACGGCACTGATGCGCTGTCCACTGCGCTGGCCCATCTGACCGAGCCGCTGCCGGAACTGCCGGTGCACCATGGCCGTTATCAGGACGTGCTGCGCAAGCTGTTGGCCAAAGACCCGGCCGAGCGTTTTCCGGATGCGGCGGCGTTGCTGCGCGCGCTGGACCAACTGCCCGCAGACTCTGCGGAAGCCACGCTGGTACGGCCGTTACCGATTCCGCTGAGTTTTGACTTGGCCGGAATGACGCCGGTGTCCATCGAGATTCCGACCGAAAAACCCCAGCCGCAACCGGTGCGTCAGCCGGTGGTGACGCCGACGCAACAACGCGCCGTGTCCGAACAGCGCCGTGGCCCGGTGCTGGCCCTGGCCGCCGTGGCCGTGGCGGTGGCACTGGCCATTGGTGGCGCCAGTTACTGGTGGCTGAGCGGCAGCGATGAACCTGCCAAACCGCCTGTCGCCGTGGTGCCCAAGACCTCACCACCGCCGGAGGTAAAGCCGGTAGTGGCTGAGGCGGATGGTGGCCAGCGGCCGTTGCTGATGGCGGGCAAAAAGACCTTGTTCCAGCGCGTGCTCAGCAAGCCGGGCGCCAAGCTCTCCCATGATGCCGGTGGTGCAGCAGACGAAGCCCTGCCGGCGTTTTCGGTGCTCTATGTTTACCAGCGCAAAGACATCGACGGCAGCCCGTGGGTGCGTGTCGGCGCCGCAACCGATGGGCGCAGCGATGGGTGGTTGCCCGCCGCTCAAGTCAGCGACTGGAAGCAAAGCCTGGTGCTCAAGTTCACCGAGCGCTCGGGCCGGGCGCCGGTGATGTTCCTGCGCCAATCGGCTGAGGTGGAAAAGCTGTTGGCTGATCCCGCCGCCGCCAAAAACGTGTTGGCCAAGGCGCAGAAGAACCGCGAAGACAATCAACAGGTGCTGGCGCTTGAGCCGACGGCCAGCGCCGTGCCGCAAAACCAGTTTTACCTGCTGCCGATTTTTGACTCCAAAGAGAGCTTCGACGAAAACGGCCAGCCGGTGCAGTTGCTCAATGTGGCATCCATCGACCCGGGCAGCGCGGCGGCCAAGCCGGCTACCAAAGCGATCGCTGCAGACGCTTTCCGCACGGCGGTGGTGTTGGTGGTCGACACGACGGTTTCGATGCAGCCTTACATCGACCAGGTTCGCGATGTGGTGCATGAGTTGCAAACCCGCATTGCCGAGCGCGGCGAGCTTGATAGCGTGAGCTTCGGGCTGGTGGGGTTTCGCAACAGCATCAAGAAAACCCCCGGTTTGGAATACGTCGCCAAGACGCTTATCACCCTGGACCAGGGCCGCGACCCGCAGCGCTTCCTCGACATGGCGCGCCAGGTCAAAGCGTCCACGGTGTCCAGCCACTCGTTCAACGAGGACGCTTTTGCCGGGGTGATGCAGGCGGTCGATGGCATGGACTGGACCGGCTACGGCGGGCGCATCATTTTGCTGGTCACCGATGCCGGCGCGCTGCGCAAGAACGACCCATTCGCCGCCACCCAGATGAACGAAGCCGAAGTGCGTCAGGCGGCACTCGGCAAGCAGATCAAGATTTACGCCCTGCACCTGCGCACCGATGCCGGCAAGAAAACCCACGCCGGTGCCGAAACCCAGTACCGCGTGCTCACCGCCGACGCCAACCCGCAGATCGGCGACCTCTACACACCGGTGCCCGGTGGTGATGTGCACAAGCTGGGCGAGCGGGTTGATGAGATTGGCACAGTGTTCGCCAACCTGGTGCACCAGGTCCGCAGCGACACGCCACAACCGGTGCCGCTGCTGAGCAGCGCGCCGAGCCTGGCGGACAAATCCGCAGCAGTCGGCTACGCCATGCACATGGACTTCCTCGGCCGTAAAACCGCGAGCCAGGCGCCGCAACTGGTCAGCGCCTGGACCGCCGATCGTGACCTGACCAACCCGGCGCTGCCGGCGTTCCAGGTGTGCGTGATGCTCACCAAATTGCAGCTCAACGACCTGCAGCAATCGCTGAAACTGATCGTGGATGCCGCGCGCAAAACCCAAACCTCACCCAAGGATTTCTTCCAGGAAATTGCCAGCGCTTCGGCCTATATGAGCCGTGACCCGCAGGCCCTGCGCAAGGGCGGTAACCTGGCCGATGGCGGCCTGCTCGGTGAGTACCTGGAAGGCCTGCCGTACCGCAGCAAGTCGCTGAACATGACCCAGGACTTGTGGTTGTCGCTGAGTGTGGCCGAGCAGGAAGACTTTATCGACGAGCTGGATTCGAAAATCCGCCTCTACGAAACCTTCCACAATGACGTGGCCAACTGGGTCCGTTTCGGCGATGCCGAGCCGGGCGATGCGTTGTACCGCGTGCCGTTGTCGACGCTGCCGTAATGCTGAACTTGAGCGCGGTGCACAAAAGCCGGGGCACGGGGAGCCAGCGTTACAGCCTGGTAATTCCGGCTTTGCAGCTGCGTGGCGGTGAGCAATTGGCGATTGTCGGGCCCAGTGGCTGCGGCAAAAGCACGTTGCTGGATTTGCTCGCGCTGGTGTTGGCGCCGGATCAGGCCGGCCAGTTTGAATTCGACAACACCGATATCGGCGGGCTATGGCGTGCCGATCAGCAATCTACCCTGGCTGCGCTGCGCAGCCGGCACTTGGGTTATGTGCTGCAAACCGGCGGCCTGCTGGGTTTTCTCGATGTGCGCAGCAATATCGCCTTGTCGCGGCAATTGCTGGGTTTGAAAGATGACGGCAGCGTGGCGCGCCTGGCGGGGCAGCTGGAGATCAGTGACCAGTTGGCGAAGAAGCCGGCGGACCTGTCGGTAGGCCAACGCCAGCGCGTGAGTTGCGCCCGTGCCCTGGCCCATGCGCCGCAGCTGGTGCTGGCGGATGAGCCGACCGCGTCGCTGGACCCGCTGAATGCCGAGCGCGTGATGCAGGTGCTGCTGGCCCAGGCCCGCGAACACCGTGCCGCCTGCGTGATCGCCACCCATGACGAACCCCTGGCCCGCGCCAGCGGCTTGCAGGTACGGCGCATCGGTTGCCGCCGCGACCCTGACGGCGGCGTCACGGCCACGCTCGGGGAGGTGTGCTGATGCGCATCGGCGTGGTGGCCTCGCTGGCCTGGCAGGATTACCGCAATGACGCCTGGCTGTCGGCCTGTTCGGTGCTGGCGCTGGTGGCGGTGATCGCACCGCTGCTGGTGTTATTCGGCCTGAAATTTGGACTGGTTGGCAGTTTGACCGAACGCTTGGAGACCGATCCGGCCACCCGTGAAATTATCCCATTGGGCGGTGGGCGATTCAGCAGCGAATTTATTCGGCAGTTGGGCCGGCGCAGCGATGTGGCCTTTGCCGTGCCGCGTACTCGGCAAATTGCGGCGACCGCGCAGGTGGGCACGCTGGCGTTGGAAATGCTGCCGACGGCGGCGGGTGATCCCTTGCTCAGCGGTTTACCGATGCCCAAGGGCCTGGACCAGATCGTGCTGAGCCACACCGCTGCCGAAAAGCTTGCGGCGCGGCCTGGGGATTGGCTGGAAACCCGCTTTGCGCGGCAAGTGGCGGGGCGTGTCGAGGCCCAGCGCACACGCTTGCAAGTGCTGGCGGTGTTGCCGTTGGAAGCCTTCGCCCGTGACGGCTTGTTTGCTGATTTGGGTTTGCTGGAAGCGGCGGAAGATTACCGCGATGGCCGTGCCGTACCGGCGTTGGGCTGGGACGGGGATGCGGTCGGGGTGAGCGAGCAGCGTGTGTACCCGGCGTTTCGTCTTTACGCGCGCACCCTGACTGATGTGGAGCCGCTGCGGGTGTATTTCGCCGGGCAGAATCTGTTGGTGTCGACCCAGGCACAGACCATCGCCCAGGTGCAGTCGTTGAGTCGCAACCTGTCGTTGGTATTCTGGATTATTGCCGGGCTGGCCTTGGTTGGCGCGTTTGCAGCGATCTTCGCCGGGGCGCTGGCGGCGGTCGCGCGCAAGCGGCGGGAATTGTCGGTGCTGCGCCTGTTGGGGTTTTCCACCGGCGCACTGTTGTTGTTTGTGGTGTTGCAGGCGCTGTACAGCGCAGGGTATGCCGCCGTGCTGAGCGCCGGGCTGTATGGCCTGGCCGAGGCCGCTTTGAATAAACTATTTGTGCAGGGGGCGGGCGAGTACGCCAGTCACCTGTTGGCGCGTCACTACGCCCTGGCCCTGGTCGCAATCCTCGGCGTCAGCGCCGTGGCGGCGGCCTGTGGCGGTTGGCGAGTGGCGCGTATCCAGGCTTCTGAAGGAATCAGAGATGTATAAGTTACTGGGCGCCTGTGTGGCGCTGAGCCTGGTCTCATTGGCCTGGGCCGATGAAGCGAGTGACAAACTCGATAACCCTAAACCATTGCCGGATGACGTGAGCCTGCCGCTGCCCTGCGAAGGCAACATGGTGTTCCGCTACGCCTACGTGTTGGCCCAAGGCACGCTGGATGACCGCGAAATCAGCCTCGGCTATCCCTTTGCCGAGGGCGAAGCGGGTTATCAGCAGTCGTTTATTTCCGGCTACCGTCGCGACTTTATCAACGGCCAGTTCACGCTCAAGGATTTGCCCAAGGACTGGAACACAGTCATCGCGCCGTTGATGCCGAAAACCGACGCCAAGACGCCGCTCAAGCCGATGCTGTATTTCATCGGTAAGTACGAAGTGACCGCCCGCCAGTATGCGCAGGTGATGTCCCAGGCACAGTCGCTGGCCAGCGGCGAGCCCGCACCTGCGTGTGATGCACCGACTGGCATGGCTGCGCGCCTGCCCAAGGTGAAGTTGTCGCGCTTTGAAGCGGAGCGTTTTTCGGCGGTGTACAGCGCCTGGCTGATGAAGTACCACCGTGAGCTGCTGCCGGTGAGTGGCCGCGGCTCTTCGGCCGACGACGGCGGCCTGGGTTTTGTGCGCCTGCCCACCGAAGTGGAATGGGAATACGCCGCACGCGGTGGCCAGGCGGTGAGCCGTCAGGAACTGGAAGGGCGGCTGTTCCCGCGCCGCGTCGAAGGCAGCGAAAGCGATGGCCCGCTGGGTGACTACGCAGTGTTCAACCAGGTCGCTGGCGGCACTGGCCAGGCAGCGCGCTTGATGCCCATCGGCACCAAATTGCCCAACCCTATCGGCCTGTTCGATGTGATCGGCAACGCAGCGGAAATGGTCCAGGAATCCTTCCAGCTGGTGCACGCCGGGCGCCGTCAGGGCACCTACGGTGGCTTCGTGGTCAAGGGCGGCAATTACCTGGAAGGTGAGGGCACGCTGTTTACCGGTATGCGCCGCGAGTACCCGTTATTCGCTGCTGACGGCACCGAGCAAAGCAACGAAACCACCGGTTTTCGCGTAGCGATCGGCGCGTTGTCGGCGCCGCGCTCGCGCTACAAGGAGCTGTTCGCCCAGTGGCAGAAAGAAGGCCGCCTGGCTTCGCTGACTGACGCCATCGATGACGCTCAGGACCCGACCAAGCGCCTGGACAGCATCATCGCCGCCAGTGTCGACCCAAAACTGCAAGCCGAACTCGGCCTGGTCAACGAAGAGCTGAAACGCAACGTCTCGTTGATCGCCCAGCAGCGCGAGGAAGCCGCGGGCAACCTGATCCAGTCGGCCGCGTTGGTGGCCGAGACCATCAGCAATTACAACATCCGCCTGGCCAACCTGCAGAAGAGCCGCCAACAGGCCAAAGACAATAAGGATGAGGCCAGCGCGCAACTGTTCGACATGGCCATCACCAATGGTCGCAGCGCCCTCGACGGCGCGGTGGCGATTTACATCGACAACCTGGCCACCGGCACGCGCTACACCGATGCGGTGATCCAGGCCCAGTTTCAAAGGATCAAGGAAGAGTTGGATCGCAAGCCAGTGCTCGGCAAGAGCCTGGTGACGCGCGCGACACTGTTCGTTCGCCATGTCGGCAACTACCGCAAGCAACAGCGGGCCGACCCGGCAACGATCTTGAAGGAACTGCTCGCAGCGAGCGGTCAGCGGTCTTGACCGTTGGTTGTGCGGCGAGCTTGGAAGGGACTCAGTCGGCGGTGGGCCGTGCTGGGCAAGTCAAACTTAACAGAGAACACACCTATGCTTTTTTCCCGTAAGGCGGTTTCCAAGCGTCACCTGCTGCTGATCGCAGCCGGTTTCAGCACCGTGTTGACCGGTTGCGCCACGTCGCCGGCCTCCAAGGTCGCGTCGAGCACCAAGGTCGAGTACTACCCCAACTGCTACGAGCCGGTGCAGCACCTGCGTGCAACTGACTCGAACATGACCAAATCGGTCGTGACGGGTGCCGCCCTGGGCGCAGCCGGCGGTGCATTGCTGGGGGCGTTGACCGGCGACTCCGAAAAGCGCGGCCGTAATGCCGCCATCGGTGCGGCGGGCGGTGCCCTGGCGGGTGGCGCAGCAGGTTATTACACCGAGCGTCAGAAGCAGATCACCGATGACAACCAGCGCATCGCGTCGTACTCCACCGACTTCAACAAGAGCGCCTCTGACATCGACCGCAGCACCGCGTATGCCAAGGCATCCCAGCAGTGCTACCAGAGCGCGTTCACCAAGCTGGTGGCCGACCGCAAGGCCAAGGCCGTCAACGACACCGAAGGCCGCAAGCGCCTGGCGGAAATCGTGGCTGGCTTGAAAGAGTCCAATGACCTGATCGTTGCGGTGAACGGCAAGGCCAGCGAAGACTTGAACAACTACACCCAGGCCTACGAGCAAGACCTGAAACAAGTGGGTGTGCAGCGTGCTGACGTGGTGACCGTGGCCCAGGCCGACACGACGCAGCAGGTGGTGCCGGCGAAGAAGGGCAAGACGCCTGCCAAAGTCGCCAAAAAACCGGTGCTGCCAACCGTGCCGAAAGAAGCGGTGACCACCGAGAAGAGCATTCAGACCGTGCAAACCAAGCAGGCTGAAAGCAAGCAGGTCGCCAGCGCCGGTAAGGCGCAGATCGAAGGCACCTGCCGCGATCCGAACCTGGCCGACTGGGCGCCAGTGCCGTGCCCTAACGTATAAGCAACATGTTGCTATAAGCGTTAAACGCCTGCCGATCTCCTGCTAAAGCGCGAGATCGGTGGCGTTCTGCCGGTAAATCGTTACACTGCTGCGGCCACTTAATAAATACACTGAGGCTGTGTGCATGAAATTTCGTCTTCTGCTGTGGGTGCTGGGCCTGATGATGGGCAAAGCCAGCCGCACCAATCCTGCCTTTCAGCAACAGCTGGGTGACAAAGACCTGGCGTTCCAGTTGCAGACCCTCGACGGCAAAGTTGCCCGTCACTTCATCGTCAAAGACCAGCGCATCACCAGCCGCTCAGGTGTTCACCCGTCGCCCGCGTTTGCCATTGCCTTTAAGGATGCCGCCTACGGCTTCGCCACGATGCAGGCGAAAAACAAGCAACTGGCGTTCATGACGGGGATCCAGGACAAGTCGATCCAGATCAAAGGCAACCCTGCACTGGTGATCTGGTTCCAGGGGCTGACCAAGTATTTGAAGCCGAAGAAAAAGAAGTAGGTCTTTCAGGCAGTCCGAGTTGGATTCATCGCAGGCAAGCCAGCTCCCACAGTTGACTGCATTCCAACGTTGGAACTCGGTCAACTGTGGGAGTTGGCTTGCCTGCGAAAGCTATGAAGCAGGCGACAGATTTATCCCTGGCTGAACTGAGACGCCAGCTCGCGCAACAGCACTTCCGCATCCAGTACTTTGCCGACCACTTCCTCAGCCTTTTCCCGGCTTAGGCCCAGACGCTCAAGCAGCGCATCCGGAATCGCTTCATCCGGCCCGGAGCCAATCCCCCGACTGCGCAGCAGGCGCACGGCCAGGCACACCAGGTTCGGGTATTCGGCGTATTGCCCGTCATAGGTCGGGTCGTGCTGGAAGCGCAGGGCGGTGGACAGTTCGTCCGGCATGTCCCAGTAGCGCATCAGCCAGGCGCCGATCTGCTCGCGGCTGATGCCCAGCAGATGCTGCTCGACATAGCTGTGACACAGGTGCGGGTTGACCTCCAGATGACGGCAGATCAGCGAGAAGTGTGGCGGGAACACATGGGCCAGCAGCAGGTAACCGAAGTTGTGCAGCAGGCCTGCCAGGTAAGTCAGGCCGGCTTCCGGGCGCTGGGCGCGGGGCATGGCGCGGGTCAGGCCTTCGATCACGGCGGCGGTGTAGATCGACTGGTGCCAGTATGGCGTGGACTGGTGCGGATGGTCCTTTGGCAGGCTCAGGGTTTTACCCAGGGCCAGGCCCAGCGCCAGGTTGATCACCAGATCAAAGCCCAACACACGGACGATGGCGTCTTCCACTGAACGAATCTTGCCCGGTGAGGCATAGTACGGCGATGCCGCCCAACTCACCACTTGGGCGGCGAGGGCCGGGTCGGTTTCGACAACGCTGGTGATGTCATCGATGGTGGCGTTGGGGTCCACGCGCAGCTTGATGATTTTTTGCGCGGTGTCGGCCAGTGGCGGAATTTCGATGGTCGCTTCCAGACGCTGCTGGATTCGGCGTGCAGTGAACGCTTGCATCGCCTGGGTGATTTCCTCGCGGTCATCATTTGGGCGGTCGAGGTTGGGGCGGATGTTGCTCAGCGGCTCGCCGAAGTGCCCGGCGCTGGCCTTGGTGAGCATGCTCTTGAAATCGCTGCTGGCGATTTCCAGCAGCAGCCCGGCTTCACCGGAGTGCACCAACAGGCTTGGCTCGCTGAGCAGGCTGCCTTCATACAGGCATGGCGAACTGGTCAGCGCCGGCAGGCCCGGCAACAGGCTCAAGTCGTGCTTGGCCAGCATGCGCTCGATGCGGTCCGGCGACACGGCCGTGAGGCGGCGGCCGGTGAGTTCAGCCAGGCGGTTGAGGTCGAGTAGCTGGCTCTGCGGGAACAGCACCATGAGTGCGCCCACGGCATCTTCCAGCAGCACCGCCTGGACCTTTTGTGCGGGATTCAGGCCGGCGTGTTCGGTCACTTCCGTGTAAGGGATGGCGAGCTTTGCGAGCAGAGCCCGAATGACCGGTGGGGCGGTCAGTGGGGCTGTGGCGAGGGCGACTTCTGACATGGCCTGATCCAATTTCGTACAGTCACCGAAGTATAACCAGCTTGATACATCTGTTGGTTGGATAAGTGAGTCAGGCGTCACACTTGGCCGTATTGCTGCCCATGCCTGAGCCAGCGATCCAGCAAGGGGCTGACATGCTCGGGCCAACGCTCCAGCAGCGCTTGCGCCGCATCACGCACGGCAGGCAGCAGGTCGGCATCACGCATCAGGTCGGCGACCTTGAATTGCAACAGGCCGGTCTGGCGGGTGCCGAGCATTTCACCGGGGCCGCGCAGTTCGAGGTCTTTTTCGGCGATGACAAAACCGTCGTTGGTTTCGCGCATGATGCCCAGACGCTGACGGCCGATCTGTGACAGCGGTGGGTGGTACAGCAGCACGCAGTGGCTGGCGGCGCTGCCCCGGCCGACACGGCCGCGCAATTGGTGCAGTTGGGCCAGGCCCAGGCGTTCGGGGTTCTCGATGATCATCAGGCTGGCGTTGGGCACGTCCACGCCGACTTCAATCACCGTGGTGGCCACCAACAGTTGCAGGTTGCCAGCTTTGAACTCGGCCATCACCGCAGCTTTTTCCGCAGGCTTCATGCGCCCGTGGATCAGCCCGACCTTCAGCTCGCCCAGGGCGCTGGTAAGGTCTTCAAACGTGGTCTCGGCGGCCTGGCAGGTCAGTTCTTCGGACTCTTCGATCAGCGTGCACACCCAGTAAGCCTGACGGCCTTCGGCGCAGGCGCCGCGCACGCGCTCGATCACTTCGACGCGGCGCGTGTCGGTGACCAGCACGGTGTTGACCGGGGTGCGGCCTGGCGGCAGCTCATCGAGGATCGAGGTGTCGAGGTCGGCGTAGGCGCTCATCGCCAGGGTGCGCGGGATCGGCGTGGCGGTCATGATCAACTGGTGCGGGTTCATGCGCCCGCCCACGCCTTTCTGGCGTAACGCGAGACGCTGCTGCACGCCGAAGCGGTGCTGCTCGTCGATGATCACCAGTGCCAGGTTCTTGAACTGCACTTCGTCCTGGAACAACGCGTGGGTGCCCACCACCATCGGCGCGCCACCGGCGATCTGCTCCAGGGCGGCGGCGCGGGTCTTGCCCTTGAGCTTGCCGGCCAGCCACGCCACTTCCAGGCCCAAGGGTTCGAGCCAGCGCTTGAAGGTGATGAAGTGCTGTTCGGCGAGGATTTCAGTGGGCGCCATCAACGCCACCTGGTAACCGGCTTCCAATGCCTGCAAGGCGGCGAGGGCGGCGACCACGGTCTTGCCCGCGCCCACATCGCCCTGGATCAGCCGCAGCATCGGCTCATGCTGGCTGAGGTCGTAGGCGATTTCATTGCCCACACGTTGCTGCGCGCCGGTGGGTGCAAAGCCAAGGTTCGCCAGGTATTGCGCAGGCAGCCGCGTAGCCTTGGGCATCGCCGGCGCGCGCAGAGAGCGCATGCTTTCGCGCAGGCGCTGCTGGGACAGTTGGTGCGTCAGCAGTTCTTCGAAGGCCAGGCGATGCTGAGCCCAGTGATGGCCCAGTGCGAGCTCATCCACATCGGCGTCGGCTGGCGGGTGGTGCAGGTAGCGGATCGCATCGTCCAGCGGTGCCAGTTGATAGTCGCGAGCCAGCTCCAGAGGCAGCCAATCGGGCAGGCTTTTGGGGCCGAGCATCGTCAGTGTCTGCATGCACAGCTGGCGCAGGCGTTGCTGGGTCAGGCCTTCAGTGAGCGGGTAGATCGGTGTGAGCGTGGTGTCGACCGGTGGAGGTTCGTCACCGGTGATGGCGCGGTATTCCGGGTGATAGATCTCCAGGCCCGATGCGCCGGGGCGCGCTTCGCCATAGCAACGCACGCGGGTGCCACGCTTGAGGCCGTCCTTTTGCGCGTTGCTGAAATGGTAGAAGCGCAGGCTCAGGCCACCGGTGCCGTCCTGCAGGCGCACGACTAAACTGCGGCGCTTGCCCATGACCACGTCGGCGCCGCTGACCGTGCCTTCGACCACCGCATCCTGCCCAGGGCGCAAGTGGCCGATGGGCACCACGCGTGTGCGGTCCTGATAACGCAGGGGCAGGTGGAACAGCACGTCCTGGAGGTTTTCCAGGCCGACCTTGGCCAGCTTCTCGGCCATGGCTTCACCGACACCTTTAAGTGCCGTCACCGATACCTGCGACAGCTCAGTCATACGTTTGCTTAGCTCGCAGCAGGCGGCTTGGCCACCGAGCACAGGCGGATCGAGTCGGCCAGGATCTCAATGGCTTTCGGGCGTGGGAAGCTCGCGCGCCAGGCAATCGCCACGGTACGGAACGGCACCGGCGGCGTGAGAGGGCGCACTTCGATCACGCCGGGAGCGTAGTGATGGCTGTCCACCGCCGACAGCGGCAGAATCGAAATGCCCAGGCCGGACGCGACCATGTGCCGGATGGTTTCCAGGGAGCTGGATTCCACGGTGGTGTGTTTGGCGCCGTCGTTGCCCTTGGTCAGGGTCGGGCAGGCTTCCAGTACCTGGTCGCGGAAGCAGTGGCCTTCGCCCAGCAGCAACAGGCTCTTGTCGTTGAGCAGGCCGGCGTCGATGGTGTCTTTCTGCGTCCACGGGTGGGAGGCAGGCATCAGCACGTAGAACGGCTCGTCGTAGAGCGGCAGGGTCAGCACGTCTGCTTCGTTGAACGGCAGGGCGATGATGATCGCGTCCAGCTCACCGTTGCGCAGTTTGTCGCGCAGTACGTGGGTGAAGTTTTCTTCGATATACAGCGGCATCTGCGGCGCAACGCGGTGCAGTTGCGGAATCAGGTGCGGGAACAGGTACGGGCCGACGGTGTAGATGGCGCCGACTTTGAGTGGCGCGGTCAGCTGGTTCTTGCCGGCCTGGGCCAGCTCGCGAATGCTTTGGGCTTGTTCCAGCACCTTTTGGGCCTGGGCGACGATGCCTTCGCCCACTGGCGTGAGGCGCACGGCGCTCTTGCTGCGCTCGAAAATCAGCACACCGAGTTCGTCTTCAAGCTTTTTCACACCCACCGACAGCGTCGGCTGGCTGACATGGCAACGCTCGGCCGCGTGGCCGAAGTGCTGCTCTTGGGCGAGGGTCACGATGTAGCGTAATTCTGTAAGAGTCATAGCGGGCGTCCATGAGGTTGCGGGCCAAGCATACCGGCTGCAATCGATAGACGCACGTTATCAGAACTTTGATGGGGATTGAGCGGGGAATGTCGAGGATTTTGCTGAAACGATGAAACCAAATGTGGAAGCTGGCTTGTGTGGGAGCTGGCTCCCACACAAGCCAGCTCCCGTTTGCCGCTTACCGGCGGCGCTTCTCGATGTTGTAAACGAACGGCGCGACGATTTCGACGCTGCCGCCTTTCAACATATCGGCCGGTGGCTTGGGCAGAGGCTGGGCACGACGGATCATGTCCAGGGTCGCACGGTCCAGATCGGCGTTGCCGGAGCGGCCCACCAACTCGTAGGACAGCACGTTGCCTTCGGCATCGACCACAAAGCGCAGGCGGTTCAAGCCTTCCTTGCCGCGCTGTTGGGCACCTGGCGGGTACTTCTTGTACTTCTGCAAGTGCGCCAGCAGGGTGCCTTCCCAGGACGCTTTGGCTGCGATCTGTTGTGGCGACGGGCCCGGAACCGGCTGGGCGGACTTTTCAGCCGGCGCATTGTTCTGTGGCGATTCGCTCGGCGGCTCTTCGGAAGGTTTTTCCTTGGGCGGCTCGGGCTTCTTCTCCACCGGCTTGGGCGGCTGAGGTTTCGGTTTTGGCTTGACCGGCTTGGGCACCTGGATCGTTGGTTTAGGTGCCTCGGCCAGTTTTGGCAGGGGCAATTCTTCCACGGGGGCAGGCGGCTGCGGCGGCGTGACAACCTTGGGCGGCGCCGGCGGCGGCGGTGCAGGCATCGGCGCCAGGTCGATGACCATGGCCGCCGGTGGCAACGTTACCGGATGCGGCGCGGACCATTGGAGCGCGATGATGATCGCGACGGCATGCACGCCCAGCACGACGGCGAGGCTGGTGCCATAACGCGTCAGTTTGTGGCGCGTCGTGATCATTTCTTGGCTGCCGTCTCAAGTCCGACCAGGCCTACCTTGAGGTAGCCGGCTGCGCGCAGCGCATCCATCACGCTCATCAGGTCGCCGTAGTCCACGCCTTTGTCGGCCTGGAAGAAGATCGTCGTGTCTTTTTTGCCCTGGGTCTTGGCGTCGAGCACCGGGCCCAGGGTTTCAGCTTTGACTTCTTCTTCGCCCAGGAACAGACGCTGGTCTGCCTTGACGCTGAGGAAAATCGGCTTCTCCGGCCGCGGCGCAGGCTTGGCGCTGGACGCGGGCAGGTCGACCTTGATATCCACGGTCGCCAGCGGCGCGGCCACCATGAAGATGATCAGCAGCACGAGCATTACGTCGATAAACGGCGTGACGTTGATCTCGTGGTTCTCGACGAGTTCGTCGTCGCCTTGATTCAAATGCAGGCCCATGGCCGATTACCCCACTTTCACCATGTGCGGTTGCGAGCTGCGCTCGGTAGGCAGGTGATCGAGGTCGCGGCTGACCAGCAGCAGGACTTCTGCCGACGCGTCCGATACCTGGGCCTTGTAGCCGGCAATCGAACGGGCGAAGACGTTGTAGATCACCACCGCGGGAATCGCGGCAACCAGGCCCAGGGCGGTTGCCAGCAGTGCTTCGGCAATGCCGGGGGCGACGACGGCGAGGTTGGTGGTCTGGGTTTTGGCGATGCCGATAAAGCTGTTCATGATGCCCCACACGGTGCCGAACAGGCCGACAAACGGTGCGGTGGAACCGATGGTGGCGAGTACGCCGGTGCCGCTGCTCATGTTACGGCCACAGGCTGCAACCAGGCGTTCGAGGCGGAAGCTGACGCGCTCCTTGATGCCTTCTTTTTCGCGGGTGTTGACCGACAGGCGCATTTCTTCCAGTGCATCGTGTACCAGCAGGTTGGCCAGGGTGCCCTTCTTGATCGCACTGTCGCTGGCTTCCTTGAGGGTGGTGGCTTTTTTCAGGTGGACGATTTCAGTGCGCAGGCGGCGCTTGGCGCCCAGCAGCTCGAAGCCCTTGGCGATCCAGATGGTCCAGGTGATGATCGAGGCGATGGCCAGGCCGATCATCACGGCTTTTACCACCACGTCAGCGTTCTGGTACATGCCCCACGGCGACAGGTCATGGGCCATGCCCAGGCTGTTGTCTTCTTCCAGCACTACACCGGTTTCGTCGGCAGGTGCAGCGTCGCCTGCAGCCTGGGCCGGGTCGGTGGCAACCGGTGCAGCCACAGGAGCGGCAGGCGTTGCGCCCGTGTGCTCGGCAGCAGCCGGTGCGGTTGGGGCGGTGGCATCAGCGAAGGCGGCGGTCGGTGCCAGCAGTACGCTGAACAGCAGCGCAGCGATCGCACGCCAGGCGCGGGATGGGCTGTGAAGCTTGGTTGGCGAAGCGGGTTTTGTATTACGTGTCATGCTGGCCGGACCTGAGAGAAAAAATGGAGTGATCGTCCTGCCAGACCCTTGGGGGTCGAGGACAAATGGGCGGTTATTATTGCAAGTAATTCTTGTTAACAGAAGTAATACAGTTACTTTATTTGTCCTTTTTCTGGCCGCTCGTCATCTGCGAAGGCTAATCTAGACCTTTAAGAACGGAGTTTTATGATGTCTGCGCCTTCTGTTGTGATTGCCGGTTGCGGCGATGTGGGTAGTCGGCTGGCTAGCCAATTGCTGGCCTCGGAATGGGAGGTTCACGGCCTGCGCCGTGATATTTCAAAGCTCCCCGATGGCGTGATCGGTATTGCCGGCGACCTGTTCAAAAAGGATTGCCCTGAGACCTGGCCGATCGGCGCAGTGGATTACCTGGTGTATTGCGCAGCCGCCACCGACCACGATGAAGCCGGGTATCGCGCGGCATACGTGCAAGGGTTGCAGCATGTGTTGGAGTGGCTGAACGACTACGGCCAAGCGCCCAAACACTTGCTGTTTGTGTCCAGCAGCAGCGTGTACGGCCAGCAGAATGGTGAATGGGTCGACGAAACCTCCGAGACCCAAGCGAAAGGCTATTCCGGCCAGGTTATGTTGGAAGCCGAGCAAGTGGCTCTCAACAGCGGCATCCCGGCGAGCATCGTGCGTTTGACCGGTATTTACGGTCCTGGCCGTGAATGGCTGCTGACCCAGGTGCGCCAAGGCTATCGCGTGGCAATCGATCCACCTTTGTATGGCAACCGGATTCACGCCGATGACGCGGCGGGTTTGCTGGCCTTTTTGCTACGCCATATTGAGCAGGGCGGCTCGCTGGAAAAAATCTACATCGGTGTCGACGATGCCCCAGCGCCATTGGCGGAGGTGGTGGGCTGGTTGCGCGAGTACCTGGGCGTGACGGAGTGGGCGGATGACGCCAGTGTAAGACGTGCAGGCAGCAAGCAATGCAGCAACGCCCGGGCCAAGGCGTTGGGTTGGGTACCTACCTATCCGACTTATCGTGAAGGGTATGCTGCGATTCTCAAGGGCTGAAACAAAAAAATGTGGGAGCTGGCTTGCCTGCGATAGCGAAGTATCAGTCGACATCTATCTCGACTGAACCACCGTCATCGCAGGCAAGCCAGCTCCCACCTTTGGTTCTATTTCTTCTCAAGCAGCCATTGGCGCGGGCCGGGCGTGAACTGCGGCACTTCGTCGGCCAGGGCGGTGTTGATCGCCTGGAAGATTTCCAGTTGCTTGCCTTTGCGCGCGAAGATCCATGGGTTGCCCTGGCCGTTCAATTGCAGCCAGATACTGTCGTAGCCGCCGCTCATGGAGGCGCAGTCGCCAGCCAGGCACAGCGAGTAGCGATCGACGCCTGGCAAGCCGGCGACCTTGCCGTCGGCCTGGAACTGCACCGTGGAGCCGCTGCCGTTGCCGTCGGTAATCTTCCAGTCGCCGCCCATGTAGGCCGCATACAGCGCCCGCTCGAAGTTGGCACCCAGTGGCGCACCTTCCGGAGCGGGATCCTTGGCACGGGCGAACAGTTGCTCGGGCTCGTTATCGTTGGCCACTTGCAGCAGTTGTTTGCCTTTGCGCTTGAGTTCGGTGGCGGAGCTGCCATAGAACTCGACGCTCCAGGCGCCGGATTTATCGCCGAGCAACTTGCCTTCAGCGACTTCAAAGCCGTTGTAGTAGCGCGCCTGCAAAGCCTTGGTGTTGACCTCCCATTCGAGGTTCGGGCCAAAACTCTGCAACGCTTCACGCAAAGGGCCGCCCTTGGCTGCCGCGTTGATGGCGGCCTGGTTGATCCAGGTGCCACTCACATCCAGGTCGGCGGGGTTGCTGGCGCAGCCGCCGAGCAACAGGGCGAGCAACGAAGTGGCTACAAGCGCTTTGCGCATCATGAAATCCTTCTGAAACGAAGTCGGCGCAGCCTGTTGAGGCTGCGCCGGGTGTTTTATTCGATGACCAGGATCGCGTCCATCTCAACCTGTGCGCCCTTTGGCAGGGCGGCAACACCGATGGCGGCGCGGGCTGGGTAGGGCTGTTCGAAGTACTTGCCCATGATCTCGTTGACCTTGGCGAAGTGGCTCAGGTCGGTGAGGAAGATGTTCAACTTGACGATGTCCTTGAACGAACCACCGGCGGCTTCGGCTACGGATTTCAGGTTTTCGAAGACTTGTACGGTTTGTGCTTCGAAGCCTTCAACCAGTTCCATGGTTTTTGGGTCCAGCGGAATCTGGCCGGACATGTAGACGGTGTTGCCCGCCTTGATCGCCTGGGAGTAAGTGCCGATGGCGGCCGGGGCTTTGTCGCTGGTGATAACAGTCTTGGTCATGAGTTGCTCCTTGTAAGAGAGGGGCTATGCACGCATGCGGGTGATGCGGATCACTCCGGTCAGGGCGCGCAGTTTCTTGATCACGCGGGCCAGGTGCACGCGGTCGTGCACGCTGACCACCAACTGGACCACGCTGATGCGGCCATCGCGTTCATCCATGCTGATTTTTTCGATATTGCCGTCAGCCGCGTTGACGCTACTGGCCAGCAAGGCGATCAGGCCACGCTGATGCTCCAGCTCTACACGCAGCTCGACGTTGAATTCGCCGGTGACATCCTTGGCCCAGGAGAGCTGGATACATTTCTCCGGGTTGTGGCGGATTTCGGTGATATTGCGGCAGTTGTCCAGGTGCACCACCATGCCTTTGCCCGCCGACAGGTGGCCGACAATCGGGTCGCCCGGGATCGGCGTACAGCATTTGGCGTAGCTGAGTACCAGGCCTTCGGTGCCGCGAATCGCCAGCGGGCCTTCCGGGCTTGGCAACTGTTCGCCTTCGCCGAGCAAGCGTCGTGCGACTACATAGGCCATGCGGTTGCCCAGGCCGATATCTTCCAGCAGGTCCTCGATGGTTTCCTGGCGGTACTCGTGGAGCATCGCTTGGACGCGCTCGGCCGGGATCTTGTCCAGGGCGCTGTCGAAACCGTTGAGGACCTTGTTCAGCAGGCGTTCGCCGAGGCTGATGGATTCGGAGCGGCGTTGCAACTTCAGGGCGTGGCGGATGTGTGTCCGCGCTTTACCGGTAACCACGAAGTTGAGCCAGGCCGGGTTCGGGCGCGCGCCGGGTGCACTGACAATCTCGACTGTGGAGCCGCTTTGCAGCGGTTCGGACAGCGGCGCGAGGCGACGGTTGATCCGGCAGGCAATGCAGCTGTTGCCCACGTCGGTGTGCACCGCGTAGGCAAAGTCGACCGCCGTGGAGCCTTTGGGCAGCTCCATGATTCGGCCTTTGGGTGTGAATACGTAGACCTCGTCCGGGAACAGGTCGATCTTCACGCTTTCGATAAATTCCAGGGAGTTGCCGGCACGTTGCTGCATTTCCAGCACGCCTTTGACCCACTGGCGAGCACGGGCGTGAGTGCCTTTTGGCTGTTCGTCACCGCTGGACTTGTACAGCCAGTGGGCGGCGATGCCATTGTTGGCCATCTCTTCCATTTCCCGCGTACGGATCTGGATCTCGATCGGTACCCCGTGCATACCGAACAGCGTGGTATGCAGCGACTGATAGCCGTTGGCCTTGGGAATGGCGATGTAGTCCTTGAAGCGCCCCGGCAGGGGTTTGTACAGATTATGCACAGCGCCCAGCACGCGGTAGCAGGTGTCGACCTTGTCGACGATGATCCGGAACGCGTATACATCCATGATCTCGTTGAAGGCCCGGCGCTTGCCGCGCATCTTCTTGTAGATGCCGTAGATGTGCTTCTGCCGGCCGCTGACTTCGCCTTCAATCTCGTCGATCGCCAGGCAGTGGCTCAGCGACTCTTCGATCTTGTTGACGATTTCCTTGCGGTTGCCCCGTGCGCGCTTGACCGCCTGGTAGATGCGCGCCGAGCGCATCGGGTGCATGGCCTTGAAGCCGAGGTCTTCGAATTCGATACGAATGGCATGCATGCCCAGCCGATTGGCGATGGGCGCGTAGATTTCCAGGGTTTCCTTGGCGATGCGCCGGCGTTTTTCGCCGGACAGCACTTCCAGCGTGCGCATGTTGTGCAGCCGGTCGGCCAGCTTGACCAGAATCACACGGATATCCCGCGCCATGGCCATGGCCATTTTCTGGAAGTTTTCTGCCTGGGCTTCGGCCTTGGTCTCGAAGTTCATCTGGGTCAGTTTGCTGACCCCGTCGACCAGTTCGGCCACGGTTTCACCAAATTGCGCGCTGAGCGCTTCCTTGGCGATGCCGGTGTCTTCGATTACGTCATGCAGCATCGCGGCCATCAGGCTCTGATGGTCCATGTGCATGTCGGCAAGAATATTTGCCACCGCAAGAGGATGCGTGACATACGCCTCACCGCTTCGGCGGCGTTGGCCGTCGTGGGCTTGTTCGGCGTAGAAATACGCTCGGCGGACCAGGTTGACCTGGTCTGGGCCGAGGTAGGCCGATAAGCGATCGGCGAGGGCGTCTATGCTCGGCAAAGTATGAACTCCTGCCGTTGGCTGTGACCCCGCGCCGTGCTACGTCGACCAGGCATAGGCTTAGACGGCCTCGTTGGACTCGTCCTCGAACGCTGCAAACAGCGGTTCGTCTTCAACGATTTCAGCGTTGGCGATGAACTCGTAGCTCATCAGGCCTTCAGCGATTTCACGCAGGGCTACAACGGTAGGCTTGTCGTTTTCCCACTGGACCAGGGGCTCTTTGCCGCCGGTGGCCAGTTGACGGGCACGCTTGGTAGAGAGCATGACCAGCTCAAAGCGGTTATCCACGTGTTCTAGGCAGTCTTCAACGGTTACGCGGGCCATGGTATTCCTCGGAGCGAATGCAAGATGCGCGCTGCCCGGTTGGGCGAGCGGACTAAACAGTTTAAAAAATCACCAGCGTTTAGGGAAGCGCTGATTTTTCCCGCGCCCTCGCAAAACCGCTACAAGTGCCAATGTAAAGCCCTTGCAGCGGTTTTGGGAAGAGCCAATCAACCGAGCAGTTCAGCCAGTAATTTGCCAAAACGCTGCTGTTGACGCTTTTGCTGGAGCTGATTGGTGCGGAAAATCGCCTTCAAATCATCCAGTGCGTGGGCAAAATCGTCGTTGATGATCAGGTAGTCGTAGTCGACGTAGTGGCTCATTTCGCTGACAGCTTCGCGCATGCGGCCTTCGATGATCTCGTCGCTGTCCTGGCCACGGTTGGTCAGACGCTGGTGCAACGCCTCCAAAGACGGCGGCAGGATGAAGATCGAACGCGCTTTGGGCATCAGCTGGCGCACTTGTTCGGCGCCCTGCCAGTCGATTTCCAGGATCAGGTCGTGGCCTTCGTCCAGCGTCTGCTGCAGGTGGCTTTGCGAGGTGCCATAAAGGTTGCCGAACACTTCGGCGCGCTCCAGGAAGTCGCCGTGTTCGATCATCTTGACGAATTCGGTGCGCTCGACGAAGTGATAGTGCACGCCGTTCACTTCACCTGGGCGCATGGCGCGGGTGGTGTGCGAGACCGAGATGCGGATGTGCTCGTCGGCGTCGGTCAAGGCTTTGACCAGGCTGCTCTTGCCCGCGCCCGAAGGGGCGGAAATGATGTAAAGGGTGCCGGTGCTGTGGGTCATGGAAGTTGCCTTACTCAATATTCTGTACTTGTTCGCGCATCTGCTCGATCAACACTTTGAGGTTGACCGCAGCCGTGGTGCTGCGCGGATCAAACGCCTTGGAGCCCAGTGTATTGGCTTCGCGGTTGAGTTCCTGCATCAGGAAGTCCAGGCGCCGACCGGCGGCACCCGCTGATTTGAGCACGCGGCGCACTTCAAGGATGTGGGTGCTCAGGCGGTCGAGTTCTTCGGCCACGTCGCTTTTTTGCGCCAGCAGCACCATTTCCTGCTCCAGGCGCACGGGGTCGAGGTCGGCCTTCATGTCGGTGAAGCGGTCCAGAACCTTTTGACGCTGGGTAGCGAGCATTTGCGGCACCAGCTCGCGCAGGGTGACCACGTCTTCTTCGATCGAAGTCAGGCGCTCATTGATCAGGCGGGCCAGTTCGGCGCCTTCGCGCTCGCGGCCGGCCTTGAGCTCTTTCAATCCCTGGGTGAACAGCGCGAGGGCTTCGGCGTTCAGGGCTTGCGGGTCGGTGGCGTCAGCCACCAGCACGCCGGGCCAGGCCAGCACTTCCAGCGGGTTCAGCGCAGCAGGCTGTTTGATCAGGCCGGCGATGGTTTCGGCGGCGGCTACCAGTTGCGCGGCGCGGTCACGGTCGACCTGCAGCGGCTTGCCGGTGGTTTCTTCGGTAAAACGCAGGGTGCATTCCAGCTTGCCCCGCGAGATACCCTGGCGCAACGCTTCACGCACGGCGCCTTCGAGGTCACGAAATGATTCCGGCAGGCGCAGGTGCGGCTCCAGGTAGCGGCTGTTGACCGAGCGCAGTTCCCAGCTCAGGGTGCCCTGGGCGCCGGCTTTTTCGACGCGGGCGAAGGCGGTCATGCTGTGCACCATGGAAGTACCTCGCGATGCAGACCCGTAAATGCGGGCTGATGAGTAAATTTTGAAGCCGACAGGCTGCGAAGGCGCAGGATTGTAGCGCAGTGGGGTGAGTGCGCCCAAACAATGGGCATTAGTCTGAACATTCGTAACCGAATTTTTTAGAAGTGCCCCGAAACGGTTCGCGGCTCTATAATGCTCGGCAGTTTTTCGTCCTTCGTACAGGTATCCCCTATGAAACGTCCAAGTGGTCGCGCTGCCGATCAGCTCCGCTCGATCCGCATCACCCGCAACTACACCAAACACGCCGAGGGATCTGTACTGGTCGAGTTTGGCGATACCAAGGTGATTTGCACCGTCAGCGTCGAAAACGGCGTGCCGCGTTTCCTCAAGGGTCAGGGCCAGGGTTGGTTGACTGCCGAATACGGCATGCTGCCGCGCGCCACCGGCGAGCGTAATCAGCGTGAAGCCAGCCGTGGCAAGCAAGGCGGCCGCACCCTCGAAATCCAGCGCCTTATCGGCCGCTCGCTGCGCGCCGCCCTGGACATGTCCAAGCTGGGCGACGTGACCCTGTACGTCGACTGCGACGTAATCCAGGCGGACGGCGGCACTCGCACCGCCTCCATCACTGGCGCCATGGTGGCCCTGGTTGATGCGCTTAAAGTGATCAAGAAGCGCGGCGGCCTCAAAGGCGGCGACCCGCTCAAGCAGATGATCGCTGCCGTGTCGGTTGGCATGTATCAGGGCGAGCCTGTGCTGGACCTGGACTACCTGGAAGACTCGGCTGCCGAGACTGACCTGAACGTGGTGATGACCAGCACCGGTGGTTTCATCGAAGTGCAGGGCACCGCTGAAGGCGCGCCATTCCAGCCGGCCGACCTGAACGCCATGCTCGCCCTGGCCCAGAAAGGCATGACCGAAATCTTCGAACTGCAGAACGCCGCCCTGGCCGACTGAGCCTGCCTCAAGGAGAAGCGCCATGAATGACAGCCAGATGCCTGTACCTACGCCTTCCTACGAAGTGCGCCAGGGAGCCATGTTGTGTCATCTCGCGGCGTTTCTGGGGTTTGTGTTCCCCTTCGGCAGTGTCGTGGGGCCGCTGATCCTGTGGCAGATGAAGAAGGAAGTGGACCCGTTCATTGACGATCAGGGCAAGGAAGCCCTGAACTTCCAGATCACCGTGGCCATCGCCTGGATGGTGTGCATCGTGCTGGCCTTCGCGGTGATCGGGTTTTTCCTGATGGTCGCCCTGGCCATTGCCACGGTGGTGCTGACGATCATCGGCAGCATCAAGGCCAACAAGGGGATTGCCTATCGCTACCCCTTGACCTGGCGAGTGGTCAAATAATGAGCAGGCACAAAAAAACCGACAGCGATGTCGGTTTTTTTGTGCCTGGAAAAAGACCTTAGATGGTCAGTGTCCAGTCGTAGTCCACGATCAGCGGCGCATGCTGCGAGAAGCGCGGCTGGCGCGGCAGGCGTGCGCTGCGAACGAACCGGCGCAGACCCGGGGTCAGCAACTGGTAGTCGAAACGCCAGCCCAGGTTGAGCATCTCGGCCTGTTCGTTATCCGGCCACCAGCTGTACTGGTCGCCTTCACGGCTGACTTCGCGCAGGGCATCCACATAGCCCATGTTGCCGACAATCTCGTCCATCCAGGCCCGTTCCGGCGCCAGGAAACCCGGGGATTGCTGGCTGTCGCGCCAGTTCTTGATATCCAGCTTCTGTTGCGCCACGTACAGCGAGCCACAGTAAATGTACTCGCGACGTTTGCGTCGCTGTTTATCCAGATAACGGGCGAAATCGTCCATTAGCTTGAACTTCTGGTTCAAGTCTTCATCGCCGTTCTGCCCCGAAGGGAGCAGCAAGGTCGCGATGCTGACCTTGTCGAAATCGGCTTGCAGGTAGCGCCCGTAGCGGTCGGCTGTCTCGAAGCCGAGGCCGCTGATGACCGCCTTGGGTTGCAACCGTGAGTACAGAGCCACGCCACCTTGGGCAGGGACTTCGGCATCACAGGCATAAAGGAAGTAGCCATCCAGTTGGAAGGCTGGGTCGTCCAGTTCAAAGGCGGAGGCGCGGGTGTCCTGCAGGCAGATGACGTCGGCATTCTGTGCTTGCAGCCAACTGAGCAAACCACGCTCGACTGCAGCCTGAATACCATTGACGTTCACACTGATGATCCGCATAAATGGCCCCAAAAATCGCGTGCGTGTATGATACACGCCGTCTACCTAATTAGCTAAATCCGTGGTATCTGAGGCTTTTTTCATGCAGGCGTATCAACGCGATTTCATTCGTTTTGCCATCGATCGCGGCGTTTTACGCTTCGGTGAGTTCACGTTGAAGTCCGGGCGCACCAGCCCTTACTTCTTCAATGCAGGCTTGTTCAACTCGGGTTCGGCCCTGGCTCAGCTGGGTCGTTACTATGCGGCAGCCATCGTCGACAGCGGTATTTCCTTCGACGTGCTGTTTGGCCCAGCCTACAAGGGCATCCCTTTGGCGGCCGCTACGGCGGTGGCTTTGGCTGAACATCATGAGCTGGATTTGCCATGGTGCTTCAACCGCAAAGAGGCCAAGGCCCATGGCGAAGGTGGCAGCCTGGTCGGTGCCCCGCTCAAGGGCGACGTGCTGATCATCGATGACGTGATCACCGCCGGTACCGCCATCCGTGAAGTGATGCAGATCATCGCTTCCCAGGAAGGCGCCAAGGCCGCCGGCGTGCTGATCGCGCTGAACCGCCAGGAGCGCGGCAACGGAGAGTTGTCGGCAATCCAGGAAGTGGAGCGTGATTTCGGCATTCCGGTGGTGAGCATCGTGTCGCTGAACCAGGTGCTGCAATACCTGGAAGATGACGCGCAGCTTAAGCAGCATTTGCCGGCGGTGCGCGCGTACCGCGAGCAGTTCGGCGTCTGACACGGAACACCTGTGGGAGCGGGCTTGCCCGCGATAGCGGTGTGTCAGGCGGCGCATTTTTTGAATGTGCCGCCGTCATCGCAGGCAAGCCAGCTCCCACATTGGAACTGTGAAAACAAAAAAGGCCCCGCTCAATTGGATTGAGCGGGGCCTTTTGTTTTCAGCGTTTAAGGACGCTTGCGGTTGCTGATCAGCGTGCCCACACCGGTATCGGTGAAGATTTCCAGCAGGATCGCATTCGGCACGCGGCCATCCAGGATCAGCGAGCTGCCCACGCCGCCTTGCACGGCTTCCAGCGCGCAACGGATTTTGGGCAGCATGCCGCCGTAGATGGTGCCATCGGCGATCAGCTCGTCCACTTGTTGAGTGGTCAAACCGGTCAACACCTTGCCTTCCTTGTCCATCAGGCCGGCGATGTTGGTCAGCAGCATCAGCTTCTCGGCTTTCAGCGCTTCAGCCACTTTACCGGCCACCAGATCGGCGTTGATGTTGTAGGACTCACCATTGGCGCCCACGCCGATTGGCGCGATCACCGGGATGAAATCGCCCTTGACCAACAGGTTGAGCAAGTCGGTGTTGATGCCGATCACTTCGCCTACCTGGCCGATGTCGATGATTTCCGGCTGGGTCATTTCCGGCGTCTGGCGGGTCACCGTCAGTTTTTTCGCACGGATCAGCTCCGCGTCCTTGCCGGTCAGGCCGATGGCGCTGCCGCCGTGGCGGTTGATCAGGTTGACGATGTCCTTATTGACCTGGCCACCCAGGACCATTTCCACCACGTCCATGGTCTGCGCGTCAGTGACGCGCATGCCATCGATGAAGTGGCTCTCGATCGACAAGCGCTTGAGCAGGTCACCGATTTGCGGGCCGCCACCGTGGACGACCACCGGGTTGATCCCCACGGCTTTCATCAACACGATGTCGCGGGCAAAACCGGTTTTCAGCTCGTCGCTTTCCATGGCATTGCCGCCGTACTTGATCACCAGCGTCTTGCCGACGTAGCGTCGAATGTAAGGCAACGCTTCGGACAGGACCTTGGCAGTATTGGCAGCGGCTTCGCGTTCGAGGGTCATTCAGGGCTCCGGTAAAAAATCAGAACGGTAATTGGAGATCAGGGGCAACACGTTTCAACTGGGCGTGGAACACGTCCTTGATGCGCTGCAACTCAGCCTCGGTATCCGCCTCGAAGCGCAGGACCAGCACCGGCGTGGTGTTGGAAGCGCGAACCAGGCCCCAGCCTTTGGCGTAATCGACTCGCACACCATCAATGGTGGTCAGGTTGGCGCCTTCGCCCCATTGCGCATCGTGCAGTGCGTCAATGATGCTGAATTTGCTCTCCTCGGTCACATGTATATTGATCTCTGGCGTAGAAATATCGTTCGGGAAGGTCTGAAACAGCTCCTGCGCCGTGGATTTTTCCTTGCTGAGGATCTCCAGCAGACGGGCGGCGCTGTAAATGCCGTCGTCAAAACCGAACCAGCGCTCTTTGAAGAACACGTGGCCGCTCATTTCACCGGCCAACAGTGCGCCGGTTTCCTTCATTTTCTTTTTGATCAACGAATGACCGGTCTTCCACATTAGCGGGCGACCGCCATATTCCTTGATCAACGGCGTGAGGCGGCGGGTGCACTTCACGTCGAAGATGATTTCGGCGTTGGCGTTGCGCGCCACCACATCACGGGCAAACAGCATCAGCAGGCGGTCGGCGAACACGTTTTCGCCGGTGTTGGTCACCACGCCAACACGGTCGCCGTCACCGTCAAAAGCCAGGCCCACGTCGGCGCCGGTTTCCTTGACCTTGGCGATCAAGTCCACCAGGTTTTCAGGCTTGCCTGGGTCCGGGTGATGGTTGGGGAAGTTGCCGTCGACGTCGCAGAACAGCGGGATCACTTCACAGTTGAGGGCTTCGAGCAGTTGCGGAGCGATCACGCCCGCCGCGCCGTTGCCGCAGTCCACCACCACTTTCAGGCGGCGTGCGAGTTTGACGTCGCCGGTGATCTGGTCAGAGTAGCGTTGCAGAATGTCGACTTTGGTGACACTGCCTTTGCCGCTGGTCAGATCGTTGGTCTTGAGGCGATCGTGCAGGGCCTGAATCTGTTCGTTGGCCAGGGTGTCACCGGCGATCACGATCTTGAAGCCGTTGTAGTCCGACGGGTTATGGCTGCCGGTGAGCATCACCCCGGACTTGCCGGCCAGTACGTTGGCCGCGTAGTACAGCGCCGGTGTCGGCACCAGGCCGACGTCGCTGACGTGGCAACCGCTGTCGGCGAGGCCCTGGATCAGTTGTTCCACCAGCTCCGGGCCGGACAAGCGGCCATCACGGCCTACCGAAACATTAGGCTCGCCCTGGGCCAGGCTCTGGGCACCGATGGCGCGGCCGATCCAGTAGGCGGTTTCGGCGGTCAGGGTCTTGGGCACCACGCCACGAATGTCGTAGGCGCGGAAGATGCTGTCGGGGAATGTCGGGGCTACTCGGGCTGCGGTACTCATCGCGGGGGTGAACTCCATCTGAAGGGGGCAAAGCTGGCCTTAAAGTGGCTGACCGGCAGGCTCAAACTGAAGGGTATGACGGTGTTTTCGGCAGAGAGTTCGTGGTGCAAAAATGCCATCGGCGTGTCGATGCACTTTCTGAGAATGCGTAATACATTGATTTCATTACGGAAATCTCGCTGAATAAATCCGCACATTCTTCATCCTGAATAGCCATGCGGTGGCGTCTTGCCGGACAAATGCGTCCGGCAAGGTTCAGCTTAGTCAGTGGCTGCCGGAATGCCCAAAACCACCTGCGCCGCGCTGAGTTTCGTCGAACTCCTGCACCAGTTCGAAGTGTGCCTGTACCACCGGTACCAGCACCAACTGGGCGATGCGCTCGCCGACAGCGATGTTGAACGCGGTGTTGCCACGGTTCCAGCACGACACCATCAATTCGCCCTGATAGTCCGAATCGATCAGGCCTACGAGGTTGCCCAGCACGATGCCATGTTTGTGGCCCAGGCCGGAGCGCGGCAGGATCAATGCCGCCAGGCCTGGGTCGCCGACGTAGATCGACAGGCCGGTAGGAATCAGGATTGTCTGGCCCGGCTCCAGCACGGTGTCTTGCTTGAGCATGGCGCGCAGGTCCAGGCCGGCGGAGCCTGGAGTGGCGTAGGCCGGCAGAGGAAATTCGTTGCCGATGCGGGGGTCGAGAATCTTGGCTTGCAAAGCGTGCATGTAAATTAAACCTGGTTCAGCCGTTGGGCGATAAATGAGATCAGCTGGCGGGCAATCTTGCCCTTGCTGGTCTGGGCGAAAAGGGTGGCGTGCAGCTCGCGGTCGATCACGCTGCAGGCGTTTTCCTCGCTGTTGAAGCCGATGCTCGGGTTGGCGACATCATTGGCAACGATCAAGTCGAGGTTTTTGTCTTTCAACTTGCGTGCGGCGTAGTCCAGCAAGTGCTCGGTTTCGGCGGCGAAACCGACGCTGAACGGGCGGTCCGGGCGCGTGGCGATGGTGGCCAGGATGTCCGGGTTGCGCACCATTTGCAGGAGCAGGCCGTCGCCGCTTGTAGGGTCCTTCTTAAGCTTTTGCGGGGCGACAACCTCCGGGCGGTAGTCTGCAACCGCTGCCGAGGCGATAAACAGGTCGCAGGGAATGGCCGCTTCACAGGCCGCCAGCATGTCCCGGGCGCTGACTACGTCGATTCGCGTGACGCGATCGGGGGTCGGCAAGTGCACCGGGCCGGTGATCAAGGTGACGCGTGCGCCTGCCTCGACCGCAGCTTCCGCCAAGGCAAAGCCCATTTTTCCTGAGCTATGGTTGGTGATGTAACGCACCGGGTCGATGTTTTCCTGGGTCGGGCCGGCGGTAATCAGCACATGTTTGCCCGTGAGAGCCAGGTGCTGAAAGCACTCGGCGGCGCACTGCGCGAGGTCGGTGGCCTCAAGCATGCGGCCCATGCCGACGTCGCCGCAGGCCTGGCTGCCGGACGCCGGGCCAAACACTTTAAGGCCACGGCTTTGCAGGAGTTGGGTGTTGGCCTGGGTGGCCGGGTCGCGCCACATGGCCTGGTTCATGGCCGGTGCGATGGCGACGGTGGCGTCGGTGGCCAATACCAGAGTGGTCAGCAGGTCATCGGCAATGCCTTGGGCCAGGCGGGCGATCAGGTCGGCGGTGGCCGGGGCGATCAACACCAGGTCGGCCCATTTGGCCAGTTCGATGTGGCCCATGGCGGCTTCGGCCGCCGGGTCCAGCAGGTCCAGGTGAACCGGGTGGCCAGACAGGGCCTGCATGGTCAGCGGGGTGATGAACTCACTGCCACCACGGGTCATGACCACGCGCACTTCGGCGCCCTGGTCCAGGAGCCTGCGAACCAGTTCTGCGCTCTTGTAGGCGGCAATGCCGCCGCCGACGCCGAGAACGATGCGTTTCCGATACAGACGCTGCATTGGTTTGCCTTTCCAGTTCAGTGATGCCAGTTCAGTGACGCCTGCGATGCCCCCTCCCCAGGGGAAATCACATGCAAAAAAGAGGGCTTAAGATAACACAGCGACCGCCAGGCAACAGCGGCGCGCGTGCAGAGGGAGGTGGGATGAGTATTCGCGATTGGCCTGTGGCGGAACGCCCACGGGAGAAGCTTTTGGAATGGGGCGCGGCGAGTCTGTCGGATGCCGAGTTGTTGGCGATCTTCCTGCGTACCGGGGTTTCCGGCAGAAGCGCAGTCGACCTGGCGCGCCATCTATTGGCGCAATTCGGTGGCCTGCGCCCGCTGTTGGAGGCCAGCCAGACGCTGTTCAGCCAGCACTTGGGGCTGGGGCCGGCGAAGTTTGCCCAGTTGCAGGCGGTGCTGGAAATGTCTCGGCGGCATATGGCCGAACGCTTGCGTGACGACTCGGTACTGGAAAGCCCGCTGGCCGTACGTGAGTACCTCAAGGCGTTGCTGCGCCACGAGCCCCACGAGATATTTGGCTGCCTGTTCCTTGACTCAAAGCACCGGGTGCTGGGCTTTGAGGCGCTGTTTGAGGGCACCATCGACACGGCTATCGTTTATCCGCGACAAGTGGTCAAGCGCGCGCTTGCTTACAACGCGGCGGCGCTGATCCTGTGCCATAACCATCCCTCCGGGAGCGTCGAGCCGAGTGCGGCTGATCGAAAATTAACCAAAATATTGCAGAAGGCTTTGGAATCGGTGGATGTGCGGGTGCTCGACCACATCATCGTGGGCGATGGCGACCCGCTGTCGATGGCGGAATACGGGTGGTTGTAGGATGGGAGCAGCTGCAAGGTTGAAGCTGCAAGCCTCAAGCGGCTTGCAGCTTGCAGCTTGCAGCTTGCAGCTTGACGCTTGCAGCTTAGGGCTTAGGGCTTAGGGCTTAGGGCTTAGGGCTTGACGCTGACCTTGGAGAAGTCCTGGCGCCCAAATGGGCTCACCTGATAGCCATTGATATTCTTGCGTGCCAGAGCGAACGCAGTGGGGTGCGCCAATGGCAGCCACAGGGCCTGCTGCTGAATCTGTGCCTGGGCCTGTTGGTAGAGCTTGCTGCGCACACCTTGTTCACTGGTGGTCTTGCCGGCGCTGATCAGCTTGTCCAGGGTCGGGTCGCAGTAGCGGGCGAAGTTGGTGCCGGATTTTACCGCTGCGCACGAGAACTGCGGGGTGAGGAAGTTATCCGGGTCGCCGTTGTCACCGGCCCAGCCCATGAACAACAGGTCATGTTCGCCGGCTTTGGCGCGGCGGATCAGTTCGCCCCACTCGATCACGCGAATCTCGGCCTGGATGCCGACCTTGGCCAGGTCTGCTTGCAGCAACTGAGCGCCGAGGTTGGGGTTGGGGTTCAGCAGGCTGCCGGTGGGGCGAGTCCAGATCGTGGTCTTGAAGCCATTCTTGAGTCCGGCTCTTTCCAGCAGCGTTTTGGCCTTGGCGATGTCCTGTGGATAACCCGGCAAGTCCTTGGCGTAGCTCCAGGTATTGGGTGGGTAAATGCCATTGGCCGCTTCGGCGGTGCCTTCAAATACGGCCTTGAGGTAGCTGCCTTTGTCGAAAGCCAGGTTGATCGCCTGGCGCACTTCGGGCTTGTCCAGCGGCGGGTGCTGGCTGTTGATCGCGACGAATGCGGTCATGAAGGCCGGGTTTTTTTCTACTTTGAGCGCGGGGTCTTTCTCGGCCTCACCCACATCCAGTGGCTTGGGTGACAGGGCGATCTGGCATTCATCGCGGTGCAGCTTTTGCAGGCGCACGTTGGCATCCGGGGTGATGGCGAAGATCAAGTTATCCACAGCCGGTTTGCCGGCAAAGTAATCCGGGTTGGCTTTATAGCGGACCACGGCGTCTTTCTGGAACCGTACAAACACGAAAGGGCCGGTGCCGATTGGCTGGCTGTTGAGTTTTTCGGGCGTGCCGGCCTTGAGCAGCTTGTCGGCGTATTCGGCCGGGTAGATCGAGGCAAAACCCATGCTCAACGCGGCGAGGAAGGTGGAATCGGCGTGATCCAGGGTGAAGCGCACGGTCAATGGGTCGAGGGCGTCGATTTTCTTGACCAGTGTGGGCAATTGCAGCGACTGCGCATGGGGGAAGCCGCTCTGGGCGATCTTGTGCCATGGGTTGGCCGGGTCGAGCATGCGTTCAAAGCTGAAGCGCACGTCTTCGGCCGTCAGGGTGCGGCTTGGGGTGAAATACTCGGTGCGGTGGAATTTCACGTCAGGGTGCAGCTTGAAGGTGTACACCAGGCCGTCCGGCGACACTTCCCAGCTGTCCGCCAGGCTCGGCACCAGTTTGCCGGCGGTGGCGTCGTAGTCCACCAGGCGGTTCATCAGCACGTCGGCCGAGGCATTGGTGGTGGTCAGCGAGTTGTACTGCACCACATCGAACCCTTCGGGGCTGGCCTCGGTGCAAACGCTCAAATTAGTGGCCGCAGAGGCCAGCGGCGCGATAAATAGAGGGGCGAGCAATAGGGGTAGGGCAGCGAGGCGCATATTCGGTTTCCTTTGCAGATCGAAGGCCCATCTGCGAGTGCAGTCTGGAAAAAGCCTACCGTAGTGGTCTGATTGATAAATGACTAGCCCATTTTTGCCTGTGCTTTTGGCGCGAATGCTGTTTTGATGGCGCCTCAGCGCGTTTCGTCTTGCACTTTTGTGTGCCGGCGGGCGCGGTAAATCATTCTGTGCGACGAGTGGTCGGCTGGTGCAGCGACCCCTCCTGGCAACGGTTCGGGCATCTATTGCCAAGATTTACGCCGGTAAAAACACACGGGCTGTTGTTGCATTGGGGTCTTTCTGGTATAAAGCAGCGCTCTTTTCTAGGGGCCCGGTTCCTTCACTGTAGGTGTAGCCGGTAAGACCCTTAAAGAAACGCGGCGCCTGGCGCCAAATGACTGAGAGATTAAGCGGCCAACCCATGCCGGGTTGGGCATGTGGTTTTAGAGGGCTGAGGCATGTCGAGAGTCTGTCAAGTTACCGGTAAGGGTCCGGTGACTGGGAATAACATTTCCCACGCAAATAACAAAACCCGTCGTCGTTTCCTGCCGAACCTGCAGCATCACCGCTTCTGGGTTGAAGAAGAGAAACGTTTTGTTCGCCTGCGTGTATCTGCCAAAGGCATGCGTATCATCGACAAGCGTGGCATCACTGTCGTGCTGGCCGAAATCCGCGCCGCCGGCAAGATCTAAGGAGCTCTATCATGCGTGAATTGATTCGAATGATCTCTAGCGCCGGTACTGGTCACTTCTACACTACCGACAAGAACAAGCGTACTACCCCGGACAAGCTCGAAAAGAAAATGTTCGACCCGCGCGTTCGCAAGCACGTGATCTACAAAGAAGGCAAAATCAAGTAATTGATTTTCTTCCTTGTGAAAAAAAGCCCGTCTCTCACGAGACGGGCTTTTTTTTGCCTGAAATGTGCTGATCAGGCTTTCTGCTCGAACACCACGTAGATCTTGCGGCACGGCTCCAGCACTTCCCAGGTGCCGCTGAACCCGGCAGGAATCACGAAACGGTCGCCGGCACGCAAGGTCTTGGCATTGCCATCGGCATCACGCAGTACCGAAACCCCCTGCACAATCTCGCAATACTCATGCTCGCTGTAATTGACCTTCCACTGCCCGACTTCACCTTCCCACACGCCGGCGTTCATCTGGCCGCACGGGCTGTTGTAGTGGTTATAAATGGTTTGCTCGGGGTCGCCCTTGAGAATTTTTTCGGCGGCCGGGCGGTAGCGGTCCGGGGTGGTGTTGGCTTGGCTGAAGTCGACGATATCCTGGATGCTCATGTGTGTGTCCCGTCTGGCCTGCGGTTGGAGAGCCCAAAGTCTATGTTTATTAAAATGAACATCGCAAGGGCGTTTACCGCCCTTATGTCAAATATATTGAAACACCCCCAGCCGCTGGTTTAGGGTGGCAGCTGCCTTGAGCCGAACAGCAGGCTGGCCGGGCAAGAATTCTTTAAGGCTGCCGGGGGACATCACCTGGCCCTTGTATTCAATAAGAGGAGGACACTCGCATGACCACCCTGACCCGTGCCGATTGGGAACAACGCGCCAAGGATCTGAAGATCGAAGGCCGCGCCTACATCAATGGTGAGTACACCGCTGCTGTTTCCGGTGACACGTTCGAATGCATCAGCCCGGTCGATGGCCGCTTGCTGGCCACCGTTGCCAGCTGTGACGTCGCCGACGCCCAGCGCGCTGTCGAAAACGCCCGCGCGACGTTCAATTCCGGGGTCTGGTCGCGCCTGGCGCCGGCCAAGCGCAAAGCCGTCATGATCCGTTTCGCCGCGCTGCTCAACGCCAATGCCGAAGAGCTGGCGCTGCTCGAAACCCTGGACATGGGCAAGCCGATTTCCGACTCCCTGGGAATTGACGTGCCGGGCGCCGCCAACGCCCTTAGCTGGAGCGGCGAGGCGATCGACAAGATTTACGACGAAGTCGCCGCCACCCCGCACAACCAGTTGGGCCTGGTGACCCGCGAGCCGGTCGGCGTAGTGGGTGCCATCGTGCCGTGGAACTTCCCGCTGATGATGGCGTGCTGGAAACTCGGCCCTGCGCTGTCCACCGGTAACTCGGTGATCCTCAAGCCGTCCGAGAAATCCCCACTGACGGCCATCCGCATCGCGGCCCTGGCGGTTGAAGCCGGCATTCCAAAAGGCGTGTTGAACGTGCTGCCGGGCTACGGTCACACCGTGGGCAACGCGCTGGCGCTGCACATGGACGTCGACACCCTGGTGTTTACCGGTTCCACAAAAATCGCCAAGCAACTGTTGATCCGCTCCGGCGAGTCGAACATGAAGCGTGTATGGCTGGAAGCGGGCGGCAAGAGCCCGAATATCGTGTTTGCCGATGCGCCGGACCTGCAAGCCGCCGCCGAATCTGCCGCTGGCGCCATCGCCTTCAACCAGGGCGAAGTCTGCACCGCCGGCTCGCGCCTGCTGGTCGAGCGCTCCATCAAGGATAAATTCCTGCCGCTGGTGATCGAGGCTCTCAAGGGCTGGAAGCCAGGCAACCCGCTGGACCCGGCGACCAACGTCGGTGCCCTGGTGGACACCCAGCAGATGAATAACGTGCTGTCGTACATCGAAGCTGGCCATGCCGACGGCGCCAAGCTGGTGGCGGGCGGCAAGCGCACCCTGCAAGAAACCGGTGGCACCTATGTGGAGCCGACGATTTTCGACGGCGTGACCAACGCCATGAAGATCGCCCAGGAAGAGATCTTCGGCCCAGTGCTGTCAGTGATCACATTCGACAGCGCCGAAGAAGCGGTCGCCATTGCCAACGACACCATTTATGGCCTGGCCGCAGCCGTATGGACCGCCGATATTTCCAAGGCGCACCTGACTGCCAAGGCCTTGCGCGCCGGTAGCGTGTGGGTCAACCAATACGATGGCGGCGACATGACTGCACCCTTTGGTGGTTTCAAACAGTCGGGTAACGGTCGCGACAAGTCGCTGCACGCGTTCGACAAGTACACTGAACTGAAATCGACCTGGATCAAGCTGTAAGCAACACCGCAGGTCAAATGTGGGAGCCGGTTTGTGTGGGAGCTGGCTTGCCTGCGATAGCATCAACTCGGTGTAACAGATAAACCGAGGTGCCTGCATCGCGGGCAAGCCCGGCTCCCACATAAGCCTGCTCCCACACTGTTTTGTAGGGTCTTGATAATTATCCACAGGAGCGTGGAAATGCGTTGGGCGACTTATTTCGCCGTGCTGGCCTCTGTCCTCAGCGTCGGCCTGGCCCTGGGCGTCAGCATGCCGCTGGTGTCCCTGCGCCTCGAAGGCTGGGGGTATGGCAGCTTCGCCATTGGCGTGATGGCCACCATGCCGGCTTTTGGCGTACTGCTCGGCGCGAAGGTCTCCAGCCGGATGGCCTCGTGGCTGGGCACTGCCAACCTGATGCGCCTGTGCCTATGGGCCGGTGCCATCTCGATCGGTTTGCTGGCAATACTGCCAAGCTACCCGGTGTGGCTGGTGCTGCGGCTGATGATCGGCGTGATCCTGACCATCGTGTTTATCCTGGGTGAAAGCTGGATCAACCAGTTGGTGGTCGAGCAATGGCGTGGCCGTCTGGTGGCGCTGTACGGCTGCAGCTATGCCTTGAGCCAGCTGTCGGGCCCGCTGCTGCTGGGCGTGCTCGGCACTGACCATGACTATGGCTTCTGGGTCGGCGTTGGCTTGTTGGTGGTCGCGCCGCTGTTGCTGCTGGGGCGTTCCGGCGCTCCAACCGCCGAGTCCTTCAGCGTGACCTTCAGTGATTTGTGGCGCTTCTGCCTGACTTTGCCGGCAATTGCCTGGGCGGTGGCCTTGTTCGCCGCGTTCGAGGCGATGATTCTGACGCTGCTGCCGGTGTACTGCCTGCAGCAGGGCTTCACCGCCGAGATTGCCTTGGCCATGGTCAGCACCGTGGTGGTAGGTGATGCGCTGTTGCAATTGCCCATTGGCGCTTTGGCCGACTACCTGCCACGTCGCACCTTGTTCTTGAGCTGCGCCGTGTTGTTGTTGGCCTCAAGCCTGGCGATTCCATTGCTGCTGCATACGCAGTTGATCTGGCCGGTGTGGGTGATCTTTGGCGCCAGCGCCGGTGGGTTGTTCACCTTGTCGCTGATCCTGATCGGTGAGCGTTATCGCGACGACGCGCTGGTGCGCGCCAATGCCCACGTGGCGCAGCTGTGGGGCATCGGTTGCCTGATCGGCCCGCTGGTAGCCGGGGCGGGCAGCCAATGGATCAGCGGGCACGCGCTGCCGTTGTTGATGGCAGCCGGGGCGCTGGGGCTGGTGGTGTTGCTGCTGCGCCAGGGCGCATTCGGTACCGCACAGCCTGCTTAAACCTTGAAATGCAATCAACTGTGGGAGCTGGCTTGCCTGCGATAGCGGTGTGCCAGCTTACCCATAAGTACCTGACACTCCGCCATCGCGGGCAAGCCCGGCTCCCACAGTAGTTCTATGACGTTCTTACAGCATGCGTTCCAGGCCAACACTGGTGGCGAACCACGCATTAAACCTGCGCCACCAACTGCCTGGCTCCCGTGTCAGGGTGTGCAACTGGCCGTTATCCTCGGTCACCCACACCACCTGGCCATTCTGCAGTTTCGCCTCATAGCTCAACGCCGGCGCCATGCCTTGCAGCGCCAGGTTGCGCACGTGTTCCGCCAGCTCGGGGCTGTCCACCAGCACCCCGACTTCGGTGTTCCACAGCACCGAGCGCGGGTCGAAGTTGAACGAGCCGATAAACGACTTGTGCCGATCAAAGATCATCGCCTTGCTGTGCAGGCTGGAGTCCGAGCCGTGGAAGGCGCCTCGGCGAAACAGGTGCGGGCCACTGCCACCGCCCGCATCGCCCGGTTGGCGGCGCAGCTCGTAGAGTTTTACGCCGTGCTCCAGCAACGCCTTGCGATAGGGCGCATAGCCGCCGTGCACGGCGGGTACGTCGGTGGCTTCGAGGGAATTGGTCAGCAGGCTGACTGATACGCCCGCATCGGCGCGACCGGTCAGGTACACCAGCCCGGGTTGCCCCGGCACGAAATACGCCGAAATCATCATCAGCTCATGGCTGACGCCCTCCAGCTCCGGTGCCAGTTGGGTGGTCAACAGCAAGCGTGGGTCGGGGTCAGCCTTGGCCAGCACTTTGCTCGGCGCATCCCATAGCGCCTGGTTCCAGGCCCAGATCAGCTCGCGGCGCCAGATGTCCATGCGCGGTTGTGTCTGGTAGGTGCGCAAGCGGTTGTAGAGGGCGTGATTCTGCTGGCGCGACTCGGCCAGCGAATCTTGCAGGCGTGCGCGTGCGGCGTTCAGGTCGCCCCTGGATGGGGTGCTTGAGACGAAATCGTCGATGGGTTTGCTCAGTGCGCTGTTCCAGTACTGATCAAAGCTGTGCCCGAGCTGCTCGGCCACTGGGCCGACGCTGAGCATGTCGATATCGGTGAAATTGAGGTTGGGCTCGGCATCGAAATACTCATCGCCCAGGTTGCGCCCGCCAACAATGGCCACACTGTTATCCGCCAGCCACAGCTTGTTGTGCATGCGCCGGTGTTGCAGCGACAGGTTGAACAGCCGGCCCATCGCCCGCGTCACGCCGGTGCTGCGGCCCAGGTGCAGCGGGTTGAACAGGCGAATCTGGATCTGCGGGTGGGCGGCGAGGGTGGCGATAACCTGATCGAGGCCGTCGCTGGTGGTGTCGTCCAGCAGGATGCGGATGCGCACGCCACGGTCGGCGGCTTTGAGCAGTTCATCCACGAGCATGCGCGTGCTGATGCCGTCGTGCACGATGTAGTACTGCAGGTCGAGGCTGCTCTGGGCATTGCGGATCAGCTCGGCCCGGGCCATGAAGGCTTCGCTGCTGTTGGGCAACAGGCGAAAGCCCGAACGACCCTGGTACGGCGCCGCCTGGGCCTGGATCGAGCGGCCGAACGAGGATTGCGCCGCAGGCAGGGCGTCGCTGGGGATGCGCGGTGCATCGACCGTGGCGCAGCCACTCAGCGTCAGGGCGCCCAGCAGCAAAAACGGTAAAAGCCGTCGAATCATCAAGGGCACTGCTTCCAGGTCGGGGCGGTTGTGGGATATGACGGCAGATTGCGGGGAAAGGTCAGTCGGTCACCTCGGCGAGCATCTTCATCGCGGCGGCCCCCACCTTGCGCACTGCCTCTTCGATCTGCGGCGTTGGCTTGGCAGCGTAGTTCATGCGCAGGCAATTACGGTATTTGCCGGAGGCGGAAAAGATGCTGCCCACTGCCACCTGTACGCCTTGTTCCACCAGCACGCGGTTGAGTTTCAAGGTATCAAAGCCTTCCGGCAGTTCTATCCACAGCATGAAGCTGCCTTGGGGCCGGCTGGCACGGGTGCCGGCCGGAAAGTAGCGGCTGACCCAATCGAGCATCAAGTCGCGATTACGCTGGTATTGGGTGCGCATCCGCCGCAAATGCGGCTCGAAGTGGCCGTTTTTGAGAAACTCGGCGATGGCGATCTGCGGTTGCGTCGCCGTGGAACCGGTGCTGATGTATTTCATGTGCAGCACCCGCTCAAGATAGCGCCCTGGCGCCACCCAGCCGATGCGCAGGCCGGGCGCCAGGGTTTTCGAGAACGAGCTGCACAGCAGCACACGGCCATCTTCGTCGAAGGATTTGATCGTGCGTGGGCGCGGGTAGCTGTAGGCCAATTCGCCATACACATCGTCTTCAATAATCGCCACGTCAAAGCGCTGGGCCAGGGTCAGCAGCGCGCGTTTGCGTGCCTCGGGCATGATATAGCCCAGCGGGTTATTGCAGTTGGGCGTCAGCTGGATGACCTTGATCGGCCACTGTTCCAGCGCCAGCTCCAGCGCTTCAAGGCTGATGCCGGTGATGGGGTCGGTGGGGATTTCCAGCGCCTTCATGCCCAGGCCTTTGAGGGTCTGCATGGCGCCGTGAAAGCTTGGTGAGTCGACTGCGACGATATCCCCAGGCTCGCAAATCGCGTGGATGCTGGCGGACAGCGCCTCATGGCAGCCGGTGGTGATCACGATATCTTCGGCAGTCAGCTGACAGCCGGAATCCAGAGACAGTCGGGCGATCTGCTCACGCAACTCCATACAGCCAAGGATATTGTCGTAATACAGGCCCGGCAGATCCTGGCGTCGGCTCACGCGGGCCAGGCTGCGCAGCAATGGTTTCATGGTCGGCGACAGTACATCCGGCATGCCGCGGCCCATCTGTATGACGTCTTTGCGCGGCACGGCGCGAATCAGTTCCAGCACCTGGTCCCACTGCGAGATTTCCACCGGGCGCTGTGCCGGGCGGCCGATTTCCGGCAGCGCCGGCAACTCGCGTCCGACCGGCACAAAGTAGCCCGACTTGGGCTTTGGCATCGCCAGGCCGTGGTCTTCCAGCAAGCGATAGGCTTGTTGCACGGTGCTCAGGCTCACCCCGTGTTCCACACTCAAGGCCCGCACGGATGGCAAGCGATCGCCGGGGCGATAGAAACCCTGCTCGATGCGCGTGCCCAGTAATTCGGCGAGGTTGACGTAGAGGGTCATGGTGATCGCTCCGAGGGACCAGTACAGATAGGCGCAAAATACAGGATTCAGCCCTTAATGGGCAGTATCTGTATGGATTTAATAAAGGTTATTTGAATCTGTAATGGTTTTGCCCGCGCGCCCATCCTAGTCACTCATGGCAACAGGCAAATGAGGGGCAACACGATGAACGGCATGAGCGATGTGCGGTTGATGTTACACAGTCAGCAATTGCAGGCAGGGCAGGAGCGGGCGAAGGCGCCGCGCGATATCAGCCGCTGGAGTCTGTTCTGGCACCGCCGCCACACGCGCAAAGCCTTGCTGCACCTGACCGGTGAGCAACTGCGTGACGTCGGGTTGACCGCCGAACAGGCGCGCCAGGAAGGCATGAAGCCGTTCTGGCGCGACTGATCAGAGCAGTTCTTTGAAGCGGTGCCAGAGCATCCCCAGTGCCAACAGCGGCGAGCGCAGATGTTTGCCGCCGGGGAAGGTGATGTGCGGCACCTGGGCGAACAAATCAAAACGCCCCTGCTGTTGGCCGCTGATGGCTTCGGCCAGCAGCTTGCCTGCCAGGTGGGTGGCGTTGAGGCCGTGGCCGGCGTATGCCTGGGCGTAATATACATTGGGATAATCGGCCAGCCGGCCGATCTGCGGCAGGCGGTTGGCGCCGATGCCGATCATGCCGCCCCATTGGTAGTCGATCTTCACGTCCGCCAGTTGCGGGAACACCTTGAGCATTTTGGGGCGCATATAGGCGCCGATGTCCTGCGGGTCGCGGCCGGAATAGTGGCAGGCTCCGCCGAACAGCAGGCGGCGGTCGGCGGACAGGCGGAAGTAATCCACGGTCACGCGTTGATCGCACACCGCCATGTTCTGCGGCAGCAGGCTGGCGGCCTGGGCTTCACTTAAGGGTTCGGTAGCGATGATGTAGCTGCCGGCGGGCAATACCTTACCGCTCAATTGTGGGTTCAGGCCGTTGAGGTAGGCGTTGCAGGCCAGCACCAGGGTATTGGCGCGCACGTTGCCATTGGCGGTGTGCACGTTGACCTCAGGGCCGTAGTCGATGCGCGTCACTTCGGACTGCTCAAACAGCTTCACGCCCAGCTGCTGCGCGGCGGCGGCTTCGCCGAGGGCCAGGTTCAGCGGGTGCAAATGGCCGGAACCCATGTCGATCATGCCGCCTACATAGCGCTCGGAGCCGATCACGCTGCTCATCTCGTTGGCTTGCAGCAGACGTACTTCATGGCGATAACCGAGGTTGCGCAGTTCTTCGGCGTCTTCGGCCAGGCCGATCAGGTCGCGGGGTTTGTTGGCGAGGTCGCAGTAACCCCAGGTCAGGTCGCAGGGGATCTGATAGCGCTCGACCCGCTCGCGCACGATCTCGACGGCTTCCAGGCCCATCAGCTTCATCTGGCGCACGCCGTCGCTGCCGATCACGTTGCTGAACTGGTCCAGGCCGTGGCCGACGCCGCGAATCAACTGCCCGCCGTTGCGGCCGCTGGCGCCCCAGCCGAGCTTGCGCGCTTCCAGCAGCACCACGCTAAAGCCGCGTTCGGCCAGCTCCAGGGCTGTGTTTATGCCGGAATAGCCGCCGCCAATTACGCACACATCGGCGCGTACTTCGCCCATCAACGCCGGGTAGTCGGGCTGTGAAACGCTGCTGGCGGCGTAGTAGGAAGCGGTGTGCCGGGCGCTGGCGGTCATGGGGAGCATCCCTGTTTGGAAAATTTGACGCAGGATACAGCGGTCGGACGAAGCTGTCTGCGCAGCACGTTTTGGGTCAGAATCCACGCCTATTCGCCGTTCGGTAAGTGTTTCGATGAGTTGCAACAGCCAGAAAATCAGCGCGCTGCGCAAGCAGATCCCTTCGTTCGAATGCGTCCCCGGCTGCCACGATTGCTGTGGGCCGGTGACCACTTCGCCCGAGGAAATGTCGCGCCTGCCACGCAAGACTGCCGCCGAGCAGGATGCGGCCATGGACGAGCTGAACTGCGTGCACCTGGGGCCGAACGGCTGCACCGTGTATGACGAGCGGCCGCTGATCTGCCGGCTGTTTGGCACTACCAAGACCTTGCCGTGTCCGAATGGGCGGCGGCCGGTGGAGTTGATTCACCCGCGGGTGGAGAAGCAAATTCACGAATACATGGCGAGCACTCGGCAAGTACTGGTGTGACGGATGTACCGGATCAAAAAAATGTGGGAGCTGGCTTGCCTGCGATAGCGGTGGATCAGGCAAACATGTGCTGACTGATCCACCGCTATCGCAGGCAAGCCAGCTCCCACATTTGACCGAGTTGTGTCATTTGGTCAGTCAGGTATCGGCAGGTTAAGGCTCTCTTTCACCTCTTCCATCACGATATAGCTCTTGGACTCGCGCACATGCGGCAGTTTGAGCAAGATATCGCCGAGCAATTTGCGGTACGAGGCCATCTCGGAAATCCGCGCCTTCACCAGGTAGTCGAAGTCGCCTGACACCAAGTGGCACTCCAGCACATGGGGCAGCTTCAGCACGGCGCGACGGAATTCCTCAAAGGTGTCGCCCGACTTGTAATCCAGGCTGATCTCGACAAATACCAGCAAACTCCCCTTCAAATGCTGCGGGTTGAGCCGCGCGTTGTAGCCCATGATGATCCCTTCGCGCTCCAGGCGGCGGACCCGCTCGGTGCACGGCGTGGTCGACAGCCCGACCTTTTCCCCCAGCTCCGTGAACGAAATACGCCCATCGGTTTGCAGGATGCGCAGGATATTGCGGTCGATCTTGTCCAGCTCCCGCTTGGTCTGGGTGTTGGTACGCATAGGGGATACGCCTCTGTGAAAAGGGTTTTTGCCGAGAATTGTCGCCAAATATAGGCATTTATATAGTGAAATGCACTGGTCATTGTTTTTTACACTGCGCCCATCATTGCTCGAATAACACACGTCAGCGGCTAAGCCCGTGATGAGGATATAAAAATGCGCGTTCTGGTCTTGGGTAGCGGCGTCATTGGGGTGACCAGTGCCTACTATTTGGCGCGGGCCGGCTTTGAAGTGGTTGTGGTCGACCGTCAGCCCGCTGCTGCCATGGAAACCAGTTTCGCCAACGCAGGCCAGGTGTCGCCGGGTTATGCCTCGCCATGGGCCGCACCGGGCGTGCCGCTCAAGGCCATCAAGTGGTTGCTGCAACGCCACGCGCCACTGGCGATCAAGGCCACTGCCGATATCGATCAGTACCTGTGGATGGCGCAGATGCTGCGCAACTGCACCCAGAGCCGTTACGCGGTGAACAAAGAGCGCATGGTGCGCCTGTCCGAGTACAGCCGTGATTGCCTCGACGAATTGCGTGCAGAAACCGGTATTGCCTACGAAGGCCGCAGCCTCGGCACTACTCAGTTGTTCCGCACCCAGGCTCAGTTGGATGGCGCGGCCAAAGACATTGCCGTATTGAAAGAGTCCGGCGTGCCGTTCGAGCTGCTCGACCGCGCCGGCATTGCCCGCGTTGAGCCAGCCCTGGCCAGCGTCACCGATATCCTCGCCGGCGCCCTGCGCCTGCCCAACGACCAGACCGGCGACTGCCAGATGTTCACCACGCGTCTGGTGGACATGTGCAAGCAGTTGGGCGTGGAATTCCGTTTCGAACAGGACATCCAGCGTCTCGACTACGCCGGTGATCGCGTCAATGGCGTGTGGATCGATGGCAAGCTGGAAACCGCCGACCGCTACGTGCTGGCCCTGGGCAGTTACTCGTCCAAGCTGCTCAAGCCGCTGGGGATCAAGGCGCCGGTGTATCCGCTGAAGGGTTACTCGCTGACCGTGCCGATCACCAACCCGGCGATGGCGCCGACTTCGACCATTCTGGATGAGACCTACAAGGTCGCGATCACGCGTTTCGACAACCGCATTCGCGTCGGCGGCATGGCTGAAATAGCCGGTTTTGACCTGTCGCTGAACCCTCGTCGACGTGAAACCCTGGAGATGATCGTCAACGACCTTTATCCTCAAGGCGGCGATTTGACCGAAGCCACTTTCTGGACCGGCCTGCGCCCGACCACACCCGACGGCACGCCGATTGTCGGTGCCACCCCGTTCAAGAACCTGTTCCTGAACACCGGCCACGGCACCCTTGGCTGGACCATGGCGTGCGGCTCTGGCCGTTTGCTGGCTGACCTGATGGCGAAAAAAACGCCGCAGATCAGCGCCGAAGGTCTCGATATTTCCCGTTACGGCAGCAACCACCAGGAGTCCGCAAAACATGTCAATCCAGCGCCAGCTCACCAATGAGCGCATGAGCCAGGTCGTTGTTCACAGCGGTACCGTGTATCTGGCAGGGCAAGTCGGTGACGACATGAATGCCGGGATTGAACAGCAGACCCACGAAACCCTGGCCAACATCGAGCGTTTGCTGGACCTGGCCGGCACCGACAAAACCAAGTTGCTGTCGGTGACGATCTACCTCAAAGACATCGACGCCGATTTCGCCGGCATGAACGCGGTGTGGGACAAGTGGCTGCCTAAAGGCGTGGCCCCGGCCCGTGCGACGGTTGAGGCCAAGCTGTGCGAACCGGAAATTCTGGTAGAGCTGTCCGTCGTGGCGGCGCTGCCTTAAACGTAGCTTTTTCCCCCGGCGCCGTGGCTGATAGTCGGCGCCGGTTTTTCTTCACATTACCGCCTAGAAGCCTGCCGCCATGCGTCCTGCCCGTGCCCTGATCGACCTCCAAGCCCTGCGCCATAACTACCAACTGGCCCGTGAAGTCACGGGGGCCAAAGCCCTTGCCGTGGTCAAGGCGGATGCCTATGGCCATGGTGCCGTACGTGTGGCCCAGGCGCTGGAAGCCGAGGCGGATGGGTTTGCGGTGGCGTGCATCGAGGAGGCATTGGAGCTGCGGGCTGCGGGGATTCGTGCGCCGGTATTGCTGCTGGAAGGTTTTTTCGAAGCTGACGAACTGCCGCTGATCATCGAGCATGATTTTTGGTGCGTGGTGCATTCGTTGTGGCAGTTGGAAGCCATCGAGCAAGCCCGGCTGAGCAAACCGCTGACCATTTGGCTCAAGCTCGACTCGGGCATGCACCGCGTGGGCCTGCACCCCAAGGATTACCATGAGGCGTACCAGCGCCTGCTGGCCAGCGGCAAAGTGGCCAAGATCGTGCTGATGAGCCACTTCGCCCGCGCCGATGAGCTCGATTGCGTGCGCAGTGATGAGCAAGTGGCGGTGTTTGAAGCGGCACGCCAAGGTTTGTCGGCCGAAGTGAGCCTGCGCAATTCGCCGTCGGTGATGGGCTGGCCGACTATGTCCAGCGACTGGGTGCGCCCAGGCATCATGCTTTATGGCGCCACGCCGTTTGGTGAGGACCAGGCCATTGCCGCGCGTTTGCAGCCGGTGATGACCCTGGAATCGAAAGTCATCTGCGTGCGTGAACTGCCGGCCGGTGAGCCGATCGGTTACGGCGCCAAGTTCATCACGCCAAAACCGATGCGCGTCGGCGTGGTTGCCATGGGCTATGCCGACGGCTACCCGCGCCATGCACCGACCGGCACGCCCGTGCTGGTGGCAGGCCAGCGCAGCCAGTTGCTGGGCCGTGTGTCCATGGACATGCTCTGCGTTGACCTCACCGACGTGCCCCAGGCCGGGCTCGGTTCCACCGTGGAGCTGTGGGGCAAAAATATCCTCGCCAGTGACGTCGCGGCGGCTGCCGAAACCATCCCCTACCAGATTTTCTGCAACCTGCGCCGCGTGCCAAGGCTCTATTCCGGGGCTTAAGCCGCGCCTACGAGCAGAGCCTGCCGGGATTTAGGCCCAAGTGTTGTAAATACTGAACGCTGTCGCCATGATAAAGCTCAACTACAACAAAGCCTGAATCCTAGGAGGCTCCTGCATTGGACGTCGGCGAACGACTGCAATCCATCCGTAAACTCAAAGGTCTTTCCCAGCGTGAGCTCGCCAAGCGCGCGGGTGTCACCAACAGCACCATTTCGATGATCGAAAAAAACAGTGTCAGCCCCTCGATCAGCTCCTTGCGCAAGGTGCTGGGCGGTATCCCCATGTCCATGGTCGAGTTCTTTTCCGAGGAGATCCTCCAGGAAAAACCGACGCAGATCGTCTATAAAGCCAATGAGCTGATCGACATCTCGGACGGTGCCGTCACTATGAAGCTCGTCGGGCGCGCGCACCCCAGCCGGGCGATTGCGTTTCTTAACGAGATCTACCCGCCGGGCGCCGATACGGGCGAAGAAATGCTCACCCACGAAGGCGAAGAAACCGGGATTCTGGTGGAAGGTCGTTTGGAATTGGTGGTCGGGCTTGAAACTTTTGTGCTCGAAGCCGGCGATAGCTACTACTTTGAAAGCACCAAGCCGCATCGTTTTCGCAACCCGTTCGATGTGCCGGCGCGACTAATCAGCGCAGCCACACCTGCGAACTTTTGACAGAAGAGGCGTGCTGCCAGCGTTGCAGACACACCCGTCGCTGTAACCGTGGGGCCGAATCTCCCTTTATTTAATAGGGTTGTTTCGGCCTGACGGGCTAACCGTTATACTTTCGCCGCCTGCGAAACCGTGGCCGCAGGCGTGAATAGCCACCATTGAGGGTGAACGCGTGAACCTAATTATGAAAATGCTGGCTGCACCAGCAACCGTACTGGCCCTATGGGCTGTCAGCGCTCAAGCTGCGACCAATGATGAGATTGCCAAGCGCCTGGAGCCTGTCGGCCAGGTGTGTGTCCAGGGCCAGGAATGCAAAGGGATGGAAGTTGCCGTGGCTGCGGGCGGCGGCGGTGGCGCGAAGACACCGGATGACGTGATTGCCAAGCACTGCAATGCATGCCACGGCACCGGTTTGCTGGGTGCACCAAAAATCGGTGACACCGCAGCCTGGAAAGACCGCGCCGATCATCAAGGCGGCCTCGACGGCCTGCTGGCCAAGGCCATCACCGGCCTGAACGCCATGCCGCCTAAAGGTACCTGCGCCGATTGCTCGGATGCCGAACTCAAGGGTGCAATCGAGAAGATGTCGGGTTTGAAATAAACCGATCTTCGCCAAAAAGCCGCTGACCAGCGGCTTTTTTGTGCCTGCGATTTGTACTTCTACGCTGTTCATTGCAGCAAAGACCCGGCAAGCTCGGTCCAACCCCTAATCACGGAATGTTCAGGAGGGTCGGATGGTGCAGTTGTGTTCAATCGAGCAAGCAGTTGACGACGTACTGGCGCGCTTGCCGGCGCATATCCACATGGGCATGCCGCTCGGTTTGGGCAAGCCCAACCTGTTCGTCAACGCGCTGTACCGGCGTGTCGCCAAGCTGCCGGAGCGCGAGCTGACGATTTACACCGCACTCGCCCTGGGCCGCCCGACCATGGGTGACGGGTTGCAGAAGCGCTTTCTCGAACCCTTTATCGAGCGGGTATTTGGTGATTATCCCGAGCTGGACTTTCTAGCGGATTTGCACAAGGACAGCCTGCCAAAGAACATCCGCGTGCAGCAGTTCTTCATGCAGCCCGGCAGCCTGCTGCACAGTACGTCGGCGCAGCAGGACTACGTCAGCAGCAACTACAGCCACGCCGCCCGCGATATCAACGCCGCCGGCTTGAACCTGGTGGCGCAATTGGTCGCCAGCAGCGCCGAGCACCCCGACCGGCTGAGTCTGAGCTGCAACCCCGATATCACCCTTGACCTGCTGCCGATGATCGCCAAGCGCCGCGAAGCAGGCGAAACCATCCTTGTCGTCGGCCAGGTTCACAGCGATTTGCCCTATATGCCCGGCGATGCCGAACTGGGCATGGACGCCTTCGATTACCTGATCGACGAAAAGGACAGCACCACGCTGTTCTCCACACCGAATATGCCGGTCGGCTTTCAAGACCACTTTATCGGCTTGCATGCCAGCACCCTGGTGCGCGATGGCGGCACGTTGCAGATTGGCATTGGCTCGATGGGCGATGCGTTGACCGCCGCCTTGCTGGCGCGCCAGGCCGATAACGAAGCCTATCGCTTATTGCTGACTGACTTGGATGTGTATCAGTGGGCGCCGTTAATCAGCCGCGAAGGCGGTGTCGAGCCCTTTGCCCGCGGCCTTTATGGGTGCAGCGAAATGTTCGTCAACGGCCTGCTGGTGCTGGCCGATGCCGGGATTATTCGGCGCAAAGTCTACCCGGATGTGACGACCCAGCAGCAGGCCAACGCTGGCATCCTGGATGACGCCGCGCAGCCCGACGGCGTTTCCATTCACGGCGGTTTCTTCCTCGGGCCGCGCAGCTTTTACCAGCGTTTGCAGGAAATGACTCACGCCAAACGTCTCGAATTCAACATGACCGGCATCAGCTACATCAATGAGCTGTACGGGCAGGAGGAACTCAAGCGTCTGCAACGCCTGGATGCGCGCTTTATCAACAGCGCGATCATGGTGACGTTGCTCGGCGCAGGCGTGGCCGACCAGCTTGAAGACGGCCGCGTACTCAGCGGCGTGGGCGGGCAGTACAACTTTGTTGCGCAAGGCCATGCGTTGGAGGGCGCGCGTTCGATCCTGATTCTGCGCAGCTGGCGCGAGTCGGCGGGGGAAGTCAGTTCCAATATCGTCTGGGAGTACGGCCACTGCACCATCCCACGGCACCTGCGGGATATCGTCATTACCGAATACGGCATTGCCGATTTGCGTGGTCAGACGGATGCCAAGGTGATCGAGGCGCTGCTCCAGATCACCGACTCGCGCTTCCAGAGTGACCTGATCGAACAGGCGCAAAAGGCCGGCAAACTGCCCAAGGACTTCGAGCTGGACCCCCGTTTTGCCGATAATACGCCTGAGCGGCTCAAGGGCATTCAGGCGCGGCATCGCCGGTTGTTCCCGGAATATCCGTTGGGCACTGATTTTACCGATGAGGAACGGGACCTGTTGCGCGCCCTTAACTGGCTCAAGAGCAAATTCAAGCTGACGGAGATTCTGGAATTGGGCCGGGCGGCACTGGATGCGCCGGAGCCGGAGGCGTTTCCCGAGCATTTGAAGCGCATGCGGCTGGATCAGCCGGAGGGGTTGAAAGAGGATCTGTATCAGCGCTTGTTGCTCGCCGGCCTGCAGGCCACCGCGCACTGACAGGCACCAAAAATCAAATGTGGGAGCTGGCTTGCCTGCGATAGCGGAGTGTCAGTCGACAGAGTTGTCGACTGTCAGACCCTCATCGCAGGCAAGCCAGCTCCCACATTTTTAATCGAGTTCAGGCAGTGATTACTCGATGAACGTAACTACACCACCCGCCAACGACTTAACCCGCGCCAGCGACTCAACCCGATAACCCTGCGCGTCCAGCTCCGCACGGCCACCCTGGAACGACTTCTCGATCACAATCCCCAAGCCTGCAACGGTCGCGCCGGCTTGCTTGATGATCGAAATCAGCGCCTGGGACGCCTTGCCGTTGGCCAAAAAGTCATCGATTACCAGCACGCGGTCGCTGCTGGTCAGGTGACGTGGGGAAATCGCCACGGTGCTTTCGACCTTCTTGGTGAAGGAGTACACGGTCGCCGACAGCAGGTTTTCGGTCAACGTCAGGGACTGTTGCTTGCGGGCGAAGATCACCGGCACGCCAAGGTTCAGGCCGGTCATGATCGCCGGTGCAATACCCGACGCTTCGATGGTGACGATCTTGGTGATGCCCGAGTCTTTGAACCGCGCGGCGAATTCGTCGCCGATCAACTTCATCAGCGCCGGGTCGATCTGGTGGTTCAAAAAGGCGTCAACCTTGAGGACCTGATCGGAAAGCACGATGCCTTCTTCGCGAATTTTCTTGTGCAGTGCTTCCACGGAAAGCTTCCTCTAATGGCGCGGTGTGCGCCGAAAGTAGATTAAAAAGTAGTCGATTCTAGCGCTTTAACATCGCGCGTATGTCCGCCAAGGCGGTGTTGCCGCGAACGGCCTTCACCTCGGTCGGGGTGTCGTCATTGCCTTCCCAGGCCAGATCGTCCGGCGGCAGTTCATCCAGGAACCGGCTGGGGGCACAATCGATGATCTCGCCGTATTGCTTGCGTTTGGCGGCGAAGGTGAAGGCCAGTGTCTGACGTGCGCGGGTAATGCCCACGTAGGCCAGGCGCCGTTCCTCCTCGATGGTGTCGGCTTCAATGCTGGAACGGTGCGGGAGGATTTCCTCTTCCATGCCCATGATGAACACGTAAGGGAATTCCAGGCCTTTTGACGCATGCAAGGTCATCATCTGCACGCCTTCGGCACCGTCTTCTTCTTCCTGCTGGCGCTCAAGCATGTCGCGCAACACCAGCTTGCCGATGGCGTCTTCGACGGTCATCTCGCCTTCTTCGTCCTTCTCCAGCGTGTTTTTCAACGCTTCGATCAGGAACCAGACGTTGCCCATGCGGTAATCCGCAGCCTTGTCGCTGGAACTGTTGGTGCGCAGCCAGTTTTCATAGTCGATATCCATGACCATGCTGCGCAGGGCGCTGATCGGGTCTTCGCCGGCGCATTGCTCGCGCACCTTGTCCATGAAGCGCTTGAAGCGCGACAGGCGATCGGTGAAGCGCGTGTCCAGGTGCTCGCCCAGGCCGATTTCGTCGGTGGCGGCGTACATCGAAATCTTGCGTTCGGTGGCGTAGTTGCCGAGCTTTTCCAGGGTCGTCGAACCGATTTCCCGACGCGGCACGTTGATCACGCGCAGAAAGGCGTTGTCGTCATCCGGGTTCACGATCAGCCGGAAGTAGGCCATCAGGTCTTTTACTTCCTGGCGTCCGAAAAAGCTGTTGCCGCCCGACAGGCGATACGGCACCTGGTGGTGCTGCAACTTCAGCTCGATCAGCTTGGCCTGGTAGTTGCCTCGGTACAGGATGGCGAAATCGCTGTAAGGCCGGTCGGTGCGCAGGTGCAGGCTGAGGATTTCCACGGCCACGCGCTCGGCTTCGGCGTCTTCGTTGCGGCAACGGATCACGCGGATCTCGTCGCCGTGACCCATCTCGCTCCACAGTTGTTTTTCAAACTCGTGGGGGTTGTTGGAAATAAGCACGTTGGCGCAACGCAGGATACGGCTGGTGGAGCGGTAGTTCTGTTCCAGCATCACCACCTTCAAGGACGGGTAGTCGTCCTTGAGCAACATCAGGTTTTCCGGGCGCGCGCCACGCCAGGCGTAGATCGACTGGTCGTCGTCGCCTACCACGGTGAACTGGTTGCGCGTGCCGATGAGCATTTTCACCAGCAGGTATTGGCTGGCGTTGGTGTCCTGGTATTCGTCCACCAGCAGATAGCGGACCTTGTTCTGCCATTTTTCGAGGATGTCGGCGTGTTCCTCGAACAGCTTTACCGGCAGCAGGATCAGGTCGTCGAAGTCCACCGCGTTGAACGCCTTGAGCGTGCGCTGGTAGTGGGTGTAGACGATGGCGGCGGTCTGCTCCTTGGGGTTGCGCGCGTTTTCCAGGGCTTGGGGCGGCAGGATCAGGTCGTTTTTCCAGGCGCCGATCATGTTCTTGATCTCATCCACGCCGTCGTCGCCTGCGTATTCCTTTTGCATGATGTCGGTCATCAGCGACTTCACATCGGTCTCGTCGAAGATCGAGAAACCCGGCTTGTAGCCCAGCCGCGCATGCTCCTTGCGGATAATGTTCAAACCCAGGTTGTGGAAGGTACACACCGTGAGGCCACGGCCTTCGCCGCCCTTGAGCAGCGTGCCGACACGTTCCTTCATTTCGCGCGCGGCCTTGTTGGTAAAGGTCATGGCGACGATGTACTGGGCACGGATGCCGCAGTTCTGGATCAGGTGCGCGATCTTGCGGGTGATCACGCTGGTCTTGCCGGAGCCTGCACCGGCGAGCACCAATAGAGGGCCGCCGACGTAGTTCACGGCTTCTTGCTGCCGGGGATTGAGTCGGGACATACAGAAATCAGGGAGTCGTTGTTCAAAAGGGCGGGCATTTTAACAGGCTGGCAAGATTCTGCTGCTTTAGAACGACGGTGTGACGTACCACTCGATCTAAATTTGCCGGTTTTGATACTTTGCCGCAGGATGTGGGCACTTGTACGACGAATGCTTGCAGCTGTCGTATTTGATAACCCCTATCATTGGTGATTATCAGGCAGCACGTCATAATGCCCGCCGCCAACACAATTTTGCAGAGTCTAGGGAGCTAGCTTGTCTACGCCTGTCGAACCCTTGCGTTTGCTGCTACTGGCCGATGAGCCAGCGTGGGCAGCGTTGTTGCGCGAGTGCCTGGCGCCGATGGGCGATGGGGCTGTGCTGGTCAGCGCGCCCAACTGGGACTCGGTGAGTCGTCTGTTCGATGACGACCACAGTGCCGTGTTATTGACCACACCCAGCCTGCAACCCGGGCCAGGCCGTTGCAGCCTGCCGTGCATATTGCTGCTGGAGCAGGAACCGCTGGTTGCACCGCTGGGCGTGAGCGATTGGCTGGTCCTTGGTGCATTGGATACCGATACCTTGCGCCGCTGCCTGCGCCACGTGCGTGAGCGTGGCGTGCTGGAAAACACCCTGCAGCGCCTGGCCGAACAGGACCCGCTCACCGGTATCGCCAACCGCCAGGGTTTCCAGACCTTGCTGGCGGCGCGCCTGGCCGAAAACGAAGGCCGTGGCCTGGCCCTCGGCCATCTGGACCTCGACAACTTCCGTCACGCCAACGACGCCTTGGGCCATCAGGCCGGCGATCGCTTGATCCTGCAAGTGGTCTCGCGGCTCAAGAGCCAGCTCGAGGCCGGCGACCAACTGGCGCGCCTGGGCAGCGACGAATTTGCCCTGTTGATCGACACCCGCCGTGCGCCCCAGCGCGCCGAGTGGATGGCTGAGCGCATTACCGAAGCCATGGCCGAACCGTATTGGGTGGATGGCGAAAGCCTGCTGATCGGCTGCAGCCTGGGCGTGGCACATGCCCGTGCCCGCGCCGGGGCCGACCCGCTGATGTGGCACGCGCACATCGCCATGCAGCAGGCCAAAAGTACTCAGGGCTGCACCTTTCATATCTTCAATGAACGCATCAACCGCAACGCCCGCAGCCTGGCCGACCTGGAGAGTGAACTGCGCCGTGCGTTGCGCCGCGACGAACTGGAGCTGCACTACCAGCCGCGCCTGGACCTGGACGACGGGCATATCGTCGGCCTGGAAGCTTTGGTGCGCTGGCGCCACGGCGAGCGTGGCCTGTTGCCGCCCAGCGAGTTCGTGCCCTTGGCCGAACAGAGTGGCCTGATTGTGCCGCTGGGTTACTGGGTGATCTCCCGCGCCCTGCGCGACATGCAAGACTTGCGCGAACGCGGCCTGCCGCCGTTGCACATGGCGGTCAACCTGTCGTTTCGCCAATTCCAGGACAGCCAGCTGCTTTCCACGTTGAGCCGGCTGATTACCGAGCGTGGCGTGGAGGCGCAGTGGCTGGAGTTCGAGCTGACCGAAACCGCCGTGATGCGCCGCAGTGACCTGGTCAAGCAGACCATGGACGCCCTTGGCCGCCTGGGTGTGCGGTTTTCCCTGGACGATTTCGGCACCGGTTTTTCCTCGTTCGTGCACCTCAACAGCCTACCGATTGCCTTGCTGAAGATCGACAAGAGCTTCGTCGGCGGCATGGAAGAGCGCGAAGAAAACCGCAAGCTGGTGCACGCCATGATCAACCTGGCCCACAACCTCAACCTGGAAGTGGTCGCCGAGGGTGTGGAAACCCCCGAACAGCTGGCGTTGTTGCGCCTGTTTGGGTGTGATCAGGCCCAGGGTTACCTGATCAGCAAACCGTTGCCGTTGCCGGAACTGGTGGAGTATTTGACGTTCGGCAAGAGCCAGCAGGCTTTACTGGGTTAAATCTTGTAAGCCCAATCAAAAATGTGGGCGCTGGCTTGCCTGCGATAGCGGTAGGCCAGCCAGCCAGTTTGGCAACTGACACACCGCCATCGCAGGCAAGCCAGCTCCCACATTGACCGAGTACATTCTCTAGTCTGGTTGCATGGCCGGGAATTGCGTGTGCACTTCAGGCTCCTGCCGAATCATCCGCTTCATCTTCGCCTCAAACGCCCACGTCAGGCTGACGGCCGCACACGCCAGCCCAAGCGCCAACCCCCACCACACGCCCGTTGGCCCCCAGCCCAGGGTAAAGGCCATCAACCAGGCAGACGGTGCGCCGATCAGCCAATAGCAACCCAGCCCGACCAGGAAGGTGGTCTTGGCGTCCTTCAGCCCGCGAATACAGCCCATGGCAATGGTCTGCACGCCGTCGAACAACTCAAACCACGCCGCCACGGCCAACAGGCTGACCGCCAGCACGATGACGTCGTGGAAAGCCGGGTCGTTATGGTCCAGAAACAGCCCGATAAGCGCATCGGAAAACAGCCACAGCACAACGGCAAACCCCAACATCACCAATGCGCCAAAACCGATTCCGACCCGCCCGGCCATGCGTGCTTGCAGCAATTTACCGGCGCCGTAATGCTGGCCGATGCGCATGGTGATCGCGTAGGACATCCCCGCCGGCACCATGAACGCCACCGAAACGATTTGCAGGGCAATCTGATGCGCTGCCAATTGCGTACTGCCCATGGTGCCCATGCACAGCGCCGCGAAGGCGAACAAGCCGACCTCCACCGCGTAGGTGCCGCCAATCGGCAGGCCCAGGCGCCACAGCTCACGCAGATACTGCATGTTAAGGCGCAACAGGCCCGTGCCGAGCGGGTAGGCCGCGTAAGCGCGGTTGCTGCGGATGTACCACATCAACGCCAGGGCCATGCAGTTGGCGACGATCGCTGTTACCAGGCCGATGCCCATCAAGCCGAGCTTCGGCAGACCGAACATGCCCTCGATCAGCGCATGGTTGAGCAGGTAGTTAATGACGGTGCCGCCCAGGCTGATCACCATCACCGGTGTCGCCTTGCCGATGGCACTGGTAAAGCCGCGCAACGCCATAAAGCTCAGGTAGCCGGGCAGGGCGAACGGCAGGATGGTCAAGAATTGCCCCGCCGCCTGCACGTTGGTTTCGGTCTGGCCAAACATCAGCAGCACCGGCTTGAGGTTCCACAGCAGCAAACCGGCCACCAACGCCATCAGCCAGGCGAGCCAGAGCCCGGCCTGGGTCAGGCGCGTGGCGCCTTCGATGTCGCCGGCACCATGGCGGATGGCGACCAGCGTGCCGACGGCGGCAATCACGCCGATACAGAAAATCGCCACGAACGAATAACTCGCCGCGCCCAGGCCACCACCGGCCAGGGCTTCGGGGCTCAGGCGGGCCATCATCAGGGTGTCGGTCAGCACCATCAGCATGTGCGCCAACTGTGAGGCAATCAACGGCCCTGACAGCCGCAGAATGGCCCAGAGTTCAGTACGCACCGGATGTTGCATGATCATCACGCTCAAAAAGTCAGAGGTTGGGGAAAGGGTTGATTCTCGGCGCTCTTGAGGCATTACACAAAAGGATAAAAGCGATCACTTGCATGATTAAAACTCATGCTAGGGTTGGATATTGCTCTGAGGAGGTTCTTCCATGCCACGTCGTCTGCCTCCGCTGTATGCCTTGCGCGCCTTTGAAGCCGCCTCCCGGCACAACTCATTCACCCGTGCGGCCGATGAGCTTTCCATTACGCAAAGTGCGGTCAGCCGGCATATCCGCACGCTCGAAGAGCACTTCGCCTGCCGCCTGTTTCAGCGCAGTGGCCGCAACCTGCAGCTCACCGAAGCGGCGCGTCTGCTGTTGCCCGGCGTGCGCGAAGGCTTCGCGGCGCTGGAGCGCGCCTGCCACACCCTGAACGCCGAAGACGACATCCTGCGCATGAAGGCGCCGCCGACCCTGACCATGCGCTGGTTGCTGGCGCGGCTCAGCCGTTTCCGCGCCTTGCAGCCGGGCAATGAGGTGCAACTGACCAGCGCATGGATGAGCGTGGATGAAGTGGACTTCAACCAGGAACCTTTCGACTGCGCTGTATTGCTGAGCTACGGGCACTTCCCGGCAGATTGGGAGGCCTGCTACCTGTTCCCCGAATTACTGATCCCGGTGGGCGCGCCCAACTTGCTCAATGACGGCCCCTGGGATGTCCGGCGCCTGGCAAGCGCCGAGTTGCTGCACCCCACGCCCGACCGCCGTGACTGGCGCAATTGGCTCGAGCGCATGGGGTTGTCGTCCCAGGTGTCGCTCAAGGGCGGGCAGGTGTTCGATACCTTGGAGTTGGGCATGATCGCCGCCGCGCGGGGTTATGGCGTGTCCATGGGCGATTTGCTGATGGTGGCCGAAGAGGTGGCCCAGGGCCGCTTGAGCCTGCCGTGGCCGACGGCGGTAGCCAGTGGGGAAAATTACTACCTGGTGTGGCCGAAAACCCGCCCCGGTGGTGAGCGCTTGCGGCGATTGGCGGAGTTTCTTCAAGGCGAAGTCAACGCCATGGAATTGCCCCAGGTCGAACGCCTTGCCTAGCCTTATGTGCAATCGTTTGCGCGATACCCCTGTGAATCGCTCAAGTATTGCCCGCGCTTGCCGAATAAGGTGTGCTGGAACCCCCATTTTCCAGCGTTTCCCACCCGATAATTTGCCGAGCTGCGCTAAGAGATCAGGATGATCCTGGCCCCGGCCAGGAGCTGTCATGTCTCAACCTCGCGCTCGGATCGCCTCTCAGTTAGGCCTTGCCTTGGCCGTTATTTTAGCGGTCGTCATCAGCGGCAGTACGGTGTTTGCCCTGCGTTCCCTCGACTCGGCCAACCTCGACATCCGCGAGGAACACCTGGCCAGCGAGGCCCGCTTGCTGGCCGACCAACTCAACACCTTCCACAGCACCTTGCGCGAGAGCACTCAGCGATTGAGCGGGCTGTTTGAAAAGCGCTTTGGCGCCGGCTTGAGCGTGCGCGCGGATCAACAGGTTGCGGTGGCCGGTGTGCAGACCCCAAGCCTGCTCCTGGGCGATGAGGTGTTGAACAACAACTTCGCAGAGGTGGACGAGTTCAAGCAGATGTCCGGCGGCGTGGCCACGGTGTTTGTGCGCAGTGGCGAAGACTTCATCCGCATCAGCACCTCCCTGACCAAACAAGACGGCAACCGCGCCATCGGGACTGTGCTGGATCACCAGCATCCGGCTTACCAGCGCCTTTTGGCCGGGCAGAATTACATTGGGCGGGCGGTGTTGTTTGATCGTGCCTACATGACCCAGTACAGCCCCGTGCGCGATGCCGCTGGCAAGGTGATCGCCGTGTTGTTTATCGGCTTTGATTACACCGACGAGCAAAAGGCCCAGTTCGACAACCTCAAACGCTTCCGTATCGGCCACACCGGCTCGCTCGCCTTGTTGGACGAACAGAAGCACTGGCTGGTGCCACCGGCCGGTGTGCAGGCGTTGGACCAGGCAGTCCCGGTGATGCTTGATCTGGCCAAGAACCCAGGCAAAGGCCGCTTCTGGAGCGACAAGGACGAAGATTTCTACAGCGTTGCGGTGCCGTTCGAAGGCGGGCCGTGGTCGGTGGTGGCGAGTATGCCGAAGTCCGAAATACGTGCAGTCACTTGGGCGGTCGGTATTCGCCTGGTGATCGGCAGCGTGCTGGCGATGTTGCTGGCAGTAGGCGCGGCGGTGTGGTTGCTGCGCAGAAAATTGCAGCCTTTGAGCGACTTGGTACGCCAGGCCGAAGCCTTGGGCGCCGGCGATTTGAGCGCTCGCTTGAATGTGTCCAGCCATGACGAAATCGGCCAGTTGGCGAGCAGCTTCAACCAGATGGGTGAGGCGCTGTCGACCATGGTCTCGCACATCCGTAAAGCGGCCGAAGAGGTCAACAGCCGAGCCCAGGCGTTGTCCGGCCTGTCGGGTGGGGCCTATGAGGGCATGGAGCAGCAGTCCGGCGAAATCACCAGCATGGCAGGCGCAGTGGAAGAGTTCAGCGCCACCTCGCTGAACATCGCCGACAACATGGGCAATACCGAGCGACTGGCCCAGGAAAACGCCCAGCAGACGCGTATTGGCCGCACCTCGATGCAAGAGGCGTCGTCGTCGTTGGAGCATATCGCCACCGCCCTGAACAGCACGGCCACGGTGATCAACACCTTGGGCCAGCGCTCCCAGGAAATTGGCGGGATCGTCGGCGTGATCACCTCGATTGCCGAGCAAACCAACCTGCTGGCGCTCAACGCCGCCATCGAGGCGGCGCGGGCCGGTGAACAAGGCCGGGGCTTCGCGGTGGTTGCCGACGAAGTGCGCAACCTGGCCTCGCGCACGCGCCAGGCCACCGACGAAATCTCGGTGATGATCCAAAGCATCCAGCAGGAAACCGGCAACGCCATCAGCACCATGGAACACGGCAACGTGTTGATGCAGGAAGGCCTGTCGCGCAACGCTGACGTGGCCTCGGCCCTGGCGCGCATCGACGAGCAAAGCCGTTCGGCAGGCCAGCAATTTGCTGCCATCACCACTGCGACCCAGGAGCAGAGCAGCACGGCCAACGTGCTGAGCAGCAACCTGCAGAGCATTGCCCTGGCCAACAGCGAACAGCGCGAAGTGGTGTCGAACCTGGCCATTACCGCCAAGGAACTGGAAACCCTGGCGGCCGGCTTGCGGCACGAGGTTGACCGTTTTCGTTAAGGCTTAATGCTCGCCCAGGCCTGGGTCCACGCGCTTGCCGATGTCCTTGAGGCGCGCCAGTTGGTCGACCATCCCCGGTGCCTCGTCCATGCTGGTGACGAAGGTCCACAGGTAGGTCATGACCGCGTAGATGTGGCCGGCCTTGACCGCCGGCGACAAAGCCAGCTGGCTGATCGCGACCACAAACAGCAGGGCTGCCAGCGTGCCGAGAAACAGGTACGCGGCGGCCTCGCGGTCGGACAGCCAGATGCGCAGGCGTGACAGCACCTGGTAGTGGCGACGCAAGGTGGGTGCGCCGACTTTTTCCACCAGGCCGATTTCCTTCTCCAGGCGATCATTCAGGCGCTCATGCAGCTCCTGGTTGCGCTGGGCAAAGCGTGGCAACAGCGTCACACACAGCAGCAGGGCGGCCAGGCACGCCAGGCCGACCCACGGCTCAATCACGATCAGCATCACCGCCGCGCCGATAATCGAGACCAGCGCCGTGGCGATAATCGGCACGTGTTTTTCAAAGAAGTCGACGAATTCGCGCGCAAGCACCACCCGCGCGGCGGATTTTGAGGTGCTGTGATTCTGCTGGCGCTGGTTGAGAATCACCGGCACCGCAAGGTCGGCGTAGATTCGCGTGAAGGTGCGCGTATCCAGCGCGCGCCGCGCCGCGCCGACCACCCAGAACGCCATCACCACCAACGCATAGAACAACGCGCTGGTGGCATCGCCACGGATAATCGAGTCCACCGCAAACCCGGCAAACAGCGGGTAGGCCAGCAGCAGCGCATTCTCCAGCGCCACCAGTGACAGTGTGCAGAACAGCTTGCCGGGGTAAGCCTTGGCAATCGCCTTGAGCGTTTGGCCGGCGGATTGCTGGCCGATTTTCTTGCTTTCTTCAATCAGGATTTGCGGGGTCACGGATGACATGAGTGCACCAAAGGGGTGATAGACGCTATTATTGAGCGACTGCTCAAGTATCCTTGAGCGATCGCTCAAAAAGCAAGCTCCGCTTATCTACGGGTGCCTGAAGGAATTGCCCATGTCGCGTATCGACCGTAAAGACCAGATCATCGCCGCCGCCCTGGAGCTGTTTCGCAGCAAGGGTTTTGCCGATGTGTCCACCCGTGACTTGGCCGAGCATGCCGGCCTGTCGCGCAGCCACGTCTATCACTACTTCAGCGACTGGAGCGAACTGCGTCGCGAAGCCTTTGTGCGCTTTGCCAATGAGCAATTGGATGAAGTGCGCGAACCGTTGGCGGATGCGCCGCCGCTTGAGGCGCTGGTGGGTTTTTTAAGTGATTGCCTGCCGAGCACCGCTGATGCCGGCTGGGCGTTGTGGCTGGATGCCTGGGACGAAGCCATGCACGACCCGCAAATGGCCCAGGCGTATCTGGTGATCAATGCGCAGTGGCAAGGCATGCTGGCCGGGGTGATTGAGCGAGGCGTGGCTGAGGGTGTATTGCGCTGCGAATCGCCGCAACGGGCGGCCCGGCAAATTTTCGCATTGGCGATGGGGTATGCCGACGACCTGATGCTCAAGCCGTCTGTGGAGTCGGCCGAGGCGGTGCTCGATGAGGTCATGGAAGTGGCGCAGCTGCTGCTGGGTTTTTCCGCATAAGGCTTAGCCCATTGCGGCAGGCCGGTACTGCAAGGCCTCCTGCAAATGATGCCGGGCGATGTTTTCAGCCTGTTCAAGGTCGGCCAGGGTGCGCGCCACCTTGAGTAAACGATGGGCTGCGCGCAGGGACAAGGTCAGTCGTTCGCAGGCGTTTTCCAGCCAGCCTTCATCGGCTTTTGCCAGTTGGCAGTGCTTGCGCAGCCCTGGCAGGTCCAGGACGGCATTGGCGCAGCCTTGGCGTTTTTGTTGGCGCTCACGGGCCTCGGCGACTTCCGCCGAGGCTGTTGCGGTAGTGTCACCATCCTGTTGGAGCGGGTTCAGCGCGGTGGCTTCCCGGGCAACAGTGAGGTGCAAGTCGATCCGATCCAGCAATGGCCCCGATAGCTTGTTGCGGTAGCGCTGGATTTGCTCCGGCGTACACCGACAGCGCCCGCTGGGTTCGCCCAAATAGCCGCAAGGGCAGGGGTTCATGGCGGCCACCAATTGAAACCGTGCCGGAAAACTCACCCGGTCACGGGCGCGGGAGATCACGATATGCCCGGATTCGAGCGGCTCGCGCAGCACTTCCAGCACCTTGCGATCAAACTCCGGCAGCTCATCCAGAAACAGCACGCCATGATGGGCCAGGGTGATTTCCCCCGGCTGCGGTTTTGACCCGCCGCCTACCAGCGCCGGCCCCGACGCCGAATGGTGCGGCTGACGGAACGGGCGGTGCGGCCAATGGCTCAATGGCGCCAGGCTGACCACTGATTGGATTGCCGCCACTTCCAGGGCTTCCTGCTCACTCAAGGGCGGCAGCAAGCCAGGCAGGCGGCTGGCGAGCAAGGTCTTGCCGGTGCCAGGTGGCCCACTGAGCAGCAGGTTGTGCGCGCCCGCCGCCGCGATCAGCAGTGCACGCTTGGCGGCCAGTTGGCCTTGCACCTCACTCAAGTCCGGGTAGGGCTTGTTCAGGTACAGCAAACCATCGGATTTATACGGCTCAATCGGCACAACCCCATTCAGGTGCGCCACCACTTGCAGCAAGTGGTCCACTGCAATCACCTTCAATCCCGACGCCAGGCACGCCTCCTCGGCATTCGCCCGCGGCACTATCACGGTGCGCCCGGCCTTGCGTGCGGCCAGTGCGGCCGGCAGCACACCTTTGACCGCCCGCACCTCACCCGACAGTGCCAATTCCCCCAGGCATTCCACGTCATCGAGCATCAACGCCGGCACCTGCACGCTGGCAGCGAGGATGCCCAAGGCAATCGCCAAATCAAAACGCCCGCCATCCTTGGGCAGGTCGGCGGGCGCGAGGTTGAGGGTGATACGACGGGCCGGGTATTGCAGCGCGGAGTTGAGGATGGCGCTGCGCACGCGGTCCTTGCTTTCCCTGACGGCGGTTTCCGGCAGGCCCACCAAGGTCAGTGAGGGAAGACCATTGGCCATATGCACTTCGACGGTAACGGCGGGGGCTTCTACGCCAATTTGGGCACGGCTGTGGACGATGGCGAGGGACATGCTCGTTCCTTGAGTGGGAGGCCGCTTCCTGCGGGTTTTTCAAGGGTAGACGAGGTGGGATGCTTTCGAGGGAGGGAGGTTTTACTGAACGTATCCAAAGAACGACGCAGAACACCTGTGGGAGCTGGCTTGCCTGCGATAGCGCCAGTAAATCCAACACCGCTATCGCAGGCAAGCCAGCTCCCACAGGGGCCGGGTTTATTCAGCCGCGGGTGGGGTCAACCGCGCTTCCAGCTCCGCCACCTTCGCTTCCAGACTCTCCAACCGCGCACGGGTGCGGGCGAGTACGACCATCTGGCTGTCAAATTCTTCCCGGCTCACCAGGTCGAGCTTGCTGAAGCCGCTTTGCAGCAGGGCCTTGAACTGGCTTTCGATTTCGTTGCGGGGCAGCGGGGTTTCGCCGCTGAACAGGCGAGAGGCGTGGCCGCTCAGGGCGTCGAGGAGGTCTTTGGGCGCGAGCATGGGAAATATTCCGGAAAACTGTTGGCCGGCAGTGTATCACGCAGCGTCTATAGTCTTTTTCACGGCCGCGAGCGCACGCTTTTCGCGCAGTGGGCCGGGCGGTGGCGCACTGTTTTTGTGCGCATTGGTGCCGCGCAAACGCCCCGCAGGTGGGCATAAGTGGGCAAAGGACTGATTTCAGTGATTTTTACGGAGCTGGCAAGGTTTCTGCTTAGACGATCATGACCCATGCACTGATGCAGTCGCTGTGACGAATGCAGTGCGCCGACGGATCAGGGGTACAGGTTTCGTCACCAGTGGTTCGCTGGCGTCGCAACGGCAAATGCCGAGGCGACGACGCGTTACAAAGCCAGGCACTGCGCTTAGACTTGAGACGGGTTTGTTTTCCTGGGGCAAGTCCACCAATTCGGGAGAGAGTTTTCATGAAGCTAGTCACTGCCATCATCAAGCCGTTCAAGTTGGACGATGTTCGCGAGTCACTGTCCGAGATCGGCGTGCAGGGCATTACCGTTACTGAGGTCAAAGGCTTCGGTCGGCAGAAGGGTCACACCGAGCTGTATCGCGGCGCGGAATATGTGGTCGATTTCCTGCCAAAGGTGAAGATTGATGTCGCCATTGACGACAAGGATCTTGACCGGGTTATCGAGGCGATAACCAAGGCGGCCAACACCGGCAAGATCGGTGACGGCAAGATCTTTGTGGTCAATCTGGAACAGGCTATTCGCATCCGTACCGGCGAAACCGATACCGACGCAATCTAAGCCGCCAAACCCCCAACGCCCCAGGAGAAAACAATATGACTCTGCGTAAATTCGCAGGGCTAGGAGCCCTGTTGTCCCTCGTAATGCCGGCCTTGGCATTGGCGGCGGACCCAGCCCCTGCTCCAGTCCTCAATTCCGGCGACACGGCGTGGATGCTCACATCCACCGCGCTGGTACTGTTCATGACCATTCCGGGCCTGGCGCTGTTCTACGGCGGCATGGTGCGCTCCAAAAACATTCTTTCCGTGATGATGCAGTGCTTTGCCATCACCGGGCTGATCACCATCCTGTGGTTCGTTTACGGCTACAGCATGGCGTTCGACACCACCGGTATGGAAGCAGGCGTCGTCAACCTCAACTCGTTCGTGGGCGGCCTGTCCAAACTGTTCCTGTCGGGCGTAACCCCGGCGAGCATCACCGGCCCTGCGGCGCTGTTCCCTGAGGCGGTGTTCGTCACCTTCCAGATGACCTTTGCCATCATTACCCCTGCGCTGATCGTTGGTGCATTCGCCGAGCGTATGAAGTTCTCCGCGATGCTGATCTTCATGGGCGTCTGGTTCACCCTGGTCTACGCGCCGATTGCCCACATGGTGTGGGGCGGCCCGGGTTCGTTGATGGGTGATTGGGGCGTGCTGGACTTCGCCGGCGGCACCGTGGTGCACATCAACGCCGGTGTGGCCGGCCTGGTGGCGTGCCTGGTACTCGGCAAGCGTAAAGGCTTCCCGACCACCCCAATGGCACCGCATAACCTGGGTTACACCCTGATCGGTGCAGCCATGCTGTGGGTTGGCTGGTTCGGCTTCAACGCAGGCTCTGCAGCTGCTGCCAATGGCACTGCTGGCATGGCGATGCTGGTGACTCAAATTGCTACCGCTGCCGCCGCACTGGGCTGGATGTTCGCCGAGTGGGTCACCCACGGCAAGCCAAGCGCACTGGGCATTGCCTCGGGCGTTGTGGCCGGTCTGGTTGCAATCACCCCGGCTGCCGGCACCGTAGGCCCGATGGGCGCCCTTGTCATCGGCCTGGCGGCGGGCGTGGTGTGCTTCTTCTGCGCCACTACCCTGAAACGCAAACTGGGCTACGACGACTCCCTGGACGCCTTCGGCGTACACGGTATCGGCGGTATCCTCGGCGCGATCCTCACCGGCGTGTTCGCTGCACCTTCGCTGGGCGGCTTCAACGCGGCCACCACTGACATCGCGGCGCAAGTCTGGATCCAGTGCAAAGGCGTGGGCTTTACCGTGATCTACACGGCCATCGTGACCTTCATCATCCTCAAGGTGCTGGACATGGTGATGGGCCTGCGGGTAACCGAAGAAGAAGAGGCGGTGGGCCTCGACCTGGCGCAACACAACGAACGCGGCTACAACTTGTAAGTACGCGAAAAAAAGATGCCCGGCTTGCCGGGCATTTTTTTGTCTGGTGTTTGTCTGTGGCTAAAGGCGGATGGGTTTTTTGCCGAGTTTGTGATGGGATCCACACGGCACTTTTGAGGGTGCGAAAGTCTTACATGCATGTAGGCGTATTCGACACTTTGTTTTTTCCCAGACCGCGCTAGAATGCGCGCCGATGGGCGGAGAACTGTATGTGGCAACAGACCCTGATTACCCTGCGGGCCAAGCCCCGGGGCTTTCACCTGGTAACGGATGAGTTGCTTGCCGGCCTGCCTGAATTGAAGGCGTGTCGCGTAGGCCTGTTGCATTTGTGGCTGCAGCACACCTCGGCCTCGTTGACCATCAACGAGAATGCCGACCCGGCGGTTCGCCGTGACTTCGAGCGTTTTTTCAACTCGCTGGTGCCGCAAGGGCGTGCAGGGTTCGAACATAACGACGAAGGTCCGGATGATCTGCCGGCGCACTTCAAGGCCAGTCTGCTGGGCTGCCAGTTGAGTTTGCCGGTCAAGGCCGGCCGCTTGGCGATAGGGACTTGGCAAGGTGTTTATCTGGGCGAGCACCGAGATCATGGCGGTGCTCGTAAAGTCCTCGCCACGTTGCACGGTGATGGGGCATAAGCCACTGGAAACCCGGTGGATATTGATTTTTTTCCGGCGACCTCGACAGAGGTTGAAGCTGGGCTATAACTAATCTGCTTTTCGCAAGTCATGAGGTAGAACATGAGCGACGATGATCTGGAAAACGACGACCTTGAAGTAGGTGACGACGACGAGGCCGAAGAAGGTCTTGAAGCGGCAGCTGAAGACGTTGCTGACGACGACGGTGGCGATGATGCGCCCGCCCCGGTGGCCAAAGGCAAAGCCAAGGCTGCTGTTTCGGTAGACGAACTGCCGAGCGTTGAAGCCAAGAACAAAGAGCGCGATGCGCTGGCCCGTGCGATGGAAGAATTCCTCGCTAAAGGCGGCAAAGTGCAGGAAGTCGAGGCCAACGTGGTGGCAGACCCACCGAAGAAGCCGGATAACAAGTACGGCAGCCGACCTATCTGAGTCAGCGACCCGCTTGTAAGAAAAAGCCCGCCGTCGCTGCGGGTTTTTTCATGCCTGAAACAAATTCTTAAAATTCACCACATACCCCTGTGGGAGCAGGCAAGCCAGCTCCCACATTGGATCCTCAGTGTGACTGCCAGCTGCGCAGCAGCTTCGGCAACTCTGTCAGGCTACGAATCTCCGCATCCGGCTGCTTATCCGCTTCCCACGCTTTGCCCGTCGGGTTGAACCACACCGCGCGAAGCCCGGCCTGCTGCGCTCCGGCAATGTCATCACCGGGGTGATCGCCGATATGCACCGCTTGGCTGGCGTTAACACCGCCTCGCTGCAAGGCTTCCTGAAACAGCCGCGCATCCGGTTTGGCGATGCCGATATCCTCGGCGCGCAGGGCAAAGTGGAAGTAATCCGCCAGGCCTACGCGTTGCACGTCGGCATTGCCGTTGGTGATCACGCCCAGCAGGAAGTGCTGGCGCAGCGCCTGCAGCATGGGCTCCGCTTCCGGAAACGGAGTGAGCTGGTGACGGGCGTGAATAAACGCTTCGTAGCACACGTCCGCCATCTGCGTAGCTTCAGGCTGTGGGTAACCCGCCTCTTCAAACGCGTGCATCAGGACCTTGTGACGCAGGATGCTGATGCGATATTTAAGCTCTGGATGGCGCTCCAACACCTGTTGGCGAAGGCTGGCGAAATGCTCCAGGGGCAAGTCGCCAACCTTGGAAGCGTTAACCGCCAGCCATTCGCGCATCGACGCCTCGGCGTTGATGATGACGGGTACGTTGTCCCAGAGCGTGTCGTCCAGGTCGAAGGTGATCAGCTTGATACTCATGAGTCGCCGCCCTTGATGCGTTTGGCCCGTGGATGGGCGCTGTCGTACACCGTCGCCAGGTGTTGGAAGTCGAGGTGGGTATAGATCTGCGTGGTCTTGATATCGGAGTGGCCGAGCAGCTCCTGCACGGCGCGCAGGTCCTGGGACGACTCCAGCATATGGCTGGCAAAGGAATGGCGCAGCATATGCGGGTGCAGGTTTTGCCCCAGTTCGCGCTCGCCGGCCGCCTTGACCCGCACCTGAATCGCCCGTGGACCCAGGCGTCGGCCTTGCTGGCTGACGAACACCGCGTCGTCGGCCGGGTTGGTCAACAGGCGCAGCGGCAACCACAGCTGCAAGGCTTCGCGGGCCTTCCTGCCCACTGGCAACACGCGGGTCTTGCTGCCCTTGCCGAGCACTTGCACCAGGCCGTCCGCCAGGTCCAACTGATCCAGGTTCAGGCCGGTCAGCTCCGACAGGCGCAGGCCCGAGGAATAGAACAGCTCCAGAATCGCCTGGTCACGATGGGCCAGGAAGTCGTCCTCAACGGCGCCGTCCAGCAATTGCAGGGCACGGTCGGTGTCGAGGGTTTTGGGCAGGCGCCGTTCGCCCTTGGGCGGCGACAGGCCGTTGGCTGGGTCGTGGTCGCACAGGCCTTCGCGGTTGAGGTAGTGATAGAGGCCGCGTACCGCCGAGAGCAGGCGTGACAGGCTGCGCGAAGATTGGCCCGCCTGGTGCAGCCGCGCGATCAGGCTGCGCAGGCTCTGGATATCCAGCGCCTTCCAACTGCTGATCTGTTGTTTTTCGCAGTACGCCAAGACCTTGTTCAAGTCCCGTCGATAGGCTTCCAGGGTATGGGGCGACACCTGGCGCTCGTTGCGCAGGTGAGCGCAATAAGCGTCCAGTTGCCGTTCCATGGCTAGCGCACCGCGCGCAGGGTGGTGGTGTGGCGCGGCAAGACGCGGCCCAGCACTTCGGCGATGTAGGTCAAGAACAGCGTGCCCACCGAGCTTTTGTAGTGCGCAGGGTCACGGCTGGCAATCGCCAGCACGCCGTGCAAGCCTTGATGGCTGAGGGCGACCACGGCGGTGGAACCGATCTGCTTGCGCTGTTCGGCGCCAAACAGGAAATCCAGCTCGTGTTCACGCAAGGTGCCGCTGATGGTCTTGCCTTCCGAGAGCAGGCCGCCGATTGCGGTTTGCGCGTCGCTGCCGCTGACCCAGCGGCCCACCGGCATCGGGTTGTCGCTGAACAAAATCAGGCTGACAAACGGCACCTGGAAGTCCTGGCGCAGGCTGTCTTCCACGGCGATGACCGTTTCTTCCAGGCTGTTGGCGTCCATCAGGGTCAGAATAAGGCGGCGGGTCTTGTCGAACAGGCGGTCGTTGTCGCGGGCCACATCCATCAGGTGTGAAAGCCGATGGCGCATCTCGATATTACGCTCGCGCAGGATCTTCATCTGCCGCTCCACCAGCGACACGGTATCGCCACGCTGGTGGGGGATGCGCAGGGCGGGCAGCAGTTCTTCGTGTTCGACGAAGAAGTCCGGATTAGCCTCAAGGTACGCCGCGACAGCAGCGGCCTCCAGACTTTCGCTTGGGGTTGCTTGGGCGGGTACTTGAGGCTTATCGGTCATTAGCTTGGCTCACTCATAGACGGACCTGTCCTTCGTATACACGCGAGGCCGGCCCGGTCATCAGCACCGGGTGGCCAGGGCCTGCCCATTCGATGGACAGACGTCCACCAGGCAGGTCGATCAGCAGCGGCGAATCCATCCACCCCTGGCTGATCGCGGCGACGGCTGCGGCGCAAGCACCGGTGCCGCACGCCTGGGTTTCGCCGGCGCCGCGTTCCCATACGCGCAGTTGCGCACGGGTACGGTCGATCACCTGCAAAAAGCCCACATTGACCCGTGCCGGAAAGCGCGGGTGATGCTCGATCTTCGGCCCCAGCTCATGCACCGGGGCGTTATTGATGTCGTTGACCCGCAGCACGGCATGGGGGTTGCCCATGGAGACGGCTGCGATGTCGACGGCTTTGCCTTCTACGTCCAGCGCGTAACTGGCGGCCTGCTCGGTGGCCTGAAACGGAATATCCGCCGGCACCAGGCGTGGCGCGCCCATGTTGACGCTGATCTGGCCGTCGCTGCGAATATCCAGCTCGATCACGCCGCTTTTGGTTTCGACGCGAATCTGGCGTTTGGCGGTCAGGCGCTTGTCCAGCACAAAGCGCGCAAAGCAACGCGCACCGTTGCCGCATTGTTCCACTTCGGAACCGTCGGAGTTGAAGATCCGGTAACGGAAATCCACCTCCGGGTTGCTCGGCGCCTCAACGATCAGCAACTGGTCGAAACCGATGCCGGTGTGACGGTCGCCCCACTGTTTGGCGTGCTTGGGCAGGATGTGCGCGTGCTGGCTGACCAGGTCAAGGACCATGAAATCATTACCCAGCCCGTGCATCTTGGTAAAACGCAGCAGCATGGCTTACTCCGGCAGCAGGCTTTCGCCAGCATACAACTCGGCTACCGTCTCGCGGCGACGCACTTCAAACGCTTGATCACCGTCCACCAGCACCTCGGCGGCACGGCCGCGAGTGTTGTAGTTGGAACTCATGACAAACCCGTAGGCACCGGCCGAATGCACGGCCAGCAGGTCGCCTTCCTCCAGCGCAAGCTGACGATCCTTGGCCAGGAAGTCGCCGGTCTCGCAGATCGGGCCGACGATGTCGTAGGCACGGCCTTCACCCTCGCGCGGGGTTACGGCAGTGACGTCCATCCACGCCTGGTACAGCGCCGGGCGGATCAGGTCGTTCATCGCTGCATCAACGATGGCGAAATCCTTGTGTTCGGTGTGCTTGAGGTACTCGACCTGGGTCAGCAGCACGCTGGCGTTGGCAACGATATAACGGCCCGGCTCGAACATCAGGGTGAGGCCACGGCCTTCGGTGCGCTCGCGCACAGCCTTGATGTAATCGGCGATCAGTGGCGGCTCTTCATCGCGATAACGCACACCCACGCCGCCGCCAAGGTCGATGTGTTGCAGGTAGATGCCGCACTCACCAAGGCGTTCGGTCAGTGCCAACAGGCGGTCGAGCGCATCGAGAAACGGCGGCAGGGTGGTCAGTTGCGAGCCGATATGGCAGTCGACACCCAGCACTTCCAGGTTCGGCAGCTGTGCGGCACGGATGTACACGTCCTCGGCGTCGGCAATGGCGATGCCGAACTTGTTCTCTTTGAGACCGGTGGAGATGTACGGGTGCGTGCCGGCATCGACGTCCGGGTTGACGCGCAGGGAGATCGGCGCGCGAACGCCCATCTCGGCGGCGACCACTTGCAGGCGCTCCAGCTCGTCGGTGGATTCGACGTTGAAGCAATGCACGCCCACTTCGAGGGCGCGACGCATGTCTTCGCGGCTCTTGCCGACGCCGGAGAAGACGATCTTGTCGGCCTGGCCGCCGGCGGCCAGAACACGTTCCAGTTCGCCGCGGGAAACGATGTCAAAACCAGCGCCAAGACGCGCCAGGACATTCAGTACACCCAGGTTGGAGTTGGCCTTGACCGCGTAGCACACCCTGTGTGGAACGCCTTCCAGTGGGTCGGTGAACGAGCGGTATTGAGCTTCGATGTGCGCACGCGAGTACACATAGGTCGGGGTGCCAAACTGCTCGGCAATCGCGGACAGCGCCACGCCTTCCGCGAACAGCTCGCCGTCCCGGTAGTTAAAAGCGTCCATGATGTTCCCTTAGTAAGTGTCGTGCTTATGCGCTTTTGCAGCTTTTTGCGACGACTGTGCCTGGTCGTTCGGGTCTTTGCTGTCATCGGGCAGGTACAGCGGGCCTTTTTGACCACAGGCACTAACGAGGCAAGCGACCGCGACGAGCGCAGCAAGGGAAGAGATCAGGCGCTTCATGGCGAAATCCTTGAATATGCATTAATTGCGCCCGAGTATACCGACCACCCGCCAGCTTGCCTATGCGCCGTAATACCCGTCCGGCGGGGGTTTGCCGAGCATGCCGCGATTCGGCCTACGCTAAATGAGGATATTTCACGCGGTTGCGGGTGATGAAATCGGTATCCTTTGCAATCATCATGGCGCGTCCGTATCGTGCGCCGCTTGAGCGTGACCAGACACTTTTCGAGGTTCCCACAATGAGTTTGACCGAAGCCCGTTTTCACGACCTGGTGGATTCGACCCAGCAGGCGCTGGAAGATATTTTCGACGACAGCGGCCTGGATGTGGACCTGGAAAACTCGGCTGGCGTGCTGACCGTCAAGTTTGAAAACGGCACCCAGCTGATATTCAGCCGCCAGGAGCCGCTGCGTCAGCTGTGGCTGGCGGCGCGTTCGGGTGGTTTTCACTTCGACTACAACGAAGAAGACAACAACTGGCAGTGCGATACCAGCGATGAGCTGTTAAGCGAAATGCTTGCACGCCTGGTCCAGGAACAAGCCGGCGCTGACCTGGACTTCGACGAGATCTGATCGTGACCCAGCCTGCACCTGTACGCCCGCCCAAGCCGCTGTTCAGCAATGTCAGCCCGGCGGTGCCGTCACCTTGTATCAGTTTGTGTCGCCTGGACGAGCAGAAAGTCTGCCTCGGCTGCTACCGGCACGTGGAAGACATCCGTGAATGGCGCTCCGCCGACGATGCCCGGCGCCGGGTGATCTGCGCCGAGGCCGAGCAGCGCAGGGCGCGCGCCTGAGGCCGTCTTGTTTATTTGTGACGCTGTGGTAGTGTCCGGGTACGCCTCAACTCATCGAGGCCCGTGAGAACCCCGCCTTTTCCTGGCGGGGTTTTGCTTTTTTGTGCAGAAAAAAGGAGTCTGCCTGAATCATGACCGCACCTTCCATCATTCTTACCCGTCTTGACGTGCAGCGTCTTGAGCAACTGATCGACCGCATGGACGAGACTCAACCGGGTGTTGTCGCGCTGCAAGCCGAGCTCGACCGTGCCGAAGAAGTGGTTGGCCACGATGAAGTGCCTGCAAGTGTCGTGACCATGAACTCCAGCGTACATTGCCGTGAGCAAGGCAGCGGCAAGGACTACCACCTGACCCTGGTTTACCCCAAGGATGCCAATGCCGACGAAGGTAAAATTTCGATCCTGGCTCCGGTAGGCAGCGCCTTGCTTGGCCTGCAAGTGGGCCAGCACATCGACTGGCCGGCGCCGGGCGGCAAAACCCTCAAGCTTGAATTGCTCAGCGTTGAAGGCCAGCCCAAAGATGGCGGCGCATTTTCCATCTAACAAGAGCCGCTTTAAATCTGGCTCAGCGCCGCATTCAGTGACAACTCCAGCTCGGCCTTGTAACGCAGATACAAGTTGCTCGGGCTTTGCACATCACCGAGCAGGCCCGACAGGTCCAGGTCGGTGATGTAGCAGCGGTAACGCTCGGTCTCCCGGCGTTGCCCGACGATTTCCTGGGCGACTATGGCAAACAGTTGGTCGCCGAACTCCAACTCGGAAAACTCCCGTTGATTGCAGTACAGCGTGATGCCGACCTGGCCGGGTGCGGCTTTGCCGATAATCGCTTGCACGTCATAAAACGGCTTGTTGGCCGGGTTCTGCGGCGCCGGTCGAGGCTCAATGCCGCGCGCGCGTTGATTGCCCGGCGGCAACAGTTGGTAATACAAAATCTGCACTTCACCCAGCGGCTGTTGTGCGTCCAGCGGCGCCAGCGCTTCGCGGCGATAGATGATCGATTGCAGGAAGCGCTGCAGTGGCGCCAGCAGGCTTTGCTCATCATGAAACGGCAAGCGTTGCTGCCACAGCGCGTTGAACTCATCCAGCACATACAGCTGGGCGAAGCCTTCATTGACCCGGTAGAACACCTGCACACAATCAGCCATGCCCATGGGCAGCAGCAGGGCCAATTCGTGGTCTTCCAGGGCCATGGCGTCCAGGTGCAACGGGCTGTAGCTGGCCAGCTCTTCGCTGAGGTAGGCGATCAGCGCATCCTGGTTGGGTAGTGGCACGTGAGTGGCCTGGCCCGGCGTCAGTTCCATCACGTGATAGTGCTGCTGCACCTGCAGCAGGTAGCGATGATTGGACTGGCTAAGCAGCAGGTTCTGCACGGTATCGAAGATTTCTTCCACGCGCTGGGCAATGAACTGCGCACGGTTGTGGCAGAAGCAGCGCACCCGCAGGCGTGGCAGGTGGTTCGGCGGCAGCTGATTGAGGTAGTCGCGCAGGCAGTCGAGCAGTGCGTGAGGGCCGTCGTAGCGGCTGACCAATACCTCGTTCCAACTGTTGAGCGTGACCTGATCCAGCGTCAGCACCAGGTTGTCGCGCACACCGGCGTAGCTCAGGGAGTCAGTGCGCTCGGTGGTCATCAGGATATTCAAGTCGCGGTGATGCTTGAGCGGGTCGACGCCGACGTTGATCAGCAACAGCACCTCTTCCGGTACCGCCGAGCGCAGCAGGCGGTCTTCATCGACGCTGGCCAGGGGCAGGGCGATAGTCTGTTGCAGGCAGCCCAACAGGTTGAACAGCTCGAATTCGGTCATGTCGCTGACGCCTGGGTGCAAGGCCAGGCGTGTGCTGCTGTCGATCACACCGTTGCGATGGCACCAGGTGAGCATTTCCAGCAGATCGCGGCTGCGCTTGATCGGCGCGAAGTGCTCCCATTCCAGTGCCGTGAGGTTGCCGTTGTACAAGCCCCAGTGGTGCTGACCGGGTTCCTTGCGGTTGGGCGATTGCACCAGGGTCAGGGTGTCTTCGGCCAGGTCCGGGGCGATGCCGGGGTTGATGAACTCGACCTTGCCGGCCTTGCGCTCAAACGCGGCATACAGGCGCCGACCCAGTACATTGAGGTCGCGCTTGTTGATCAGGCTGACGGTCTGCTCGGTGCGGGCGAATTGGGTGAGAAAGCGGTAGCTGTAATTGAGTTCGCTGACCAGTGCGCGGCGCTCCGAGGCGACCTGGCGCACTTTCCACTGGCTGCGGCTGTCGAGTAAGGCCAGCTGGCGCTGGTCCCAACCCCATTCATGGGCCAGGCGCTCCAACAATAGCCGCTGCCAGCTGGTGCTGCGCTGGCCGGCGCTGAGCTTGCGATTGACCTTCAGGTACAGCGCACGGCGCACCAGTTCCAGGCGTTCGGGTTCATTGCGGGCCTTGAGGTATTCCTCGATACGGCGGTAGACCACGATGTAGGGGTCCAGCTCATCCAGGTCCATCTGATTGGCAAACACCGCACGTTTGAAGCGCAGGCTCAAGCAGTGCACGTTGGGGTGCTCGCTGGCGTACACCTCGGTCAGCAGCAGCTTGAGCACCGATTTGTAAGGCGACTCGATGCCCTTGAACAGTTGCCACAACCCGGCGCCGATAAATTCGCCCGGCGGGATGTGCGCCAGGTGGCCGAGGTCCAGGGTTTCATCCGCGCGGATAAAACGTTTGGAGATCAGCGCGTGGGTGAATTCGGCGTAGCGGGTTTCTTCATAGACCGGCACCAGCCACCAGATTGGCGTGCGCCCGGCGAGCCAGATGGCGGTGCGGTAGAACTCATCCAGCAACAGGTAATGCTGAGTCGTGCCGCAATCGTCGGAGCTCAGTTGGGTGTCGCGCTCGCCTGAAACAAAGCGCGTCGGCTCGATCAGGAAGAAATGCGCCTCGGCTCCCATGGTCAGAGCCCAGGCTTCCAGCAACTGGCATTTTTTGCGCAGCTCGGCGAGTTCGCTCTCGCCAAGGTCCGCAGCGTGGCAGACCCACACGTCCATGTCGCTCTGGTCCGCCTGGGCCAAGGTGCCGAGGCTGCCCATCAGGAACAAACCATGGATCGGCTGCGGCGGGTTGCCATGGCGCGGCTTATAGGAGAACGAGCGGGTCAGGCGCTGGGCTTCTGTGAGGGCCTGGGCGTCGGGTTCGAAGTTTGACAGACCCGCCGGCGTGCTGCCCGAGACATAGCCGGGCAACAGCGGGTGGTTGACGTGAAAAAACAACGGCAGCAGGGTCAGCACGCTCTGTTGGCGTGGCGTCAGCCCTTCGACGGCCCGGGCCATGCGGCCTGCATTGAGGGCCATGAAGCGCGCGCGCAACTGGGCCAGCACCTTGCGGTCGATGCCTTCGTCCAGGTCGGGGCGGATTTCATGGGTGCGGGTCATGTCTGAGTCGTTGGCTCGCAGAGCCCGACGTGGGCGGCCGTGTAGGAGTTTACAGCCAGAAGCGCAGGAGGTTTAGATGATATGTGGCTTTTTGGCGTCAGAATTTTGTGCCGCCCACAGTAACGCCCTCAGAGTCCGCAGCAGGCGGACTCCATGGGCGAAAGTAAGGTGTCAGGCAGCTTCTTTGGTGTTAGCGGTAGTCAAGATGGTCAGCAGGGTTTGCGCTTGTTCTGCGGCGTCCCGGCCAAGGCTGGTCAGGTAGCCTCCGTCCGGCTGGTCGATAAGGCCTTTGGCATGAAGGCGTTTGGCAGCGGCGATGGCAGTAGACGCGGCGGTCTGGTGGACTTTCAGACCTTCCTTGGTGCTGTCCAGATTGAAGAGTGCAAGGATTTCCAGTTCGGCAACCAACTCAGGGGTATACGACATAAGGACTCCAGACTTTCTAAGAATTTATTAGAGGCTAGCAGGCCATAAGGTGAACGCACTTTGCCGAACTGTCCAGTGTGTTGCCGCTTGTTGGATTTATTGCTTTTCGGGCGGCAATTCCGGCAGAGCACGCAGTGCAGTTTCATACCATTCGGTATTGAAAGCACGGTCCTCTTCCAGCAGCGCGTCGATCTCCACTGCAAGCACGTGGGCCATCAGTTGCAGGATCTCTTCACGTTCGTAGCCCACCAGGGTCAGCTTGTTGAAGGTGGCCTTGGCCGCTGGCGGGGTTTCGCTTTCGATCTGGTTCTCGATGGCTTCGATCAGGGTGGTTTCGGCGAATTCTTCTTCGTCGTTGTCGATATCGGTCGGCTCGCTCATGGCAGGCTCCTCAAGGAAAGGGCGCCAGTCTACCGCCATTCAGGCAACTGATGCTGCTGGTCAGGCGGCCTGCAAGGATCTATAACGCTTGCAGCCAACCCCACACCCGGCATGGAGGCATTCGCAATGCTCAAGCTTTACGGATTTTCGGTCAGCAACTACTACAACATGGTCAAACTGGCGTTGCTGGAGAAAGGCCTGCTATTCGAAGAAGTGCCGTTTTACGCAGGCCAAACCCCTGAAGCCCTGGCCGTCAGCCCGCGCGGCAAGGTGCCGGTGCTGGGGGTCAAACAAGGCTTTATCAACGAAACCAGCGTGATCCTCGAGTACATCGAGCAAACCCAGGAAGGCCCGTCGTTGCTGCCCGCCGACCCGTATCAGCGCGCCCAGGTGCTGGCGTTGTGCCGGGAGATCGAGCTGTACATCGAGTTACCCGCCCGCGCGTGTTTTGCCGAGGCGTTCTTTGGTATGCCGGTGTCGGACGCGATCAAGGAAAAAACCAAGACTGAGTTGTTGCTTGGGGTGGCTTCTTTGGGCCGGCACGGCAAGTTCGCGCCCTATGTGGCGGGAGAGCGCTTCACGATTGCCGATCTGTATTTCATGTACAGCGTGAACCTCGCCTGCGCGGTGGGCGAGAAACTGTTTGGTCTGGATTTGCTGGCAGATTTGCCGAAGGCCAAGGCGTTGCTCGAGCGCCTGCATGAGATGCCCAACGCCAAGAGGGTGGCGGCGGACAGGGAGGCAGCGATGCCTGCATTTATGGCGATGATTGCGGCCAAGAAGTAGATATTTGGCGGCAGGGATGACGCCATCGCGGGCAAGCCCGCTCCCACATTTTGAATTGTGAACCCATTCAAGTGTGGGAGCTGGCTTGCCTGCGATGCTTTTAGCTTTTAGCGGCTGGCGAGCAGTTCTTGGCCGCGCACAACGGCTGCCTTGACCTGCGCCGGCGCAGTGCCGCCCACGTGGTTACGGGCATTCACCGAGCCTTCCAGGGTCAGCACGGCGAACACGTCCTGTTCGATCTGGTCGCTGAACTGACGCAGTTCTTCCAGGCTCATTTCCGCCAGGTCCTTGCCGGTGTCCACGCCGTATTTAACAGCATGGCCGACGATTTCGTGGCAGTCACGGAATGGCAGACCACGACGCACCAGGTAGTCCGCCAGGTCGGTGGCGGTGGAGAAACCGCGCAGCGCCGCTTCACGCATGATCGCGTGCTTGGGCTTGATCGCCGGGATCATGTCGGCAAACGCACGCAACGAGTCACGCAGGGTGTCGGCGGCATCGAACAGCGGCTCTTTGTCTTCCTGGTTGTCCTTGTTGTAGGCCAGAGGTTGGCCTTTCATCAAGGTCAGCAGGCCCATCAGCGCGCCGAACACGCGGCCGCTCTTGCCACGCACCAGCTCCGGTACATCTGGGTTTTTCTTTTGCGGCATGATCGAGCTGCCGGTGCAGAAGCGGTCCGGCAGGTCAATGAACTGGAATTGCGCGCTGGTCCACAGCACCAGCTCTTCGGAGAAACGCGACAGGTGCATCATCGCAATGCTGGCGGCGGCGCAGAATTCGATGGCGAAGTCGCGATCCGAGACGCCGTCCAAAGAGTTGCCGCCCACGGCGTCGAAACCCAGGAGTTGCGCAGTGTATTCGCGGTCGATCGGGTAAGTGGTGCCGGCCAGCGCGGCGCTGCCCAACGGCATGCGGTTGGCGCGCTTGCGGCAGTCCACCAGGCGCTCGTAGTCGCGGCTGAGCATTTCGAACCAGGCCAGCAAATGATGGCCGAAGGTCACGGGCTGCGCGGTTTGCAAGTGGGTGAAGCCGGGCATGATGGTGCCGGACTCACGCTCGGCCTGCTCCAGCAGGCCTTTTTGCAGGCGGGTGATTTCGGCCAGGATCAGGTCGATCTCGTCACGCAACCACAGGCGGATATCGGTGGCCACCTGGTCGTTACGGCTGCGACCGGTGTGCAGTTTCTTGCCGGTCACACCGATGCGATCGGTGAGGCGCGCCTCGATATTCATGTGCACGTCTTCCAGGTCGACGCGCCAGTCGAACGTGCCGGCTTCGATCTCACCGCGGATGGTGGTCAGGCCGTCGATGATGCTGTCGCGCTCGGCGTCGGTCAGCACGCCGACCTTGGCCAGCATCGTGGCGTGGGCGATCGAGCCCATGATGTCGTGGCGGTACAGGCGCTGGTCGAAGGTGACGGAGGCGGTGAAGCGCGCGACGAAGGCGTCGACGGGTTCACTGAAGCGGCCGCCCCAGGACTGGTTGGTCTTGTCGGTGCTCATGGATTCGCTCGTGATCTGCTTAAAAGAGGCGTGGAGGTGTGCCGCCGATAATAACAGGGTTGCCCGCGGAGGCGATGCTGCGGGTGATCGGCATTTTTATTTGCGCCAAGGATGGCTAAGTGCCTTGCCGCCGGACGCATCCGGGACGAGACTGGAGGCAGGCGTTAATTGAAACGATATTTGACGATTGAGCAATATCGTCTCAGCGAGCGTCTACAGTTGCACTGATAGAGCATGAATGCACCAAAGTCGGGTGATGCGGTCATAGCCCAGGCTATCCATTAAAAAAGGGGGGTATTCGGATTGTGTATCAGCAAACCCTACGACGATGCCCAAAGGCAGCAGGTCTTGGGCGCAATTGAACAGGTCCGGGTAAATTTGGGTGCCGCTGCCGGGGCACTTTTTGCCGCTCGCGCTAGTCTTAGCGTGGATCGCTGTGACGCAAGTCACCGCACCTGTCTACGCTATCCTTGTGCGAGACTCACGCAGGAATCCAGCGCAATATGAATGTCCTGATCGTTGATGACGAACCCCAAGCCCGCGAGCGACTGAGCCGTTTGGTCAGTGAACTCGAGGGTTATACAGTCCTTGAACCGAGCGCCACCAACGGCGAAGAGGCGTTGACGCTGATCGACAGCCTCAAGCCGGACGTGGTGTTGCTCGATATCCGCTTGCCGGGCCTTGATGGCCTGCAAGTCGCCGCCCGTTTGAGTGAGCGAGAATCGCCACCTGCCGTGGTGCTGTGCGCCGCACAAGAAGAGTTTTCCACCGAGACCCTGGAAGCCAGCGGTGTCAGCTTTATCGTCAAGCCGGTGACGGGTGAAGCATTGCTCAAGGCGCTCAAGAAGGCCGAGCGCCCGAACCGCTTGCAACTCGCTGCGCTGACCCAGCCGGCAGCCCAAAGTGGCAACGGGCCGCGCAGCCATATCAGCGCGCGGACCCGCAAGGGCATCGAACTGATCCCGTTGGGCCAGGTGGTCTACTTTATTGCCGATCACAAGTACGTGACCCTGCGACACGAGACCGGCGAAGTCCTGCTCGACGAGCCGCTCAAGGCCCTTGAAGATGAATTTGGCGACCGCTTCGTACGCATCCACCGCAACGCACTGGTGGCCCGCGAGCGAATAGAACGCCTGCAGCGCACGCCTTTGGGGCACTTCCAGCTGTTCCTCAAAGGTCTTAACGGCGATGCCTTGATCGTCAGCCGGCGCCATGTCGCCGGCGTGCGCAAGATGATGCAGCAGCTTTAGCCCAAGGGCTGTAGCGAGGTCTGCATTCCTTTATCCCGGTGCGACGTGGCCAGGGAGGCCCCGCACTTGCTGATTCAAATCAAAGCGTGTTTGCCTGAGCTGTTATTATCTGCCGTATCTATTCAGTACGGATTGATCCATGTCCTCTCGCGAAATCCGCATCGCCACCCGTAAAAGCGCCCTGGCCTTGTGGCAGGCCGAATACGTCAAAGCGCGCCTTGAACAGGCCCACCCGGGCCTCAAAGTATCCCTGGTGCCCATGGTCAGTCGCGGCGACAAGCTGCTCGACTCGCCGCTGTCGAAGATCGGCGGCAAGGGCTTGTTCGTCAAGGAGCTGGAAACCGCGCTGCTGGAAAACCAGGCCGACATCGCCGTGCATTCGATGAAAGACGTGCCCATGGACTTCCCCGAAGGCCTGGGCCTTTTTTGCATCTGCGAGCGCGAAGACCCGCGTGATGCGTTTGTTTCCAACACCTACGCGTCCCTGGATGACCTGCCGTTGGGCAGCATCGTTGGCACCTCCAGCCTGCGTCGTCAGGCCCAATTGCTGACCCGTCGCCCGGACCTGCAAATTCGTTTTCTGCGCGGCAATGTCAACACCCGTCTGGCCAAGCTGGATGCCGGCGAATATGACGCGATCATCCTTGCGGCTGCCGGCCTGATCCGCCTGGGTTTTGAAGACCGTATTACTTCGGCTATCAGCGTCGAAGACAGCTTGCCCGCCGGCGGGCAGGGCGCAGTCGGCATTGAATGCCGCACCGCCGACAGCGAAATCCATGCTTTGCTCAAACCCCTCGACCACCACGACACCGAAGTGCGTGTCACTGCTGAACGTGCCCTCAACAAGCACCTCAACGGTGGCTGCCAGGTGCCGATTGCCTGCTACGCGGTGCTTGAAGGTGACAACCTCTGGCTGCGTGGCTTGGTCGGTGATCCGGACGGCGGCACGCTGCTCACCGCCGAGGTACGTGGGCCGCAGCGTGACGCGACGGCCTTGGGCATCCAGGTCGCAGAAGAGCTGCTGGGCAAGGGCGCCGGCGCCATTCTGGAAAAAGTCTATGGCGAGGCCGGCCCGCAGTGAGCGATTGGCGCGTGCTGCTGACGCGGCCCGCCGAAGAGTCGGCGGCCGTGGCTGTGTTGTTGGCCCAAGCCGGTATTTTCAGCAGCAGCTTGCCGTTGCTGGATACCGAAGCTTTGCCCGTCACGCCCGAGCAACAGGCAGTTTTTACTGAGCTGGGCCGCTATAGCGCGGTGATTGTGGTGAGCAAGCCGGCGGCACGCCTGGCTGTGCAGCAATTACAGCAGCTCTGGCCAGCGTTGCCGTGGTTCAGCGTGGGCGCTGCCACCGCGCAGGTACTGGCCGATCACGGTCTCAACGTTCACTATCCGCAAACCGGCGACGACAGCGAAGCCTTGCTTCAATTGCCGGCCTTGCGCGAGGCTGTCGCACGGCCCGGTGCGCGGGTGTTGATCCTGCGTGGTGAGGGCGGCCGAGAGTTGCTGGCTGAGCGTTTGCGTGAGCAAGGTGCTAGTGTCGATTATCTGGAGTTGTATCGTCGTTTCCTCCCGGCTTACCCAGCCGGGGCGCTGATGCAACGCATCCAGTTGGAACGCTTGAACGGCCTGGTGGTCAGCAGTGGGCAGGGTTTTTTACACCTGCAAGCCCTGGCCGGCCCCGATTGGCCGAAGGTGGCGCAGCTGCCGTTGTTCGTGCCCAGCCCTCGCGTGTCTGACATGGCGCGGGCCGCTGGAGCAGAAAAAGTTGTGGATTGTCGCGGCGCGAGTGCCGCGGCTTTGTTAGTGGCGTTGCGCAGCGCTGCCTCATAAGGCATGCGGCGCCCACTCTCTGATACGCAAAGGACGGATACGTGAGCGAAACAGCCTTGCCTAAAGATGAAACCCAACCCGCACTCGATGCGCCGGTTGAGTCACAGGTCGCCGCGCCACGCCGTGGCAATGGCCTGGCGGTTGTGGCCCTGTTGCTCGGTGCTGCAGGCGTTGCCGCCGGCGGTTGGGGGATCTGGCAGGTCCGTGCCCTGCAAGCCAGCAGCCAGCAACAGCTGGGCCAGGTGCAGACCCTTGATGATCAATCCCAATCCCTCAAGCAAAGCCAGCAACAGCTGGCGGCGCGCCTGGCGCAGTTGCCTGGGGCGGACGAGCTTGAGGAGCGCCGCCGCTTGGTCGCTCAATTGCAGGGTGACCAGCAGCGCCTGAGCCAACGCCTGGAAACCGTGCTGGGCGCCAGCCGCAAAGACTGGCGCCTGGCCGAGGCCGAACACCTGATCCGCTTGGCCAGCTTGCGTCTCTCTGCCTTGCAGGACATCAACAGCGCCCAGTCACTGGTCCAGGGTGCCGACGAAATTCTGCGTGAACAAAGTGACCCAGGCGCCTACGCCGCCCGTGAGCAATTGGCCAAGAGCCTTGCCGCGCTGCGCAGTACCGAGCAACCCGACCGCACCGGCCTGTACCTGCAACTGGCCGCACTGCGTGATCAGGTCGTGGCGCTTGCGGCTATCGCACCGGAGTATCAGCTCACCGAACCTGCTTCCGAAGGGCGTTCGACCACCGATACGGAAAATCGCCTGAAACAGTGGTGGGAGCAGATCTCTCGCTACTTCCGTATCGACTTCAACCCTGATGACAACATTCGTCCGTTGCTCGCCGGTCAAGGCCTGAATCAGGTGCGCCTGGCATTGAGCCTGGCGCTGGAGCAGGCGCAGTGGGCCGCGCTTAACGGCGAATCGGCGGTGTACAGCCGCTCGCTGGGTGAGGCGCGCAGCGTGCTGCAGGACAACTTCAACCAGGACAATCCGCAGAGCAAGGCGATGCTGGCGCGCATTGCCGAGCTCGAGCCCAAGGCTGTCTCGGTGGTGACGCCGGACCTGGCCACCAGCCTGGCCGCAGTGCAGGCCTACCTTGAGCGCCGTCATCTGTCTGCCGATGAAGCCAAGGCGTCGGCGGGCACGCCGGCGACCCAGGAGTAGAGCCGATGAAGCGTTTCTATGTGATCCTGGTGCTGGCGATTGCGATCGCCCTGGCACTGGGCGTGGGTATTTCGAAACACACCGGCTACGTGCTGATTACCTACCCCCATCTGCTGCATTACGAGTCAAGCCTGTGGGCCACGCTGGTGGCGGTGTTCGCCGTCGTTCTGGTGATCTACCTGCTGCGTGTGCTGCTCAGCTTGCTCACCACTTCGGGTGGCGTAGTCAACCCATGGTCGCGGCGTAACCGCAGCCGCCGTGTGCAAATAGCTATCGAGCAAGGCCAGATGGACCTCGCCGAAGGCCGCTGGGCCAGCGCCGAACGGCACCTGCACCGCGCCGCTGAAGCCGAGCGCCAGCCGCTGTTGTACTACCTTGGCGCCGCACGGGCTGCCAACGAACAGGGCCGCTATGTGGAGTCCGACGGTTTGCTGGAGCGTGCCCTGGAACGCCAGCCACAGGCGGAACTGGCTGTGGCCCTGAGCCATGCGCAACTGCAGATGGACCGTGGCGACACTGAAGGTGCGCTGGTGACCTTGCAGGCCATGTACGAGCGCCATCCGCATAACGCGCAGGTCTTGCGCCAACTGCAGCGTCTGCATCAGCAGCGGGGCGATTGGCCGTCGGTGATTCGCTTGTTACCCGAACTGCGCAAGGACAAAGTGCTTCCCGCCGCTGAGCTGGCCGAACTTGAGCGCCGTGCCTGGGGTGAAAACCTTGGGCTGGCGGTCGAGCGTGAAGAGCAGGGCGAAGCCGGGTTGCAGTCTTTGGAGCGAGTGTGGGAGCAACTGACCTCCGCCCAGCGCCAAGAACCGCAACTGGTGTTGGCTTACGCTGAACAACTGCGTCGGCTGGGTGCTGACGCCAAGGCTGAAGAAGTGCTGCGTGGCGCCATCAAGCGCGGCTATGACAGCCATCTGATCCGGCTGTACGGTTTGTTGCGTGGCAGTGACCCGGGTCGACAGCTCAAATTTGCTGAAGGCTGGCTCAAAGACCATCCGGGGGATGCCAGCCTGTTGCTGACACTGGGTCGCCTGTGTCTGCAAAACAGCCTGTGGGGCAAAGCACGCGACTATCTGGAAAGCAGCCTGCAAGTGCAGCGTAATCCCGAAGCCTGTGCTGAGCTGGCGCGCTTGCTGGCCCAGCTGGGCGACACCGAGCGCAGCAACCAGTTGTTCCAGGAAGGCCTGGGGCTTCTGGACAGCCGCTTGCTGGCATCACCGTTGCCGGTGCCTGCGCGAGTGTAGGAATTAAAGCCAAGGTTGGCCGGACCTTTCTGAGGGCCAACCTTTCTTTATCGCGTAAACCCTGGGCGCTATAGCGCTACGTAGCAAATTCCTACCGCCAACTGCTTGAAGTCATCCAGCTTCTGACGGCATATCCCTAGGCTGTTGCGGAATTGTCTGCTCTGGCACGTATTGAAAGGAGTCAGGCCTTTACTCTACCGTAAGGGTCTATCTCTTGCGGTACGGATAACAATGTCTTTGGCCCCTTCACGCTCCCTGTTTCTTCTGGCCTTCTTGGCTGGTGCGCTGACGTTGGGTGCGTCTTTTTATCTTGAGTTCGGCGCGCTCTTGCGTCCTTGCTTCCTGTGCCAGGTGCAGCGCATCTTTTTGGCAGCCTTTACGCTGATCAACCTGGTAGCGACCATTCACAACCCGAAACGCTCCGGGGTCTACCTGTACGGGTTGGCCAGCATGGGCTGCGCGTTGCTCGGGGCCATCACGGCGGTACGCCAAGTGCTGCTACAAAATGCCGCGCCGGAGCAGGTCAAGGATTGCTGGCCCAGCCTTCACTACATGATTGAAAACCTGTCGTTATGGCAAGCACTGCAACTGAGTGTAAAAGGCACCGTGGACTGCGTGGAACTCAACTGGACACTGTTTGACCTGAGCCTGCCCGAATGGAGCCTGTTGTTCTTTTTGGCGATGCTGGTGCTCGGCATCATGCAGTTTTCACGATTGTTGGCGGGCCGCCGTTTGCACCCTGCGAGGTACTGAAAATTCGCCGTAATGTGTAGGGCGGGATTAAACACTTGTATGAACTTTCTCTCCTGCGTACCTTGAAGCCATAGTCATGCGGGCATAATCTGGCCCGCACGCGTTATCGAAACCGTTTGTGACATGCGGCCTTGTCCGGCTCCCGCCTCAATGTTTGAGGTGTTGCGCGGGCACAGGCGGCAGCGCCCCTATAGGGAAGAGAGATCACCATGCTGGAAAGTTGTCAGAATGCTCAGGAACGCTGGGGTGGAGTGCACAAGCTGATCGACAGCTGGTTGAAGGCACGTCACGAACTGGTTCGAGCCTTTGATGCTCTTGGCGCCAAGCCCGAGGCACTGGCTGAGAATCGCGAACCGCTGCAGGATTTCTGCGGTGTCTTGGTGGACTACGTGTCGGCCGGCCATTTTGGTGTCTACGAGCAACTGACCAAGGAAGCGGAAGCTTTTGATGATCAGCGTGGCCTTGACCTGGCAGAGACGATCTACCCGCGCATTGATGTGATCACCGAGAAGCTGCTGGCCTTCACCGATCTGTGTGATGCTGGTAATTGTGTTGCTGAAAAATTCAAAGAATTGGGCGCGCTGTTGCATGAGCGCTTCGAGTTGGAAGACTGCCTGATCGAAGTGCTGCACAACGCTCACAAGGAAGAGTCGGCCGCCCAGGCTTGACCCTCTGAGTGAGATAAAAAAACGGTGCGCTTGGCGCACCGTTTTTTATTGGGTCAGTGGCGAGTGCCGAGCAATTCGATCTCGAATACCAGTGGCGTATAGGGTGGGATCAACTCACCCGCACCGTCGGCGCCATAGGCCTGGGCGGAGGGAATGACCAAGCGCCATTTCGCGCCTACCGGCATCTGCTGCAGCGCGCTGCTCCAACCACTGATCACACTGTCCAGGCGAAACCATTGGGGCTGCGTGCTCTTGTCGAAGACTGTCCCATCGGGCAGCCGTCCTACGTAACTTACGTGCACCTCATCACTGGCCAGCGGTTTGCTGCCGTTGCCGGGCGCCAACTCGGTGAGCAGGATGCCATCTGCCAGTTCACGCACGCCGCTGGCGGCTTTTTCCTTGGCTAAGAATTGCTGTTCGGCAGCGAGGGCTTTTTCGCTTTGTGGAACCTCGGCGTCGGCAGCGTTTTGTGCTTCGTGTTCGGCGAGGATCTGTTCGATGCGTGCATTATCCAGCGCCAATGGTTTGCCCTGGTAGGCTTGCTTGAGGCCATCGAGCAAGGCTTGGATCTGCAGGTCGGGAACCTGCTGGCGCAGGCGCTCGCCAAGGCTTGCACCCAAACTGTAGGCAAGGTCGTGTGGGTCTTGGGCAGTGGTTTTTGACGGTGATTGCTCGCCTGCATTGGCCACGCCAATCGCCAAGCCAAGCACTAAAAAAAGATAACGCGACATGCTGCTTCTCCCGCCGAAAGTGCGACGGATTATGCCAGTGTGAGTGGGCAAAAAGTGCCGCCGTTTTTTGTTATATCGATAAGAATTTATTCACGGTGCAACGCAAGGCAAACGATACTGTCAACATGCCCTAGCGGCGGTAAGAGCAGAGGGCTAGTATGAGCCGCACCCAAGTCAGCCAGGAGGTAAACCATGTCGGCCAAACAGAAGCCTGTTAATACCCCGTTGCATTTACTCCAACAACTTTCGGGCAGCTTGCTCGAACATCTGGAAAGCGCATGTTCCCAAGCGTTGGCCGATGCAGAAAAACTGCTCGCCAAACTGGAAAAACAACGCGGTAAAGCGCAAGAAAAGCTGCACAAATCCCGTACCAAACTGCAAGACGCCGCGACTGCCGGCAAAGCCAAGGCACAAGCCAAAGCCAAAGACGCCGTCAAAGAACTTGAGGACCTGCTGGACGCTCTCAAGGATCGCCAAGCTGAAACCCGCACTTACATTTCCCAACTCAAAAAAGATGCTCAGGAAAGCCTGAAACTGGCCCAGGGCGTTGGTCGAGTCAAAGAAGCGGTGGCTAAAGTATTGGGCGCTCGTACACCGGCAAAAGCTGCCGCATCGAAAGCTCCAGCCAAGGCTGCTGCCAAGCCAGCTGCAAAAACTGCTGCTGCAAAACCAGCAGCCAAGCCGGCTGCAAAAACTGCCGCTGCGAAACCAGCGGCCAAGCCAGCTGCAAAAACTGCTGCTGCAAAGCCAGCCGCCAAACCAGCTGCTAAAACTGCTGCTGCGAAACCAGTCGCCAAGCAAGCTGCTAAAACCGCTGCTGCAAAACCAGCGGCCAAGCCAGCTGCTAAAACCGCTGCTGCAAAGCCAGCCGCCAAGCCAGCTGCTAAAACTGCTGCTGCGAAACCAGCGGCCAAGCCAGCTGCTAAAACCGCTGCTGCAAAGCCAGCCGCCAAGCCAGCTGCTAAAACTGCTGCTGCAAAACCAGCGGCCAAGCCAGCTGCTAAAACCGCTGCTGCGAAACCAGCGGCCAAGCCAGCTGCTAAAACCGCTGCTGCAAAGCCAGCGGCCAAGCCAGCTGCTAAAACCGCTGCTGCAAAGCCAGCGGCCAAGCCAGCTGCTAAAACTGCTGCTGCAAAACCAGCGGCCAAGCCAGTTGCCAAACCGGCTGCAGCCAAACCAGCCGCTAAGCCAGCCGCCGCGAAACCGGCCGTCAAGCCAGCCGCCAAACCTGCTGCCGCTAAGCCAGCTGCAAAGCCAGCCGTTGCCAAGCCTGCTCCGGCCAAGCCAGCAACTCCGGCAGCCGCGCCTGCTACCCCGGCAGCGTCCAGCGCTCCAACCGCATCGGCCAGCAGCACGCCTGCACCGGTAGCGCCAAGCACCACCCCAACCAGCGCTTCCTAAGTGCGGGTGGCCACGACGCGCAGCTGCTGCAGCGCGTCGTGGTCAAGGTTGGCGGCTTCGGTCGCCAAGCCTTCAAGCCATTTCGGTTGACTCATTTCCCCAGTCGGCCATGGCTGCGCCAAAGCCTCCAGGCGCGTCAGCAATTCCCGTTCGGCTTCCAGCTCAAGAGCTTTGACTCGCTCGCGTAATGCCGCCAGAGGCACATCCTGTTGCGCCAGGGTTCGCCATTGCATGCGCATCTGTCGTAACGGTTCGACCACCGTCTTTCGCCATGGGCGTGCAAGCTGTTGCAGTGCCTGAATGCGCGCAGGCTCAAGCGCTATGCCGCGCCGTTCCAGCCACGCACCACAGAGCAACAGGCACACATCCTCGCCTTGTTCCTGCAATCGCAGGCAAGCGGCTTCGCACCCAGGGCGGGCGTAAATCGAAAGGGCAAAGCTCCACAGGTCAGCGCACATATTCACACCCAAGCCAGCGGGCAACGAAGCTGGTAGACTCCGCCGCCATTATGATCCGACTTCAAAGCCTAACAATACAGCGTGGCCCGCAACGTCTTCTTGAAGACGCCGAGCTGACCCTGCACGCCGGTCACAAAGCCGGCCTGATCGGTGCCAACGGCGCCGGCAAATCCACGTTGTTCGCCCTGTTGCTGGGTGAGCTGACTCCCGATTCCGGGGACTGCTTGCTGCCGGCCGACTGGCGCATTGCCCATATGCGCCAGGAGATCGACACCCTCGACCGCATTGCGATCGACTACGTGCTCGATGGCGACCTGCGCCTGCGCCAGGTGCAACACGACCTCGCCGAGGCCGAGAAAGCCCAGGACGGCGCCGCACAGGCCCGCCTGCACTCGGAGCTGGACAGTGCCGACGGTTACACCGCCGATGCCCGCGCCCGCAAGATGCTGGCTGGCCTTGGGTTTACCAACGAACAGATGGATCGCCCGGTTGCCGACTTCTCCGGTGGCTGGCGTATGCGCCTGAACCTGGCCCAGGCACTGATGTGCCCTTCGGACTTGTTGCTGCTCGACGAACCGACCAACCACTTGGACCTCGATGCGATCCTGTGGCTGGAAGACTTCCTCAAGAACTATCAGGGCACCTTGTTGCTGATTTCCCACGACCGGGACTTCCTCGATGCCGTGGTCGATAACATCGCCCACGTCGAACAGAAGAAGATCACGCTGTACCGTGGCGGCTACACCGCGTTCGAACGCGCGCGCGCCGAGCGTCTGGCCCAGCAGCAACAGGCCTTCGAAAAGCAGCAGGCGCAACGTGCGCACATGGAAAGCTACATCGCCCGGTTCAAGGCCCAGGCTACCAAGGCCCGCCAGGCCCAGAGCCGGATCAAGGCGCTGGAGCGCATGGAAGAGCTGTCGGCGGCCCATGTCGATTCGCCGTTCGACTTTGTATTCCGTGAGTCGGTGAAGATCTCCAGCCCCTTGCTGGATCTCTCGGATGCACGCCTGGGTTATGGCGACAAAACCATCCTGGAGAAGGTCAAGCTGCAACTCACGCCGGGTGCGCGCATCGGTTTGCTCGGGCCTAACGGCGCGGGCAAATCGACGCTGATCAAGAACCTGTCCGGCGAGCTTGAGCCTTTGGCCGGCCGCCTGACCCGTGGCGAAAACACGGTGGTGGGCTACTTCGCCCAGCATCAGTTGGACTCTCTGGACTCCAAGGCCAGCCCGTTGCTGCACCTGCAGCGTCTGGCGCCGACCGAGCGCGAACAAACGCTGCGTGACTTCCTTGGCGGTTTCGACTTCCGTGGCGCACGCATTGATGAGCCGGTGCTGAATTTCTCCGGCGGCGAAAAGGCCCGTCTTGCCCTGGCATTGATTGCCTGGGACCGGCCGAATCTGCTGCTGCTCGACGAACCGACCAACCACCTGGACCTGGAGATGCGCCTGGCGCTGACCATGGCCCTGCAGGAGTTCAGTGGTGCGGTGCTGGTGGTGTCTCACGATCGCCACTTGCTCAAGAGCACCACCGACAACTTCCTGCTGGTGGCTGACGGCAAGGTTGAAGAGTTCGACGGCGACCTGGATGACTATGCGCGTTGGCTGACCGATTACCGCCTGCGCAACGCGCCCGTGAGTAATGCGCCGGTCAACCCCGACAAAACCGACAAGAAGGCCCAGCGCCAGGCAGCCGCCGCCCTGCGCCAGCAGTTGGCGCCGCACAAGCGCGAAGCCGACAAGCTGGAGGCCGAACTGGGCAAGGTGCATGAGCGCCTGGCCAAGATCGAAACCAGCCTGGGCGACAGCGCCGTCTACGAGGCGGCGCGCAAGGACGAACTGCGCGACCTGCTGGCCGAACAGGCCAAGCTCAAGGTGCGCGAAGGGCAGTTGGAGGAGACCTGGATGGAAGCCCTCGAAGTGCTCGAAACCTTGCAAGCGGAGCTGGAGGCGCTGTCCTGATGGAAGCGTTGCAGTTACCGCTGCCGGCACAATGGATCGCGCCGCTCTGGGTGGGTGTGCAAATCCTGCTGATCCTGCTCGCGGGTTATTTCGCCCAGCGCTTCGTGGCCAAAGTCCTGAATCGCCTGGGTGAACGCTACCCGTTGCCTCCTCAGTTGCTGATGCCACTGCGTGGCGGCCTGCGCTGGCTGATCATGGGCAGTGCGCTGATTTTTGTGCTGGAGCGCCTGGGCGTGTCCGCCACTGTGTTGTGGACGGCGCTGTCGGGGTTTGTCGCAGTCGCGGCCGTGGCGTTTTTTGCCATGTGGTCGGTACTGTCCAACCTGCTGTGTGCGATTTTGATCTTTACCGTCGGGCCGTTTCGCCTCGGTGATATCGTCGAGCTGGTGGATACGGTCGACAAGCCGGGTGTAAAAGGCCGGGTGGTGGCGATCAACCTGCTCTACACCACACTCATCGAGGTGGAGGAGGCTGGCACTGACAATGCGATGGTGCAGGTGCCAAACAGCCTGTTCTTCCAGCGCTCGGTGCGACGTTGGCCAGGTACCCACGTGTTTCCAGGCGACCGCTAGCATTCACATCGTGTAAAAATCTATAGCCAGTCTTCGGTCGGCGGAGTTAGCTTAAGCCTTACTCGCAAACTCCCTCCTGAGGTGTGTAATGGCGCTCGACACATGGCTGGCCTTTTTCCTGGCCAGTTGGATCATTTCCCTTTCACCTGGCGCCGGTGCCATCGCTTCGATGTCCAGCGGCCTGCAATACGGTTTCCTGCGCGGCTACTGGAACGCCATTGGCCTGCAACTGGGCCTGGCGATGCAGATCGCCGTGGTCGCGGGTGGCCTGGGTGCCATTCTTGCGGCGTCTTCGACCGCGTTTTATGCGATCAAGTGGTTTGGTGTGGCGTACCTGGTGTACTTGGCCATCAAACAGTGGCGCGCCCTGCCGATGGACATGAGCGAGGATGCGACGATACGCCCGATCGGCAAGCCAATGGCGATGATATTCCGTGGCTTCCTGGTCAACGCGAGCAACCCCAAGGCGTTGGTGTTCATGCTGGCGGTTCTGCCGCAGTTCGTGAACCCGCAGGCGCCGCTGCTGGTTCAGTACCTGGTCCTGGGTGCAACCATGATCAGCGTCGACATGATCGTAATGGCGGGGTACACGGGGCTTGCGTCGAAAGTCTTGCGGCTGCTGCGTACGCCCAAGCAGCAGAAGCGCATGAATCGCACGTTTGCAGGCTTGTTTGTGGGGGCGGCGGGGTTTTTGGCCAGCTTGCACCGCGCCACGGCTTGATTGACGAAACCGGCTCAAAAATGTGGGCGCTGGCTTGTCGAGTCGTCGCACCGCTGCGATAGCATCACCGAGGTGTAACTGACGCACCGCAGTGTCTGCATCGCAGGCAAGCCAGCTCCCACATTTGTTATGTGTTGGCGTTGAGATGACGGCTCAACGAAGAATCTTCGGCGCTTCATCCCTAGGCAGGTTATTGCGCAGTGCAGGCTTGCCCGGGTCTTCGTAGCCACCACCCAGTTGCTCCGCGAGTTGGAGCGCCACATCCTCACCCAGCGCTTTCGACACTTCCCGCACTACACGCGGCCGGTTCAGGCTCACGCGCACGTCACGGTTGTTCACCAGCTTGGTGTCCTGGCCCTCACCCATGGCGGTAAACGCCGAGGTGATCTCGAAGGTTCGCGTGTTGATCAGGCTGAAATCGGCCACCAGCGTCAGGCCCAGCACCGCCGAGTAGCTGTTGGTGTGGTCCAGGGCGTTGATGTCCTGGGTGAAATCGATGTCTGACAGGGTGCCGAACAGCACATAGTCCGCGCCCTTGAAGTTACCGGCCTTGATGCGCTTGATCACGTCATAGACATCACCTTTGGCGTCGGCGGTGTAAGGCGTGCCCTGCACCAGCTGAAACTGGTGCGACTTGAGGATCTCGCCCTTGATATCACCGCTGAATTTACGCAGCTCGGCCTGTTCGATGTAGCTGGTACGGCTCTCGTACTCGCTGTAGCTCGAAGCTCCGCTGGCGCTGTAGCCACTGGCCTGGAAGTTGTTGCTGGCCGACACCGCGTGGATGTACTCCTCGACTCGCGCCTCGTACGCCAGGTCGGTGACCGCGATCTTCGGGGCGGCCGAGACGCCAAAGGCGCACAGCAGGCCGATCATGCCGATCCATGCACGCATTGCTTAGCGCTCCGTGGTCTTGCGGATTTCTTTCTCGTCCATCCATTCGGCCAGGCCGCTTTCAACATCGATCAGTTGCAGGCTGAACTTGTAGAACACGTCCTTGTAGTCCGAGCTGCGCTTGACGATGGAGCTGATGGAACCTTCCAGGCGGTACTTGGCGGCAACCATGTTGCCGGTTTTGCTCACCGTGGATTTCTTGTACAAGCCGCTCTGGTTTTGCAGCTTGAGTTGGTCGACCTGGCTTTGCATGTCGGTGTTATCGCTGGCGAAACGCGCGGTGCCGGTTTTCATCAGTTGGGTCTTGATCGACGTGGTGATCTCGCGGGTATCGATGTACTCGCTGGTCTTGTTCTTCACGTCGTACACCTGCACCACTGGGCGGCCCTGCAGGATGCCGGACTGGGCCAGGGAACGGGTCATGCTCTCGGCGATCATCTGCAGGTCGGTGGAACCGAACTCGTTGGTCACCAGTTCCACAGCCTTGGAGTCGCCGTAGCTGATGTTCTTGCCGCCGAGTACCGGCGAGGTGTTGGAGCAACCGCTGGCCAGAAGGGCAACGACGGCGAGAATCGAGAAGCGTGCAAACATGGGGAAATCTCTCTGAATACGGTTAGCGCAGCGGCTCAAGGGGTTTTCACTTCGAGACGGAAGTCAGCGGCCTGGGGCAGGTTGGCGATGGCCGGCAGGAAAGTCGCCTGGTTGGCGTACAGGTTCAGCACTTTCCAGGTTTCTTCATCGCCTACCGGGAAGCCGTCGGCGCCCAGCCAGGCGAAGCGGTAATACATCATCTGGTTGCTGCTGGTGATGTTGCTCAGCTGCACCTTGGCGGTCAGGAAGCCATTTTCGCGGGCCACGCGGATGGCGCCGACGGCGATGCCCTTGAACTTGCCCATCACCACGATCTTGCTGGCGGCACTGCCGGGTTCCGGTGGCGGCGCAGTGGCGCAGCCGGCGAGCAGGACCAGCGCCAGGGCGCCGAGGATAAAATGACGCATAACGTGCTCCTTAAGGTTGTTTGAGGGCGATAGCCTGGGTGGAAGTGCTCGGGACCACATGAGCTGCAAGGCCGCCGGCGAACACCTGGTTACCGACCACGCGCAGGGTGATCACCTGATAGCGCTGGTCAGCCTTGACCGTCACCCGCGTGCCGCCCAGGGCATTGGGCAGGCTGACCTGGTGCTCGCCGTGCTTGAGGCGCAGGCGTGTCACCTGGGTCATGTCCGGCAGCGTGCGCCAGGTGCGGGTGTCGGCGCCTTCGGTCACTGCCGAGGCGATGCCCAGCACCAGGCCCGCCATTGGGTTGGTCTTGTTCAGGTTGTTTTGCGTCACGCCACGGCTGACGGCCCGCACGGTGGTGCGCAGGATGATCCCCGGCATGTCGTCACGCAGCGCGCGGCGGGACATGGCGGTGGTGCTATTGAGCACGGTGAGGTTCTGCTGCTTGCCGTCGACGCCGATCTGGCCGAAAGCCTGGGTGGAGGTATCGGCCTTGATCACCGGGAATGAGAGCGGGGTGATCACAAAATGGCCGTCAATCGGAATCGGCAGCGGCAGGCGGATCGAATCTCGCGCCGGTGCCAGGCCGCTCTGCACCACGATCAGTACGTCGGTCTCGTCGGCGCCGACCTTGGACTTGTCCAGGTCCAGCAACGCCTGTTCCAGCAGCGGCGTATTGGGGCGCAATTCGGCGGCCTTGCGATAGCCCGGTGCGGCCAGGTCTCTTTCACCCAGGGCTTCGTAGACGAAGCCTGCCAGGTAATGGCTGAACGCACTCTGGTAGCTGTTCTTGAGGCCGACCACTTCCGGCGCGTCCAGTGCTTCAACCGGGTAGCCGCGCAGGTCCTTGACCTGGGTAGTGACGCCCTGGCGCTCGGCTTCGTTCTCGCGCTTGAGGTATTCCTTGTCCCGCAGGTCGGCGATCACGGCTTCACGTTCGTGGGTCTTCTTGATTTCGGTACGGGCGCCGTCGAAATCATTCAGGGCCAGCAGGTTCAGGGCCATCTGCGTGGTCAGCATGACTTTTTCGTAGTCATAACCTTCGTAGCGACGCACCTTGTCGTTAACCAGGAAACTGCCGAACTGGGCGAGGTACTTATCGCTGTCGAACTTGACCGACTCTTCCCACTTGAACACTTGCAGGTCGGCGCTGCGCCAGGCGGTCTGGCTGCCGGTGAGGTCGCCTTTGGCGCGCAACAATTCGCCCTTTTCAAAGAAGTAGAGCAGGTCCTTGTCTTCGCCGGTGTTGTTCTTTTCCAGCAGGGTCAGGGCGCCGTCGACGTTACCGGTGGCCAACTGCTGGTTGGTGGCTTGCAGCTCGGTGTCGTAGCTGCGAAACATTGAACAACCGGAGAGCAAGGTAACCGCCGCCAGTGTGAGCGGGGTTAAGGCGCGAAATGCCATGCAAACTTCTTCCCTGAGAGTGATCGGCTGACGTGCAAATTCCTCATAAAAACGAGGAAATAAATTCCCTTTAGCAATAAGAGGGCGCGGCATTATAGGCGTCATTGCTGGCAAAACAATGGCTTTTTGCTGCTGCAAATCACGTTCATATGCCATTACTTGCCCCTTGAATGCACAGGGCTCACCTGCGCCAAATCACTAACACCTTGAGTCAAACCCTTTAAAATTTAACAATGTGTTACTTCGTATTTCCCTTTGAGATTCATTCATGATTGCCCCCATCCGTTTTCTCGCCTGGTTGCTGCTGCCAGCCTTGATGTCGTGCAGCTTCAACCTGCTGGCCGCGACTGCCGAGGGCGCGCCACAAGCCCTGCATCTGTTGGACTACATTGGTGCTGACTACCCGCCGACGGTGGCGGCGGGCAAGGTTATCGATGAATCGGAATACCGCGAACAAATAGAGTTTCTCGGCGTGTTGCAGGGCCTGGTGGCTGAGCTACCGCAAAGGCCGGAGCGCGCGGAGTTGGTCAAGGGTGTCGACGAATTGTTAGCGGCTGTATCCGCTCACCAGGACGGCGCACTCGTCGCCCGCCAAGCCCGCCAGTTGGGCGCCAAGTTGGCGGTGGCTTATGAAGTCAGCCAGGCGCCGGCCATCACGCCAGACCCTGCGCGGGGTGCGCCGCTGTACGCCCAGCACTGTTCGGTGTGCCACGGTACTGCCGGTGCGGGTGATGGCCCGGCGTCCACGGGCATGACGCCGCCGCCAGCGAACCTGCGCGATGCGGTACGTCTGGACCGCCTGAGTCTCTACGCGATTTACAACACGTTGGGCCTGGGTGTTGAAGGCACCGACATGCCGTCCTTCGCCGATCAGTTGGACGATCGTCAGCGCTGGGACCTGGCTACCTACATTGCAGGCTTCACCGCCGACCCGGCTGCCGCCAAAAGCGAACAGCCTTTCAACCTTGCCGACCTGGCACGCCAGACCCCCAACGAGGTGCTGGCAGCCAGTGGCCCAGCCGCTGCCGCGACGTTCCGCGCCCAGCGTGCGCAGCCGCCGCAGGTCAAGCGTGGCCCGGCGCAGTTGCTCGACTACACCGCAACCACGTTGGACAAGAGCCTCGCCGCGTTCCGCAACGGCGATCACGAACAGGCCTATGACCTTTCAGTTGCAGCGTACCTGGAAGGTTTCGAGCTGGTAGAAAGCTCCCTGGATAACGTCGACGCCAACGTGCGAAAAGACACCGAGAAAGCCTTGATGGCCTACCGGCAGTCGTTGCAGGACGGCCTGCCGGTCGAGCAGGTGCAACAGCGCCTGGACGTGGCCAAGGGCAAACTCACCGAATCCGCCGGATTGTTGGGCAGTGATGGCCTGAGCTGGTCGCTGAGCTACATCTCCGGTTTGCTGATCCTGCTGCGCGAAGGCCTTGAGGCAATCCTGGTACTGGCGGCGATCCTGGCGTTCCTGCGTAACACCGGCCAGCAATCGGCGGTGCGCAGTGTCAACGTCGGTTGGGGCTTGGCGCTGCTGGCCGGCTTGGCGACCTGGGCGTTGGCGGCGTATGTGATTGACGTGAGCGGCGCCCAACGCGAATTGCTTGAAGGCTGCACGGCGCTGTTCGCCAGTGTGATGGTGCTATGGCTGGGCGTATGGATGCATGACCGACGCCACGCGGCGGCCTGGCAGGATTACATCAAGAGCAGCCTGGTCGGTGGCGGTGGCCGTTTCGGTTTTGCGATGCTGGCGTTTTTCTCGGTATACCGCGAGCTGTTCGAGGTGATCCTGTTCTACGAAACCCTGTGGCTGCAGGCGGGTCCTGCCGGGCACAACGCGGTATTGGCCGGCGGCGCCACGGCGTTGGTGCTGCTGGTAGGTTTGGCGTGGGTGATCCTGCGCGGTTCGGCGAAACTGCCGCTGGCGTTGTTCTTCGGCATCAATGCGGCGCTGCTGTGCGCGCTGTCGGTGGTGTTCGCCGGGCATGGCGTCAAGGCATTGCAGGAAGCGGGCATCTTCGGCACACGGCCGGTGGCGTTCTTTGACTTCGACTGGCTGGGCATTCATGCCGATGCGTACTCGTTGAGTGCGCAGGCTGTGGCGATCCTGGCGATTGTGGTGCTGTACGGTCGCAGCCGCCTGGCCGAGAAACGCCGAGTGGTGGCATAAGCATGCGCGTGTGGATCGATGCAGACGCCTGCCCACGGGCGGCCAAGGACCAAGTGGTGAAGTTCGCCCTCAAGCGCCAGTTCGAAGTGGTGCTGGTGGCGGGCCAGAGCCAGATCAAGCCGAGCTTTGCCTGTGTGAAGCTGATCGTGGTGCCCAGCGGCCCGGACGCGGCGGATGACTATCTGGTGGAGCACGCCGTGGCCGGTGAGCTGGTGATCTGCAGCGACGTGCCGTTGGCCGACCGCCTGGTGAAGAAGGGCGTTACGGCCCTCGACCCGCGCGGCAAGGAGTTCAGCCCGGCGAACATGAGTGAGCGACTGGCGGTGCGCAACCTGTTCACTGACCTGCGTGAACAGGGCCAGATGGGCGGCGGCCCGCCGCCCCATGGTGAAAAGGACAAGCAGGCGTTTGCCAACGCGCTGGACCGTATCCTCACCCGGTTAATGCGCCAGGCCTGACCTTGCAGTGGGTGGGTTTGTTGCAGAAACTGGTCTTGTTGTGACGGGCAAGCCTGCTCGCCACCCCGCTTAATAGAGGGTTAATCATTCTCGTGGGTCAGTTCCAGCACGCGATCCACCAGTTTGTTGATGCCTGACGCGACTTCGCTGATGCGCTTGCCGAGCATGTAGGCCGGTGTACTCACCAGCCTGCGGGCCTTGTCTTCGACGATGTCCTCGACAGCGCACTCCTGATGAGTGGCACCCATCTTGTCCAGGGCGGCCGCCGTGTCGGGGCAGTTGCCGATGGTGCAGGTCACGCCGGGGCCGTAGATCTTTGCAGCCAGGGCCGGCGAGATGCAGATCAACCCAACAGGCTTGCCGGCTTCGGCAAAGGCTTCGGCCAGCTCCAGCACGTGCGGGTTGACGCTGCAACCGGCGCCCTCCACGGCAAAGTTCGAGAGATTCTTCGCTGCGCCAAACCCGCCGGGTACGATCAGTGCGTCGAACTCGTCGGCGTTGGCTTCACGAATGTCCTTCACCTCACCTCGAGCGATGCGCGCCGATTCCACTAGCACATTGCGTGACTCGGGCATCTCTTCACCGGTGAGATGGTTGATGACGTGCAACTGCGCAATATCTGGCGCAAAACATTGAACCTGAGCGCCGCGCTGATCCAGGCGCAGCAGCGTGATCACGCTTTCGTGGATCTCTGCGCCATCGTACACGCCGCAGCCGGAAAGGATCACTGCAATCTTTTTGCTCATGGGCATCTCTCCTATTTTGTGGCGTTAAATGTCTACTAATTTGTCACCTGTTGCCAATGGGATCTCCTGCCGCTACACCTAATCTTGATGTAACAAAAAAACATCGGACTAGCCCATGGACTTCGTGCCTTACGCGGTACCGTTTTTCATTGCCCTGATCGTGGTCGAGCTGCTGGCCGATCGTTGGCGCGGCGAACGCAATTATCGGGTGGCGGACGCCATCAACAGCCTCAGCACCGGTGTGCTGTCCACCACCACCGGGTTGTTGACCAAAGGCGTGGGCCTGCTGACCTATGTGTTTGCCCTCAAGCACCTGGCGTTGATCGAGCTGCCGGCCCAGAGTGTGTGGACCTGGGTGTTCGCCTTTGTGTTCTACGACTTCTGCTACTACTGGCTGCACCGCTGCGGCCATGAGCGCAACATCCTGTGGGCCGCACACTCGGTGCATCACCAGAGCGAGGACTACAACCTCACCACCGCCCTGCGCCAGACCAGCACCGGCTTTCTGCTGAGCTGGATCTTCTACCTGCCCCTGGCCGTGCTGGGTGTACCGCTGGTGGTGTTTATCAGCGTGGCCTCGCTTAACCTTCTGTATCAATTCTGGGTGCATACCCGCCATGTGCCCAAGCTTGGCTGGTTCGAGTGGTTCTTTGTCACGCCGTCCAACCATCGGGCCCACCATGCGCAGAATGCTCTCTACATGGATCGCAACTATGGCGGGGTGTTCATTATTTGGGACCGCCTGTTCGGCAGCTTCCAGGAAGAAGACGATAACGAGCCGGTGATCTTCGGCGTGACCACGCCGTTGGCCAGTTGGAACCCGCTATGGGCCAACCTGCAGTTTTATGCACAGTTGTGGAGTGATGCGCGGCGCACTGAGAGCGGGTGGGACAAGCTGCGCATCTGGTTCATGCGCACTGGCTGGCGCCCGGCGGACGTGAAAGCCAAGTACCCGATGGCCAAACCCGACTTGAGCCAGTTCCGTAAATTCGAGGTGCCACTGGATGCGCGCCAGCAGGTCTACATTGCGCTGCAATTTGCGGCGTATGTGGGGTTCGGCAGTTATTTGATGAATTTCGGTGAAGGGCTGCCCACGGCGGCGCTGGTGCTGGGCTGGAGTGCGATGGCGTCGGGGCTGTTCACCTTGGGCGTGGCCCTGGAGAACCGCCCGTGGGCGCTGAAAGCCGAGCTGGTGCGCCTGGGGCTGAATGTGCCGCTGGTGTGGCTGGCGCCGCTGGTCGGCTTGTGGCCGGCCAGCAGCCTTGGCTGGCTGGGCCTGCTGAGTTACAGCTTGCTCAGTGCGATCGGCCTCTACTGTTGCAGAAGCCGGCTTACTCGACTGGCGTCTTAGGCGTTTGCTCCGTGGCCTGCTCGGCAGCCAGCCGGGCCTTGGCCTCGGCACAGGCTTCGCGGGCGATTCGCGCGTTCTTGAAGCGCCGGCGCAGCCACAGGCCAAGGCCCAACAGCAGCAATGCCCCCAGCACCCACAGCTCGTATTTCTTGACGCTGCCGAGCATGCCTTCCAGCACTGCGCCGAAGTGGTAGGCCGCAGCGCCCAAGGCCGCGGCCCAGATGGCGGCGCCGATGCCGTTGAGGATCAAGTAGCGAGCCGGCGGGTAGCCCGACAGGCCAATCGCCACCGGCATCACGGTGCGCAATCCATAAACGAAGCGGAAGCTCAGCACCCAGATATCCGGGTGCTTGCGGATGTGCTCCAGGGCCTTGTCGCCCATCAATTGCCAGCGCGGCTTGCGTGCCAGCAGCTTGCGCCCGTGTTTGCGCCCCAGGAAATACCACAGCTGGTCGCCGGCGTAGCTGCCAAAAAAGGCAACGACCACCACCAGGTTGATATCCATATAGCCACGGAACGCCAGGAAGCCTGCGAGAACCAAAATGGTTTCGCCTTCAAAGAAGGTGCCCAGGAAGAGCGCAAAGTAGCCGAAGTCATGCAGAAATTGTTGAAGCATGGTCTGGGGTGCTGGCGAAATGAACGCGCAGCCTACGCCTTCGTGAACATTCATGAAAGTATCGAGATGTGTCACGAAGTGAACAATTCCTACATAAACGACGAATGCGACTACAGGTCGCATCGATAAGCACAACTGTCATTCCTTCGTCATAATGGCCGCTTATAACTGCAACGCTCGCCCGTAAACGCGGGCTCAGGAGTCTGTCGTGAGCTTTACCCCTGCCAATCGCCTGTTCCCCGCCACCCGTCTGCGACGCAATCGCCGTGATGATTTTTCGCGCCGCCTTGTACGTGAAAACGTACTGACGACGAATGATCTGATCCTGCCGGTGTTTGTGCTGGACGGCGAAAATCGTCGGGAAGCCGTGGCGTCGATGCCGGGTGTGGAGCGCTTGACCATTGATTTGCTGCTTGAAGAGGCGGCTGGTTGGGTTGAACTGGGGATTCCGGCGTTGGCACTGTTCCCGGTGACGCCGTCTGAACTCAAGTCCCTCGACGCCGCCGAAGCCTGGAACCCGGATGGCATCGCCCAGCGCGCCACCCGTGCCTTGCGTGAGCGGTTCCCGGAACTGGGTGTGATCACCGACGTGGCGCTGGACCCGTTCACCACCCACGGTCAGGATGGCATTCTCGACGAAGACGGTTATGTTCAGAACGACATCACTGTCGATGCGCTGGTCAAGCAGGCCTTGTCCCATGCGGCGGCAGGCGCCCAGGTGGTGGCGCCGTCGGACATGATGGATGGCCGTATCCAGGCGATTCGCGAAGCCCTGGAACTGGCCGGCCACGTCAATGTGCGCATCATGGCCTACTCGGCCAAGTACGCCAGCGCCTATTACGGCCCGTTCCGCGATGCGGTGGGTTCGGCGTTGAACCTGGGCAAGGCCAACAAGGCTTCGTACCAGATGGACCCGGCCAACAGCCATGAAGCCCTGCACGAAGTGGCGGCCGACCTGGCCGAAGGCGCCGACATGGTGATGGTCAAGCCCGGGATGCCGTACCTGGACATCCTTTATCGGGTCAAAGAGGAATTCAAGGTGCCGACCTTTGTCTATCAGGTCAGCGGTGAATACGCCATGCACATGGCCGCGATCCAGAATGGTTGGTTGAGTGAAGGGGTGATCCTCGAATCCCTGACTGCCTTTAAACGTGCGGGGGCTGATGGCATTCTGACCTACTTCGCCGCCCGCGCCGCCCAATTGCTTAGAGAGCAACAATAGCCCTCACAGGAACACTCGATGAATACCGAAGGACTCTCCGAAGTGGCTGTAAAAGACGCTCACCCGGTGGTTGAACAAATCGCCGAAACCCCACCGGAGCTGGAGCCGGCTGCGCCTGCCGTGGTGGTTGAGGCGCCTGCGCCGGCCCCGGTGGCGGCGGTGACCAACCTGGATGACAGCAGCCTGTACATCCATCGTGAGCTGTCACAACTGCAATTCAACATCCGCGTGCTGGAGCAGGCGCTGGATGAGTCCTACCCACTGCTGGAGCGGCTTAAATTCCTGCTGATCTTCTCCAGCAACCTGGACGAGTTCTTCGAGATCCGCGTTGCCGGCCTCAAAAAGCAAATCACCTTTGCCCGCGAACAAGCCGGTGCCGACGGCCTGCAGCCGCATCAGGCCCTGGCGCGCATCAGCGAGCTGGTGCACGGCCATGTGGACCGCCAATACGCAATCCTCAACGACATCCTGCTGCCGGAACTGGAAAAACATCAGGTCCGCTTCATCCGTCGTCGTCACTGGACCACCAAGATCAAGACCTGGGTGCGTCGCTACTTCCGTGACGAAATTTCACCGATCATCACCCCGATCGGCCTCGACCCGACGCACCCGTTCCCGTTGCTGGTGAACAAGAGCCTCAACTTTATCGTCGAGCTGGAAGGCATCGATGCTTTCGGGCGCGATTCGGGCCTGGCGATCATCCCGGCGCCGCGTCTGTTGCCACGGATCATCAAGGTACCGGAAGAAGTAGGGGGCGCTGGCGATAACTATGTATTCCTCTCGTCGATGATCCACGCGCACGCCGATGACCTGTTCCAGGGCATGAAGGTCAAGGGCTGCTACCAGTTCCGCCTGACCCGTAACGCTGACCTGGCGCTGGATTCCGAAGACGTCGAAGACTTGGCCCGTGCCCTGCGCGGCGAGCTGTTCTCGCGGCGCTATGGCGATGCGGTACGTCTGGAAGTGGCGGATACCTGCCCCAAACACCTGTCGGACTACCTGCTCAAGCAGTTCAACCTGGCCGAGTCCGAGTTGTATCAGGTCAATGGCCCGGTGAACCTGACACGTCTGTTCAGCATCACCGGCCTGGACAGCCACCCGGAGCTGCAATACACGCCGTTCACGCCACAGATTCCGAAACTGCTGCAAAACAGCGAGAACATTTTCAGCGTGGTGAGCAAGCAGGACATCCTGTTGTTGCACCCGTTCGAGTCGTTCACGCCAGTGGTCGACCTGCTGCGCCAGGCCGCCAAAGACCCGCATGTTCTGGCGGTGCGCCAGACTCTGTACCGCTCCGGCGCCAACTCGGAAATCGTCGATGCACTGGTAGACGCCGCACGAAACGGCAAGGAAGTCACGGCGGTGATCGAGCTGCGTGCGCGGTTTGACGAAGAGTCCAACCTGCAACTGGCCAGCCGCCTGCAAGCGGCCGGCGCGGTGGTGATCTACGGCGTGGTGGGCTTCAAGACCCACGCCAAGATGATGCTGATTCTGCGCCGCGAGGCCGGTGAGATTGTGCGTTACGCCCACTTGGGCACCGGCAACTACCACGCCGGCAACGCCAAGCTCTACACCGACTACAGCTTGCTCACCTCTGACGACGCCTTGTGTGAGGACGTCGGCAAGTTGTTCAGCCAGTTGATCGGCATGGGCAAGACCTTGCGCATGAAGAAGCTGCTGCACGCGCCATTCACGCTCAAGAAGGGCATGCTCGACATGATTGCCCGCGAAACCCAGTTCGCCCTCGACGGCAAGCCGGCGCACATCATTGCCAAGTTCAACTCGCTGACCGATCCGAAGATCATCCGCGCGTTGTACAAGGCCAGCCAGTCCGGTGTGCGCATCGACCTGGTGGTGCGTGGCATGTGCTGCCTGCGTCCGGGCATTGTGGGTGTGTCGCATAACATCCATGTGCGCTCGATCATCGGCCGCTTCCTGGAGCACACGCGGGTGTTCTACTTCCTCAATGGCGGCGAAGAGCAGATGTTCCTCTCCAGTGCTGACTGGATGGAGCGCAACCTCGACAAGCGTGTGGAGACCTGCTTCCCGGTGGAAGGCAAGAAGCTGATCATGCGGGTCAAGAAGGAGCTGGAAAGCTACCTCACCGACAACACCCACAGCTGGAGCCTGCAATCGGACGGGCGCTACGTGCGTAACACGCCGACCGGCAACCAGAACCCGCGCAGTGCGCAGGCGACGTTGCTGGAGAAGCTGGGTAGCCCGATTCTTGCGGTGAACTGAAACTGGTGTGGGAGCGGGCTCTTGTGGCGAGGGAGCTTGCTCCCGCTGGAGTGCGCAGCACTCCCAAGATCTTTGGGGCCGCTACGCAGCCCAGCGGGAGCAAGCTCCCTCGCCACAGAAAGCCGCTCCCACATTTTTTTGCGGTGTTCTTTAACGCAAGTTCAGGCTGAACCCAACCCGCGTCAACCACTCCGCTTCCTGGGCAAAGTCTGCCTGGGTCAGCTGGTTTTCATCCAGCCAGCCTTTGGGGAATACCACGTCCAGGCTGTCGCCATGGGCGCGCAAGGTCACTTGAGGCATTTCCTGGGTGCCACGGATGTGGTGGAACAGGATCGCAAAGCGCAGCAACACGCACAGGCGGATCAGCTTGATGCCTTCGTCGCCGAATTCGGCAAACTTGTCCTTGGGAATGTTGCGGCGATGGCCACGCACCAGCAGGGCGAGCATCTGTTGGTCTTCGCGGGAGAAACCGGCGAGGTCCGAGTGCTCGATCAGGTAGGCGCCGTGCTTGTGGTAATGATAGTGGGCGATGTCCAGGCCCACTTCATGCACCTTGGCCGCCCAGCCCAGCAGCTCGCGCCAGACGCCGTCTTCCAGGTCCCAGTCCTCGGCCACCTGGTCAAAGGCGTGCAGGGCTTTGCGTTCCACACGGGCCGCTTGTTCCAGGTCGACGTGATAACGCTCCATCAACGAGGTGAGGGTGCGCTCACGCACGTCTTCGTGGTGATGGCGGCCCAGCAGGTCATACAGCACGCCTTCGCGCAGGGCGCCGTCGCAGTGGTCCATGCGTTGCAGTTCGAGGGCGTCAAAAATCGCTTCAAGAATCGCAAGGCCGGCCGGGAAGATGGTGCGACGGTCGGGCTTGATGCCGTCGAAGTCGATTTTCTCGGCATCGCCCAGCTTGAACAGTTTGCGCTTGAGCCAGGCCAGGCCTTCGGCGTTAACTTCACCGGTGCCATGGCCGCCGGCTTTGAGGGCCAGGCCGATGGCGCGGATGGTGCCGGAGGAGCCGATGGCTTCATCCCAGGTCAGGCGGTGCAGTGCGTGCTCGATGCTCATGATCTCCAGCCGCGCCGCCGTGTAGGCCTGGGCGTAGCGGGCCGGGGTGATCTTGCCGTCCTTGAAGTAGCGCTGGGTAAAGCTCACGCAGCCCATTTGCAGGCTCTCGCGCAGCAAGGGCTCGAACCTTTGCCCGATGATGAACTCGGTGCTGCCGCCGCCGATATCCGCCACCAGGCGCTTGCCGGGCGTGTCGGCCAGGGTGTGGGACACGCCGAGGTAGATCAGGCGCGCTTCTTCGCGGCCGGAGATCACTTCTACCGGGTGCCCGAGAATTTCTTCGGCGCGGCGGATGAATTCGACACGGTTACGCGCCTCACGCAGGGCGTTGGTGCCGACAATTCGCACGGCGCCCAATGGCATGCCGTTGATCAGTTGGGCAAAACGCTTGAGGCAGTCGAGGCCACGCTGCATTGATTCTTCATTGAGCTGGCGCTGGTCGTCGATGCCGGCAGCCAGTTGAACCTTCTCGCCGAGCCGCTCAAGGATGCGGATTTCGCCGTTCTGGGCCTTGGCCACGACCATGTGAAAGCTGTTGGAGCCCAGGTCGATGGCGGCGATCAGGGACAGATTCTTGGCTTGGGATTGCGGCATGGTTTGGGGGTCTCGGTCGATAACCCGACCATCGTGCCACGATCGACCGCTGGCGCCAACGCGTTGTGCTTCGGGAATCTTCCTGTCGGTGCAGGAGGCAATGCCTATTTGGGATGTAGGGCGATTCTCCTTTGCTCTGGCGAATAAACTTTAGTCCAGGGAAGAGATGTTGAATTCATGCTTATAAAAAGCCTCTCGGGACTTTCCTTACAGGGGTTCGTAATTGTTCTGTTCAAATTCTTAGTTATGACTACTTATGCAGTAGAAAACGGTGGCGACGTTTTTATTGTATTCAGACAACACTTAGCGTGCTCTCCTATTCTTTTTCAGGTCGCTAACAAGCGAGACTGCCCGTCGGCAATGATGCCGTGGTGTTATTTGTTTGTGGCCTTTTATGTCAAGGAATGTCGTGTTTGAGAAGCGGAGCTTTTCAGCCTTTAATAAGTAATACCTGTTAACTTCTAATGACGGGTAAAACATGAAAAAAGTATTTGGTTTGGCCGTGGGAATTGCGTGCCTGGCCGCCAGTGTAGGCGCCTCTGCAACAACCAACCCGAGCGGCAACCTGATCGTCAAGGGCACCATCACCCCGGCGGCCTGCAATATCAGCGTGACCGCCGGCGGGGTTATTGACTATGGCACGATTCGCGCTGCTGAATTGTCCCAGACAAATTTCAACCCACGTGAGGAGCGCTCGACCGCGCTGGTCGTCAATTGTGGTCAAACGCCTGCCAGGTTTGGCCTGACCGTGACTGACTTGCGGGCCGCCAGTAAAGTCGCTGGCATATTGGGCGCAGGCTATACCGAGGCCCAGAACTATGGCTTGGGTGCGCCTGGCGGCAGGCGCACCGGCGGCTATTCGGTCACCCTCAGGAACCTGACGTCCAACGGTGTGGCGCTTTCGCCGATCGTACGCTCGAGCACCTCGGCCGCCTGGCAAGCCAGCGATGGCAAGGTGACACAGGCACCCAGCCAGCACTCCTGGCGTAACGGCGCAACCTATGCGCCAGCGGCGATCTCCCAGCTCTCCGGTGTTATTGCCGTCAAAGCTGTGATCAATCGCGCGAGTGACCTGAACCTCACCGGTAATGTGGAACTGGATGGTCACGCGACGCTGGTTCTGAATTACATCTAAACGTTTGAGCAACAGTCGATAGCGAGGCGGAGGTAGTCAGGGGACCTCTTATTAGTTATCGACTGTTTGCATTTGGCTGTGCAATGACAAGTGTTCATTTGTTTGTAAAGGTTCCAGGGAGAACTCGGTGAGCGGTCTTTCAAAAATAATTTTTTTCATATCCTATTCTATGGCTTTGCTGCTGTATGGCGTAGCCCATGCCGACGGTATGTTGCCTGAAACAACGGTTGTCATTCTTTATGAAGAGAATGGCGAAGCCACGATTAACATCAAGAATACCGACCCGACCCCCGCGTTACTGCACTCCGTCATAGAAAATGTGCCCGAGGATCTTGAAACTCTGTTGATTGTCACGCCGCCCATTGCTCGCGTGGAGCCAGGGGAAACGCAACTGGTGCGGTTTATCAGTACGCTGAAGACGCCGCTCAAGACTCAGCGTTTGAAGCGCGTGTCCTTCGAGGGGATTCCCCAGGCGCGTGAGCCCGGTGGTGCGACCATTGGTATCACCCTGCGTCAGAACTTGCCGCTGATCCTGCACCCGGCAGGTTTGCCCCGGCACCAGGCACCTTGGGAACTGCTCAAGTGGAAGCGCCAGGGGGATCGCTTGAGCCTGCATAACGACAGTGCCTATGTGGTGCGCATGGGGTTGGAAGTGCAGCTTAATCCGCTGAAAAAAACCGGCTTGTTGCCCCGCACTTATATCCTGCCGGGTGAGGTGTTGACGCTCAATACCGAAGGGCCTGTGGCCGAGGTGTCCTCGGTGGTGCTGCAGCCGGCCACGACCTTTGGGTTTGCTGTCGATGCCTACCAGGCAAATGTACTGGGTCATGAGAGTTAAGCATTCGATGAATGGCGTGACGGGCCGCCGCCCTGTGCTTTTCATGGGGCTGGCATTCTTGTGGGGTGCCCCCGGTTTTGCTTTGGCAGTCGAGTTGGGCGAGGGCTTTGACCTGGCTGTCTTGGCCAGCTATGGCATCGACCCGAAGGTCTCCGACTACTTTCGCAGTGCGGCGCGGTTTCGTGAGGGTATGCAAGTAGTAGGGCTGCGGGTCAACGGGAATTCCCTGGGGTTGGTCGAGGCTCGTTTCGATTATCAGGGGCAGTTGTGTTTTACCCAGGGTTTGCTGGAAAAAGCTGGCCTTAAAGTGCCCTCGGCGATCGTGCAATCGGGCATCTCGGCCGATCAGGCCTGTCACGATTTCATCGGTGAGTTCCCCGCGACCATCGTCAGGCTGCAGCCGGGCAGCGAAGAAGTGGTGCTGGTTGTGCCTACCCAGTCCTTGCGTGATCCTGAATGGGAAGTGGGAAGTTTTTCCGAGGGCGGCGCGGCGGCGTTGTTCAACTACGATGTGCTCGGGTTTCAGACCCAGTCGGGCAGTGGCCCCAGCCGGTTCGTTTCGGCTTATACCGAGGCGGGATTCAACCTGGGTAATTGGGTGGTCCGCAGCCGGCAGTTCTTTATTTCTGATAATGGCAAAAGCAGCAGCGAGCATGTGCAGGCCTACGCCCAGCGTGATATCGCGGCGTTGCAGTCAACGTTCCAGGTGGGCCAGATCTCTACCCGAAGCCCGGTGTTCGGTGGGATTCAGCTATCGGGGTTACAGCTGTTTCCTGATGGTGTCTCCCGCGCCGGCGCCAATCATGGTGTGGTGGTGGAGGGTTTGGCCCACAGCCAGGCGCGTGTGGAGGTGCGCCAGTCCGGTGCGCTGATCCATACCACGTTAGTGCCCGAGGGGCCGTTCAGCCTGACAGGTTTGCCTTTGCTCAATGGCACCAGTGACCTGGAAGTCAGCGTTATCGGCACGCGGGGCGGCACACGCAGTTTCGTGGTCCCGGCGGCTTCCTTTGGTACGGCTATTGCCGTAACCCCAGGCTTTGACTTCGCCCTTGGCAAGGTACGCGAACAACTGAGCGGGGGCAGGGAGGCGCCAACTGTCGTCATGGGCAGCGGCACCTGGGGGCTTGGCCGGCAGTCCTCGCTGGGGTTTGGTTTATTGAGTACAGATAGGTACCAGTCGGCCGGCGGCACTTTGAGCAGTGTGTTTTTCCAGCGGGTTACCGTCAGTGCCCGGCAAAACATCTCGCGCGATGGTGAGGCGGGTGTGAACGGCAGCCGCAGTGCCGTATCCCTGAGCAGCCCGTTGGTGGCGGGTGTTGAGATGAGCCTCAGTGCGACGACCCAGAGCCAAGGCTATCGCGATGTCCTTGAAGCGGGCCGGCGCTTGGCAAAAGACGATCTGCAAACGCGTTTCCAGAATCAGTACACGGCGGGGCTCAGTTGGTCTGAGCCGACCCTGGGGGCCTTTTCGCTCAGCTACACGCGCAGTACGCAGTTTGATGGCCAGCTTGCCGAGCATGTATTTGCCTCGTGGAACAAGGGTTTCAGGCAGGTGGATATAGCGTTGATCGCCGACTCGCAGGTGGGTGTCTCGCGGCGGCGCAAGGTCGCAAGCCGTGAACGTGGTACGCGTGAAGAGTTATCGCCAGAAGGGCTGTCCTTGCGCCTGCAGGTCACGGTGCCCTTTGGTGAGAGTCGCCGCCTGACGTCCTACGCCAGTCGCCGCAATGGCCGCGCCGATATGGGCACGGCGTTGTCCGAGCGGGTCAATGAATATGTGAACTACGAAGTGGGGGTTGAGCGGGACCTGCAGGAGCGCCAGCAAGCGGTTCGCGCGAATGTGGACGTGTTGCCGCGCTATACCCGTGTGGGCCTGGGCGTGAACCGCACGCCCACGAGCACCAGCTACAGCGGGCAACTGCAGGGTGCCGTGGTGGCTCACGAGCGCGGCCTGACCTTTTCCCCCTACGCAGTGCAGGACACCTTTGGTGTGCTTTCGGTGGGCGAAGTGTCAGCGGCCAAGGTGTCGACCCCACAAGGTCCGGTATGGACCGATTACCGTGGGCATGCGGTGATTCCCGGCTTGCCGGCCTATACCACCAGCCACCTGGAGGTGCAGACCCAGTCCTTGCCCAAGCGTGTCGATCTCAAGAATGGCACCAAAATTCTCGCCGTCGGGCGCGGATCATTCAATACCGTGGATTTCCAGGTGGTGAATGTTCGTCGGGTATTGCTTGAGGTGCGCGATGAGCAAGGTGCACCTCTGCCCCAGGGCTCTGCGGTGTTTGGCCCGGACAACACCTACCTGACCAATGTGGTGGGTGAGGGCCTGATCTTTTTGAACAACATGGATGACGGGCAAATCCTCAGCGTTTCGCCGCCGGGCTCTACCCGCGCGTGCCTGCTGCATCTGACCCTTGAGTCGCAATCCCCAGAGGACAAGCTCTATGAAACGGCTTCGGCGGTCTGTCGTGCCCAATGAATCAGTGCAACACACCCTCCGTCGACTTTGCCTGGGCGTTAGCTTGTTGTTCATGCTCGCGATAGCGGCCCCGGAGGTTTCGGCGAATGACTGCCGCCTTTCCCTCAGCCAGCCGAGGGTCGACTACGGCGTGCTCAGGCGCGCGGAATTGTTGGGCGAGCCGCTCGCGAGCCAGCCCATCATCCTGGGCAGGCGAACGCTGCAGCTGAGTGTCGTATGTGCCGAGCCAGGGGCTGTCGCCTTGCGCTTTACGGGGGTTCCGGCGGGGACGCAAGGCTATCGATTCGGCCGCCAGGGTAGCTTCACCCTGGCCCTCAGGCATGCCCAGGTCGATGGTCGCGCCGTCGAACTTAACTCGGCGCAATCAACAGACATGTCTACTTCGGGGCTTTTATTGCCCGGCCACGTATTGATCGCCAAAGCCAGTGGTCTGCCGCTGACCGGCACACGCTTTTCAGCGCTGGTAGAGATCGACACTTACCTGCCACCCGATGCCTTTTCAGTGCGACACGAGACCGTCTTTGAAGGGCAGGGGCACTTTGAATGGTTGCCCGGCGGTTAATCGATCAGCCCGGTTGCTCCACCGAGCCGATGAAATTGGCGAACTCCGGCGTCTTTGGGTTGGCGAACAAGGTCTTGGGGTCGCCCACTTCATGCACCTTGCCCTGGTGCATGAACACCAGCTTGTCCCCGACTTCCCGGGCAAAGCGCATTTCGTGGGTCACCATGATCAGGGTCATGCCGTCCTTGGCCAATTGGCGCACCACACTGAGCACTTCATTGACCAGCTCCGGGTCCAGTGCCGAGGTGATTTCATCGCACAGCAGCACCTTGGGCGACATGGCCAGCGCACGGGCTATGGCCACCCGTTGCTGCTGGCCGCCGGACAGGCGATCAGGGAAGGCGTCAAACTTTTCCCCCAGCCCGACCCGCTCCAGCATCTGCCGGGCAAGCTGGGCGGCCTTGGCCTTGGGCACTTTCTGCACCACTTGTGGCGCGAGCATGACGTTCTCGCCCACGGTCAGGTGTGGGAACAGGTTGAACTGCTGGAACACCATCCCGACTTTCTGCCGCAGGCTGCGCAGGTCGGCACGGGCGGCGTCGAGGTATTCGCCGTCGACCTCAATCACGCCGTCGTTGATCGATTCCAGACCATTGAGGGTCCGCAGCAAGGTCGACTTACCCGAGCCGCTGCGGCCGATGATCGCCACCACCTGGCCTTCTTCAACGGTCAGGTCGATGCCTTTGAGAACGTGGTGATCGCCGTAATACTTATGCAGGGCGGAAATTCTAAGCAGAGGCATGCAGTCTCCTTTCCAGGTAGCGCGCACTGAGGGACAAGGGGTAGCAGAGCAGGAAGTAACCGAGCGCCACCAGGCCGTAGACCATAAAGGGCTCGAAGGTAGCGTTGGCGAGCATGCCGCCGGTTTTGGTCAATTCGGTAAAGCCGATGATCGAGGTCACGGCGGTGCCTTTGACCACTTGCACCGAGAAGCCCACGGTGGGCGCCACGGCAATGCGCAGGGCTTGAGGCAGGATCACGTAGCGCAATTGTTCAAACGGGGTAAGGGCCAGGCTGGCCGAGGCTTCCCATTGCCCGTGGGCAATCGACTCGACGCAGCCGCGCCAGATCTCGGCCAGGTAAGCGCTGGTGAACAGGGTCAAGGCAATCGCCGCCGCCAGCCAGGGCGAGATATCCACACCCAGCAGCGCAATGCCGAAAAACACCAGGAACAGCTGCATCAGCAGCGGCGTGCCCTGGAACAGCTCGATATAGGTGCGCGCGACATTGCGCGGGAAGGCTTTACGGCTGATGCGCAGGGTCATCACCAACAACCCGATAACGCCGCCGCCGACAAACGCCACCAGCGACAGCAGCAAGGTCCATTGCAGGCCAGTGGCGAGGTTGCGCACGATGTCCCAGAAAGAGAAATCACTCATCGGCTGTTCCTCATTACGTAGCGACGGCCGATCCAGTTGAGCAACTGGCGAATCATCAGCGCCATGCACAGGTACACCAGGGTGGTCAGTGCATAGGTTTCGAAGGCACGGAAGTTGCGCGACTGGATAAAGTTGGCGGCAAAGCTCAGCTCTTCGGTGGCGATCTGCGAACACACCGCCGAGCCGAGCATCACGATGATGATCTGGCTGCTCAAGGCCGGCCACACCTTGCCCAGTGCCGGCAGCAGCACCACATGGCGGAACGCCTCGAAACGCGTCATCGCCAATGCCGCTGCGGCTTCCAACTGGCCGCTGGGGACTGCCTGGATGCCCGCGCGAATGATCTCGGTGGAGTACGCCCCCAGGTTGATCACCATCGCCAGTACGGCAGCTTGCCACTCGGTGATCTTCAGCCCCAGGGACGGCAGGCCGAAGAAGATGAAAAACAACTGCACCAGAAACGGCGTGTTGCGGATCAACTCGACATACACCCCGAAGATCCAGGAAAACGGCTGGATCTTCCATGCCCGCACCACGGCGCCGACGGTGCCCAAGGCCACGCCGAGGATCGTGCCGATAGCCGTCAGCTCAAGGGTGAACAGCGCGCCGCGTAGCAGCAGGTCGGTATTGGCCAGCACCGGCACAAAGTCAAATTGATACGCCATGAATCAGCTCCGCATCACAGATCGGCAGGCAGCGGCTCTTTAAGCCATTGCATCGCGTTCTTTTCCAGGCTGCCATCGGCCTTGGCCGCGACCAGTATCTGGTTGACCTTCTCCAGCAACGCCGGCTCGTTTTTGTTCACGCCCACGTACACCGGCGAATCCTTGAGCTTCACTTTCAGTGCCAGCCCGCGTTTGTTGCTGCGCTCGCTGATCGCGACCATCACCACGTTGCCGCTGGCGATCAGGTCGACCTGGCCGGCCAGGTAGGCGGCGATGGTGGAATTGTTGTCTTCGAAGCGCTTGATCGTGGCTTCCTTGGGCGCCACGGCGGTCAGCTCGATGTCTTCGATGGCGCCGCGCGTCACGCTGATGGTCTTGCCCTTGAGGTCATCGGTGGTGTGGATGGCCGCATCAGGCGGGCCGAACACGGCCAGGTAGAACGGCGCGTAGGCCTTGGAGAAGTCGATGACCTTTTCGCGCTCGGCATTCTTGCCCAGGCTGGAAATCACCAGGTCGACCTTGCCGGTAGTGAGGAACGGGATACGGTTGGTGCTGTTGACCGGGGTCAGTTCCAGCTTGACCTTGAGCCGGTCGGCCAGCAGCTTGGCGGTGTCGATGTCCAGGCCACGGGGTTTCATGTCCGGGCCAACCGAGCCGAACGGCGGGAAGTCCTGGGGCACGGCCACCTTGAGGGTGCCACGGGCGACGATATCGTCCAGACCGTTGGCATGGGCGGGCGCCTGGCTCAGCATCAGGCTGGCAAACAGGGCAGTGAGCAGGGCGCTGTAGCGCTTGGTCATGGCAACTCTCCGGGGAAGGGCGCGGGAATATTCTGTTTCGAGCCATTGCACGGCCCATGCCATCACCGCACCAATGGCCTGGAACGCTGGGATTTGTTGAGTTCTGGTGGTCTTACTGGTCTGAACAGTGCGCAGGGTTTTCGCACCTTTTTCGAGCGCCGATAAAACCCCGCGAGCCCCTTTGGGGCGTGGCTTGCCGCCGGCTGCGAATAGCTTTACAACTAGCCGCTCCGTTGACTGCAACCTTGAGTTTTTTATGAATTCCATCGCCCAAGCCGTACCGGAAGCGGCCCTGCAGGCCATCCGCAAACTGATCAAGGAACAGGGCTTTGCAGCGGGTGACGCGTTGCCGTCCCAGCGCGACCTGGCGGTACAGTTGGGCGTGAGTCGGGCGTCGTTGCGCGAGGCGCTGTCGTCTTTAAGTGCTCTGGGCGTGGTGAGTGTGCAGCCGGGTAAAGGCGTGTTTGTGCAAGAGGTGCAAGAAGCGCCGGGGTTTGCCTGGCCCTTCGCCGCCCAGGCCACGCCGCTGGATATCTTCCAGTTGCGCTACGCCCTGGAAGGGTTTGCCGCGGGGTTGGCGGCGGTAACATTGAGCCCCGATGAGCTGGACAGCCTGCAAGACAATGTCGAGGCCATGCGCAAAGTACTCAAGGCCGGCGACTTCGAAGCCGCTGCCCGGCTGGACTTCGAGTTCCATCAACGGATCCTGCTGGCCAGCGGTAACCAGGCGATGGTGAGCATCCTGAGTGCCAGTGCCGAGGTGTTCCTGGAGAGCCAGAAGCTACCGTTCATCCGGCCGGAACGGGCCATGGAGACCTGGCAAGAGCACCGCAGGATCCTGCGTGCCCTGGCCCGACGCGCCAGTGCGGCGGCGCAGAAAACCATGCAGGAACACGTGCGCAATGCGGCGTTGCGCACCGGCATTGCCTTCGTGACGCCCGTGACGCCGTGAGTGAGCTATACCCAAACTCATGCAGCGCCATAGCAAGACTCAATCAGAGGCGGCTTCCTGAACGGGGGAAGGGCGGCTATGATGGGCCACGTTTTTTTTGCTTACAATCCGGAGACATCCATGAGCAACGATCTTATCAAGCACGTCACCGACGCGACCTTTGAGGCCGAAGTACTCAAGGCTCAAGGCCCGGTACTGGTTGACTACTGGGCTGAATGGTGTGGCCCTTGCAAAATGATCGCCCCTGTTCTGGACGACATTGCGACCACTTACGAAGGCAAGCTGACCATTGCCAAGCTGAACATCGACGACAACCAGGAAACCCCGGCCAAGCACGGCGTGCGTGGTATCCCGACCCTGATGCTGTTCAAGAACGGCAACGTCGAAGCCACTAAAGTGGGCGCGCTGTCGAAGTCCCAGCTGCAAGCTTTCCTCGACGCGAACATCTAAGCGTCGTCAAAAAAGCCCCGCAAAATAGCGGGGCTTTTTCGTGAAACAGGGCTAGACGCTCCGAAATTCAGGTGGTACATTCGGCCCCGCACTGGTTTCTCCACTGCCCCCTGCAAGCCGTCGCCGACGCATTCCTTTTCGATTAGTACGCGATCCTGTCGCCTTCTCTGCGGCGCGGCCTCATTAAGCCAAAAGCTTAATTTCCCCCCTCCATAAATGATTACGTCATTCCTATATGAATCTGACTGAACTCAAGCAAAAGCCGATTACCGACCTGCTCCAATTGGCCGAAGAAATGGGCATAGAAAATATGGCCCGTTCGCGCAAGCAGGACGTGATTTTCTCCCTGCTCAAAAAGCACGCGAAAAGCGGCGAGGAAATCTCCGGTGATGGCGTGCTGGAGATTCTCCAGGACGGCTTCGGCTTCCTCCGCTCTGCAGACGCTTCCTATCTTGCCGGCCCAGACGATATCTACGTCTCGCCGAGCCAGATCCGTCGCTTCAACTTGCGCACCGGTGACACCATCGTCGGCAAGATCCGTCCTCCGAAGGAAGGCGAGCGTTATTTCGCCCTGCTCAAGGTCGACACGATCAACTTCGATCGTCCTGAGAACGCGAAGAACAAGATTCTTTTCGAGAACTTGACGCCGCTGTTCCCGACCGTGCGCATGAAGATGGAAGCCGGTAACGGTTCCACCGAAGACTTGACCGGTCGTGTCATCGACCTGTGCGCCCCGATCGGCAAAGGCCAGCGCGGCCTGATCGTTGCTCCGCCGAAAGCCGGTAAGACCATCATGCTGCAGAACATCGCAGCGAACATCGCGCGTAACAACCCGGAAGTTCACCTGATCGTATTGCTGATCGATGAGCGCCCGGAAGAAGTGACCGAAATGCAGCGCACCGTGCGCGGCGAAGTGGTTGCCTCGACGTTCGATGAGCCGCCAACCCGCCATGTGCAGGTTGCCGAAATGGTGATCGAGAAGGCCAAGCGCCTGGTTGAACACAAGAAAGACGTGGTCATCCTGCTCGACTCCATCACCCGTCTGGCGCGCGCCTACAACACCGTGATCCCAAGCTCCGGCAAGGTCCTCACCGGTGGTGTCGATGCCCACGCCCTGGAGAAACCGAAGCGTTTCTTCGGTGCTGCGCGCAACATCGAAGAAGGCGGCTCGCTGACCATTATCGCCACCGCGCTGGTTGAAACCGGCTCGAAGATGGATGAAGTGATCTACGAAGAGTTTAAAGGTACCGGTAACATGGAACTGCCTTTGGACCGTCGTATCGCTGAAAAGCGTGTGTTCCCTGCGATCAACATCAACCGTTCCGGCACCCGCCGTGAAGAGTTGCTGACCGCCGACGACGAACTGCAGCGCATGTGGATCCTGCGCAAGCTGCTGCACCCGATGGACGAAGTCGCCGCCATCGAGTTCCTGATCGACAAGCTGAAAACCACCAAGACCAACGACGAGTTCTTCCTGTCGATGAAGCGTAAGTAATACGACGCTTCAGGTCCAAAAAATGGCGCCCTTCGGGGCGCCATTTTTTTTGCATCGGAAAAGTGAGATTTGTGCGGTAATAGTGTCAGTTAAGAAACAAAAGGCTGAGCGTGGCTACGCTCATCTCCATTCGAATCAGGCTGATCTACGATTTATGACCGCTCTTGCTTACCGAAGAGACATTGATGGCCTGCGCGCCATTGCTGTCCTTGCTGTCGTGCTGTTCCATTTTGGTGTTCCTGGTATTACTGGCGGTTTTGTCGGCGTTGATGTGTTCTTCGTGATTTCAGGCTTCCTGATCACCTCGATCATCTGGCGCGAGCGTGAAGCAGGGCGTTTCAGCTTTGTCGATTTTTGGGCGCGACGGGCACGGCGTATCCTGCCTGCGTTGCTTGTGATGATGTTCACCTCGTTGGTGGCCGGCTGGTTCCTGATGGCGCCCAAAGATTACTCAGAGCTTGGGCGCTCGATACACAATCAGGTTATTTTCATCTCCAATCTGTTCTTCATGCGTCAGGACGGCTACTTCGACACGGCCTCCGATATGAAGCCGATGTTGCACACCTGGTCGCTCTCGGTTGAAGAGCAGTTCTACATCGCCTTTCCACTCTTGCTGGCGCTGTTGTCGAGCCGGCTGAAGCAGTGGCGCAGCGCTTTGTTTGTGTTGCTGCTGGTGTCGTTTGCGGCGAGCGTATGGGCCGTGGCCCATGAGCCGGACAAAGCGTTCTTCCTGCTGCCCATGCGTGCCTGGGAATTGCTGGCCGGGTCCATGTTGGCGGTGATGCCGGCGCGGGCAGGGCGGGTAAGTCCGCTGTTGGCGCAAGCGGTCAGTCTGTTCAGCCTGGGCCTGATTCTGGTGGCGGTATTGGGTTACGACGCCAGCACTGCGTTTCCTGGCGCTGCGGCCTTGTTGCCGGTATTGGGTGTGGTGGGGTTGATTTGGGCCAACGGCCAACACGCCACCTGGGTCGGGCGCTTGCTGGGCAGTCGCGTGCTGGTTGGCATTGGGCTGATTTCCTATTCGTGGTACCTGTGGCACTGGCCGGTGCTGGTGTTTGGCAAGTACGCGAGTATTTTTGGCCTGTCGTCCTGGGCGCTGGCGGGTCTGTTCGTCTTGAGCCTGGTGTTGGGGTACGTGTCCTGGCGGTTCGTCGAGGGGCCGTTTCGTGAGCGGCGCCTGCTGGCGGGTCGTCGGGCGATCCTGATCGCGGGCCTTGTCGGGCTCGCCGGCCTGGGCCTGATCGGCAAAGGCCTGGTGTGGTCGGATGGGTTTGCATCGCGGCTGTCGCCCCAGGCGTTGCAATTTGCCCAGGCGCGCACCTGGAGCCCTACGCTCATGAGCTGCCTGTCGGATGACAAGAAAGACCCACACCGCAAACTTTGCCATTTTGGCCCGCAGGCCAGTGCTGCCCGCGCGTTGGTCTGGGGCGACAGTCATGCCTCGGCACTCATTCCTGCGTTGAATGATGGCTCACGCAAGTACGACTTCGGCATCACTCAGGCCGGTTACGCCGGGTGCCTGCCGTTCGACCGCAAAGAAAACACCCCGGGCTGCCGGGCGTTCAACGAGCGTGTCACCCAGTTGTTGAGCAAGGAACCGTTCAGTGATGTGGTGCTGGTAGCCCGCTGGAGCCTTTACGTTTATGGCCAGCGCTCCGGCGACACCGGCGCTTCCCTTCATGACCCGCAGACGGGCAAGTACGACCGCGCCGTCGCTGAACGACTGTTTGCCGAGGGTGTGAGTGCGCTGGTACAGCAACTGCGTGCCAGCGGGCACAGGGTGTGGCTGGTCAAGGAGGTGCCGTTGCAGGCGTTCAACGTGCCTTACCGGCTCAGCCGCCTGGCGATGCTGGGGCGCCCGACCGACCGCGAAGGCTTGCCCCTGGCCGAGCACGTCGAGCGCCAAGCCTTCATCAGCAGCGTGTTTGAGCGCATCGCCGCAGCGGACCCCGGTGTCCAGCTCATGGACCCGGCGCCCAAGCTGTGCGAGACGAACGGTTGGTGTCGGGTCGAGCGCGATGGCCAGTCGCTGTATACCGATGACAACCACCTCTCAGCCGTGGGCACGCGTTATGTGGAAGGGTTCCTTGAGCCCTTCTTCCACGCCATGCGTAATGAGGCCGTTGAGTCGGGTGTGAGTCGCAATGACGTGCAATAAGCTGCCAGCGCTCTTAAGAGCAGGTAGGATGTACGCCTATTTTACGGGTGGCATGGTTAATGAAATTCAAGGATCTTCGGGATTTCGTGCAGCAACTTGAGCAGCGCGGAGAGTTGAAACGTATCCAGGTGCCGATTTCCCCGGTGCTGGAAATGACTGAGATTTGCGACCGTACCTTGCGCAACAAGGGCCCGGCGCTGCTGTTCGAAAACCCGACCGGCTTTGATATCCCGGTGCTCGGCAACCTGTTCGGCACGCCCGACCGCGTTGCGTTCGGCATGGGCGCCGAGTCGGTCAGCGAGCTGCGCGAGATCGGCAAGCTGCTGGCCTTCCTCAAGGAGCCCGAGCCACCCAAGGGCTTGAAAGACGCCTGGTCGAAGCTGCCGATCTTTCGCAAGATCATTGCCATGGCGCCCAAAGTGGTCAAGGACGCGGTGTGCCAGGAAGTGGTCATCGAAGGCGATGACGTCGACCTGGCCATGTTGCCGGTGCAGACCTGCTGGCCGGGCGACGTCGGCCCGCTGATCACCTGGGGCCTGACCGTCACCAAAGGCCCGAACAAGGATCGCCAGAACCTGGGGATCTACCGTCAGCAAGTGATCGGCCGCAACAAGGTGATCATGCGCTGGCTGAGCCACCGTGGCGGCGCGCTGGACTTCCGTGAGTGGTGCGAAAAACACCCTGGCAAGCCGTTCCCTGTGTCCGTGGCCCTGGGCGCCGACCCGGCGACCATCCTCGGCGCCGTGACGCCGGTACCCGACAGCCTGTCCGAATATGCCTTCGCCGGCCTGCTGCGCGGCAACCGCACCGAGCTGGTGAAGTGCCGTGGCAACGACCTGCAAGTGCCGGCCACCGCCGAAATCATCCTCGAAGGCGTGATTCATCCGGGCGAAATGGCCGATGAAGGCCCTTACGGCGACCACACCGGCTACTACAACGAAGTCGACAGCTTCCCGGTGTTCACCGTCGAGCGCATCACCCACCGGATCAAACCGATCTACCACAGCACCTACACCGGCCGTCCACCGGATGAGCCCGCTATTCTCGGTGTGGCGCTCAACGAAGTGTTCGTGCCGATCCTGCAAAAGCAGTTCCCGGAAATCACCGACTTCTACCTGCCGCCCGAGGGCTGCTCGTACCGCATGGCCATCGTGACCATGAAGAAGTCGTACCCAGGCCATGCCAAGCGGGTAATGCTCGGTGTGTGGTCGTTTTTGCGACAGTTCATGTACACCAAGTTCGTTATCGTCACCGACGACGACATCAACGCACGGGACTGGAACGACGTGATCTGGGCCATCACCACGCGCATGGACCCCAAGCGCGACACGGTGATGATCGACAACACGCCGATCGACTACCTCGACTTTGCTTCGCCGGTATCGGGCCTGGGCTCGAAGATGGGCCTGGATGCCACCCACAAATGGCCGGGTGAGACCACCCGCGAGTGGGGTCGGGTGATCGTCAAGGATGACGCTGTGACCGCACGTGTTGATGCGATCTGGAAAGAATTGGGAATAGATTGATGCGTGTAACCCTGCAACCTTCCGGCGCCGTACTGGAGCTGGTCCCTGGCGAGCGAATCCTTGAAGGCGCGCGCCGCCTGGGCTATGAATGCCCACAGGCGTGTCGCAATGGCGCGTGTCATGTGTGTGCCGCGCTGCTGGTGGAGGGCCGGGTGCAGCAAGCCGGTGAGGTACGCGACCATGGTGAGTTCTACACCTGCATCGCCGAGCCGTTGGAAGATTGCATTGTGTTGTGGGATGGCGTGCTGGCGCCGGGAGAGTTGCCGTTGCGCAAGTTGTCGTGCCAATTAAGTGAATGCGTGGACGTCGGCGGCGATGTATGGCGCGTGCGCCTGCGCGCTCCGGCGGGTAAAGCGGTGCGTTACCACGCCGGGCAATACCTGATGATCGAGCGCGACAATGGCGATAAATCGGCGTTTTCCCTGGCCTCGGCGCCCCATGCCGGACGCGAGCTGGAACTGCATGTGCTGGTGCGCGAGGACAGTGCGCGCAATTTGATCGAGCAGTTGCAACGTAACCAGATGGCGCGTGTTGAGCTGCCGTTTGGTGATACTCACTTGGCCGAGCTGCCGGACGGGCCGCTGGTGCTGATCGCCGCCGGCACTGGCATGGCGCAGATGCACAGCCTGATCGAGCATTGCCGTGCCTCGGGTTTCAAGCACCCGGTGCACCTGTATTGGGGCGTGCGCCGCCCGGAAGACTTCTACGAGATTGAACACTGGGAGCAATGGCAGCAACTGCCCAACCTGTTCCTGCACAAAGTGGTCAGCGACCTGTGCGGTTGGGAAGGGCGCTGCGGGCTGCTGCATGAGGCCGTGTGTGAAGACATCAGCGACCTCAAGGCGGTGCACGTCTACGCCAGTGGTTCGCCAGCGATGATCTACGGCACGCTGGACGCATTGGTCGACGCCGGCATGGATGCACACCAGATGCGCGCCGATGTGTTCGCCTACGCGCCGCGCCCTTGAAGCCTTGAGCTGAACCAGTGTGGGAGCTGGCTTGCCTGCGATAGCGGTGGGTCAGCTAGCACACCTGCAACTGATACACCGCTATCGCAGGCAAGCCAGCTCCCACATGGGTATGCGGCGTTCCTAGAAACGCACGCCTGCCGTCAGCATCGCCGCATTGAACCCCAGCAACACCAACTCGCTGGCCACGGGGCCGAAGTGAACCCCCACAGACGGAATGATCGCCGGTGCCACGCCATAACGGTTGAGCGGGATTTTGTCGCGGTACTTACCGCGATAGCCCTGTAGCGCGCCAGCGGTCACCTTCATATAGAACGGCGAGTCGCCAATATCGTAGCGCTTGCCGGCGTAGACGTAATACGAGCGCTGGCTGAACGAGTTGCGAAACGTCGCCCCGCCATACACCAACCCCGACGCCTCGTTACGTTCCAGGTTGATCAAATCCTGATTGTTATTGTGCTTTGGGTCCGGAGAAAAATGCCGGGTGTAGACACTGGTCTGGGCGTACCAGAAACCTTTGTCGTCATTGGCGGCGGCCTCGGAAGCCAGAGCAGTGGTGGTTTGCAGCAATAGCAGCAGACCGGAAAACAGGTATTTCATGGTTCGACCTCGATAGTCGTTTGAAGAGGCGGCTAATGTGGGTCGCTAAACACCTGCAGTTTGGCGGCTTGTGTTGGGCATGACCTGAACCAGCGCTGAAAACACGGCCGCCTATGCTTATGCAATTAAGATATTTTAAATGTAGGAATAATCTCATTAGGCTATAAGTCAACGGACTACCGCCTTATCGTCAATAACCAGTAACTGACCGCTACCGCCCGCCAGCCGGACCGATCGTGTGAACTCAGAGCATTGAAGCTTTGATTTTTTGATTGCCAGGCTTGAATGGCAGGGGAGCGGTATGGGGAGCTACAAGAAACATGCGTACACAGCTATTTTGTCGGCCAATTTGCTGACTGCTGTGGGATTCAATCCGGTGCGGGCTGACGAAACAGCCACCGATGCACCCAAACTCGACACCGTGATCGTCACCGGCACCCGCGCCCAAGAGCGCACCGCCAGTGCTTCGTTGTCGCCCATCGATGTCATTTCCGGTGACACATTGCGCAGCACCGGCTCCGATGAGCTGGGCGCGGTGTTGGCACGTCTGATTCCTTCCATCAACTTCCCGCGGCCCAGCCTGGTGGACGGTGCCGAACTGGTACGCCCGGCGCAGTTGCGCGGCTTGTCGCCGGATCAGGTATTGGTGCTGGTCAACGGTAAACGCCGCCACACCAGTGCCTTCGTCAACCTGGGCGGCGCGGTGGGGCGCGGTTCGGCACCGGCGGATTTGAATGCGATCCCGTTGTCGGCGGTCGACCATATCGAAGTGCTGCGCGATGGCGCGTCGGCGCGCTATGGCTCGGACGCGATTGCCGGGGTGATCAACGTGATCCTCAAGCACGACGACCACGGCGGCTCTGTCTCGACCAAGTTTGGCGAGTACAAGAAGGGTGATGGCATCCAGCGCAACGTCAGCGGCAACACCGGGTTTGCCTTGGGTGACAATGGCTTTATCAACGTTTCGGGCGAAGGCGCCGACAACGACTACACCAACCGCGCCGGCGACGACTTCCGCCCTGGCAGCGTGGGTTCCACCACCTATGGCCAGCGCGTGTTCCGTCAGGGCGAGCCGGCCACCAATGAAGGCAAATTCCAGTTCAACTCCGAATATTCCTTTAATGATGCGGCCGAGTTCTACATCTTCGGCGGCTACAGCAAGCGCCGTGGTGAAACGGCGGCGTTCTATCGGGCGAGCAATGCGTCCAACAACATCCCGGCGCTCAACCCCAATGGCTACCTGCCGCTGATCAAGGGCAATCTGGAAGACACGTCCTTGGTGGTCGGCCTGCGCGGCTTGCTGGCCTACGATTGGCACTACGACCTGTCGGCCAACTACGGCAAGAACCAGTACGAACTGGGCACCGAAACCATCAACACCTCACTCGGCCTGGCCACGCCACGCAAATTTAACAACGGCACCCTGAGCAACGATCAGCGCCAGGTCAGCCTGGACCTGTCCCGTGAGTTCGACGTGGGCTTTTTGCCGTACCCGGTGTCGGTGGCCTTTGGCGGCGAATACCTGCGCCAGGGTTATCAAATTGAAGCGGGCGAACCGGCGTCCTACTACCAGACCGGCAGTTCGGGCCTGGGTGGGTTCCGTGATGCCGACGCCGGCAGCACCTCGCGGCACAACTGGGCTCAGTACCTGGACCTGGAAACCAACTTCACCGAAAAGCTCAGCGCCTCGGCCGCCGTGCGTCATGAGGACTACAGCGACTTCGGCTCCAATGTCAGCGGCTCCCTGTCGGCGCGTTATGACTTCACCCCGCAAGTGGCCCTGCGTGGCAGCATTTCCAATGGTTTCCGTGCGCCGTCCCTGGCCCAGCAGAACTTTGCCTACACCTCGTCGCAGCTGATCGGCAACACTATCCAGGAAGCCGGCACCTTCCCGGCCAACAGCCAGGTTGCCCGCCTGTTGGGCGCCGAAGACCTCAAAGCCGAGAAATCACGCAACTACAGCCTCGGCCTGGTGCTGGAGCCTGCCGATGACCTGACCGTGACGCTCGACGTGTACCGCATCGACATCCGCGACCGCATCAGCCTGTCGTCCAACCTCAATCTCAACCCGGCCACCATCGCCTACTTGCAGGCTAATGGGGTCGGCAATATCAACTACACCAGCGCCCGTTATTTCACCAACGCCACCGACACCAGCACCGACGGTGTCGACCTGGTGGCCAACTATCGCTACCCGTTCGATAACGGCATCCGCTGGAACAGCACCGTGGGCTACAACTACAACCACACCAAAGTCACCGACGTGAAGCCCAACCCGGCGATTCTGGACAGCCTGGGCGCCAACCTGGTGCGGGTAGACCGCCGTGAGCGCATCGGTTTGCTGGGTGATACCACGCCGCAACACAAGCTCAGCCTGGGTAACGACTTCACCTACGGTCGTTGGGCGCTGCACAGTAACCTGGTGCGCTATGGTGAATTCACCAGCTACCAGGCCGACAAGGTCAATGACCAGACCTTCAAGGCCGCCTGGGTGCTGGACCTGTCGGCAGACTACAAGCTCAAGAACTGGACCTTCACCCTGGGCGGCGACAACATCACCGATAAATACCCGGAGAAGGTCAATGCCTACGCCAGTAGCGGCGGCAACCTCGCCTACAGCACTTTTTCGCCGTACGGTTACAGCGGCGCGTTTTATTACGGTAAAGTTGCTTACAACTGGTAACACGCAGGGGACCTAAGCGATCCGCCATGACCGTTATTGAAACCGATCTGTTGCAATTGGCTTACCCTCCGCGGCTCGATCTGGGGCCGCAACTGACTCACGAGCAATTAATGAGTTCGATGCAGGCCACCATGGCCAGGCATAAGGGCGGGCCGGTCTGGCTATTCGCTTATGGTTCGCTGATCTGGCGTCCCGAATGCTCGTCGACCCAGCGCATGCGCGCACGGGTTCACGGTTATCACCGGGGTTTGTACCTGTGGTCACACGAGCATCGAGGCACGCCGGAGTCGCCGGGGTTGGTGTTCGGCCTGGATCGTGGCGGTTCTTGCAGCGGGTTTGCCTACCGTTTGCCGGAAGACCAGCTTGAGGCCTCGCTGTATGCCTTGTGGCAGCGCGAGATGCCTTACCCGTCATACCGGCCGCACTGGCTCAGCTGCCGCCTGGAAGATGGCAGTCAGGTGCAGGCGCTGGGGTTTGTGTTGGAGCGGCACTTGCCCAGCTATGCCGGCAACCTGCCCGATATCGTGCTTAACCACGTGTTGGAAAGTGCTTGCGGGCGTTACGGCACCACTCGCGATTATGTCGAGCAGACCGTAAACGCCCTGCGTAGCCACGCCATGCCAGATAAAAACCTGGAGGCGCGGCTCAAGCGTTGTGCCAAGGACTGCGGCGGGAATTAACGCGCCGAGCTGACGCTGTTGGTGTGCCACAGCGTTGGGATCAGGAATGCAATCGCCAACAGGCACGCGCCCACCAGCAACACAAAACCACCGTCCCAGCCGAAATGGTCCACGGTGTAGCCCATGGCCGCACTCGCTGCCACCGAACCACCCAGGTAACCAAACAAGCCAGTGAAGCCTGCGGCCGTGCCCGCGGCTTTTTTCGGCGCCAGTTCCAGCGCCTGCAGGCCGATCAGCATCACCGGGCCGTAGATCAGGAAGCCGATGGAGAACAGCGCAATCATGTCGACCATCGGGTTGCCTGGCGGGTTGAGCCAGTAAACCAGGGTCGCCACGGTGACCAACGCCATGAACACGATGCCGGTCAGGCCACGGTTGCCACGGAAGATCTTGTCCGACATCCAGCCGCACAGCAGCGTGCCGGGAATGCCCGCCCACTCGTAGAAGAAGTACGCCCACGAGGTTTTATCCACGTCGAAGTGCTTGGCTTCCTTGAGGTAGGTCGGTGCCCAGTCCAGCACGCCATAACGCAGCAGGTAGACGAACACGTTGGCGAAGGCGATGTACCACAGCATTTTGTTGCGCAGCACGTACTTGACGAAGATTTCCTTGGCGCTGAACTCGTCTTCGTGGCTGGCGTTGTAGCCTTCCGGGTAGTCGTTCTTGTACTGCTCGATGGGCGGCAGGCCGACCGATTGCGGGGTGTCGCGCATGGTGATGAAGGCAAATGCCGCCACGGCCAATGCCACGGTCGCCGGCACATAGAACGCCGCATGCCAGTCGTTGAACCAGGCCATGCCCAGCAGGAACAGCGGGCCGATCAGGCCGCCGCCGACGTTGTGCGCCACGTTCCACACCGACACCACGCCGCCGCGTTCTTTCTGCGACCACCAGTGCACCATGGTGCGCCCACTCGGCGGCCAGCCCATGCCCTGGGCCCAGCCGTTGATGAACAGCAAAATGAACATCATGGTCACGCTGGACGTCGCCCAAGGTGCGAAACCGAAAATGAACATCACCCCGGCCGATATCAACAGGCCAAAGGGCAGGAAGTAGCGCGGGTTGGAGCGGTCGGACACCAGGCCCATCAGGAACTTGGACAAGCCGTAGGCAATCGCGATGGCCGACATGGCCAGGCCCAGCTCGCCACGGGTGTAACCCTCGTCGATCAGGTACGGCATGGCCAGCGAGAAGTTTTTACGCAGCAGGTAGTAGCCCGCGTAGCCAAAGAAAATACCGGCGAAGATCTGCCAGCGCAGCCGTCGATAGGTACTGTCTATTTTTTCTTCAGGCAGGGGCGCCTGGTGTGCGGCAGGACGAAAGAAAGCAAACATTCAAGAGCTCCAAATTTCTTGTTTTGACTGCGGATGCGAATGTTACAGTTTCGTTACCGAAAATAGCATCGCCTCTTATCTGCAAACACAGGAAACTGGAGCGATTGCATGTTCTCTTACGAACATGTCGCGAATAGATAAGTGTGAGTCGGTATCGGGTCTTAAGACCGAAGAGATCAACTGTGGGAGCTGGCTTGCCTGCGATAGCGGTCTATCATTTGCAGATGTGTGAGCTGACCCACCGCCATCGCAGGCAAGCCAGCTCCCACATGAACCGCATTCAGCGGGTCTGGACGACAATCTTGCCCACAGCCCTGCGTTGCCCCAGGTCATTGATCGCCTGCGCAGCCTGCTCAAGCGGATACACCTGCGACACCAACGGCTTCAACTTGCCCTCGCCATACCAGGTGAACAACTGCTGGAAGTTCGCCGCATTGTCCTGCGGCTGGCGCTGGGCGAACGAACCCCAGAACACTCCGACCACAGACGCGCCCTTGAGCAGCGCCAGGTTCACCGGCAGCTCGGGAATGCGCCCGCTGGCAAAACCCACCACCAGCAGGCGGCCGTTCCAGGCGATGCCGCGCACGGCCTGGTCAAACAGGTCGCCGCCGACGGGGTCGTAGATCACGTCGACACCATTGCCGTCGGTCAGGCGCTTGATTTCATCCTTGAGGCTGGCTTCGCTGTAGTTGATCAGTTCGTCCGCGCCGGCCGTTTTGGCTACGGCGAGTTTGTCGGCGCTGCTGGCGGCGGCAATCACCCGGGCGCCCATGGCTTTGCCGATTTCCACGGCGGCCAGGCCCACACCGCCGGAGGCGCCGAGCACCAGCAGGGTTTCGCCGGGTTGCAGGTTGGCGCGTTGTTTCAACGCATGCATCGAGGTGCCGTAGGTCATGCTGAAGGCGGCGGCGGTGTTGAAATCCATACTCGGCGGGATCGGCAGCACGTTGTAGCCCGGCACCGCGACCTGTTCGGCAAAGCTGCCCCAGCCGGTCAGGGCCATGACCCGGTCGCCGACTTTGAGGTGGCTGACCTTTTCACCCACTTCGCTGACCACCCCCGCCGCCTCGCCGCCCGGCGAGAATGGGAAGGGCGGTTTGAACTGGTACTTGCCCTCGATGATCAAGGTGTCCGGGAAATTTACCCCGGCCGCGTGCACGTCCAGCAGGATTTCGTTCTTCTTGATCGCGGGGCTGGCGATCTCTTCCAGCACCAGGGTTTCGGCGGGGCCGAAGGCTTTGCACAGCACAGCTTTCATCGGACTATTCCTTTTGGCGTCGTGGCCGATAAGTGTAGGAGGGTACGCCCGTGGGTCAACGAGCATGCCCGGCCCTGATAAGTCGCCATAAGCTTGTACTCAGCCTTGCTAGCGTTATGCTACCCGGCAACCGAATTCGAGGAATGAACTGTGAAAGCGTGGATCCTGTTGATGCTCGCCCTGACCTTGCCGATGGCAGCCCAGGCCGAAGAAGCGAAAGAAGGCGAGGCACCGAAGGTCAGCTACATCAGCCTGACCCCCCCCTTTGTGGGCAACTACGGCCTGGATGGCACGGCAAAACTGCGGGTCTACAAGGCCGACATCGCCCTGCGCGTGACCGGGCCTGAAGCGGCAGCGGCCGTCAAAGCCAACGACCCGCTGATTCGTAACCAACTGGTGGCGCTGTTTACCCAACAGACCAACGAAGCCATGAGCACGGTTGAAGGCAAAGAAAAGCTGCGCCAGGAAGCCCTGAAGCAAACCCAGCAAGTCATGAACGATGAGACTGGCAAGCCGGTGGTAGAAGACCTGCTCTTCAACAACTTGATTATCCAGTAAGTCGCTGCGCGACGATCGCGGGCAAGCCCGCTCCCACAGGTGAATGCATTCCAAATGTGGGAGCGGGCTTGCCCGCGATGGCGCCAGTACAGGCACTTCAGGACGCCAGGCTTTTACGAAACCTGGCCAACGCCACCGCAAAAAACACCAACCCGATTCCCACCAGCGCCAGCAAATCCGGCCACACCACACCCACGCCCGCATCACGAAACAAAATCGCCGCACTCAAACTCACAAAGTGCGTCGACGGTGAGCCCTGCATCACCCATTGCAACCACTCGGGCATGCTGTCCAATGGCGTGCTGCCGCCAGACAGAAGCAGCATCGGAATAATCACCGGAATTGCCAGCAACCCGAACTGCGGCGTCGAACGCGCAAGGGTGGCGAGGAAGATCCCCAGTGCCGTGCTCGCAAACAGGTACAGCGCCGTCACCAGCAAAAACAGACTCAGGGACCCGGCCAGCGGTACGCCGAGCAAGCCTTTGACTACCAGCTCCAGCGACAGCCACGTGCACAGCACCACCACCAGCATATTGCTCCAGATTTTTGCCAGCATGATTTCCAGCGCGGTCAGCGGCAGCACCAGCAAATGGTCGAGCGTGCCGTGTTCACGCTCGCGCAGCAGCGCCGTGCCGGTGAGCACGATGGCCAGGATGGTGATGTTGTTGACGATCTGGATCACCGCCAAAAACCAACCGCCTTCCAGGTTGGTGTTGAACAGCGCCCGTGTGGTCAGCTGCGCAGGCACCTTGCCCGCCGCGTCGGGTTGCCCGCCGTAGCGTTGCAACTCACGTTGGAAAATCCGGCCGATATAACCTGCGCCCATAAATGCCTGGCTCATCGCCGTGGCATCGACGTTCACCTGCACGCCTGGCTGGCGACCGGCCAACAGGTCGGCCTGGAAGTTGGCCGGTACATTGATCACGAAGGTGTACTCGCCGCTGTCCATGACCGTGTCCAATTGGTCGTAGGCCAGTGGGGCAGGCGGCTGAAACTCTGGCGGCTGCAGCGCCTCGGCCATCTGCCGCGACAGCGCGCTGTGGTCTTCATCGATAAAGGCCACGCTGGCGTTGTGCACGCCAATCACCGAACCGGCGGCGGGCATGTAGATCGCGACTGTGAAGGCGTAGGCCAGAAACAGCAGCAACACGCCGTCGTGACGCAGGCTGGTGAGTTCTTTGAGGCCCAGGCGCAGGATATGAGCGAGCTTGTGCATCAGGCCTCCTGCTTCTTGAGCATGATCAGGCTCAGCCCGGTGAACCCGACAAAAAACCCGAACAGCGCCAGGCATTGCGGCCACAACTGGCGCAGGTCCAGGGCCTTGGTGAAGGTGCCCACGGCGATATCCAGGAAGTGCCCGGCGGGGAACAACATACCCATCAGCGCGGCCGCCCCTTCCAGCGACGAGCGCGGTACGATCAACCCGGAGAACTGGATGGTCGGCAGGCTGGTGATGATCATGGTGCCGAGGATCGCCGCGATCTGGGTGCGAGTGAACGCGGAAATCAGCAGGCCCATGCTCGTCGTTGCGAGTACATACAACAGGCCGCCGACCGCCAGCGCCACGCCGCTGCCCTTGAAGGGCACGCCGAACAGCCAGCGGTTCATCGCCACCAGCAGCGCCAGGTTGACCAGGCTCACCGCCAGGTACGGCGCCTGTTTGCCCAGCAGAAACTCCAGGCGCGTCAGCGGTGTGGCGTAGAAGTTGGTGATCGACCCCAGCTCCTTTTCACGCACGATGCCCAGCGCGGTGAGCATTGCCGGGATAAACGCCAGGATCAGCGCCATCACGCCGGGGCCGATGGCGTTCACACTGACCACATCCTGGTTGTAGCGAAAGCGCGTTTCCAGCTTGGCGGCAGCTTGGGTGCTACGGGGCAGGCTGCTCAGTTCGGCCAGTTGTTGCAGATTGCCCTGGTGCACCGCTTCGACGTAGTTACGGCTGGTTTCGGCGCGAAACGGCATGCCGCCATCGATCCACGCAGCCACGGTGGGTTGGCGGCCGGCGTACAGGTCGCGGCCAAAGCCGGGCGGAATTTCCAGCGCCAGTTTGATTTCCGAACGTTGCAGGCGCCGGTGCAGTTCATTGGCATCGCGGATCGGTGCTTGTTCGGCGAAGTAGCGCGAGCTGCGGAAGGCTTCCAGGTAGGCACGGCTTTGCGGGGTCTGGTCCTGGTCGTAGACAGCGAACGCGAGGTTTTCCACGTCCAGGGAAATGCCGTAGCCGAAGATCACCATCATGAACATCGCCCCGAGCAGGGCGAAGGCCATGCGCACTTTGTCGCGCAGCAGTTCCTTGCCTTCTCGGCTGGCGACGGCCAACAGGCGCGCGATGCTGAAACCGCGTTTGCTGGTGGGCGGCGTGCTGCTTTCGCTGACGGTTTTGTTCGGCGCGGCAGGTTCGGGTTCGCCTTGGGCCTGCTCCAGACAGGTGACGAACGCGGCCTCCAATGTGTCGCCGTGGAATTGCTGTTGCAGTGCGTCGGGTGTGTCGCAAGCCAGCACTTTGCCCGCGTGCATCAGCGAGATGCGGTCGCAGCGCTGGGCTTCGTTCATAAAGTGGGTGGACAGAAAGATCGTCACGCCTTGCTCGCGGGACAACTCAACCAATAGCCGCCAGAAATCATCCCGCGCCGCCGGGTCTACGCCCGAGGTCGGTTCATCGAGGATCAGCACTTCCGGGCGATGCAGCACCGCTACCGCCAGTGACAGCCGCTGGCGCAGGCCCAGGGGTAACTCGCCGGAGGGTTGCTCGGCCACTTCACCGAGGTCGAAGCGCTGGATCAGCTCGTCAATACGCGGGCCGCTGTCGGCCTTGGGCAAGTCGAACAGTTGCGCATGCAGCACCAGGTTCTGGCGCACGCTGAGTTCGCCATACAGCGAAAAGCTTTGCGACATAAAGCCCACGCGCTTGCGCGTCGCCAGATCCTTGGCATTCACCGGGTTGCCCAGCAGCGTGGCACTGCCTTCGGTGGCCGGCATCAGCCCGGTGAGGACTTTCATGGTGGTGGTTTTGCCGCAGCCGTTGGAACCGAGAAAGCCGAAGATCTCACCGCGGCCAATTGCAAAGCTGACCTTGTTCACCGCCGTAAAATCCCCAAAGCGCAGCGTCAGGTCGTGGGCTTCGATGGCGATATCCGTGTTGCCACTTTCGCGCGGCGGGATCACCAACGGCTGGTTGTTGTGGGCGCTGTCACCCTGGAAATGAGTAAAGGCTTCATCGAGTTTGCCGCTGGGTGTAACGGCTGCCAGTTCGCGGCTCAGGCCGTCGGCGATCAGCTTGCCGCGATCGAGCATCAGGCAATGTTCGAACTGCTCGGCCTCCTCCATGTAGGCGGTGGCCACCAGCAGCGTCAGCTGTGGGCGCTCGCTGCGCACGGTGTCGACCAGCTCCCAGAAACGCCGGCGCGACAGCGGATCGACGCCGGTGGTGGGCTCGTCGAGAATCAACAAATCCGGGTCGTGGATCAGCGCGCAGCACAGGCCGAGCTTTTGTTTCATGCCGCCGGACAACTTGCCCGCCGGGCGTTCTGCGAAGCGCGCAAGGTCGGTGGCCAGCAGCAGGTTGTGCATGCGCTGCTCGCAATCGGCTTTGGACAGGCCGAACAGCGTGGCAAAGAAACGGATGTTTTCGCTGATGGACAACTCGGGATACAAGTTGCCGCCCAGGCCTTGGGGCATAAACGCGATGCGCGGGTACAGGCTATTACGATGGCGGCGATCTTCGATGGAGCCGCCGAGCACTTCGAGCTGGCCTGCCTGCAGTTTCTTAACCCCGGCGATCAGCCCCAGTAAACTCGACTTGCCCGCGCCGTCCGGGCCGATCAGCCCGCAGCGAGTGCCAGCCGGCAGGCTGAAGGCGATGTCGACCAGTGCTTGTTGCTTGCCGTAACGGTGGTGAATGCCGGTGGCGTGCAGCGCCATGCCGGTCATTGCAGGTTGGCCGGCCAGTCGATATCAGCCGTGCGCACATAACCCGCGCCGGGCATGCCCGGTTTGGCTTGCGGCACGGCGCTGGGTTGGGTCAGGCGCAGCTTGACGCGGAACACCAGTTTCTGGCGTTCGTCGCGGGTCTCCACCTCTTTGGGGGTGAATTGCGATTTGGCCGCGACGAAGCTGATTTTCGCCGGCAACGGTTGCTGGGGCAGGGCGTCGAGCAGGATGCGTGCGTCGCTGCCGACGGTGAGGCGGCCGGTGACGGAGGCGGGCAGGTACAGGTTCATGTACTGATCATTCGGGTCAATCAGCAGTAAAACTCTGCCGCCTGCGCCGAGCACTTCACCCGGTTCAGCCAGGCGCAATTGAATGATGCCGTCGATGGGCGCGCGCAGGCTGCTGTCGTCGATTTCGCTGGCGAGCTGGGCCACCTGGGCCTGGGCCGCGCCGATGGCCGCTTTCACCGCGTTGACCTGAGCCTGCGCTGCGATCACCGCGGCATTGCCGGTGTTCTGGCGTGCTTGCTGCTGGTCGATCAACTGGCTGCTGGCAAAGCCGCGCTTGTACAGCTCCTGGGTGCGTCTGAGTTCCTGGTTGGCCAGCAATTGCTCGCTTTGACGCAACTGCACGTTGGCCTCGGCGGCGGCGAAGTTTTCCTTGGCACGCAGCACTTCGGCTTCGGCCTGTGCGCGCTGGGCTTCGAGGGTGCGGGTGTCCATGCGTGCGAGCAATTGGCCTTTGAGCACCTTGTCGCCTTCATCCACGCGCACTTCGGCCAGGCGCCCGGGGATCTTGGCGGCGATCTGTACTTCGGTGGATTCCAGGCGGCCATTGCCCATGCTCAAGCCTTCGGGCAGGCGGTCCTGAGTCGATCGCCAATAACCGAACCCGCCGGCACCCAGCAACAAGGTGATCAGCGCAACGGCGAAAAGGCGCGACATAGTGTGATTCGTAGACATGACTGCATCCTGCGGCATTAGCATCCTAGTTTGACCGATACCGCCCGAAGGCTCTTGATACCGGTCAAATGAAGCGCAAGCCTAACCCTCTTGGCGTGAAGATGCTTGCATCACAGGTGTGACCGCAGGGTTCTGCCTTTTCAGCGCAGGGCGAGCACCGCTGCCCATTGTTCGGCCGTTACCGGCATCACCGACAATCGACTGCCTTTTTGCACCAGCGGCAATTCGGCGAGGGCGGTTTGTTGTTTCAGGTAGCCAAGGCCCAGCACCTTTGGAAATGTCTCGACGTGGGCCACGTTGATTGCCGTCCACGGGTTTTTCTCCGGCGTGGCTTTAGCATCGAAGTAGTGGCTTTCGGGCTCCAGCGCGGTCGGGTCCGGATAGGCTGCCTCGACAATTTTGCCGATACCGGCAATGCCCGGCTCAGGGCAGCTTGAGTGATAGAAGAAAAACTCATCACCAACGGCCATGGCTCGCAGAAAGTTGCGTGCCTGATAGTTGCGCACGCCGTCCCAGCGCGTTTCACCGAGCTTTTCCAGGCCTTTGATGGAGAGTTCATCGGGCTCGGATTTCATCAGCCAGTAGGCCATTTTTGGGCTCCTGAAAAAGGCATTGGGTAAGTTGTAAGGCAATTCCATGACAAACCGACAGTCGGTTGGCGTCAAGGTTTGCGTGTTGGGTCACGTTACCGCAGAATGCCCGCTTTTAAGCTTGGCGCAGCTGCAACGGACTACTTTGGAACGTTGTTGTCATCGTGTACGAGGTGCCTGAAGGGGGGCAATCGATGCAACGTAAACCGGATTTACTATGGATTTTGGTTATTTTGTTTGGTCTGGGCGTTGTGACCACCGGATATGCCCAGAGCTTGTGGTCGAACAAGACCGATGCACCGGTTGAACTGGCTCAGCAGCAGCCACAACCGTTCAAGCGTTAACACTTATTTTTAAAGCGTCGCTGGTTCCAGCGACGTTTCTGCGACATACCATTTTTTATCGGTGACCGTGCCAGCCAATGGCACATCCCAGCTCGCCTGCGCCAAACGTTCGACCTTCTGGCATTCATGGGCCAGGCCAAGCAACGTGGGCTTGCGCCAGTTTTTGCGCCGAGCCAGGTAGGCCAGGCTGCGGTCATAAAACCCACCGCCCATGCCCAGTCGTCCACCCACATCATCGAAACCCACCAGCGGCAACAGCACCAAGTCCAGCGCCCAGACGTTGCGCTGGCGGTTGGCATTGACGTGCGGCTCAAGGATGCGAAAACGGTTGGGCAATAACTTATCCCCAGGCCGCACGCGCTGGAACACCATCTTGGTGCGCGGCCAGGCACTGAGTACCGGCAGATAAGTGGCCTTGCCCCGGCGCTGGGCAGCGCGCAGCAGCAGGCGCGGATCGATTTCACCGTCCGTGGGTAGATATAAAGAGATATGTTTGGCCCGGCGAAACAGCGGGTGCTGTGCCAGTTGCCGATACAGGCCGTGGGCGGCCTTGCGCTGCTCGCTCGGCGTAAGCGCGCGGCGGGCTTTGCGCAACATGCGTCGAAGTTGCGGACGGGAAGGCGGCGCAGGTTCGGTCATGGTTGTTCGGCTCATAAAACAATGCCAGTCCTGAGACTGGCATTGAGTTTGGGAATTCAGGCTCCCCGACAGAGCCGCTGTCGACTTAGCCCTTGAACCCGAAAGTTCAAGGTGGAAGATGCAGTAGGCTTTAAGGCTTTCCGTCTAGCGGACATGCACACCAGCCCAACGTGCAACTTCCAGGGTAGTGCGAATCGGCTCAGGGACATCGCCGACTGGCAAACACGCCAGGGAGTGAGGCGAGTATACCTTAAACAGACGCGTCATTCAGCCCTTGGGTGGCTCTGGATCGGTAGAAAGTACCAGATCCACGCGTTCGAGCAGGTCACGCACCTGCTCGCGCGTCGAGCCGCTGGCCTGCACGTCAGGCCGTTCCTGCTTATGCAGCAGATCGTGGGTAATGTTCAGCGCGGCCATCACGGCGATACGGTCGGCGCCGATGACTTTGCCGCTGCTGCGGATTTCACGCATCTTGCCGTCCAGGTAGCGGGCAGCACTCACCAGATTGCTGCGTTCTTCCTGGGGGCAGATGATCGAATATTCTTTGTCGAGGATCTGCACGGTAACGCTATTGCTTGAACTCATGAGTCTTGCTCCAGGGCCTTCAGGCGCGAAATCATCGATTCGACCTTACGCCGGGCGATTTCGTTTTTTTCAATGAGGTGAGCGCGTTCCTCGCGCCAGGTCTTTTCCTGAGCTAATAGGAGTCCGTTTTGACTCTTAAGTTGCTCGACCCGATCAATTAGCAGTTCGAGTCTGGCCATCAGCGCTTGCAGGTCGGTGTCTTCCATTGGGTTCCACTGGATTTGTCTGATGAATGGCAACTTCAGGATAAACGATCTGACGCCCTCGATAGTCTTGGTACGTCTGCCGGTGCTAGGATACAGCGCTTCATTCTAGACATTGCGCCGTCTGGCGCCTAGCTCACCATGCCTATTCAGAACTCCCCGTACGACGCTTTTTCCAAACTGCTGAGCTCCAGCGGTCATCCTTGCTCGCCTGCCGAACTGCACGGCGTGCTGTTGGGCCGCAGCTGCACGGGTGTTGGCTTCGATGCCGACAACTGGCTGGCCGATGTGGCCGAGCTGCTGGAAACCGAACCTACCGAGAACGTGCGTAACGCACTGATCGGCCTGCAAGAGATGGTCAAGGGCGAACTGACCGGTGATGACGTCACCGTGGTCCTGCTGCTGCCGACCGACGACGCGCCGCTCACCGAGCGCGCCGCCGCACTGGGCCAATGGTGCCAGGGCTTCCTGCACGGCTTTGGCGTAAATGCCGGTGGCCTGGAGCTGAGCACCGACGCCAAAGAAGTGTTGCAAGACCTGGCTGCCATCTCCCAGGTGCAAGATGCCCTGGAAGAGTCCGAGGACGGCGAAGGCGACTATATGGAAGTGATGGAATACCTGCGTGTCGCGCCGCTGCTGCTGTTCACCGAGACCAAAAAATCCGCTGAGCCAGCCGCACCCAAGCCGTCGCTGCACTAAGCAAGGAAACCCATCTGCCCATGATTCATATCCCGAAAGCGGAATACACCCGTCGCCGCAAGGCGCTCATGGCGCAGATGGAACCCAACAGCATCGCGATCCTGCCGGCCGCCGCCGTGGCCATCCGCAACCGTGATGTCGAGCACGTCTACCGCCAGGACAGCGACTTCCAGTACCTGAGCGGCTTCCCTGAACCTGAAGCAGTGATCGTGCTGATGCCCGGTCGCCAGCATGGTGAGTACGTGCTGTTCTGCCGCGAGCGCAACGCCGAACGCGAATTGTGGGACGGCCTGCGCGCCGGCACCGAAGGCGCCATTCGCGACTTTGGCGCTGACGACGCGTTCCCCATCACCGATATCGACGACATCCTGCCCGGCCTGATCGAAGGCCGCGACCGGGTATATTCGGCCATGGGCAGCAACGCCGAATTCGACCGGCATGTGATGGAGTGGATCAACGTGATCCGTTCCAAAGCGCACTTGGGCGCCCAGCCACCGAACGAATTTGTTGCCCTGGATCATCTGCTTCACGACATGCGCCTGTATAAATCGGCGGCAGAAGTGAAGGTGATGCGCGAGGCCGCGCGGATTTCCTGCGCGGCCCACGTCAAGGCGATGCAGGCCAGCCGCGCCGGGCTGTATGAATTCAGCCTCGAAGCCGAGCTCGATTACGAGTTCCGCAAGGGCGGCGCGAAGATGCCGGCCTACGGCTCCATCGTCGCCGCCGGGCGCAACAGCTGCATCCTGCACTACCAGCAGAATGACGCGCTGCTCAAGGACGGCGACCTGGTGCTGATCGACGCCGGTTGCGAGATCGACTGCTACGCCAGCGATATCACGCGCACGTGGCCGGTCAGCGGCAAGTTTTCGCCCGAACAAAAGGCGATCTACGAGATTGTGCTGGCCTCCCAGGAAGCCGCCTTCGCCCAGATTGCGCCGAATAAACATTGGAATCAGGCCCATGAGGCGACCGTGCAGGTCATCACCGCCGGGCTGGTGAGGTTGGGGTTGTTGCAAGGTGACGTCGACGAGCTGATCGCCAGCGAAGCCTACCGTGCCTTTTATATGCACCGCGCCGGCCACTGGCTGGGCATGGATGTGCACGATGTGGGCGAATACAAAGTGGGCGGTGAATGGCGTGTGCTGGAAGTCGGCATGGCGTTGACCGTGGAGCCGGGGATTTATATTTCGCCGGACAACCAGCATGTGGCAAAGAAATGGCGTGGCATTGGCGTACGCATCGAGGACGACGTGATAGTGACCAAGCAAGGCTGTGAGATTCTGACCGGCGGCGTCCCCAAAACCGTCGCCGAGATCGAAGCGCTGATGGCGGCTGCCCGATGAGCCGGGTCAACCTGGCGATTATCGGCGGCGGCCTGGTCGGCGCCAGCCTGGCGTTGGCCTTGCAGGCCGGTGCCAAGGCGCGGGGTTGGAAGATCGTGCTGATCGAACCGTTCGCGCCGGGTGACACTTACCAGCCGAGCTACGATGCGCGTTCTTCGGCACTTTCCTACGGCGCCCGGCAGATCTATCAGCGCCTGGGTGTGTGGCAGGACATCTCCCGCCGCGCCGAGCCGATCAAGCAGATTCATGTGTCGGACCGGGGGCGGTTCTCCACTGCGCGCTTGTCAGCCATGGAAGAAGGCGTGCCGGCCCTCGGCTATGTGGTGGAAAACGCCTGGCTCGGCCAGTGCCTGTGGCAAGGCCTGGATAAAGAGGTGGTGAGCTGGCGCTGCCCGGCGGAAGTTACACGTATGGAGCCGCTGCCCGACGGCTATCGCCTGACCCTCAACGATGAAACCGTGCTGGAATGCGACCTGGCGGTATTGGCCGATGGCGGCCGCTCCGGTTTGCGCGAGCAGTTAGGTATTGGCGTGAAAACCCGCCCGTACAACCAGAGCGCGCTGATCGCCAACATCACCCCAAGCGAAGCCCACAACGGTGAGGCCTTCGAGCGTTTTACCGATGAAGGCCCGATGGCCCTGTTGCCGTTGCCGGACAACCGCTGCGCGCTGGTGTGGACACGCATCGGCATGGACGCCCAGCGTTTGGCCAACCTCGATGAGCGCAGTTTCTTGAGCGAATTGCAGGGCGTGTTCGGCTACCGCCTGGGCACCCTCAAGCAAGTCGGCGCGCGGCACCTGTACCCGCTGACGCTGGTGGAAGCTGAAGAACAAGTGCGCTCACACCTGGCGATCCTCGGCAATGCCGCCCACAGCCTGCACCCGATTGCCGGGCAGGGGTTCAACCTGTCCCTGCGCGATGCCAATGCCTTGGCCGAAGCCCTGCTGGCCGGGCCGGCGGTGCCGGGTGACTTGGCGACCTTGCAGCGCTACCGCGAAAGCCAGCATCTGGACCAGAAACTCACGGTGGGTTTCTCCGATCAAGTTACACGCCTGTTTGGCAGTGCCCAGCCGTTAGTGGCTTTGGGCCGCAACATGGGCCTGCTCGGCCTGGACCTTTTACCGCCAGCCAAACGCTGGTTTGCTCGTCAGGCCATGGGCCTGGGTACGCGCCCCGATGCGTAAGTGGTTGATCCAACGTTTGGGTAAAGCGCGGCTGTTGCGTTGGGTCATGACCCTTTATCCGCCCTATCTCGGGGCGGGGATAAGCGTGCAGCACATGAGCGCTGACTTTCGTCATGTCAAAGTGCGCATGGGCCTGGGTTGGTACAACCGCAACTATGTCGGCACGCAATTTGGCGGCAGCCTCTATTCGATGGTCGACCCGTTCTACATGTTGCTGTTGATGGAAAACCTGGGCCGCGATTACATCGTGTGGGACAAGGCCGCGAGCATCGACTTCGTGTCGCCAGGCAAAGGCCCGGTGTACGCCGAATTTTCCATCGACGACGCTTTGCTGGACGAGATTCGCCGGCAAACCCAAGGTGGCGAGAAGTACCTGCCCCACCTCAAGGTCGAGATTCATGACGGCTCCGGCACCCTGGTGGCGCGGGTCGACAAAACCCTTTACGTGCGGCGCAAGCCGCCAGCAAAGCAGGCTTAAAGCATGGACATGCGCGCAGATGTGCTGATTGTCGGGGCCGGAATGGTCGGAAGCGCCCTGGCGCTGGCGTTGCAGGGCAGTGGCCTGCAGGTGCTGCTGCTCGACGGCAGCCCGCTGAGCGTCAAGCCATTTGACCGTGAGGCGGCCTTCGAGCCACGGGTGAGCGCCTTGTCGGCCGCGAGCCAGCGCATCCTTGAGCGCCTCGGCGTGTGGGACGGCATTGTGTCGCGGCGCGCCAGCCCCTATGGCGAGATGCAAGTGTGGGACGGCAGCGGTACCGGGCAGATCCACTTCTCGGCGGCCAGTGTGCACGCCGAAGTGCTCGGGCATATTGTCGAGAACCGCGTGGTTCAGGACGCTTTGCTCGACCGCCTGCATGATTGCGACCTGGGCCTGCTGGCCAACGCCCGCCTGGAACAGATGCGCCGCTCCGGCGATGACTGGCTGTTGACCCTGGCTGACGGCCGTAAACTGCGTGCGCCGCTGGTGGTCGCCGCCGATGGCGCCAACTCCGCCGTACGCCGCCTGACCGGCACAGCGACCCGCGAGTGGGATTATTTGCATAACGCCATCGTCACCAGCGTGCGCAGCAGCCAGCCCCATCAGCGCACGGCATGGCAGCGGTTTACCGACACTGGCCCGCTGGCGTTTTTGCCACTGGTGCGCGATGGGCAGGAAGACTGGTGCTCGATCGTCTGGTCGACCACCCCGGCCGAATCCGAGCGCCTGATGGCGCTGGACGACGAGAACTTCTGCCGTGAGCTGGAGCGCGCCTTTGAAGGGCAGCTCGGCACGGTGATCAGCGCCGATCCACGTGTGTGCGTGCCATTGCGCCAACGACACGCCAAACGTTATGTGGCAGAAGGCCTGGCGTTGATTGGCGACGCGGCCCACGTGATCCACCCGCTGGCGGGGCAGGGCGTGAACCTGGGCTTCCTCGATGCGGCGGTGCTGGCCGAGGTGCTGCTGGCAGCCACCGAACGTGGTGAGCGCCTGGCTGATGTGAAGGTACTGAGCCGCTACGAACGTCGGCGCATGCCGCATAACCTGGCGCTGATGGCGGCCATGGAAGGCTTTGAGCGCCTGTTCCAGGCCGACCAGCTGCCATTGCGCTGGCTGCGCAACGCCGGGCTGAAAATGGTCGACCAGATGCCCGAAGCCAAGGCCGTCTTCGTCCGTCAGGCCCTCGGCCTGACCGGCGACCTCCCGGAACTGGCCAAACCCTGAGGGCGCCTGAGTTCCCTGTGGGAGCCGGGCTTGCCCGCGATGGGGCCATTGGCCCCAACACCAATCCCAGCCATGCAACATCTCGTAACGCCTCCACCAAGCGCTACCAAATGTGAGTCCTTATCATTTGCCCTCTTTTTGCAAATGAGAGACCGCACCCATGTTGGCACCCAAGCGCCTCCTGACTGCCCTGGCACTCACCCTTATCGGCAGCACCACCGTGCAGGCAGCCGACGAAGTCGTGGTCTACTCCTCGCGCATCGACGAACTGATCAAGCCGGTGTTCGATGCCTACACCAAAAAGACCGGCGTGCAGGTGAAGTTCATCACCGACAAGGAAGCCCCGCTGATGCAGCGCATCAAGGCCGAAGGCGAGAACGCCACCGCCGACCTGTTGCTCACCGTCGACGCCGGCAACCTTTGGCAGGCTGAACAAATGGGCATCCTGCAGCCATTCACCTCGGCGGTGATCGACAAGAATATTCCGCTGCAATACCGCTCCTCGAACCACGCCTGGACCGGCTTGAGCCTGCGCGCGCGGACCATCGCCTATTCCACTGCCCGTGTTAAGCCGGGTGACCTGACCACTTACGAAGCCCTGGCCGACAAACAATGGGAAGGCCGCCTGTGCCTGCGCACGGCGAAAAAGGTCTACAACCAGTCGCTGACCGCCACCCTGATCGAAACCCATGGTGCGGCGAAGACTGAGGAAATCGTCAAAGGCTGGGTCAACAACCTGTCCACCGACGTGTTTTCCGACGACATCGCCGTGCTGGAGGCGATCAACGCCGGGCAGTGCGACGTGGGCATCGTCAACACCTACTACTACGGTCGCCTGCACAAGCAGAAGCCGGACCTGGCGGTAAAACTGTTCTGGCCGAACCAGGGCGACCGTGGCGTGCACGTGAACCTGTCGGGCATTGGCCTGACTAAACACGCACCGCACCCGGAAGCGGCCAAGGCATTGGTGGAGTGGATGACCACGCCTGAAGCGCAGCAGATATTCGCCGACGTGAACCAGGAATTCCCGGCCAACCCGGCGGTGCCGCCATCGGCGGAAGTGGCGACGTGGGGCAAGTTCGTGGCCGATACCTTGCCGGTGGAAGTGGCAGGCAAGCGCCAGGCCGAGGCTATCCGCCTGATGGATCGCGCCGGCTGGAACTAACTACAATTTGCAGGCAAGCGCCGAACTAAATGTGGGAGCGGGCTTGTGTGGGAGCTGGCTTGCCTGCGACAGCATCACCTCGGTGCAACTGACACCCTGAGGTGATGCTATCGCGGCGGTGCGACGATTCGACAAGCCCGGCTCCCACATTGCTTTGTGTTCACCTTGAATGTTTACCACCCTGAGAGCTAGCCCTTGGCCCACCCCGCCCAACGCCGCTGGTACCTGCCGGTCTTCAGCGTCGCCGCCCTGGTGCTGCTGCCGCTGAGCGTGCTGTTGCTGTCCTGGCAAAGTATCGACGCGCAAATCTGGTCGCACCTGTGGGACACCCAGATGCCACGCCTGCTGGGCAATACACTCACCCTGGTGCTGGGCGTGGGAGTGGGGGTGACGCTGCTGGGCGTAAGCCTGGCCTGGCTGACCAGCCTCTGCGAGTTTCCTGGGCGGCGCTGGCTCGATTGGGCCTTGATGCTGCCTTTTGCCATTCCCGCCTACGTACTGGCCTTTGTGTTTGTCGGCCTGCTGGATTTCGCCGGCCCGGTACAAAGCCTGCTGCGTGAATGGTTCGGCACCGGCCTGCGGCTGCCGCGCGTGCGCTCCACCAGCGGCGTGATTATCGTGTTGGTGCTGGTGTTCTACCCCTACGTCTACCTGCTGGCACGCACGGCGTTTCTGGCCCAGGGTAAAGGCCTGATGGAAGCGGCGCGGGTGCTGGGGCAATCGCCCTGGCAGGCGTTCTGGCGCGTCGCACTGCCCATGGCGCGGCCGGCGATTGGAGCCGGCGTGGCCCTGGCCTTGATGGAAACCCTGGCGGATTTCGGCGCGGTTTCGGTGTTTAACTTCGACACCTTCACCACCGCCATCTACAAGACCTGGTACGGCTTTTTCAGCCTTTCCAGCGCCGCCCAACTCGCCAGCCTGTTGCTGCTGGTAGTGATGCTGGTGCTGTACGGCGAACGGCGTGCCCGCGGTGCCAGCCGCCCGAGCAATGAGCGGCCACGGGGCCAGGCGCTGTATCACCTGCGTGGGTTCAAGGCGGCAGCGGCCAGTACGTGGTGCGGTGTGGTGTTCGCCTGCGCCTTTGTCATCCCCCTGCTGCAACTGGTCGCGTGGTTTTGGCAGCGTGGCCGCTTTGACCTGGATGAGCGCTACACCGGCCTGATCGTCCACACCCTTTACCTGGGCGGCATTGCCGCGCTGATCACGGTCAGCGTGGCGCTGATATTGGCCTTTGCCAACCGGCTGGCGCCGACCCGGGCGATTCGCTCCGGTATCAGCCTGGCTAATGTCGGCTATGCGCTGCCGGGCTCGGTGCTGGCAGTGTCGATCATGTTGGCGTTCAGCTACCTGGACCGAGAGTTGGTGGTGCCGCTGTCGGGCTGGCTCGGCGGCGCGGGTAAACCCTTGCTGCTTGGCAGCCTGTCGGCACTGGTGCTGGCCTATCTGGTGCGCTTTCTGGCGGTGGCTTACGGGCCGTTGGAAAACAGCCTGGCGCGAATCCGCCCGTCGTTGCCGGAAGCGGCACGCAGTCTCGGGGTGAGCGGGCCACGACTGTTTTGCAAAGTGTATCTGCCGTTATTGCTGCCGGGCACGTTGAGCGCGGCGTTGCTGGTGTTCGTCGATGTGCTCAAGGAAATGCCCGCAACCTTGCTGATGCGCCCATTTGGCTGGGACACCCTGGCAGTTCGCATCTTTGAAATGACCAGTGAAGGAGAATGGGCACGAGCCTCGTTGCCGGCGCTGACCCTTGTGCTGGTGGGGCTGCTGCCGGTCATCGGCTTGATCCGCCGCTCTGCGCGGCAAATCGGTTAGGTGCCAGTCCTACGGCTTGCGGCTACAATGCGCGGCATTCGGTGCGCTTCGTCTTTCGGAGCGAGTCGCTGGGCGTGGCTGCAGGCCTTGTAATTCAAGGCGTTCAGCGCAAACAGCAGCTCCGCGCACCTTCGCCAAGCCCGGAAGGAGAAACCCATGGGACAGCGTACGCCTCTGTATGACCTGCATCTCGCCCTCGGCGCGAAAATGGTCGATTTTGGCGGTTGGGATATGCCTCTGCACTACGGCTCGCAAGTTGAAGAACACCATCAGGTGCGACGCGACTGCGGGGTGTTCGATGTATCCCATATGACCGTGATCGATGTCACCGGCCCTCAGGCCAAGGAATGGCTCCAGCACCTGCTGGCCAATGATGTCGACCGTTTGCATGGCTGCGGCCGTGCGCTCTACAGCGCCATGCTCAACGAGCAGGGCGGCGTGGTGGACGACATGATCGTCTACCGCACCGAAGCCGGTTACCGGCTGGTGGTCAACGCAGCCACCCGCGACCAGGACATGGCCTGGATGCAGGCGCAACTGGGCAGCTATTCGGTGCAACTGCAGGAGCGGTCCGAGTTGGCCATGCTCGCCATTCAGGGGCCCCATGCCCGGCAGAAAATCGCCGAGTTGGTCACCCAATCGCGCGGCACCCTGATTCATCAACTCAAACCCTTTGAAGGCCACGCTGACGGCGACTGGTTTATCGCCCGTACCGGCTATACCGGTGAAGACGGCCTGGAGATTGTCCTGCCTGCCGATCAGGCGCCGGGTTTTTTCAACGATCTGGTGGGCGCGGGTATTTCACCCATTGGCCTCGGCGCTCGCGATACCCTGCGCCTGGAAGCCGGCATGAACCTGTATGGCCAGGATATCCACCAGAAGGTTTCGCCCTTGGCGGCGAACATGGCCTGGAGCATTGCCTGGGAACCTGCCGGTCGCAACTTCATTGGCCGCAGCGCGCTGCAAGCAGAGCTGGCGGCGGGTGTGCAGTACAAATTGGTCGGGCTGGTACTGGAGGAGCGTGGGGTTTTACGCGCTCACCAAGTGGTTCGTATCGCCAATGTTGGCGAAGGGGAGATCACCAGTGGTAGTTTCTCTCCTACGCTGAGCAAATCCATTGCCCTGGCTCGCGTACCGACGGCCACTGCCGATCGGGCCGAAGTGGAAATCCGCGGCAAGTGGTACCCGGTTCGAGTGGTCAAACCGACCTTCGTACGCCATGGCAAAACCTTGATCTAACTATTTCCGGCAGGCCGAAGGCCGCTGACATTTCTTCTTGAGGACACAGATTATGAGCGATATCCCAGCTGACCTGCGTTTTGCCGAAAGTCACGAATGGGCCCGTCTGGAAGCCGACGGCACTGTGACCGTCGGGATTTCCGACCATGCACAGGAAGCGTTGGGTGATGTGGTGTTTGTTGAGCTGACGGAAGTGGGCAACGTATTTGCCGCAGCTGATCAAGCCGGTGTGGTGGAGTCGGTAAAAGCCGCCTCGGATATCTACTCGCCGATCGCCGGCGAAGTGATCGCAGTGAACGACGCCCTGAGCGGCGAGCCTGAGCTGCTGAACACCGACCCTTACGGCGCCTGGATCTTCAAGCTCAAGCCAAGCAACCCGGCCGATCTGGAAAAACTGCTGGATGCTGCGGGTTACAAAGCTGCCATCGGCGAGTAAACCCGGCACAAATCAATGTGGGAGCTGGCAAGCCAGCTCCCACAGTTGAATGTGGCAAGCCTGCGTTTTTTCGTTTAACCCGCTTTCAATACCGCTTTAACCGCCGCAACCGACCGCTCTACGTCCGCCTCTGTCATCGCTGTGAACATCGGCAACGACACGATCAAACGCCCAACACGTTCCGACACCGGGAACATGCCTTCCTTGAAACCCTGTGCCCGATACAGGCTCAGCAGGTGGATCGGCGGGTAGTGATAGCCAATACCGACGCCATGCGCCTGCATCTGTTCCATAAAGGTGGCGCGTGCCGGCTTGCCATCCTGACGCTCCGGCAACACCAGCTGGAACAGGTGCCAGTTGCTGTTTTCGAAGTCTGCCGGCGGCAGTTGTGCGCCGTATTGCGCTTCGAAATCACTGCCGAAGCATTTGAAGTAGTGGCGCGCCAGGTTCTGGCGGTTGGCGGTGATCTTCTCGATATGAGCGAACTGGCCCAGGCCGATGGCGGCGGCGATGTCGGTCATGTTGAACTTGCCGCCCAACACATCCACGTCCAGGCCGTCGAAACCCGTGCGGGTAACGCCCTGCAGGCGATATTTCTCGGCCAGTCGGGCTTCTTCGGCATTGTTCAATACCAGGCAACCGCCCTCGGAAGAGGTGATGTTCTTGTTGGCTTGGAAGCTGAAGGATACAAAGTCGCCGGTTGCGCCAATGCGTTCGCCATCCCAGCTGGAACCCAGTGCCTGGGCAGCGTCTTCGACGATACGCAGGTTGTACTTGTTGGCCAGCGCATACAGCATCGGCATGTCCAGGGGCAGGCCCGCCAGGTACACAGGAATGATCGCCTTGGTACGTGGGGTGATTGCAGCTTCCACTTGGGCCAGGTCGATATTGCGGGTAACCGGGTCGATATCGGCAAATACCGGCGTGGCGCCGACTTCCAGAATCACGTTGGCAGTGGCGACCCAGGAGATCGGCGTGGTGATGACTTCATCCCCTGGGCCAATCCCGGCGATGCGCAGGGCAATTTCCATGGTGCAGGTGCCGGAATTGAACGTCCGCACCGGCCGGCCGCCAAAGTATTCCGACAGCTGTGCTTCGAACGCCTGCACTTTTGGCCCGCTGGTGATCCAGCCCGAGCGCAGTACGTCGCCGACCGCCGAGATGGTGGCTTCATCAATGGTAGGTTTGGAAAACGGCAGAAAGGGCTGTTGGCTCATAACGACGAAGGCATCCGTTTCAGATAGGCGATGAGTAATAAACGTATCAGTACCGCATGGTTGCACGGTTCGACTGAATATAGCCTGTCACACGTGAATGAATCGTCACGTTACGAGCAAAAAAATGCCGCTGCACAAAGCGGCATTTTCGTTGGTGCCTCAGAAGGACAAGCGGGCTTCAAGGAACACATTCTGCTCTTTGAGTTTGCCTTTGAGTTGCTCATCCTTGGCATTCGCCCGGTTGACGAAGGTGTTGTAGCCGGTCTCAACCTGGCCCATGTCCACATAACGCCAGCCGGTGCCCAGGGTGAGGTTTTGACTGACTTTGGCGTCCAGGCCCAGGCCCACGCTGTAGGCGAAGTTGTACTGACGGTTGCTGGCGAACTGACGGTTGGGGTTGCCCTGGTAACCCTCGGCATCAATTTGCGCCACACCGACACCGGCCATGCCGTAGAACGACAGCCAATCGTTGATCGGAATGTTCTTGTAGCCGTTGAGCATCCAGCGCTGGCTATCGACCTCCAGTCGATTGACGTTGGCATTGAAGGGCGCCCAATAGGAATCGAACGTCGAGCTGCTACGCGTGGTGTATTCACCCTCCAATCGCCACCCGTCGGCAAAGGCGTAACCTGCGGCGAATGAGCCGGTGAAGGCTTTGCTGCTGTCCGGCGCTTCGATCTGATTCGTTACGCGCGGGCTGGTCAGCAACGAGCTGGAAAGATTCTGACGGGCACTGTTGAGCTTGGCCGAGCCATACCAGCCTTCTGCCTGGGCATAAGGTGCTGCGATAGCGGCGAGCAGTAGAAGGGAAGACAGCTTTTGCATGGTGGTCGATTCGCTTGGTGAGAAGGAATCAATAGCTTGTTGCTGCCTTGGCGAAGTGGTCGATAGGACTTTTCCTGTTTAGTCACTCTTGTGGCGTCACCGTAGGTAAAAGCAGCGCAAAAAAATGCCGCTCTCAATGAGCGGCATTTTTATAAGCGCTTTACTCGGTCACAGCATTTTTGGCGAGGATAGCGTTGGCCAATTCCATGTCCGTGGCCTTGAGGCCTGGGTTGTCCGCGCGGACTTTCTGCATGGCGGCTTCCAGGTATGGACCGCGGATGCCGCCGTCGCTGGCAACAAAGCTGCCTGCGTCGTCCTGGGCGGCGACTACCAGCTTGTGGTCCTTGAAGGTCAGGTACGTCGAGCCGGTAGTGGCGCCCGATGAAATGACATTACGCCAAAAGCTGTCGGCCATGGCTGAACCGACAGGAAGGGAAAGCACAGCGAGGGTTGCGACAGCATATTTGAGACGCATGATGGGTGACTCCGACTGGGTTATCTGAACAGTTTGATTGTAGATAGCTCAGTCGAGTTCCATCACTGACTAAACAGTTTCGACCTGTAAAATCACGCCGTCCTGACCAATGACACGGACTTGAGCGCCTACGGGGCTGTCCGGGCCAGTCGCCATCCACACGCCATCACCGACTTTTATCTTGCCCCGGCCATCGACGATGGCCTGATGCACCACAAACGTACGGCCAACCAGCTCCGAGCCACGCATGTTCAGCCCCGGCTGGTCACTGACCTTGGCACTGCTGCGCTGGCGTTTCCACCAATAGACGGCGGTCAAAATCGACAGCACGGCGAACAACAGCAGTTGCCATTCCAGCCCGAGCGGCGGCACCAGGAACTTGATCACGCCTACAGCGGCAGCGGCGATGCCCATCCATAACAGGTAACCGCCGGCGCCGAATACTTCAAGAATCAACAGTACCGTGCCCAGTGCCAGCCAATCCCAGAACGACAGATGCTGCAGGAAATCCCACATGGCAGTTGCCTCAGCCTTTCTTGTTGTCGAAAGTTGCCTTGACGATTTCGCCGATGCCGCCGACGGCGCCAATCACCTGGCTGGCTTCCAGCGGCATCAGAATGACTTTGCTGTTGTTGGCCGATGCCAGCTTGCCCAAGGCATCGATGTATTTTTGCGCGACGAAGTAGTTAACCGCCTGCACGTTGCCCGACGCGATGGCCTCGGAGACCACTTGTGTGGCACGGGCTTCGGCCTCGGCCTGACGCTCACGGGCTTCGGATTCCAGGAAAGCCGCCTGGCGACTGCCCTCGGCCTCAAGGATCTGCGCCTGTTTTTTACCTTCGGCCGTCAGGATCGCCGATGCCCGCAGGCCTTCGGCTTCCAGGATTTGCGCGCGTTTGATCCGCTCGGCTTTCATCTGGCCAGACATGGCGGCCATCAGGTCGGCAGGCGGGCTGATGTCTTTGATCTCGATGCGGGTGATCTTGATGCCCCACGGCGCTGTGGCTTCATCCACGGTGCGCAGCAGTTTTTCGTTGATGCCATCCCGTTGGCTCAGCATGGCATCCAGCTCCATGGAGCCAAGCACGGTGCGGATGTTGGTTTGCAGCAGGTTGCGGATGGCGTGCTCGAGGTTGTTGACCTCGTAGGCGGCCTGGGCGGTGTTGACCACCTGGAAGAAGCACACGGCGTCGATTTGCACGGTGGCGTTGTCGGCGGTGATCACTTCCTGCGGTGGAATATCCAGCACGCTTTCCATCACGTTCATTTTGCGACCAATGCGGTCCATGATCGGAATAATGATGTTCAGGCCAGGCTTGAGGGTGTTGGTGTAGCGGCCGAAACGCTCGACAGTCCACTGGTAGCCCTGGGGCACGACTTTAAAACCCATGAACAAGATGGCAACGGCCAAACCCACGAAAAGAAGCAGTACGGTTCCGATCTGCATAGCGATTCCCTATCTGATGGTGTCAGTGATACGACGTATGGCCGATTGTAACGGCCCAGTCACGGATAAGGACGGTTTCACGGGCCAACAATCAAATCATTTGTTTCTGAATCCCCAAGACCTCCAGGCGTTACCCGTAATACCTCTGCCAGGGTGGTCAGCCCGGCGTTCACTTTGTCGACACCGGCCATGCGCAGGCTGCGCATGCCTTGCTCCACTGAGGCCCGGCGTAGAGCCTGCACGTCGGCACCTGGGGGGATCAGTGCCTTGAGCGCCTCGTTCATCGGCATGATTTCGTAGAGCCCGGCGCGGCCTCGATAACCACTGTCACGGCATTCTGCGCAGCCGACAGCTTCATGCGCGGTGCCCGGCGCGCCCACCGCGCGTTTGCAATGAGGGCATAAAAGCCGCACCAAACGCTGCGCCATCACCCCTATAAGGGTAGCTTTGATCAAATAATGAGCAATGCCTAGCTCCTGCAACCGGCTGATGGCACTGGGCGCATCATTGGTGTGCAGCGTCGACAGCACCAGATGCCCGGTCAACGCGGCCTGAATCGCCATTTCTGCGGTTTCCCGGTCACGGATCTCACCGATCATGATGATGTCCGGGTCCTGGCGCAGCAGGGCGCGCACGCCGCTGGCGAACGTCAGGTCGATGTTGTGCTGCACCTGCATCTGGTTGAAGGCCGGTTCAATCATTTCGATCGGGTCCTCCACTGTGCACAGGTTGACCTCGCGGGTTGCCAGTTGCTTGAGCGTGGCGTAGAGGGTACTGGTCTTGCCGGAGCCGGTTGGCCCGGTGACCAGGATGATGCCGTTGGCCTGACCGGTCATGGCGTGCCAGCGCTGTTGGTCGTCGTGTGATAAACCCAACTGATCGAAATCCTTGAGCAGCACCTGTGGGTCGAAAATCCGCATCACCAGTTTTTCACCAAACGCCGTGGGCAAGGTCGAAAGGCGCAGCTCCACCTCAATGCCTGCCGGGCTTTTGGTCTTGACCCGGCCGTCCTGGGGTTTGCGTTTTTCCGCCACATTCATCCGGCCCAGGCTCTTGAGGCGGCTGACCACCGCCATCGTGACCTGAGGCGGAAACTGATACACATCGTGCAGCAGCCCGTCGATGCGAAAACGCACGCGACCCTGATCGCGGCAGGGTTCGACATGGATATCACTGGCCCGCTGCTCGAAGGCGTACTGCAACAGCCAGTCGACGATGGTGACGATATGCGCGTCATTGGCATCCGGCTCCTGATCGCTGGTGCCGAGGTTGAGCAGTTCGACGTTGCCGGCCACCGTCGCTTTTTGATCGGCGCCGCTGACGGATTTGGCCAACCGGTAGAACTCGCCGATGCAGCGTTCAATAGCCGTGGGGTTGGCGACCACGCGCTTGATCGAGCGCTTGAGCACCTGCGCCAACCCGGCTTCCCAGTCGCGGACATGGGGCTGGGCGCTGGCGACGGTGACGGTCTGCGCATCCACGGCCACCGCCAGGATCCCATGGCGCTGCGCAAAGGCATGGGACATCAGCGGCACCACGGTGGCCACGTCGATCTTGAGCGGGTCGATACGCAGATACGGCTGCCCGACGTGCGTGGCCAGCCATTGCGTCAGGGTTTCCAGGCACAGCCCATGGGCTGCAATGCCTACCAGAGGGTGTTGCCGGGTGGCGGGCGCCGTCGACAGTGAATGCGCCATCTCTGTGGTTATCAGCCCTTGCTCGAGCAGCGCCGGCAGCAACTGATGCAGTTCCAATCGGTGAGTGTGCAAGGCGGTAGGCATGGGTATTTCCTGGCAGGCGTCGGGTGTAAACCCAGGCTAGCCTGCCCCCGAACATCCACCTGCCCCGGAGTATTGCCGGCTTTTACAGGCTGGCCGCCGTCATCGCTGCAGGCCGCAGAGAATCAGCCCGCCACACCTCCAGCGAGCAGACGCTGATCAGGTTTCTAAGCTTTTCACCGATCACCTGGGCGCGGTGCCAGCTCAAACCGTCCATGACGATATCAATGTTCAACAGGTCGTCTTCACGGCTCACATTGACCTGTTGCGGAGTCAGGAACTGCAGAGCGAAATAGTTGAGCACCCGGCACAGCACGTCCGGCTCGGCCTCGGCGACGATCTGATAATGCGCCTGGCAATGGGCACTGTTGACAGCCCAGGCATCGACGCGTGCGCAGGTGTGAGTGGTTTCGACGGCGTGCATGCTGACTCTCCAAATTCGACTGGAGAAATTTTTACATTCGTCACGGGAGATTTCTTATCTAAGATGGGCTCTATCTGCGATTTATTGAATAGATCAATTCAGAATAAGCACATTCAAAGGTATTTTTATGCACAGTGAATTGGACGCCTATGACCGCCGCATCCTGGCCCTGCTGCAAGAGGATGCTTCGCTGTCCAGTGCGCAGATCGCCGAACAGGTGGGCCTGTCCCAGTCGCCGTGCTGGCGGCGTATCCAGCGGCTCAAGGAAGAAGGGGTGATTCGCGGCCAGGTCACGCTGCTGGACCGCAAGAAGATCGGCCTCAATACGCAGATTTTTGCCGAGGTCAAACTCAATGCCCACGGCCGTTCCAACTTCACCGAGTTCACCGAGGCGATTCGCGGGTTTCCGCAAGTGCTGGAGTGTTATGTGCTGATGGGCGCGGTGGATTTTCTGCTGCGGATTGTTACGTCGGACATCGAGGCGTATGAGCGGTTTTTCTTCGAGAAGCTGTCGATGGTGCCGGGGATTCAGGAGGTGAACTCGATCGTAGCCTTGTCGGAGATCAAATCCACCACCAGCCTGCCAGTCTTGCGCTGACAGGGCCTGCCTCATCGCAGGCAAGTCCGGCTCCCACATTGGAATGCATCCCCTGTGGGAGCTGGGCTTGCCCGCGATAGCGATCTTACAGGCGCAGTAAAGTCTTCCAGGCGCGGTTCTGATACACCGCAATCGCCTGGTGCATACGCGCATCCAGCGATTCATCGGTGATCGGCTGGTTGGCCAGCAGCGCCAACTTGTTCAGCTCGCCGTACAAGCGGTCCAGCTCCGGGATGTCCACCACCTGACGTGCGTTGTGCAGCCAGGCCTGGATGCGCTCGATGCGCGGCAGTTGCTCGGCCAGGTCTTCCGGTTGCTGCTGGTAGCGCTGCAATTGCAGGGCGACGGCGTCGTCGGCCAGCAGGCGTGGCAGCCAGTTGGTGATCTGCGCGGCGCCCTGGCGGTTGCCACGCACGTTGCGGTCGGCGGTCCAGGTGCGGGCCAGCAGCCAGCGCGAGGTGTTCAGCGAGAACAGGCCCCAGCGCACGTCTTCGAGTTCTTCGGCGAACTGTTCCGGCGCGGCTTTGCGGATGTCTTCATCGTCATCGCCAGCCTGCACCAGCGGGCGCCAGTCTTCCAGCAACGCGTCCAGCGCACTGCGCAGTTCGCTGGTGGATTGACGCGGCGCGGCCTGGCCGAGGCTGCCGATCAGGGCGCGCAGTTCGCCGAGGTTGTCGACCCAGTCCTGCAACAGGCGCCAGTGGCCATTGAAACGGTATTGCTCAGCCAGACGCTGGCTGCTGCCGAGCAGGTGCCACATGATCGCGGCGAAGGCATCGTCCAACGGCATTTCGGCGTGGACCTGCGGGGCCGGCAGGCTCAGCGAGTAGCTGCTGGCGTCGTACAGGCGGTAGCCGCGCTCGGCCTTGCTGATATCGCACGGCATCAGTGCCAGGGTCGCGGCCAGTTCGGCGGCCAGTTCCAGCAGGGCAGCCGGTTCGCCTTCGCGCAGTTCCAGTTCCAGCTCGCAGATTTCTTCTTTCTGCTTGCCGACCACCACATGGCCCAGGTCCAGGGCGGCTTCGATCACCACCTTGGCCTTGCCACGGCCCCAGGCGATTTCGGCGCGCTCACGCACGAAATCGGTGGTGAAAATCGGCTTGAGGGTCTTTTTGTCCAGCTCGGCCAATTGCTCGGGCCAGCACTCGCCGTCGAGTTTCTTCACATCGAGCTTGGCTTTGGGCAGGTCCCAGTTGTATTCGTTGCGTTCCGACAAGCCGGCGACGCTTTGGCCACGGGTCTTGAGGGTCTGGATGATGTCGTCACCGTCCTTGCGCAGGCGCAGGGCGACTTTGGCCTGGGCCAGGTCGCGCTCGGGGGTGTCGAAGTACTGGTTCATCAACTCACGGCGTTCCCAGCCACTTTTGTTGCGCTTTTTCAGTAGCGGGTGCTCACGCAGCGCGGCGAGGGTTTCGCGGCTGACGCGGAGCTTGATTTCGGTTTCTTTCTGCATGGCCGGAAAATCCAGGATCGGGAGCGCAGCCGGGGAAATGTGTGGCTGCCAAGGTCGTGCAGTGTACAGGACTGAGCCCGGCAACGCGCCGCAACGGTTTATTGTGTCGTGCAGATGGTTCTATAGTGGGGCTCATCCGGGAAGTTGAGAGGCTGCGCATGCCGTTACCGTCCATGAAAGAGCAATTCGCCGCATTGATTGCCGCGCCGTCGGTCAGTTGCACCCAAGCGTCTCTCGACCAGACCAACCGCCCGGTCATCGACCTGCTCGCCAGTTGGTTGGGCGACCTGGGTTTTGCCATCGATATCCAGCAAGTCAGCCCCGGCAAGTTCAACCTGCTGGCCAGTTTCGGCAGTGGCCCTGGCGGGCTGGTGCTGGCCGGGCATAGCGATACCGTGCCGTATGACGCCGCGCTGTGGAAGACCGATCCGCTCAAGCTGACGGAAGTCGACGGCCGCTGGGTAGGCTTGGGCAGCTGCGACATGAAGGGTTTTTTTGCCCTGGCCATCGAAGCCGTGCTGCCCTTGCTGGACCAACCGTTCAAACAACCTTTGCTGATCCTCGCCACCTGCGATGAAGAAAGCTCAATGTCCGGCGCTCGTGCACTGGCCGAGGCCGGGCGCCCGTTGGGCCGTGCGGCGGTGATTGGTGAGCCGACGGGGCTCAAACCGATCCGCCTGCACAAAGGCGTGATGATGGAGCGCATTGATATTCTGGGCCAAAGTGGCCATTCGTCGGACCCAAGCCTGGGCCACAGCGCCCTTGAAGCCATGCACGACGCCATCGGCGAACTGCGCGGCCTGCGCCTGGCCTGGCAGCGTGAGTACCGCAACCCGCAATTCAGCGTGCCGCAACCGACCATGAACTTTGGTTGCATCCATGGCGGCGACAACCCCAACCGTATCTGCGGCCAATGCTCGCTGGAATTCGACCTGCGGCCGTTGCCGGGCATGGACCCACAGGTGCTGCGCGCCGCCATCCGCCAGAAGCTCGAACCCTTGGCCGAGCGCCATAAAGTCAAGATCGACTACGCGCCGCTGTTCCCCGAAGTGCCGCCGTTCGAGCAGGCCGAAGACGCCGAGCTGGTGCGGGTGGCGGAACGATTGACCGGTCATCGTGCGCAAGCAGTAGCGTTCGGCACCGAAGCGCCTTATCTTCAGCGCCTTGGTTGTGAAACCCTGGTGCTTGGCCCCGGCGATATCGCCTGCGCCCACCAGCCGGGTGAATACCTCGAAATGTCACGCTTGACGCCTACAGTGCGTCTATTGCGGGAACTGATCGAACATTACTGCCTGAAACCTGCATAAATTAACCCCTGCCTATTCGTACATAGAAGGAGAGCGAGCGTGTCGCCAAGCCTGTTCCGACGATAACCATCAGCCCGCTGTGCGCTTTCACGATTCATCCTTTTTTGGCTGCTTTTTATTACAGGCCCAGGTTTTATGCCCGAATACGTCAATTGGCTTCGTCATGCTTCGCCTTACATCAACGCCCACCGCGACTGCACCTTTGTGGTCATGCTGCCCGGCGATGGCGTGGAACACCCTAACTTCGGCAATATCGTCCACGATCTGGTGCTGCTTCACAGCCTGGGTGTGCGGCTGGTGCTGGTGCACGGTTCGCGCCCGCAGATCGAAACCCGCCTTGAAGCACGCGGCCTCACCCCGGCTTACCACGAAGGCTTGCGCATCACTGATGCGGCGACCTTGGAATGTGTGATCGACGCGGTTGGGCATCTGCGCATTGCTATCGAGGCGCGCCTGTCCATGGACATGGCCTCGTCGCCGATGCAGGGCTCGCGCTTGCGCGTGGCCAGCGGCAACCTCGTCACTGCACGGCCGATCGGCGTGCTCGAAGGCGTGGACTACCACCACACCGGCGAAGTGCGCCGGGTCGACCGCAAAGGCATCAATCGCCTGCTGGACGAGCGCTCCATCGTGCTGCTGTCGCCATTGGGTTATTCGCCCACTGGCGAGATCTTCAACCTGGCCTGCGAAGACGTCGCCACCCGCGCCGCCATCGACCTGGGCGCCGACAAGCTGCTGCTGTTTGGCGCCGACCTCGGTTTGATCGATGAGCATGGCCGCCTGGTGCGTGAGTTGCGCCCGCAACAAGTGCCGGCGCACCTGCAACGTTTGGGCAACAACTATCAGGCTGAATTGCTGGATGCCGCCGCCGAGGCTTGCCGTGGCGGCGTAGGGCGCAGCCATATCGTCAGTTATGCCGAAGACGGCGCGCTGCTCACCGAGTTGTTCACCCGTGACGGCGGCGGCACCTTGGTGGCCCAGGAGCAATTCGAACTGGTGCGCGAAGCGGCGATTGAAGACGTCGGTGGCTTGCTCGACCTGATCAGCCCGCTGGAAGAGCAGGGCATTCTGGTGCGGCGTTCGCGTGAGGTGTTGGAGCGCGAGATCGAGCAGTTCAGCGTGGTCGAGCGCGAAGGCATGATCATCGCCTGTGCGGCGCTGTATCAGATCGCCGATTCGGATGCCGGTGAGCTGGCGTGCCTGGCGGTCAACCCGGAGTACCGTCACGGCGCACGCGGTGATGTGTTGCTGGAGCGCATCGAGACCCGCGCGCGGGCCCAGGGTTTGAAGACTTTGTTTGTCCTCACCACGCGTACCGCCCACTGGTTCCGCGAGCGCGGGTTTGTGCCGAGCAGCGTGGACCGCCTGCCGTCGGCGCGGGCCTCGCTGTACAACTATCAGCGTAATTCGAAGATTTTCGAGAAGGCGCTCTAACAAAACACTGAGCTGGCTTATGTGGGGGCTGGCTTGTGTGGGAGCTGGCTTGCCTGCGATGCGGGCACCTCGGTCTGTCAGGTAAACCGAGGTGATGCCATCGCAGGCAAGCCAGCTCCCACAGGTGATCGCATTTATTCAGGGATGAATTTATCGGTCACAAAGGCCGAGTAGTCCGGCAGCACCGTTTCAACCTTCCCCTGTTCCTTCAAAAACTTCGCCGTCTCCCCGATTGCCTTTGCCGTGCCGCCTTTAAGCAGCGCCTCGGTTTGCTGCGCCTGGGCATCCGGGAAGGTGGTGCCGGCCAATAGTTCAGGGATATCGGCAGCATTCGAGCCTGTCAATTTGGCGATTTTCTGCACCGGTTCGGAATCGACGGTCCAGCGGCCTTTATGGGCCGCATAGTCAGCAAAGGAATCCAGCGTGACCTTGGCAAACTTGGCCACTACGTCAGGATGTTTTTGCGCGAAATCCTTGCGCGCCACCCACACTTCGAACGTTGGCGCGCCCCACTGACCCACCTGGGCTGCGTCTGTCAGGGTTTTGCCGGTCTTGCGGATTTCCCCCAGCGCCGGTGACCACACGAACGCGCCGTCGATATCGCCACGTTTCCACGCAGCAGCAATTTCTGCTGGTTGCAGGTTCACCACTTTGACTTTTTGCGTGTCCAGGCCCCAGTGCTTCAGCGCACCAAGCAGGCTGTAATGGGAGGTCGAGACGAACGGGGTGGCGATGGTTTTACCCACCAGGTCTGCAGGTTTGTCGATGCCACTGCCAATACGCACCACCAGGGCTTCAGAAGTGTTGATCTGCGCCGATACGATAAACGCCACGATCGGTAGATTGCGTGAAGCCGCTGCTGCAAGGGGGCTGGAACCGAGATTGCCGATCTGCACATCGCCGGAGGCGATAGCGGTGACCACTTCAGGGCCGCTGTTGAAACGGCGCCAAGCGATTTTCTCGCCGATGGCCTTTTCATAGAGGCCGTCAGCCTGGGGGACTTTGCTGGGGTCGATGCCGGTTTGATAGCCGATGGTCAAATCGGCGGCTTTGACACCAAAAGAAAGTATTAGTGACACAAAAACTGTAACAAATTGACGGGAGGATGTGCGTTTGGCCATGATGGCGTCGCCTTTTTGATCGTGAGTGACGTATGCAACCGTACGTCAACACTAATCGATCTAAAAAAAGGCTGGTAAATACCCTTTAGGAATTAGCTTATGGAGCGGTTGATCTATGCTGATCAGCTCGCTGCCCGCCAAGGCTTATTCCTGAATCGTATGAAAAAGAATGAAACAATTCTTTTTGGGTGTATGAAAAACTCATTACCCTGCAGGGACCAAATCAACTGCGATTAGACGAAGGTAGTAGACACACAAGGTTACGATTGACTTGGTAGTCACTATCTGGCGCTAATCGCGCATCTGTGGATCGAGGGCGTCAGACCCGAGACCAAAGAAATACAAAAATTAGAAATGAGAGGAGCGGTACATGAAGAAGTCCACCTTGGCGTTGGCTGTGACCCTGGGCGCAATCGCTCAGCAAGCAGGCGCTGCCGGTTTTATCGAAGACAGTAAGGCCACACTGGGTCTGCGTAACTTCTACATCAACACGGATAACCGTGATGGTGCTGCAGACCCGTCCAGGAACGAAGAATGGGGCCAAGGCTTCGATCTGCGGTTCATTTCGGGCTATACCCAAGGCACGGTTCAGTTCGGCGTTGACGCAATCGGCTTGTACGGCGTGCGCCTCGATTCTGGCCGCGGCACCAGCGGTAACATCACCGGTACTTCGTCCGGCGGTACTGTGTTCCCAAGCGACGGCAATCGCGCGGTTAACGATTTCGCCAGCCTCGGTGTGACCGGTAAGGTGAAGATCTCCCAAACCGAATTGAAACTGGGTACGTTGCAGCCTAAGTTGCCAGTTATCGTGACCAACGATGGTCGTATGCTGCCGCAAACCTTCCAGGGTGGCCAGATCACTACCAACGACATCAAGGATTTGACCCTGGTTGCCGGTCAGATTGAGCATGCCAAAGGCCGTAACTCCAGCAACAACGAAGGTTTGTCGCTGGGTGGTGCCAACGGTGGCTCGAACTACACCGCAGGCAAGTTCGTCAACAAGTTCTACTATGCCGGTGGTGACTACAAACTCACCAAAGATCTGACCGCACAGTACTACTACGGCAACCTGGAAGACTTCTACAAGCAGCACTTCCTGGGTCTGACCCATAACTGGTCGATCGGCCCGGGCGTATTGAAGTCTGACCTGCGTTATTTCAACAGTTCCGACGACGGCCTGAACGGTAATACGTCTTCGTACTACACCAGCGGTAACTACAACGGTTTCCGTGCCGGTAAGGGTAAAGTCGACAACAACCTGTACAGCGGCCTTTTCCTGTACTCCGTGGCCGGCCACACCTTTGGTGGCGGTTACCAAGTCAGCAATGGCAGCAGCGACTTCCCTTGGCTGAACCAAGGTGACGGCTCGTCGGCTTACATCACTACCGACATGCAGATCCAGAAGTTCGCCCGTGCTGGCGAGCGTACCTGGCAAGCTCGTTACGCTTATGACTTCGCCAAGGTTGGCGTACCTGGCCTGACCGCTGGCGTTGTGTACCTCAAAGGTAGCAACATCGACACCATCGCGAACACTAACGCACGTACTGAAACCACCGGCCAGTCCGAGTGGGAACGCGACATCACCGTTGCCTACGTGATTCCAGAAGGCCCGCTGAAAAACCTCGGCGTTGCCTGGAAAAACGCAATGTGGCGTACCGACCTGGCGAACACCCGTTCCCAGGACGAAAACCGTCTGATCGTCAGCTACTCGCTGCCACTGTTCTAGTCGCGTGAAGCTGTTGTAAGACTGTAAACCTTGCCCGGCGCAACGCCGGGCAAGGTGTCTTGCTTTTCAAGTCGGGCTCAACCCCCGCAAGCCCTTCCTGAAACCCCTCTTTTTACAGCGTCTCAAGGCCTTCTCGAACCTTGAAACCGATGTTGATCCTCGCCCGTTCCCAAGTCCAATGAACAGATTTTTAATATTCCTTTATCGTCTAGATAAATCGATATTTATTCTTTTTAAATAATCGGCAACCCATGCACAGTGGGCTCCATAAGCACTCACCAGGAGCCACACCATGAGCCTACGATTGGGCGACATCGCCCCCGACTTTGAACAGGATTCCAGCGCCGGCAAGATTCGTTTCCACGAATGGCTGGGCGATAGCTGGGGCGTGTTGTTTTCCCATCCGGCGGACTTCACTCCGGTGTGCACCACGGAGCTGGGCTTTACCGCCAAGCTCAAGGACGAATTCGCCCAGCGCGGCGTCAAGGTCATTGCCCTGTCGGTCGACCCGGTGGACTCACACCACAAATGGATCGAAGACATCAACGAAACCCAGAACACTGTCGTCAACTTCCCGATCCTGGCCGATGCCGATCGCAAGGTGTCGGACCTCTACGACCTGATCCACCCGAATGCCAGTGACACGCTCACCGTGCGTTCCTTGTTCGTGATCGACCCGAACAAGAAGATCCGCCTGACCATCACTTACCCGGCCAGTACCGGCCGTAACTTCCACGAAATCCTGCGGGTCATCGACTCGTTGCAGCTGACCGACAACCACAAGGTCGCCACGCCCGCCAACTGGCAGGACGGCGATGAAGTGGTGATTGTGCCGTCGCTCAAGGACGAGGAAGAGATCAAGAAGCGCTTTCCGAAGGGTTACCGTGCGGTGAAACCGTACCTGCGCCTCACCCCACAGCCCAATCGCTGAAGCTGAGATCGCCATCGCGGGCAAGCCCGGCTCCCACAGTTGACCGCATTCCCCTGTGGGAGCCGGGCCTGCCCGCGATGGCGATGGTGCATGCGCCACAGAACCTGAGTTGAAACCGAATCACATAGCAGGGGTTTTCAGGCCGTTTCGACGGCCTTTTTTTTCGCCTTGAGATTAATAATCTACATATGCATTTATAGAATAAACAAATGAAAAAATAAGATTTAAAGATATATAAATATGCTGATAGGGTCTGTTCCATCTTGGCGACATCGCCACCCAGCGAACCGCCGACACTTGCCCAAGGAATACCTGCATGCTGGTCGTAACACTTGGAGGCAGCCCCAGCCAGCGTTCGCGCTCCGGGGTCTTGCTGGAAAAAACCCGTCAGTGGCTGCAAGACAAAGGCGTGGAAGTGGTGAGTTATCAGATACGGGACTTCCCGGCCGAAGACTTGCTGCACGCCCGCTTCGACAGCCCCAAAGTCATCGATCTGTTGCAGCAAATCGCCAATGCCGACGGCTTGGTCATCGCCACGCCGGTGTACAAGGCCTCGTTTTCCGGCGCGCTGAAAACCGTACTCGACCTGCTGCCCGAACGCGCCCTGGCCCACAAGATCGTGTTGCCGATGGCCACCGGCGGCAGCATCGCCCACATGCTGGCGGTGGACTACGCCTTGAAGCCGGTGTTATCGGCCCTCAAGGCCCAGGAATTGCTCCACGGTATCTTTGCCGAAGACAGCCAGATCGCTTACGCCGAAGGCAGTGCCCAGGCGCAACTGGTGCCGGTGCTTGAACAGCGTTTGCACGAGGCCCTCGAGACGCTCTATGGCGCCATGGCCCGTCGCCCCAAACCGCTGGACCCGAATGTGTTGAATGAACGTTTGTTAAGTGCTCGCTGGAGCATTTAGCCGTATCGGAATTTGTAGTACTCACCTTACTCAGCCGCCAACGGCCAAGCAGGTGCAGCCAACCCCCTCATCGCATTATTTGGAGAGAGCGCCATGCGCACTGTCATCTTGCGTCGTGGTCTGGTCGCACTGTTTGCTGCGGCTGTGTCCTTCGGCGCCATTGTTCAAGCCCAGGCCGCCGAGACGCTGCGGATCGGTTATCAGAAGTACGGCACGCTGGTGCTGCTCAAAGCCAAGGGCTCGCTGGAAAAACGCCTGGCCGCCCAGGGCGTGCAAGTGCAATGGACCGAATTCCCCGGTGGCCCGCAGTTGCTCGAAGGCCTGAACGTCGGCGCGATCGACTTTGGCGTCACCGGCGAGACTCCACCGGTGTTCGCCCAGGCGGCGGGCGCAGATTTGCTCTACGTCGCCTACGAGCCGCCCGCGCCGACCAGTGAAGCGATCCTGGTGCCCAAGGATTCGACGATCAAATCGGTGGCCGAGCTCAAGGGCAAGAAAATCGTGCTCAACAAAGGCTCCAACGTGCACTACCTGTTGGTACGTGCCCTGGAAGATGCCGGCCTCAAATACACCGACGTGCAAACCATCTTCCTGCCACCCGCCGATGCCCGCGCCGCGTTCGAACGTGGCAGCGTTGACGCCTGGGTGATCTGGGACCCGTACCAGGCCGCCGCCGAGAAACAGCTGCAAGCCCGCACCCTGCGTGACGGCACCGGCATTGCCGACAACCATCAGTTCTACCTGGCCACCAAGCCTTACGCCACGCAGCACCCGGACGTGATCAAGGCGCTGGTGGAAGAAGTGCGCGCCGTGGGCGAGTGGTCCAAGGCCAACCCCCAGGAAGTGACCGAACAAGTCGCACCACTGCTCGGCTTGCCGGCGGACATCACCCTGACCTCGGTCAAGCGCCAAGGCTACGGCGCGCTGTTCCTGACCCCGGAAGTGGTCGCCGCCCAGCAGAAAATCGCCGACACCTTCTACCAGCTCAAATTGATCCCCAAACCCTTGAGCATCAAGGACGTGATCTGGACTCCATCCGCCGCCGTCGCCAAAGCGCCGTAATCCGACTTCTTCAGGAGACAACTCCATGAGCCTCAATATTTTCTGGTTTCTGCCTACCCACGGCGACGGCCATTACCTTGGCACCGCCGAAGGCGCCCGCGCCGTCGACCACGGTTATCTGCAGCAAGTGGCCCAGGCGGCTGACCGCCTGGGTTTCGGCGGAGTGCTGATTCCTACCGGCCGCTCCTGCGAAGACTCGTGGCTGGTGGCCGCCTCGCTGATCCCGGTAACCCAGCGGCTGAAATTCCTTGTCGCGCTGCGCCCCGGCATCATCTCCCCGACGGTGGCGGCGCGTCAGGCCGCGACCCTGGACCGTTTGTCCGGCGGGCGCGCTTTGTTCAACCTGGTCACCGGCGGTGATCCGGAAGAGCTGGCTGGCGATGGCTTGTTCCTCAGCCACGAAGAGCGCTACCAGGCCTCGGTGGAATTCACCCGCATCTGGCGCCGCGTGCTGGAAGGCGAAACCGTGGATTACGACGGCCAACACATCAGCGTCAAAGGCGCCAAATTGCTCTATCCGCCGATCCAGCAGCCACGTCCGCCGCTGTACTTCGGTGGCTCTTCTGAAGCCGCCCAGGACCTGGCAGCCGAACAGGTGGAAATGGTGTTGACCTGGGGCGAACCACCGGCCGCCGTCGCGGAAAAAATCGAACAGGTGCGCGCCAAGGCGGCAAAACTTGGACGCACTGTGCGCTTCGGTATTCGACTGCATGTCATCGTGCGCGAAACCAACGAAGAAGCGTGGAAAGCCGCCGACAAACTGATTTCCCATCTGGATGACGAAACCATCGCCCGCGCCCAGGCATCCCTGGCGCGTTTCGACTCGGTTGGCCAGCAGCGTATGGCCGCTTTGCACGGTGGCAACCGCGACAACCTCGAAGTCAGCCCTAACCTGTGGGCCGGCGTCGGCCTGGTGCGCGGCGGTGCCGGCACCGCACTGGTGGGTGACGGCCCAACCGTGGCGGCGCGGGTCAAGGAATACGCGGCGCTGGGCATCGACACTTTTATCTTCTCCGGTTACCCACACCTGGAAGAGTCGTATCGGGTTGCCGAACTGTTGTTCCCGCACCTGGATATCGAGCGTCCCGAGCTGCCGAAAAGCGCCGGTTACGTCAGCCCGTTCGGCGAAATGGTCGCCAACGACATTCTTCCCAAAGCTGCGTCGCAGAGCTGAGGCGTAGCCATGAACTATGAAAAATTAAGCCATCGCGTTGCGCCTTGGGTGCTGCCGATTCTGTTGTTGGCGGTGTGGCAGCTGTCGGTGTCGGCGGGCTGGTTGTCGACGCGCATTTTGCCGGCGCCCAGTGCGGTGATTGAAGCTGGGGTCAACCTGGTACGCAGCGGTGAGATCTGGACGCACCTGGCCATCAGCGGCTGGCGTGCGGGCCTGGGCTTCGTGATCGGTGGCAGCATCGGTTTGGCCCTGGGCTTTATCACCGGCCTGTCGAAGTGGGGCGAGCGCCTGCTGGACAGCTCGGTGCAGATGATCCGCAACGTGCCGCACCTGGCGCTGATTCCGCTGGTGATTTTGTGGTTCGGCATTGATGAGACGGCGAAGATTTTCCTGGTCGCCCTCGGCACGCTGTTCCCGATCTACCTGAACACCTACCACGGCATCCGCAACGTCGACCCGGCGCTGGTGGAAATGTCGCGCAGCTATGGTCTGTCGGGTTTCAGCCTGTTCTGGCAAGTGATCCTGCCGGGCGCTTTGCCTTCGATTCTGGTGGGCGTGCGCTTCGCCCTGGGCTTTATGTGGTTGACGCTGATCGTGGCGGAAACCATCTCGGCCAGTTCCGGCATCGGTTACCTGGCCATGAACGCCCGCGAATTCCTGCAAACCGACGTGGTGGTACTGGCGATTGTGCTGTACGCCATCCTCGGCAAGCTCGCCGACCTCGCGGCGCGTGGCCTGGAACGTGTGTGGCTGCGCTGGCATCCGGCTTACCAAGTGAATAAAGGAGGTGCGGCATGACCGCTCAACAACCTCCGCGCCTGCTCAAGGGCATCCCGCTGGCGGTGCGCAAATTGCGCAAGGCCTTTGGTGCGCGGGAAGTACTCAAAGAGATTGATCTGCACATTCCGGCTGGCCAGTTCGTGGCCGTGGTCGGCCGCAGCGGCTGCGGCAAAAGTACCTTGCTGCGTCTGCTCGCAGGCCTGGATAAAGCCAGTGGCGGCGAGCTGCTGGCCGGCTCCGCGCCGCTGAACGAGGCGATTGAAGACACGCGGCTGATGTTCCAGGAAGCGCGTCTGCTGCCGTGGAAAAAGATCATCGACAACGTGGGCCTTGGCCTCAAGGGCAACTGGCGCCCCAAGGCGTTGGAAGCGCTGGAAGCGGTGGGTTTGGCCGAGCGTGCCAATGAATGGCCGGCGGCCTTGTCCGGCGGCCAGAAGCAGCGTGTGGCCCTGGCTCGCGCGTTGATTCACCAGCCGCGCCTGCTATTGCTCGACGAACCTTTGGGCGCGCTGGACGCACTGACCCGCATCGAGATGCAGCAACTGATTGAAAACCTCTGGCAGAAGCACGGCTTTACCGTGTTGCTGGTCACCCACGACGTCAGCGAAGCCGTGGCGATTGCCGACCGCGTGATCCTGATCGAAGACGGCGAAATCGGCCTCGACCTGATCGTCGATCTACCGCGCCCACGCGCCAGGGGCTCACATCGCCTGGCCGCGCTGGAAGCCGAAGTGCTTAACCGGGTGCTGTCGCTGCCAGGCTCGCCGCCGGAACCTGAACCTGTTTCACCGCTGCCTACGCAATTGCGTTGGGCTCAATAACTCATAGAGGAAAACCACCATGACTATCAAAGCCATCAACGTACGTAACCAGTTCAAAGGCACCATCAAGGAAATCGTCGAAGGCGACGTGCTGTCGGAAATCGACGTGCAGACCGCGTCCGGCATCGTGACTTCGGTGATCACTACCCGCTCGGTCAAAGAGCTGGAACTGGTGATCGGCAGCGAAGTGATTGCCTTTGTGAAGTCCACCGAGGTGTCGATCGCCAAGTTGTGATCGAATTCTGCGGTGCTCTTGATGCCGCCTTCGCGAGCAAGCCCGCTCCCACATTTGACCGAGTTCCAACTATGGAATGCATTCAAATGTGGGAGCGGGCTTGCTCGCGAAGAGGCCGGTGCAGCCACCACAAGGCTCAGCGCTTAGGCAAATACGCCGGCAAATAAAGCCCCACATACGCATCAAACACCCTCATCCCTTCCTCGGCCATGCGCGGCGTAATCTGCCCATGCTGATGCACCGAACGCGCGTACACGCGGTCGCTCAACTCCAGCGCCAGCGCGAACACATCGACGTCGGTGGGCAAGGTCGGCACTTCGAAGTGGCGGTTGAACACTTCAAGCATCAAATCCCCCAACTCCAAATCATGCTGACGGTCCGCCTGGGTCACTTCGGCAAGCCCGTGTTGCGCCAGGATCAACTGACGTGCAGCCGCGTCGTTGCTGTAGATGCTGAGCATGCGCTGCTCGACGATAGAGGACAGGTCGCGCCACACCTTGAGTGAATCATGCTCGATAGGCGCCTGGATCGCGGCGCGAAAAGCCGCATGTACATCGGCAGTCAGCGCTTCCAGCAATGCCGGCACGCTGGCGAAAAAGTGATACACCGACGACGGCGGGATCTGCGCCCGTTCGGCCACGCTGTAGATCGACAAGCTCGCCACACCTTCGCTCGCCAATAATGTGCGAGCGGCGTCGAGGATCGCATCGATCCGGGCCTGGCTGCGGGCGCGGGGTTTGCGAGGGGCGGCGGGGCGGGTGGGCATGGAAGTCTCCTACAAGGCAGAGCGCATTGTACGCAGAGCCACTGGATGATCCATACCTTGTGGCGAGGGAGCTTGCTCCCGCTGGGCTGCGCAGCAGACCCAAAACCATCGCCCCCGGTTCTGCCTGGAGGAACTCGGTGATCTTATTGGGGCCGCTTCGCTGCCCAGCGGGAGCAAGCTCCCTCGCCACAACAGCCAAAAAAAATGCCGCAGGCCATAAAGCCTGCGGCATTCTTTAAAACTGCAACTGCTTACACAGTATGCAGGTACCAGTTGTACTCAAGGTCGGAGATGGAGTGTTCAAACTCTTCCAGCTCACTTTCCTTACAGGCGACGAAGATATCGATGTACTTGGGATCGATGTACTTGGCCATCACCTCGCTGTCGTCCAACTCACGCAATGCATCACGCAGGTTGTTCGGCAGGCTCTGTTCGTTCTGCTCGTAGCTGTTGCCTTCCACCGGAGCACCAGGCTCGATCTTGTTGGTCAGACCGTGGTGCACGCCCGCCAGGACCGAAGCCATCAGCAGGTAAGGGTTGGCGTCGGCACCGGCCACGCGGTGTTCGATACGCACGGCATCGGACGAGCCGGTGGGTACGCGAATCGCCACAGTGCGGTTGTCCAGGCCCCAGCACGGCGAGTTCGGCACGTAGAACTGTGCGCCGAAACGACGGTAGGAGTTGACGTTGGGGCACAGGAACGCCATTTGGGCGGGCAGGGTCTCGAGCACACCGCCGATCGCGTGACGCAGTGCGGCGTTCTGCTCGGGATCCTCGCTGGCAAAAATGTTCTTGCCGTCCTTGTCCAAAATGGAGATGTGTACGTGTAAACCGTTGCCTGCCTGGCCTGGGTAAGGCTTGGCCATGAAGGTGGTGTCCATCTCATGGTCGTAGGCGATGTTCTTGATCAGGCGCTTGAGCAGTACCGCGTAGTCGCAAGCCTTGATCGGGTCGGCGACGTGGTGCAGGTTCACTTCGAACTGCGCCGGGGCACTTTCCTTGACGATGGCGTCAGCCGGGATGCCTTGCTCTTTGGCACCTTCCAGAATGTCCTGGAGGCAGTCGACATATTCGTCGAGGTCGTCGATCAGGTAGACCTGTGTCGAGTGCGGGCGTTTGCCGGAGATCGGCGAGCGGGGCGGTTGTGGGCGGCCGTTCACGTTCTCCTGGTCGATCAGGTAGAACTCAAGCTCGAAGGCGGCGCAGATGGTCAGGCCAAGATCGTCAAATTTGCTTACAACTTGGCGGAGCACTTCGCGAGGATCGGCGAAGAAAGGTTCACCTTCAAGTTCGTGCATGGTCATCAGCAGTTGCGCGGTGGGGCGCTTTTGCCAGGGTTCATTGCACAGGGTGTCGGGGATTGGATAACAGATTCGGTCAGCATCACCGATGTCCAGACCCAGGCCGGTGCTTTCCACCGTCGAGCCGTTGATATCCAGGGCAAATAAAGAGGCAGGCAGGTTAATGCCCTTCTCGTAAACCTTGTGGAGGCTGGTGCGTTCGATGCGCTTACCGCGCACCACACCATTCATATCCGCAATTAGAAGGTCTACGTACAGAACCTCAGGATGATCCTTAAGGAACGCGTTCGCTTCGTTAAGCTGAACGGCACGCGGGGGTACCGACATGATGCAACACCTTTGTTGTTAAAAATATCAATCATTGATCTTTTCTGGTTTCAGTCAACCCGAACGGCATGCCGAAGTCAAGCAAGGCCTTTTTTGCCCTAAAAAAGCGCCCTGAGGCCTTTTTTGGGGCTTTTTGGGGCGGTTTTTTGGGTTTAGAGGGCTTGGGACTAGCAGGCTAAAGCGGGCCGTGTTGTATTTTTTACGGGGGTGTTGTGTAAAAAAATGAACAAGGCTAAGCTCGATTCAAACCCATAACAGCAATAATACCGGGGTGCTTCATGTCTCGCCTGCCGTTAATCGGCGTCACCGCCTGCTCCAAACAGGTCGGTTTGCATGCTTATCACATCAGTGGCGACAAGTATGTCCGTGCAGTCGCAGTCGCTGCCAAGGGCTTGCCATTGATCATTCCATCCTTGGGCGATCTGCTCGACCCGGCCAATATTCTTGACGGCCTGGATGGCATTCTCTTTACCGGCTCCCCCTCCAATATCGAACCCTTTCACTACGACGGTCCGGCCAGTGCGTCCGGGACTGCTCATGATTCTGCACGCGACCAGACCACATTGCCGCTGCTGCGTGCCGCGATTGCGGCAGGCGTGCCGGTGCTGGGCATCTGCCGTGGCTTTCAGGAAATGAACGTGGCCTTTGGCGGCAGCCTGCACCAGAAGGTTCATGAAGTGCCGGGCATGATGGATCACCGCGAAGACGACACCCAGCCGCTGGACGTCCAGTACGGCCCGGCGCACGCCGTGGCGATTACCCCCAATGGGGTATTGGCAGGTCTGGATTTGCCGCCGACGATTCAGGTCAACTCGATTCATAGCCAGGGCGTTGACCGCCTGGCGCCGGGTATGCAGGTCGAAGCGACCGCACCCGATGGGTTGATCGAAGCTTTTTCTTACACGTCGGGCAAGGCTTTTGCTTTAGGAGTGCAATGGCACCCCGAATGGCAGGTAAGCTCTAACCCGCACTACCTCGCGATCTTCCAGGCCTTTGGCTCGGCTTGTCGAAAGCGGGCGATGCAACGCGACGCGGATGCTGCGTCAACCAACGCCTGACCTTTAATGGATGTCAGGAAACACAGCCCAGAGGCATTTATGAGTAACAACCTCGACCAGCTCACCGATTGGTTGAAAGACCACAAGATCACAGAAGTCGAATGCATGATTGGCGACCTCACGGGCATCACCCGGGGCAAGATCTCGCCGACCAACAAGTTCATCGCCGAAAAAGGCATGCGCCTGCCCGAGAGCGTTCTGTTGCAGACCGTGACCGGCGACTATGTCGAAGACGACATCTATTACGAATTGCTCGACCCGGCCGACATCGACATGATCTGCCGCCCCGACCAGAACGCGGTATTCCTGGTGCCTTGGGCCATCGAGCCCACCGCCCAGGTGATCCACGACACCTACGACAAGCAAGGCAACCCCATCGAGCTGTCGCCGCGCAACGTGCTCAAGAAGGTACTCAAGCTCTATTCCGACAGGGGCTGGCAGCCGATCGTGGCGCCGGAGATGGAGTTCTACCTGACCAAGCGCTGCGAAGACCCGGACTTCCCGCTGCAACCGCCGATTGGCCGTTCCGGTCGCCCGGAAACCGGTCGCCAGTCCTTCTCTATAGAAGCCGCCAACGAATTCGACCCGTTGTTCGAAGACGTCTACGACTGGTGCGAACTGCAGGAACTGGACCTCGACACCCTGATCCACGAGGACGGCACGGCGCAGATGGAAATCAACTTCCGTCACGGCGATGCCCTGTCCCTGGCCGACCAGATCCTGGTGTTCAAGCGCACCATGCGTGAAGCCGCGCTCAAGCACAACGTGGCTGCCACCTTTATGGCCAAGCCGATGACCGGCGAGCCGGGCAGCGCGATGCACTTGCACCAGAGCATCATCGACATCGCCACCGGCAAGAACGTCTTCTCCAATGAAGACGGGACCATGAGCCAGCTGTTCCTCAACCACATTGGCGGCCTGCAGAAGTTCATCCCTGAATTGCTGCCGCTGTTTGCCCCCAACGTGAACTCGTTCCGCCGCTTCCTGCCCGACACCTCGGCGCCAGTGAATGTGGAGTGGGGCGAAGAAAACCGCACCGTCGGCCTGCGCGTACCGGATGCCGGCCCGCAGAACCGCCGCGTCGAAAACCGCCTGCCGGGCGCCGATGCCAACCCGTACCTGGCGATTGCCGCCAGCTTGCTGTGTGGCTACATCGGCATGGTCGAAGGCCATAACCCCAGCGCACCCGTGGTGGGCCGTGGTTACGAGCGTCGCAACCTGCGCCTGCCGTTGACCATCGAAGACGCCCTGGAGCGTATGGAAAACAGCAAGACCATCGAGAAGTACCTGGGGCAGAAATTCATCACAGGCTACGTCGCGGTCAAGCGGGCCGAGCATGAAAACTTCAAGCGCGTGATCAGTTCGTGGGAGCGGGAATTCCTGCTCTTCGCCGTCTGATGCGCCGGGCGCGTGGGGCAACCCACGCGCCCTTCACCGAAAAGTCTAGGAGACCGGTATGTCCAGCAACAACCCGCAAACCCGTGAATGGCAAGCCTTGAGCAATGATCACCACCTGGCGCCGTTCAGCGACTTCAAGCAATTGAAAGAGAAAGGCCCACGGATCATCACCAAAGCCCACGGCGTTTACCTGTGGGACAGCGAAGGCAACAAGATCCTCGACGGCATGGCCGGCCTGTGGTGCGTGGCGATCGGTTACGGTCGCGACGAGCTGGCTGACGCCGCCGCCAAACAAATGAAAGAACTGCCTTACTACAACCTGTTCTTCCAGACCGCGCACCCGCCGGTGCTGGAGTTGGCCAAAGTCATTGCCGATGTTGCGCCTGCCGGCATGAACCACGTGTTCTTTACCGGTTCCGGCTCCGAAGGCAACGACACCATGCTGCGCATGGTCCGCCACTACTGGGCGGTCAAAGGCCAGCCGAACAAGAAAACCATCATCAGCCGCAAGAATGGCTACCACGGCTCCACCGTGGCCGGCGCCAGCCTGGGCGGCATGACTTATATGCATGAACAGGGCGACTTGCCGATCCCGGGCATCACCCACATCGCCCAGCCGTACTGGTATGGCGAAGGCGGCGACATGAGCCCGGAAGAGTTCGGGGTCTGGGCTGCCAACCAGCTGGAGGAAAAGATTCTGGAGTTGGGCGTGGACAACGTCGGGGCCTTTATTGCCGAGCCGATCCAGGGTGCCGGTGGCGTGATCGTGCCGCCTGAGACCTACTGGCCGCGCATCAAGGAAATCCTCGCCAAGTACGACATCCTGTTCGTCGCCGACGAAGTGATCTGCGGTTTCGGCCGTACCGGCGAATGGTTTGGCAGCGATTTCTACGACCTCAAGCCACACATGATGACCATCGCCAAGGGTCTGACCTCGGGTTACATCCCCATGGGCGGCCTGATCGTGCACGACGACGTGGTTGCCGTGCTCAACGAAGGCGGCGATTTCAACCACGGCTTCACCTATTCCGGTCACCCGGTGGCCGCCGCCGTGGCCCTGGAAAACATCCGCATCATGCGTGATGAAAAAATCATTAAGCGTGTGCACGAAGAAGCGGCACCGTATTTGCAAAAGCGTCTGAGGGAACTGGCTGACCACCCGCTGGTGGGTGAAGTGCGCGGTGTGGGCATGCTCGGGGCGATTGAGCTGGTGCAGGACAAGGCCACGCGCAAACGTTACGAAGGCCGTGGTGTGGGCATGATCTGCCGCACGTTCTGCTTCGAGAATGGCCTGATCATGCGCGCCGTGGGCGACACCATGATCATTTCGCCGCCGCTGGTGATCAGCAATGCGGAAATCGACGAGCTGGTGACCAAGGCTCGCCATTGCCTGGACCTGACTTTGGCGGCATTGCAGGGCTAAGTGCTAGGCTCAGAACGCAGCGGCTTTCGGGCGCTGCATTCTGAGCAGCTATAAATGAGGCTTTGGTTGAAAGCCGGCCTCGGAACTTGCCAGACTGTCGCCCTGTTTTGTTGCCCTTTAACGGGCCGCTTAACACTGTAAGAACGTGGCCCAAAAAAGAAAAATTGGAGCATCACCAAATGAAGGCATTAGGTTTGAAGAACGCTGGCAAGACCCTCCTCGCCTTGTCCCTGTTGGGCGCAATGGCGGGCGCGGCCCAGGCAGACGATAAAGTCCTGCACGTGTACAACTGGTCCGACTACATTGCACCGGACACCATCGCCAACTTTGAAAAAGAGTCCGGCATCAAGGTGGTGTACGACGTTTTTGACAGCAACGAGACCCTCGAAGCCAAGTTGCTGGCAGGCAAGTCCGGTTACGACATCGTCGTGCCGTCGAACAACTTCCTCGCCAAGCAGATCAAGGCCGGTGTCTATCAGGAGCTGGACAAGTCCAAGCTGACTAACTACGACAACCTGAACAAATCCCTGCTTAAAGCCGTGTCCATCAGCGACCCGGACAACAAGCACGCCTTCCCGTACATGTGGGGCTCGATCGGCATCGGCTACAACCCGGAGAAGGTCAAGGCTGCACTGGGTATCGACAAGATCGACTCGTGGGACGTGCTGCTCAAGCCTGAGAACATCGCCAAGCTCAAAAGCTGTGGTGTGAGCTTCCTTGATTCGCCCACCGAAATGCTGCCGGTGGCACTGCACTACCTGGGCCTGCCGACCGACACCCAGAAGAAAGCTGACCTCAAGCAAGCTGAAGACCTGTTCCTCAAGCTGCGCCCATCGATCGGCTACTTCCACTCGTCCAAGTACATCTCGGACCTGGCCAACGGCAACATCTGCGTAGCCGTGGGTTACTCGGGTGACATCCAGCAGGCCAAGTCCCGCGCGGCTGAAGCCGGTGGCAAGGTCAAGGTTGCCTACGACATTCCGAAAGAAGGTGCCGGTAGCTTCTTCGACATGGTCGCCATCCCTAAAGATGCCGAAAACGTCGACGCCGCCTACAAGTTCATGAACTACCTGCTCAAGCCGGAAGTCATGGCCTCGATCACCAACAGCGTGCGTTTCCCGAACGGTAACGAGAAGGCTACCGCGCTGGTCGACAAAGACATCACCAGCGACCCGGGCATCTACCCGCCAGCCGATGTGCAGGCCAAGCTCTACGCCATTGCTGACTTGCCGGCTGCAACCCAGCGTGAAATGACACGCAGCTGGACCAAGATCAAGTCTGGTAAGTAAGCCTTAAAAGCTGTGGGAGTGGCTTGTGTGGGAGCGGGCTTGCTCGCGAAGACGGTGTGTCAGCCAGCGGATGTATCAACTGATACTCCGCTTTCGCGAGCAAGCCCGCTCCCACATAGCCCGTTCACACAAATTAAATGACAGAAAGTTTTGCCGGATCGGTTTATCGAGGGTAAGTTGCGCGCCGGTTTTGTTGCCGGGCAACAACTTTAAGGCCCAACTATTTAAGAGGACCTCCACTTGCCAATTTCTTTATTTCGCAAAGCCATGCTGGTGGGTGCAGGTATCACGCTGGCTGTGAGCGTGCAGGCCGCACCGACGGTGCATATTTATAACTGGTCGGACTACATTGGCCCGGACACCCTGGCCAATTTTGAAAAGGCGACTGGCATCAAGCCCGTGTATGACGTGTTTGATTCCAACGAAACCCTGGAAGGCAAGTTGCTCGCCGGTCGTACCGGTTACGACGTGGTGGTGCCGTCCAACCACTTTCTCGGCAAGCAGATCAAGGCCGGGGCGTTCCAGAAGCTCGACAAATCATTGCTGACTCACTATTCCAACCTGGACCCGGTGCTGCTCAAGCGCCTGGAAAAGAACGATCCGGGTAACCAGTACGCCGTACCGTACCTGTGGGGCACCAACGGCATCGGTTACAACGTCGACAAAGTCAAAGAAGTGCTGGGCGTCGACCATATCGACTCCTGGGCCATGCTGTTCGAACCGGAGAACATGAAGAAGCTCGCCACCTGTGGCGTTTCGTTCATGGACTCGGCCGATGAAATGCTGCCGGCGGTGCTCAACTACATGGGCCTGAACCCCAACAGCACCAACCCCGAAGACTACAAGAAGGCCGAAGCGAAGCTGCTCAAAGTGCGGCCCTACGTGACCTATTTCCATTCTTCCAAATACATCTCGGACCTGGCCAACGGCAACATTTGCGTGGCGGCCGGTTTCTCCGGTGATGTGTTCCAGGCCAAGGCCCGTGCGGCCGAGGCTGGCAAAGGCGTAAACATCGCCTACACGATTCCCAAAGAAGGCGGCAATTTGTGGTTTGACGTGCTGGCGATCCCGGCGGATGCCACCAACGTCAAAGAGGCCCACGCCTTCATCAACTATTTACTGCAACCTGAGGTGATCGCTCAGGTCAGTGATCAAGTCGGTTATGCCAACCCTAACCCAGGGGCGGACAAGCTGATGGAGCAATCGATACGCACTGACGCAGCGGTTTACCCACCGCAGGCGGTTCTCGACCGGACGTTCGTCAACTTCGAGCTACCCCCGAAAGTGCAGCGTTTAATGACCCGTAGCTGGACCAAGGTCAAGACGGGCAAGTAAAGCTCAAACTATCCAAGGTTTCGCCCGTCTTGGGCGAACCTCAAATTTTGTTGGGAGTTTCGTAAATGGCAGTTGCCTCCGGCGCCTATAAGAAAGCCCTCGAGGGCGACCAGACACCGAAAAAGGTGTTGGTCAAAATCGACCGGGTCACGAAGAAGTTCGACGAGACGATTGCCGTGGACGATGTGTCCCTGGAAATCAAAAAAGGTGAGATCTTCGCCTTGCTCGGCGGCTCGGGTTCGGGCAAATCCACCCTGCTGCGCATGCTCGCAGGCTTCGAGCGCCCAACGGAAGGTCGCATCTACCTCGACGGTGTGGACATCACCGACATGCCGCCCTACGAGCGGCCGATCAACATGATGTTCCAGTCCTACGCCTTGTTCCCACACATGACCGTGGCGCAGAACATCGCCTTCGGCCTGCAACAGGACAAGATTCCCAAGGCTGAAGTCGACGCCCGCGTGGCCGAGATGCTCAAGCTGGTGCAGATGAGCCAGTACGCCAAGCGCAAGCCGCACCAGCTGTCCGGTGGCCAGCGCCAGCGTGTGGCGTTGGCACGTTCCCTGGCCAAGCGCCCGAAACTGCTGCTGCTCGATGAGCCGATGGGCGCGTTGGACAAAAAACTGCGTTCGCAGATGCAGCTGGAACTGGTGGAAATCATCGAGCGCGTGGGCGTGACCTGCGTGATGGTGACCCACGACCAGGAAGAGGCCATGACCATGGCCGAGCGCATCGCGATCATGCACTTGGGCTGGATCGCGCAAATCGGCAGCCCGATCGACATCTACGAAACCCCAACCAGCCGCCTGGTGTGCGAGTTCATCGGCAACGTCAATATCTTCGACACCCAGGTGGTGGACGACGCCGAAGGCCACGCGGTGCTCAAGTGCCCGGACCTGGACCGCGACATCTACGTGGGCTACGGCATCGCCACCTCGGTGGAAGACAAGTCGGTGACCTACGCGATTCGCCCGGAAAAACTGCTGGTCACCACCGAAATGCCGACCTGTGAACACAACTGGTCCAGCGGCAAGGTGCACGACATCGCCTACCTGGGCGGCCATTCGGTGTTCTACGTGGAACTGCCGAGCGGCAAGCTGGTGCAGTCTTTCGTGGCCAACGCCGAACGCCGTGGCCAGCGCCCAACCTGGGGTGACCAGGTGTACGTGTGGTGGGAAGACGACAGCGGCGTGGTACTTCGCTCATGAACATGAAGAAGTTCAAACGCCAGCTGCAACGAATAACACCCGGTGGCCGGCATGTGGTCATCGGGATCCCTTTCCTCTGGCTGTTCCTGTTTTTTGCGCTGCCGTTCTTCATCGTCCTGAAGATCAGCTTTGCCGAAGCCGACGTGGCGATCCCGCCTTACACCGAGATCTACACCTTCGTTGAGCAAAAGCTGCAATTGGTGCTCAACCTGGGCAACTACGCGATGCTCGGCGACGATGAGTTGTACATCGCCGCCTACCTGGGCTCGCTGAAGATGGCGTTTTTCAGCACGATTTTGTGCCTGTTGATCGGCTACCCGATGGCCTATGCCATTGCCAGCGCGCGCAAAGAGATGCAGACCGTGCTGGTGCTGCTGATCATGATGCCGACCTGGACCGCGATCCTGATCCGCGTGTACGCGTGGATGGGCATCCTCAGCAATAACGGGTTGCTCAACGGCTTCCTGATGTCCATCGGGCTGATCAACGAGCCGCTGCAGATTCTCAACACCAACATTGCGGTGTATATCGGCGTGGTCTATTCGTACCTGCCGTTCATGATCCTGCCGTTGTACGCCAACCTGGTCAAACACGACCAGAGCCTGCTGGAAGCCGCATCGGACCTGGGTTCGAGCACCTTCAACAGCTTCTGGAAAATCACCGTGCCGCTGTCCAAGAACGGCATCATCGCCGGTTGCATGCTGGTGTTTATCCCGGTGGTGGGCGAGTTCGTGATTCCTGAACTGCTCGGCGGCCCGGAAACCCTGATGATCGGTAAAGTGCTGTGGCAAGAATTCTTCAACAACCGTGACTGGCCGGTGGCGTCTGCCCTGGCGGTGGTGATGCTGGCGATCCTGATCGTGCCGATCATCCTGTTCAACCGCAGCCAAGCCAAAGAGATGGAGGGCAAGATATGAAGCGCTTCAGTTTCTCGAGTTTCATGCTGGTGGCGGGGTTGCTGTTTATCTACCTGCCGATGCTGATCCTGGTGATCTACTCGTTCAACGAATCCAAACTGGTGACAGTGTGGGGCGGTTGGTCGATCAAGTGGTACGTGGGCCTGCTGGACAATACCCAGTTGATGGGCTCGGTGGCGCGCTCGCTGGAAATTGCCTGCTACACCGCCGTTGCGGCGGTGGCACTGGGGACGCTGGCGGCGTTCGTGCTGACCCGTATCAGCCACTTCAAGGGCCGCACGCTGTTCGGCGGCCTGGTGACCGCGCCATTGGTGATGCCCGAAGTGATCACTGGTCTGTCGCTGTTGCTGCTGTTCGTGGCCATGGCGCAGATGATCGGCTGGCCCCAGGAACGTGGCATCGTCACCATCTGGATCGCCCACACCACGTTCTGTGCGGCGTATGTGGCGGTCGTGGTGTCGGCGCGCTTGCGTGAGCTGGACCTGTCGATCGAAGAAGCGGCGATGGATTTGGGCGCACGGCCCTGGAAGGTGTTCTTCCTGATCACCATCCCGATGATCGCGCCGTCGCTGGCAGCGGGCGGCATGATGTCGTTCGCGCTGTCGCTGGACGACCTGGTATTGGCCAGCTTCGTGTCGGGGCCGGGTTCGACTACGTTGCCGATGGAAGTGTTCTCGGCAGTACGTCTGGGGGTTAAACCCGAGATCAACGCCGTGGCCAGCCTGATTCTGCTGGCGGTGTCGTTGGTGACCTTCCTGGTGTGGTTCTTCAGCCGTCGGGCCGAAGAGATGCGCAAGAAGGCGATCCAACAAGCCATCGAAGAAGCGGCGGCGGACGGTTGGCAGCAACCGGACAAGCGCCGGGCGCCTGCACCGGTCTAACTGACGGAACGCGGTAAAAAATGTGGGAGCTGGCTTGCCTGCGATGAGGCCGTGCCAGTCGACTCATCTGTCGACTGATACACCGCTATCGCAGGCAAGCCAGCTCCCACATTTGATTGCATTTCAGGTCAACTATGCAGTCCAGGGCGATTTGCGAATCACCTCGACAAAGTTCATCGGCTTGAACCCCGGCTCCTGATCCACCAGCACATCGGTCTTCACGTTGCCAAACGTGGTCTGCGGACGATGGCGCAAGCCGTCGGCGAACGCGCAGATGATGCACTCCTTGAACCCTTCGCCGCGTGGATGCGCATGCACCACGGCTTCGCGCTGCACGCTGGAAAAGGCGGCGTAGTCCATGCCCAGCACGTCCATCTCAACGCCTGCAGTCACCAGTGCCACAGTCGGGCGCAAGTGCTGCGGCACGCCCGGCGTGGTGTGCAGGGCGATCGACAACCAGACTTGTTCGATATCGTCATCGCTCAGCCCGTAAGGCTTGAGGAACGCGGCCGCTGCGTTGGCGCCGTCCACTTCGAACCGCTCGTTGTCACTGCGATGGCCTTCGACCAGGCCCAGGTCGTGGAACATCGCGCCGACGTAAAGCAGCTCCGGGTTGTAGGCCAGTTGCTTGCGCTCACCGCTCAACGCACCGAACAGAAACACCCGGCGCGAGTGGTGGTAAAGCAAGTCGGACTCGACGTCGCGGATGTATTCGGTGGTGGCCTTGGCCAGGGCGCTGTCCGGGATCTGGATGCCGGCGATGGTGGTGCTCATGGTCGTTCTCCTCAACAAAGCGCCGGGGGTGGCGCCGATGAGTGAAGTCTGGTCGCGTGCCCGCGATGGGGCTATCGCGGCGAGGGTGCAATGTCGGCCAATGTGGCTCGATATCAAGCCACATGCGGTCAAATGTGGGAGCTGGCTTGCCTGCGATGCTGGCGACTCGGTCTGTCAGTTAGACTGAGGGGATGCCATCGCAGGCAAGCCAGCTCCCACAGGGCTTTGTGTTCCTCCAGTAGAAGGTGTGTGTTCATGGGCAAAACCGTCGCCATCCTGATCTTCCCCGGCGTCCAGTCACTGGACGTGACCGGCCCCATGGACGTGTTCTGCGAGGCCAACCGTTTCCTGCCGCCCGAAGAGCATTATCAGCTTGAAGTGATCGGCCTGGGCCACGGCGCCATGGCAGCCTCCAACGGCCTGGCATTGCAGGCCCATCGGCACTACCTCGACGCCCTGCAAGCCTATGACCTGCTACTGGTCGCCGGCGGCCCGCAGCTGCCCTTCGAGGATTTCGGCGCCCAGTTTGATGACTGGCTACGCGGCGCCGCCGCCCGCGCACAGCGTTTCGGCTCAATCTGCAATGGCGCCTTCATGCTGGCCCGTGCCGGATTGCTGGATGGCAAAACCGTCACCACCCATTGGAACGACGCCGCCGACCTGGCGCGTCTGTGCCCCTCGGCCCAGGTCGATGCCGACCGCCTCTACGTGCAGGACGGCAATCTCTACACCTCGGCGGGCGTCACGGCCGGCATCGACCTGTCGCTGTTCCTGCTGGCCCAGGACCACGGCCCGGAAGTCGCGCTGAGCGTGGCCAAGCGCCTGGTGGTGTTCACTCAGCGCTCGGGCGGGCAGTCGCAGTTCAGCCCGTTCCTCACGCCCCACGCCGAAAGCACCTCGGCGGTGGCGTTGGTGCAGTTGTACGTGCTGGCGAACCTGACCGGGGATTTGGGCATTGCCGATCTGGCCAGGGCTGCGAATATGAGTGCACGCAATTTTTCCCGGGTGTTTGCCCGTGAAGCGCGCATAACCCCCGCCGAGTTTGTCGAGCGAGCGCGAGTGGATGCGGCGCGGGTGATGCTCGAAAGCAGCCCCGCACCGCTGAAAACCGTGGCCTACCAATGCGGCTTTCGTGACGCCCAGCACATGCGCAGTGTGTTCAACCGCCGGCTGGGCGTGACGCCGCAACAGTTCCGGCTTAACTTTGCGGCGCCGGTGTGAGCGTGTCGTAGGCTTCCAGCGCGCGCAGCGAATAGATGTACGCAGCACCGGCATTCAGCGAGATGGCGGTCGCCAGGGTGGCGGCGACTTCTTCGCGGGTCGCGCCGGCCTTGATCGCCGCGTCGGCATGCGCGGCGATACAGCCGTCGCAGCGCGTGGTGATGGCCACGGCGATGGAAATCAGCTCACGGGTCTTGGCGTCGAGTACGTTGTTTTCCTCGGCAGCCTCGCCCAGCGCCATGTAGGCTTTGACCATCTTCGGGTTGCTCTTGCCCAGCGCGCCAAAGGTTTTATTCACGTTAGCAAGCAAGTTGGACCAGTTATTGAACATTGCGGTAACTCCTGAACGGGTTGGGTGTGAAGCCAGTGTGCGCGGTTCAGGTTTGGCGCTTTTGTTCGATCCACTCACCTTTTTGACCGATGCTCGCAAATGAACTCCATCGACACCCTGATTGCGTTGGCCAACCTGCGCGGCAGCCTGGACCTGCGCTGCCAGTTCCAGGGCGCGTGGGCCATGGACCACGAGCCTGAGCCGCTGGGCGTGGCGCCGTATCACATTGTGCTGGCGGGCACCTGCCATGCCGAGTTGTCGGGCGGCCAGCAGGTGACGCTGGCGGAGGGCGACATTCTGTTGATGCCGGGTGGCGCGACACACCTGGTGCGCAGCCAGGGCGCGCGGGTAAAACCGGTGGCGCAGACCGTCATCGAGGGCGGCCTGTTGCCGATCCACCGCCTGGGCGGTGAGCAACCGGACGTGGACATGCTCTGCGGCAGCTTTCGCTACAACCGCCAGTCGTTGTTGTTCGGTGCGTTGCCGGACTACCTGGTGGTGTCCAGCCGCCAGTGGCAGGGCGATGGGCAATTGGCAGCGCTGATTGCCTTGTTGCGCAGCGAAGCGGACGGCCAGCAACTGGGCGCACGCTCGTTTATCGACGCGCTGTCGCAGGCCTTGTTCACCCTGATCCTGCGCACCTGGCTGACCCGCCAGGCGCCGGTGGCGGGCACCTTCGCCTTGCTCGCCGACAAACGCCTGAGCAAAGCCTGGCAGGCGATGCTGGCCGAGCCCGGCCATGAGTGGACCATCGACAGCCTGGCGGCGGCAGCCACCATGTCGCGGGCCACCTTCATGCGGGCGTTTGTGAAAGTCGCGGGCGTGTCGCCGTGGGTGCTGCTGACGCAGCTGCGCATGGAGCTGGCGTTCAACCTGCTGCGCCAATCACGCCTGAGCCTGCTGGATATCGCGGCGCAGGTGGGTTACCAGTCCCAGGCGGCGTTCAGCAAGAAGTTCAAGGAAACCTACGGCGAGGCGCCAGGGCGCATGCGGGCGAACACAGACTAACTGCGATAGCATCAACTCGGTCTGCCTGATGGACCGAGTTGATGCTATCGCAGGCAAGCCAGCTCCCACACAAGCCAATTCCCACATTGATCGGGTTTACAGGCTGTTACCGGGCTGGCAACAGCTTCAGCGTGCCACGGGTATTCGCCGTCACCTCTTCCTCACTGAAATGCGCCTGCTCGTACCCGCCCTCGATATAGGTTTCCGCCTGGTCGCCATAGTGCGAATCAAGCGGCACTCCGCTTTGCCCCACAGGGTTGATGGTCAACGCATGGGCCGGGTCGGCGAAGTCGATCAGGCGCCGGGTCGACGGACCATAGGTCACGGGCCACGGCGCAGGGCCGATCATGGCCGATTGGTTATTCGGCACTTCGTGGGTGCCCGGCGCCGGGAACGGGCCGACGTTGAAAATCTTGTCCAACGGCTTCTGCATGCCCAGCGGGTGACCATGGGTCAGGGTGTGGGCCTTGCCCCACTGCCATTGCGACGGGTCATCGCCAAAGGTGGCCTTGAGGTGCGCCAGGCTGTTGTCCCAGGCGAGTTTTACCGTGTCGGCGCGCTTGCCGTTCCACCATGGCGAGTCCGCTGAGGCGGCCAGGCGTGGCAATGCGGCGTCGATCACCCGCGTGGTGATCAGGGTTTTGAACATCGCGTTGCCCAGTTTCGGGTGGAAGGCCGCGTCGGTGAGGTTGAACAGGAACTGGTTGAACAGCGTGGCACTGGTGGAGTCCAGCGGGTAGTCGCCTTTCCAGCTTGCGAGCTGCTCCACCAGTTTCAACTGCGCCGGGTCCTTGACCACTTCACGCAGCACCGGCAACAGCGGCGCCAGCAGGCGTGGGCCGTAGGCGGTGGTGGTACCCAATTGCAAGGCCTGACTGTTGTTCACGTCCCACTTCACGCTTTTGTCGCTCAACTGCGTGTTCAACTGCTGGCCGCGGTCGGCGAGGTTGTAGTAACCGGGGATCTCCATGCCAGTGGGCGAGGCCGGCTGGGCGTTGGCCGACACCACATAACCACGGGCCGGGTTTTCTTCCTGCGGGTTGGCGCTGAAGGGGTAGAAGCCCAGCTTGTCGGCCTGGGCGGTGCTGCCGTCGAGAATGAATGCCGGGTTGACGCCGGCCGGGCGGATTGGCAACTGCGCCGCCGCCCACCAGCCGATATCGCCCTTGGCATTGGCCCACACGATATTCAGGCCCGGCGCCGAAACCTTCGCGGCGGCGGCGCGCACCTTGGCCAGGGTGTCGGCGCGGTTGAGCTCGTAGAAACCTTCGAGGATAGGGTTTTCGGTGTCGAGGAACGCCCACCACATGGCAATCGGCGTGCTGCCGGCATTCTCGCCCAACACATCATTGATGATCGGACCGTGGGGCGACTGACGCAGGGTGAGCGTCACCGGCGCCTGGCCCTTGACTGCAATCTGCTGTTCGCTGCTGGTCAGATTGACCCATTGGCCGTGGTACCAGACCTGGTTGGGGTTGTCCGGGTTGACCTTTTCGGCGATCAAGTCGAGGTCATCGTTCTGGAACATGGTCAGGCTCCAGCCGAAATCCAGGTTGTGCCCCAAAAACGCCACCGGCACCAGTGCGTTGTGATAGCCGTACAACTCAAAGCCCGGCGCCGACAGCTGCGCCTCGTACCACACCGACGGCACCGAGAAACGAATATGCGGGTCGCCGGCCAGCAACGGCTTGCCACTTTTAGTGCGGCTGCCGCTGATGGCCCAGGCGTTGCTGCCTTCGAACTGCGGCAAGCCGTTATCGGCCAGGGCCTTGTCGCTCAAGGCGGCGAGGGCACCGAGGGATTTCCAGTCGCCGGCAGCCAGGTTGAGGGCGCCCTTGGGTTGCCAGTCGAGGTCGAAGACTTTCAGGTAGTCGCTGCCCAACTGGTCGCGCACGTAAGTCAGCAGCGGCTCGGTACGAAACGCGGCCGCAAAGCTGTAGGCCATATACCCGGCAACGCTGATGGTGTCCTCGGCGGTAAAGCGTCGTTTAGGGATGCCCAGTACGTCAAACTCCATGGGGCTGGCGTGGCTGTCCTGATATTGGTTGATGCCGTCCAGGTAGGCTTGCAAGGCCTTCCAGGCTGCCGAGTCGTGATCCATGTGCTCGACGTAACTCAAGGCGCGCTCGCGAATGCGCAGGCTGCGAAACAGCTTGTCGGTCTCCAGCACCTTCGGCCCCAGCACTTCGGCCAGCTCGCCACGGGCCAGGCGCCGCATGATCTCCATCTGGAACAGCCGGTCCTGGGCATGCACATAGCCCAGGGCGCGGTACAGGTCGGTCTCGTTCTCGGCGCGAATGTGCGGCACGCCACGGTCGTCATAACGCACCGTGACGGCGCCTTGCAGGTTGGCCAGTGTCTCGGTGCCCTGGCGGGTCGGTTGCTTGCTGTAGACATACCAGCCAGCGCCGGCCAAGAGGGCGGCAATCAGGATAGCGAGCACGGTCAGGCTGCGTTTCATGGACGGTCCTTGAGTCAGTCACCTTGAAGGTCAACGGAGTCTAATCGGTTTGGCGAGGGCTGCGGGAAATGCTGATATGCCGCAGCGACAGCCGAGGTTCAAGTGCAGAATGTGTCGAGTCGCTACTATTGCGCCGGTCATCTTTGAGCTTTTTTCCATGACTTGCGCCACGCCACCTATCCCAGACTCCAGCCGCGCCGAGGTTGCCTACGCGTGCTGTCTGGAAGCGCCCTCGTTGATCGGCCGGTTTTTGCAGCACCCGCCAAAGGGCTTTGACGCGCGGCTGTCCGCCCAGGGCCTGCCGTACTTCTTCACGCCATTCGACCTGCTGACGACGGCTGAAGACGAGTTCGTGAACCGTGTGCGCGGCTGGCCCGGGTTTGGTCTTTGGAATGCGTGGCTGCGCATCGACAGCTGCTTTGTCGGCACCACGGTCAGCGAATATTCGCCATTGCCCCGCAACGTACCGCCCCAGGACCTCGCGCAGTGGCTGCAAGAAGAGTGCGCACCGCAGCGCAAACTCATGGTCGTCAAAGATGTGCCCTGCGACTCGCCGCTGCTGAGCGAGGCGGATAACCGCTACGCCCAAGCCTTGATCGAGGACTGCACCCGGCGCGGCTTTATCAGCCTGGAAGGCCAGGCGCTGGCCTATGTGCCGATCAACTTCAGCAACATCGACGAGTACCTGGCGCGTTTGTCCCACAGCCGTCGGCGCAATATCCGACGCAAACTGCGCAGCCGCGAAGCGTTGCGGGTGGAAGTCCTCGACACTGGCGATGCGCGCTTTAACGATGAGGCGTGGCTTGCGCAGTTGTACGGCCTGTACAAGGCGGTGTACGACCAGAGCGAGATTCACTTTGACCTGCTCACCGCGGAATTTTTCAGCAGCCTGCTACGCGATGCGGGCAGCAGCGGGCGGGTGTTCTGTTACTGGCACTGCGACGAACTGATCGGCTACAACCTGTGCTACGTAGAGGGCGACAAGCTGCTCGACAAGTACATCGGGCTCAACTATCCGCAGGCGTTGGAGTTCAACCTGTACTTCGTCAGCTGGTTTGTGAACCTGGAATACGCCGTGGCCAATGGGCTGAAATTTTACGTGGCGGGCTGGACCGATCCGCAGGTCAAGGCCAGCCTCGGCGCCGACTTCACGTTCACCCGCCACTTGGTCTGGATCCGCAACCCGCTGCTGCGCAAGCTCGGCAACCGTTTCCGCCATTACTTTGAAAGCGATGCGCAGTGGCAGCAGGAGAAACCCGAATGAGCCAGGACCGCGCACCGCTGATCCTCGATTTCGACAGTGCCGTGAGTGACATTCCCGGCGCGATCACCCTGCCCATGCAGGCCTGGCAGGAAAAAATCCGCTTCGGTTGCCGCTGGGCGCAGTTCAAGGAACTGGAAACCGCCCTGCACACGCAGATGCCCAGGGATTATGGCTGTGTGTTCACCGGCAGCGGCGATTATCACCACCTCAGCCAACTGCTGCTGAACCGCCTGCCGACGCAGCAGAAATTTCAGCTGATCATCTGCGACAACCACCCCGACAACATGCGCTACCCGTTCGGCATCCATTGTGGCTCATGGGTTTACTGGGCCAGCCGCTTGCCCCAGGTCGAGCATGTGCATGTGCTGGGCATCGGTTCGCAGGATATCGGCCTGGGCCACGCCTGGGAGAATCACTGGTCGCCGCTGCTCAAACGCAAGTTGACCTACTGGAACGTCAACGTCGACACGCGCTGGATGAACTGGATCGGCGCCGGGCGCAGCAACCGTGCGTTCAGCAACGCCGATGAGCTGATGCGTGCGTTCCTGGCGCAGTTCGACCGTTCGCTGCCGGTTTACCTGTCCATCGACAAAGACGTGCTGAGCCCCGAAGTGGTCAACACCAATTGGGACCAGGGCGAGTTCCTGGAGCAGCATCTGAACGACCTGATCGACGCTTGCCAGCGCCGGATCATCGGTGCGGACATCACCGGCGATGTCTCGGCTTACCACTATGAGAGCAGGTTCAAACGCTGGTTGAGTGCCTCCGATGGCCAGGAAGAACTGCCGCCGGCGCAGGTGCAGATTTGGCAAGCACAGCAGAACGAGTTGAATGGCCGGCTGGTGGCCCGTATCAATCAGGGGTGGCGACAATAACTTTGAGCTGGGCGAATACGCGTTCGAAGTGTTCGTCCGTTAGCCAATGGCTGTTGCTGATCGACAGTGTGCGGCTGGCAAACGCCTGGGCCTGGCTAATGTCGCCGCCCGGTTGCAGCAAAGGGGCGACGGCGGGGTAGTCCGGCAAGGTGTGGATAAACAGGCGCGTCACGCCCAGCCCGGCCGTCCACAGTTGCGCCATGGCGGCATCACGCGCCTGTGCGGTCGGCATCAGCACCATCAAAAACGGCCAGGTGCCTTGCTGCCCCAGCCGGTCCATGATCACCGAGACGCCGGGCAAGTCATTCAAACGTGCTGCCCGGCGCAAGGCGCGGGTACGGCCTTGCTGCAAGTAGTCGGGCAAGCGCGCCAGTGCGGCGGCGCCGACCTTCTGCCGATAACCGCCGAGGCGGTGCAACGGGATATCGTTGATCGAAAAATCATCGCCCACGGCGCCTACTTCGTCGCCCTGTGCCAGCGCCGTGCGCAAGGCGTTGCCATACACGTAGTGCAAGCCGCGCGGTTGGTAAAGCAGCGCGTAAGCCCAGAGTTCGGCGCTGCGTTGCAGCTCCCGGCGCAGGCTGAAGGGCAGGTCCTGCGCGCACTGGCGGTGCAATGCCTGGTGCAGCACCGGGTCGCGGCTGAACAGCACGCCGCCTTCGGCCGTGGTCAGGCCTTTGCCGAATGCCAGGCTGAAAAACCCCACGTCGCCTTTAAGCCCGACGCTGCGGCCATCGTCGAGGGCGCCCAACGCCTGGGCGGCGTCTTCGATGACCGCGGCGCCGACTGATTCGGCAAGACGCTTGGCGACGTCTACATCGGCCACGCGCCCGGCCAGGTGGGTGACCACCACGGCCAGGGTGCTGTCGTCGCACAGTTGCTTGAGGTGTTGCTCGTCGAGGTCAATGCTGGCGGGCTGCAAATCACAGGGCACCACCCGCAACGGCGGGCAGTAATGCGCGGCCAAGGCCACCAGCGGGCAGGTGTACGCCGGCACAATCAGCCGGGTGCGGCCGGGCATGCGCTGCTGCAACACGCGCAGGGCGATGATCAGCGCGGCGGTACCGGAGCAGGGCAGTGCAGGCAGTGGAATCGAAAACTGGCGGGCCAGCGACTGGGCGAGGTCGCCCGATAAACTGAGCAAATCCCGCGCGCGCAAGGGCAGGCCAGCGGTGGGCGGGATTTCCTTGTTCATGACACCAGTGGCTGCGAAGGTTCGGCCTCGACGGTTTTGCTCTCTTTGTCTTCACTGCGCGCCAGGCACAGGATGCCCGCGATGATCAGTGCGCCGCCGATGATTTTCGGCCAGGTCAGGGTGTCATCGAACAGCCAGACCGAGATCAGCGTCACGCTGATCAACTCCAGGTGCGAGGCCGCAAACGCCGGGCCTACCGGGGCGTATTTGAGCAAAGTCATCCAGGTAAAAAACGCGCCGATATAGCCGGCAAAGGCGCCGTAGATCCACGGTGCGCCAAACACCCGGGCCAGCCACGCGACGTCCATGGTCAACGGTTCGGCATGCACCGAGGCAAATTTGAAACTGACCTGCGCCAAGGTGTCGAAAATGATCAGCGCGAGAAAACCCAGGATATAAAAACGTTTCATCATTCAAACCCTACGACGGTCACGCCACAGGCGATCAGCATGATGCCGATCAACCGCCATTTACTCAGGCTTTCCTTGAACAGGAAGCGCCCGGCAATCATGATCACCACAATGTTGATCGAGCCCAGCATCACGCCGACCGACAACGGCACCAGCGTGAGAAACGCCAGCCACAATACGAATTCAAAGACATAGCAGATCACCCCAAGCCAGATCCACGGGCGCTTGAGCATGTGTTTCCAGTGGGCGAGGCCGTCATGCTCGGCGCTGGCCGAGGCGGCGGCTTTGAACGCCAGTTGGCCGGACGTATCGACGATAACGTTGAGCATCCAGAGGATGATGGTTAACTGGCTCATGGAGTCTCGTGTCTGCTTGCAATGTCACTGGACGCTTACAATACAGGAGCCTGCCGGCGGGGTGACTGGAGTTTGCCGGTCGAACAGCCAGCGTTCAGTTTGACGCCTTGCTCCACTGGCAATAGCAGCCCACCGCCAGGGTGTGAGTGGCATCGACGTCGCGCCCGGCCTCCAGGGCTTTGAGGATAGGCTCGATAAAACTGTTGCTCGAGTTGCACGTCAGCCCTTCGCTGTACGGCCCGAAATACGCGAGTTTGCCACTGCGATCCCAAATGCCAACGGCCGGAGTCGCCGGCACTTGGTCGGCGCCGAGCAGGGCATCGAGCGGTTTCATTTTGCGCAAATTGTCGGGCAGTTGGCCGTGGCTGCCGGCCTTTTGCAGGGCATAAAACTCGACGCCCTGGGGCGCGTATTGCTCGATCAGTTCGCCCAGGTGCTGCTGGTTGCCGACGTTGCAGGGGCAGGCCGGGTCCCAGAAGTGCACCAGGCGAATCGGGCCTGGGCCTGCCAGTTCGGCGGGCAGGCGCAGGGCATCACCGGAAAACACCGCAGTGTGTTCGCTGAATGCGCGTAAATAGCGGCCCTGGAACCAGTCATATGCCGCCCACAGCACGCCGGCGCAGATGACCAACAGCAGGCCGGCAAACAAGGCAGAGCGGTAGGGTTGTCGCATTCGGAACTATCCTCGAAGGTCGCGTAGCTTGCCATGCTTGCCCTGACAGATGAATATCGCAGCTCGATATTCATCTTCACCGTCAGTCTGGAAGCCTTTATGCCTGTGAGTTTTGACCCCGATCATCTGCGCGAGAGCTTGCGGCCGCTGGTGGATGCGCAACCGCTCAGCGCCGAGGCGCGGGTCTACCAGCGTTTCTATGGGCTGGACCTGGCGGCGCGCAAAGTACCCGTCGTAAGCCGTTTGGGTCGTTTTGAGGTGGATGGCTTCCAGGTGGTAGCGCAGGTGTGGTGGCCGGCGGCGCCGGTGGCGACAATGTTCATGTACCACGGCTTCTACGACCATATGGGCCTGTACCGGCATGTGGTGGACTGGGCGCTGGATCAAGGTTTTGTGGTGGTCGCCTGCGACTTGCCGGGCCACGGGCTTTCCAGTGGCGCGCGCGCCAGCATTGACGATTTTGCGGTGTACCAGGACGTGGTGCAGGCGCTGTTTGCGCAGGCCCACAGCTTGCAACTGCCGCAACCGTGGCACCTGTTCGGGCAAAGCACCGGCGGCGCGGTGGTGGTGGACCATCTGCTCAACCACGGCGCCGACAGCCCGGCCCAAGGCAAGACCTTCCTGCTCTCGCCCCTGGTACGGCCGCGTGCGTGGGGTTGGTCGCAGGTCAGCTATTACCTGCTGCGCCCGTTCGTCAAAGGCATTGCACGACGGTTCAGCGAGAACACCCACGATCCCAAATTCAAACCCTTTCTGGAAGCTGATCCGTTACAGCCGCGCCAATTGCCGACCGCTTGGGTGGGCGCGCTGGCGCGTTGGATCAAACGCATCGAAGCCGCGCCGCAAAGCCCACGGCGGCCGGTGATCGTGCAGGGTGAGGAAGACATGACGGTGGACTGGCAGCACAACTTGCAGGTGCTGCGGAGCAAGTTCGACCAGCCGCAGGTGTTGATGCTGCCGCGTGGTCGGCATCACTTGGCCAATGAGATTCCTGAGATTCGCGAAGAGTACTTCGAATTCCTCACCGACCAACTGAAGTAACACCGTTCAAATGTGGGAGCTGGCTTGCCTGCGATAGCGGTGTTAACTGACACGCCGCCATCGCAGGCAAGCCAGCTCCCACACAAGCCTGTTTCCACATTACTTATTGCGTCAGGCTTGAAGTGCTCTGGCCGACCGCCAACCCTGCACGAATCGCCGCCAGCGCCGCCTTGTAATACGCCCGGCCTTCAGGCGACTCGGCGAACGTAGCGAACTCCTCCAGCTCCGGGTCGGACAAATCTCGGTAGACGTAAAGGAGCGTGTTGTTCAGGTCATTGCCGATCTGCTGCATCAGCCGCTCACGCTGACCGTTCAACATGCCTTGCGCCTGACCGCCGCCCAACAGGCCGGGAATCATCTGGCTCAAGCTGTCGGCCGCCACGCCGGCAATCGCCAGGCTGACTTCCGCACCGGCTTCGCGGGCCGGCAGCGCCTGGGCCAGGTGGCCGATGATCAGGCTGCGGGTGGCGTCGGCTTCAATGTGCGGCAGGCCCTTGGCATTTTTCGCCAGTTGGTCGCGGCGCGTGGCCAGCAGTTCGGCGGCGACGATTTTGCGACCCAATGGTGACTGGAAAAACGCCAGGGCCGGTTTCGGATCCGTCAGGTTTTTGCGCAATTGCGCCTCGGCCCGCTGATCCATGGCCTGGGCGGCGAAGCGTTTATTGCTGTTGTCCACCAGCGCCTGGTACACCGCCGGCGGCAGGCTATTGCGGTAGCGTTGCTGGGCGGCACTGAGGGCGTCATTGAAATGCGCACGTTGTTCGGCCCAGCCGGCGACCTTGTACAACTGGTCATGGCCGTCTGCCCAAGCGGGCAAAACGCAGAACATCAGCAAGGAAAAAAACAAACGACGCATAGGGACTCCTGTCAGTCGGCCACTATTGTCCGTGTCGGGCGTAGGATTTGTCGAGAAATCCTATCAGTCACCTGACTAAAGTGTGTTCAGACGCTCGGCGGCTCTGTCGGATTCATAGGCGTATGGATACTATGCGCGCCATGCAAATATCCCTCGAACACCCGCTGCTGCAACGCATCGTCGACGACCTGGCCGAAAAAGGTTGGTCGCAGCAGAACGGCTTCCTGCCCCAGGCTCTGACCCTGGAGTTGGCGGCTGAGTGCCGTAAACGTGCGGCTGAGGGTGAATTGGCTCCGGCGGCTGTAGGACGCGGACCCGCGCAGGAGATACGCGAGGGCATTCGCGGTGACCATATCCAGTGGCTGGAGGAGGGCGACGCCGCTGTCTGCGAGACCTACATGAGCGTGATGGACAGCCTGCGCCTGGCCATGAACTGCAGCCTGTTCCTGGGCCTGGAAGATTTCGAAAGCCACTTCGCGATGTACCCGCCAGGGGCGTTTTACCTCAAGCACCTGGACCGTTTTCGCGACGATGACCGGCGCATGGTCTCGGCAGTGGTTTATTTGAATGAGGCCTGGTTGCCTGAGCATGGCGGCCAGTTGCGCATGTACCTCAAGGGCGGCGTGGAATACGATGTGGTGCCCACCGGCGGTAGCCTGGTGGTGTTCCTGTCGGGGGAGGTGCCCCACGAAGTCCTGCCCGCCACGCGTGAACGCCTGTCCCTGACCGGCTGGTTTCGCCGACGCGGTAACGAGCCGTTTTAAACATGGAAAAGATTCTGATCAGTCGCTGCCTGCTCGGGCACAAGGTGCGCTACGACGGTGGCGCCAGCGGCCCCTTCGATCAATTGGCGGCCTGGCAGGCCGAAGGCCGCGTGGTTGCGATCTGCCCGGAAGTGTCAGGCGGTTTGCCGACACCGCGGCCTCCCGCTGAGATCGCCGGCGGGCAGGGTATAGATGTATGGGAAGGGCGTGCGCAAGTGCTGACGGCCGAGGGCGAAAACTTCAGCGCCGCCTTCCTCGACGGCGCCCGCCAGGCCCTGGCGTTGGCGCAGCGGCATAACATCCGCATCGCGATTCTCAAGGCCAATAGCCCGTCCTGCGGCAACCTGCTGACCTATGACGGCACCTTCAGCGGCGTAAAGGTCAGCGGCGAAGGCGTGACCGCGGCGCTGCTCAAGCGCCATGGCGTGCGGGTGTTCAGTGAGCTGGAGTTGCCCGAGGCGGCAATTGCCCTGGCACAACTTTGAGGTTCAACCCAGATCAAATGTGGGAGCTGGCTTGCCTGCGATAGCGGTCTTGCAGCCAGCTCATCTGCTGACTGACTCACCGCCATCGCAGGCAAGCCAGCTCCCACAACGACTGTGTTTCACTCAGGTGCAAACCACTTCTGCGTCAGCGCCTTCAAGCGGCCATCGGCCTTCACCCGCTGCAATGCATTGTCCAGGCTGCTTTTGAATGCCGGGTTGCCCTTTTGGAATGGAATGGCCAGCTCAGGTGTATGCTTATAGGCCTCACTGAAATCGAACCGATCCTGCAGCGCGGCAGTCATAGCGATATGGTTAATAGCCACGTCGAACTTGCCGCTTTCCACACCCGGCAACAGGTCGGCGTCATCGACGGTGATGAACGAGGGGCGAACCTCCATTTCCTTGGCTAATTGTTCACCCAACTCCACTTCAAAACCGGTTAGCTTGTCACCGTCCTTGAAGTTGTAAGGCGGGGTGTTGGCCTCCAGGGCAATGCGCAGTTCGCCGCGATCAAACACGTCATCGATCAGTTCGGCGTGAGCCAGTGGGCTCAACAGAGGCAGTAAAAGTACAAGGCCAGGCACAAAGCGCATGGTCGCTCCTAAAGAATTTGTGCGTGCGAGGCGCCATTGAGCATCGCTTGCTATGGTGTTGAGTGCCTTGGACAGCAATTTGTCGCGAAGTTGTCATAACCCTACAGATTTCACCGTAAAACTGGAGAAGCGAATGAAAGCCCTTTTGTCCCGTGCAACCCTGGCCAGCCTCTTGCTGGGTGCTTCGATGTTGGCCACAGCTGCCGACGGTATCCCGCGCAGCGCGCCACCGGAAGGCGCCAAAGTCTTTATCGTGTCGCCCAAAGACGGCGCCACCGTCGATAAAACCTTCACTGTGAAGTTCGGCATGGAAGGCCTGAAACTGGCCCCGGCCACCAGCCAGGACCCAGGCACCGGCCACCACCACCTGCTGATCGACCAGAAAGAACTGCCGGACGCCAGCGTGCCGATCCCGGCCACCGACACCGTGATCCACTACGGCAAGGCCCAGACCGAAACCGAGCTGACCCTCACCCCAGGCAAGCACACCTTGCAACTGGTAGCCGGCGACAAACTGCACATGCAGTTCAACCCGACTGTAGCCTCCAAAGTCATCACGGTTACCGTCAAGTAAGATTTGTTCAGACAAAAAAAGGGAGCCTCGAAAGGCTCCCTTTTTTGTGCAGCGTTCAAAGCGTTAGAACAACACGCGGCTACGAATAGTGCCGTTGATGTGCTGCAGCTTCTCTTGCGCCAGGTCCGAGTACTCGGCGTCGACGTCGATCACCACGTAGCCAACCTTCTCGTTGGTCTGCAGGAACTGACCGGAGATGTTGATGCCGTTTTCCGCGAAGACCTTGTTGATCTCCATCATCACGCCAGGAATGTTCTGGTGGATGTGCAGCAGACGGTGCTTGCCAGGGTGAGCCGGCAGCGCCACTTCGGGGAAGTTGACCGAAGACACCGAGGTACCGTTGTCGCTGTACTTGACCAGCTTTTCCGACACTTCCAGGCCGATATTGGCTTGGGCTTCAGCGGTGGAGCCGCCGATGTGCGGCGTCAGGATCACGTTGTCCAGGCCACGCAGCGGGCTTTCGAAGATGTCGTCGTTAGAGCGTGGCTCTACCGGGAACACGTCGATAGCGGCGCCGATCAGGTGCTTGTCCTTGATCGCGTCGGCCAGGGCGTCCAGCTCAACCACAGTGCCACGTGCCGCGTTGATCAGGATGCCGCCCTTCTTGATGGCGCGGATTTCCTTCTCGCCGATCATCCACTGGGTTTCAGCGGTTTCCGGTACGTGCAGGGTGACGATGTCAGACATGCCCAGCAGCTCGGTCAGGCTCGCCACCTGGGTGGCGTTGCCCAACGGCAGCTTGGTCAGGGTGTCGTAGAAGAACACCTGCATGCCTAAGCCTTCGGCCAGTACCGACAGCTGCGTGCCGATCGAGCCGTAACCGACGATACCCAGCTTCTTGCCACGGATTTCGAAGGAGTTGGCCGCGCTTTTGATCCAGCCGCCACGGTGGCAGGAAGCGTTTTTCTCAGGAATGCCGCGCAGCAACAGGATCGCCTCGGCCAGCACCAGTTCCGCAACGGAACGGGTGTTGGAGTACGGAGCGTTGAACACCGCGATGCCGCGCTCGCGCGCAGCATTAAGGTCGACCTGGTTGGTGCCGATGCAGAAACAGCCGACGGCCACGAGTTTTTTGGCGTGGTCGAAGATCTCTTCGGTCAGCTGAGTGCGGGAGCGAATGCCGATAAAGTGCGCGTCGGCGATCTTTTCCTTTAACTGGGCTTCCGGCAGAGAACTGGTGATGTACTCAATGCTGGAGTACCCAGCGGCTTTCAGTACGTCGACAGCCGATGGGTGGACGCCTTCCAGAAGAAGGAACTTGATCTTGCTCTTATCGAGAGAAGTCTTGCTCATCTGCGTAAACCTGTATCCCGGAGAAAAATGGCAGGGAATCGAGCAGCGCAAGCTGACCCGGACGGCAGGAAAGCCGTCACCGCAGAAACGCCCTTGGGCTCTGTCCTGCGGGGGCGGTATGCTAGCATACGTGCCCCGCTAAACACCCATTCCTGCGACGTGAAGCGTTCTCAGGATGACCATGAATTGTTCGAGAGTTCCGTCGATGACCCATCCTGCCCTGATTGATGAGCTAAAGACCCTGGTTGAGCCCGGCAAAGTGCTGACCGATGCAGACTCCCTGGAGGCTTACGGCAAGGATTGGACCAAGCACTTCGCCCCCGCGCCGACCGCTATCGTGTTCCCCAAGACCATCGAGCAGGTGCAGGCCATCGTCCGTTGGGCCAATGAACACAAGGTGGCGCTGGTGCCATCGGGCGGGCGTACCGGCCTGTCGGCCGCTGCGGTGGCGGCCAATGGCGAAGTGGTCGTCTCGTTCGACTACATGAACCAGATCCTCGACGTGAACCTCACCGACCGCACCGCCGTGTGCCAGCCGGGCGTGGTCACCAAGCAACTGCAGAACGTCGCCGAAGAAAAAGGCCTGTACTACCCGGTGGACTTCGCTTCGTCGGGTTCGAGCCAGATTGGCGGCAATATCGGCACCAATGCCGGCGGGATCAAGGTGATTCGCTACGGCATGACCCGCAACTGGGTGGCCGGCATGAAGGTGGTCACCGGCAAGGGTGACGTGCTGGAACTGAACCGCGACCTGATCAAGAACGCCACCGGCTACGACATGCGCCAGCTGTTTATAGGCGCCGAAGGTACGTTGGGCTTTGTGGTCGAAGCCACCATGCGCCTGGACCGTGCGCCGAAAAACCTCACCGCCATGGTACTCGGCACCACTGATTTCGACTCGATCATGCCGGTATTGCACGCGTTCCAGAGCAAGCTGGACCTGACTGCCTTTGAGTTCTTCTCCGACAAAGCCCTGGCCAAGGTCATGGGCCGTGGCGACGTGCCGGCGCCGTTTGAAACCGACTGCCCGTTCTACGCGCTGCTGGAATTTGAAGCCACCACCGAAGAGGTCGCCAACCACGCTCTGGAAACCTTCGAGCATTGCGTGGAGCAGGGTTGGGTGCTGGACGGCGTGATGAGCCAGAGCGAAACCCAACTGCACAACCTGTGGAAACTGCGCGAGTACATCTCCGAGACCATTTCCCACTGGACGCCGTACAAGAACGACATTTCGGTCACCGTCTCCAAAGTACCGGCGTTTTTGAAGGAAATTGATGCGATCGTCGGCGAACACTACCCTGACTTCGAAATCGTGTGGTTCGGCCACATCGGCGACGGCAACCTGCACCTGAACATCCTCAAGCCGGAAAACCTGAGCAAGGACGAGTTCTTCGCCAAGTGCGCTACCGTCAACAAGTGGGTGTTCGAGACCGTCCAGAAGTACAACGGCTCGATCTCCGCCGAACACGGCGTGGGCATGACCAAGCGCGATTACCTGACTTACAGCCGTTCCCCGGTTGAAATCGAATACATGAAAGCAGTGAAAGCGGTGTTCGACCCGAACGGGATCATGAACCCTGGCAAGATCTTCGCTGTTTAACCGCCCTGAAGGAGTCGTTTCATGAGCTACCAGCACAAGTATGTCGACGGCACCAACATCCACTTTTCCCTGGGCAAAGTGGTGTGCATCGGGCGTAACTACGCCGAACACGCCAAGGAACTGGACAACCCGGTGCCGACCGAGCCGTTGCTGTTCATCAAGCCGGGCAGTTGCGTGGTTGCGCTGGAAGGCGGTTTCGCCATTCCGACCGAACGCGGTTCGGTGCACTACGAAGCGGAAATCGCGGTATTGATCGGCAAACCCTTGTCGACCAAGCCCAGCCGTGAAGAAGTGCTGGATGCCATTTCCGGCTTCGCTCCGGCCCTGGATTTGACCCTGCGCGACAAGCAGGCCGAGCTGAAAGCCAAAGGCTTGCCGTGGGAAATCGCCAAGTCCTTCGATGGCGCCGCCGTGATTGCCCCCTTTGTGGTCAGCAGCACCTTTGCCGACGTGACCGATATCGGCATTCGCCTGACCATCAACGGCGAAGTGCGTCAGGACGGCAACAGCTCGCAGATGCTCAACCCGATCGTCCCGATGATCCAGCACATGGCCGGCTGCTTCTCGCTGCAGGCGGGCGACGTGATCCTCACCGGCACTCCAGCCGGTGTAGGCCCGTTGAATGTCGGCGATGAGCTGGTGCTGGAATTGGGTGGCGGCAGCCGCTTCGAAAGCGTCGTTCGCTAAGCACCAGGCAAAACGGTCAAAAATGTGGGAGCGGGCTTGTGTGGGAGCTGGCTCCCACACAAATCTGCTCCCACATTTGTTTGTGTACGTCCTCAAAATCCGAGGCGTTTTGCATTTTTTTCACACGCCATCCGGATAATCACCAGCCTCCTGCGCGCGGGCTTGTTGATCCTGTGCTATCACCTAAAGCTGACTCTGCGGAAAAGCGCTCAATGGCCGTGTCCCTGCCTACCCTCACTTCCAAGCCCCGTTCACGTTTTGCCCTGCGTTGGTATTCCTGGCTGTTTCTGGTCGGGGCCATTGTTTACGGCATTGCCTGGGCGATGCACTGGGACGACCGTGGGGTGCTGTGGCTCGCTGAGCGCTTCGAAACCCCTGCCGAACGCCAGGCCAGCGTCTGGCTGCCGGATTACCATGCGGTGATCGATGGCAAATTGCTGCCGGGCATGGAAAAGGATGAGGCTTCCGACCTGTCCTACAACCCGCAGACCAAAACCCTGTTTTCCGTGATGGGCAAAAACCCTTTCCTGGTTGAGCTGAACCTGCAAGGCGACGTGCTGCGCAAGATGCCGCTCAACGGTTGGAGCAATCCGGAAGGCGTGACAGTGATGGAAAACGGCCTGATGGCTATTGTCGACGAGCGCATGCACACCCTGAGTGTGGTGAACGTTGACGCCAGCACTCAGCAACTGAACTATGCCGACTTCAAGCACTATGACCTGGGCCCCTCAAAGGACCAGAACAAGGCATTTGAAGGCGTGACCTGGGATAAGCGCAACCAGCAGGTCGTGCTCGGCGAAGAGCGCCCACCGGCGCTGTTCACCTGGAAAAGCGATGGCGCCACGCTGACCGGCGATAAGCAGAAGGTCGCCAGCACCGAGCTGGACATGCGCAATCTCTCGGCCTTGGCCGTCGACCCGCGCACCGGGCATTTGCTGGCGTTGTCGGCCGATTCCCACCTGCTGCTGGAGCTGGACGAGCACGGCGAGCAAGTCAGCTTCATGACCCTGCTCGGTGGCTTCAATGGCCTGAAAAATACCATCCCGCGTGCTGAAGGTGTGACCATGGACGAAGCCGGCACCTTGTACATGGTCAGTGAACCGAATCTGTTCTATCGTTTCGAGAAGCAGAAATAGCCGACGATTACGTCGGATACTTCGCTATCAGCGGCATTCGCCAGACAGTCGACTGCGTTTAAGTTTAAATTCAGACGGGCGTGATACTTATTCGCCACTTTTTGACTTGAGCTTGCCTGATGCGTCGACTCGCCCGCCCCAAACCCGCGTTTTTTACCCTGTTGCTGCTCGCCCTGGTGATTGCCGGGGCGGTCGCGCAGAACTTTCGCTTGTTCGAGCGGGCCTGGTTCAACCTTCAACACTGGCGCCATCCTGTCGATGAACGCTCCATTGGCCTGAATGATTACCGGGTCAGCCTGGAAGCCAAGGTTATCGAAGGGCTCGACGATGATGTCTCGGCCCTCACGTACGACCCGATACGCAAAAGCCTGTTTACGGTGACCAACAAAAACGCCGAGCTGATCGAGCTGTCGCTGGACGGCAGGATCCTGCGGCGCATCCCGTTGGTGGGCTTTGGCGATGCCGAGGCGGTGGAGTTCATCAGTGACAACATTTATGTGATCAGCGATGAAGCCCAGCAGCGGCTGATCAAGGTGCACGTGAATGACGACACCCAATTTCTCGACGCCGCCGATGCGGAGCAGATGACCCTGGGCGTACACCTTGGCGGCAATAAGGGTTTCGAGGGGCTGGCTTACGACTCGGTGGGCAAGCGCCTGTTCGTGGCCAAGGAGCGCGACCCGATGCTGATTTACGAGGTACACGGGTTTCCCCACTTCAAACCGGAAAAAACCTACTCGGTGCATGTGATCAACAACCCCAAGCGCGATGCCGGGTTGTTTGTGCGTGACCTGTCGAGCCTGCAGTACGACGAGCGCAGCGGACATTTGCTGGCGCTGTCGGATGAGTCGTTCCTGGTTTTGGAGCTGGACATCAACGGTCGCCCGTTGAGCAGTCTTTCCCTGCTCAATGGGCGCCATGGCCTGAAAAAACGTGTGCCTCAGGCCGAAGGGATCGCCATGGATGACGAGGGCTCGCTGTACCTGGTCAGCGAGCCGAACCTGTTTTATGTGTTCAAAAAGCCCTGATCAAAACATCCATTGCACGCCCAGGGAGTAGCCGGTCTGGCTGCCCTCGGCATGCCCAAGGCGGCTGTTGACCTCGGCGTACACACCCAGCTGCGGGGTGATCGCCAACTGGCTGCCGATTTGTGCGCGGCCAAAGCTCTTGTCCACGGAACCCAGCTTGGCGGTGCGTGCCTGGCCATCGGCGCGGGCGGTCAATCGCAGGTCATCGAGGCGCCCGTCAGCCAGTTCCTTGACCCAGGCGATGTCGCCGTAAGGCAGCAGGCTTAAGCCATAGGGCAGGGCGACGGCACCGCGCACGCGCCAGCCGAGGCTGGCTTCCAGGGAATCGAAAGACTGTTCTTCGTACTCCAGCGCCGTGCGCAGGTTCTGTTTCTCGTGGAATTTATCGATGCGCGAGTGGCTGTAATCCAGCCCGGCGAACGGCCCGCTCTTGATTGCGCCGAAGTCGAAGTCATAACCGCCGAGTACGCGCGCGCCCAAGGACAGCGCGTCGGTATTGCCGCTCAGTTGCTGATTGAGCAGCACCGGCCCGCCATTGGCCTGGATCAGCAGGTTGCGCTTGGCCTCAAAACGCGTATGGCCGACGCTCACATCGCCCGCCAGCCAGCTTGGCCCGCCATCGTTGAGCAAGGCATAGACCGCGGCCTGCCAGGTGTCACTGTCGAGTTTGCCGCGTTGCTCGAGCTTGTCACGACCATTGAGGTAACTGAGGCTGGCGCCGATGTTCAGGTTGGAGGTGAGCTGATAGTCGCCCAAGGCGTGCACGCCCAGGCGTCGGGCGTCACGGTTGAGCGAGCTGTCGAAGCCGCTGTCGGGGGTGTATTCGCCGTCCATGCCGATTTCGCCGTCGAAGCTTCCGACCTCACGGCTGGCTGCTTGCAAGGTCAACCAACGGCGATCATGCAGGCGCACCATGGCCTGATGCTGGCGTTGCAGGTTGTCCTGCATATTGCGTGCAACGGCGCCGCCCGAGGCGGTCGAGGCCAGCAGGTCGGCGTTGGTCAGCTCCAGCACCAGGCGGCTGAGCAGGCGCGAGTAATCGCGCAGGCGTTGGTCGATGCGTTCCTGGCCGAAGGCATTGGTCAGCACGGTTTTGTTGTCTTCTGCCGGGTCGTGCCAGGTGGAACCGCCGGGGATTTTCGGGTTGTTGGTCTGGGTGTAGCCGTCCAGATCGCCCAGCTCCCAGTTGGTGGCTTCGATGTACAAAATCGGGATATTCAGCGGTTCGAACGGCTCGCCATCACTGCAGCAGCCCGTGCCTTTGGGGTATTGCGCGTCCAGGCCGGGGTTGGTGAACAATGGAATGTTCAATTCCTTGGCGATCTGGAAGGTGTGTTCGCGCAGCGATGCCAGCGCGGGGTTGGCGGTGCTGTTCTGGCCGGCGTGGGCGTACATCATGTCGCCGGTGATCAGGCTGTCGAGGTTGATCATCGCCAGCATGTTCGCGCGTTGGCTGGCGCTGAGTGAGTCGACAAAGGCCTTGGAGCCGCGCAGGCCTTCTTCTTCGGCGCCGAAGGCGACCACTTGCAGGCCGTTTTCCAGCTGCAAACCGCCAAGGTTCTTCGCCACTTCGGTCAGCACGCTGGCGCCGGAGCCGTTGTCGTCCAGGCCTTGCAGGGTCGGGCGGCCAAAGTAGGTGTCAAAGTGCGCGCCAATCACCACGTATTGCGGTTTAGTGCCGGCAGCATAGGCCACCACGTTTTGCGAGGCACGGCTGCCGTTGTTCCAGGTGAAGTTCTGGCGACTGAGGCTGTAGGCCGAACCCATCTGGCTTTGCATCCAATCCGCCGCGCCGGCGAAATTGGCCGTGCCGCGATACCGGCCGGGGTAATCGTTGATCAGCTTTTCCAGGGTGGTATTGGCGTGCTGGCCGTAATCGTAGGCCTGGGTTTGTGCCGACAGCAGGCTGCCGACCACGCTGATCGCGAGGGCTAGGGGCTTTATCACAAGGTCTTCCTTGAGGTGATTGAGGTTTTCCAGCCCAGACCCTTTGCACAATGCGCGCCTCATTCCCTGGGCGAGCGCGAAGTGGCGCATTGTTAAACGCGTGGGTCGCCTGGCTGTAATTTGTAACGGATTTGATACCAATAAAGGCGTGGGATGCCGTGACGTGGCGCACGGTTTTGGGCGGGGGTGCTGCGAAAAGTAGCGGTTTTGTTACATGGATCTTCTAAACGATGAGGCCTCCTGTGGGAGCTGGCTTGTGTGGGAGCCGGGCTTGCCCGCGATGCAGACGCCTCAGTCTTTAAGTCAGACCGAGGTGATGCTATCGCAGGCAAGCCAGCTCCCACATAAAGCCAGGCCGTGCGTTTTAGGCTTTAAGGGTTTTAACGCCTTCAGAAGTACCCAACAGCAACACATCCGCCGGGCGCGCCGCGAACAGGCCATTGGTCACCACGCCGACGATCGCATTGATCTGCGTCTCCAGCTCCACCGGATTGGTGATCTGCATGTTGAACACATCAATGATGATATTGCCGTTGTCGGTCAACACGCCTTCGCGGTACACCGGGTCGCCGCCCAGTTTCACCAGCTCGCGGGCCACGTGGCTGCGGGCCATCGGGATGACTTCCACCGGCAGCGGGAAGGCGCCGAGCACCGGCACCAGCTTGCTGGCGTCGGCGATGCAGATAAAGGTCTTGGCCACGGCTGCAACGATCTTCTCGCGGGTCAGGGCTGCGCCGCCGCCTTTGATCAGGTTCAGGTGCTCATCGCTTTCATCGGCGCCGTCGACGTAGAACTCCAGGTCGCTCACGGTATTGAGCTCGTACACCGGAATGCCATGGCCTTTGAGGCGCGCGGCGGTGGCTTCGGAGCTGGCCACGGCGCCATCGAATGCGCCCTTGTGCTGGGCCAGCGCGTCGATAAAGCAGTTGGCGGTGGAGCCGGTGCCGACACCGACGATGCTTTTATCGTCGAGTTTAGGAAGGATTAAATCGACGGCGGCTTGGGCCACTGCCTGTTTGAGTTGATCCTGGGTCATGCGGGCTCCGGAACGGGCGGGGAGTTATCGAGGGCGGCGAGTATAACCCAACAAAACCTCGGGATTCGTGTGGTCGCCCGGCCAAAAGCCGGGTTAGACTCCTTGGCCCTGCCCAACTCGCCCAGTGATTCCCGCCGATGCTTGAACAGTACGTCAAAAAGATCCTTACCTCGCGCGTTTACGACGTTGCCGTAGAAACCCCCTTGCAGACCGCTCGCCAGCTCTCCGAGCGGCTGGGCAACAAGGTCTGGCTCAAGCGTGAAGACTTGCAGCCGGTGTTCTCGTTCAAGATTCGCGGTGCCTACAACAAACTCACGCAACTGAGCGCCGAAGAACGCGCGCGCGGTGTGGTCACCGCCTCGGCGGGCAACCACGCCCAGGGCCTGGCCCTGGCGGCCAAGGTGCTGGGGGTGAAAGCCACCATCGTGATGCCCAAGACCACTCCGGAAATCAAGGTTGAAGGCGTGCGCTCGCGGGGCGGCAAAGTGGTGCTGCACGGTGATTCTTTCCCGGAAGCCCTGGCCTACTCGCTCAAACTGGTCGACGAAAAAGGTTACGTCTACATTCACCCCTACGATGATCCGCACACCATTGCCGGGCAGGGCACCGTGGCGATGGAGATTCTGCGCCAGCACCCTGGGCCTTTGGACGCGATTTTCGTACCCGTGGGCGGCGGCGGCCTGATCGCCGGGATTGCGGCGTATGTGAAATACCTGCGCCCGGAAATCAAGATCATCGGCGTCGAGCCGGACGACTCCAACTGCCTGCAAGCCGCCATGGCCGCAGGCGAGCGCGTAGTGCTGCCGACCGTCGGCATCTTTGCTGATGGCGTGGCGGTAGCGCAGATCGGCCAGCACACCTTTGATATCTGCAAAGACTATGTAGACGAAGTAATCACCGTCAGCACCGACGAAATCTGCGCGGCCATCAAGGACATCTACGACGACACCCGCTCCATCACCGAGCCTGCGGGCGCGCTGGGCGTAGCGGGCATCAAGAAATACGTGGAAACCCGTGGCGTGACCGGGCAGACCCTGGTGGCCATCGACTCCGGCGCCAACGTCAACTTCGACCGCCTGCGCCATGTGGCCGAGCGCGCCGAACTGGGTGAAGGCCGCGAAGCCATCATCGCCGTGACCATCCCCGAGCAGCCGGGCAGCTTCAAAGCGTTCTGCGAGGCCGTGGGCAAGCGCCAGATCACCGAATTCAATTACCGCTACCACTCCGGCCGCGAGGCGCACATCTTCGTGGGTGTGCAGACTCATCCGGAAAACGACCCGCGCAGCGCGTTGATCGCCAGCCTCACCAGTCAGGGTTTCCCAGTGCTGGACCTGACCGAAAACGAGCTGGCCAAGTTGCACATTCGCCATATGGTTGGCGGGCATGCGGCCAAAGTCAGCGACGAGCTGGTGTTTCGCTTCGAGTTCCCCGAGCGTCCGGGCGCGCTGTTCAACTTTCTTAACAAATTAGGCGGGCGCTGGAACATCTCGATGTTCCACTATCGCAACCACGGCGCAGCCGACGGCCGTGTGGTCGCAGGCCTGCAAGTGCCGGCGGACGAGCGCCACCTGGTGCCGGCTGCGTTGGCAGAAATCGGCTACCCGTATTGGGATGAAAGCGAAAACCCGGCTTACCAGCTGTTCCTCGGTTGAGCGACTACGCTGACTGGGCGGCCTTTAAGGAATCAAGACCATGGAAACGCTGACCACCCTCAAGGTTATTCACATCACCGCCACCGTGTTGCTGTTGCTCAGCGGCCTCGGGCTGGCGGTACTGGCCTGGCGCAAACGCAGCGCCGGCCCGACGGTTACCGTGCAGCGCCCGTGGGCGTTCGTGTGGTTGCTGATGGGGGTTTGCGTGGTCAGCATGCCGTTCACCGGCTGGTGGCTGGTGCATCTGCTCGGCTGGCCGCTGGGGCAAACCTGGATTTTGGGTTCCAGCATTCTCTACACCGTGGCCGCGCTGGCGTGGTTCTGGCTGGTGGCGCGGCTTAATCGCCTGCGTAAGGGCGAGGGCGGTAGCCTGAATTTCACCCTGGTGCTGGCGGTGGTCAGCCTGGTGGGGTTTGTAGCGATTGCCGGGTTGATGGGCGCCAAGCCGGTTTAACGGGATGAATATTCTGCTTGTCGGCGCCACCGGTTTTGTCGGTGGCCACTTGCTGCGCGCTCTGCAGCAGGCCGGGCACGGTGTGATCGCGACGTGTCGCAAGCCTGTAAATCAGGGCTGGGCAGGGGTGCAATGGCAGGCGCTGGATGTGGGCCGGTTGGCTGCCGACCCAGGTTGCTGGGTGTTTCCTGAGTCGGTCGATTTAGTCATCAATGCGGCGGGGTTGCTGAGCGTGGATGCGGCTGAGCTGAGCCGTGTCCAGGATCAGGGCGCCCGCGCGCTGTTTGATCTGGCCGCCCATCACGGTGTGCGAGTGTTGCAGATCTCTGCCCTCGGCGCCTCAGCGCAATCGGATGTGCCATTTCTGGCCAGCAAAGGCGCTGCTGACGACTATCTGCTGAGCGTTGGCGTACCCGCCGTGGTGCTGCGGCCTTCGCTGGTGGTGGGCGAGGGGGGCGCCAGCAGCGCCTGGTTGGCGGGGCTGTCGCCCTGGCCGCTGATTCCATTGCTGGACCTCAACGCTCAACTGCAGCCGGTGCATATCGACGACCTGGTCGGCGCGGTGCTGGCCGTGTTACGCCAGTGGCCTGCCGAATCATTGGTACTGCCGGTGGTGGGGCCCGCGCCGATGCGGCTCGCTCAAGTCATTGATCACCTGCGTGTCGCTCAAGGCTGGCGCGCCGGCCGATTCCTGCAAGCGCCATTGTTGGGGTTGGGCGGCTGGCTGGGTGATCGCCTGGGCTGGCGCGCCTTGAACTCACAAAGCATTGCCCTGGCTCAGCGGGATAACGTCGCCGACCCCGAGGTGCTGGCGTCGGTCTGCGGCTACACCGCCGCGCCGCTAGCCTCACGTCTGCAAGGTTGGCCCACGGCGGCCCAAAGCAGCCAGCGCACCATTCGCCCGCTGATGCTGGCGGTATTGGTGCTGATCTGGCTGGGTACGGCGGCGGTTTGCGTTGGGCCGGGTTACGCCTGGGGCCTGCGCATCATGGCCGAGGCCGGTGTTCAGGGCTCTTGGGCGACAGTGGCCGTGATCGCCGGGGCGGTGTGTGATGGCCTGTTGGGCCTGGGGTTGCTGGTTGCGCGCTGGCGCAGGTCGGCGCTGATCCTGCAATTACTGTTGATGGGCGGCTATACCGTGATTATCAGCATAGTCCTGCCCCATTACTGGTTTGATCCTTACGCGGCAGTCGCCAAAAATCTGGTACTCATGGTGGCGACCCTTTGGCTCCTCTGGACCGAGCCCTCTCTGGACTGAAACTTTTTCGACTTTCGACCGAGCCCCGCCGATGAACGCTTACCTGCTGTTGAAAACCCTGCATATCCTGTCCTCGACCATCCTGTTCGGCCTGGGTGCGGGCTCGGCGTATTACGCTTTGCGCGCCTGGCGCAGCGGCAAGGTTGAAGTGATCGCGGTAACCTTCAAACACCTGGTGTTCGCGGATTGGGCATTTACCACGACCACGGCGGTTTTTCAGCCGTTGAGTGGCATCGGCCTGATGTACTTGGCGGGCTGGTCGATGCAGCAGAGCTGGTTGCAGTGGACGTTCGCATTGTATGTGCTGGCGGGTGTCTGCTGGCTGCCGGTGGTGTGGCTGCAGATTCGTGTGCACAAGATGGCGGAGCAGGCGCTACGCGATGGCACGGCGATGCCGATCAAGGCCGCGACCTATATGCGCTGGTGGTTTGGCCTGGGCTGGCCGGCGTTTCTGGCGTTTCTGGTGATTTTCTATTTGATGGTGGCCAAGCCGGTTTAGGGCTTGGGATCGAGGTGACTTCATCGCAGGCAAGCCAGCGCCCACATGTTGACCACATTCTCATGTAGGAACTCGGTCAAATGTGGGAGCTGGCTTGCCTGCGATCGCTTTATCAGCCGCGCAGGGTAATCACCGGCCAGCCACGCTTCTCGGCTTCGGCGCGCAAATTCGGGTCCGGGTCCACCGCCACCGCATGCGTCACCTGCTCCAGCAGCGGCAAGTCATTCATCGAATCGCTATAAAAGTAGCTGTCTGCCAGGCTGTACCCGGTTTCTTCCAGCCAGCGGTTCAAGCGCGTCACTTTGCCTTCGCGAAAGCATGGGATATCCGTGCTGCGCCCGGTATACCGGCCATTTTCCATCTCGCACTCGGTGGCGATCAGGGTTTGAACCCCCAGCAACTCGGCAATCGGCGCGGTCACGAAGCGGTTGGTGGCGGTGATGATCACCAGTTTGTCACCGGCAGCGCGGTGCTTGGCCAGCAGCTCGGCGGCGAGCGGCAGCATCAGTGGGGCGATGCAGTCGCGCATGAAGTCGCGGTGCCATTCGTCCAGTTGGGCCATCTCCGTGCGGCCGAGGATTTCCAGGCTGAAGTTCAGGTAGGCGGCGTTGTCGAGTTTGCCGGCCAGGTAATCCTGGTAGAACTCGTCGTTGCGGGCTTTGTAGGCCACCGGGTCAAGAATCCCACGCTCACACAGGTAATCGCCCCACGCGTGATCGCTGTCACCGCCGAGAAGCGTGTTGTCCAAGTCGAATAAAGCCAGGCGCATTGCAGTTACTCGCTGAAAAGTCTGTAAAAAGGCGTCCAGAATACGGTCTTTTCACAAGAGTGCACATAAGGTAAGAAGCCTCGTTGCCGCTGGAACAACCTTTGTGGAACAATGCGGCGACATGCGTTTGCGAGGTTGTTGCCGTGATCGACCCCGATGGTTTCCGTCCTAATGTCGGGATTATTCTTACGAATGATGCCGGACAGGTGCTATGGGCTCGCCGAATCAACCAAGATGCCTGGCAGTTTCCTCAAGGTGGAATCAACCCCGACGAAACCCCTGAAGACGCCTTGTACCGTGAGTTGAATGAAGAAGTCGGCCTTGAGCGCGAAGATGTGCAAATTCTGGCCTGTACCCGTGGCTGGTTGCGCTATCGTTTGCCGCAACGCCTGGTGCGTACCCACAGCCAACCGCTGTGCATCGGCCAGAAGCAGAAATGGTTTCTTTTGCGCCTGATCTCCAACGAGCAGCGGGTGCGGATGGATTTGACCGGTAAACCGGAGTTCGATGGCTGGCGTTGGGTCAGCTATTGGTACCCGTTGGGCCAGGTGGTGACATTCAAGCGCGAGGTTTATCGTCGCGCTCTCAAAGAGCTTGCCCCGCGCCTTTTAGCGCGCGACTGACGACGGAGTTCGACCCCGAGCCATGCTCAATACGCTGCGCAAGATCGTCCAGGAAGTTAACTCCGCCAAGGATCTCAAGGCGGCGTTGGGGATTATTGTGTTGCGCGTCAAGGAAGCCATGGGCAGCCAGGTCTGCTCGGTTTACCTGCTGGACCCAGAGACCAACCGTTTTGTGCTGATGGCCACCGAGGGCTTGAACAAGCGCTCTATCGGCAAGGTCAGCATGGCGCCCAATGAAGGTCTGGTGGGCCTGGTGGGGACGCGTGAAGAACCCCTGAACCTTGAAAACGCGGCCGATCACCCGCGTTATCGCTACTTTGCCGAAACCGGCGAAGAGCGCTACGCCTCGTTCCTCGGCGCACCGATCATTCACCATCGCCGCGTTGTCGGCGTGTTGGTCATCCAGCAAAAAGAGCGTCGCCAGTTCGACGAAGGTGAAGAAGCCTTCCTCGTGACCATGAGCGCGCAGCTTGCCGGGGTTATTGCCCACGCCGAGGCGACGGGCTCGATCCGAGGCCTGGGCCGTCAGGGCAAGGGCATCCAGGAAGCCAAGTTCGTCGGCGTGCCGGGTTCGCCGGGCGCTGCGGTCGGTACGGCCGTGGTCATGCTGCCACCGGCCGACCTCGATGTGGTGCCGGACAAGACCGTCGATGACATCGACGCTGAAATCAAACTGTTCAAGACCGCTCTGGAAGGCGTGCGCGCCGACATGCGCAACCTCTCGACCAAGCTGGCCACGCAACTGCGCCCCGAAGAGCGCGCGCTGTTCGACGTGTACCAGATGATGCTCGACGACGCGTCCCTGGGTAATGAAGTCAAAACCGTGATCAAGACGGGCCAGTGGGCACAGGGCGCGCTGCGCCAGGTGGTCACCGATCACGTCAACCGTTTCGAACTGATGGACGACGCCTACCTGCGTGAGCGCGCCTCGGATGTGCGCGACCTCGGCCGCCGTCTGCTGGCCTACCTGCAGGAAGACCGCACCACCAACCTGGTCTACCCCGACAACACCATCCTGATCAGTGAAGAACTGACCGCCACCATGCTCGGCGAAGTGCCGGAAGGCAAACTGGTGGGTTTGGTGTCGGTACTGGGTTCGGGTAACTCCCACGTCGCGATTCTGGCTCGAGCCATGGGTATTCCGACGGTGATGGGCCTGGTGGACCTGCCGTATTCCAAGGTCGACGGCATCGACATGATCGTCGACGGCCATCGTGGCGAAGTCTTTACCAACCCCAGCGAGCTGCTGCGCAAGCAATACGCCGAGGTGGTGGAAGAAGAGAAACAACTGGCGCTGGGCCTCGACTCGCTGCGCGAGCTGCCGTGCGTCACCCTCGACGGTCACCGCGTGCCGCTGCTGGTCAACACCGGCTTGCTGGCCGATGTGGCCCGGGCGCAACAGCGCGGCGCTGAAGGCGTGGGGCTGTACCGCACCGAAGTGCCGTTCATGATCAACCAGCGTTTTCCGAGTGAGAAGGAGCAACTGGCGATTTATCGCGAGCAATTGTCCGCCTTCCACCCGTTGCCGGTGACGATGCGCAGCCTGGACATCGGCGGCGACAAGTCACTGTCGTATTTCCCGATCAAGGAAGACAACCCTTTCCTTGGCTGGCGCGGTATTCGTGTAACCCTCGACCATCCTGAAATTTTCCTGGTCCAGACCCGCGCCATGCTCAAGGCCAGCGAAGGTCTGAACAACCTGCGCATCCTGCTGCCGATGATCTCCGGCACGCACGAGCTGGAAGAAGCGCTGCATCTTATCCACCGCGCCTGGGGCGAAGTGCGCGACGAAGGGGCCGACGTACCGATGCCGCCGATTGGCGTGATGATCGAAATCCCGGCGGCGGTGTACCAGGCCAAAGAACTGGCGCGGCAGGTGGACTTCCTCTCGGTCGGCTCTAACGACCTGACCCAGTACCTGCTGGCCGTGGACCGCAATAACCCACGGGTGGCCGACCTTTACGACTACCTGCACCCGGCGGTGCTGCAAGCCCTGCAGCATGTGGTGCGCGACGCCCATGCCGAAGGCAAGCCGGTGAGCATCTGCGGCGAAATGGCCGGTGACCCGGCGGCGGCGGTGCTGTTGATGGCGATGGGCTTTGACAGCTTGTCGATGAACGCCACCAACTTGCCGAAGGTGAAGTGGATGCTGCGTCAGGTTGAACTGAGCATGGCCAAGGACTTACTGGCGGAGTTGATGACCATCGACAACCCGCAAGTTATCCACAGCTCGCTGCAGTTGGCGCTGAAGAACCTGGGGCTGACGCGGATGATCAACCCGGCATCTGCAAAAACCCTCTAGCCCGCTATCGCAGGCAAGCCAGCTCGCACATTTGACTGTGTTCACAGTTCAAAATGTGGGAGCTGGCTTGCCTGCGATGACGGCAGCCCAAGCGCCATCAAATGTTCAGTTCGACCTCTCCCAGCCGACCACCCAACGGCCCAAAACTACGCTCCACCATCTGCCGCGTCCCATCCGCATTCACAATCAGCGCCGTACTCGCCCGCGTCCCATAACTGGGGCTGGCGATAAACACGCTGGAGAGCAGGCTCTCGGTCGCCAACCCCACGCCGGTGTCCGGCAAGTCGGCAAACGGCGCAGTCTGCGGGTCGCTCAAAATATCCAGCAAGGCCTGCGGCTGTGGGTTCTCCAACAATTCACTCAACGCCGCCCTGGCCTTGAGCAATTTGGGCCAGGGCGTATTCAGCCCGGCATTCGACAGCCCATAAACCCCAGCCTCCAGCCGCGTAGGCTCGGTCTCGTTGGCGTTGTAATGCCACAGCTCATCCCGCGTGCCCACCAGCAGGTTAAAGCCGGAATATTCAATCGAACGGCCGTTAACATCGGCCAGATAGTCGTCAATTGGCAGCGATCCACTGAGAAAGCGCGCCACCAACTCCCCGCGGGACTTGCGCGCCGGTGGCTGGTGCGGGTCACGAATATTGGTCAGCGCAGCAAAGCGCCCGTCCGCGTTTACGCCAAGCCAGGTGCCACCGGCTTCCTGGTCGCGACCGGCGTAGACATGCGGCGCATCCGGCCACTGAGCCAGCGGCAGGCTGGGGCGGGCGTAGAACTCATCACGGTTGGCCGCGACGATCAGCGGCTGGGCGTGGCCCGGCCGCCAGGCGAAAACAATCAGGCACATAGGCGTTCCCTTTGTGTTTTGCTCACTCTACCCATACAACGGATGGCTATCCATCGTATCGAAGTTGGGCCGAGCGCCTTCCATCCGTTAACATGCCGGGCTATCGGGCGCGTGTTGATTTTTAATTTTGAAACGGCGGCTTAATTTGAAATTGCGGCTGTAACGCAGGCTTAATCCCACACCGGCATGGTCCGGTGCGCCATGACTAATGATTTAACGAGGAGTCGCAATGCTGCCTTACCCGCAGATCAACCCGGTGGCCGTGGCCATCGGTCCGCTGCAAATCCATTGGTACGGGTTGATGTACCTGATCGGCATCGGCGGTGCCTGGCTGCTGGCCTCCCGGCGCCTGAACCGTTTTGACCCGACCTGGACCAAGGAGAAGCTCTCCGACATGGTGTTCTGGATGTCGATGGGCGTCATCGTCGGCGGACGCCTCGGGTATGTGCTGTTCTACGATCTTCCGGCCTATATCGCCAACCCGACACTGATTTTCGAGGTGTGGAAGGGCGGCATGGCGTTCCACGGCGGCTTTGTCGGCGTGATGATCGCCGCGTGGTGGTTCGGCCGCCGCAACGGCAAGTCGTTCTTCCAGCTGATGGACTTCGTCGCACCATTCGTGCCGATCGGCCTGGGTGCCGGGCGCATCGGTAACTTCATCAATGCCGAGTTGTGGGGCAAGCCGACCGACGTGCCGTGGGCCATGGTGTTTCCACCCTTCAGCGACCCGGCACAACTGCCGCGCCATCCGTCGCAGCTCTACCAGTTCGCCCTGGAAGGTGTGGCGCTGTTCCTGATTCTTTATATCTTCTCGCGCAAGCCACGCCCAACCATGGCGGTTTCCGGCATGTTTGCGTTGTTCTACGGGATCTTCCGCTTCATCGTCGAGTTCGTCCGCGTGCCGGATGCGCAGCTGGGCTACCTGGCGTGGGGTTGGCTGACCATGGGTCAGATCCTCAGCATGCCGATGATCCTGGCGGGCCTGGGCCTGCTGTGGTGGGCATACAATCGCCCGCAAGGCATCAAGAACGCCGCGCTTTAAATTCGAATGCCGAGGCTTTTGCGAGCCTCGGCTTCTTTGATACGGGTAAAAACATGAAGCAATATCTCGAACTACTGAACGACGTCGTGACCAATGGATTGACCAAGGGCGATCGCACCGGCACCGGCACCAAAGCCGTGTTTGCCCGTCAGTATCGGCATAACTTGGCCGACGGCTTCCCGCTGCTGACCACCAAGAAGCTTCATTTCAAAAGCATCGCCAACGAATTGATCTGGATGTTGAGTGGCAACACCAACATCAAGTGGCTGAACGAAAACGGCGTGAAAATCTGGGATGAATGGGCCACTGAAGACGGCGACCTTGGCCCGGTGTACGGCGAGCAGTGGACCGCCTGGCCCACCAAGGACGGCGGCACCATCAACCAGATCGACTACATGGTCGACACGTTGAAGAACAACCCCAACAGCCGTCGCATCCTGTTCCACGGCTGGAACGTCGAATACCTGCCGGACGAAACCAAGAGCCCGCAGGAAAACGCGCGCAACGGCAAGCAGGCACTGCCGCCGTGCCACCTGCTGTACCAGGCGTTTGTGCATGACGGCCATCTGTCGATGCAGTTGTACATCCGCAGCTCCGATGTATTCCTCGGCCTGCCGTACAACACCGCCGCGCTGGCGTTGCTGACCCATATGCTGGCCCAGCAATGCGACCTGATCCCGCACGAGATCATCGTCACCACCGGTGACACCCACGCCTATAGCAACCATATGGAACAGATCCGCACCCAGTTGGCGCGCACGCCGAAGAAGCTGCCGGAACTGGTGATCAAGCGTAAGCCTGCGTCGATCTATGACTACAAGTTCGAAGACTTCGAGATTGTGGGCTACGACGCCGATCCGAGTATTAAAGCCGACGTCGCCATCTAAAGACCGCCTCGGTCAAATGTGGCAACTGGCTTATGTGGGAGCTGGCTTGCCTGCGATAGCGGAGTATCAGGCGATACAAATGCCTCTGATCCACCGCTATCGCAGGCAAGCCAGCTCCCACAGTTGTTCTGCGTGCGCCTTAATGCCCGTGGCTTCTGCCCACATGTGAAGGCTGCGCCTCGCTGGCCGCCACACTGCCGCTGACTTCCAGCCGCTGCAAAATCCCGCACTGGTCCAGATCCGGCCCGCCGCCGCAGCGTTGGCGCAGGTCGAGCAATTGCACCTGCAACGCCAACAGCCCATCGATGCGCGCTTTTACATGGTGGATATGCTCGTCGATCAACGCATTCACACTCTCGCACTGGTCCTGAGGGCTGTCGCGCAGCCCCAGCAGGCTGCGGATTTCTTCAAGCGTCATGTCCAGGCTGCGGCAGTTGCGGATAAAGATCAGCCGCTCGGTGTGCGCCTGTGTGTACACGCGATAGTTGGCATCGGTGCGCGCCGGGGGCGGCAGCAGGCCTTCTTTCTCGTAATAACGGATGGTTTCCACCTGACAATCGGTCAGTTTGGCCAATTCGCCGATCTTCATCGCAGCAATCTCCAAATGGGTGCTTGACCCTATAGTGGCTACAGGGTCTTTACTTGGCAACAGGCACCTTTACGGACGCGACAGAATGAGCGATTCCATCCACACCCCGAAAAAACATGATCACCCCCACGACCATGCTCATGATCACAGCCATGACCACGGCCACGAACACAGCCACGACCACGGCGCCAAGCTGACGCCGGTCAAACAGCATGAGCATGGCGGTCATGGCGATTCCTGCTGTTCCAGCAAGGCAGCGCCCGCTGTGGTTACGCTGAGCGAAGCGCCGACAGCCGGCTCGCGCCTGAGCACTTTCCGCATCGAAGCCATGGACTGCCCCACCGAACAGACGCTGATCCAGAACAAACTGGGCAAGCTCGCCGGCGTGCAGCAGCTGGAATTCAACCTGATCAATCGCATTCTCGGCGTCACCCATGACCTGCCGAGCACTGCGCCGATCATCGCGGCGATCAAATCCATCGGCATGCAGGCCGACCCTATCGAAGAGGGTACGCCTGCTGCCGCACCGCCTGCCAAGAAGCATTGGTGGCCGTTGGCGGTGTCCGGCGTAGGCGCGTTGGGCGCCGAAGTGCTGCATTTCACCGGCGTGGCGCCGACCTGGGTAATTGCCCTGGTGGCACTGGTATCGATCCTCAGCGGCGGCCTCACCACCTATAAAAAGGGCTGGATCGCCCTGAAAAATCTCAACCTGAACATCAACGCGCTGATGAGCATCGCGGTGACTGGCGCGATCCTGATCGGCCAGTGGCCGGAAGCGGCCATGGTGATGTTCCTGTTCACGGTAGCCGAGCTGATCGAAGCCAAGTCCCTGGACCGTGCACGTAACGCCATCAGTGGCCTGATGCAAATGACGCCGGAACAGGCCACGGTACAGCAGGCCGACGGTTCATGGCTTGAACAGGAGGTAAAAAGCATTGAGTTGGGCGCCATCGTGCGGGTAAAACCCGGCGAGCGCATTGGCTTGGACGGGGAAGTCACCGCCGGCCAATCCACCATCGATCAGGCGCCGATTACCGGTGAAAGCCTGCCGATTGAAAAGACCGTGGGCGATAAGGTCTTCGCCGGCACCATCAACCAGGCTGGCTCTCTTGAGTACAAGGTCACCGCGGCGGCCAACAATTCCACCCTGGCGCGCATCATTCACGCGGTGGAACAGGCCCAGGGCGCGCGGGCGCCGACCCAGCGCTTTGTCGACAGCTTCTCGAAGATCTACACCCCGGCAGTCTTCCTGTTTGCCTTGGGCGTGGCGATTATCCCGCCGCTGTTCATGGCCGGCGTGTGGTTCGACTGGATCTACCGCGCCCTCGTATTGCTGGTGGTCGCTTGCCCATGCGCCCTGGTGATTTCCACTCCGGTGACCATCGTCAGTGGCCTGGCGGCTGCGGCGCGCAAGGGCATCCTGATCAAGGGCGGCGTGTACCTGGAGGGCGGTTACAAACTCGACTACCTGGCCCTCGACAAGACCGGCACCATCACCCACGGCAAACCGGTGCAAACCGATTACCTGGCGCTGTTCCCCAACGTCGAAGACAGCGCGCCCGCCCTGGCGGCCAGCCTGGCCGGGCGTTCCGACCACCCGGTGTCGCTGGCCATCGCCAAGGCAGCTGTGGATAAAAACTTGCCAAGCCACGTTGTGGATAACTTCGAGGCGCTGCCAGGTCGCGGTGTGCGTGGCGACATCAACGGCGAAACCTACCACTTGGGCAACCACCGTCTGGTGGAGGACCTGGGCCTGTGCTCGCCGGCGCTGGAAGAAAAGCTGTTCGCCCTGGAAAAACAAGGCAAGTCCGTGGTGCTGCTGCTCGACAAGTCCGGCCCGCTGGCGTTGTTCGCCGTGGCTGACACGGTAAAAGACAGCAGCCGCGAAGCCATCCAGCAACTGCACGAACTGGGCATCAAGACCCTGATGCTCACCGGCGACAACACCCACACCGCCCAGGCGATTGCGGCGCAGGTTGGCATCGATCAGGCCCAGGGCGACCTGTTGCCCACCGACAAACTGCAAGCCATCGAAACCCTCTACGGCCAAGGCCGCCGGGTGGGCATGGTCGGCGACGGCATCAACGACGCTCCGGCGCTGGCGCGCGCCGAAATCGGCTTTGCGATGGCTGCAGCCGGCACCGACACGGCAATCGAGACCGCCGACGTCGCGTTGATGGACGATGACCTGCGCAAGATTCCGGCATTCATTCGTCTGTCGCGGCAAACGTCGAGTATCCTCAAGCAGAACATCGCCCTGGCGTTGGTGATCAAGGCGATCTTCCTGGCAGTTACTTTCCTGGGCATGGCCACCATGTGGATGGCGGTATTCGCGGACATGGGCGTGAGCCTGCTGGTGGTGTTCAATGGTCTGCGCCTGTTGCGCAAATAGACGATGAGAGGGCGGTGTGCTGAGTGCTGAGTTAAAGGCGTTTTTTATGGTCGCCCGCCTGGGCAGCATTACCCAGGCGGCGAAAAAACTCGGCTTGAGCCAGCCCACCGTCACCACCCAGATTCGCAACCTGGAAAGCCAGTACGGCGTTGAACTGTTCTACCGCGGCGGGCGCCGCCTCACCGTCAGCGACGACGGCTCGCGCTTGCTGCCGATGGTCAAGACGCTGTTGCAGCAGGAAGCCGATATCGAGTTTTTCCTGCGCAATACCGGCCAGGTCCAGGGCGCCCTAAGGATTGCCGCCACGGCGCCGTACTACATCCTCGATCTGGTCAAAGCCTTTCGCGAGCGTCTGCCCCATGTGGACGTCTCGGTGGAAATCGGCAATTCCCAACAGGTGCTCGAAGCACTGGACGATTATCGCGTCGACGTTGCGGCCTCCTCGCAACTGCTCGAAGACCCACGCCTGATCCGCCGCGTGCTGGGCACCGACCCGCTGGTGCTGGCGGTGCATCGCAATCATCCCCTGGCCAAGCTTGAACATGTGCCGCTGAGCGCGCTGGCCGGGCATACCTTGCTGATGCGCGAAGCCGGCTCCACCACGCGGCGGTTGACTGAAGAGATGTTGCAGGGCGCTGGCGTGAGTTACGGGCCGTTACTGGAAATCGGCAGCCGTGAGTCGATTCGCGAGGCGGTGTTGCGCAATATCGGCATCAGCATCATCGCCCGCCAGGAAGTGCCCCATGACCCGCACCTGCGGGTGCTGACCATCGAGAATGCACCGCAGATTCCCGAGTATTTGTACTGCCTCAAGGAGCGCAAAGGCGCACGGTTGCCGGCAGCGTTTCTGGGGTTGGCGCAGGAAATGTCGCCGCTCTGAGTTTGTCGCGCCACAAGGGGAGCCGGTCCTACACAAATCCACCAATACCACTATCACCCCCTTTTGCCTTTCTGCCACAAGAGGGACGCATTGCCCGCCTAGCATGGCCTTCATCAGTTTGATGAGGTGCCATGCATGAACACAGCCCTGACCCAACCCGGTGCGCCAATGAAGGTGCGCGGTATCCAGAAACGCTTCGGCGCCTTCACCGCGCTGGACAACGTCTCCCTGGAAGTCGCTGCCGGCGAGCTGGTGTGCCTGCTGGGCCCGTCCGGCTGCGGCAAGACCACTTTGCTGCGCTGCATCGCCGGCCTGGAGCGCCAGGACAGCGGTGAGCTTTACCTGGGCAACCGTGATGTATCCCTGCTGCCGCCGCAGGCGCGGGACTACGGCATTCTGTTCCAGTCCTACGCGCTGTTTCCCAACCTGACCGTCGAAGCGAACATCGGCTATGGCCTCACCGGCAGTGGCCGCGACGAAGTGCGCAAGCGCGTCGGGCAGATGCTCGAACTGGTCGGTCTGGTCGGCAGCGAAAAAAAGTACCCCGGCCAACTCTCCGGCGGTCAGCAACAGCGCGTGGCCCTGGCCCGTGCCCTGGCGCCTGCGCCGTCATTGCTGCTGCTCGACGAACCCATGTCGGCCCTCGACGCCCGTGTGCGTGAGCATCTGTGCACCGAGCTGCGCCAACTGCAACGGCGCCTGGGCATCACCACGCTGATGGTCACCCACAACCAGGACGAGGCCATGCTGATGGCCGACCGTATCGCCGTGATGAACAACGGCAAGGTCGAGCAGTACGCCACGCCCCAGGAAATCTACGACCGCCCGGCCACGCCGTTTGTGGCGGAGTTTGTCGGCCAGGGCAACTGGCTGCCGTTCAGTCGCAGCAGCGACAGCCATGCCCAGGTCGGCGGCCTGCACATGCGCCTGGATGACAGCGCCAGCAAAGCCAAGTCCGGCCGCTTGTTCTGCCGCCCGGAAGCCATCAGCGTCAACCCGCTGGTGCATGAAGAAAACCTGTTTCCAGCCAAGGTCCGCGAGATCACCTTTCTCGGCAACCGCTGCCGCATGAGCTTTGAGCTGGAGCAATTGCCCGGCCACCCACTGTTGGCCGAACTGGCCCCCGAAGCCATGCCGCGCCTGGGCGCGCAGGATATCTGGGTGGCTTTGCCGCCGCGCAGCCTGCAGGTGTTTGCCTGAGATGGCTGCTGATATGAGTCTGCCGATACCCGACCACGTGGCTCGTCAGGTTTCCCGCGCTGAGCTTGGCGACCGCATTTTTGTGGTCGGCGGCAAACTGCTTTGGTTACTCCTGTTGGGCATTGCGGTGTTGTTGCCGTTGCTGGCGATCTTCTGGCGCGGCTTCAGCAGCGAAGCCGGGCAGGGCGGCGGCCTGGTCGCGGCGCGGGAGCTGGTGACCAGCGAAAACTTCCATTGGCTGTTGGGCAATAGCCTGAAAGTGTCCCTCAGCGTGGCGGCTATTGTCGTACCGCTGGCCTACCTGTTTGCCTACGCACTGCAACGCACGCTGATCCCCGGCAAGCCGATCTGGCGCGGCCTGTCACTGCTGCCATTGATGGCCCCGTCGATGTTGCCGGGTATTGCGCTGGTCTATCTGTTCGGCAACCAGGGCATGTTGCGTGGTTTGCTCTCGGACAATATCTACGGCTTCTGGGGCATTGTGCTGGGTGAAGTGATCTACACCTTCCCACATGCCTTGATGATTCTGCTGTCGGCGCTGTCCCTGGCGGATGCGCGCCTGTTCGATGCCGCCTCCAGCATGGGCGCAAGCTCCGCCAGGGCGTTTCGCAGCATTACCTGGCCGGCCACGCGTCAGGCGGTATTCGCGGCGTTTTGCCTGGTGTTCACCCTGACCATCACCGACTTCGGCGTGCCCGTGGTGGTGGGTGGCGATTATCAGGTGCTGGCGCTGGAAGCCTACAAGGCGGTGGTCGGCCAGCAACAGTTCGGTCGCGGCGCCTTGATCGGCATGGTGTTGCTGTTGCCGGCGCTGTTCAGCTTTGCTGTGGATGCCTGGCTGCGCCGCCGTCATGGTGACGCCATGAGCGGCCGCGCCCAGGTGTTCCTGCCGGCGCCGTCACGCTTAAGAGATGGCTGCTACCTGGCGATTGTGTTGTTGATCTGCGCCGTGTTGCTGCTGGTGTTCGGCATGGCGGTGTACTCCTCGCTGGTGAAGTTCTGGCCGTACAACCTCTCTCTATCGCTCAATCACTACCAGTTTGAAGACACGGCCGGCGGCGGCTGGCTGGCCTATCGCAACAGCCTGACCATGGCCCTGTGCACTGCGCTGATCGGCAGTGTGCTGATCTTCACCGGCGCCTACCTGATGGAAAAGACCAAGGGCCAGAAAGGCCTGAACCTGGCGCTGCGCATTCTCAGCTTTGTGCCGATGGCTGTGCCGGGCTTGGTGCTGGGCCTGGGTTACGTGTTCTTCTTCAACCTCAACGGCAACCCGCTGCACGTGTTCTACGGCACCATGACCTTGCTGGTGGTGTGCACCATCGCGCACTACCTGACCACCGCGCAAATGACCGCAACCACCGCGCTGCGCCAGTTGGATGCCGAGTTCGAAGCCGCCGCGCTGTCCCTCAAGGCACCGCTGTACCGCCACTATCTGCGTGTCACCGTGCCGATCTGCCTGCCCGCGTTACTGGACATTGTGCGCTACCTGTTTGTGTCGGCGATGACCACCGTGTCCGCCGCGATCTTCCTCTACAGCCCCGACACCATCCTCGCCGCCGTCGCCGTGTTGAACATGGACGACGCCGGCAATGTGGGCGGCGCTGCGGCCATGTCGACCCTGATCCTGTTCACGTCGGCCGGCGTCTCGCTGCTGCTGGCGTGGGCCTCACGTGGCGCCTTGCGCCGCTCTCAAGCCTGGCGCCAAACCGCGCCCGGCCAATAAAAATCCCTGAAGGAGGTGCTCCATGTTCAAGCCCTTGGCCCTGGCCGCTGCTCTGCTCAGCGCATTCAGCCTGAATGCCTTTGCCGCCAAAACCGAATTGACGGTGTACACGGCCCTCGAAGCCGAGCAGTTGAAGACCTACAAGCAGGCCTTCGAAAAAGCCAACCCGGATATCGATATCAAGTGGGTGCGTGACTCCACCGGCATCATCACCGCCAAGCTGCTGGCCGAAAAAGCCCGGCCCCAGGCGGATGTGGTGTGGGGGCTGGCCGCGTCCAGCCTGGCGATCCTCGACCAGCAAGGCATGCTGGATAACTACGCGCCCAAGGACTTGGACAAGATCGGCAAAAACTACCGCGACGCCGCCAACCCTCCGGCCTGGGTGGGCATGGACGTGTGGGCCGCGACCATCTGCTTCAACACCGTCGAAGCCGAGAAACAGGGCCTGACCAAGCCGGTGAGCTGGCAAGACCTGACCAAGCCTGAGTACAAGGGCAAGATCGTGATGCCCAACCCGGCATCGTCCGGCACCGGCTTTCTGGATGTGAGCGCCTGGCTGCAGACCTTCGGCGAGAAGCAGGGCTGGCAGTACATGGACGACCTGCACCAGAACATCGGCCAGTACGTTCACTCCGGTTCCAAGCCTTGCAAACTGGCGGCTTCCGGGGAATTCCCGATCGGTATTTCGTTTGAATACCCGGCCGTGCAACTCAAACGCCAAGGCGCGCCGCTGGACATTATTCTGCCCAAGGAAGGCTTGGGCTGGGACATCGAAGCGACTGCCGTGATCAAGGGCACCAGCCACGCCGATGCAGCGAAGAAACTGGCCGACTTCTCCGCCAGCCCCGCGGCGATGGAGCTGTACAAAGACAACTTCGCCGTTCTCGCTCAGCCGGGTATCGCCAAGCCGCAGACCGAATTGCCGGCTGACTACGAGCAGCGTCTGATCAAGAACGACTTCGCCTGGGCCTCGAAAAACCGCGACAGCATCCTGACCGAATGGCGCAAGCGCTATGACGGCAAGTCGGAGAAGGTAGCGGGTCAGTAAGGTTTTCGTTAGGGCTGATGGCCTCTTCGCAGGCAAGCCAGCTCCCACATTTAATCGGGTTCGCAAATCAAAATGTGGGAGCTGGATTGCCTGCGATAGTGGCTTCACATTCAGGACATATCTTCATGACACACCACAGCGACCTGCTGATCATCGGCGCCGGCATCCTCGGCCTGTCCCACGCCTACGCCGCCGCCAAACGCGGCCTCAAGGTCAAGGTCTTCGAGCGCAGCGCCACACCGCTGGGCGCCTCCGTGCGCAACTTCGGCCAGGCACTGGTCACCGGCCAACCCCCTGGGCCGATGCTCGACCTGGCACGGGAAAGCCGCGACATCTGGGCGCACTGGGCACAGGTGGCCGGTATCCAGCTCAAGCGCAACGGCTCCTACCTGTTCGCCCGCACCGAAGCCGAAGAGCACCTGCTGGAAGCCTTCTGCGCCGGCCGGGGGCAGGAGCACGGCTACAACGTCGAGCTGCTGCAAGGCGCGGCGATGAAAGACCTGTATGGCGGCCAGTTCCGCCATCATCGCGCGGCGCTGCATGGCAAGGATGATCAGCAACTGTATTCGCGCGAGGCGATCCCGGCGCTGATCCATTATCTGGCCCAGGAACTGAAGGTGCAGTTTTACTTCTCCACCCTGGTGCGTGACGTTGAGCCTGGCCAAGTGCACACCACCGCAGGCAGTTTTCGCGGCGAGCAAGTGGTCGTGTGCTCCGGCCATGACTACCAGACCTTGCTGGCGGAACCGATGGCCGAACTCAACCCGAGCATCTGCCGCCTGCAAATGCTGCGGGCCCGGCCTGCGCTCAACCTGAACCTGCAACACGCATTGCTCACGGGCCTTAGTTGCGTGCACTACGGCGCGTTTGCCGACTTGCCGGAAGCCGCGCCAGTGCAGGCACAGATCCTGCGCGAAGCGCCGCATTTACAAGAACACGGCATTCACTTGCTGATCAGCCCGACGCCCCATGGCGAGCTGATCATCGGCGACTCCCATGACTACGGCAGCGATGCATCGCCGTTCAATGCCGAGCAAGTCGATGACTGGCTGATCGAGCTGGCGGAGCAGACGCTGGGCTGCAAAATCCAGGTGGTGGAACGCTGGCAGGGTGTTTATGGCTCACGCGGCCCGGCACCGTTTTCCTTCCTGCGTGCGGCGCCGGGCGTGAGCGCGGCGTTGATGCATTCCGGCGTAGGCATGAGCGTGGGACCGGCGATGGCCGAGCGAAATATCACAGCATTGTGGGGGAGCGCATGATGAACCCGGACCAGGTCATCGCCGAAGTCTTCGGCTTGTACGAACAGCACGGTGCGGCCGATTACATCGGTGAGCCGGTGTCGCAGATCGAGCACATGTCCCAGGCCGCGCAGTTGGCCATGGCCGAAGGCTTCGACGATGAGGTAGTACTGGCCGCGTTTTTCCACGACATCGGGCACCTCTGCGGCCAGGGCGGCGAGAACATGGGCGGTTATGGCGTGGTCAGCCACGAGCGGCTAGGCGCGGATTATCTGCGCCGCGCAGGTTTCAGCGAGCGCATGGCCAAGCTGGTGGAGTATCACGTGCAGGCCAAGCGCTACCTGACCTTCAGCCAGCCGGACTACTACGCGCGCTTGAGCGAAGCCAGTCGCCGTACCTTGGGTTATCAGGGGGGCGTGATGACAGCCGCAGAGGCGCGGGCCTTTGAGCAAGACCCGCTCTGCCACGTCAGCCTGCGCATGCGCCACTGGGATGAGCAGGCCAAGCACATGCACGTGCCCGTAGTCGACTTGGAACTGCTGAAAGCCAAGGCCCGTGGCCTGCTGGCAGCCGGTGTCGGCACTTAACACGCCTGTCGGCGCTCTTTCGTACCGGCGGTTCAGACGCCATGAACTCTTAAATGACCAAGACCTGGAATAGCCTTGGGTCTTGCCCATTTTTGAGACATTCCCATGCGTTATTTAAAAGCGACCGCTCAGGACCGCAGCGGTAACGGTAAGGCTGATACCGTCATCGTGCACTTTTATGAGCGCCAGGCCGGCGAGCCGGATGCATTGAGGCATGAAGCCCTGGCGGTGGACATGGACGGCGACTCGGTGATCGATGTGCAGTGCGCCGGTGATATCAACCGTGATGGGCAGAGCACCATTCGAGATAAACAACTGTTAAAGACATTTGCCAATGCGTTTTTAAAATTCGGTTGGTTCAATAAAGGTGGCAGTTCCCAGCGCACGTTGAGCGTGTATGTGGACCATTACGATAAGAAAGGCAAACCCAATGCCATCAAGCTGCAACTCCACGATTTGCTGGGCGGGGTTCGCAAAGAGAGCCTGACGTGCAGCGCCGCAGCGTATGACGCTGACAGCGATGGTGTGCTTGAGACCTTTACCAATAGTGATATCGATGGGAACGGTATCGCCGATAAAGTGGATAAAGAATGGATGCGAGTGCTGGGCACCCTTTTTCTGGAGATGCGGTGGTACGACACTAACACCAGCACTTGAAGTCGACTGGAAGTCAAGATGAAGGGCTGGCATCAATAGTGCGTCACTCAGTAAAGCGTTGAAGTTATTAAGGGAGTCGTGCAGATGCGTTATTTGAAAGTTGTTGTAAAAGACCAGAGTTCCAATGCTCAGGCAGACACGGTGAATCTTTTCTTTACGCAGCGTAATCCAAAGCTGCCGGACGAGGTGGTGCGTACAGCGACGGCTGTTGATACCTCGGCTGACGGCCTGGTCGATTATCAAATCACTGGAGACATTGATGGCGACCGTATTGTTTCAGGCCTGCAGGATAGGGAACTGCTCAAGCAGTTTGCTAACAGTGTGTTGAAGTTGAGTTGGCTCAGCCGACCTTCAATGCCGAACCGCTCTATCAATGTTTACGTGAGTCGTTTCGACACGGTGACCAACCCTGTTGAAATACGATTGGATTTCTATCAGCGTGAGAAGCCGATGATGGGCAAGGAGCAATTGATGCTTAGCCTTACCGCGTGTGGCGACCCTGCAAAGGGGGAGATGCGACTGGATGAGGAAATGCTCCCCACCGACCTGTTCGATACCGTTGATCAAGAGGCTCTGCAGCGTATGGTCAAGACGTACCTGAAGTTTAACTGGCGTTAAGGGGCAGGTGTTGTTGCACCTTCTTACGTTGGCCGCAGGCGTTGAGCACTGGATAGGGAGCGACGTTTTAAATAGCCTAGGGTGTATTGTTTTTCAGGGCGTTAACCCTGCGTGATTTAAAGTGTATGCCCAGGATCGATTTGGAAAAGGCCACGCCAATGTGGTCAGACTTCGATTTATAAAAAAGTGCTTGCGGTCGTGCTGTTCTGCTTAACAAGGCGGTTGCGGTGGACTTCTCCCGAGACGGCATGCCGGATACTGTTTGTTTGCACATGCATGAAGGAACAGATGAGGCGTCCCGAAAAACGCGGTTGCCTTGAACGCAGTCTGTGACGTTGATAATAATGGCCGCCCGGATTGGAGCATTTACTCTGATGTCAACCGGGAGGGTGTTGTCAATGCCAGTGATCTGATAATAGTGCAGCCATTGGCCGATAGGTTTCTTAAGTTTAGTTGGTAAACGCCTGACACCGGTTTTGTGTAGCGAACGGGTGGTTGATACCTATTGATCAGTTTTTTAATTGCAACCGAGATAAGTATGCGTTATTTAAAAGTCGCCGCTCAAGACCGCAGCGGTAATCGACGCCCAGATACCGTGTTTCTACATTTCTATGAACGGGGTGCTGCTGGGTTTGACGAGGTGGTTCATGAAGCATTTGTCGTTGATATGGATGGCGATGCCAGCGTGGATCTGCAGACGGTTGTGGACATCGAGGTGGATGGCAAGAGCACCGTCATCGACAGCCACATGATCAAGACGTTTGCTAACACCTTTCTTAAACTGAACTGGTTTAATTACGGTGAAAGTTGGAAGCGCACGTTGGTCATCATCGCCATCCATGAGTACGAAAAACGCCCGCCCAACGGTGTGCAACTCAACTTTCTGGACCGGCGCAGTACGGGGCGTAAACCAACGTTGGCTTATCAAGCCTCAGCCTTTGATGGCTACGGGAATGGCGTCCTGGAGTGGTTTACCCATACCGATGTGGATAAAAACGGCGTAGTTGATCAGGCAGACAAAGCGCTGATCCGTTCCTTGTGCAGTAGTTTCCTTGGGTTCAAATGGTACAAAGACAACAGCGTTTGACTTACGTCTGCCGATAACAGCTAGCGTGAATTCATACGTTCAGTCCAGAAGCGTCGCCTAGCGACGCTTTTGCCGGCTTCATTACTCTCGTGTGACTTCAGCCACGCAAGAGAACAGGTGATGCATTATTTGAAAGCTACCGCACAGGACCGCAGCGGCAATGGCATGGCCGACACGGTCATTCTGCATTTTTACGAACGTCATGCCACGGGAGTCGATGAGCTGGTTCATGAAGCTGTCGCAGTGGATATCGATGCTGATGAGAACGTGGACTTTCAGTTCTGCGGTGATATCAACTTTGACGGTAAAAGCGATGTTCTCGATAGCTGGTTGCTCAAGGCGTTTGCCAATACGTTCCTGAGGCTCAACTGGTTTAACGAGGGCGAGCGTTGGCGGCGCACGCTGGCAATCGTCGCGATACAGAACGATGCCAAAGACCCTCCCAGCGGCGTGCAGTTGAATTTCCTGGACCGCCGCAGCCCACTGCGTAAACCCGTATTGGTCTATCAGGCCGCCGGCTACGATGCCGACGGTAACGGCGTATTGGAGTCTTTCAGCGCTACCGACGTAGACCGAAACGGTGTCGCTGACAAAGACGACAAAGCGTTGATCCGATCCATGTGCAACAACTTCCTTGCGTTCAAATGGTATGACCGGTCTCGCCCGAGCTTGAGTGAGCGCAAACCAGGAGTGGATCAATGCGCTACTTGAAAGTCATTGCCCAGGACCGCGCAAACAGTGGGCAGGCCGATGCGGTACTTCTGAATTTCTATGAGCAACGTGACGATGCGCAAGACGACGTGTTGCTTAACCAAGCTATTGCGACGGCGCGCATCGCGGGCGGCAAGCTGGATTGCACAGTGGGTGACGTGAATAACAACGGCCGAGAAACCTCCGTCGATCAGCGCCTGTTGGGCATCTTCGCCAATAACTACCTCAAGTTGAAGTGGCTCAACCAAGGCCATGGCGTGGAACGCTACATGAAGGCCTTTGCCAGGGATCTTCATGCTGACGGCTCGCCTGACTCAGTACACCTGGAATTACATCAACGCGAGGGCGTGAGCGGCGGTAAAACCTTAGTCAGTTGGCATGCGGCATTCGACACGGATAACAACGGCTTGCTGGAAAGCATCGTCTACGGTGACGCCGACCAGAACCAGCGTGTGGACGCGGCCGACCGGGCTGTCATTGAGTCCTTGGCCAATGTGTTCTTGAAATTCAACTGGAAGTGAGAACGTCCGTCTCAGTAGAAAGGAATCAATCAATGCGCTACTTAAAAGTTTTTGCGCAGGACCGAACAGGGGTTGGCCGGGCAGATACGGTGTTGCTTCAGTTCTACCAAAGCACACCAGGCATTCAAGACAGCTTGATCCATCATGCCGTGGCCTACGACTTCCCAACCGATGGGAAAATCGACTACAGCAGAGGGGATGTGACGAATGACGGTCGGGAAAGCCGACTGGATAAAGTGTTGTTGGACCGGTTTGCCTCTGCCTATTTGAAGCTCAACTGGTTTAATCCTGGGACCACTTCAACGCGCTACATGAAATTTTTTTCCGAAGACTTCTACAAAGACGGCACGCCCGACACGGTGCGCCTGCACGTGCAGGAGGGCGCGGGGAATACTCACCCACACACACTGGTCGCCTGGAATGCCGCTTATGATTTTGATAACGACCAAGTGCTCGAATGGAACATTCATTTCGATATCAACCATGACGGTGTGATCGACGACCTTGATCGGCGTTTGGTCCACCAGTTGGCTGAGCTGTACCTGCTGTTCAGCTGGCACGAACCGCAAACCTTTGAGGTCAAGGTCTTGGATATCCCGGCCTCATGAGCCATGGGCCAGGTGCAACGCAGATCAATGGGCGCTCGCTGTCACTCATCCTTGAGTGACAGCGCCAATACATGAATCTGCTCCTGACGTTCAGCCTGGCTAAGCTTTGGCTGGGCGTTGAGGCACGACCATTGCGGGTAGGCACGGGCTTTGTGTAAAGCGTCCGGTAATTTGCCTGCACGCCAGGTTTGGTCTTGAGGCGTGTCGACCTTGATGCTGTGCATCGCCGCATGGCCGCGTAAATTCAGGGCCTTGAGCAATTGACGTTGGCGCAGGGCGAGCAGGCGCAGCACGCTGTCGTCGACGGTCAGCTCGCGCTGGCCCTTGATCTTGCCCAGCAGGCGGCTGCCGTAGCTGCGTGCGGTTTGCAGCGCGCCACCGGCGATCGCCCCGGCGAGGGCCGCCGCGCCCAGGGTCAGGCCGCCCACCAATAGGTCCACGCCCGCCCCGGCGGCAGCACCTGCAGCGATCCCGCCACCGACGCGCACGCCAAGTTGCTTGAGGGTTTGCGGATTGAACAAATCATCGCCCCAGCGCCCGTCCAGCAGCGGCAAGTCGCTGGCGGCGGCGTCCTGCGGGCGGAAGCCGAACAGTTTGAGCAGCGCTTCCACACACTTTTGCTCGCGCTGGCGCACAGCCTTGCGCAAGTCGCTGATGGCTTGCTGTTCATCCTCTGTGACCACGCTGCGTCGGCACGCGGCGCAGTCGATCAACAACTCGGCGATCAAGCGTGCAGCGCTTTGCTGGCGGGCCTGGCGCTGGGCTTGCTGATCGAGGATCAGGCGTTCCAATTGCGGCCGTGCGTTTTCCAGCAACAGGGCCAGGCTTTCATACAAGCGGCGTTCGCCGTCTTCCGGCGGTGCCACGCTGTCGAAGCGCACCAGCGCATGCAGGCCGAGGCGGGCCAGGGCTTCGCGCCAGTCCGGCTCGCGGTGGTCGCTGCTGCTGACGAAGTTGAGCACCGGCAGCAACGGCTTGCCGCAACTGGCCAGCACTTGCAGCTCGTCGCGGTACTTGGCCAGCACCGGTTCGCGGGCGTCGATCACGTACAAACCGGCGTCCGAGGCCAGCAGTTGGCGCAGTACTTTGGCTTCCTGTTCGAAACGCTGGCGGGCTTCGCTGCCTTCCAGGAACCGCGCCAGGCGAGCCGGGCCATCAAGGCGCTCGCCGGGTCGGTCCAGGCGTTCGAGGTAATCGAGCAGGGCGATGGCATCTTCCAGGCCGGGTGTGTCGTACAGCTCCAGCAAGGCTTCGCCATCGACTGACAGGCGCGCGCCTTCCACATGCCGCGTGGTGCTGGGGCGATGGGAGACTTCGCCAAAGCCCACATCGCGGGTCAGCGTGCGCAGCAGCGAGGTCTTGCCGACATTGGTGTGGCCGACCACGGCGAGCTTCAGTGGTTTAGTCAGCGGTTTAGTCATGACCGGTCTCCAGCCAGCTCAGCGGCGCACAGTCGGCGAACGGCAGCTCCAGCTGTTGCAGCGCGGCGTGCCAGTCGCCCAGGCGCTCGGCGTCCAGCGCCTGGCCGGGTGGCGCTTGCAACAGCCATACGCGGGTGGCGGTGGCGCTGCGGGCCAGCTCGGCGATCAGCGCCAGGCTGCCGCGATCCGGCGAGCGGCGCGGGTCACAGGCGATGGCCAGGCGTGCGGGCGGGAAGCGCGTGAGTTGTTCCAGCAGTTTGTTGCGCGATTCACGGCTGTCGAGGATGCCGGCGTTTTTGATGCTGCTCGGCAGCTTGGGCGGCCACGGGTGCTGATCGTCGAGTTCGATGGCCACCAGCAGGGCGCCGTCGCTTTCCAGTTCGCTGATGCCGCCAGTGACGTGGTGCAGTTGTTCGGGCGCGGCGTCGTTGACGCCCAGCCGTTCACTGCTGGGCATCAGGCGTTCGCGCAACTGGCTGTAGCCGGGCAGGTTGAGGTCCAGGCGCAACGCAGCGCGCCCGCGTTTCCAGCGCCACAGGCACAGCAGCGCGAGGAGCAATCGGGGCAGCAGGCCGTACACCAGCAGCACGCCTACCAGCCACGCGGCCCAGGCCTGGCGGGCGCTTTCGATATTCAGCGCCGAGTCGCCGCTGGCGCGGATCATCTCCACCGTCGGCACATTAAAGCCCAGCAAGGCGGGCAGGCTGCCGAGGGCTTGGGTCACGCAAACAAAGGTATCGGCGCCGAGGATGGTGGTTTCCCACACAAAACCGTAGCGCCGCGTGGCCAGCAGTGTCAGCAGAATCACCAGGGCGCTGAGCAAGGCCAACAACCACAGGCTGTTGACCAGCACACCCACGGCCCAACGGTTGAGTTTCTGGCGCTGCAACAACAGCAGCAAGGCTGGCGCCAATTGCGCGGCTTTGGCATCGCGGGCAAATTTTTCGCTGAGCCATAACCACAGTCGCCCGAGGCTGGCGCTGTGTTCACCGGCTAACAGCAAGCCCAAGGCCCAGCTGATTAACAGGATCAGGTTCAAGCCGAGCAGGCTGCCCAGGGCCCAGAACACATTCACCGGCGTCAGGCCATTACCCAGGGCGGCAAAGGCCAGCCCGGCACCACTGATCACGGCGACTACCGCCAGCAGCGCCAACGCCAAACGCGCGCCTTGCAGCCAGCGGGTGAGGGCGGCAGTCAGCCCATCGCGCTCGGCCAGGTGCAGGGCGCGCTGTTGGATGCGCGTGGGCAAATCGCCACCGGCCGTGCGGGCCAGGCGGTTGGCTTCCAGGTCTTCCAAAGGGCCTGCGTGTTCTTCGCGCAGGCGCACGGTTTCGGTCAGCCAAAGTTTATGCAGCGGGTTCAGAGCAGTCACGCGCCGTCCTGTTGAGCAAGTGAGCTTGGAGCATAACCGCAGACTCGTGGCTCTGGTATTCTCGTCGGCATGAAAAAAACACTCCCTTTAAGCCTGATCGCAGCCCTCGGTGAAAACCGCGTGATCGGCGTCGACAACAGCATGCCCTGGCATTTGCCGGGGGATTTCAAATATTTCAAGGCCACCACGCTCGGCAAGCCGATCATCATGGGGCGCAAGACCTGGGATTCCCTGGGCCGACCGTTGCCGGGGCGCCTGAACATTGTGGTCAGCCGTCAGACCGGCTTGGCGCTGGAAGGTGCGGAAGTTTTTCCGTCACTGGACGCGGCGGTTGAGCGCGCTGAAGCCTGGGCGCTGGAACAGGGCGTGGATGAGCTGATGCTGATCGGCGGTGCGCAGTTGTATGCGCAAGGGCTGCAGCAGGCGGATCGCCTGTATTTGACGCGGGTGGCGTTGAGCCCGGAAGGCGATGCGTGGTTTCCGGAGTTTGATTTGAACCAGTGGAAGCTGGTTTCAAACCTGGAGAATCCAGCTGAAGGTGATAAGCCGGCGTACAACTTCGAAGTCTGGGAAAAAGCCTAAAGATCTGGCGCGCTTAATGTGGCGAGGGAGCTTACTCCCGCTGGAGAGCGAAGCGCTCCCAAGATTCTTGGGCCGCTACGCAGCCCAGCGGGAGCAAGCTCCCTCGCCACAGAGGCAGTGTTAAACCTGCGCTAATTCAGCATGCTCATCAGCATCCAGCAGCGCTTTATCCGTCTGCCCCATGATCTGGCTGGTAATCGCCCCGGCGGTCATCGAACCATTCACGTTCAACGCCGTGCGGCCCATGTCGATCAGCGGCTCCACGGAAATCAGCAGCGCCACCAGTGACACCGGCAAGCCCATCGCCGGCAGCACGATCAGTGCGGCGAAGGTCGCACCGCCGCCCACGCCTGCCACACCGGCCGAACTCAAGGTCACAATCGCCACCAGCGTCGCGATCCACAGTGGGTCCAGCGGGTTGATGCCCACGGTCGGTGCAACCATCACCGCCAGCATGGCCGGATAGAGACCGGCGCAACCGTTCTGGCCGATGGTCGCGCCAAACGAGGCGGCAAACCCGGCGATGGATTGCGGAATGCCCAGGCGACGGGTCTGCGCTTCAATGCTCAGCGGAATGGCGGCTGCGCTGGAGCGGCTGGTGAACGCAAATGTCAGCACCGGCCACACTTTGCGGAAGAACCGCAGCGGGTTGATCCCGGCCAGCGACAGCAGCAGGCCGTGCACCACAAACATCAAGCCCAGCGCCAGGTAAGACACCACCACAAAACTGCCGAGCTTGATGATGTCTTGCAGGTTGGAGCCGGCGACTACCTTGGTCATCAGCGCCAATACACCGTAGGGCGTCAGCTTCATCACCAGGCGCACCAGGCGCATTACCCAGGCTTGCAGGGTGTCGATGGCGCTGAGCACTTTCTGGCCTTTTTCCACGTCATCCTTGAGCAGTTGCAGCGCGGCAACCCCCAGGAATGCAGCGAAAATCACCACGCTGATGATCGACGTCGGCTTGGCGCGCGCCAGGTCGGCAAACGGGTTGGCCGGCACGAACGACAGCAGCAACTGCGGGATATTCAGGTCGGCTACCTTGCCGGCGTAATCGCTCTGGATCACTTGCAGGCGTGCCATTTCCTGGGTGCCGGCCACCAAGCCTTCGGCGGTGAGGCCGAACAGGTTGGTCAGGCCGATACCGATCAGCGCCGCAATCGCGGTGGTGAACAGGAGCGTGCCGATGGTCAGGAAGCTGATCTTGCCCAGGGACGAGGCGTTGTGCAGGCGCGCCACAGCACTGAGGATCGAGGCGAACACCAGCGGGATCACGATCATCTGCAGCAGTTGCACGTAGCCATTGCCGACCAGATCAAACCAACTGATCGAGGCCTTTAGCACGGGGTTGCCGTCACCATAAAGGGTGTGCAAAGCCGCGCCGAACACCACGCCCAGTACGAGGGCAAACAGCACCTTCTTGGCGAGGCTCCAGTTGGTGTGACGGGTTTGTGCCAGGCCCAACAACAGGGCCACGAACACCAGTAAGTTGAGAATCAGGGGCAGATTCATTGAAGCTCCGTTGAGAAGGCAGCCAATCGCGCGAGCCTGCGATTGCGAACCGGGAAGCCTAACAGTTTGAAATATATTGATTTAATACCAATATGGAATGGTCACTGTCGTTTTTGGAATAAGCATTTGGCGCTCAGGCACATGCCCTTGGCGTTATCACGACGCAAGCGGTCGTGCTCGGGCGATAACTGTCATACAGATTTGTTAGCGTCGATGTCTTTCACTCAGGGATAAAACGCTTATGAAGCTTGCGCCAAAACTGCTTGCCGCCGCCTTCTGCCTCGGCCTCGTCAGCCAGGCATTTGCCGCCACCGAGTTGAAACACTGGCCGGCGCCCGCCGCCGAGCAACTGAACAAGATGATCGCCGCGAATGCCAACAAGGGTAACTTCGCGGTGTTCGACATGGACAACACCAGTTACCGCTACGACCTCGAAGAGTCCTTGCTGCCCTACATGGAAAACAAGGGCCTGATCACCCGCGAGAGCATGGACCCGTCCCTGAAGCTCATGCCGTTCAAGGACACCGCCGACCACAAGGAAAGCCTGTTCAGCTACTACTATCGCCTCTGCGAAGTCGACGACATGGTCTGCTACCCGTGGGTTGCGCAGATTTTCTCGGGCTTCACCCTCAAGGAACTCAAGGTCCAGGTAGATGAGCTGATGGCTTCCGGCAAGCCGGTGCCGGTCACCTACTTTGAAGGCGACGTGGTGAAGAAATCCGAGGTGCAGCCGCCGAAAGTCTTCACCGGCCAGGCCGAGCTGTACAACAAGCTGATGGAAAACGGCATCGAGGTGTATGTGATGACCGCCGCGTCCGAGGAGCTGGTGCGCATGGTCGCCGCCGATCCGAAGTACGGCTACAACGTCAAACCCGAGAACGTCATCGGCGTGAGCACCTTGCTCAAAGACCGCAAGACTGGCGAGCTGACCACGGCGCGTAAGCAGATCACTGCGGGCAAATATGACGAGAAGGCCAACCTGGGCCTCGAACTCACCCCCTACCTGTGGACTCCGGCGACCTGGATGGCCGGCAAGCACGCAGCGATCCTCACCTACATCGACGAATGGAAAAAGCCGGTGATCGTCGGCGGCGACACGCCTTCCAGCGATGGCTACATGCTGTTCCACGATGTGGACGTGGCCAAAGGCGGTGTTCACTTGTGGATCAACCGCAAGGACAAATACATGACCCAACTCAACGGGATGATGGCGAAGCACGCGGCGGCGCAGGCCAAGGAAGGGTTGCCGGTGACGGCGGACAAGAACTGGGTGATCGTCAAGCCGGAAGAGATTCAGTAAGACCGAGTCGCCTGCTTCGCGAGCAAGCCCGCTCCCACATTCGATCGCATTCTCAAGTTGGAACTCGGTCAACTGTGGGAGCGGGCTTGCCTGCGATAGCGCTCGGTCAGGCTCAGAGAGGCAAGCTGACACACCGCCATCGCAGGCAAGCCAGCTCCCACAGTTGATCTCCATTGTTTGATGGAGGTTTATCAGGCAAAAAAATGCCCCGCACGTGGCGGGGCATTTTTATGGGCGGGGCTTACAGGCCGTCGAGCATCGCCTTGTTACGCACAGCACCTTTGTCGGCACTGGTGGCCAACAGGGCGTAGGCCTTCAGCGCGGTGGTGACTTTGCGCGGACGCTTCTCCACCGGCTTCCAGCCTTTCTTGTCCTGCTCGACGCGGCGCGCGGCCAGTTCTTCGTCGCTGATCAGCAGGTTGATCGAGCGGTTCGGAATGTCGATCAGCACCTTGTCGCCATCCTGTACCAGACCGATCGCGCCGCCGGCAGCAGCTTCCGGCGAAGCGTGGCCGATGGACAGGCCCGAAGTCCCGCCAGAGAAACGCCCGTCGGTCAGCAAGGCGCAGGCTTTGCCCAGGCCCTTGGACTTCAGGTAGGACGTCGGGTAGAGCATCTCCTGCATACCCGGGCCGCCTTTCGGGCCTTCGTAGCGGATGATCACGATGTCGCCTTCTTTCACTTCGTCGGCGAGGATGCCGCGCACCGAGCTGTCCTGGCTTTCGTAGATCTTGGCGCGGCCTTCGAACACATGGATGGATTCATCCACACCGGCGGTTTTCACCACGCAGCCGTCGAGGGCAATGTTGCCGTACAGCACGGCCAGGCCGCCTTCTTGCGAGTAGGCGTGCTCGACACTGCGGATGCAGCCGTTTTCACGGTCGTCGTCCAGGGTTTCCCAACGGGTCGACTGGCTGAACGCGGTCTGGGTCGGAATGCCCGCCGGGCCAGCCTTGAAGAAATGATGCACCGCTTCGTCGTCAGTCTGGGTGATGTCCCACTTAGCGATGCCTTCGGCCAGGGATTTGCTGTGCACGGTCGGCAGGTCGGTGTGCAACAGACCGCCACGGGCCAGCGAACCGAGGATCGAGAAGATCCCGCCGGCGCGGTGCACGTCTTCCATGTGGTACTTCTGGATGTTCGGCGCGACTTTGCACAGTTGCGGCACGTGGCGGGACAGGCGGTCGATGTCGCGCAGGTCGAAGTCGATCTCGGCTTCTTGCGCCGCGGCCAGCAAGTGCAGGATGGTGTTGGTGGAACCGCCCATGGCGATGTCCAGGGTCATGGCGTTTTCGAACGCCTTGAAGTTGGCGATATTGCGCGGCAACACCGACTCATCGTTCTCGGTGTAGTAACGCTTGCACAGCTCGACGATGGTGCGGCCAGCCTGCAGGAACAGCTGTTCGCGGTCGCTGTGGGTGGCCAGGGTGGAGCCGTTGCCCGGCAAGGCCAGGCCCAGGGCTTCCACCAGGCAGTTCATCGAGTTGGCGGTGAACATGCCGGAGCACGAACCGCAGGTCGGGCAGGCGCTGCGCTCGTATTCCGCGACCTTCTCGTCGGACGCGCTGGAATCGGCGGCGATGACCATGGCGTCGACCAGGTCGAGGCCGTGGGAAGCGAGCTTGGTCTTGCCGGCTTCCATCGGGCCGCCGGAGACGAAGATCACCGGGATGTTCAGGCGCAGGGCGGCCATCAACATGCCAGGGGTGATCTTGTCGCAGTTGGAGATGCACACGATGGCGTCGGCGCAGTGGGCGTTGACCATGTATTCCACGGAGTCGGCGATGATCTCGCGGCTCGGCAGGGAATACAGCATGCCGTCATGGCCCATGGCGATGCCGTCATCCACGGCGATGGTGTTGAATTCCTTGGCTACGCCACCGGCGCGTTCGATTTCGCGGGCGACCAGTTGGCCCAGGTCCTTGAGGTGGACGTGGCCCGGTACGAACTGGGTGAACGAGTTGGCAATCGCGATGATCGGCTTCTTGAAGTCGTCATCTTTCATCCCCGTGGCACGCCACAGTGCGCGGGCGCCGGCCATGTTGCGGCCATGGGTGGATGTTTTCGAGCGGTAATCTGGCATGGAGCACTCCGGGCGGCTAATCAGGTAACTACTAATCAGGTACTACTGGGGAGTGAGCTTCTATTGACGTCTGGAGCACCCGAAAAATGGCCGTGGTGTCCAAAAGTTGCCACTCGCGTCGCGGGATCGCCGCTTGCTTGGGCCTTGAGCTCATAAACCCGCCGGGGGATGACTGGCGATGAATAGGCCGATTCTACACCGCTGGTGGCTGGAGGGAATGGCCGTCTGTGGCGAGGGCGCTTACTCCCGCTCAGTGGCAAACCGGTTCGGGCCTTTTTGGGAGCGCTTCGCACCCCAGCGCAAGCAAGCTTGCTCGCCACAGTGGAGGGCGCTAACGCCCGGTTCGCGCATTCGCCCACCAGCCCCACAGGCTGAAAACCATGAAGCTTGCGGCGATGGTCGTCAGCAAGTGCGTGCCGGTTTGAGCGAGTGCGGCGCTGCTGACGGCGGCGGTGAGGAACATGATGCTGTTGCCTGCCGATGCCGCCGTGCCTGCGCTGCTTGAGAACAACAGCATTGCCGCCGAGATGGCCGCCGGTCGAACCAGTGTTACGGCCAGGGCGCTGATCAGCATTGGGATCAACAAGGTAATGGTGGTGATGGCTTCAAAGCAGATGATCAGCAGGAGCAATGCCCCCGCGACCAGCAATAAACCGAGGCCGATGTTGATCTGCCGGGACAGTGAAATGCGCTTTTGCAGATACGAAGCCGCCACGCCGCCGAGCAAATAGGCCACGCCGTACACCATCAGCACCAAGGCGTACTGGTATTCGGAGAGTTTCAGCGCATCCATGAAAATCAACGGCGTCACGCTGATCAGCGCGAAGTAGCAGGCAAACACCAGTGCGGCGATCCACCAGTAGCGCAGGAAGTTTTTGTTGCTGGCGACGGCTTTAAGCGTGCCAATGATCGACACCGGCGCGCGGTACGGGCCGGCGGACCTGGAAGGCAAGATGCACAACGCATGGATCAACATGCCCAGTGCCATCAGCGCAAAGCCGTAGAAGCTGCCTTGCCAGTCGAAGGTGGTTTGCAGCCAGGAGCCGATCAGCGGCGAGAGCGCCACAAACGAACCGCTAAGGGTCATGTAATACAGGCGTACGCGGGCGCGGTCCTGCTCTTCGAACAGGTCTTCGACCAGTGCATGGCCCAGTACGAAAAAGCCGCAGCCCATGGCCTGCACGCAGCGAAACAGCAGGAAGGTCAGGTAGTCGGACGCGAACGCGCAACCCATCGCGCCGAGGATCGACAGCGTAATGCAGCCGATCAGCACTTCCTTGCGGCCCCATTTATCCGACAGCGGGCCTGCAATCAATTGGGAAATTGAAAACACCAGCGTGAACAGACTGATCGACAGTGCGATTTCTGCGGTAGGTGTGTCGAACCTGGCAGCCAGCGCGGGAAACGAGGGCAGCAGAATGTTAATCGGGAAGAAACTGATCAGGGAAATGCAGGTGATGAGAATGAAGCGGGAGAGGTAGGGCCCAGACATTGTTTTTGTTTTCCGGAGTAATTCCAGAAACCGATACTAGTCTGCGAAATGTGGAATTCAATCAAAACCGTTGAAGGATGGCTTGCGCCGGAAAAATGTGGGAGCGGGCTTGCCCGCGATGGCTGAGTGTCAGTCAACAAACTCATCAACAGGTCCACCGCTATCGCAGGCAAGCCAGCTCCCACATTTGATCTGCGTGTTGCTTAGCTATTAGGCAACAACCGGCACGTAATGCTCTTGATGTACCGCGTCTCGGCAATCGCCGGGTGCACCGGATGGTCCGGGCCCTGGCCGCCGCGTTCGAGCATCTGGATATTGCGGTCCAGGTGGCGGGCGCTGGTCAGCAGGATGTTTTGCAGGTCGTCTTCCGGCAGGTGCATCGAGCAAGAGGCGCTGACCAGGATGCCGTCCTTGCTGAGCAGGCGCATGGCTTGCTCGTTCAGGCGGCGGTAGGCGCCTTCGCCGTTTTTCATGTCTTTTTTGCGTTTGATGAAGGCCGGTGGGTCGGCAACGATCACGTCGAAGCGTTCTTCGCTGGCTTTCAGTTCCTTCAGGGCTTCGAACACGTCGCCTTCGATGCAGGTCATCTTCTCGGCAACACCGTTCAGCGCAGCGTTGCGCTCAACACCGTCGAGGGCGAAGGCCGAGGCGTCGACGCAGAACACTTCACTGGCACCGAACGCTGCAGCTTGCACGCCCCAGCCGCCGATGTAGCTGTACAGGTCGAGTACGCGTTTGCCTTTGGCATACGGGGCCAGGCGGGCGCGGTTCATGCGGTGGTCGTAGAACCAGCCGGTTTTCTGGCCCTGGATCACCGGGGCTTCGAATTTCACGCCGTTTTCTTCCAGCGCAACCCACTCCGGCACCAGGCCGAACACGGTTTCGACGTAGCGGTTGAGGCCTTCGGCGTCGCGCGCGGCGGAGTCGTTCTTGAACAGGATGCCGCTTGGCTTGAGCACTTGGGTCAACGCGGCGATCACGTCTTCCTTATGGGCTTCCATGGTTGCCGAGGCGATCTGTACCACCAGGATGTCGCCGAAACGGTCGACCACCAGGCCCGGCAACAGGTCGGAATCACCGTAGACCAGGCGGTAGAACGGCTTGTCGAACAGGCGGTCACGCAGGGACAGCGCGACGTTGATGCGGTGCACCAGCAGCGATTTATCCAGCGGCAACTTGATGTCGCGCGACAGCAGACGGGCGCAGATCAGGTTGTTCGGGCTCATGGCCACGATGCCCAAAGTCTTGCCGCCGGCCGCTTCCAGGATAGCCTGGTCGCCTGCCTGGAAGCCGTGAAGTGGGGTGGCGGCCACGTCGATTTCGTTGCTGTAGACCCACAGGTGGCCGTTGCGCAAACGACGATCGGCGTTGGCTTTGAGACGCAGGCTTGGCAGGGACATGACGTCGCTCCGGAAAAAAGAGCGGGAGTATACCCTGTTGTGCCGTGCTAGGCGGAGCCGCCGGACATGTGGGAGCGGGCTTGCTCGCGAATGCGTTGGGTCAGTACCGGATGAGCTGGCTGACCCACCGCTTTCGCGAGCAAGCCCGCTCCCACATTTGATCCCGTTTCAATCCGGTTTTTGAGGTGTCGGTCAGCTTCCCATAGAGGTTAGAATTCACGCCTAGTCCAGAGTGTGTATTTATGTCCCCAGAGCTTTCCGCCGAGCAGATCCAACAGGCCCTGCAAGGCATCAGCGTGCCGCCTCAACCGCAAATCATGGTGGATTTGCAGATGGAGCAGTACATGCCCGACCCGGACCTGGAAGTGATCGCGCGGTTGATCTCCCAGGACCCGGGCCTGTCCGGCGCGCTGCTGAAGATCGTCAACTCGCCGTATTACGGCCTGAGCAACAAGATCGCCTCGATCCAGCGGGCGGTGAACCTGCTGGGCAGTCGCTCGGTCATCAACCTGATCAACGCGCAGTCGATCAAGGGCGAGATGAGTGACGACACCATCGTTACTCTCAACCGCTTCTGGGACACCGCCCAGGACGTGGCCATGACCTGCCTGACCCTGGCCAAGCGCACCGGTTCGCAAGCGGTCGACGAGGCCTATGCCTTGGGCCTGTTCCACGATTGCGGCGTGCCGCTGATGCTCAAGCGCTTCCCCAATTACATGGCGGTGCTGGAGCAGGCGTATGCCAATGCCGGCCCGGATTGCCGGGTGGTCGACACCGAGAACAACGCGTTCAACACCAACCATGCCGTGGTCGGCTACTACACCGCCAAATCCTGGCGCCTGCCGGAGCATGTGACCGACGCGATCGCCAACCACCACAATGCCCTGGCGATTTTCAGCGATGAGTCATCGCGCAACCCGCAACTTAAAAACCTGTTGGCGATCCTCAAGATGGCCGAGCACATCTGCTCGTCCTGCCGCGTGCTGGGTAACCAGTCGGCGGACCATGAGTGGGATGCCATCGGCCATCTGGTGCTGGATTACGTGGGCCTGTCGGACTACGACTTTGAAAGCCTGAAGCTGTCCATTCGCGAACTGGGCGCCCACTGATCCTTTAATCAAGAGGTACACATGCCCGAGTTACCCGAAGTCGAAACGACCCGTCGCGGGATTGCGCCGCATTTGGAAGGCCAACGCGTCAGCCGTGTGGTGGTGCGTGAGCGGCGCCTGCGCTGGCCGATCCCGGAAGACCTGGATGTGCGCCTGTCGGGGCAGCGCATCGTGCTGGTGGAGCGGCGGGCCAAGTACCTGTTGATCAATGCTGAAGTGGGCACGTTGATCAGCCATTTGGGGATGTCGGGCAATTTGCGCTTGGTGGAGGTCGGTTTGCCGGCGCTCAAGCATGAGCATGTGGATATCGAGCTGGAGTCTGGCCTGGCGCTGCGCTACACCGACCCTCGGCGTTTCGGTGCGATGCTCTGGAGCCAGGACCCGCACAACCACGAACTGCTGCTGCGCCTGGGGCCGGAGCCGTTGACCGACCTGTTTGATGGCGAGCGTCTGTTCCAGCTCTCGCGTGGCAAGTCGATGGCGGTGAAGCCGTTCATCATGGACAACGCGGTGGTGGTGGGCGTGGGCAATATCTACGCGACGGAAGCGTTGTTTGCGGCGGGGATAGATCCGCGTCGGGCTGCGGGCGGTATCTCGCGCGGGCGCTACTTGAAGCTGGCGATCGAGATCAAGCGCGTGCTGGCGGCGGCTATCGAGCGGGGCGGCACCACGTTGCGGGACTTTATCGGCGGCGACGGGCAACCGGGGTATTTCCAGCAGGAGTTGTACGTCTACGGCCGGGGTGGCGAGGCGTGCAAGGTCTGCGGGAGCGAGTTACGCAATGTGGTGCTGGGGCAGCGGGCGAGTGTGTTTTGCCCCAAGTGCCAGAGCTGAGTGCCGGGTGATGGCTGATGTCGCCATCGCAGGCAAGCCAGTTCCCACATTTGAATGTATTCACAACTCTAAATGTGGGAGCTGGCTTGCCTGCGATGAGGCCTTTACAGGTAGTAAATAACTTCAGGCCTTGCCGGTAATCAACCGGTACTTCTCCATCAACTGCTCTTCAGTCTCAGGCCGTGCCTCATCCAGCGGAATGCAATCCACCGGGCACACTTGCTGGCACTGAGGTTCGTCGTAGTGGCCGACGCACTGGGTGCACAGGTTGGGGTCGATCACGTAGATCTCTTCGCCCTGGGAAATCGCAGCGTTCGGGCACTCGGGTTCGCAGACGTCGCAGTTGATGCAATCGTCGGTGATGATCAAGGACATGGAAACTCCTGCCAGGGCTGTCAGCCAGGGCATCTGAAAACTAATGCGCGCAATTGTGCCGCATTGGCGCCCGCAGTGCGAGCGTGTGGCAAGCCCGAATGTCGGTCGTTGCCTCTGTGGCGAGGGAGCTTGCTCCCGTTGGGGCGCGGAGCGGCCCCGCTTTGCTCGAAACCATTGGGACTGCTGCGCAGTCCAGCGGGAGCAAGCTCCCTCGCCACAAAGAGCCTTACTTCTTGAAGCGCAGGGTCAGCGCATCGGCCACGGCGGGATGCACGAATTTGGTGATATCTCCGCCCAAAGCGGCAATTTCACGCACCAACGTCGAGGAAATGAATGAGTAACGCTCAGACGGCGTGAGGAACAGGCTTTCCACGTCCGGCGCCAGTTGGCGGTTCATGTTGGCCAGCTGGAATTCGTATTCGAAATCCGACACCGCGCGCAGACCACGCAGGAACACATTGGCGTTCTGCTCTTTGGCGAAGTGCGCGAGCAACGTGGAAAAGCCCACCACTTCCACGTTGGGCAGGTGCTTGGTGACCTCCTGCGCCAGCTCCACGCGCTGTTCCAGGGGAAACAGCGGGTTTTTCTTGGGGCTGGCCGCGACCGCGATGATCACATGGTCGAACAAGCGAGACGCACGTTCGACCAGATCGCCATGGCCTTTGGTAATCGGGTCGAAGGTTCCTGGGTACAACACTCGGTTCATCGCGTCGTCCTGGCGGAGTCCGTTGGGGAACCGGATGGTATCGCAGCATGCCCGGTGGGCCAAGTCGACTTATGTAGATAGATACCGTGAATACCCGGTTTTTTCATGCCGTTTTCAGACGTTCGGCCAATGCCGTCGCCAGTTGCGCAGTCAGCCCGTACACCGATAATTGCGGGTTGGCGCCAATGCTGGTGGGGAACAGCGAGCCGTCGTGGATCGACAGGTTACGCAATTGATGATGGCGGCCGAGGCTGTCGGCCACCGCGTTTTTCGGGTCTTCGCCCATGGCGCAACCGCCCATCACATGGGCGCTGCCCAGCGTGGTGCGGTGCAGTTCCAGGCTCAGGCCATCGATCAGGCTGCGTGCCTCGGCCAGGGTATTTACGTAGCGTGCATCGTGATGCAGCGGCTTGACCGACTTGGCGCCCGCCGCGAACTGAATCTCTGCCATGGTATGAAACGCACGGCGCAGGCCGTCCCAAGCGTAATCCGAGACCTGATAGTCGAGCACCGGCGTGCCGTCGCCACGTAATTCCACCGTGCCACCAGGGCTGTCGGGGTGAAAACCGTCGCGCAGCAGGGCGAGCATGGCGTGGGTGTGGGGCAACTGGCTCATGTCCAGCGCATTTCCGGTGCCGTAGCCACCGAACAGGGTGCTGGCCAGGCCAGGATGCAGCGGCGGCGCCTCCAGCTTGTAGGACATTTTGCCGGTGGTGCCGTCCTGCCACTGGAAGTGGTCGGAATAGATCGACTGCGGCGCACCATAGAACGGGTTGATCACCTCGTCGAACTGCCCGGCGGAGAAATTCACCAGGTGCAGGAAGGTACGCTTGCCCAGTCGCGAATGCGGGTCGGGCGCGCTCGAGCGCATCAACAGCGCCGGGCTATTGATGCCGCCGCCCGCCAGCACGTAATGCTTGGCCTTGACCGTGATCTTGCGCCCGGTAGGCGCCACGCAACGCTCATCCATGGCCACGCATTCGAGGCTACTGATGGTGTCGCCGCTGTATTTCAGGTGCTCGGCGCGGGCCAGGTAGAGCAGTTCGCCGCCCTTTTCCAGCGTAGAGGGAATGGTGGTCACCAGCATCGATTGCTTGGCGTTGACCGGGCACCCCATGCCGCAATAACCCAGGTTGAAGCAGCCGCGCACGTTGCGTGGGATCACGTGCCAGCTATAGCCGAGCTTTTCGCAGCCTTTGCGGATCACATCATTGTTGGCATTCGGTGGAATGGCCCAGGGGGCGATGCCCAGGCGTTGTTCCATCTTTTCGAACCATGGCGCCATCTCGGCGCTGCTGTGGCCTTTGACCGCGTATTCACTGGCCCAGTGGGCGAGGGTGGCGTCGGGCGTGCGAAAGCTCGAGGTCCAGTTGATCAGCGTAGTGCCGCCGACGGCACGCCCCTGCAGGATAGTAATCGCGCCGTCCTTGCTCATGCGGCCGATGCCTTCCTGATAGAGGCTGGCATAGGCTTCGTCTTCGAGCAGCTTGAAGTCGCTGCTGGTCTTGAGCGGGCCTTCTTCGATCAGCAGCACTTTGTAGCCCGCAGCACTGAGGATCTCGGCAGTGGTGCCGCCACCCGCGCCACTGCCGATAATGGCCACATCGGCTTCCAGGGTCAGGTCATTACTGAGGGCGGCGCCATTGTGGGTTTTCCAGCCACGGGCCAGGCCATCGCGGAACAGATCGGGTACGGGCATAGAAGTGCACTCTTATTTTTATACGAAGTTGCATTCAGTGTGGGAGCTGGCTTGCCAGCTCCCACATTTTTGATCGGGTTGTCAGGGTTAGATCTTGGGTGGGCCGGGGTAGCCGCAATGCGCCCAGGACGCCGGCCGGAAGTACCAGGCCATGATCACCAGCTTGAGCAGCGAGCCCTGGCCCATGCGCAGCAGGTTCAGGTAGCTGTTTTCCCAGCGGTGCAGGAAGTTGCGGATCTGATCGCTGCTGGCGTTTTCCCAGCTGCCCCAAATGCCGGTCAACGGGCCACGGGTGATGCCCATGCTCAGCACGTCGAACAGCTGCTGGGTGAGCTTGAACATCTCCGGCGACAGGTTTTGCAGGCTGTAGTCGAGTTTTTTCAGGGTGTCGTCGATGCCGGCGACCACGTCCTGTGCGCTGGCCGCGCCTTCGAGCAGCACCGGGATGATTGCGCGCAAAAACGGCAAGTCACTGCTGCGCAGCATGGCAAAGCCACTGGCCGGGGTACTGCTGGAACAGCCGCTGAGGCTGGCCCCCAAGCCGGCGGTGGCCAGGAACGCACTGGCGCACAGGCCGATTTTCAGGACGCCGCGCCGTGACAGCGCAGGTGTTTCAGTCAGGCTAGGGTTCATTCTTATTGTTATCCCGAGGGTGGCGGAATCAGCGGATAAACAGCTTCTGGATCAGTTTCTGGATGGCTTTGCCATAAGGCGGGTAGATCAGTTTCGCCGCGTTCAGGCGCTGTTTGACCAGCACACCCTTGGCCTTGCTGAACGTGAGGAAACCTTCATGGCCGTGGTAATGGCCCATGCCCGACGGGCCGATACCGCCAAAGGGCATGTCGTCCTGGGCCACATGCAGCAGCGTGTCGTTGAGGCAAACACCGCCGGAATGGGTTTCGTGGAGCACGCGGTTCTGTTCGCCCTTGTTGTAGCCAAAGTAATACAGGGCCAGTGGGCGAGGGCGCTGGTTGATGTAGGCAAACGCTTGGTCGAGACCGCGATAAGGCACGATAGGCAGCAGCGGGCCGAATATTTCATCCTGCATCACCGTCATCTCGTCGCTGACATTCAGCAACAGGCTATGGGCCATACGCCGTGCCTGGCCTTGGTCATACAGCGCAATCAGGGTGGCGCCCTTGTCGGTGGCGTCTTTGACGTAGGCATTGAGCCGGGCCTGTTGCCGCTCATTGATGATGGCGGTGTAGTCCGGGTTGTCGGCCAGTGTCGGATAGAACCCGCGAACGGCGTTGCTGTAGGCTTCGACGAAACCGTCAATGCGGTCTTCCGGCACCAGCACGTAGTCGGGTGCCACACAGGTTTGCCCGGCATTCAGGCATTTACCGAAGGCGATGCGCTCAGCGGCGTCCTTGAGTGGCACATCGGCGGAAACAATGGCCGGCGATTTGCCGCCCAGTTCCAGGGTGACCGGTGTCAGGTGCTCGGCGGCCGCGCGCATCACATGCTTGCCGATGCTGGTGGCGCCAGTGAACAGCAGGTGGTCGAAGCGCAGTTTGGAAAATGCCATGCCCACTTCGGCTTCGCCCAGCACCACGCACACCAGGTCCTCGGGGAAAATCTTCGCCAGCAGCGCCTTAAGCAGTTCGCCCGTGGCCGGCGTGGATTCACTGAGTTTGAGCATTACCCGGTTTCCCGCCGCCAACGCGCCGACCAATGGGCCAATGGCCAGGTACAGCGGGTAGTTCCAGGGGACAATCACCCCGACTACACCCAGCGGCTGATAGATGACTTTGGCTGAGGCCGGTTGGAAGGCAATGCCTACTGCGCGCCGGGAAGGTTTCATCCAGCCTTTGAGGTGTTTGCTGGCGTAGTGAATGCCATGCAGGCTGGGCATCAATTCGGCGAACAGCGTTTCGTCTGCGCTGCGGTGGCTGAAGTCCTGGCTGATGGCGGTGATCAGCGCCTGGCGTTCGTCGCTGAGCACATCGCGTAAGGCCTTTAGCCACTGCTGGCGCTGCGCAGCGGGCGGCATCGGGTTGGCCGCGTAGGCGCGACGTTGGGCGTCGAACAGGTCCTGGAGATGATCCAGCGCCTGGGAATCTTGCAGGTAGGCAACGTTGGCAGACATGGCGCAGTTCCCGATTGTTATAGGTCTGCCTGGATTTTTAGAGTCATTGCTCTAAATTGTCAAATGTCATTGCAGCAACATGCGGATTTATCCTGACAAGGATAGGCCGTAAGATGCCCCATCCCGTGTTCAGAAGCTGATCCCCTATGGCACCACGAGTAAAGACCAGCGAGCGCATTGTGCAAACCAGCCTGGAGCTTTTTAACCAGCAGGGTGAGCGCAGCGTCAGTACCAACCATATCGCCGCCCATATGGAAATTTCCCCGGGCAACCTGTACTACCACTTCCCCAACAAGCAGGCGATCATCGCCGTGCTGTTTCGTGAGTACGAAGTGTTGGTGGACAGTTTTCTGCGCCCGCCCCAGGGCCGCGCCGTCACCGTCGAAGACAAGCGCTTTTACCTGCAGGCCGTGCTGGCCGGGATGTGGCGTTATCGCTTCCTGCATCGGGACCTCGAACACCTGCTGGAAAGCGACCCGGAACTGGCCACCGGCTACCGGCGGTTTTCCCAGCGCTGCCTGATCCAGGGCGGGGCCATTTACCAAGGGTTTGTCGACGCCGGCATCCTCAATATGGACCCGGTGCAAACCGAGGCCCTGACCCTCAATGCCTGGATCATCCTCACCTCGTGGGTGCGATTCCTGTGCACCACTAATGAAAACTCCGCGCACTTGAGCGCCGAAGCGATCAAGCGTGGTGTGTATCAGGTGCTGGTGCTGGAGGCGGGGTTTGTCACGCCTCAGGCGAAAGAGGCGGTGGATGCGCTGTTTAAAGAGTTTTACGTGCCGTTGAACCAGGCACTGGAAGAAGTGAAGTAGGACCTATCCCGAATCTGTTCACAGGAGCCCGTCATGCCGCTTGCCCAACTGATCAGCCCCCAGCAATTGGCCGAACGCCAGAAGGCCACAGGGCTGGTGATCCTGGATTGTCGTTTTGCCCTCGAAGACCCGGACTACGGGCTGTGCAGCTATGCCGAAGGGCATATCGAAGGCGCGCAATATGCCGACCTGGAGCGCCACCTCAGTGGGCCGGTGACCAAAGGCGTGACCGGTCGCCACCCGTTACCGGCGGCGGACACTTTGGTTGCGCAACTGCGGGCCTGGGGCATCCATGCCAACACTGACATCGTCCTGTACGACGACGGCCCCGGCGCCTATGCCGCCCGCGCCTGGTGGTTGCTGGCCTGGCTGGGTAAGCGCGACGGTGTGTTTATCCTAGACGGTGGCCTCAAGGCCTGGCACGCCGCCGGTTTCCCGTTGAGCCTCGATGCACCGGTGGTTGAGCCGGGAACGTTTGCCGGTAAGCCGGACAACCGCCTGCTGCTGGATGCCGAGCATTTGCAAAAACGCTTGGGCGAACCGGGCCTGACCTTGATCGACGCCCGCGCCCAGGCGCGTTTTCGCGGCGAAGTGGAGCCGATTGACCCGATTGCCGGGCACATTCCCGGTGCGCAATGTGCGGCGTTCAACGAAAACCTGGGCAGTGACGGCCGCTTCCTGCCGGCCGATCAGCTTAAACAGCGCTTCGCCGCGCAGTTGCAGGGCCGCTCACCGGATGAACTGGTGGCGTATTGCGGTTCGGGCGTGACGGCGTGCCACAACTTGTTTGCCTTGAGTTTGGCGGGTTACCCGTTGGGCAAGTTGTATTCGGGGTCCTGGAGTGAGTGGATTACCGATCCCTCTCGGGAAATAGCAACCGGTGACTGAGCCACTGGCCATGTAAACCCAATCAAACTGTGGGAGCGGGCTTGCTCGCGAATGCGGAGTGTCAGTCGATAGATTTGTGACTGATACACCGCCTTCGCGAGCAAGCCTCCCACATTTTTTAACTGTGTTGTGTCAGTAGCCACTGCGGAATGCGACGTTCCAGGTAGTAGCTCGGGCGTTTCAGCGTCCCGTCCACAAACCCCACATGACCACCTTTTGCCAGCAGCTCAAACTCGGTGCAATCCGACAGTTCACTGGCCTCGGGCAGGCTATGAGCAAACACGAACGGGTCGTCGGCGGCCTGGATAATCAGGGTCGGCGTGCGGATTTCACCCAGGTAGTAACGGCTCGAGGCGCGGCGGTAATAGTCCTCGGCGCTGAGGAACCCGTGCAGCGGCGCGGTAACCCGGCCGTCGAAGTCCCAGAACGTGCGCATTTTCTCCAATGAGCCAAGGGCTTCCAGGGTTTTCAGCCCTTCGGCCCTGCCATCCTGTACAAAGCGGCTTTGCTTGACGCGGATATACGCCAACATCTCGCGCATGAAATGCCTCTGATACACTCGCGAAAAGCCCAGCCCGATGCGATCGGCGCACTGGTCCAGTCGAAACGGCACCGACACTGCCGCTGCGCCTTGCAGCCCGGATGCCTCGCCGGTTTCGCCCAGGTGCTTGAGCAGCACATTGCCGCCCAACGAATAACCCACCGCGTACAGCGGCGCCAAGGGTCGCTTGGCCCGCAGATGGGCAATCGCCGCCGCCAGGTCTTCACTGGCACCGGAGTGATAGCTGCGTGCCAACAGGTTTGGCTCGCCCGAGCACCCACGCCAATTCAAGGCGGCGCTGGCCCAACCTTGGGCGGCGAGGGCTTTTTGCAGTCCGGCCACATAAGGCGAGTTGGACGAGCCGGTCAGCCCGTGCAATACCAGCACCAATGGCGCTTGCGCGTCATGAGGGCCGTGCCAGTCGAGGTCAAGAAAGTCGCCGTCATCCAGCCATAGGCGTTCGCGTTGGCGTTCGATATGGGTGGTGGGGCGCCACAGTGGCCCCCACAGGGTTTGCAAGTGAGGGTTGCCGAGGCCGAAGGCGGGTTTGAACAGCTCAGAGGACGGGATCATGAAACTCTCGGTAGCAGCGAACTCACTGTGGCGAGCGAGCTTGCTCGCGCTGGGCTGCGTAGCAGCCCCATCAGGAACACTGCATTTATTCAGTCAGAACACTATTGCAGGTTTTGGGGCCGCTTCGCAGCCCAGCGGGAGCAAGCTCCCTCGCCACAGATGAAACCGGATCAGGCGGTAGTTTCGACCAACCGATGCCACAACGCGTAATACACCCGACCGGACTTCTGCTCCCGGTGCAGGCGCCAGCTGCCCGGCAGGCCGAGGGTAGACGGGGCGGTCTCGCTTTCAGTGTAGATCCACGCATCGGGTGCCAGCCACTGGCGTTCTTCCAGCAACGCACACACCGTCGGCAACAGGTTCTGGTTGAACGGCGGGTCGAGGAACACCACGTCGTATTCGCTGGCCGCCTGGGTTTCCAGGTAGCGCAGCGCATCGGCGGTCTGCACCTGGCCGGTGGTGCAGCGCAGTGTGCCCAAGTGTTCCTTGAGGCTGGACACTGCCACATTGCTGGCATCCAGTGCCTGGCCCTGGGCCGCGCCACGGGACAGCGCCTCCAGGAACAGCGCGCCACTGCCGGCGAACGGGTCCAGTACCTTGGCGCCGCCGATATACGGCGCGAGCCAGTTGAACAGGGTTTCACGCACGCGGTCCGGCGTTGGGCGCAGGCCCACGACGTCGGGGAAACTCAGCTTGCGGCTGCCCCATTCACCGCCAATGATGCGCAGTTGGCCCACACCGTTATGCACGTTGTGGACAGGTTTTTTCGGGCGAGATGAACTGGCCATTAATGCTCCGGAACCCCGAGCGGCTGCTCGGCGGGTTTATCAGTGGGGGGCGGTAGTGGCTTTTGCGCAATCGTCGGGCCGGCGGTCACGATGACCATCTTGTCGGCGCTCAAGTGTTTATTCATTGCAGCCTTGACCTGCTCTACGGTCAGGGCCTGGGATTGTTTCATGAAATCCTCAAGATAGCTCAGCGGCAGGTTATAGAAACCCATGGCGCCCAGCTGCCCGACGATATCCGCGTTGCTCGCGGTGGACAGCGGGAAGCTGCCGGCCAGCTCACGCTTGGCGTCGTCCAGTTCCTTTTGCGTCGGGCCGGTCTTGAGGTAGTCGGCCAGCACGTCTTCAACCAGGCGCAGAGTGCCGCCGCTCATTTCGGCGCGGGTCTGCAGGTTGATCATGAACGGGCCACGCACCTGCATCGGCGAGAAACCGGAGTAAACACCGTAGGTCAGGCCGCGCTTCTCACGTACTTCGCTCATCAAGCGGGTGCCGAAACCGCCGCCGCCGAGGATCTGGTTGCCCAGGGACAAGGCGGCGTAGTCCGGGTCGGCGCGGTCGATGCCCAGTTGCGCGAACAGCAAATGGGTTTGCTTGGACGGGAATTCGATATGGCTCAGGCCAGCTTTCGGCTCGGTCGGCTGGGCGATCTTGGCCAGGGCCGGGCCTTTGGGCAGCGATGCGGAGACCTTGGCCGTCATGGCTTCAGCCTCGGCGCGAGTCAGATCGCCCACCACGGCAATCACCGCATTGCCCGCCGCATAAGCCTTGGCGTGGAACGCCTGCAACTGCGCCAGGGTAATCGCCGGAATGCTCTCGGGCGTGCCTTCGCTCGGGTGCGCGTAAGGGTGGTCGCCATACAAGCGCTTGAACAGCTCAAGGCTGGCCAGCTTGCCGGGGTTCTGTTTCTGGTACTCAAAACCGGCAAGAATCTGGTTCTTGATGCGCGCCAGGGAGTCGGCCGGGAAAGTCGGCTTGCCGATTACCTGATCAAACAGCGCCAGGGCCGCGTCGCGCTTGTCGCTATCACTCAGGCTGCGCAGGGACACCAACGCCATGTCGCGAAAAGCGCCATTGCCGAAGTCGGCGCCCAGCCCTTCAAAGCCGCTGGCGATCTGGCTGACATCCTTGCCCGGTATGCCTTCGTTGAGCATGGCGTTGGTCAGCAGCGCCACGCCGGGCGTGTTGCCGTCCTGGCTGCTGCCGGCGGCGAACAGGATGCGCATGTCGAACATCGGCAGTTCGTGGGCCTCGACGAACAGCACCTTGGCGCCTTCGGCGGTGGTCCAGGTTTGCACGTCGAGCTTGCGGTTGGTCGGCGCCTTGCCGTCCAGTTCCGCCAAAGATTGCAGTGTGTTGGCCGATTGCGCCTTGTCCAGGGCCTGGCTGGCCACGGATTCACTCGGGCGCAGGAAGTACACGGCGCTGGCGGCGATCAGGGTGACGACGACCAGGCCGGGGAAGATCAGGCGGCTGCTTTTGCGATTACTCATGAGCGGTCTCCTCGGGCAAAACATGGGCGACGCTCAAACGTTCGCGGGTGAAATAAGTACGTGCGGCTTTCTGGATATCTTCCGGGGTCACGCTTTGCAGGTCGGCAAGCTCGGTGTCCATGAGTTTCCAGGACAGGCCAACGGTTTCCAGCGAGCCGATGGCCGTGGCCTGGCTGGTGATGGAATCACGTTGGTAAACCACACCGGCAATCACTTGGGCGCGGATACGTTCCAGTTCTTCGGTGGTCGGCGGCTTGGCTTTCAACTCGTCGAGCAAACGCCACAGGCCGGCTTCGGCCTGGGCAATGGTCTTTTTCTTCTGCTGGTTCGGTGTGGCGCTCAATGTGAAGAGGCTGTCACCACGGGTATAGGCGTCGTAACTGGTGGAGGCACCGGAGACCAGCTCTTCACCGCGCTCCAGTTGTTCCGAGATACGCGCGCTGTAGCCGCCATCGAGCAGGGCCGAGAGCAGGCGCAGGGCTTGCACCGAGCGTTTGTCTTCGGCAGTCGCCAGGCCCGGCACGTTAAAACCGAGGATCACGCTCGGCAGTTGGGTCTGCACGTGCAGGGTCAGCAAGCGCTCGCCAGGCTCGGCCAGCTCCAGCGGGATCTTGGCCGGTGGCACGTCACGCTTGGGGATCGGGCCGAAGTAGCGCTGGGCGAGTTTCTTGACCTCGTCCGGCGTCACATCGCCGACCACCACCAGCGTGGCGTTGTTCGGCACATACCAGGACTGGTACCAGTGGCGCAGTTCTTCGACTTTCATGCGCTCAAGGTCGGCCATCCAGCCGATGGTCGGCGTGTGGTAGCCGCTGGCCGGGTAGGCCATCGCCTTAAAACGTTCATAAGCCTTGGACATCGGGTTGTCGTCGGTACGCAGGCGGCGTTCTTCCTTGATTACCTCGATTTCGCGGCTGAACTCATCAGCCGGCAGACGCAGGCTGGCCATGCGGTCGGCTTCCAGCTCGAAAGCCACGCCCAGGCGGTCACGGGCCAGCACCTGGTAGTACGCGGTGTAGTCGTCGCTGGTGAAGGCGTTTTCTTCGGCGCCGAGGTCGCGCAGGATCAGCGAGGCTTCGCCGGGACCGACCTTGGCGCTGCCCTTGAACATCATGTGTTCCAGGGCGTGGGACAAACCGGTCTGGCCCGGGGTTTCATAGCTCGAGCCGACCTTGTACCAGACCTGGGAAACCACCACTGGCGCACGATGGTCTTCGCGCACGACCACTTTAAGGCCGTTATCGAGGGTGAATTCATGGGTGGGTTGTGGGTCGGCAGCCAAGGCTGAAAGAGGCAGACAAACTGTGCTGAGCAGCAGGCCTGCGGCGCGGCGGGCTAGAGCAATCATTCGTGTTTTAACCTGTTGGGCTACCCGCTTGGTCTTAGCGTCGGCGGGCGAGGAGGTGCTAGGATACTGATCCCGTTTGGACAGGGCCACTGTGGCGGCCATCTTGTCCCGGTTTCAGTCGTAGGAATGTAGGAGTTGGCGCTGGGTTTCCCCGACGATCTTCTACTTTTCGCCGATTTTGTCGCTTCAGTCCTTTATTGAAACGATTTGTTGAGGCCTTTATTTACGCCTTACAAAATGTTGCGCATGAACAAGCGAGCGTTAACGCAGTCTGTTCTGCATCGAATTTATTTACCGAGGCGCCCTGGCGCATCGCTACTTTGAGATAGCCGTCCTCCATGTTTGGTTCCAACGACGACAAGAAGAGCCCAGCTGCGGCTGGCGAGAAAAAAGGCCTGTTCGGATGGCTGCGCAAAAAGCCGCAGGAAACCGTCGTCGAACAGCCACAGGTTCAGCCTGAGCCGATTCCAGAACCCGTCATAGACGCTGAGCCGCCCGCGCCGGTGGTGTTGCCGATGGCCGAGCCGGTGTTGCAACCGATGGTCGAGGAGCAACCTGCGCCTGAGCCCGAGCACACGCCTTGGTTGGAACTGCCGGTGGCTGAAGAGCCTGTGGCACTGGTTGAAGATGTACAGGCCGAGCACGTCACGCCGCCGATTCCTGTGGTCGTTGAGCCGGTTGCAGTGGTAGTCGAAGCGCCTGCGCCCGTCATTGTTGAGCCTGCGCCTGCGCCTGTTGTCGTTGCCGCTCCTGCCATTATTGAGCCGCCGGTTACCCCGGAGCCTGTTGTGGCTCCCGCTGAAACCAGCAAAACCGGGTTCTTCGCCCGCCTCAAGCAAGGCCTGAGCAAAACCAGCGCCAGCATCGGCGAAGGCATGGCCAGCCTGTTCCTGGGCAAGAAGGTCATCGATGACGAACTGCTGGAAGACATCGAAACCCGTCTGCTCACCGCCGACGTGGGCGTTGAAGCCACTGCCGTGATCATCCAGAGCCTGACCCAAAAGGTTGCGCGCAAGCAGCTGACCGACGCCGATGCGCTCTACAAGTCCCTGCAGGCCGAACTGGCTGCGATGCTTAAACCTGTAGAAGCGCCGCTGGTGATCACGCCGAACAAGCCGTTCGTGATTTTGGTCGTCGGTGTCAACGGCGCCGGCAAAACCACCACCATCGGCAAGCTGGCCAAAAAGCTGCAGTCCGAAGGCAAGAAAGTCATGCTCGCCGCCGGCGACACCTTCCGCGCCGCTGCCGTGGAGCAGCTGCAGGTCTGGGGTGAGCGCAACAAGATCCCGGTGATCGCCCAGCACACGGGCGCCGATTCCGCCTCGGTGATCTTCGATGCCGTGCAAGCTGCCAAGGCCCGTAACATCGACGTGTTGATCGCTGATACTGCCGGTCGCCTGCACACCAAAGACAACTTGATGGAAGAGCTGAAGAAAGTGCGCCGCGTGATCGGCAAGCTCGACGCTGACGCCCCGCACGAAGTGCTGCTGGTGCTCGACGCCGGTACCGGCCAGAACGCTATCAGCCAGGCCAAACAATTCAACCAGACGGTGCAACTGACCGGCCTGGCATTGACTAAGCTCGACGGCACGGCCAAAGGCGGCGTGATCTTCGCCCTGGCTAAACAGTTCGGGTTGCCGATTCGTTATATCGGTGTCGGTGAAGGTATCGACGACCTGCGCACCTTTGAAGCCGAACCCTTTGTACAGGCACTTTTCGCCGAGCGGGAGCGTTCATGATTCGATTCGAACAGGTCGGTAAACGCTACGCCAACGGGCATGTGGGCTTGCATGAGCTGAGCTTTCGAGTACGGCGTGGCGAGTTTTTGTTTGTAACCGGCCACTCGGGCGCCGGTAAAAGTACGCTGCTGCGGCTGTTGCTGGCGATGGAGCGCCCGACCACCGGCAAGCTGCTGCTGGCCGGCCAGGACCTGGCGACCATCAGCAATGCGCAGATCCCGTTCCTGCGCCGCCAGATCGGCGTAGTGTTCCAGAACCACCAGTTGCTGTTTGATCGCACGGTGTTCAACAACATTGCCTTGCCGTTGCAGATTCTTGGCCTGTCCAAGGCTGAAATCGTCAAACGCGTGGATTCGGCCCTGGAGCGCGTGGCGCTGTCGGACAAGACCGACCTGTACCCGGGCGACCTGTCCACCGGCCAGCAACAGCGTGTCGGCATCGCCCGCGCCATCGTCCACCGCCCGGCCTTGCTGCTGGCGGACGAACCTACCGGTAACCTTGACCCGCGTCTGGCGGCTGAGATCATGGGCGTGTTCGAAGACATCAACCGCTTGGGTACCAGCGTATTGATCGCCAGTCATGACCTGGCACTGATCGCCCGCATGCGCCACCGCATGCTGACCTTGCAACGCGGCCGCCTGATCGGCGACGGGGAGGCTGGCGTATGAGTGCGACTCGCAGCCCCAAGGTTTCCGAGCGTGTGGCGCCAAAAGCCGCCGACCCGCAACCGCCGAAGAAAAAACGCGACGAAGATGATGGCCCGGATTTCGCCACGCTGCTGCGCGCCTGGATCGAAAGCCATCGCGCCAGCTTGGTCGACAGCCTGCGCCGCCTGGGCAAACAGCCGATCGGCAGCTTTTTCACCTGCCTGGTAATGGCCGTGGCACTGAGCCTGCCGATGGGTTTGTCGCTGCTGCTTAATAATGTGGAGCGCCTGGGCGGTTCCTGGCAGCGCGCGGCGCAGATTTCGCTGTACCTGGAACTCGACACCAGCGCCAAAGAGGGCGAGAGCCTGCGCGACGACATCAAGAACCTGCCGGGTGTGGCGGATGCCGAATACATCAGCCGCGATCAGGCCCTTGAAGAGTTCCAGCAGCAATCCGGTCTGGGTGAGGCGCTTAAAGAGTTGCCGCAGAACCCGCTGCCGGGCGTGGTGCTGGTGACACCGAACGAAGTCGACAAGCCGGCGCTTGAGGCCCTGCGACAAAAACTCGCAGAGATGCCCAAGGTGCAACAGGCACAACTTGATCTAGTCTGGGTAGAGCGCCTGGCGGCGATTCTCAAGCTGGGCGACCGCTTTGTGTTCGGTCTGACGGTGTTGTTGGTGTCTGCATTACTTTTGGTGATAGGTAATACCATTCGTCTTCATATTGAAAACCGCCGCACCGAGATAGAAGTGATTAAACTGGTCGGCGGCACAGACAGCTATGTGCGTAGGCCCTTTCTGTACATGGGCGCGCTTTATGGCTTTGGTGCCGGGATTTTGTCCTGGGGCGTGCTGGCTTTTGGCTTGAACTGGCTGAACGACGCGGTTGTCGGGCTGGCCGGCTTGTACGGCAGCGATTTTGCCCTGGCCGGCGTGCCGGTCGCCGACGGTCTGAGTCTCTTGCTTGGCGCCGTCTTGTTGGGGTATATCGGTGCTTGGATTGCGGTCGCTCGTCATTTACGTGAGCTGGCACCGAAGTAGTTAATGTCAGATTAATGTGGTTTCGTTTGTATTGACCGTATTGGTGGTTTAGGGAACTTGTCCTACGGTTCCCGGTCAATTTTCGCAGTGCTGAACTGCACGAGTTATGTGAGTCGGAGGTTTTTTCGTATGACCACTTCTTTGCAACCTGCTTATGCTCTGGTCCCAGGTGCGAACCTGGAGGCCTATGTGCACACGGTCAACAGCATTCCATTGCTGACGCCCGAGCAGGAGCGTGAACTGGCCGAGAGTCTCTACTATGAGCAGGATTTGGGGGCGGCTCGGCAGATGGTGCTCGCCCACCTGCGTTTTGTCGTACATATCGCCCGTAGCTATAGCGGCTACGGCCTGGCCCAGGCTGACCTGATTCAGGAAGGCAACGTCGGCCTGATGAAGGCTGTAAAGCGCTTCAACCCTGAGATGGGCGTGCGCCTGGTGTCGTTTGCCGTGCACTGGATCAAGGCGGAAATCCACGAGTTCATCCTGCGCAACTGGCGCATCGTGAAAGTCGCGACCACCAAGGCCCAGCGCAAACTGTTTTTTAACCTGCGCAGCCAGAAAAAACGCCTGGCGTGGCTTAACAACGAGGAAGTCCACCGTGTGGCCGAAAGCCTCGGCGTGGAACCGCGTGAAGTGCGCGAGATGGAAAGTCGCCTGACCGGCCATGACATGGCCTTCGACCCGGCCGCTGAAGCGGACGACGACAGCGCCTTCCAATCGCCGGCCAACTACCTGGAAGACCACCGGTACGACCCGGCGCGTCAACTGGAGGACGCCGACTGGAGCGACAACTCCAACCAGAACCTGCACGAAGCGCTGGAAGTGCTGGACGACCGCAGCCGTGACATCCTCTATCAGCGCTGGTTGGCTGAAGAAAAAGCCACGCTGCACGACCTGGCGCAGAAGTACAACGTGTCGGCCGAGCGGATTCGTCAGCTTGAGAAAAGCGCGATGAACAAGCTGAAGTTGTCGATCGCCGCTTAAAACGTTGCGATAAGACAAAAAAATGCCCCGATCGAAAGGTCGGGGCATTTTTGTGTGCGGTCGAAAAACTCAAGCCTGGCTCGGTCTACTGTGGGAGCTGGCTTGCCTGCGATGAGGCAGTCTCAGCTAACACATGGGTAGTTTGACCCACCGCTATCGCAGGCAAGCCAGCTCCCACATGGGTAGTGCAGTGTGTCAATCGGACCACGGGGCTTTGCGGGAGTTATTCAACTCCACCAAGTAACCATCCCCGCCCAGCTGGCTCATCTGCTGCCGAATCCACGCCGCCCGCCGTGCCACATACGCCGTCGGATGGCTGGCACTCCACACCCGTGGATTGGGCAACACCGCCGCCAGATAGCTGGCCTGCTGGCGGGACAGCGCCTTGGCACTCACGCCAAAGTGATGCCGCGCGGCCGCCTCTGCGCCAAATACGCCTTCATCCCACTCCACGCTATTGAGGTACACCTCAAGAATCCGCTGCTTGGGCCACAGCACCTCGGTCAGCGCGGTAAACCAGGCTTCCAGGCCTTTGCGCAGATAACTGCGGCCGGTCCACAAAAACAGGTTTTTCGATACTTGCTGGCTCAAGGTACTGGCGCCGCGAATCGAACCGCCGCGCTCGTTATGCGCCAGCGCCGCCTGGATCGCGCCGAAGTCAAAACCCCAGTGCTGCGGGAAACGCTGGTCTTCACCGGCCATTACCGCCACTTTCAGTTCGTCGGATATCTCATCCCACGGCACCCAGGTGCGCTGCACATCGATCGGCTCGCCGTCGACCCAGGATTCGATTTTGCGCTCCACCATCAACGCGGTGAACGGCGGCGGCACCACACGAAACAGCAGCACCAGCAGCACACTGCCGATGGCAAACCATTTAATGGCATTAAGAAAGCGCTTGAAGAGGAGACGCAGCATAGAGATGGCTTGGCCGAACCCGTTGAGCGGGCCATTATACAGACCCTGCCCCTCGAGTCTGACTGGAGTTCCTCATGCTGCGTAGCTTTCTGATGCTGGCTGCCTTTTTCGGCTTTACCGGCGTCGCCCTGGGCGCCTTTGCCGCCCACGGCCTGAAAAACCGCTTGAGCGCCGAGTACCTGGCGATCTTCCATACGGCCGTCACCTACCAGTTGGTGCACGCCCTGGCGCTGTTCGGCGTGGCGCTGCTGGCCGCGCATATTCCTGGCCGACTGGTCAGTTGGGCGGGCATCTCCTTTACCGTCGGCATCCTGCTGTTCTCGGGCAGTCTGTATGCGCTGACCCTGACGGGCATCAGCAAGCTGGGCATCATCACGCCGTTTGGGGGGCTGGCCTTCCTGCTCGGCTGGTTCTTCCTCGGTTTGACTGCGTGGCGTCTACAGGTCGCCTGACCAAGGGACTTGGGTCAGCTGCGCTGATCGGGCTAGAATGCTGGCCCCTAAAAACGATGGCGGCCCGTGGCATGCGCATTCAGTTGAACGGCGAACCCTTTGAACTGCCCGACGGTGAAACCGTTGCGGCCCTGCTGACCCGTCTGGACCTGACCGGACGCCGTGTCGCAGTAGAGCTCAACCTGGATATCGTCCCGCGTAGCCTGCATACCGAAACCGCGCTCACCGAAGGTGATCAGGTCGAAGTGGTCCATGCCATCGGCGGCGGCTAGCCGCCCGGCGCTCTAGGGCGCCAACCCGCATTCTGCAGAACCTCACCCCAATTCGAGGATTTCCCATGAGCATCGTTCGTAGCGACAAGCCTTTCGTCCTGGCCGGTCGTACCTACCAGTCCCGCCTGCTGGTCGGCACCGGCAAGTACCGCGACATGGAAGAAACGCGCCTGGCCATCGAAGCCTCGGGTGCCGAGATCGTAACGTTTGCCGTGCGCCGCACCAACCTCGGCCAGATCGAGGGCGAGCCGAACCTGCTCGAAGTATTGTCGCCGGATCGCTACACCTTCCTGCCGAACACTGCCGGTTGCTACGACGCCATCGAAGCCGTGCGCACCTGTCGCCTGGCCCGTGAGCTGCTCGACGGCCACAACCTGGTAAAACTGGAAGTGCTGGCCGACCAGAAAACTCTGTTTCCCAACGTGATCGAAACCCTCAAGGCCGCCGAAACCCTGGTCAAGGAAGGCTTCGACGTGATGGTCTACACCAGTGATGACCCAATCATCGCGCGCCAATTGGCCGAAATCGGCTGCATCGCCGTGATGCCGCTGGCCGGCCTTATCGGTTCTGGCCTGGGCATCTGCAACCCGTACAACCTGCAAATCATCCTCGAAGAAGCCAAGATTCCGGTGCTGGTGGATGCGGGCGTGGGCACTGCCTCCGACGCTACCATCGCCATGGAGCTGGGGTGTGACGCGGTACTGATGAACTCGGCCATCGCCCATGCGCAGCAGCCGGTCATGATGGCCCAAGCCATGCAACACGCAATCGTCGCGGGCCGCCTTGCGTACCTCGCCGGTCGCATGCCGAAAAAACTGTACGCCAGCGCCTCCTCGCCGCTGGATGGTCTGATCAAGTAAGAGCCATTGATGACTGAATCAAACGAAACGCCGAACCCCGTGGAAGAAGGCGACGAGTCCAAGCACCGCCGCATCAAGAGTTTTGTGATGCGCGCCGGCCGCATGACCGAAGGCCAGCAAAAGGGCCTGGAGCAAGGTACGCCGCTGTTCGTGTTGCCATTGGCCGACGCGCCGGTGGACTACGACCAGGTGTTCGGCCGCTCGGCCCCACGCTCCCTGGAAATCGGTTTCGGCATGGGTCACTCCCTGCTGGAAATGGCCGCGGCCGCGCCGGACCAGGACTTCATCGGTGTGGAAGTGCACCGCCCAGGTGTCGGCGCGCTGCTTAACGGCGTGCTGACCCAAGGCCTGACCAACCTGCGCGTCTACGACTGCGATGCGATCGAAGTGCTCAACCGCTGCATCGCCGACAACAGCCTCGACCGCCTGATGCTGTTCTTCCCGGACCCTTGGCACAAGAGCCGTCACCACAAGCGTCGTATCGTCCAGGCTTCCTTCGCGGAGCTGGTGCGCAGCAAGCTGAAAGTCGGTGGCATTCTGCACATGGCCACCGACTGGGAGCCGTATGCCGAATACATGCTGGAAGTGATGGACGTAGCGCCTGGCTACCGCAACCTGGCCGAAGACGGTAAATGCGTACCACGCCCGGCCGAGCGCCCGATCACCAAGTTCGAACGCCGTGGCGAGCGACTGGGGCATGGGGTTTGGGATTTGAAGTTCGAGAAGCTGGCTTAATTAGCCAGGAAGCTGAAATGCAATCAACTGTGGGAGCTGGCTTGCCTGCGATAGCATCACCTCAGTATCACAGATACACCGAGGTGCCTGCATCGCAGGCAAGCCAGCTCCCACATTTGTTTTGCAGTGCGCTCTAAATCAGCGACGGTCGGCGACTACGCCAATCAACACCAGCACCACCACCAGCACCGGCGCCAAGCTGTAGTTATTGAACTGGCTCAGCCCCCGCACAATCCATGGCGTGGCATACAGCAGCGCCGCGCCGCTGCCGATCATGCACACCAATGCCATCAAGGGTACGCGCAAGGCCCCGGCGAGGCTGCCCAAGCGGCCTTCGATCCAGCCTTTGATATCCGCGCCAAACAGCACCAGTAGGCAGCCGACAAGGGCCAGGGAGATTTCCGACAGGTTGCTACGGCTCCAGCGGGACACGGTGGCGAGCAGGTCGAGTACCAAATCCATGTGATTTCCTTAGAGCGATCAGCTCAAAAACTTCTGCAACAGGTCATTGAGAAACAGTTGCCCACGGTCGGTGGCCGCCAGGCGTGACGGTTCGACCTGCATTAAGCCACTTTGTTCTGCCTCCCGGCGGCCTTCGTCGAGGCTGGCCAGGTCGAGGCCGGTGCGCTCGGCGTACAGCTTGGATTCAACGCCTTCGGTGAGGCGCAAAGCGTTCATCAGGAACTCGAATGGCAGCTCTTCATTGGTCAGCTCTTTCGCCCCAGCCTGGAAGCTTTTGGCCGGGTTGAGGTAGTCCTTGGGCGCCCGGGTTTTCCAGGTGCGCACGATGCGCCCGTCCGGGTGGCTGAGCTTGCCGTGGGCACCGGCGCCGATGCCGATAAAGTCGCCGAAGCTCCAGTAGTTCAGGTTGTGTCGCGCCGGGTGGCCGGGTTGGGCATAGGCCGAGACTTCATATTGCGCGTAACCGTGTTCGGCCAGCAGCGCCTGGCCAGCTTCCTGAATGTCCCATAGCGTGTCGTCTTCCGGCAGCGCGGGCGGCTGGTTCCAGAACACGGTGTTGGGTTCCAGCGTCAGCTGATACCAGGACAGGTGCGTGGGCTTCAGCGCGATGGCCTGGCGCAAGTCGCTCAGGGCATCGTCCAGTGACTGATCGGGCAAGCCGTGCATCAAGTCCAGGTTGAAGTTATCGAACCCGGCCTGGCGTGCCATGCCGGCGGCGCGCACCGCCTCATCGCCATTATGGATACGGCCCAACGCCTCAAGCTTTTGCTGCTGGAAGCTCTGGATGCCGATGGACAGGCGATTGATCCCCAGCTTGCGGTACGCCACGAACTTCTCTTGTTCGAAGGTGCCGGGGTTGGCTTCCAGGGTGATTTCGATATCGCCGGCAAACGGAATACGGGCTTGCACGCCCTTGAGCAGGCGGCCCAGCGCGGCGGCGCTGAACAGGCTTGGCGTACCGCCGCCGAAGAAGATCGAACTCAGTTCGCGGCCGTAAACCGCGTGCAGGTCTTGATCAAGGTCGGCCAGCAGTGCGTCCACATACTCTTCTTCCGGCAGCACTTTGCTCGCGGTGTGGGAGTTGAAGTCGCAATACGGGCATTTGCGCACGCACCACGGAATGTGGATGTACAGCGCCAGAGGCGGCAGCACCGGCAGGGGCGCCCGAGGTGTTTGCGCGCCGCCGTGGATCAGCGGCTGCGCAGAGGTGTTTTGGGTCATTTCAGGCTCAGGCGTTGGCGCAGCAAATCCATTGCGCGGGCGCGGTGGCTGATCTGGTTCTTGTCGGCCGGGCTCAACTTGGCGCTGGAGACATTGCGCTCCGGCACCCAGAACAGCGGGTCATAGCCAAAGCCATGCTCGCCACTGGCCGCATGCAGGATGCGCCCGTGCCACAGGCCTTCGCACAGAATCGGCAACGGGTCATCAGCGTGGCGAACCAGCGCCAGCACGCAGACGAACTGTGCACCGCGCATCGCGTCCGGCACGTCCTTGAGGGCGTCCAGCAGTTTGGCGTTGTTGGCCGCGTCGCCTTTGCCGTCGGCATACCGCGCCGAGTAGATGCCCGGTGCGCCGCCGAGGAAATCCACGGCCAGGCCCGAGTCATCCGCCAGCGCCGGCAGGCCGGAGATGCGTGCGGCATTGCGGGCCTTGAGGATGGCGTTTTCAACAAACGACAGGCCGGTCTCTTCCGGCTCTACCTGGCTGAACTCGCCGATCGAGCGCAGTTGCACGGAGTCGCCGAGCATGGCCTGGAGTTCTTTGAGTTTGCCGGCGTTATGGCTGGCGAGTACGAGTTGTGTCAGGTTCATTTGGTGCCCGGAAAAAGTTCTTGGACGAAGCTGAAGCCGTGGGCCTTGCCACCGGTTTCAACGTTGATGGTAAACGTCCGGTATTCCTGCTGTGTGACCGAGTAGGGCGCCAGGTACGAGATGCCGCCCTTTTCAGTAATCTGCTTGAACGTCAGCACTTCGCTCTTGCCGCTCAAGTCCTTGATCGTGCCGGTCACCTGCGCGGCCACTGGCGTCACGCCCTTGATTACCGACACATTGATCAGGCCCTTCTCGTTGCTGCGCACGATACCGGCTGCCTGGGCGGTTTCCGGTTGCAGGAAACTCGAGGTGAAGGTGTTGTAGTGCACAGTGATATCGCCAAATTCTTTCTGGCGGTTACCGTCGACGGCGTCTGCTGCCACGGCGCTGGCGCCCAGGAAGGCGGTCAATAAAAAAACAGCCAAACGACTCATGATCGTGCCTCTTGATAATGATTAGACGGCAATCTTGTGGTCGGTCAGGCCAGGGCTGCTGACCCGGTAAATACCAATTTCGCCCAACAGGTTGGGCCATAGTTTACTCGCCCAGCCGTGGCGGTGCTGTTGATCGACGGCAAGGCGGTTGATCACCTTGGCTTCACGCTCGCCACACAGGGCTTCAAAGTCTTCAAAGGTGCAGAAGTGAATGTTCGGCGTGTTGTACCAGGTGTACGGCAGGAAGTCCGAGACTGGCATCCGGCCCTTGGTGGCCAAGTACCAGCGGCAGCGCCAGTGCCCAAAGTTGGGGAAAGTGATGATGCACTGGCGGCCCACGCGCAGCATCTCGTCGAGGATGCGGTCCGGGTAGTGCACCGCTTGCAGGGCTTGGGTCATGACCACGATATCGAAACTGTTGCTGGCAAAGTTGCCCAGGCCCTTGTCCAGGTCCTGCTCGATCACGTTGATGCCCTTGGCCACGCACTGAGCGATGTTGTCCGGGTCGTTTTCCAGGCCATAACCGGTGACTTGCTTGTTGTCGCGCAGCCAGCTCAGCAGTTCGCCATCGCCGCAGCCCAGGTCGAGCACGCGGCTGCCGGCGGGGATCCAGTCTTGGATGATTTCCAGGTCGGCTCTCATGGCGTTCTCACAAAGTAATGCGGTTCATGTAGTTGCTGAAAGCCTGCAGGTAGCGTGGGATCGGAATCAGGAAGGCGTCATGGCCTTGCGGAGCATCGATCTCGAGGTAGCAGACGTCTTTGCGTGCGGCCATCAAGGCGTCCACCAGCTCACGGGAGCGCGCTGGCGAGAAGCGCCAGTCGGTGGTGAACGACATCACGCAGAACTTGGCCGTGGCGTGCTCGAAGGTTTTCGCCAGGTCGTCGTCATGGTTGGCAGCCGGGTCGAAGTAGTCCAGCGCCTTGGTCATCAGCAAGTAGGTGTTGGCGTCAAAACGCCCGGAAAACTCCTCGCCCTGATAACGCAGGTAGCTTTCCACCTGGAACTCGACGCTGTGGAAGTCGTAGTTGAGCTTCTCGCTCTTGAGCCCACGGCCGAATTTCTCGCCCATGGAGTCATCGGACAGGTAGGTGATATGCCCGACCATCCGCGCCAGCATCAAGCCGCGCTTGGGGATCACACCGGCTTCCTGGAACGAACCGCCGTGGAACTCGGGGTCGGTGAGGATGGCCTGGCGTGCCACTTCATTGAAAGCGATGTTCTGCGCCGACAGTTTTGGTGCCGAGGCGATGGCCAGGCAATGGCGCACGCGATCCGGATAGGAGATGGTCCATTGCAGCGCCTGCATGCCGCCCAGGCTGCCGCCGATCACGGCGGCCCATTGGTTGATGCCCAGCAAGTCGGCAAGACGCGCCTGGCTGTGCACCCAGTCTTCCACGGTCAGCACCGGGAAGTCGGCGCCGAACGGCTTGCCGGTTTCCGGGTTGAGGCTGCTGGGGCCGGTGGAACCGTTGCAGCCGCCGAGGTTGTTCAGGCTGACCACAAAGAACTTGTTGGTGTCGATGGGCTTGCCGGGGCCGATGCAGCTGTCCCACCAGCCGGGCTTACGCTCGTCGGCATTATGAAAACCGGCGGCGTGATGATGGCCGGACAGGGCGTGGCAGATCAGCACGGCATTGCTCGCCGTGGCGTTCAGTTGGCCGTAGGTTTCATAGATCAGGTCGTAGGCAGGCAGCGAACGACCGCAGGCCAGGGCCAGCGGTTCGCTGAAGTGCGCCACTTGGGGCACGACCAGTCCAACAGAATCGGGGGGGAAGGCAGCTGGCATCGACCCTGCTCTCGTTTAAATGAGGCGTAAGTCTAAAGAGCGGTGACCCCAGCGGCAAGCAAAGGCCTGCACCAGTACGCCGATACAGATATCAGCACTGGCTTGTGTGGGAGCTGGCTTGCCTGCGATTGCATCACCTTGGTGTGACTGACACACCGAGGTGCCTGCATCGCAGGCAAGCCATCTCCCACCTATCAGATCAGGCCGAACAGTTCTTTAGGCATGAACGCATAGTAGGCCAGGCTCGGAATCACCCAGCTTTGCAGCAGCTGGATCGCGATAAACGCGAAGATCGGCGAAATATCCAGGCCGCCCAGGTTCGGGATCAGGCGACGGAACGGCGCCAGCACCGGCTCGGTAATCTGGGCCACCAACTCGGCGCCCGGGCTGCGGCTGCCAGGTGCGACCCACGACAGAATTACGCTGATGATCATCGACCAGAAAATGATCTTCAAAAACAGCGAGAAGATCCCGATCAAACCCCATGGCAACAGCAGCACCGTGAACGCCTGGTAGCCGTTGAGCATCAGGATCACCACAAACAACAGGATTTGCAGGAGCAGCGCCAGCACCAGCGAGGACATGTCCAGGCCGAACATGCTCGGCACAACCCGGCGCAGTGGCTTGAGCAGCGGCTGGGTGGCCTTGACCACGAACTGGCACAGCGGGTTGTAGAAATTCGCCCGCACCAGTTGCAGGATAAAACGCATCAGCACGATCAGCAGGTACAGGCTGCCCAGGGTCTGGATGATGTAAATGGCAGCGTCATTGATTCCGAGCATGTTTGATTACCTTGGTAAGGGATGACTATTTGCCCAGTTGCTCAGCCATCTCGGCTGAGCGGTGTGCCGCAGCACCCAGTGCTTTTTCCACCAGGGTTTCAAAACCCCCGGCCTGGAACGATTCGATGGCAGCCTGCGTGGTGCCGCCTGGCGAGGTCACGCGACGGCGCAACTCGGCGGCGTCCACATCGCTTTCTACCGCCATGTTCGCGGCGCCCAAAGCAGTTTGCTCGGCCAGTTGCTCGGCGACTTCATGTGACAGGCCCAGTTTCACGCCGGCGGCGGTCATGGCTTCGATCAGCAGGAAGAAGTAAGCCGGGCCGCTACCGGACACGGCGGTGACCGCGTCCAATTGCTGCTCCTGTTCCAGCCACACGGCCAGTCCCACGGCAGACAGCAGTTCCTGAGCCTGGCCGCGCTGCTCGGCAGTCACCTCGGCGGTGGCGTACAAACCGCTCACGCCCTTGCGCAGCAGTGCCGGCGTATTGGGCATGCAACGCACGATCGGCTGGGCACCGAGCCAGGTGTTCATGCTCGCGCAAGTGATACCGGCGGCGATCGACACCACCAGTTGGTGCGGTTGCAGGCTCGGGCGCAGGCTTTCGCACACGGCCTTCATGGCTTGCGGTTTTACCGCCAGCACGATCACGTCGACGCCCTGGATGGCCTCGGCGTTATCGGCAAAGGTCTCGATACCGTGCTCGGCGCTGACGCGGGCGCGGGTCTCGGCGCCGGGGTCGCTGGCGCGGATCTGCGTGGTTTCCAGGCCCTTGGCCCGCAGGCCGCCGATCAGGCTGGCCGCCATGTTGCCGGCGCCGATAAAGGCAATACGCGTGTTGCTCATGACAGGTCCTTACTTAGATGGATGTCAGCCATTTCACGGCTGGCCGTAGTCGCGGGCGCCAAACAGGGCGGTACCGATCCGCACCCACGTGGCCCCTTGGGCGATAGCCGACTCAAGGTCGTGGCTCATGCCCATGGAAAGTGTGTCCAGCGGCAGGTTCAGGCTGGCTTGCAGATCGCTGACCGCTGCGAAGGCTGCATCTTGTGCGGCGCGGTCTTCAGTCGGCTCGGGGATCGCCATCAAGCCACGTAGCTTCAAACGCGGCAGGGCGCTGATTGCAGCGGCCAGGGCCGGCAGGTCGGCGGGTGTACAGCCGGACTTGCTGGCTTCGCCACTCACGTTGACCTGAATGCAGATATTCAGCGGTGGCAGGTCAGCCGGGCGTTGTTCAGACAGGCGTTGCGCGATTTTCAGGCGGTCCACGGAATGCACCCAGGCGAAGTGCTCGGCGATCGCACGAGTCTTGTTCGATTGAATGGGGCCGATGAAGTGCCAACTCAAGGGCAGGTCGGTTAATTCAGCCTGTTTGCCCAGGGCTTCCTGCAGGTAGTTCTCGCCAAAGTCGCGCATGCCGGCGGCATAGGCTTCGCGCACGGCCTGGGCAGGTTTGGTCTTGCTCACGGCCAGCAGGTGGATGCTGCTTTCGTCACGTTGCACGGCGTGGGCCGCGGCGCGGATGCGCTGGCTAACCTGGCCAATGTTGTCTGCTATCGTCGACATTCAAGATGCACCCGTGGATATGGAGTCCGCGGCATTCTACTGGAAATGGAAAGCCCTATGGATATCACTGAACTGCTGACGGCCAGCGTGCGCCGTGGCGCCTCCGACCTGCATTTGTCGGCCGGCCTGGCGCCGATGCTGCGTGTCGATGGCGAAATCTGGCCCTTGGATGGCCCGGCGCTTTCGCCTACGCAAGTTGCGGACTTGTTAAGCCCTTTGCTCAATCAGCACCAACAAAAGGATTTCGAAACATCTCTTGAAACGGATTTTGCCTTCGCGCTGCCGGGCCTGGCGCGGTTCCGCGCGAATGTGTTCCGCCAGGATCGCGGCATGGGCGCGGTGTTTCGCACCATTGCGACCGAAGTGCAGAGCCTGGAAGACCTCGGATTAGGCGAGGTCTTCCGCCGTATCGCGCAGTTGCCGTGCGGCCTGGTGCTGGTGACCGGGGCGACCGGCTCCGGCAAGTCGACGACGCTGGCGGCGATGATCGACCACCTCAACCAGCACCGACGCCAGCACATCCTCACGCTGGAAGACCCGATCGAATTTATCCACAGGCCGAAAATGGCCCTGATCAACCAGCGCCAGGTACACCGCGATACCCATAGCTTTTCGGCGGCGCTGCGGTCGGCCCTGCGTGAGGACCCGGATGTGATTCTGGTGGGCGAGCTGCGTGACCTGGAAACCATCCGCCTGGCGCTGACGGCCGCAGAGACCGGGCACTTGGTATTGGGCACGCTGCACACCACCTCAGCGGCAAAGAGCGTGGATCGGATGGTGGACGTGTTCCCGGCGGGGGAAAAAGCCATGGTGCGCGCCATGTTGTCGGAGTCGTTGCAGGCGGTGGTGTCCCAGGTGCTGGTCAAGAAGCTCGGCGGCGGCCGGGTGGCGGCGCATGAAATCATGCTGGGTACGCCAGCCATCCGTAACCTGATCCGCGAGGACAAGGTGGCGCAGATGGTCTCGGCGATTCAAACCGGCGGGGCGTTGGGGATGAAAACGCTGGATATGAGCTTGAAGGCGTTGGTCGGCGAGGGGGTGATCAGCCGGGAGGTGGCGCGGGGGCAGGCGCGGGTGCCGACAGATATCTGAAAGCTGATGAAATCAGTGTGGGAGCTGGCTTGCCTGCGATGACGGTGTGTCAGCTTGCAGAGAGGCAGCCTGGCAGTCCGCTATCGCAGGCAAGCCAGCTCCCACATTTGATTGCATTTCAAATGGGGAGCGCAGTGTCCTTTGGCTTAGCGCTGAACAACCCGCAGGTTGTTGTTCTGCTCTTTAGGCAGAACACGCTTGGCAATCACGTAGTTCTTGTCCCAGAACGGCTTTTTCAGCGTATCGATGCTCACCGACTTGCCACGGCGCGGTGCGTGGATAAAGCGGTCGTTGCCCAGGTAGATGGCAACGTGGTTGACCTGGCGGCTCTTCAGCTTGAAGAACAGCAGGTCGCCCGGTTTCAAGTCCTTGCGATCAACCTTCAAACCGTGGCCGGCAGCCATGGCGTTGGAGGTGCGGGGCAAATCCACCGCTTTTACATCATTAAACGCATATTTCACCAACCCGCTGCAGTCGAACCCTTTACTTGGGCTGCTGCCGCCCCAACGATAAGGTGTACCGAGCACGTTAACGGCACGGCTGAGGACATTGCTGCTCTGCTTGGTGTTGACGGCCAGTTGGGCGTGGATTGCTTTACCGTGGGCCTTGCTCACTTGAGTCGGGCGGTTGACGGTCAGCTTTACCGACTTGGCAGTGCTGGGTGTGCTGTGAACTTTAGGGGTGAAACCGTTAACGTTAGGAAGACGTTGCTCACGATTGGTGGCGTGGGCGGCCAGTGGCATTAATAGGCAGATGGTTAGCCATGTCTTGAAAAATGGTCGCATTAGGCGTGGCTCTTTTAGGTTTGCGCGCAACTTTATAACAGCTTTTTGTGTCGTTCTCAGGCCGTTTGTCGACTGAACCCTGGGGTCAAATACAGGAAAAACGCGACGAATTGCCGCTATTGTCCTACAGAAGTCAGGTGGCATAAGGCTTTGCGGGAGGGAAGATACCATTTGCCGTGCGTCGGGCGCCCGTAAAAAAGTCACAAAGAAAATGAAAAAATTTATCTATCAAGGCAAAAGAGGTACTCCATGAACACCTATCGACAGGATGTTACGCAGCAAGACACCCACAGCAAGGTGATCGGTTACCTGCTCTGGATTCTCGGTTTTACCGGGGCGCATCGTTTCTATTACGGCAAACCCGTGACCGGCACGATCTGGTTTTTCACCTTCGGCCTGTTCGGCATCGGCTGGCTGATCGACCTGTTCCTGATCCCGGCCATGGACCGTGAAGCGGACCTGCGTTTTACCGCCGGGCCGATCGAATACAACGTGGCCTGGATTCTGTTGGCGTTCCTGGGTGTGTTCGGCTTGCACCGCATGTACCAGGGCAAATGGATCACCGGCCTGATCTACCTGCTGACCGGCGGTTTGTTCCTGATCGGGGTGCTGTATGACTTCTGGACGTTGAATACGCAGATTTCGATCCGCAATGCCGAGCGCAACAGCGGCCGCTAAAGCACTTAGGTCATGTAGAGATGCAAATGTGGGAGCTGGCTTGCCTGCGATACCGGCTCCTCGGTCTTTCAGCCAAACCGAGGTGATGCTATCGCAGCGGTGCGCCGATTCGACAAGCCCGCTCCCACATTTACTGTGGCCACTCCAGACTGGAGTCAGGCCTGATAGGTAATCCGCCCATCCACCAAGGTGTAGCGCACCGTCGCCGGCAGGCTATGGCCGATGAACGGGCAGTTCTCGCCCTTTGACAGCCAGTGCTCCCCGGCAACCGTGGAGCTGGCCGGGTCAAACAACACCAGATCCGCCGCCGAACCCACCGCCAATTTACCCGCCGGCAGGCGCAATGCCTCGGCCGGGCCGGCGCTCAGGCGCGCCAGCAGGGTCGGCAAGTCCAGCAAGCCGTCTTCCACCAGCGTCATCGCCAGTGGCAACAACAGCTCTACGCTGCTGATGCCTGGCTCTGTCGCGCCAAACGGTGCCAGCTTGGCATCCCGTTCGTGGGGCTGGTGATGGCTGGAAATCGCCGAAACCACACCCGACTTCACCGCCGCACGCAAACCTTCACGGTCGGCCAGCGTGCGCAGCGGTGGCTGCACGTGATACAGGCTGGAGAAGTCGATCAACGCCTCATCGGTCAAAATCAACTGATACAACGCGACGTCCGCCGTTACCGGCAGGCCGCGCGCCTGGGCCTGGGCGATCAAGGCCACACCACGTGCGCTGGTGAGTTGGCTGAAGTGCGCGCGTACGCCGCTTTGTTCCACCAACAACAGGTCACGGGCCAGGGCCACGGTCTCGGCAGTCTCCGGAATGCCCGGCAAACCAAGGAAGCTGGCCACGGCGCCTTCATGGGCCAGGCCACCTTCGGCCAGGTCGCGGTCCTGGGAGTGGAAGATCACGGTCAGATCGAACGTAGCCGCATATTCCAGCGCACGGCACAGTGTGCGGGTGCTGCGAAAACTCTCCAGGCCGTTGCCGAACGCCACGCAACCGGCATCGCGCAGGGCGATCAGCTCGGCAAGTTGTTCGCCTTCCAGGCCTTTGCTCAGGGCGCCGATGGGGAACACTTTGCAATTACCGGCTTCACGGGCGCGGTCGAGGATCAGCTCGGTCACCGCCGAAGTGTCCAGGATCGGCTTGGTATGCGGCGGGCAGCACAGGCTGGTGACGCCACCGGCAGCGGCGGCGCGGGTTTCGCTGGCGATGCTGCCTTTGCGGCTGTAACCCGGCTCGCGCAGGGCGACGTTCAGGTCCACCAGGCCAGGCGCGGCTACCAAACCTTTGGCGTCGATGCTCTGGCTGGCGCTGAAGCCTGCGGGCGCGGCGCCAATGGCGATGAGCTTGCCGGCTTCCAGGTGTAGATCGGTGACTTGATCCAGGCCGCTGGCCGGATCGATAACGCGAGCGCCAAGAATGCTGAGCTTCACTGGGCGTTCTCCTGCTCGAATTGACGTTGCGCGGTTTGCCCGCTCATGGCCATGGACAGCACGGCCATGCGGATGGCGATGCCATAAGTCACCTGGTTGAGGATCACTGACTGCGGGCCATCGGCCACCGCCGATTCAATCTCCACGCCACGGTTGATCGGGCCTGGGTGCATCACGATGGCATCCGGCTTGGCACCGGCCAAACGCGCGGTAGTCAGACCGAACAGGCGGTAGAACTCGCCTTCGCTCGGCAACAGGCCTCCGGACATGCGCTCGCGCTGCAGGCGTAGCATGATCACCACGTCCACATCCTTGAGGCCTTCGGTCATGTCGGTGTAGACCTTCACGCCGTATTGCTCGATGCCGATCGGCAGCAGGGTTTTCGGCGCGATCACGCGGATATCCGGGCAACCCAGGGTTTTCAGGGCCAGCATGTTCGAACGCGCCACCCGCGAGTGCAGGATGTCGCCGACGATGGCCACCGAGAGGTTTTCAAAGCTGCCCTTGTGCCGACGAATGGTGAGCATGTCGAGCATGCCCTGGGTCGGGTGGGCGTGGCGGCCGTCGCCGCCGTTGATGATTGCCACCTGCGGGCACACGTGCTCGGCGATGAAATGCGCGGCGCCGGAGTCGCCGTGGCGTACCACGAACATGTCGGCGGCCATGGCTTCCAGGTTGCGCAGGGTGTCGAGCAGGGTTTCGCCCTTGCTCGCCGACGAGGTGGACACGTTCAGTGTGATCACGTCGGCCGACAGCCGTTGGGCCGCCAGTTCAAAGGTGGTGCGGGTGCGCGTTGAGTTCTCGAAGAACACATTGCAGATGGTTTTGCCGCGCAGCAGCGGGACTTTCTTCACCGCCCGACCACCGACTTCGAGGAACGAGTCGGCGGTGTCGAGGATTTCGGTGAGCAGTTCGCGGGGCAAACCGTCGAGGGACAAGAAGTGTTGCAACTGGCCCTGAGCATTGAGCTGCAGCGGGCGCTTGGCATCTAGAGGCGTCATCGCGGGGACTCTGTACAAGGCGGTTTAAAGGGCAAGGTCTTGCAGTTCGAGTTCGAGCGGCGTGGGACCGGACAATTTTACCCGCTGGTGGGCTTCAAGGGACAGTGTGGCGCCGACCACATCCGGGCTGATCGGCAATTCGCCAGCATCCAGGTCCAGCAGGCACACCAGGGTTACGCTGGCGGGGCGGCCGTAGTCGAACAGCTCGTTGAGGGCGGCGCGGATGGTGCGGCCGCTCATCAGCACGTCGTCGATCAGCACCAGATGCTGGCCTTCGACCTCGAATGGCAGCGCCGAGGGCTGTACTTGCGGGTGCAGGCCATTCTGGCTGAAGTCGTCGCGGTAAAAGGACACATCCAGGGTGCCCAGCGGCGAATCGCTGCCCAGTTCTTCCAGCAGCGCCTGGGCCACCCATACACCGCCGGTGCGGATGCCAATAAAACGCGGCTCGCTGATGGCACGGTGTTGCAGATGGGCGCTGAGGCTCGTTGCCATCTGGCTGATCAGTTCGGTGGGATTGGGCAGGCTCATGGTGGCTCCTTCTAGGCCTTGCGCAGCGGGGTGCGCACAAGGTCCGGGCTCAAACGTAAAAAGACGCGGCAAGCCGCGTCAGTCAGGATTCAAATAAAGCGGTGTTTTCATCCAGCCAACCCTGTAACAACAGGGCGGCGGCGATGGCGTCCACCGGGTTGTCGCGGTAGCTGCCTTTTTGCCCGCCACGGTCGCGGCGCTCACCCTTGGCTTCGAAGGTGGTCAGGCGTTCGTCGTGGGTATAGAAGGGCAGGTTGTAGCGGCCATTGAGGCGGCGGGCGAATTTTTCCGCGCGCAGGCACATCTCGCTGGGAGTGCCGTCCATGTTCAACGGCAGGCCGACCACGACCGCATCAGGCTTCCACTCTTTAATCAGGGCTTCAACCTGGTTCCAGTCCGGCACGCCGTTCTGGGCTTTCAAGGTACACAGCTCGCGGGCCTGGCCGGTAATCACCTGGCCGACCGCTACGCCGATCTGTTTGGTGCCGTAGTCAAAACCGAGGATCAAGCGCAAAGCCATCAGGCGTGCCCCGCCTGGCTGGTCAACAGGCTGAGGTTGACCCGCAGCTTGGCGGCAGCCGCTTCCAGGCGCAGCTCACTGGCGGTGTTGAACAGGATGTCGGCGTCAAACGGGCAGGTCAGCCAGGCATTGCTGGCCAGTTCGGCTTCCAGTTGCCCGGCTTCCCAACCGGCGTAGCCGAGGGTGATCACGCTTTGCTCGGGGCCAACGCCGTCGGCGATGGCGAACAACACGTCCTGGGAGGTGGACAGTGACACGCCTTCAAGGTCGACCGTGGCCTGAAACTTCGGCCCGGTGGGGTGCAGCACAAAGCCGCGATCGGTCTGCACCGGCCCGCCAATGTAGATCGGCACGCCCTGGCAACGCGCCGGTGGGTCGATCTCGGGGCGCAATTGCTCAAGGATATCGGCCAGGTTCAGCTCTTGCGGGCGGTTGACCACCAACCCCATGGCACCATTGGCCGTGTGCTCGACGATGTAGGTCAAGGTCTGCGCAAAGTTCGGGTCGGCCATATGGGGCATGGCGATCAGGAATTGGTGCTTGAGGTAGGTCGGGCTGACATTTTTCATGTTAACTAGTGTGGCGTTGGAGGGGCGAACTGACAAGCTGGAGTTATCTGGGGCACCCCTTACCCTTCATTAAAGGATGTACTTCGTACCTGTGGCGAGGGAGCTTGCTCCCGTTGGACTGCGCAGCAGTCCCATGCTTTTAAAGCAAAGAGCAGGGGCCGCTGCGCGGCCCAGCGGGAGCAAGCTCCCTCGCCACAGGGGGAACGATCCTCAGTTGCTGGACAGCCGATCGCCCCTGGCAAACTTCCAGGTGCGGATGATTTCCAGGCGGTCGATGTCGTTCAAATCACCGGTAAACGGCGCGAAAGGCGCAGCCAGGCGCACGATGCGCTGGGCGGCCTGGTCCAGCAGTGGCTGGCCGGACGACTCCAGCACCTGCACTTCATACAACGAACCGTCGCGGTTGATCGACACCAGAAGACGCAAATTGCCGTAAATCTGCTGACGCCGCGCTTCATCCGGGTAGTTGAGGTTGCCGATGCGCTCGACCTTCTTGCGCCACTCGTCCTTATACCAGGCGCCTTTGTCGCGCATGGTCGACGCGGCATTCAGGCGGTAGATGCGCGGGCGCTTGGCGTATAGCTGTTGTTCATTGGCCAGTTCGGCTTCGAGGCTGGAAATCTGGTCGGAAAGCTGTGAGCTGTCGAAGGTCGGCGCCGGTTTGACGGGCTCAGGCGTCGGCTCGGTCTTGGCTTTCTCGCGCTGGGTTGCAGCTTTTTGCGGTTTTGGCGCGACGGTGGTCACGGCAGCCTTGGGCGCGGCCTGTTTGACCTCAGGCTTGGGCGCAGGTGGCGGCGTGACTTTATTGACCTTGTTGTCCTGGAAGGGCGCCACTTCGGTGGTCTTGGGCACGGCCTTCTTGTCGAGGGTGCCACTGCCTTGCTGGTTGTCCTGGGCGAGAAAATCGGCCTTTTCGGGCTTCTTTTCGCTCTTGAACGTAGCGAGGGTGATTTCCAGGGTTTTGCTGATCTGCTTGGGCTCGACGTAGGTGAAGCCCAGGCCGAGGAGTAAGGCGAGGTGGATCAGGGCGGCCAGGAACAGGGTAAATCCGAGCCGATCAGCCGGGCGCACGCCGCTGTGGGAGAGTTCGGGGGGCAGATCGGACGGGAGTGTCATGACAAAAAAACCAACATCGCGCGTTTCACAGGTGGCGCATGATAACGCAATGTTGGTTGATGTCCGGCTGTTCTATGTCACTTGGCTTGTAGCTTGCGCTCAATGGCTGCCATCAGCATTTCGCCGATGTTCGTGCCAAAGGCGTTGTCGATCTCGCGAATACAGGTCGGGCTGGTGACGTTGATTTCGGTGAGGTTCTCACCAATTACGTCTAGTCCTACAAAAAGCAGGCCTTTTTCCCGCAGGGTCGGGCCAACCTGAGAGGCGATCCAACGGTCTTTGTCCGACAATGGGCGTGCCTCACCACGACCACCGGCCGCCAGGTTGCCACGGGTCTCGCCTGCCGCCGGAATACGTGCCAGGCAATAATCCACCGGCTCGCCGTCGATCATCAGGATGCGTTTGTCGCCGTCCTTGATCGCCGGGATATAAGCCTGGCCCATGATCTGCTGGGTGCCCAGCGCGGTCAGGGTTTCCAGGATCACCGACAGGTTCGGGTCGCCGGCGCGATGACGGAAGATCGACGTGCCACCCATGCCGTCCAGCGGTTTGAGGATCACATCACCGTGTTTGGCGGCGAATTCACGCAGCACGTCGGCACGGCGGCTGACCACGGTCGGCGGCGTGCACTGCGGGAACAGCGTGGCGAACAGCTTTTCATTGCAGTCGCGCAAGCTCTGCGGCTTGTTGACGATCAGCACGCCGGCGCGCTCGGCCTGTTCCAGCAGGTAAGTGGAGTAGACGAATTCCATGTCGAACGGCGGGTCTTTGCGCATCAGGATCACGTCCAGATCGCTCAACGGGCTGTCGATTTCGTCCGACAGCTCAAACCACTTCTCCGGGTTGGCAAACACCTGCAGCGGGCGCATGCGTGCGCGGGCTTCGCCGTCGCCCTGGTAAAGATCGCGCTGCTCCATATAGAACAGGGTCCAGCCGCGGGCCTGGGCGGCCAGGAGCATGGCCAGCGAGCTGTCCTTTTTATAGGAAATGCTGGCGATAGGGTCCATGACAATGCCGACGCGAACGCTCATGGGGGATTTCCTCTAGCAAATTAGGGCGCATAAAAGTGGCGTCAGAGTGGCGCTGCGGCTGTTGTGGGTCAAGGAAAAACCACCTGGCCGGTTGCTCGATAGATTGCGCCCGGAGACTGTGCTAAAAAGACTGCCACGGCGCAGCAGCCCTTGAATTCCAAGGCTTGCGGCGCTCATCCTGTGCAACATCAGGCAGTACACACCGAAAACCGATTCGCTGTGGCGATGGTAGAGCAGATATGGAACAGCATTCCAACGCCTTGAGAGTGATGGTGATCGACGATTCAAAAACGATCCGCCGCACGGCCGAGACGCTGTTGAAGAACGTGGGCTGCGATGTGATCACGGCCATCGACGGTTTCGATGCCCTGGCCCGGATTGTTGATCATCACCCGCACATTATCTTTGTCGACATCATGATGCCGCGCCTGGATGGCTACCAGACCTGCGCCCTGGTGAAGAACAACCCGGCGTTCAAGTCGATCCCGGTGATCATGCTGTCGTCCAAAGACGGCCTGTTCGACAAGGCCAAGGGGCGCATCGTCGGTGTCGATCAGTTTTTGACCAAGCCTTTCAGCAAGGAAGAACTGCTGGGTGCAATCAAGGCTTACGTGCCTGGGTTCGCCGCAGTAGAACAAGCACACTGACGCCGCCTCACAAGGGCCGGCGCCGACCAATGTAGTGGGGAAAACCATGGCACGCGTTCTGATCGTCGACGATTCGCCGACTGAAATGTACAAACTCACCGGCATGCTCGAAAAGCATGGCCACGTGGTGCTCAAGGCCGAAAACGGCGCGGACGGCGTGGCCCTGGCCCGTCAGGAAAAACCCGACGCCGTGCTGATGGACATCGTGATGCCGGGCCTCAACGGCTTCCAGGCAACCCGCCAGCTGTCCAAGGAGCCGGAAACCAACGGCATTCCGATCATCATCATCACCACCAAGGATCAGGAAACCGACAAGATCTGGGGCGCGCGCCAGGGTGCCAAGGATTACCTGACCAAGCCGGTGGACGAAGACACCCTGATCGCCACCTTGAACAAGGTACTGGCCGGCTAAAGGCTCGCGATCATGACCGAGTCGCAAACCGCCTTCGAGCTGCTGCTGGACATCGACCGCCGCTGCCGCCTGCTGGCCGCCGACCTGCCGTCCCAGGAAGCCCGCCTGCATCGCTGGAGCGGGATTGGCTTTCGCCTGGGCCCCCACTGGTACGTGGCGCCGATGGGCGAAGTCGCCGAAGTGCTGCATGAGCCGCGTTGTACGCTGATGCCCGGCGTCAAGCCGTGGGTCAAAGGCGTGGCCAACCTGCGCGGGCGTTTGCTGCCGGTGATGGACCTGGGCGGTTTTCTTGGCCTGGAACTGTCCAAGGCACGCAAGCAGCGGCGGGTGCTGGTGGTCGAGTACAACGACCTGTTTGTCGGGCTGCTGGTAGACGAGGTGGTAGGCATGCAGCATTTCGCACAAGACGCATTGTTGGTGAGTACTGCTCCAGCCGCGCCGTTTATCCAGGGCGAGTTCGACAGCGATCAGTTGTGGCAAGTCTTCAGCCCCTTCGCTCTGGCCCAGGCCCCGGGCTTCATGGATGTTGCCGCATGACCACCGTCATCACGCCCAAACCCCAGGCCGCGTCGCGCAGCCGCTCACAGATCATCGTGCTGTTTATCGCACTGATCGTGTTCATCATGCTGCTGTTTGCCAACTTCGCGTACCTCAACACCCAGTCCACCTATGACAAGCAGTACATCGGCCACGCCGGTGAGCTGCGTGTGCTGTCCCAACGCATCGCCAAAAACGCCACCGAGGCCGCTGCCGGCAAGGCCGCCGCGTTTAAATTGCTGGGCGATGCGCGCAACGACTTTGCCCAACGCTGGGGCTACCTGAAAAAAGGTGATACCGACACCGGCCTGCCCGCCGCGCCCAGTGCGGTTCGGGCGGAAATGCGCGCGGTTCAGACCGACTGGGAAGCGCTGCTGAAAAACACCGACGCGATCCTCGCCAGCGAGCAAACCGTGCTGTCCCTGCATCAAGTGGCCGCGACCCTCGCCGAAACCGTGCCGCAATTGCAGATGGAGTCGGAAAAGGTCGTTGATATCCTGCTGCAACGTGGCGCACCGGCCAGCCAGGTAGCGTTGGCGCAACGCCAGTCGCTGTTGGCTGAGCGCATTTTAGGCGCGGTCAACACGGTGCTGGCGGGCGACGAAACCGCCGTGCAGGCCGCTGATGCTTTTGGTCGCGATGCCAGCCGCTTCGGTGTGGTGCTCAACGGCATGCTCAATGGCAACCCGGGCTTGCGCATTACCCAGGTTGAAGACCATGACGCCCGCGCGCGGCTGGCGGAAATTTCGGAGCTGTTCGAGTTTGTCTCCGGCTCCGTGGATGAAATCCTCGAAACCTCGCCGCAGCTGTTCCAGGTACGGGCCTCGGCGAGCAATATCTTCAACCTGTCGCAAACCCTGCTCGATGAAGCCTCGCACTTGGCCACCGGGTTTGAAAACCTCGCCAGCGGGCGCAGTTTCGACACCATTGGCGGGTATGTGCTGGGTTTGCTGGCGCTGGCCTCGATTATTCTGATCGGCCTGGTGATGGTGCGCGAAACCAACCGCCAACTGCATGAAACCGCCGAGAAGAACGAGCGCAATCAGAACGCGATCATGCGCCTGCTCGATGAAATCGAAGACCTGGCCGACGGCGACCTCACCGTGACCGCCTCTGTCACCGAGGACTTCACCGGCACCATCGCCGATTCCATCAACTACTCCGTGGACCAACTGCGCGATCTGGTCGCCACCATCAACCTCACCGCCGGGCAAGTGGCCGGTGCGGTGCAGGACACCCAAGCCACCGCCATGCACCTGGCCCAGGCTTCGGAGCACCAAGCCCAGCAGATCGCCGAAGCCTCTACGGCGATCAACCAGATGGCGCAGTCCATCGATCAAGTGTCGGCCAACGCCGCCGAATCTTCGGCCGTGGCGGAGCGCTCGGTGGAAATCGCCAACAAGGGCAACGAGGTGGTGCACAACACCATCCATGGCATGGACAACATTCGCGAACAGATCCAGGACACCGCCAAACGTATCAAACGCCTGGGCGAATCTTCCCAGGAGATTGGCGACATCGTCAGCCTGATCGACGACATTGCCGACCAGACCAACATCCTCGCCCTCAACGCCGCCATCCAGGCGAGCATGGCCGGTGACGCCGGGCGCGGTTTTGCGGTGGTGGCCGACGAAGTACAGCGGCTGGCCGAGCGCTCATCCGCCGCCACCCGGCAAATCGAAACCCTGGTGCGGGCGATTCAGGCCGACACCAACGAAGCGGTTATCTCCATGGAGCAGACCACCACCGAAGTGGTGCGCGGCGCGCGGCTGGCCCAGGACGCGGGCGTGGCGCTGGAAGAGATCGAAGGCGTGTCGAAGACCCTGGCGGCGTTGATTCAAAGCATCTCGAATGCGGCGCAGCAACAGACCTCATCGGCGGGGCAAATTTCGCTGACGATGAATGTGATTCAGCAGATCACCACGCAGACGTCGTCGGGTTCTACGGCCACGGCGGAAAGCATCGGCAACCTGGCAAAAATGGCCAGCCAGTTGCGCCGGTCGGTATCGGGTTTCACCCTGCCGCCGCCTAAACAGGCCGATGATTGAAATGCTATCTGATGTGGGAGCTGGCTTGCCTGCGATAGCGGTGGGTCAGTTGCATAGGTATCAACTGACAGTCCGCCATCGCAGGCAAGCCAGCTCCCACAGGTGATCTCCATTGTTTTTTGGCAACACCAGCAACTCATAAATTTTAAGCGGAGCAGTTATGGTTGATCGGCACGACTACGTGGCCCTCGAATGGGTCAAGGGCGACATTGCCGAAACCCTGAAACAGGCCCGTTCGGCGCTGGATGCGTTTGTCGAAACCCACGACAGCGACGCCATCGCCGAGTGCCTGGCCGCCATCCACCAAGTGCATGGCGCGCTGCAGATGGTCGAGTTTTACGGCGCAGCCCTGCTCGCCGAAGAGATCGAAGAACTCTCCCTGGCCCTGCAAGCCGAGCGCGTCGGCCAGCGCGATGAAAGCATCCGCCTGCTGCAACAAGCCCTCAGCCAATTGCCGTTGTATCTGGACCGCGTACACAGCGCCCGCCGCGACCTGCCGCTGGTGGTGTTGCCACTGCTCAACGACCTGCGCAGCGCGCGCGGCGAAAGCCTGTTGTCGGAAACCAGCCTGTTCAGCCCGCAACTGCTGTCGATTGCACCGTTGCCCGACGAAGCCCTGGCCCAGCGCGCAGTGCCAGAACTGCACGAACAACTGCGCCAGTGGCACCACCTTTTGCAACAAGCCTTGGCCGGTCTGCTGCGCGAAGACCATGGCCCGAGCAACCTGGAAGACATGGCGCGCGTGTTTGCGCGCCTCGAAGCGCTGTGCCAGGGCGCTCCGCTGTTGCCGTTGTGGCAAGTCACCTCGGCGCTGGTCGAAGGCATGCTCACTGGCGTAATCGCCAACAGCCCGGCGCTGCGCAGCCTGCTCAAGGCCAGTGACAAGCAACTCAAGCGCCTGCTGGCCCAGGGTATTGGCGGTATCAACCAGCCTGCGCCCGACGAATTGCTCAAGAGCCTGCTGTTTTATGTGGCCAAGGTCACCCGGCCGACGCCGCGCATGCAAAGCCTGAAGGAACGTTATGGCCTGGATGAGGCCTTGCCCGACAGTGCCGTGGTCGACGCCGAACGGGCGCGCCTGGCTGGGCCGGATCGCAATGCCATGGGCTCGGTGCTTGGCGCATTGTGTGAGGAACTGGTGCGGGTCAAGGAGCGCCTCGACTTGTTCGTGCGCAGCGACCGCCAACACACCGACGACCTGGATGCGCTGCTGGCGCCATTGCGGCAAATCGCCGATACCTTGGCCGTGCTGGGCTTCGGCCAGCCGCGCAAGGTGATCATCGACCAGCTCGCCGTGGTGTTGAGCCTGGTGCAAGGTCACCGCGAACCCAATGACGCCGTACTGATGGACGTCGCCGGCGCCTTGCTCTACGTCGAGGCCACGCTGGCGGGCATGGTCGGCACCGTTGAACCGGAAAGCCGCGAAGAAAGCCGCCTGCCCACCACCGACCTGACGCAGATTCATCAACTGGTGATCCGCGAGTCGTGCCAATGCCTGCGCCAGGCCAAAGAACTGGTGATCGACTGCATCGAAGCCGACTGGGACCGCCAACGCCTGGAATCGCTGCCGGAGCTGCTCAGCCAGGTGCGCGGCGCCTTGGCGATGATTCCACTGCCACGCGCAGCGAGCCTGATGCGCGGTTGCACCGATTACGTCGACGAACAGTTGATGGTCAACGACGCGCCGCCGACCCAGGCGCAGTTGGCGCATTTTGCCGAGGTGATCAGCAGCCTTGAGTACTACCTGGAACGCATGCTCCAGGACTCTGACGCCGCGGGCGAACGCGTGCTGGAACTGGCCACCCAGGGCTTGGCCGCGCTGGGTTACCTGCCCGCCGAGAAACCCTGGCGTCAGGCGCTGGTTGCGCCAGAGGGTGCATTGTCGGCCGACAGCACGCCGAGCCAGTCCCAGTTCGATGCCTTGGCAAGCCCCATCACGCGCTTGAACCCACCGGCGCTGCATCGCCCCGGCAGTTTGCTGCCGCCGCCGGCCGATGAAGAACCCATCGACGATGAACTGCGTGAAGTCTTCCTCGAAGAGACCGACGAAGTCCTCGACGTGCTGCACCGCCACCTGCCCAATAGCGCCGACAAAACCGCCCAGGGCGAAATGCGCCGGGCCTTCCATACGTTGAAAGGCAGTGGCCGCATGGTCCGCGCGCTGGTGCTGGCCGAGCTGGCCTGGGCCGTGGAAAACCTGCTCAATCGCGTGCTCGAACGCAGCGTGGCCCTCGACCCCGACGTGCAACACGTGCTGGATGAAGCGGTGGCCCTGCTGCCCGAATTGATCGCCGACTTCGCCACCGACGACCAACACCAGCGCGATGAAGTCGACGCCCTGGCTGCCCGTGCCCATGCCCTCGCCAGTGGCAGTGCAACAGAGACCAGTGGCAGTGCTAAGGCCGAGCCTCACGACCCGATGCTGCTGGAGATCTTCCGCAACGAAGCCCAGAGCCACCTGGAGAGCATCAACCACTTCCTGCAACAGGCCGCCGAGCATGTGCCGCTGCAAGTCAGCGATGAGCTGCAACGCGCCCTGCACACCCTCAAAGGCAGTGCCTACATGGCCGGCGTATTGCCGATTGCCGAACTGGCGCGGCCGCTGGATCACCTGACCCGTGAGTACAAGGCCCACCGCCTGCCGCTGGACCTGGACGAAGTGGAACTGCTGCTGGAAGCCGAAGGGTTGTTCCAGCGCGGCCTGCGTCAACTGGACAGCGACCCGCTGGTGCCGATCAAAGGTGCGCCGGACCTGATCAGCCGCACCCAACGCCTGCTCGACCAACAACTGCAAGCCTTGCTCGATGCGCCGAACACGGGCCTGCGCATCAAACGCGACCCGCAGTTGATCGCCAACTTCCTGGCCCAGGGCATGGACATTCTGCTCGACGCCGAAAGCCTGTTGCGCCGCTGGCAACAGCATCCCGGCGAACGTCAGGAACTCACCGCGCTGCTGGACGAGTTGACCACCTTGGGCGAGGGCGCGCATATCGCCGACCTGCACAGCATCGACGAACTCTGCGAAGCCTTGCTTGACCTCTACGGCGCGGTGGAGGAGAGCAGCCTGGCGGTCAGCGAGCGGTTTTTCCACGAGGCTGAACAGGCCCATGACGCGCTGATCAACATGCTCGACCAGTTGGCGGCGGGGCAGGAAATCAGCCCGGCGCCGGCGCGGGTGCAGGCCCTGCGCGAATTGCTCGATGAAGCCCTCGACCCGTCGGCCACCGGCCTGATCAAAAGCAACGGCAGCCGTACACTCAGCATCGCTGAATTGGGCGCGGCCACGGCGCAGTTGAGCCAGGACACGGCGATGGACGATGAGATCGTCGAGATCTTCCTCGAAGAAGCCGTGGACATCCTCGACAGCGCCGGGCAGTCGCTCAAGCGTTGGCTGCTGGAGCCCGACAGCGCCGCGCCGTTGTCTTCATTGCAGCGAGATTTGCACACCCTCAAGGGTGGCGCGCGCATGGCCGAAATCGGCCCGATTGGCGACCTCGCCCATGAGTTGGAAGGCCTCTACGAAGGTTTGGTGGACCGCCGTTACAGTTACTCCACTGAGTTGTCCCAAGTGTTGATGGCCAGTCACGAGCGGCTGGCCTTGCAGCTGGATCAACTGCAAGACCAACAACCCCTCAGCGACTCCAGCGACTTGATCGCGCAACTGCGCGAGTTGCGCCACAGCAGCACGCCCGCGGCCCCGGTCGCAGCCCCCGAAGTGGCGACGGCCGACCCCGAGTTGCTGGAAATTTTCCTTGAAGAAGCCGCCGATATTCTCGACAGCTCCGGCAGCGCGCTGGTGCGTTGGCAGGCCGAGCCGAACAATCGCCAGGAAGTGGAAACCTTGCTGCGCGACCTGCACACCCTCAAGGGCGGCGCGCGCATGGTCGAAATCGGGCCGATTGGCGATCTGGCCCATGAGCTGGAGTTTCTCTACGAAGGGTTGTCGGCCGGTTTGCTGGCGCCGTCGCCGGAACTGTTTTCGCTGCTGCAAGGTTGCCACGACCGCTTGGCGCAGATGATCGATGCCGTGGCGGACGGTTTACCGGTGGGCTCGGTGGACAAGCTGATCGAGCGGATCAAGAGCCTGGTACACCCGAGCGATGAGCCGCTGGCGCCGGTTGCACTGCCCGTCGGTAAGGCCGAAGCGGCGGTCGACCCGGCTGCGGACATGGTGAAAATCTCCGCCGATTTGCTCGATGATCTGGTCAACCTGGCCGGCGAAACCTCGATCTTCCGGGGGCGCATCGAGCAGCAGGTCAATGATGCGCGCACGGCCCTCAACGAGGTCGAAACCACCATCGAGCGCATGCGCGACCAACTGCGCCGCCTCGACAGCGAAACCCAGGGCCGTATCCTCAGCCGTCAGCAGGCGGAGGCCGAGCGCTTGGGTTATGAAGAATTCGACCCGCTGGAAATGGACCGCCACTCGCAGTTGCAGCAACTGTCCCGTGCGCTGTCCGAGTCCGCTTCCGACCTGCTGGACCTCAAGGAAACCCTCGACCGCCGCAACCAGGATGCGTACAACCTGTTGCAGCAACAGGCGCGTATCAACACCGAGCTGCAAGAGGGTTTGATGCGCACCCGCATGGTGCCGTTTGAACGCATGCTGCCGCGCCTCAAGCGCATCGTGCGGCAGGTGGCGCAGGAATTGGGCAAGGACGTGGAGTTCGTGGTCGGCAATGCCGAAGGCGAGATGGACCGCAACGTGCTGGAGCGTATGGCCGCGCCGCTGGAACACATGCTGCGCAACGCCGTCGACCATGGCCTGGAGTCCCGCGAAGCACGTGTGCTGGCGGGCAAACCGGAAAAGGGTCGTATCACCTTGGACCTGACCCACGAAGGCGGCGATATCGTGTTCGACATGCGCGACGACGGCGCCGGCGTGCCGCTGGACGCGGTGCGGCGCAAGGCGATCAAGCGCGGCCTGCTCGGCCCCCATCAAGAGATCAGCGACCGTGACGTGCTGCAGTTCATCCTGCAACCGGGCTTCTCGACGGCGGAGAAAATCACCCAGATTTCCGGGCGCGGCGTGGGCATGGACGTGGTGCACGAAGAAGTGCGCCAGCTTGGCGGCTCGATGGTGATTGACTCCACGCCCGGAGCGGGCGTGCACTTTCGTATTCGCCTGCCGTTTACCGTGTCGGTCAACCGGGCGCTGATGGTGCAGTGCGCGGACGATCAATATGCGATCCCGCTCAACACCATCGAAGGCTTGGTGCGTGTGCTGCCCCACGAACTGGCCGGGCACTATCAGCAAGACCCGCCGCGTTATGAATATGGCGGCCAGCGTTACGAATTGTTCTACCTTGGCGACCTGCTGCATACCGTCAGCCGCCCGAAATTGCTCGGCCAATACCAGCCGGTGCCGATGCTGCTGGTGCACTACAACGAACGGCGCGTGGCGGTGCAGGTGGATGCCATGGTCGGTACGCGGGAGATAGTGGTGAAGGGCCTGGGGCCGCAGTTTGCGGGCGTGCAGGGCTTGTCCGGCGCGACCATCCTGGGTGATGGCCGCGTGGTGCTGATCATTGATCTGCTCGCGCACATCCGTGCACGCCAACCGACCTTGCCGGCCCAGGCGATCGACGCGCCGCTGATCCTCAACGACCCGCTGAAAAAGCGCCCGCTGCTGGTGCTGGTGGTGGACGATTCGGTCACCGTGCGCAAAGTCACCAGCCGCCTGCTGGAACGCAACGGCATGAACGTGCTCACCGCCAAAGACGGCGTCGACGCTATCGCCTTGCTCGAAGAACACACCCCGGACCTGATGCTGCTCGACATCGAAATGCCGCGCATGGACGGCTTCGAAGTGGCGATCCAGGTGCGCAACGACCCGCGCCTGATGCGCCTGCCGATCATCATGATCACCTCGCGCACCGGCCAAAAACACCGCGACCGCGCCATGGCCATCGGCGTCAACGACTACCTCGGCAAGCCGTACCAAGAGTCGGTGCTGCTGGAAAGCATCGCCTACTGGAGCAAGTCCCATGCTTGACCACCGCACCAGCCAACTTACCGGATTGTTGTTACCCCTGGCCGACCGGCATCTGGTGTTGCCCAATGTGGCCGTGGCCGAGCTGATCGACTTCCAGCGCGGCGAACCGGCCAGCGATGCGCCGCCGTGGTACCTGCGGCAAGTGACCTGGCGCGACCGGCAAATACCCCTGATCAGCTTTGAAGCGGTGTGCGGCGAAGCGATCTTGACCGCCGAGCGCTCGCGCATCGTGGTGCTGAATGCGCTGGGCGGGCGGCCGACGTTGAAGTTTATTGCGCTGGTGATCCAGGGCATTCCCCGCTCGTACAAGCTCGACAGCGAGTTGAGCTACGTAGACGTGCCACTGTGCCCCCTGGAACTTGCGGCGGTGCAGGTGGGCGAGCATGTGGCGAAGGTGCCGGATTTGATGGGGTTGGAAGCGTTGTTGGTCGAGTCCGGCCTGGCCTGAACCCAAGCCTTGTGGAGTTCCAATGTGGGAGCTGGCTTGCCTGCGATAGCGGACTGTCAGCCGACAACTTCATAGCTGACCCACCGCCATCGCAGGCAAGCCAGCTCCCACACTGAATGTGTTCGGCTCAAGACCTCAATCAATCCGCGCAAACCGCTCAATCACTGGCTGCTCCCGATGCTCGGCCTGCCACAAATCGTAGGCACTTTGCATCGACAACCATAGCTGCGCGGTACTCACACCAGCCCGCTCCAACCTCACGGCAAGGTCTGGGCTGACAGGCGCATGCCCATGCAAGATCCTTGAAAATGTCTCGCGGGCAAAGCCCAGGCGTCGTGCCATTTCGGTGATGGTAATGCCCAAGGCCGGGATCACATCTTCAAGCAGGATTTCACCTGGGTGAGGTGGGTTGTGCATACCCATATCGATACCTTTACTCAGTGGTAGTCAAGATAATCGACCAGTTCAACTTGGTCGTCGAACATTCGAAAAATGATGCGCCAGTTACCACTTATGCTGACGGACCAATAGTTGATGAGGTCGCCTTTCAATCGATGGAAGCGCCATCCGGGCAGATCCAATGCTTCAGGGTGTTCAGCTTTGTCCAGAATAAACAGAACGCGGCGCAAGCGTTTTGCGTGATTTGCGTTAATGCCTCTGGTTGAACCGGACTCATAGAAGGCCTTGAGCCCCTTATGTTTCCAACTGACGATCATGGCGCGATTGTGATGTGATACATCACACTCTGCAATGGTCTTTTATCGGGTTTAACGGTCGGATTCATGATGTCTGTCCGTGGCACGATTCGGACGGGAAAGGCTAGAGAGGCTGGTTCCGAGCAACAACCTGAAAAGTCTGTCGGAGCATTCCTGGCGGCCTGTCGGAATGATCAAGCTAGGAGGGTGCCTTCGGATTTTTCCTGCAAGATTTCGGGCTGTGCATGAACTTGTTGTGGGTAGTCATGGCGGCTAGTCTTCGTCCCGTCATCGAAAAACGGTGACACGGACGTGCAAGTCCGAGAAATCTGTTTAGGCGCCTAAAACGCCTAGATCCAAAGGCGTTCCTCAATGATTCGTTTAGGAACTGCACATTATGTCGAATTCGACCTCGTCCCATCTCTTCACCGTACACCCTAACCAAAGCGCCGAAACCCTGTTGGCCAATGCCAGTGAAACCCTTGCATCGCTAAATGCCATGACCTGCAGTCTGGCCTTTGAGCTGAATACTTCCCAGCGCGCAATCATGCTCGGAATTCAGCAAATGGCAGAGCTGAGTCAGCTGTTGGTCGATAGAGCACTGGAACAAGTCAGCCCTGCCTAAGCGTTCCCGAAAAGGGACCGCTATCTAACTAGCACCACCGAACACATGTGGGAGCTCTGTGCGGCAGCCTGAAAGTAGCCGCAGGTCGCGGATGACTTGATCGTTCCCAAAAAGGGACCTATCGTTCCCTTTTTGGGACTCTTTGGCCGCAGCCATGCAAACCTTGCCGCTCAGCACCGCACTCTTCACCAACACCCAGCAAAAAGTGCTGGGCCTGCTGTACGGCAAGCCCGGGCAAAGTTTCTACACCAATGAAATCGCACGCTCGGCTCAAGTGGGCAAAGGCAGCCTCACCCGCGAGCTGGAGCGTTTGCAGCTGGCGGGCATCTTGAGCATGACGCGCCAAGGCAATCAGACCCACTACCAAGCCAACCCCCAATGCCCGATTTACTCGGAGTTGTTGGCCATCGTGCGCAAGACCCTGAGCCTGGACGAACCCTTGCGCAATGCATTGGCACCATTCGCCGAGCAGATAACCTGGGCTTTCATCTACGGCTCCATTGCCAAGGGCGAGGCGCACTCATCCAGTGACATAGATCTGATGCTGATCGGCCAAAGCCTCAACTACAGTGAAGTCATGGAGCAGCTCATGCCGCTGGAAGAACAGCTGGGCCGCACCATCAACCCGACGCTTTACACCCCTGACGACTGGACCAGCAAATGGAATGCCGGGAACAGTTTTGTGCAGCGGGTCGTGCAGCAGGACAAGATCAATCTGATGGGGGGCAACCCTCAGGAGTCCATGGATGGACAGCAAGGCAAACCTGGAGAACCTGCAACGTAGCGGTGGCTTGAAGGCTGAGCCACCGGATCGCAAAGAGTGTGATGGGCTGATGCGCTCGGCGCGGGATCGGTTGAGGGATGCAGGTAACCCGCAGTTAGCATTCGCCAGTCGTTTCGACTTGGCGTACAACGCCGCCCACGCTATCGCGCTCACAGCTCTGCGCCTGCGCGGGTATCGCTCGGACAAACGCTATTTGGTTTTTCAATGCCTGATTCATACCGTCGACGCCAATAAGGTGCAGGTGAGGTTATTGGCGCTGTGTCATGAGCGCCGCAACCTGGCGGAATATGAAGGATATATGGATGAGGATGAGGCGTTGCTTGGGCAGTTGATGGAAGGCGCGACGATGCTGCTGGGCAAAGTGGAAGAAGTGTTGGCTATTCATCGGTGGGAATGACGCGAGCCCTCGCAACACCGTCAATCAAATGTGGGAGCTGGCTTGCCTGCGATGGCGGACTGTCAGTTGACCTATCCACAGCTGACCCACCGCCATCGCAGGCAAGCCAGCTCCCACCTTTTAATGTTCATTTGGCTTGAATACAGCAGCCACTGGTATTTCATTACTCCAACCGTAACGATCCACCGCTGGGCTTGATTGATGCCCCCCACATTCACTCCTAAGGTACAGCCCACGACAGCAAACCTCGTGGAGCGACCATGACAACAACCAACACCCCCGATTCGCGCTGGACGCGGCGGCGCGACGAGAAGCAGCGGCGGCTCGGGCTGGTCAAAAAGTACGCAGACGGGGCGGTGTTGCCCAGTGACAAAATCGTCGAGGCGCTGGAAGCGCTGATCCTGCCCGGCGACCGCGTGGTGCTGGAAGGCAACAACCAGAAGCAGGCCGATTTTCTCTCGCGCTCACTGGCCAAGGCCGACCCGGCCAAGCTCCACGATTTGCACATGATCATGCCCAGTGTCGGCCGTTCCGAGCACCTGGACCTGTTTGAAAAGGGTATCGCGCGCAAGCTGGATTTCTCCTTCGCCGGCACCCAATCCCTGCGCATCAGCCAGTTGCTCGAAGACGGCCTGTTGGAAATCGGCGCGATCCACACCTACATCGAACTCTATGCACGGCTGGTGGTGGACTTGATCCCCAACGTGGTGCTGTCCGCCGGTTTCATGGCCGACCGCGCCGGTAACATCTACACCGGCGCCAGCACCGAAGACACGCCGGCGCTGATCGAACCCGCCGCGTTCAGCGACGGCATCGTCATTGTGCAAGTCAACCAGTTGGTGGACGACGTCACTGACTTGCCCCGCGTCGACATCCCGGCGAGCTGGGTGGATTTCGTGGTGGTGGCCGACAAGCCGTTCTACATCGAACCGCTGTTTACCCGCGACCCGCGTCATATCAAGCCGGTGCATGTGCTGATGGCGATGATGGCGATCCGTGGCATCTACGAAAAACATAATGTGCAGTCGCTCAACCACGGCATCGGTTTCAACACTGCCGCCATTGAGTTGATCCTGCCGACCTACGGCGAGTCCCTGGGCCTGAAGGGCAAAATCTGCCGCAACTGGACCCTCAACCCGCACCCCACCCTGATTCCCGCGATTGAAAGCGGCTGGGTGGAAAGCGTGCATTGCTTTGGCACCGAACTGGGCATGGAAAACTACATCGCCGCCCGCCCGGATGTGTTCTTCACCGGCCGCGACGGCTCGATGCGCTCCAACCGGATGTTCTGCCAACTGGCCGGCCAATACGCGGTGGACCTGTTTATCGGCGCCACTTTGCAAGTGGACGGCGACGGCCACTCCAGCACCGTGACCCGTGGCCGTCTTGCCGGTTTTGGTGGCGCGCCGAACATGGGCCACGACCCACGCGGCCGCCGCCACGGCACGCCGGCCTGGCTCGATATGCGCCACGATGACGCGCCTGAGGCTTTACTGGAACGCGGCAAAAAGCTTGTGGTGCAAATGGTCGAGACCTTCCAGGAAGGCGGCAAACCCACCTTCGTCGAAACCCTCGACGCCGTGGAAGTGGCGCGCAAAAGCGGCATGCCGCTGGCGCCGATCATGATCTACGGCGACGACGTTACTCACCTGCTTACCGAAGAAGGCATCGCCTATCTGTATAAGGCGCGCTCGCTGGAAGAGCGCCAGGCGATGATCGCCGCCGTTGCAGGCGTCACCGCCATCGGTATGCGCCACAACCCCAAGGACACCGCGCGCATGCGCCGCGAAGGCTTGATCGCCTTGCCCGAAGACTTGGGGATTCGTCGCACCGACGCCACCCGCGAGCTGCTCGCCGCCAAGAGCGTGGCCGACTTGGTGGACTGGTCCGGTGGCCTGTACAACCCGCCCGCCAAGTTCAGGAGCTGGTAAATGCGCGCCCTCAAACTGCATGAACTGAGCCTCGCCGATCGCCTGGCGGATATGGCCGTGGATGCCTTGATTGATGAGGCTGACCTGTCGCCCAAACCCGCATTGGTAGACCGTCGCGGCAATGGCGCCCATAGCGATTTGCACCTGGGCCTGATGCACGCCTCGGCGCTGTCGTTGTGGCCGATGTTCAAGGAAATGGCCGAAGCCGCGCTTGAGTTTGGTGAAGTCGGCTTGCCCTTGCGCGAAGCCCTCGGGCGTATCGGTCGAGAAGGTGAGCAAGCCATGCTCGCTACCACCCATGGCGTGAACACCCATCGCGGCGCGATCTGGGCACTCGGCTTGCTCACTGCCGCAGCGGCTCTGGCACCACGCGCGATCACACTGACGGCGGCCAAACTGGCCTTGCTCAACGACCGTTACGCCCCACAACCGCTGAGCCACGGCGCGCAAGTCGCGCAGCGCTACGGCGCACGCGGCGCCCGTGAAGAAGCGCAATTGGGCTTCCCTGCCGTGGTGCAACGTGGCCTGCCGCAGTTGCACAAAAGCCGCCGGCAAAACGCCGGTGAACAGAATGCGCGGCTGGATGCCTTGCTCGCGATCATGACCGACCTGGCCGACACCTGCGTGCTCTACCGTGCCGGCACCGAAGGCCTGTACGCCATGCAACGCGGCGCCCAGGCGGTGCTGGATGCAGGCGGCAGCGCGAGCCTCGCCGGGCGCCGCCAACTGCACGAACTCGACCAGCAACTCCTGGCCCTGAATGCCTCGCCAGGCGGCGCCGCCGACCTGTTGGCCGCCTGCCTGTTTATCGACCGCCTCGACGGAGCGTTGTGATGGAAACCTTATCCTTTGAATTCCCCGCCGGGCAGCCGCCCAAAGGCCGTGCGCTGGTGGGTTGCGTCGGCTCCGGCGACCTGGAAGTGCTGCTGGAACCGGGCACGCCCGGCACGCTGACCATCCAAGTGCAGACCTCCGTGAATGGCGCCGAGCAACGTTGGCAGCACCTGTTCGAACGGATCTTTCAGGAACACACGCCGCCGGCCTTGAAGATTGATATCCACGACTTCGGCGCCACCCCCGGCGTGGTGCGCTTGCGCCTGGAACAGGGTTTCGAGGAGATCGGCCATGACTGATTTACTCAACAAGCACAGCTTCGTCGAACTCGGTGCCCGGCAGCGGGCCAAGGCGCTGCTCGACAGCGGCACTTACCGCGAACTGATCGACCCGTTCCAGCGCGTAATGTCGCCGTGGCTCAGCCGTCAAGGCGTGGTGCCGCAAGCGGATGACGGCGTGGTGATCGCCAAGGGCAGCATCGCCGGGTTGCCGGTGGTGATTGCTGCCATTGAAGGCAATTTCCAGGGCGGTAGCCTCGGTGAAGTGGGCGGCGCGAAAATCGCCGGTGCCCTCGAACTGGCGGCTGAAGACAACCGCAACGGTGTTCCGACCCGTGCCGTGCTGCTGCTGGAAACCGGCGGTGTGCGCTTGCAGGAAGCCAACCTTGGGCTGGCGGCGATTGCCGATATCCATGCGGCGATTGTCGACCTGCGCCAGTACCAGCCGGTAGTCGGCGTGGTGGCGGGCAGTGTTGGTTGTTTTGGTGGCATGTCCATCGCCGCCGGTTTGTGCAGTTATCTGGTGGTCACCCGCGAAGCACGCCTGGGCTTGAATGGCCCACAAGTGATCGAGCAGGAAGCGGGCCTGGAAGAGTACGACTCCCGCGACCGGCCGTTTATCTGGAGCCTTACCGGCGGCGAGCAGCGTTTTAACAGCGGCTTGGCCGACCGTTATGTGGCGGACGATGCGGCGCAGATCCAACAGACCGTCAGCGTTTTGCTGCAACAGGGTTTGCCCGAGCAACAGCGCAGCCGTCAGATCGACTTCTACCTGGCGCGCCTTACCGAGCTGGACGCAACGCCGCAAATAGACCCCGCGACGGTGCGCGACCTGTATCAAGGAGATCGCCCATGAGAGGCTTGCAGTGGTTCAACGCATTGAGCGCCGGTGCAACGCCTGTCGAAGGGTTGCCGGACTCTTTGAAGGTTGCAGACGGCGTAGTGGGTGAGCGGGCCGTGCGTTTTATTGCCGTGGTCACCGACGCGCAAAATCGTTTCCCGCGTGCGCGCAACGGCGAAGTCGGTTTACTGGAGGGCTGGGGCCTTGCCAAGGCTGTCGACGACGCCATCGAGAAGGGCGACAAACGCCCCATCATCGCCATCGTCGATGTGCCGAGCCAGGCCTATGGCCGTCGCGAAGAAGCCCTGGGCATCCATCAGGCACTGGCCGCCGCCGCCGACAGCTATGCCCGCGCTCGCTTGGCCGGGCACCCGGTGATTGCGCTGCTGGTGGGCAAAGCCATGTCCGGTGCGTTTCTCGCCCACGGTTATCAGGCCAACCGCATGATCGCCCTGCGTGACCCTGGCGTGATGGTGCACGCCATGGGCAAAGCCTCGGCGGCGCGGGTGACCTTGCGCAGTGTGGAAGAACTCGAAGCCTTGGCCGCCAGCGTGCCGCCCATGGCCTATGACATCGACAGCTACGCCAGCCTCGGTTTGCTCTGGGAAACCCTGTCGGTCAGCCAGATTGAACAGCCCACGGCGGACGACGTGACGCGGGTCAGCGATTGCCTGTTGCACGCCATTCAAGATATCCACAGCGCGGATCTGAAAGGGCGCCTGGGTGCGAGCAATCGTGCTGCCTCAAGCCACGTGCGCCAACTGCTGCGGGAGCAATGGTGAACGCCCACGACTTGCTTTGGGGCATGACCCCGGCGCATCTGCCCGCTGACGCGCCAGCCTGGGTGCGGGACGTGATCAGCGCCGGTCACCCGGTGGTGGTGCGTCGCGCCCTGGGCGAGCCGGGTTACGTGGCTGTCGGTGTGCGCGGGCGCTTGCGTGAGCAGCGGTTTGCGGCGGTGATGCCCATCGTCGCGGTGCAGCAGCGGGTGACGCCGCAAGACTTGCGCAGTGTGATCTCGTTAAGGGATTTGCCGGCACTGCGCGCACTGGATCAACTGCGCCCGGTGTTGGCGCAACAAGACTGGGGCGTCACCGGCAGTGCAGGTTTCGAGCTGGCCAGCGGCATTGAAGCATTGCATGCCAAGAGTGATCTGGATTTGATGCTGTGCACGCCCGAGCCACTTGAGCGCATCGCTGCACGCCATCTGCTGGCGTTGTTGGACGCGGCCGAATGCGCCGTCGACCTGCAACTGCAAACCCCGTTCGGCGCTGTCGCTTTGCGCGAGTGGGCAGGTGAATCACGCCGGGTGCTGCTTAAAACCACCCACGGCGCGCACCTTGTGCTCGACCCCTGGCAGGCCGTGGCATGAGCAGCCTTCTGGTATTTCCAGGGCAGGGCGCCCAGCGCGCGGGCATGCTGCAAGCGTTGCCTGCCCACGTCCTGGAAGAAGCCAGTGATGCACTGGGCGAAGACGCAAGCCTGCTCGATTCGGCCCAAGCCCTGGCCAGCACGCGTGCCGTGCAACTCTGCCTGTTGATCACTGGTGTGGCCCACGCCCGCCAATTGCAACACACGCCCGATTACGTGGCGGGCCTGTCCATCGGCGCTTACCCGGCAGCCGTCATGGCCGGTGCGCTGGAGTTTGCCGATGCGGTAAAGCTGGTGAGCCTGCGCGGCGAACTGATGCAAAACGCTTACCCACAAGGCTTTGGCATGACCGCGATCATCGGCCCGCAGTTATCCACAGTCGAAACGCTGCTGGCCGAAATCCACAGCCCGCAAACCCCGGTGTACCTGGCCAATATCAACGCCGACAACCAGACCGTCATCGCCGGCAGTGACGAAGCCATGCAGCGTGTCGCGCAACGCATCAAAGGCAACGGCGTGGCCAAACGCCTGGCCGTGAGCGTGCCATCCCATTGCGTGCTGCTGAATGAACCCGCCGAGGCATTGGCGCAGGCGTTTGTAACGCTCAAGGCGCCACGCATCACCTACCTGAGCAGCACCCGCGCGCGACCTATCCACAACCCCGAGCAACTGCGCGACGACCTGGCCTTCAACATGTGCCGCATTGTCGACTGGCGCGGCACCGTGCAAAGCGCCTACGAGCGCGGTGTGCGCCTGCAAATCGAGCTGCCGCCTGGCGCGGTACTCACCGGCCTGTCCCGGCGTGTCTTCGAGCAAGGCAGCGCAATCGCCTATGAAGGCGCACGCCTGGACACCTTGCAGGCCCTGCTGCAAGAGGAGGAGCGCCGCCACCGATAAAGCAGCACCCAAGGCTTTCGAAGCACAAAAACAACAATTTCGATGAAGCACTTTGAGGACTACAACAATGATTATTTACGGTGTGGCGTTTCTGGCGCTGTGTACGTTGATCGGTTTGTTTATCGGTGAGTTGCTGGGCAAATGGATGGGTATTCCGGCCAACGTCGGCGGGGTGGGTATCGCCATGTTGCTGTTGATCGGCCTCGGCAGTTACCTCAGTAAACGTGGGCTGTTTACCGGAAAGTCGGAGCAGGGCGTGAGCTTCTGGGCGGCGGTGTATATCCCGATTGTGGTAGCGATGGCGGCCCAACAAAACGTGTACGGCGCGATCAAGGGCGGGCCTATGGCAATACTGGCCGGCACGCTCGCCGTAGTGCTGGGATTTGCCCTGGTACCGGTGTTGGTGCGCATCGGCAACCGTGAGCCAGTTGCGGCTGTTCCCACTAAAGAAGCCGGGTGATCGCCATGTACGAATCCATGATGAAAGTGATCACCGGCTACGGCCTGATCAGTGGTTTTGCGGTGATCGGCCTGACCATGTGGGTGTCCTATTGGATCTCCGACACCTTCACTAAAGGCCGTCTGCACGGTTCGGCCATTGCCATTTTGCTCGGGCTGGTGCTGTCGTATGTGGGCGGCGCGTTTACCGGCGGCGCCAAGGGTGTTGTGGATATTCCGTTGCTGTCGGGCATCGGCTTGCTGGGCGGCGCGATGCTGCGGGACTTTGCCATTGTTGCCACGGCGTTTGGCGTGAGTGTGGATGAACTCAAGCGCGCCGGTTATGTGGGCGTGCTGGCGCTGTTTGTCGGCGTGGGTTCGTCGTTCGTGGCTGGCGTCGGAGTGGCGATGGCGTTTGGTTATACCGATGCAGTGAGCCTCACCACTATTGGTGCGGGTGCGGTGACCTACATCGTTGGCCCGGTGACTGGCGCGGCGATTGGTGCCAGCTCCGAGGTCATGGCATTGTCGATTGCCGCCGGGTTGATCAAGGCCATTCTGGTGATGGTGATGACGCCGTTTGTAGCGCCGTTGATCGGGCTGAATAACCCACGCAGTGCGGTGATCTTCGGCGGGCTGATGGGCACGTCCAGCGGTGTGGCAGGTGGCTTGGCGGCAACTGATCCGAAGCTGGTGCCCTATGGTTGCCTGACGGCAGCGTTTTATACGGCGCTGGGGTGTCTGCTGGGGCCGTCGTTGCTGTTTTTGTTGATGCGCGGGCTGGTGGGTTGACCTGAACCGGCCTCATCGCAGGCAAGCCAGCTCCCACATTTTGACCACATTCTCATGTTAGAGCGCGGTTAAGTGTGGGAGCGGGCTTGCTCGCGAAAGCGGTCTGTCAGACTGAAACCTGGCGATTGGCATACATCCGACACTCCGCCAGCAACGCCAGCAAATTCGGATCACGCTCCTTGGCCTTCAAGAACACCACGCCAATATGCTGCTGCAACCGATACCGGGGTTGCAGCGGTATGAGCTTCACGCGGTTCTCATACACCGCTGCAATGCGCCCTGGCAGCAACGCATAACCCACGCCTGAACTGACCATGCTCAGCAGCGTGAAAATGTCGTTCACCTGCATCGCCACCTTCGGCTCGAACCCCGCCTGCTTGAACACCCGATTGCCGTCCTGATGGGTGGCGAAGCCTTGGGTGAGGGTAATGAAGGTGGCGTCGCGCACATCCGCCAGGTCGATCTGCTGCTCGCGGTCGAAGGGTGAATCGGCCGGTGTGGCGAGAAAGATGTCGTCGGAAAACAGCGCGATCTGTTCGCAGTCGGGGTCGTTGGCATGGTCGTCGAGGGAGATCAGGATCGCGTCCACCTCCATGTTCTTGAGCTTGTACAGCAGGTCGAAGTTGGAGCCCAGAATCAGGTCGATATTGAGTTCGCTGCGCCTGATTTTCAGGCCCATGATCAGTTGCGGCACAGTTTTGACCGTCAGCGAATACAGCGAGCCCAGTTTGAAACGCTCCGCGGAAAACCCGGCGGCTTCGCGGGTCAGGCGCACGCTGTCGACCACGTCGGCCACCAGCTTTTGGGCGCGTTCTTCCAGCACGTAGGCGCTTTCCAGCGGGGTGAGGTTGCGCCCTTCGTGTTTGAACAACGGGCAGCGCAGCGCATTTTCCAGCGAGTGAATAGCACGGTGCACGCTGACGTTGCTGGTTTGCAACTCGGCAGCGGCGCGGGCGAGGTTGCCGGTGCGCATGAACGCCAGGAAGATTTCCAGCTTCTTGAGGGTGAATTCTTCGTCGATCAGCATGGCCGTGGCTCGGGTTCGAATACCATCGATTGTGCCCCTAAAACCCGTTCACTCCCAGCCATGCGCTGCACAGGCCCAGCACCAGGCAGGTGGTGTTGTTTTCCAGGCTGTTGATCAGGATGTAGCTGGCGGCCAGGATAAGGCTGATGTGGCTGCACGACGTCGTGGGGCCACCACTGGGTATAGGCAAAACCGGCCAACACGGCGATCACCGAAGGGAACAGGTACAGCCCGCGCACGGTCACAATCGCACCCGGCAAGCCATGCAGATGGCGATATTGGGGCCGGGCCATGGAGATTGCCGTATGTGGGAGCTGGCTTGCCTGCGATGAGGTCTGTCAATTATTGAATGATGGGCTGACACACCGCTATCGCAGGCAAGCCAGCTCCCACAGGACTCAGTGAGTGATCCATCGGCAGGGGGTCGTTGGGCAAATGAAGAAATGCGTGTTACCTGCAACAGTGCCGGTAGCGTCAGAATGGTCCTGGCACAACCATGTGGTAACGGTTATTCGAGGTGAGTGACACATGTATCACGGGGAACGATTCAACGCCTGGAGCCACTTGGCCGGGGCGGTTGCCGCTTTTGTCGGCGCAGTGTGGATGTTGGTGGTGGCGAGCCTGGACGGCAGCCCCTGGAAGATCGTCAGTGTGGCGATTTATGGTTTTACCCTGCTGGTGCTGTACAGCGCGTCCACCGTGTACCACAGCGTGCAGGGGCGGCGAAAAGAGATCATGCAGAAGGTTGATCACTTTTCGATCTACCTGCTGATTGCCGGCAGTTACACACCCTTTTGCCTGGTGACGCTGCGCGGGCCGTGGGGTTGGACGCTGTTTGGAATCGTGTGGGGGCTGGCGGTGATCGGCATTTTGCAGGAGATCAAGCCAAGGTCTGAGGCGCGGATTCTGTCGATTGTGATCTATGCGGTGATGGGCTGGATTGTGCTGGTGGCGGTCAAGCCATTGATTGCCGCGCTGGGCACGGCGGGGTTTATCTGGCTGGCGTCGGGCGGGGTGTTGTACACCGTCGGCATCATCTTTTTCGCCCTGGAGGATCGCCTGCGCCATTCCCATGGGATCTGGCATTTGTTTGTGATCGGCGGCAGTTTGCTGCACTTTGTGGCGATCATGCACTACGTGCTCTGACCTGTGGGAGCTGGCTTGTGTGGGAGCTGGCTTGTGTGGGAGCTGGCTTGCCTGCGATAGCGTCGGCACATTCAATACCGCTATCGCAGGCAAGCCAGCTCCCACATTGGATAGGTGGTGTTTTTAGAGGCGATCCAGCAATTCGCGGGCGCGCTTGCCGAAGATCTGCAACAGGTTCGCCAACATATGCGGCGGCGGCTCATCAGCGCGGGTCAGGGCGTACAGCGTGATCGGCAATGGCGGCGTCAGCGGGCGAATGCAGGTAGTCGCCGTCGACGCGCCGAGGGCGGTAAACGGGTCGATCACCGTCAACCCGGCGCCTGACTCCACCATCGCCCGGGCCAGGGAATAGGTCTGTACGGCAATGCTCACCCGTGGCGGTGGGTCGACGTTTTCCAGGTAGCTGTCGAGCTTGGCGGCCAACGGGTCGGCACTGGACAGGCCAACCAGTGGCGCACCCGCCAGGTCAGCCAAGGGCAGTGGCTTGCTCAACTGCGCATCCGACCAATAGCCCTTGGACGCCAACGCCACTAACACGCCGTTGGCCAGCACCTGCGTGGTAAGCCCCGGATGGCCGGAGAAGTTCAGCGTCAGCGCCAGGTCAATCTCACGCATCAACAGCTTCTGCACCAGCTCGCGGCTATGGTCGCTGGACAGTTCACAGGCAATGTCCGGGTAGTCGCGCTTCCATTCCAGAATGGCCGGCGGCAGCAACGACAGGGCCAGGGCTGGAATCGCACCAATACGCACACTTTGGCCCGGCTTGCGGCGCAGGCTCTTGGCCAGGCGCCGCACGCCTTGCAGGCTTTCGGTGACTTTCTCGACTTCGCTTTCCAGCGCCAGCGCTTCCGGTGTGGGCTGCAGTTTGCCGCGCACCCGTAGAAACAGCGGAAAGCCCAGCTGCAACTCGGCGTGCTGCAACACCTTGGTCACCGCCGGTTGCGAAACGTGCAACAGCTGCGCGGCGGCGCTGACGGAGCCGGTCTGGCGGATCGCCTGGAAGATTTCGATATGACGCAGGCGCATGGCAAGTCCATAACCTTTGTTTATAGGTGACCCATCTTTATTCATTGTCGGCGGCCTGTCACCTGGCCCTAGGCTTGGGGCCAGTCAATTCAACAGCGGGTGGCAGCAATGGCCAAGCGGGTTTGCATCATCGGTGGTGGCGTTATCGGCTTGGCGAGTGCCTACGCCCTGGTGCGTGCAGGCCATGAAGTGACAGTGATCGACGCGCGGGACAGCCTGGGCAGCGAGACCAGTTTCGCCAACGGCGGGCAGCTCTCCTACCGTTATGTCGCGCCGTTGGCCGACAAAGGTGTGCCGCTGCAAGCCATCGGCTGGTTGTTGCGCGGTGATTCGCCGCTGAAGCTGCGCCCACGCCTCGACCCGCAGCAATGGCGCTGGATGGCGGCCTTTATCGGCGCCTGCCGTGGCTCGGTGAACAAACGCAATGCTGCGCACCTGCTGCGCCTGGCGTCCTTGAGCCAGGCCACGCTGGAGCAATGGCGCGAAGGCGATCGCCTGGAGGGCTTCGATTGGCGCCGCAACGGCAAACTGGTGACGTTTCGTAACGCCGCGTCCTTTGAGCATGCGCGCAGCAAGGTCACCCATAGCGTGCAGCAACAGGTGATGTCCGCCGCCGATTGTGCGCACTTGGAGCCAGCGTTAGTGGGCGCCGACTTTCTCGGTGGCATCTACACGCCGAACGAGGAGGTGGCTGACTGTCACGCCTTCTGCCAACGGCTGGCGGCCCGGCTCGAAGCCTCGGGGCGCTGCAGGTTTTTGCTGGGCCGCAAGGTTACTCGCATACGCCACGCCGACGGCGCGGTGCAGGCCATCGAGTTGGGTGACGAGGTGATGGCGGTGGATCAACTGGTGCTGGCGGCCGGGCATCGCAGCGCGCAATTGGGTTTGCCTGGGTTGTCATTGCCACTGTATCCGCTCAAGGGCTACAGCCTGAACGTGCCGATTGGCGCGCATCACCAGGCGCCGAACGTGAGTGTCACCGACTATGACCGCAAGATCGTGTATGCGCGCATCGGCGAGCAACTGCGGGTCGCGGCCATGGTGGATATCGTCGGCTTTGATGCAGGCCTTGAGCCCAAGCGACTGGCGCTGATGAAACGCCAGGCCATGGAGACATTCCCAACGGCCGGCGATTACACCCACGCCGTCGAGTGGGCCGGCATGCGCCCGGCAACGCCTACCGGCGTGCCGCTGATCGGCGCCAGCGCCTATCGCAACCTGTGGTTGAACCTGGGCCACGGCGCCCTGGGTTTTACCCTGGCCTGCGGCAGCGGCCAATTGCTGGCCGAACTGATCAGCGAACACGCGCCTTCCATCGATATGCAGGGCCTCACGCCCCGCGCCGCTTAAGGATACAGCCATGACCATCACTCGAATCAGCAGCAACGAGCGCCTCTCTGGCGCCGTCACCTTCAAGGACTTGGTGTTCCTCTCGGGCCAGGTGCCGGGCGACGGCCAGGATGTGGCCACGCAAACCCGCGAAGTACTGGCCAGGATCGACGCACTGCTGGCGCAAGCCGGCAGCGACAAGGATCACGTGCTCAACGCCACGATTTACCTCAAAGACATCGGCAGCGGTTTTGCACCCATGAATGAAGTGTGGTCCGCGTGGTTGTCGCCGGGCATGGCGCCGACACGCACCACCTTGCAGGCCGAACTGGCGCGCCCGACGGTGCTGGTGGAAATCAGCGTGATTGCTGTACGTAAATAACCAAAAGACCAACGGAGAATAACAATGAAAAAAATCCTGTTGACCGGCTGCACCCTGGGGCTGTTGTTTGGCGCACAGGTTCAGGCCAATCAAGCCCCGCTGGACGGCACCTTGAGCAAGATCGCGAATGCCAAGTCGATCACCTTGGGTTATCGCGATGCCTCGGTGCCGTTTTCCTACGTGGGCGATGGCAGCGGTACGCCCATGGGCTATTCGGTGGAGTTGGCGAACAAGATCGTTGAGCGCGTCCAGCAGAAAGTCGGGGTGGCCAAGCTGAATGTGAAGTACAACCTGGTGACCTCTCAGACCCGTATTCCGCTGGTGCAGAACGGCACCGTCGACCTGGAATGCGGTTCCACCGGTGTGACCGCCGAGCGGCAGAAGCAGGTGGCGTTTTCCTACGGGTTTATCTATGTGAAGGGCCAACTGCTGACCGCCAAGGACAGCGGCATCCAGGGTTTTGAAGACCTCGCGGGCAAGAACGTGGTGACCACGGCCGGCACCACCAATGAACGCTTTCTCAAGAGCTATAACGCTGACCACAAGGCCAATATGTTTGTGATCAGCGCCAAGGACCATGGCGAAGCGTTCAAAATGCTCGAGACCGGCCGCGCAGTGGCGTTCTACATGGATGATGCGCTGCTCTACGGCGAGCGTGCCAAGGCCCGTGACCCGCACCATTGGGCCGTAGTGGGCAAGGAACAATCGCGGGAAATCTACAGCTGCATGCTGCGCAAGGACGACCCGCAGTTTCTCGCCGTGGTCAACGAAACGCTCGCCGACCTGTACCGCTCCGGGGAGATCAACGGGATTTATCAGCGCTGGTTTGAACAGCCGATTCCGCCCAAGGGCCTGAACCTGGAGTTCCCGATGACCAGCGAGTTGAAGGCGATTATTGCCAAGCCGGTGAGTGATCCGGTGGAGTGATAGACGCAATTCAAATGTGGGAGCGGGCTTGCTCGCGAATACGGTGTATCAGTAGCAGATGTACCGACTGACAGGTTGCATTCGCGAGCAAGCCCGCTCCCACAGTTTTGATTGGGTTTGCACGGTAAGGTTAGAAGTCGCCCCAGAGTTGCTGGGCCACGCTCAATGCGACGACCGGCGCGGTTTCGGTGCGCAGCACCCGCGGGCCGAGGCGGGCGGCGTGGAAGCCGGCGTTTTGGGCAGCGTGTACTTCAGCGTCGGTCAACCCGCCTTCAGGCCCGATCAGGAACGCCAGGCTCGCTGGCTTGGCGTGGCTGACCATCGGCTCGGCCACCGGGTGCAGCACCAGCTTCAAATCCGCCTCGGCTTGCTTCAACCAGTCGGCCAGTAACAGCGGCGGGTGAATCACCGGCACTGTCGAACGCCCGCATTGCTCGCAGGCGCTGATCGCCACCTGGCGCCAGTGCAGCAGGCGTTTGTCGGCGCGTTCATCCTTCAGGCGTACTTCGCAGCGGTCGCTGAAGATCGGCGTGATTGCATTCACACCCAATTCGGTGGCTTTCTGAATCGCCCAATCCATGCGCTCGCCCCGGGAAAGGCCTTGGCCGAGGTGGATGTGCAGCGGTGATTCGGCCTGGCCCGCAAAGCGTTCCGTGAGTTGCACGGTGACGCGTTTTTTACCGACCTCCAGCAAGGTGCCGAGAAACTCCTGGCCTGAGCCGTCGAACAATTGCACGGCATCGCCTTCGCCCATGCGCAATACGCGGCTGATGTAGTGCGCCTGGGCTTCGGGCAATTCATGCTCGCCGATGCTGAGCGGGGTGTCGGTGAAAAAACGGGACAGTCTCATTTCTGTTCTCTGAAAAAATACAAAACCTGTGGGAGCGGGCTTGCCCGCGAAAGCGGTGGGTCAGTCAACATCAATGTTTGCTGGGCCGACGTCTTTGCGGGCAAGCCCGCTCCCACATTTGAGTGATGGTCAGCCGGGATCGCGAAAGCCTGGGTGAAAGTCCTTCGGCACTGCAACGCTGACTTTATCGTTGGTGGCGATATCGATGCCTTCACTGGCGACTTCTGCCAGGAAGTCGATCTGCTCCGGCGTAATCACATACGGCGGCAGGAAATACACCACGCTGCCCAACGGCCGCAGTAGGGCGCCGCGTTCCAGCGCATGCTCGAACACCTTCAAACCACGGCGTTCCTGCCACGGGTAGGCGGTTTTGGTGGCTTTGTCCTGGACCATCTCGATGGCCAGCACCATGCCGGTCTGGCGTACTTCCGACACGTGCGGGTGGTCCACCAGGTGCGCGGTGGCGGTGGCCATGCGCTGGGCCAGGGCCTTGTTATTTTCGATGACGTTGTCTTCTTCGAAAATATCCAGGGTCGCCAAGGCTGCCGCGCACGCCAGCGGGTTGCCGGTGTAGCTGTGGGAATGCAGGAAGGCGCGCAGCGTCGGGTAGTCGTCGTAAAACGCTTCGTACACATCGTCGGTGGTGACAACCGCCGCCAATGGCAAGTAACCACCGGTGAGGGCTTTGGACAGGCACAAAAAGTCCGGGCGGATACCGGCTTGCTCACAGGCGAACATGCTGCCGGTGCGGCCGAAGCCCACGGCGATTTCGTCGTGGATCAGGTGCACGCCATATTTGTCGCAGGCTTCGCGCAGCAGCTTGAGGTACACCGGGTGGTACATGCGCATGCCGCCGGCGCCCTGGATCAGCGGCTCGACGATCACGGCGGCGACGCTGGCGTGGTGCTCGGCCAGGGTCTGTTCCATGGCCAGGAACATCGTGCGCGAATGCTCTTCCCAGCTCATGCCCTCGGGGCGCAGGTAGCAATCCGGGCTCGGCACCTTAATGGTGTCCAACAGCAGGGCTTTATAGGTCTCGGTAAACAACGGCACATCACCCACCGACATCGCGGCAATGGTTTCGCCGTGGTAGCTGTTGGTCAGGGTGACGAAGCGTTTTTTATTCGGCAGGCCACGGTTGAGCCAGTAGTGAAAGCTCATCTTCAGCGCGACTTCGATGCACGACGAGCCATTGTCGGCGTAGAAGCAGCGCGTCAGGCCCTCGGGCGTCATCGCCACCAGGCGCTCCGACAACTCGATCACCGGCTGGTGGCTGAAACCGGCGAGGATCACGTGCTCCAGCTGATCCACCTGGTCCTTGATGCGCTGGTTGATGCGCGGGTTGGCGTGGCCGAACACATTCACCCACCAGGAACTGACGGCATCGAGGTAGCGCTTGCCTTCGAAGTCTTCCAGCCATACGCCTTCGCCGCGCTTGATCGGGATCAGCGGCAGTTGCTGGTGGTCTTTCATCTGGGTGCAGGGATGCCACAGCACCGCGAGGTCGCGTTGCATCCACTGGTTATTCAAGCCCATCGGTTATCTCCTCGAAGCGGTCCTGCGCCCGGCGCAGGCGAAACAATCGCGCAAGCCTATGCAATGCCAGGCGGCGTCACAACCCATTACGGATGAATTGGCAGTAAAGGCAGGACGATCTGTCACGTTTCTTGGGAATAGTCCTTAATCCATTGTTAACGTACTGTGCATACTCTCTTGATCGTATTTCTCGATATTTCAAAGCGAAATTTTCCGCTTTAATTCGATAGGTAAATCGCTAGTCTTGGGCACAGTTCTTACGGGATTTGGGACATGCAGCTACGTAATTCATCGGCCCGTTATGGTTGGGTCAGCATTGTTTTGCACTGGGGCGTTGCCCTGGTGGTGTTCGGTTTGTTCGCGCTGGGCCTGTGGATGGTCGGCCTCGACTACTACAGTGCCTGGCGCAAAGACGCGCCCGACCTGCACAAGAGCATTGGCATTACGCTGTTCGCCATCATGCTGGTGCGTATCGTCTGGCGCATTGTCAGCCCACCGCCACCGCCGTTGGCCAGCTACAGCCGAATGACGCGTATGGGCGCTGCGTTTGGCCACGCGTTCCTGTATCTCGGGCTGTTTGCCGTGATGATCGCCGGTTACCTGATTTCCACCGCAGACGGTGTCGGTATCCCAGTGTTTGGCCTGTTTGAGATTCCTGCCGTGGTTTCCGGGCTACCGGACCAGGCAGATAACGCCGGCTTGGTGCACCTGTACCTGGCCTGGGTATTGGTGGTCTTCGCCGGTTTGCATGGCGTGGCTGCGTTTAAACACCACTTTATCGATCGTGATGCGACCCTGACGCGAATGCTGGGACGCAAAGCCTGATGTTCAACCTCGACTCACAAGGAATAGAAAGCATGTTGAAAAAGACTCTCGCCGCTCTGGCAATCGGTTCTGCTCTGCTGTCCGCTGGTTCGGCGATGGCCGCTGACTACAAGATCGACAAGGAAGGCCAGCACGCCTTCATCGACTGGAAAATCAGCCACCTGGGCTACAGCTACATCCACGGTACCTTCAAGGACTGGGACGGTACCTTCAGCTGGGATGCCGCCAAGCCGGAAGCCAGCAAAATTGCTGTTGACGTGAAAACCGCCAGCCTGTGGTCCAACCACGCAGAGCGTGACAAGCATATCGCCAGCAAGGACTTCCTGGACGTTGGCAAGTTTGCCGACGCCAAGTTCGTCTCCACCGCGGTTAAATCCACCGGCGAAAAAACCGCTGATGTAACCGGCGACCTGACCTTCCACGGCGTGACCAAGCCTGTGACCTTCAAGGCCACGTTCAATGGTGAAGGCAAAGATCCATGGGGCGGCGAACGTGCTGGCTTCAACGCCACCACCACGTTGAACCTGAATGACTTCGGCATCAAAGGCCCAGGCCCGTCTTCCCAGACCGTGGACCTGGACATCTCGCTGGAAGGTGTGAAAGCGAAGTAATTATTTCGCTGCTTCAAACGCCAAGCGCCGACCTCAGGGTCGGCGTTTTGCTGTGCAGTGTTTAAAGGCTTTCTTGATACGTCTTCACTTGGTCCTTGAGCCAGTTATGCAACAACGTCAGTTGCGCCGAAGGCTTGCTGCCGGCGGGCCAGACCAGGTAGTAGCGTGAAGTGTGCGCCGGCTCAATGTCGGTGAGCCGGACCAGTTCCCCGCGTTGAATCAGCGCATGGGCAATGGAGCGGCGGGTCAATGCGACGCCGTGCCCGAGCCGCACAGCTTCGAGCATCAATGTGGAGTCGGTGAACTCCAGCGGCGCTTGCGGACGTTGCTCTTCGATACCTGCGGCGCCCAGCCAGATCGGCCAGCTCTCACTGGCATGCAGCAATGGTTGCTCAAGGACGGCTTGCGCCGTGTCCGGCAGCACGCCGTGGTTGAAGTCGCGCGCGGCGACCACCAGCAATGAGTCGCCCATCAACGTTTCGCAATGCACATCCGGCCACTGGCCATGGCCGAAGCGAATCGCGCAATCGAGCGGGCCTTGCTCGAAGCTGGCGAACTCCATGCTCGACTCCAGCCGCAAGTGCAGCTCGGGGTGAGCCGCCCTGAAATCATGCAGGCGCGGCAACAACCAATGCATGGCGTAGGAAGGCAACACCGAAGCGGTCAGCTGTGGGTGCCGGGTTTTAGCCATCAGTTTTTCGGTGATCCCGGCGATCTCGCCCAGCCCCTGCCTGATCTGGTAGGCATACACGCGGCCTTCGTCTGTCAGCATCAGCGTGCGTTTGTTGCGCATGACCAACGCGAGGCCCAGGTACTCCTCAAGCGCGCGAATCTGGTGGCTGACGGCACTGTGGGTCACGTGCAGTTCGAGGGCAGCCAGGTTCACCTTGCCTAATCGGGCCAAGGCCTCGAAGGCGCGCAGCGCGGCGAGTGGGGGCAGTTTCAATGTGTGAATTCCTTTCACAAAAAAGCCTAATAATAGCCGCTATACGTCAACTGAGCAGGCTACCGATAATGGCGGCACGTTATTTAATCAAATAACACCGTGCTGAAATTGTCGGGAGACGCGAGCCATGATTGATGAAATTCAAGCGTTTTTGAAAGATTACTTTAGTGTGCTGCAAACTCAGGATTTGAATAAATTCGATCAAGTCTTTCATCGTGGCTGCGTGTTATACAGCGCACAGAACTCGACCGTGGTCGTGCGGCCGTTCGATGAATACCGGACCATGGTTCAAGGCCGAAAGTCGCCGCAGGAAGGCGGTTTTCCGCAGCTTGACGAGGTGTTGATGATCGACGTGATGTCGCCGGAAATGGCCATCGTCAAAGTGCGTTTGCGCTTGTTCAATAACGTGATGGTTGATTATTTGAACCTGATGAAAGTTGACGGTCGCTGGATGATCTTCGCCAAACTTTTTCATAAGGCCGGTGAAGTGGCTGATCAATAAGCTTCTGCCTGGATGCAAAAACGCCCCGATTAATCGGGGCGTTTTTGTTAGCGTCGAAAACTCAGCGGTTGCGGGTCAGCAACGCAGGTTTTTCACCACGAGGGCGGCCTGGCAGTTGATCCAGCTGCTCAGGTGTCGGGAAGCGATCCGCTTTCGACTCCTTGTGGATGATTTTCGGCGCCGGGCCACCGCGCGGGTTCTGCACGGCGGGTTCCGACAAGCGTGGCTGGTCGTCACGGGCCGGGCGGCGGTTGTTGCTGCGCGAGTCTTCGCGACGGGCTTGGCCGTCACGTGGCGCGCCATTACGCGGGCCGTTGCGCTTGGCAGGTGGGGTACCGGTGGTACCGCCGCTGCTGTTGCGTGGGCCATTTTGACGACCGCCCTGTGGCTGGCCGCCACGTGGAGCGCCCGTGCCTGCGCCCGCACCTTGTGCCGGGGCACCTGGGCGGCGGCCACGGCCTTGGGCCGGCTTGGCCTGGGGCACGTAGTCAACGCGGTTACCGAAGTTATCCACATCGTCATCGAGGAACTCGTCCGGGGCGCGGTCGGCGGCGGCGCGTGGCGGCTGGCTCGGCTGGCGCTGTTCGCGGGCCGGGGTGCCTTCACGGGGCTTCTGCTCACGGGCTGGGCGTTCGCCACGGCCGTTGGTAGGCGCTTTTTCCTTGCCGCCTTTGTCTTTGCCCTTGTCGCGACGACCACCGCCACCACCGCCGCCGTTCGGGCCATCGCCCTTCGGACCGCGTGGGTTGCGTGGGTTACGCACGTCCGGACGCTCGCGCGCTTCAGGCTTTTCGGCCTCCACGGCGCTGGAGTCGAAGCCCATCAGGTCGCCGTCGGCGATTTTCTGCTTGGTCATGCGCTCGATGCTTTTCAGCAGTTTTTCTTCGTCCGGAGCGACCAGGGAAATGGCCTCGCCCGAACGACCGGCACGGCCGGTACGGCCGATACGGTGCACGTAATCTTCATCGACGTTCGGCAGCTCGAAGTTGACCACGTGTGGCAATTGGTCGATATCCAGGCCGCGTGCGGCGATATCGGTGGCGACCAGGATACGCACACTGCCGGCCTTGAAGTCGGCCAGGGCTTTGGTGCGCGCGTTCTGGCTCTTGTTACCGTGGATGGCGACGGCGGTGAGGCCGTGCTTGTCCAGGTATTCGGCCAGACGGTTGGCGCCGTGCTTGGTGCGGGTAAACACCAGTACCTGTTCCCAAGCGCCGTGGGTGATCAGGTGCGCGAGCAGCGAGCGCTTGTGGCTGGCGGCCAGACGGAACACGCGTTGCTCGATACGCTCGACCGTGGTGTTCGGCGGCGTGACTTCGATGCGTTCCGGGTTGTGCAGCAGCTTGCCGGCCAGGGCGGTGATGTCCTGGGAGAACGTTGCCGAGAACAGCAGGTTCTGACGTTTGGCCGGCAGGCGGGCGAGGACCTTTTTCACGTCATGGACAAAGCCCATGTCGAGCATGCGGTCGGCTTCGTCCAGCACGAGGATTTCCACGTGGGACAAGTCGACGCTGCCTTGGCCGCACAGGTCGAGCAAACGACCCGGGCAGGCGACCAGCACGTCAACACCACGGGACATGGCCTGAACCTGTGGGTTCATGCCGACGCCGCCGAAGATGCAGGCGCTGACGAACTTCAAGTCGCGGGCGTACAGCTTGAAGCTGTCGTGCACCTGAGCGGCGAGTTCGCGGGTTGGGGTCAGGACCAGTACGCGCGGTTGGCGCGGGCCGTGACGCTGGGATTTGTCCGGGTGACCGTTGGGGAACAACCGCTCCAGAATCGGGAGGGCGAAACCACCGGTTTTACCAGTACCTGTCTGCGCCGCAACCATCAGGTCGCGACCTTGCAACACGGCGGGAATGGCCCGCTGTTGCACCGGAGTAGGCTCGGTATAGCCCGCTGCCTCGATGGCGCGGACTAAAGCCTCGGAGAGACCGAGGGAAGCAAAGGACATGAGTAATCCTGTTTTAGTTAGGGCTTGGCCCAAAGGGATAATCTTGCCGGGCGTGAATGGCGCTTAGGGGAGCGCAACCCCGTCCGGTCCTGCTGCGTCTGGCGGGCACTCCACCGGCTCGCGCGGGCTGCAAAGCTGCGCAGTAGCTGGGTTAGGTGCCTTTTTCAAGACCTCAGCGGCCGGGCGTGAGCCTGGCGGAAAGGCCGGAGTATAACAGAGCAATCACGGCGCGCCGCTTTCCTGCTGCTCAACGGTGTGTTCGGAGGCCGTTATTGCTTGGATTCCCCCATATTTGGCGCTTAAGGCCGCGTAGGCAGGTTCTTGCTTGAAGCGCTTGAGCTCGGCGGCAAAGCGCTGCACCAGCAGGTCCATGCCGGCGCCCCGGCGCACGGCCAGAAATTGCGGTTGGCGGCTGACCACCAGCGGCGCCTGGCTGACTTTGCCTTCCAGGCCCATGGCCTTGATCACATGCTGGCCGACGCGACGGTCCGTAATCACCAGGTCAATGCGGCCCAGCGACAGTTTGCCGAAGTTGGCCTCATGACTGGGCGCCGGCTCGCGGTCGAACAGGCTGGATTCGCTGAAGGCCTCGCCATACAGATAGCCCGGCGACGTGCCGACTGTCAGCCCGCGCAGTTCACCCAGGGTCTGGGCCGGATGAGGGCGGTCGTTGGCATAGAACAGCACGAACTCGACAGCCGACAACGGTTCGCTGGGGTAAAGCAGCAAGGCGTCGCGCTCATGGCTGTGGAAAATATCCAGCGCGCCATCGGCGTGGCCCTGATCCAGCATGGCCAGGCAGCGTTTCCAGGGCAGGAATTGCCACTCTACATCCACCCCCAGGCGTTGGAACACGATCATCGTGGTTTCGTAATCCAGGCCGCGCATGCTGCCGTTGTCTTCGTATACATAAGGCGCCCAAGGCTCGGTGACAATGCGCAATTTCTCGCCGTAAGCGGTGAAGCTCAGGCAAGTAAAAAGCACAGTGGTCAACAGCTTGAGAATGACGGGCATACCCTGAGGTTACGATGCCCCAGCATTAAAGAGAAGCTCTGGCACACGCATTCGCGGGCAAGTTGATGTGGCGCATTAAAAGCAAAAGGCCCTCGTATAAACGAGGGCCTTGGCATTACCAAATAAGCCTTAGCGTGGCAGCTTGAGGTTATTCCAGATCGCCAGGCTGGGTTCCGTCTGGTTCAGGGTGTAGAAGTGCAACCCTGGTGCGCCACCCTGCAGCAATTGTTCACACATCTGCGTGATCACCTGCTCGCCGAACGCCTGGATGCTCTTGACGTCATCGCCATAAGCTTCCAGTTGCTTGCGCACCCAGCGTGGGATTTCAGCACCGCAGGCGTCGGAGAAACGCGCCAGCTTGCTGTAGTTGGTGATCGGCATGATGCCCGGCACGATAGGGATATTTACACCCATGGCCCGTACACGCTCGACAAAGTAGAAGTAGCTGTCGGCGTTGAAGAAGTACTGGGTGATCGCACTGTCGGCGCCGGCATTGGCCTTGCGCACGAAATTCTGCAGATCGTCTTCGAAATTACGCGCCTGTGGGTGCATCTCCGGGTAAGCCGCCACTTCGATGTGGAAGTGATCGCCGCTTTCTTCACGGATGAAGCTCACCAGGTCATTGGCGTAGCGCAGCTCACCGCTGGCCATGCCCATGCCGGATGGCAGGTCGCCACGCAGGGCGACAATGCGCTTGATGCCGGCTTGTTTGTATTGGGTCAGCAGGCTGCGCAGGTCGGCCTTGCTGTCGCCCACGCACGACAAGTGCGGAGCGGCGGGAACTTTGACTTCGCTTTCGAGCTGCAGCACGGTGTTGATCGTGCGGTCACGGGTCGAGCCGCCGGCGCCGTAGGTGCAGGAGAAGAAGTCGGGGTTGAAGCTGGCCAACTGCTTGGCAGTGGCCATCAGTTTTTCATGCCCAGCATCGGTCTTGGTCGGGAAGAACTCGAAGCTGTAGCGACGGTCTTGGGACATGGTTAATACCCTTGGAAACTCATAAAACCGAAGAGGCCTCCCCCTGTTGGAGAGAGCTTTATGTGGCGAGGGAGCTTGCTCCCGCTGGGCTGCGTAGCGGCCCCCAAAATCTTGGGAGCGCTTCGCACTGGAGCGCCAGCCCGGTCCAGCGGGAGCAAGCTCCCTCGCCACAACAAGCCCGCCCCCAATGCTGCGGGGGCGGTTACTTAGTAACGGTAAGCGTGCGGCTTGAACGGACCTTCAACGGTCACGCCGATGTAGTCGGCCTGGGTCTTGGTCAGTTGAGTCACCACGCCGCCGAAGCCGCGGACCATTTCCAGGGCCACTTCTTCGTCGAGTTTCTTCGGCAATACTTCCACGGTCAGGCGCTCGGCTTTCTGGGCCGGCGACAGGTCGGCGTACTTCTGGCCGAACAGGAAGATCTGCGCCAGTACCTGGTTGGCGAACGAGCCGTCCATGATGCGGCTTGGGTGGCCGGTGGCGTTACCCAGGTTAACCAGGCGGCCTTCAGCCAGCAGGATCAGGTAGTCGTCGTTCTGCGGGTCGAAATCGCCAGCGCCGGTACGGTGAACCTTGTGTACCTGCGGCTTCACTTCTTCCCATGCCCAGTTCTTGCGCATGAAAGCGGTGTCGATTTCATTGTCGAAGTGACCGATGTTGCAGACCACGGCGCGCTTCTTCAGGGCTTTGAGCATGTTTGCGTCGCAAACATTCACGTTACCGGTGGTGGTCACGATCAGGTCGATCTTGCCCAGCAGGGCTTTGTCGATGCTCGCTTCGGTGCCGTCATTGACGCCATCGATGAACGGCGAAACCACTTCGAAACCGTCCATGCAGGCTTGCATGGCGCAGATAGGGTCAACTTCGGAAACTTTAACGATCATGCCTTCCTGGCGCAGGGACTGGGACGAACCCTTGCCCACGTCGCCGTAGCCGATCACCAGGGCTTGCTTGCCCGACAGCAGGTGGTCGGTGCCGCGCTTGATAGCATCGTTGAGGCTGTGACGGCAGCCGTACTTGTTGTCGTTCTTGCTCTTGGTCACCGAGTCGTTGACGTTGATAGCCGGGATTTTCAGCTCGCCCTTGGCCAGCATGTCCAGCAGGCGGTGCACGCCGGTGGTGGTTTCTTCGGTCACGCCGTGAACACGGTCCAGAATCTGCGGGTATTTCTTGTGCAGCAGCTCGGTCAGGTCGCCGCCGTCGTCGAGGATCATGTTAGCGTCCCATGGCTTGCCATCTTTGAGGATGGTTTGCTCCAGGCACCACTCGTACTCTTCTTCGGTTTCGCCTTTCCAGGCGTAAACCGCGATGCCGGCAGCAGCGATAGCAGCAGCGGCCTGGTCTTGAGTCGAGAAAATGTTGCAGGACGACCAGCGTACTTCGGCACCCAGGGCAACCAGGGTTTCGATCAGCACGGCAGTCTGAATGGTCATGTGGATGCAGCCGAGGATCTTCGCGCCTTTGAGCGGCTGCTCAGCAGCGTACTTGCGGCGCAGACCCATCAGGGCTGGCATTTCGGATTCGGCGATAAAGGTTTCGCGACGGCCCCAGGCGGCGAGGGACATGTCGGCGACTTTGTAGTCGGTAAAACCTGCAGGCGTAATTACAGCGCTCATGAAGAGCCTCCATTCGTAGTGTGCGAATGGGCGCCGTTGTGCGTTTAGTATCCAGCTGGCTAACCAGGCCGGACAACGCCCCATCCGAGCCTGACAGGTTGAACCTGCTGCAGCGCCCCTCGGACAGGTGGCGGGAGAACGGTATCAACCGAAGATGACCGTTTTGAAGCGGTGGCGATTATAGCCGTGTGCGCGGCACTTCCCAAGCCTTTCTGTCGGCCACATGCAGATCGTGCATGGGCGTGATAGGCAATGGCGCATAGAGCTTGGGCGCGGGCTCTGCCATGATGATGCCCATCATTTCGCAAGACGCATTGGAGTGACCATGAACTTCCACACCCGCAAATGGGTAAAACCCGAAGACCTCAACCCCAACGGCACCCTGTTCGGCGGTAGCCTGCTGCGCTGGATCGACGAAGAAGCGGCCATCTACGCGATTGTTCAATTGGGCAACCAGCGCGTGGTGACCAAGTACATCTCCGAAATCAACTTCGTCAGCGCCTCGCGTCAGGGCGACATCATCGAATTGGGCATCACCGCCACCGAGTTCGGCCGCACCTCGATCACCCTGACCTGTGAAGTGCGCAACAAGATCACCCGCAAGAGCATCCTCACTGTGGAGAAAATGGTCTTCGTCAACCTCGGCGAAGACGGTTTGCCCGCGCCGCACGGGCGTACTGAGATCAAATATGTGAAAGACCAGTTTCAGGATGAGTAACTTCACCACCGCTTGATTTGCATTACCAAATAATTCTGCGCGGATCCTTCCGAGGCCCTCTCGTCACTCAGGACTACATCCTGATGAGAGTGCTTTCGTATGAAAATTTCCCCTCCAGCGTCTCCTCAATCCGCGATTGGTGATACACCGACGTTGCGACCCGTCCAGCAAGACGCAACGAAGTCGGTACTGCTGCACGAAGCCGGCGAGCGCAAGGTAACCCTCAGCCGCGATGACCAGGGCCGTGTCGAGATGACGTTGGCTCCCCCTCCTGTGACGCAACTGGTACTCAGCGGTGGCGGTGCCAAGGGTGTCGCCTTCCCAGGTGCCGTCAAGGCGCTGGAAGACAACGGCGCCATGATCGGTGTCCGGACTGTTTCGGGGTCGTCGGCGGGGGCGATTTCCGCCGCGCTTCTGGCCAGTGGCATGACGGCGGACGAATTCACGAAGCTGTCAAACAGCCTTGATTTGTCAGCCCTGATGAACAGTGACAACCCGCTTTTGCGCAAGCTTCAGGAAGCGGGTTCAGCGGTAGGTAAATGGCTAGGCAATTTCAGCGAAAAACTGCAAACAGCCTTTACCGTGCTGCCTCGCCTGGGAACTGCAGCTGAGCGCCTGGAGGAGCTGGTACGGACCCAGTCACGCGCCACGGTATTGGCGCGCATTGCTGAGTCACCCTCCAAGGCGGAGCTGCCGCAGGTGAAGGCCATTGCGGACAAACTCAGTGCAGGTGGAGTGGTCACGTTCTCGGATTTGCACGTACTCAGTCAGCACATCCCAACCATCAAGGCGCTTAACATCACCGGCACCGGCACGTTCGAGGGGCGCTCGCAATTGGTGGTATTCAATGCGAGCCTGACCCCGGACATGGACATTGCACGGGCTGCGCATATTTCCGCAGCCTTGCCGGTGGTGTTCAAGGCGCCGGTAGAGCAGGGTCACGGGTTCCAGGTAGACGGCGAGAAAGCGTCATTCCAGGACGGCGGGTTAATGCTCAATACACCGGTGGACGGTCTTTACCAGCGCCAGTTTCCGAACAGCCCGCTGGATCACACCGAGCAACTGATTCTGACGTTCGAGACAATCCCTCTTCAGTCCCGAGGCACCCACGCCAGCGCCGCCGCAGACAAGGCTCTGGGTTTGAACTTCACGGCGAATGAGCAGCTCAACCAGGCCAGGCTTAATAAGGGCTATGCGGATCAGACCGTGGTGATACCGCTTAAAACAGAGCAGGGTGATTACAGCAGCTTTTTCAGCGGGACCGTCAACTTCGCCGTGCCGGAGGAGGCGAAAAAAAGCCTGCAGGATAATACGCGCACCGCAGTGACCGGCCACCTTGAACGTCGATCCCAGGTTCGCGAGCATCACCATTTTGCATCCATCGAAAGTGCCGTGCTGGCGATGAGCGACGAGATGCTCGCCAATCTCGAGGGCGCGCTGTCGAAGGACGAAGGCTCACGTGATGTGCTGCTTTTCAGGCGGCAAGCCACGGAGGTATTGGCGCAAGTTGACCAGGCCATCGTTGAAGCGAACCTGGCCAGTGAGCGCTTGGTAATCACCCCGCGCCTGGCGTCTGCGCTGCGTAATCTGGATGCGCTCGTGACTCATCCGGCGTATGCAGAGTGGTTGGCCAAGCAACTTCACGCGCCTGACAGCGCCAACTTCCAGCAGCTATTGCAGGTCACTGCAAAGCTGCCGCGTGACTCTGTGTCTCGGGTACTGCTCGGTGCGGTGGATGAAATGCGCAGGCGCGACGTTGCAGTAGTTGCCGGCAATTTCATTCGCGACGTGATTTACCCCGCGCTGTTCCAGCCAGACCAGCCTGATTCAAATGTCGAGCTGCTGCGCCGTGCAGAGCGTGATTTGGGCAAGGCAGCCACACCGGAAGCGGTCAATCGGGTGCTCGATGAGCTTATTGAGCGGTATGCGGTGCGCGGCAAAATCTCGGAAACGTTATCGTCTTCCACGCTGGTGGAAAAGGCCAAGGCCTGGCGCATGCGGGTTTAGTGAACGGGCCACTGAACAGCCATCGTCACGGGGTGTCGTAGCTACAGGCACCCCACGGACTCTGGATCATCATGGCCACTCAAGCAGACGGCAAAACCCCCAACCTGTCGCAGGAAGAGCAGCAGGACGTGGACAAAAACCAGCCGCCTCGCGCGGCTGTACTGCACGAAATCATCCGTACCCAAGGCGACCAGGAACTGGAGCGCAATGTGGCGGCGCTGTGGTGGTCGGCATTGGCGGCCGGCCTGACCATGGGCCTGTCGCTGATGGGCATGGGGTTGCTCAACTCGCGCCTGCCGGACGGCGAAGGGTTCAAGGTGATCGCCAGCTTTGGTTACTGCGCAGGCTTCCTGGCGGTGATCCTTGCGCGCCAGCAATTGTTCACCGAAAACACCCTGACCGCCGTGCTGCCGGTGATGAGCAAGCCGACGCTGGCCAATGCCGGCCGCCTGTTGCGGTTGTGGACGGTGGTGCTGGTGGGCAACCTGTGTGGCACCTTGCTGGTGGCCTACGTGATGCTGCACCTGCCGATCTTCGACACCAAGACCGACATGGCCTTCCTCGAAATCGGCCGCAAGGTCATGGAAAACGACCCCGGCCAGATGTTCGCCAAGGGCATTATTTCCGGCTGGATGATCGCCACCATGGTGTGGATGATCCCGTCCATGGAAAGCGCGAAGATGTTCATCATTATCCTGATCACCTACCTCATGGCGCTGGGCGACTTCACCCACATCGTCGTCGGCTCGGCGGAAGTGTCGTACCTGGTGTTTGCCGGCGAGCTGCCGTGGAAGGATTTCTGGCTGGTGTTCGCCGGGCCGACCCTGGCGGGCAATATCATCGGCGGCAGTTTTATCTTTGCGTTGATCAGCCATGCGCAGATTCGTAGTGAGAGCAGCTTGCCGGGCAAGCCCGCAGACCCGCGCCATCCCCAGCGGGTGAACAAGGACGAGTAAGCTGATTCGTCATAAATGAATGGCAAAGTCGCTGCGCGGTTTTCCATTCATGAAAGAAGGATCTTTATGCGGACTTTCCCTTTTTTGCGGGGGCGCAGTTGGTGCGCGCTGGTGGTGGCGGTGGGCGTTTTCGGCGTGGCGCAGGCTAAGGATGATGCTGCGGATCGCTCCGTGACCATCGAAAAGCATACTCAACGCTACGTGATCAATACCGACGGCAGCTATGTGTTGGATGCCGATAAGGTCGTGCTGATCAACGAGGAGCGGGCCATCCGGTCCAGTGCCCAGCAAGCGGTCAGTTACAACCGCTCATTGGATAGCCTGGAGATTGTCGAGGCGTTCACGCTCAAGCCCGATGGGCGCAGGGTAATGGTCACCGCGCCGCAGATCAGGGAACAACAGGAACAAGCCTCGGCCAATGCCCCGATGTTTCAGGATTCGCGGGTCAAGGTGGTGATTTTTCCTGAGGTGGCAGTGGGTGATCGTCTGAGCTTGCGCTACAAGCGAATACGCCACACGGCGCTGTTTCCTGGCGAGTTTACCGACTTCTCCACGGCGAGCTTGAGCCCCACGCTGGATTACTCCCTGATCTACGACTTGCCTGCCGACAAGCCCTTGTACGCTGAGGCCCGCGGTTTCAAAGCCTCCACTGCGGCCGCAGCGGTTGGGCGTAAGGTGTACCGATGGGACTACGTGCCGGCCGACAAAACCCGGCCCGAACAAGGCGCGGTGGCCTACACCGACTATGGCCAACTCCTCGCTGTTTCGACCTTTGCAACCTACAAAGACCTGGCCAGGGCTTACGAGGCACGTGCCAAGGTTGAGGTCACATCGCAAATCACCGAATTGGCGCAAACGCTCACCGCCGACCAGCCAACGCCTCGGGCCAAGGCCCTGGCGCTCAGTGATTGGGTGCGCAAGAACATCCGTTATGTGGCGGTTTACATCGACGCCGGCGGCGTAGTGCCGCACTCGGCGCAATCGGTGCTGGCTAATCGTTACGGCGACTGCAAGGACCATGTGGCCCTGCTGGAAGCCATGCTCAAGGCCGTCGGCATCGACAGCTCACCGGTGTTGATCAACGCCGGCAATGCCTATGTTTTGCCCAAGGTCGCGGCGTTACGCGTGCTCAACCATGCGATCACCTATGTGCCGAGCCTGGACCTCTATCTGGACTCCACCGCCAGTTTCATCGCTGCCGGTTACTTGCCACTGCAGGACTTGGACAAGCCGGTATTGTTGACGCGTACTGGCGAGATGGCACGTACCCCGGCCACTCAACCGAGCAAGCTGTCGAGTGAATTGGTGTTCAAGGTCGATGACAAGGGCGCGGCAGACTTTACGCAAACGTCCCTCGCCGAGGGTTGGCGTACCGAAGCGACGCGTTTTTGGATCAGGTCTCAGCAGCCGGCGGAGCGTGATCAGATGATCCAGAAAATGCTGCGCAGCTCAGGCCAGACGGGCAAAGCCGCGCTGCAAACAGATGCGCTGGAAGGTGATGCGTCCGGTTTCAACACCACGTTGGCCGGGCGCACGGAAAACCTCGTCAACGTGCCGGGGCCGATCGGTGTACCGGCACTCAGTCGCCTGGGAAGCAATATTGCCCAGGACGTGCAGGCCCTGTCGGTAGAAAAGGAACGGGTGCAGAACTTCACCTGCTTTGCCGGCGAGAGCGTTGAAAAGGCCCGCTTCGAGTTCCCCACCTCGTTGACTATTCTGGCGGTGCCCAAGACCGTTTCGCTCAAGGGCGCGGATGTTACCTACGACGCCAGTTATGAGCGCAGCGGCAATACCGTGCTGGTTTCCCGCACGCTTGCCTTTAACCACCCCGAAGCGGTGTGCAGCCCTGAGTGGTTCAAGAGCATGCAGCCGATGGTCGAGGCGATGTTCAACGACCTCAAAAGCCAGATCATCGTGCAGGCCCATTGATCGCAGGCGCCGGCGGCGAAATGAACTCGCCGCCGGCCTCAATCAGTGAGCCTCGGCAGGTGGTGCCGGCTCATCTTTGGTCACGTGCTTGACCAGCTTGCCGATGCTCAAACCCTGCAACAGGATCGACGACAGCACCACGATGTAGGTGATGCTCAGCAGCAAGTCGCGTTCCGGGCCAAGCGGCAGGGCCAGCGCCAGTGCGACCGAGACGCCACCGCGCAAACCACCCCAGGTGAGAATGCGGATAGTGCCGCGTGGCACCGTGCGCCAGCGCCGCAGCAACAGGATTGCCGGGGCTACGGTGAGCAGGCGTGAAGCCAGGATCGCCACGGCCAGCAAGCTGGCGGCCAGTACGTGCAGCCAGTTGAACGGCAACAGCAGCAGCTCCATGCCGATCAGGGCAAACAGCAAGGCGTTGAGCATGTCATCGAGCAATTCCCAGAAGCCGTCGAGGTAGCGGCGGGTCATGTCGTTCATCGCCAGCTTGCGGCCCAGGTTGCCGATGATCAGCCCGGCCACCACCATCGCAATCGGCGCCGAGACGTGCAGCTCGGTCGCCATTGCCGAACCGCCGATCACCAGCGCCAGGGTCAGCATCACTTCGATCTGGTGCTGCTCGATGCTCTTGATCATCAGGTACACCAGGTAGCCGATAAGCCCGCCGAACACCACGCCACCGATCGCTTCATGGGCGAACAGCATGGCCGTGGCGCCGACGGTCGGTGTTTCGCCCAACTGTGCGATGCCCAGCAGTACGGTAAACACCACCACCGCCGTGCCGTCGTTGAACAGCGATTCGCCGACGATGGTGGTTTTAAGCGGCTTCGATGCGTTGGCGGTTCGCAGTACGCCCAGCACCGCAATCGGATCGGTGGGTGAGATCAGCGCGCCGAACAGCAGGCAGTAGAGGAAGCTGACGTGCCAGCCGAACAGGGCAAAAATGTAATACGCCAGGCTGCCGATGACCACGGTGGCGATCAATACGCCGAAGGTCGCCAGCAGGCCGATGGGCCAGCGATAGCTGCGCAGGTCGTTGAGGTTGACGTGCAAGGCGCCGGCGAACAGCAGGAACGACAGCATCCAGTTCATCAGCAAGTCGCCGAAGTCGATCTGGCCGATCAACTGCTGGATACGCTCTTCCAATCCTGGGTAGCCGATAAGGCTCAAGCCTTGCAGAATCAGGGAAAACAGCAGGGCCGTGACCATCACGCCGATGGTGGGAGGCAGCCCGATAAATCGGTAGTTCACATAGGTGAGCAGCGTGGTGAGGCAAATAAAGGCGGCGACAAGTTCAAGCATCCGAGGTCCTTGGAAGTGAGGGAAGGTCGTTATTGCTGGGATGGACCGCAACAGCGGCGGGATGTTTCAAGGCGCCGGCTAAAAGCGCGATAGAACCTTTCGGCGTGCTTCGGTTCATAGCCGGTGAGTGCGGTTTTGCAGTGATAGTGCTAAAACTCTAATTTCTATTTAAAACAAAAAAAGGAATCCATTATGACGGCCGCTTTCTGGTGTGTGTTGATCGCAATATTCCTGCCTTACCTGTGCACGGGGGTGGCCAAGTTCAGCGGCGGCAAGTTCGGCCCGCGGCATAACCACGACCCGCGCGCGTTCCTGGACACCGTCGAAGGCCTCGCCAGGCGCGCCCACAACGCCCAACTCAACAGCTTTGAAGTGACGCCTGCGTTTGCTGCGGCGGTGATCATCGCGCACCTGGCCGGTACGGCGTCGCTGGTGACCATCAATGTGCTGGCGGTGCTGTTTATCACCAGTCGGCTGCTGTACATCATTTGCTACCTGGCCGACTGGGCGATGCTGCGTTCGCTGGTGTGGGCGGTAGGGATGGCGTTGATTGCGAGTTTCTTTTTTGTCTCGATCTAGAGGTTTGACGTAATCCCCTGTGGGAGCTGGCTTGTGTGGGAGCCAGCTCCCACATGTGATCTTCAACGTTATTCAGGAGCCAGCAGGCGCATCCGGCACGTGGGGCAACGCCGCGCCCTTGGGCCACAGCATCCAGATCTGCCCCTGCTGCTTCATATTCCCCGCCAGCTCACCCGCCGCGTCACCGGTGCCCCAGAACAAGTCTGCACGCACTTCGCCGGTGATCGCGCCGCCGGTGTCTTGGGCTGCCACGGGTCGGGCAATCGGTGAACCGTCAGGCTTAGTGGTCGACAGCCATAACAGGCTGCCCAGCGGAATCACCTTGCGGTCCACCGCCACGCTGTAACCCGCCGTCAGCGGCACATTCAGTGAACCACGCGGACCTTCGTTGCTGTCCGGGCGGGCGCTGAAAAACACGTAGCTGGGGTTGCTCGCCAACAATTGTGGAATACGCTGCGGGTTGGCCTTGGCCCAGGCGCTGATGGCACCCATGGTCACGTCCTCTTTTTTCAGCTCGCCTTGTTCCACCAGCCAGCGGCCGATCGGGCGGTATGGGTAGCCATTCTGGTCACCATAACCGACGCGCAGTTGGCGCCCACCGGCCAGTTGAATACGCCCCGAGCCCTGGATCTGCAGGAACTGCAGGTCCATCGGGTTGGTCAGCCAGGCAATCGGTTTGGCGGTGGAGCCCTGGCCGTTGATGGTGCTGGCATCGTCATACGGCTTGAGCACGCGGCCCTCGAGACGGCCGCGCAGGCGCTTGCCCTTGAGTTCCGGGTAGATGCTTTCCAGGTTGACGATGATCAGGTCATCCGGCACGCCGTACACCGGCACATGGGCAGTGGCGGTTTCGGTCAGGCTGCCGGGGTAGACCGGCTCGTAGTAGCCGGTGATCAGGCCATTGGGTGTGTTGTCGGCCGAGCGCAGGCCGAACACATCCAGGCGCTCCTTGAGAAAACCGCGCACGGCCACGGCATCGCCCGGTACGGTGGCGGCGGCGGCACAGGTCGCGGCCCATACCGGATCAGCCTTGAGGCGCTGACAGGCACTGCGCCAGGATTCAAACCCGGCCAGCAGGTCGCTGTCGGACACCGCCGGCAGCGCTTCCCACGGTGCACTGACATAAGTGGCAACGGCATGGGGCTTGGCCGCTTCATCTTTTTTGTCGGCGTCTTTGCCGCTATCACAACCAGCCAGCAGCGCAACCATCGGCAGAGCCCACACCATTCGGCGGCTCCAGCGTTTCAAGATGACATTCATACACGTAATTCCTGAAGTGGTTGCCTGCGCCGCAGCGCATTTGGGCAACCCTTATTATTAATAGGGCTATTGGTCTTTGCGGGCGGGGCGAGGATACTGGCCGCCGTTTCCCGTGACCCTGAAGCCATCATGACTTTTAAAAAACTGACCGTGGTATTGCTGGCCTGCCTGACCTTGTCCGCCTGCGGCGGTGTCGACCCGAATTCGCCGCTGGGCCAACGCAAGGCCATCTTCAAGCAGATGCTCAAGACCGGCGAAGACCTGGGCGGCATGCTGCGTGGGCGTATCCCTTTCGACGGCGCGAAGTTCGCCGAAGGCGCGGTCAAGCTCGATGCGTTGTCCCACGAGCCGTGGAAGCATTTCCCGAGCGTGCGTGAGGAAGATCACACCAGCGCCAAGGACACTGTGTGGCAACAGCAGGCACGCTTCCAGGAGCTGGCCCGAAACCTTGAAGCGGCCACCGGTGAATTGGTGATCGCAAGCCAGGTGCAGCCCTACAAGGCCAGCAACCTGGGGCCTGCGGTGCAGAAAGTCGAAGATGCCTGCACGGCCTGCCATAAACAGTTTCGCGACCACTGACCGGTTTTACTTGTCGAGTTCGTCGACGGCCTCTTGCAGTTCTTTGCGCGACTGAGCCAGCTTGTCTTTGCGTTTGTTGATCTTGTCGGCATCGCCTTTTTTCATCGCCTTGTCGAGGTCGGCCTGACGGCGGCTGACTTCGTGCTTGGCGTCGAGCACCTTGTTCTCTCGTTCTTTGCGCAGGGACGCATCGGTGCAGTGGGCGGTGACTTCGCTCAGGGCTTTTTCCAAACCGGCCTGTTGCTCGCTGTTGCCATGGGCCTTGGCTTGTTCGATTTGTGCGCTGATGGCCTGGCGCTTGGCGGCGCAGCCGGTGAGTTCCGGCACTTCTTCGGCGGCCAGCAACGGCATGCTCGCCAAGCTTACGGTGGTCAACAAGGCAAGTGGGGCTAGAAATTTCATGTGAGGCTCCAAGGTCGCAATTGGATGGCAGGGTGAATTCTGCCGGGTTAAAAGTGGCTGGGCTGGGCTTAAAACCCGTCAATCCCTGCCACGCGTAATGTTTCAGCTAATGCTTGTACGTGTGGGTCGCGAAAAAAAGCGCTCAGTTGCGCCGCACGGCCCGGGCCAATGCCGTCGGTGGCCAGCCAGGCTTGCGTGTCTTTGGCGGCCAGGGCCTGCCAGCCGCCCTCCAGATCATTGCGCGCCGAAGGCGGTACGCCCAGGGCTTTGAGCCATTGTGCAAAGGGCCGTTGCCGCGCGCTTTGCAGGCTGTCGAGCACCCGGGCACGGCGGCGTTCACCGAAGCCGTCAATGTTAGCAAGCTCTGCCGCATCCAGGGTTAACCAATCGAGAATGCCTGCGATTAGACCGGCCTGAATCAATGCGTTCCAGGTTTCCCGGCCCATATAGGGCAGGGCCAGGCCCTGATTGCTGCTCAGCCAGGTCAGGCGCGCGAGTAATTGCTCCTCGCAACCGGGGTCCAGTTGCCAGCAACTCAACGCGTGGAAGTCGCGCGCATCGGGCACGTGCACCGCCACCCTGGTCTCGTTGCGCAGGATCACCTGCTCCAACCGCGGAATCACTTGGCCGGCAAGGCTGATGGAGACTTGATCGCCGGGGCGGATGTCCAGCGCATGCCAGTGCTTCAAGGAGCCGACGCTGACGCGGCGGATTTGCCGGTCGTCCAGTCGCACCGCCTCCAGTTCCAGAATGGGCGTGATACGCCCCGTGCGGCCAATCTTGAACTGCACCTTGCGCACCAGCGCCAAAGCCCTGGTTATCGGGTACTTCCACGCGACCGCCCAATACGGTGCGCTGACCTGCCAGCGCTTGGCGGGTGCGTGCAGGGCCTGGTGCAACACCACGCCATCGCTGGCAAAGGGCAGCGGATGGTTGTACCAGTAGCTGCGCCAATGCGCGGCCTCAGTGAGGTTTTGCACGGGGTGGCTGTAGCGGCGGCTATCGGTGAAGCCCCAGCGCGCCAGGGTGGCCAGCCGCGTGCTGAAGTCTGCCGGGCCTTCGGGCCAGGCCCAGACGAATAGTCCGATCCTGGAAGCCTCGGCCTCACTTAACTGTCGGCGATTCATCAGCCCGGCCACTTTGCTGCGGGCGCCGAGCCCGCCGTGTTCGGACTGCACATGATCGTCAAGGCGCCAATAGAGTTCGCCTTGCAGCACCAGGTCGATGGGCTCGGGCAGTTGCTGGACAATGCCCTGGATCTTGCGCGCGGCGGCTGTCCAATCCTGACCGAGCAGGCCGTCGCCACGGCTGATGAGCTGGCTCAGGCGGCCTTTGCGATACACCAGCGTCACCGCAACGCCGTCGACCTTGGGTTGCACCCAGACGTCCTGGCGTGTCTTGAGCCACTCACCCACGGCCTCTTCATCCACCAGCTTTTCCAGGCCGGTATGAGCGACTGGATGGGGCTGTGTACCGCGCGCACCTGCCAGCGGGTTGTCCGCCGTCGACTGCGTTGGCGCAAAACACGCCTGCCAGCGCGCCAGGCGCTGGCGGGCCTGGTCGTACAGCTCGTCGCTGACCGGAGACTGACCGAGCCGGTGGTAACTGTCATCCCAGAGCTTGATCTGTTCAGCCAGCGTGCCGACCTGTGAGCGCGCCTCTTCGGGGCAGTCTTCGGCCCAGGCCAGAAACGCCAGGGCGCTGAGTACAAGGGCAATCAGTAAACGCATGATGAGCATCCGTGCTCGGAAGGGACGCCCAGCCTAAGTGATCCTGGCGGCCACAAAAAAGCCCCGGCAGGGCGGGGCTTTTTACCGGGTGTTTCCAGTTACCTGAACAGGCCGCCCAATGCATTCACAGCTGGGTACTTTTCCAGCGTGGCTTCCTGTGTTTGCTGCTTGGCATCGACCTTGGCCTGGGGCTCCGCGAGTTTGTTACAGCCTTTGTTGAGCTGCGCCTGTGCCGCTTTAAGGGCCTGGATGCTCAGCAGGTCAACATGCCAAGGTCATTGCGCAGGCCATAAAAAGCCCCGCCGGGCGAACCCGGCGGGGCATTGGGTGCAACGCGTGCTTACAGGCCGGCGGCCGTGCGCAAGTCGTTGGCGCGGTCGGTTTTTTCCCAGGTGAAGGTGGTGAAGGTGTCGTCGCCGACAGTCTTCTGCGCAGGCGTACGGCCGAAGTGGCCGTAGGCTGCGGTGTCCTGGTACATCGGGTGCAGCAGGTCGAGCATGGTGGTGATGGCGTACGGGCGCAGGTCGAAGATCTCACGCACCAGCTTGACGATCTTGTCATCGCTGATCTTGCCGGTGCCGAAGGTGTTCAGCGAGATCGACGTAGGCTGGGCCACACCGATAGCGTAGGAAACCTGGATCTCGCAGCGCTCGGCCAGTCCGGCCGCGACGATGTTCTTGGCCACGTAACGACCGGCGTAGGCCGCCGAACGGTCAACCTTGGATGGGTCTTTACCCGAGAACGCGCCACCGCCGTGACGGGCCATGCCGCCGTAGCTGTCGACGATGATCTTGCGACCGGTCAGGCCACAGTCGCCCACCGGGCCACCGATGATGAACTGGCCAGTCGGGTTGATGTGGAACTGGGTGTCTTTGGTCAGCAGCTCGGCAGGCAGCACGTGCTTGACGATCAGCTCCATCACGCCTTCACGCAGGTCGGCGTAGGACACGTCCGGGTTGTGCTGGGTCGACAGTACAACGGCGTCGATACCCACCACTTTGCCGCCTTCGTAACGGCAGGTCACCTGGGACTTGGCGTCCGGGCGCAGCCACGGGAGCACGCCGGATTTACGTGCTTGCGCCTGGCGCTGTACCAACTGGTGCGAGAAGGTGATCGGTGCCGGCATCAGCACGTCGGTTTCGTTGCTGGCGTAGCCGAACATCAGGCCCTGGTCGCCGGCGCCCTGATCTTCTGGCTTGGCGCGGTCCACGCCCTGGTTGATGTCGGGGGACTGCTTGCCGATGATGTTCATCACGCCGCAAGTCGCGCCGTCGAAGCCGACGTCGGAGCTGTTGTAGCCAATGTCGGTGATCACGTCACGAACGATCTGCTCCAGGTCGACCCAAGCCGTGGTGGTGACTTCACCGGCGATGATCGCCACGCCCGTTTTCACCAGAGTCTCGCACGCCACACGGGCGAACTTGTCTTCAGCAATGATAGCGTCCAGCACCGCGTCAGAAATCTGGTCGGCGATTTTGTCCGGATGCCCTTCAGACACGGACTCGGAGGTGAAAAGGGAGTATTCGCTCATCTCGATGTTTTCCTGATATTTACCGATGGTGAGTGTCGCCAGTCGGTCGCTGAAAGTGGCGGACCTGGATCTGGAAACCATTACGTAAACCTACATAGAGGCTTTCCCCGGGAACGAGTCCCGCAGCGGTGGCCCAACGGGCCAGATCGTCCTGTTCAAAACCCAACCAGAGATCACCGCAGGCCTCCTTGGCCCAATTCTGGTTGTGGCTGCATAAATCTGTGACCAGCAGGCTGCCGCCCGGTTGCAGCAAATTCGCCATCTGCTTGAGGGCTTCGGCGGGGGCCGCGAAATGGTGCAAGACCATGTTCAGCACCACGCAATCGGCCCGCAGGCTGGTGTCGTTCAACGCGTCGGCCAACTGCAGGCTGACGTTGCCCAGCGCTTCGCGTTCGCACAGCTGGCGCGCCAGTTCAAGCATTGCCGGGCTGTTGTCCAGCGCCGTCACCTGCTTGAAGCGCCGTGCCAGTTCCGGCAAGAAGCCACCGTCGCCGGGGCCAACTTCCAGCGCCGTCGCCTCATCACTGAAGCTCAGCTTGTCCAACAGCGCCAGTACGCTTTCGCGGTATTGGGGCAAACCGGCGATCAGGTCCTGTTGAGCGCGAAACTTCTCGGCTACCCGTGAGAAAAAGTCCTGGCTGGCGGCGGCGCGTTGCCCGTGGACCTGGCTGATGCGCGACTGCACGTCGCTGGGCAGGCCCAAACTGTCTACCTCGTCGAGCAGGGCGGCGTGCAGCTTGCCGCCGAGCAACTCGGTGTGGGGCAGGGCGCGGCGATAAAAAATCGCATTGCCTTCGCGGCGCGTGGCGACCAGCTCGGCCTGGGCCAGCACCTTGAGGTGGTGGCTCATGCCGGATTGGCCGATGGCAAAGATCTGCGCCAGTTCCAGCACGCCAAAAGAGTCGTTGGCCAGTGCACGCAAAACGTTCAGGCGCAACGGATCACCGGCGGCCTTGCATAAGGCAGCCAGCTCATCGCTGTCGTCGGGACGCAAGGACGGCACGGGTAGGTTCATAAGGCCAGCAGTCTAGTGACGGGTGGAAATCCTCGCAAGGCCAATATCAAAAAGTTTTGATATTGGTCGATAATCGGTAGTTATAAGCAGCCGCTATAACCTTTAGACGAAGCGGTGGGCTGTTTCTGCAAGCCAATGCCGGGCAAACCGCAGGAAAAACACCTTCAAGTGACTATCTGTCATTGCCCGCAGGCGGTGGCTGAGGGAAAATGCCGGTCCTTTTTTCCGTTTCTTCTATCTCAAACTCCAGGAGATCAGCGATGCCCAGCCGTCGTGAGCGTGCCAACGCCATTCGTGCCCTCAGCATGGATGCCGTGCAAAAAGCCAACAGCGGCCATCCCGGTGCCCCGATGGGCATGGCGGATATCGCCGAGGTGCTTTGGCGTGACTACCTGAAACACAACCCGAGCAACCCGTCGTTCGCCGACCGTGACCGCTTCGTGCTGTCCAACGGCCACGGCTCGATGCTGATCTATTCGCTGCTGCACCTGACTGGCTACGACGTCACCATCGATGACCTCAAGAGCTTCCGCCAGCTGCACAGCCGCACGCCGGGCCACCCGGAATTCGGTTACACCCCAGGCGTCGAAACCACCACCGGCCCGCTGGGTCAGGGCCTGGCCAACGCCGTGGGTTTCGCGCTGGCTGAAAAAGTATTGGGCGCGCAGTTCAACCGCCCTGGTCACGACATCGTTGATCACCACACCTATGTGTTCCTGGGTGACGGCTGCATGATGGAAGGCATTTCCCACGAAGTCGCTTCCCTGGCCGGCACCCTGGGCCTGGGCAAGCTGATTGCCTTCTACGACGACAACGGCATCTCCATCGACGGCGAAGTCGAAGGCTGGTTCACCGACGACACGCCAAAGCGTTTCGAAGCCTACAACTGGCAAGTGATTCGCAACGTTGACGGCCACGATCCGGAAGAGATCAAGACCGCCATCGACACCGCCCGCAAGAGCGAGCAGCCGACCCTGATCTGCTGCAAGACCATCATCGGTTTCGGCTCGCCGAACAAGCAAGGTAAAGAAGACTGCCACGGCGCCCCATTGGGTGACGCGGAAATCGCCTTGGCTCGCGAAGCGCTGAAGTGGAACCACGGCCCGTTCGAAATCCCGGCTGACATCTACGCCGAGTGGAGCGCCAAGGAAAAAGGCCTGGCCGCCGAAGCCGAGTGGGACCAGCGTTTTGCTGCCTACTCCGCCGAATTCCCGGAATTGGCCAACGAGCTGGTACGCCGCCTGGCCGGTGACCTGCCTGCCGACTTCTCGGAAAAAGCCTCGGCCTACATCGCCGAAGTCGCGGCCAAGGGCGAAACCATCGCCAGCCGTAAAGCCAGCCAGAACACCCTGAACGCCTTTGGCCCATTGCTGCCTGAGATCCTCGGCGGTTCGGCTGACCTGGCCGGTTCCAACCTGACCCTGTGGAAAGGTTGCAAAGGTGTTTCGGCCGAAGACGCCAGCGGCAACTACATGTACTACGGCGTGCGCGAGTTCGGCATGAGCGCCATCATGAACGGCGTGTCCCTGCACGGTGGCCTGGTGCCTTACGGCGCGACCTTCCTGATGTTCATGGAATACGCGCGTAACGCCGTACGTATGGCCGCGCTGATGAAGAAGCGTGTGATCCATGTGTACACCCACGACTCCATCGGCCTGGGCGAAGACGGCCCGACGCACCAGCCGGTCGAGCAACTGACCAGCCTGCGTACCACGCCGAACCTGGATTGCTGGCGCCCAGCCGACGCGGTGGAATCCGCGGTGGCCTGGAAGCACGCGATCGAGCGCAAGGACGGCCCTTCGGCGCTGATCTTCTCGCGTCAGAACCTGCAACACCAAGTGCGTACCGACGTGCAGATCGCCAACATCAGCCGTGGCGGTTATGTGCTCAAAGACTGCATCGGTGAGCCGGAGCTGATCCTGATCTCCACCGGTTCCGAAGTCGGCCTGACTGTTCAAGCCTACGACAAGCTGACCGCCCAGGGCCGCAACGTTCGCGTGGTGTCCATGCCGTGCACCAGCCTGTTCGAAGCCCAGGACGCGGACTACAAGCAATCGGTTCTGCCGTTGCAGGTCAGCGCACGTATCGCCATCGAAGCGGCTCACGCCGACTACTGGTACAAGTACGTGGGCCTGGAAGGCCGCGTGATCGGCATGACCACCTACGGTGAGTCGGCGCCGGCGCCAGCCTTGTTCGAAGAGTTCGGTTTCACCCTGGAAAACATCCTGGGTCAGGCTGAAGAGCTGCTGGAAGACTAAAAGCTCGTCCCCTTGTAGGAGCAAGCTTGTTGTGGCGAGGGAGCTTGCTCCCGCTGGAGCGCGAAGCGCTCCCAAACCGTTCACCGAGATGTCACTGATGTATCTCGGTTGTTCGGTTTGGGGCCGCTTCGCAGCCCAGCGGGAGCAAGCTCCCTCGCCACACAAGCGCGCTCGCGCAATGGTTTGTGTCGCCCACACTGCGAGAACCCCATGCCTCAACCGCGTCCCTACAAAGTTGCACTCAACGGCTACGGCCGCATTGGTCGTTGCGTCTTGCGTGCTCTGTTCGAGCGAGGGGCGGCGGCCGGGTTTGAAATTGTGGCGATCAACGATTTGGCCGACATGGCCAGCATCGAATACCTGACACGCTTTGACTCCACCCACGGCCGCTTCCCCGGCGAAGTGCGGGTTGTGGGCGATTGTCTGCATATTAATGGCACCTGCGTGCAGGTCTTGCGCAGTGCCACCCCCGAAGGCATCGACTGGAAAGCACTGGGCGTTGACCTGGTGCTGGAATGTTCCGGTGTCTATCACACCCGTGCCGACGGCCAGCGTTTTCTCGATGCCGGCGCACCGCGTGTGCTGTTTTCCCAGCCGATGGCCAGCGAGGCGGATGTCGACGCCACCATCGTCTACGGCATCAACCAGGATTGCCTGACCGGCGATGAGCTGCTGGTGTCCAACGCGTCCTGCACCACCAACTGCAGCGTGCCGCTGTTGCGCCTGCTGGATCAGGCGATTGGCCTGGATTACGTGTCGATCACCACCATTCACTCGGCGATGAACGACCAGCCGGTGATCGACGCCTATCATCATGAAGACCTGCGCCGCACGCGCTCGGCGTTCCAGTCAGTGATTCCGGTGTCTACCGGCCTGGCCCGTGGCATCGAGCGACTGTTGCCGGAACTTGCCGGGCGAATCCAGGCCAAAGCCGTACGGGTGCCGACGGTGAACGTGTCTTGCCTGGACATCACCATGCAAACCGTCAGCGACACTGACGCGACGGAGGTCAACCGGATCTTGCGCGACGCCGCCACCAGCGGCCCGCTCAAGGGCTTGTTGGCCTACACGGAGTTGCCGCACGCCAGTTGTGATTTCAACCATGACCCGCATTCTGCGATTGTCGATGCCAGCCAGACCCGCGTTTCCGGCCCCAGGCTGGTGAACATCCTGGCGTGGTTCGACAACGAATGGGGCTTTGCCAACCGCATGCTGGATGTTGCAGGGCACTATCTGCACATCGCTACTAAACAACCTCAACAGTAATTCAGGAACTGCGACCCATGACCGTGTTGAAGATGACCGACCTCGATCTGCAAGGTAAGCGCGTACTGATTCGCGAAGACCTCAACGTCCCAGTCAAGGACGGTGTTGTCACCAGCGATGCGCGAATCCTGGCCTCGCTGCCGACCATCAAGCTGGCCCTGGAAAAAGGCGCGGCCGTGATGGTCTGCTCCCACTTGGGTCGCCCGACCGAAGGTGAGTTCAGCGCCGAAAACAGCCTCAAGCCTGTAGCCGACTACCTGAGCAAGGCCCTGGGCCGTGACGTGCCGCTGGTAGCCGACTACCTGGGCGGCGTTGACCTCAAGCCTGGCGACATCGTGCTGTTCGAAAACGTGCGCTTCAACAAAGGCGAGAAAAAGAACAGCGACGAGCTGGCCCAGCAATACGCGGCCCTGTGCGACGTGTTCGTGATGGACGCTTTCGGCACCGCGCACCGCGCCGAAGGCTCGACCCACGGCGTGGCCAAGTTCGCTAAAGTTGCCGCGGCTGGCCCGTTGCTGGCTGCTGAGCTGGATGCATTGGGCAAGGCGCTGGGTGCTCCGGCACAACCGATGGCTGCCATCGTGGCCGGCTCCAAGGTTTCCACCAAGCTGGACGTGCTCAACAGCCTGAGCACCATCTGCAACCAGCTGATCGTCGGCGGCGGCATCGCCAACACCTTCCTGGCCGCAGCCGGGCACCCGGTGGGCAAATCGCTGTATGAGCCAGACCTGCTCGACACTGCCCGCGCCATCGCCGCCAAAGTCAGCGTACCGCTGCCGGTGGACGTGGTGGTTGCCAAGGAATTCGCTGAAAGCGCCGAAGCCACCGTCAAGCTGATTGCTGACGTGGCGGCTGACGACATGATTCTGGATATCGGCCCACAAACGGCGGCTAACTTCGCGCAACTGCTGAAAGCCTCCCAGACCATTCTGTGGAACGGCCCGGTCGGCGTGTTCGAGTTCGACCAGTTCGGCAACGGCACCAAGGTGCTGGCCAAGGCGATTGCCGAAAGCTCGGCATTCTCCATCGCCGGCGGTGGTGACACCCTGGCCGCCATCGATAAATATGGCGTTGCTGACCAGATCTCCTACATTTCTACCGGTGGCGGCGCATTCCTCGAATTCGTCGAAGGCAAAGTGTTGCCGGCTGTTGAAGTGCTGGAAACCCGAGCCAAAGGTTAAGGTTCGTGATCCGGAAAAGGAGCATTCGCATGATCAAGTCGTTGGCACTGGTGATCGCAGCGGGCCTGTTGGCCGGCTGCGGCAGCACGCCAAGCGCTGCGCTCGAGGCCGAAAAGCCTGGGGCTGCGCCGAAAAAAAGCTGCTACCAGGCCGACTGGCAAGCCGAAACCATGCCGGTGATCAACAAGCGCATCGGCAATGAACGGCTGGAACAATACGACGCCGCGCCCAACGGTCAGGAACAGGGTTGCCCATGACGGGTCTGATCAACTAACCGACAGCAGTGGCGGCCCTTGGGGCCGTCGTTCGAGGAGTGGCAATGAAAGGCGTTATCGCCCTGGCAGCCCTGGCCTTGTTGGCCGGTTGCAGCAGCATGAACATGTTCAACAAGGCGGCTGAGCCGGCAGACAAATGGACCACCTGGACCTGCGACAGCAAGGCCGAGGTCAACTGGCGCTTTGCCAACCCGGCCCGTTCCGAAGTGGATGTACGCCTCGGCGGTGCGGACCAGGTTTATCGCCTTAAACAAGAGGTTGCCGCCTCGGGCGTGTTGTACAGCGACGGCCAACTGGCGTTTCACACAAAAGGTGAGGAAGGCCTGGTTTACTGGGTTGCCACCGATGATTTGATTGGGCGCGGCTGTAAGGCTCAGTAAGAAGATCGAATGGGAGAGCAGATTGTGTGGCGAGGGAGCAAGCTCCCTCGCCACATCAAGCCAGCTCCCACATTGATCCGGTTCCAAAGTCACTTATGTGTAAACCGGACACTGCAATAACGATTCAGCAGCTCAAGCTTAACCCCTTGATCTGCAATAACTTGAATAGCAGCCGCCGCTACGGCAGGCTTGCACGATTAACGACCCTCGACCGGGAGAGACAACACAATGGCACTTATCAGCATGCGTCAAATGCTGGACCACGCAGCCGAGTTCGGCTACGGCGTCCCAGCCTTTAACGTCAACAACCTTGAGCAGATGCGCGCCATCATGGAAGCCGCTGACAAGACCGACTCCCCCGTGATCGTCCAGGCTTCGGCCGGTGCGCGCAAATACGCTGGCGCCCCGTTCCTGCGTCACCTGATCCTCGCGGCGATCGAAGAATTCCCGCACATCCCGGTGTGCATGCACCAGGACCACGGCACCAGCCCTGACGTGTGCCAGCGCTCCATCCAACTGGGCTTCAGCTCGGTAATGATGGACGGCTCCCTGGGCGAAGACGGCAAGACCCCGACCGACTACGAGTACAACGTACGCGTGACCCAACAAACCGTGGCCATGGCTCACGCCTGTGGTGTGTCGGTTGAAGGCGAGCTGGGCTGCCTGGGTTCGCTGGAAACCGGTATGGCCGGCGAAGAAGACGGCATCGGCGCCGAAGGCGTGCTGGATCACAGCCAGATGCTGACCGACCCGGAAGAAGCCGCTGACTTCGTGAAAAAGACCCAAGTTGACGCCCTGGCCATCGCCATCGGCACCAGCCACGGCGCCTACAAGTTCACCAAGCCACCTACCGGCGACGTGCTGGCCATCGACCGCATCAAGGAAATCCACAAGCGCATCCCTAACACCCACCTGGTGATGCACGGTTCTTCCTCGGTCCCGCAAGAGTGGCTGGCGATCATCAACCAGTACGGCGGCGACATCAAAGAAACCTACGGCGTGCCGGTTGAAGAAATCGTCGAAGGCATCAAGTACGGCGTGCGCAAGGTCAACATCGACACCGACTTGCGTTTGGCATCCACTGGTGCGATGCGTCGCCTGATGGCCACCAACCCGAGCGAATTTGACCCACGTAAATTCTTCGGCGCCACCGTGACCGCCATGCGTGATGTGTGTATCGCGCGTTACGAAGCCTTTGGCACTGCCGGTAATGCTTCGAAGATCAAGCCGATCTCGTTGGAAGCCATGTACCAGCGTTACCTCAAAGGTGAGTTGAACGCCAAGGTGAACTGAGCCTTAAGCGTTTAAAAAGAAGCCCGCAGCGATGCGGGCTTTTTTGTGGCCGCATGTTATAGACGGAAGGTGGTTGAAATGTCCGCCATAGTGGACATAATCATGATTAATACTTTAAAAGTCCTATATGGGTGACATTTTGCTTATCACCAATCCTCCCTCATTTGGCGAACGGCTGAGACAGCTGCGGCGGGCAAAGCAGTACAGTCAGCAACAGCTCGCGGAAAAAGCTCGATGCAATCGCAAGACAATCATTGATCTTGAAGCGGGGGAGAATGTGGCTATGTATACCGTATTCAGGGTGATTACCGCATTGGGAATGGCACTGGAGGTGGTTGATCGGCGCATCGACCTCAAATCCCTTGCCGAGTTGGTAGAGCGCGATGAGTAAGATCAAGCTGCTCAACATAACCACGCCCCAAGGCATGGCGGGCGAGCTGTCCAAAGGCTCACAGTTTTCGTTCGCCTATGCCTCGGCGCAGGCTTCGTCTGAAGTGTCATTGGTAATGCCCTATGACCCGACGCCTGCGGTCAGCAACGTCCTGCATCCGATTTTTGATATGAATGTGCCGGAGGGTTTCCTGGCTGATCAGATTAAACGTCGCATGGCCAAGCATAGGCAGGTGGACGAAATGCGTTTGCTGTCGATCATTGGTGGCAATCAGATCGTGCGATTGAGTTACGAGAACCCCGTTGAAGCTTCTGCACCGGTGAAAGCGCAAGTGGGGTTGCAGGAAATCCTTTCTGCGGATGCCTCACAAGGCGTATTCGACTTCCTGGTCGAGACCTACTTTGAGTCAGGTATTTCCGGGGTGCAGCCGAAGGTGCTGGTACCTGATCTGGATAAGCTGACAGGCAGTCGCAAAACCATGCTCAGTTCTGATTTGATCGTGAAGTCCGGCGCTGATGAATATGCACACTTGGCTCAGAACGAATTCCTCTGTTTGGAAGCTGCTCGCCTTGCCGGCATGCAAACTCCGCGTTTCTGGCTGTCGGAACGGGGTGATCTGTTTGTCATGGAGCGCTTTGATCTGACGGAGTCTGGCAGGTTGGGATTCGAGGATATGGCAGTGCTGTTGGGACTGAACAAAGATCCTCACGACAACTACAAGTATTCCCAAAGTTACGAAACGCTTGCTGCGGTGATAAATGAGGTTTGCCGGCAGGGTGATGTGCTGCGTGAACTCGAACGTTTTTATTCATCTGTGTGCTTGTCGGTCATGGTGCGCAATGGCGATGCTCATCTGAAAAATTTCGGTGTGCTCTATACCCATCCCGGTGCGCTGGAAACCGTGCAGTTAGCCCCTGTGTTCGATGTCACAACGACTACCGTGTATGAAAATTACAACCCTAAGTCTGGTCAGTCACTGGTCGACCGTACCTTGGCGATCAAGATGAACAAGGTAAAGGCCTACCCGGATCGCCAGCAATTGATCGAGTTCGGTCGCAAGCACTGTGGTGTTGCAAACCCAGGCGCGATTATTGAGCGAATTAGCGATGCCATGTCTGAGGCGCTAAGCGCACATAAAGTACACATAGACGTTGAGCTGTTTTCAACGATGCAGAAGGAGTGGGACGCCGGCCGCGCAATGGCGCTTCATGATTCGGTGGTATCGGGCATGAGACGAAAGCCAGTGGAAAAACGGGTGCCATAAATACCTGTAAAGAAGCCCGCAGCGATGCGGGCTTTTTTGTGGCCGGGATTTGATCAGGCGGCGGTGTCGAAGCCTCGGTGCTCAATGACGCGGAACACATCGCTCACGTCCTGCACCAGAATACGTGCGGTATTGGCCACGTTATTCAGGTCGCGCTCGGCGAAGTCCGGCAGGCTGGAGCAGGCCATCAGGTTGAGGTGTTCGAGGGCGGCGTTGAGGCGTTCGCGCAGGCAAGCGTGGAGGTCGGGCAGTGGGGCGGCGCTGTCGATCAAGAGCACGGGTGAGTCGGTGGCGGACTCGGTACAGGGGTAGAAGCGGCGGGGTGGTAATGGGTCGGTCATGCAAATATTCCTCGTATCTAGAAGGACTACCGCCGATCGCTGCGAAACGAATGGGTGGTAGCTGTGTGCGGGTTCGCAGACCGAGGATACGAGGAACCCGGCAGACCCGAAGGTCTCCCACACACAGCCACCATAAAGTAAACGTTGGGCGCAGGAGCGCACCTCGTTGCATTCATGATGCTCGGTTACACACGTATCGTTAGGGCTGCGAAACCCTATCGCTGTTCTCAGCGACGGGGCGAACTATAAGCGGCGATCTGTCTGCCCGCAACGGTCGTGTAGGACGAGCACGTCACCTGCAGCCGAAGCATAACCCATGTGGGAGCCGGGCTTGCCCTAATGCCAGTCAGTTAAGCGAACGAAATGCTCAAAGCAGCGAAGATCCCCTGTGGGAGCGGGCTTGCCCGCGAAGACGTCGGCCCAGCAAACATTGATGTTGACTGACCCACCGCTTTCGCGAGCAAGCCCGCTCCCACAGGGGATCTGCGCTTAACTGACTGGCATTAGGGCTGCCCGCGATGGCGGTGTGTCAGGCACTGCTGATGGTGGCTGATACACCGCCATCGCGGGCAAGCCCGGCTTCCACAGGGTTCGGTGGTGAGTTTAAGTGGTTGGATTAATCTGAGAATAGCCTTTGTGTCTGTCGGAGTTTGCCTACGAATATCATCGACTCAAAAGTGCTTTGCAATCGGAAGTTTCCTGAAACCCGTCAGTAGAATTCCCTGTGTCTTTATAGTTTTTCTGTTTTATGTGTGCGCCATTAAAAGTGCGCTTTTATCAGTCTCTGATCATTTAAGGTTGATCTTTAAATGTATTCAATGATGGAGAATTGATAATGAAATTGATTAAATTCGCTGGCGCTATCATCGCGTTGCTCGCAGCAGGATCTATTGCCTACGCCGAGGGTCGAATATTCACCGCATCTGTTAACGAAAAGGGGCAAGTTACTGCACAGTCGCCTAAGTGGCTGAAAGAGATTAAGTTGACCGCGCAGCCTGATTATTTTTCAATCTATAAGGTCAGGTTCATACCGGGCGTATTTAAAGAACCTCCCCGTTTCTGCACGGTCTCGGTCACCGATGTGAGATCCAACGAACATATCTTCTATGGCCATGCCAAGTTGGGCAGTGTTCCGGCGATCAATTACATTAACGTATTGACGCTCAAAGTCGGCGATAACAAACCCGCCGGTGATTCATCGATGGGTTTTATGCTGATGTGCGTTGAATAACCCTACTCAGAAGCCCCGTGATTAACGGGGCTTCTCTCACGCTTTACTCGTGATCAATATCCAGCTTGGCAAACGTTACCCGTGCGCCTTCCTTACTGTCGCCGCTGTTGTCCTGCACATACACGCCTGCCTTGAAGTACAGCGGTTTGGCACCCCACGCGGCGCCAATGCGTTCGTTCCATTCGCCATCTGCGGCGTGCACATTGAGCAACCCGGCTTTATTGAGGTTGATCACGTAGGTAAAACTCTTGTTGAGTGGCACATTGGAGGCAACGGTGACCACACGCCCCTCGCCATCATCCGGGCGCATGCGCACCTTGGCGACGATGTTGCCGGTCTGGGTTTTTTCCTTGAATTGGTACTCCAGCTTGATCAGCGGTTTCTGGCTGTCATACGCGTGGATCTGGCCGATGACCACTTTGCCGCTGGAGGGCACCTGGTTGACGGCCACGGTGGCGCGCAGGAAGTTGTTGGCCTCGTTGTAAGTCCAGTTGCGCAGGCGCCCATCGGCGTAGGTTTCGCGTAACTCGCTGCGTGGGTAGATGGCGTTTTCGGTACGGGTGCCGGTCACGGGTGTCCAGAATTGCACGTTGCTGCCTTCGGCCTGGAAGTACTGGTCTTTGAAGCCGCTCAGCAGCTTGGGGGTGTCGATGGTCGTGGGCGGGGAGCCGACCGGGATGCTCAGGTTCCAGGTGGAAAGGTCGATCATGGTGTTGGCCTTTTACAGAGAATGAAGGCTTTAGCCCGAGGGCTGCGCAGGTTCTTTATAAGCGGTAGTAACCAAATTGTTAATTAATGGCTGGCAAATTATTGGCGTCAGCTAAATGCCAAAAAGCCATGTTTCCCGCAGGCCGTGGGCTGTAGGGCTTGACCGTTAGTCGGCTTCCTGAGCTTTGGCGCAATGATGGCACCCACGTCACTTCTGCTTTTTTTAAAGCGGGGCTAGAGTGAGCCCTCTGTGTTTGTCCGGTTTTTGTAGCAGAAGTGACCGGTGCAGCCCCTCAAGGAAGAGACGTAGCATGGATTGCGCTCCACACCCCGGCGATGGCAGTTCGGTTCTTTTGGTAGTTGATGACTACCCCGAGAACCTCATCAGCATGCGTGCGTTTTTGCAGCGTGAAGACTGGCACGTGATCACGGCCGCCTCCGGGCTGGAAGCCCTGGAATTGCTGCTCGCCCACGAGGTCGACCTAGTGTTGCTGGATGTGCGCATGCCCGGCATGGACGGCTTTGAAGTCGCACGCCTGATGCGCGGCAGCCAGCGTACGCGCATGACGCCCATTATCTTTCTGACAGCCCACGCCCAATCGTCCGATGCCGTGCAGGAAGGCTACGCCAGCGGTGCGATCGACTATCTGTTCAAACCTTTTGACCCCCATATCCTCAAGCCCAAGGTCCAGGCCCTGCTGGAACACCAACGCAACCGCCGGGCCTTGCAGCGGCTGAGCCATGACCTGGAGCTGGCGCGTGCCTTTAACGCCTCGGTGCTCGACAACGCCGCCGAAGGCCTGTTGGTGGTGGGCGAGGGCAGTGTGATCGAGTACGCCAACCCGGCTATTTCACGCTTGTTGAACGCCACCATGGCCGAGTTGCAGGGCGAGAGCTTCTTGAGCTTCCTGCAAAAGCCCCATGTGCCCGCGTGGTTGAGTTTCCCGATGTACGAGGCGTACTGCCGGGGTGAAACCTGGCGCCAGCATGACGCAATCTTGCGCACCGGGCGTGGTCAGCAGGTGCCCGTGGCGTTGTCCTGTGCACCGCTGCCCGCCGAGCAGAAGGCCATGGTGGTGACCGTGCTGGACATGTCCGAGGTACGCCATCTGCATCAGCAGTTGGAGTTCCAGGCCGTGACCGACCCGTTGACGGGGCTGTTGAACCGGCGTGGCTTTCACCAGGCAGTGGAGAACCTCTTGTTGCGCAGCGAGCGTAACGAACAGTCGCTGGTGTTGCTGTACCTGGACCTGGACGGTTTCAAGCGGGTCAATGACTCGTTGGGCCACGACGCGGGCGACCGTGTGCTGCGCTGGGTCTCGGAGCAGATGCAGGCGTGTCTGCGCTCCTACGACATTCTTGGGCGCATGGGCGGGGATGAGTTCACCGCGTTGCTGGAGCTGGAGTTCCCGGAGCAGGCCGCCAAGATTGCGGAAAAACTGATCGAAAGGGTGTCTGTGTGCCAGCAAGTGGACGGTATGGAGGTGATGCTCGGCGTCAGCATTGGCATCGCCACGTTCCCGGACTGCGGCTCCGACCTGAGCGGCCTGTTGCGTGCGGCGGATATCGCCATGTACGAAGCCAAGCGCGCGGGGCGTCAGCAATATCGCTATTACGATCAGGAAATGAACGGCCGCGCCCGTTCGCGGCTGATGCTGGAAGACAGTGTGCGCACCGCGATCCAAAACAAGGATTTCACCCTGGTCTACCAGCCCCAGGTCTCGCTGGAAGACGGGCGCTTGCGCGGTGTCGAGGCGCTGTTGCGCTGGCAGCACCCCAGCGTCGGCGATGTGCCGCCGGGCTTGTTCTTGCCCCTGCTTGAAGAGGCGCGGCTGATCAGCCAGTTGAGCGCCTGGATCTACCAGCAAGTCGCTGCCCAACGCCAGGCCTGGCAAGCCACCTTCGATGAAGAGCTGGTGCTGAGCGTGAGTTTGAGTGCCAGCCAGTTCAACATGCCCAACCTCGCCAGCCAACTGCAGCAGGTCCTTGAGCGACATGGGTTGCAGGGGCGCCAGCTGGAGGTGGAAATCAGCGAAGACAGCCTGATGAGTAACCTTGAAGAGACCCATAAGCAGCTCAAGTTACTGCGCCAGATCGGCGTGCGCATTGCCCTGGATGATTTCGGCCTTGGCCAATGCTCCCTGGCCCACCTGCGGGACCTGGCGTTCGACACGCTCAAGCTCGACCCGCAACTGGTGGCGCGCCTGCCGGGCTCGGTACGGGACGCGGCGATGGCGCGCAGTATCATCCAGTTATGCGCGCATTTTGATGTGTTGGTGATCGCCGAGGGTGTGGAAACCCTCGAGCAGTCAACGTGGCTCAAGGCCAATGGCTGCATGTTTATCCAGGGGCCGTGGGCGGCGCAGCCGTTGGTGGCCGAGGAAATGGCCACGTGGTCCCACCCTCGTCTGCTGTGAATTCGCTACACTGGCGGCCATTCGAACCCTGTTGCAGAGCCCCATGACCGCGCTGAAATACCTCCAGGCCTACCCCGCAGCGCTTCAAGAGCAAGTGCGCCAATTGATCGCCAAGGACCAGTTGGGCGCCTACCTGGAGCAACGCTACCCCGAGCGCCACGGCGTGCAGAGCGACAAGGCGCTATACAGCTATGCCCTGGCGTTGAAGCAGGAACACCTGCGCAACGCGCCGGCCATCGACAAAGTGCTGTTCGACAACCGCCTGGACCTCACCCACCGCGCTCTGGGGCTGCACACCACGATTTCACGGGTGCAGGGCGGCAACCTCAAAGCCAAGAAAGAGATCCGCATTGCCGCGCTGTTCAAGGAAGCCGCGCCGGAGTTTCTGCGCATGATCGTGGTGCACGAGCTGGCGCACTTCAAGGAGTCGGACCATAACAAGGCGTTCTATAAACTCTGTGAGTACATGATGCCGGGCTACCATCAGGTGGAATTCGACCTGCGGGTGTACCTCACGTATCGCGACTTGCAGGGCAAGCCCTAATTTCACAAGGCGTTCGAGCATGGATGTGAGCAAGACCAAAAGCAGTTTCTACCGCCGCCTGTACGTGGCCTACCTGATCGACAGCGGCCAGGCCAGCAGCGTGCCGGCACTGACCGACGCCACCGGCATGCCACGACGCACGGCGCAGGACACGATTGCGGCGTTGGCTGATCTGGATATTGTGTGCGAGTTCGAGCAGGAGGAGGGTGCGCGCAATCATGCCGGGTGTTATCGGATTCGCAGCTGGGGCGCGATTGATCGGCGCTGGATCGAGGCAAACCTGGTGTCGATCAAGCAGGTGTTGGGTTATCCCTGAGCAGGGTGCCAAGCAAGTCTGGCCTCATCGCAGGCAAGCCAGCTCCCACACTTGAAGTATTCGCAATTCAAAGTGTGGGAGCTGGCTTGCCTGTGATGGCGTCCTTACTGGCGCCGCATACCAATATGGGGAATGTCGTCCTCCAGGTATTGCTCACCCGCCACCTCAAACCCATACCGCCCGTAATACCCCTGCAAATGCGCCTGGGCTGACAGATAAATCGGCGTCTGCGGCCAGATGTCTTCAATGCGCTTGAGCGCTTCTTCCATCATCTGGTGCCCCAGCCCGGTACCGCGTGCCACCGGTGCCACGATCACCCGGCCAATCACCACATCACCGCCCTGGGATTGCGGGTCCAGCAGGCGCAGGTAAGCCACCAGCACGTCATCTTGCCAGGCCATCAAGTGGTGGGTATCACTGGCGAGGTCCTGCCCGTCGAGGTCTTGATACAGGCATTTTTGCTCGACGACGAACACCTCATTGCGCAGACGCATAATGGCGTACAGCTGCTCTTTGCCGAGGTCTTCGTGATGTTTGCAGACCCATTCAACCGTCATGGCGTTTTCCCTTATTAATGTTTGTTGCCGATAGTAAGCGCCACCGGCCGCCCTGTCTAAAGCGAGCATTTTTGTGAATGGCGTCAATTTGCCATCATTCAGTTCTATCGCTGCTGGCTTCTTTGTGTAATCTGCAATACGGGCTCATTGATGAGCTACTGTTATCAGGCCACTGCCTGCCTGCCCGCCAAGGACTATGAGCATGCCGCGATTTTCTCGTGCCGTTGCTTTGATTGGAGTGTTGCTGCTGGCCCAGCCCGCGGTGGCGCAGCGCTTGCGCCTGGTAGCGGATGTATGGCCACCGTTTACCGATTCCACCTTGATTAACGGCGGCCTGGCCACTGACATTGTCAGTACGGCGCTGGCCCGCGCAGGGTATGCCAGTGATTTTGAGCAGGTGCCCTGGGCGCGGGCGTTGATGGGCGTGGGCGATGGCCGTTATGACGTGTTGATCAACGCCTGGTACGACGATGCCCGCACCAAGCTGGGCCAGTTTTCCGGCGAATACCTGATGAATCGCGTGCGGTTTATCAAGCGCCGCGACGACCCCATCGATTATCAGAACCTGGAGCAACTGCACGACGATCCCATCGCCGTGGTGCGCGGCTACGCCTACTCGGCGGCGTTCGACCAGGATGCGCAGTTGCAGAAAGTACCGGTGCATAACTTCGCCATGGCGGTGCGTATGCTGGCGGCCAAACGTGTCAAGCTGACGCTGGAAGATGAGTTTGTAGCCCGCTATCACCTGGCGCGGGAGTCGCCCCGGGTGCGCAATGCGGTGGAGTTTTTACCCAAGCCGCTGAGCGAGAACAGCCTGCATATTCTGGTGAGCCTGAAGAACCCGGAGCATGAGCAGATCGTGGCCGGCTTTGATCGGGAGATTGCGCGGATGAAGGCAGATGGCAGTTATGCAAAGTTGATGAAAGAGCATGGGATGTAGTGTTCTGGCGGGCCCCATCGCAGGCAAGCCAGCTCCCACATTTTGAATGGCGAACACCTTCAAAGGTGGGAGCTGGCTTGCCTGCGATGACGATTCAAGCCGCGCTGGTGTCTTTGATCAGATGCGCCGCCAACGTGCGCAACGGCCCCAACTGCCGGCAAATCAACGCCAGTTGCGTCTGCACCAACCGCTGCCCCTCATCAATCTCATCGGGCATCTGCTCCAGGTCCGCCGCCAACGCTTCTTCGGCATCACTCTGAATCGCGATCGGCTGCTTGTTGGCCAGCCCCGTGGCGATTTCGTCGATACTCGCCGCCAGGCTGTTCCCGGCGCCGTCGATCAGATGTTCACGCACGTCGGCCGGTAATTGAGTCTCCCGATGCGCACCCAGCCCGGAAAGGTAGCTGAGCAAGGTGTGCGACAACACCAGAAAGCGGAAGCCCACATCGGCCTCCTTACGGAAATGCCCAGGTTCCATGAGCATATTCGCCAGCGTGGTGGACAGCGCCGCATCGGCGTTGTGTGCATTGCGCCGCGCCAGCCGGTAGGCCAGGTCGTCGCTCTTGCCGGCGGCGTATTGCTGCATGATCTGGCGCAGGTAAATGCTGTTGCAGGTCAGGGTGTTGGCCAGCACCTTGTTCAGGCGCCGGCCTTGCCAGTCCGGCAGGAACAGGAACACCGCCAGGCCGGCAATCAAACTGCCCAGCAAGGTATCGAACAGGCGTGGCAGGAACAACCCGTAACCGTCGCCCACCTGGTTGAAGCAGAACAGCACCATCAGGGTGATCGCCGCCGTGGCCAGGGTGTAGCGGGTGGTGCGGTTGATAAAGAACACCAGGCCTGCGGCGATGGCGAACATCGACTGCACCAGCGGGCTTGGGAACAGGTCGAACAGCGCCCAGGCCACGGTCAGGCCGATGGCGGTGCCGATGATCCGCTGGCCCAGCTTGCGCCGCGTGGCGCCGTAGTTGGGCTGGCACACGAACAGGGTGGTGAGGATGATCCAGTAACCCTGGGAGGGGTGGATGAGGTGCACCATCCAATAGCCGATACTCAGTGCCAGCGGCAGGCGCAGGGCGTGACGGAACAGCAGTGACGTCGGCGTCAGTTGCGTGCGCAGGCGCGTCCACATTTCCTTGAGGTTGCGCGGGGCACGGTCCAGCAGGCTGCTGTCGGTGGCGTCGGCCAGGGAGTCGGGGTTGCTGGCATCGCCGAGCAGGCGATCAAGGGTGGACAGGTTGGCGGCCAACGCCCGCAACGAGCGCAACAGGCCGCGCCAGGCCGGGTTGCTCTGGATGCGCAAGTGCTCCAGGGAGGCGTTCAGGTCGCCAAGGGCTTCAGCAAAGCTGTCGTCATAAATGAACGGCTGGCGCAGCTGGATCGATTCGGCCAGGGCCTGGCAGGCCTTGCCTTGCTGGCGCAACAGGCGCTGGCAGCGGAACAGCACGTCGCTGTGGAAGAAGGCTTCGGCCAGGGCGTTGTAAGGGTAGTGGGACGAGCTGGCGCGTTCGTGGATATCCTGGGCCAGAAAGTACAGTTTCAGGTAACGGCTGACTTTCGAGCCGGGGCGGCCATTGCCTACGCGGTGCAGGATGATTTCTTTGGCGGCATTCAGCGCCGCCACCACCCGGCCGTTTTGCTGGGCCAGTTCCAGGCGGCGCGCTTCCACATCCAGTTGGCGGACAGGCTCGAACAGTGACGATTTGAGCTTGAGGTAACGCCCCAGCTCGCGAAACAACCGTGCCAGGCTTTGCTGCACCGGCTGGTTGGAAAACAGCACCTGCCACAGCACCGACAGCACGCCATACCACGCCGCACCGGCCACCAGCAGCAACGGCTCATGCCAGAAGTCGGTGACGGCGCCACCGCGCTGGTCCACGCCGATCATGGTGTACACCGACAGAATCAACGTCGCTGAAGCAATCGCGCCATAACGTTCGCCCAACGCGCCGAGCATGGTCAGGCAGAAGCTGGCCAGGGCCAGGGCGATGGCGAAGATCCAGGGATAAGGAAACAGCAGCTCAACCGACAGCGCGGCGACGCTGAAACACACCAGCGTCACGGCCAGCGCATTCAGGCGGCCTTGCCAGCTGTCATCGGTCTCGGCCAGGGCACTGGCGATAATCCCCAGGAACAGCGGGATCAGCAAGGTCATTTCGTTCTGATACCAGCACAGCGCCATGCTGCCGGTGAGGGCGATGAATACCCGAACGCTGTAACTGAATTTATCCAGCGCCCACAGGCGCCGCATGGACTGCTTGAACGAGGTCGATGACATGAAGTCTGGAGTCTTCCGGGACGATGCCGCTAAATTGAGCCAGTAATGACGCTACGGCAAGCGTGGCGATCACATGTAACAGCGAAATTTATTCCAGCCAACATCTTAAGAACACCACGAAACTACTGTGGGAGCTGGCTTGCCTGCGATAGCGGCGGTGAATCCAACACCGCTATCGCAGGCGAGCCAGCTCCCACATGTTGACCGCGTACAACCTTCAGGCGTATTGCGCGGCTGCGTAACCGGAAGCCCAGGCCCACTGGAAGTTGAACCCACCGAGGTGACCGGTCACATCCAACACTTCACCAATAAAGTACAGCCCCGGGCTTTTCAGCGATTCCATGGTCTTGGACGACACTTCCCGCGTGTCCACGCCACCCAGCGTCACCTCGGCCGTGCGATAGCCTTCGGTGCCCGCCGGCACCAACTGCCAGCTCGACAGCTTTTGCGCAATGTCGGCCACTTCGGCGTGGGTGTATTGCTTCATCGGCTTGGACACAAACCAGATCTGCGCCAACAGGTTGGCCATTTTCTTGGTGAAGATCTCACCCAGCAGGGTTTTCAGCTCGCTGTTGGGGTGCTCGACCTGTTGCTGTTGCAGCCAGGTGTGCGCGTCGTGATCGGGCAGCAGGTTGATTTCCACCGTGTCGCCGGTTTCCCAGTAGGACGAAATCTGCAGGATCGCCGGGCCACTGAGGCCACGGTGAGTAAACAGGATGTTCTCGCGAAAGCTCTGGTCGTTGCAGCTCACCAGGCAATCCACGGATGTGCCGGACAGCTCGCCGCACAGTTCCTTGAGTTGGTCGGTGATGGTAAACGGCACCAAACCTGCGCGGGTCGGCAGCAGTTCGTGGCCAAACTGCTTGGCCACCTGGTAACCAAAACCGGTGGCGCCCAGGGTCGGGATCGACAGGCCGCCCGTGGCGATCACCAGGGATTCGCAGCGCAGTTCGCCCAAGGTGGTTTGCAACTGATAGCCGCCGTCGACTTTGGCGATTTCCTCGATGGAGGTGTCCAGGTGCAGGCTCACGCCGGTCTGGATGCATTCATCGAGCAGCATGCCGAGGATGTCGCTGGACTTGTTATCGCAAAACAGCTGGCCGAGTTTTTTCTCGTGGTACGGCACGCCGTGCTTGGCCACCAGCCCGATGAAATCCCACTGGGTGTAGCGGGCCAGGGCCGACTTGCAGAAGTGCGCGTTGTGCGAGAGGAAGTTGGCCGGCTCGGTGTACATGTTGGTGAAATTGCAGCGGCCACCGCCGGACATCAGGATCTTTTTGCCGGCCTTGTTGGCGTGGTCGATCAGCATCACCTTGCGCCCACGCCCGGCGGCGGTCAGTGCGCACATCAAGCCTGCGGCGCCGGCGCCAATGATCACAACTTCGGTCGAGCGCAAAACGGTGTCCTCTTACAAATTCTGAAGTGGAATACAGTCAAATGTGGGAGCGGGCTTGTTGTGGCGAGGGAGCTTGCTCCCGCTGGACCGGGCTGGCGCTCCAGTGCGAAGCGCTCCCAAAATCGTGGGGCCGCTCCGCAGCCCAGCGGGAGCAAGCTCCCTCGCCACAACAGCCCGCTCCCACATTTAGATCTCTGTATAGCTTGAAATCTTTACAAGATCCGCACGCGCAACGAGCGGCCTTTGATCTTGCCGTCATTCAAACGCTGCAACGCCTGCTTGGCGATCCCGCGCTCAACAGCCACGAACGCCTGGAAATCAAAGATCGCGATCTTGCCAACCTGGGCCCCCGGAATCCCGGCGTCACCGGTCAGTGCGCCAAGGATGTCGCCTGGGCGAACCTTGTCTTTACGGCCGGCGGCGATGCACAGCGTGCTCATCTGTGGCAGCAACGGGCCGCCGCTTTGCGGCTTGAGGTTGTCCAGTTGGTCCCAGTTCAGCGGCGACTTTTGCAGTTGCTCGATGGCTTGGGCGCGGTGCGCTTCGGAAGGCGCCACCAGGCTGATGGCGATGCCGGTCTCACCGGCGCGACCGGTACGGCCTACGCGGTGGATATGGATTTCCGAGTCGCGGGCCAGTTCGACGTTGATCACCATGTCCAGCGAGTCAATGTCCAAACCGCGCGCTGCGACGTCGGTAGCGACCAGCACCGAAGTACTGCGGTTGGCGAACATCGCCAGTACCTGGTCACGGTCGCGCTGCTCCAGGTCGCCATGCAGGCCGACGGCGGAAATGCCTTTGGCCGTCAGGTGATCCACGGTTTCCTGCACTTGCTGCTTGGTAAAGCAGAACGCCACGCACGACGCCGGGCGGAAGTGCGCCAGTACCTTGGTCACTGCGTCCATGCGCTCTTCCGGAGAGATCTCGTAGAACCGCTGTTCGATCTGGTCGTCGGAGTGGAAGGCTTCGGCCTTAACCTGCTGTGGCGCACGCATGAACTTGGAGGCCAGCTGCTTGATGCTCACCGGGTAGGTGGCCGAGAACAGCAGGGTCTGGCGGCGTGGCGGGGTCTTGCTGATGATGTCTTCGATGGCGTCGTAGAAGCCCATGTCGAGCATGCGGTCGGCTTCGTCGAGGATCAGCGTGTTCAGGCCGTCCAGCACCAGCGAACCTTTGCGCAGGTGTTGCTGGATACGGCCCGGTGTGCCGACGATGACGTGGGCGCCGTGTTCCAGCGAGGCGATCTGCGGGCCGAGGGACACGCCGCCGCACAGGGTCAGTACCTTGATATTGTCTTCGGCACGCGCCAGGCGACGGATTTCCTTGGCGACCTGGTCGGCCAGCTCACGCGTCGGGCACATCACCAGCGCCTGGCAGCCGAAGTAACGCGGGTTGATCGGGTTCAACAGGCCGATGCCGAAGGCGGCAGTCTTGCCGCTGCCGGTCTTGGCTTGGGCGATCAGGTCCAGCCCCTTGAGGATCACCGGCAAGCTTTGCGCCTGGATCTGCGTCATCTCGACGTAACCCAGCGAGTCGAGGTTAGCCAGCATGGCGGCGGACAGGGGCAAAGTATTAAAAGCGGTGGCGATGGTAGTCACGGGACTGGCTCTGCAAAACAAAATGTCGCGCAGTGTACCAGCCCTGTGGGATTTTCCCTGCAAGTTCTAGACGAGAAGCCTGTTAATGCTCAAGGTCGTGCTCGCGGCTGACGGCCCGTTTGCCGTCTTTTGGCGACAGTTGCAGGAAGATCGCCGCTGCCAGCATGGCCATGATGCCGACGGTAAGGAAGGTCAGTTGGAACGCGCCCAGCACGCTTTCCACGCCGTCATTGCCCGCTTCGCCAGTAAAGCCGCCGAGCAAGGCACCGGCACACGCCACGCCCAGGCTCAAGGACAATTGCGCCACCACCGAGAGCAAACTGTTGCCGCTGCTGGCCTGGGCGTCGTCCAGGTCGATCAGGGTGACGGTGTTCATCGCGGTAAATTGCAACGAGTTGATCGCGCCCAGCACCGCCAGCATGCACAGCAGCAGCGGGTAGGGTGTGTGTTCGCTGACCAGGCCCATGCTGGCCAGCATGATGCCCAGCGCGAGGGTGTTGCCGGTGAGCACAATGCGATAGCCCAGCCGCTCGATCAGTGGCCGGGCGATGGACTTGGCAAACATCGCCGCCGCTGCCAGGGGCAGCATGCTCATCCCGGCTTCGGAGGGCGAATAACCCAGTGCCACCTGCAGTAGCAACGGCACCAGAAACGGCAGTGCTCCGCTGCCCAGCCGGGCGAATAGGTTGCCGAGGATGCCCACGGCAAAGGTGCGGGTCTTGAACAGCACCGGCGAGAACAGTGGGTTGTCGATATGCCCGGCACGCAGCCAGTACGCGGCCAGGCAGGCGAGCCCGCCAAACAACAGCAACATCACCCGCAGGTGCGGCAGGTGCAGTTCGCCCAGGCCTTCCATGGCGATGGTGATCAGCACCATCGCCGCGCCAAACAGCACAAACCCCACACTGTCAAAGCGCGTGCGTTCGCTGCCGCGCAAGTCGGGGATAAGTTTCCACACGGCGTAGCAACCGACCATACCCACCGGCAGGTTGATCAGGAAGATCCAGTGCCAGGTCAGGTATTGCACCATCCAGCCGCCCATGGTCGGGCCGAGCAAGGGGCCGAGCAGGCCGGGTATGGTGATGAAGCCCATGATGCGTACGAGTTCGGAGCGCGGATAAGCGCGCAAGACCACCAGCCGCCCGACCGGCAGCATCAGCGCACCGCCCAAGCCCTGGATGACCCGCGCGCCGACCAGCATGGTCAAGCTGCTCGACAAGGTGCACAGCAAGGAGCCGATGCTGAACAGCATGATCGCGCCGAAGAAGATTTTTTTGGTGCCGAAGCGGTCGGCCACCCAACCCGATGCCGGAATCAGCAAGGCGACGGTGAGCATGTAGGCGATCACCACCCCTTGCATGCGCAGCGGGTTTTCCGCCAAGTCCCGCGCCATGGCCGGCAGGGCAGTGTTGAGAATCGTCCCGTCCAGCGACTGCATGAAGAAGGCAATCGCTACCACCCAGGGTAGCCAGCGGGCGGTCTTGGCATCGAGAGGGGCGCGATTCGGCATATGAACCCTTTTTATTAGCAGGCTATGTGTCGGCGATTATGCGCCATCCGTCGCCCCTTTTCCCACTGGCGGTTCGTCTAATTCCGACAGTGTTGCGTGCTCTCCCACCAGGAAATCCAACAGCGCACGGTGCACCGACATGGCCGCTTCGCGCGACTCCAGGTCGAGCAGATGGCCGGTGTGTTCGGCGACCGCAAAGCTGCTGCGGCCGACATAGCGCTTGAACAACTGGGCCTCGGCCGCCGGCGTGTATTCATCCAGTGCGCCGTTGAGGAAGTGCACCGGGGTTTCGATCCGGGTCAGCGCCGGCAGGTAATTGCCATCGCCCAAGGCCAGCACCTGATGGATATGGAAACGCGCCTGGCGGTACTCGGTGGTGGCCATGCTCGACAGGTGTCGATGGTTGTTGCGCTTGAGCCGCGGCGACAGGTATTTGCCGACGGTCTCATTGAGCAAGTGGCCGACGGCGGATTTGTCATCGGCTTCGATCAACACGCGTACACGCTCCACATAGTCGAGCATTGCCTGGTTGAGGTTGGGCGCCAGGGCCATCACTACCGAGCTTTGGATTGAGGGTGGATTGTGGGCCAGGGTCAGCAAGGTGGAGATACCGCCCCAGGAGGCCGACACCAGATGGTTGACCTCGAAGCGCTCTACCAGGGCGCGCAGGATTTGCACCTCGTCGTCCTTGGTCACAAGGTCGAGGTCGGTGTTGTGCTCGCGCGAATAGCCGGAGAAGGGCAGGTCGAACAGCAGCACATTAAAATGCTCCGCCAGGCATTTGCTGGTTCGCGCGAAAGAGCGCGTGGTAGACAGCGCGCCGTTGACCATCAACACGGTGTTTTTTTTCGAATCGTTTCCTAGCTGCTCAACATGAACGTTGTAGTGCTTGAACAGCTTCTCTATGACAAAACTTCCATGATTCATGTCAACGCTCCAGCTTGCCCTTCCCGGGCAAGGTCGTGCTCTCGTGGGATAGGTGGCGGGATGCCACTAACCGTTATAACGAGGTTTTTTGCGGGCGACAACAGGCCGCACGGGGAGAAGTGTTAGATGGGATTTTGCGGTAGGAAGGGATGAGGCGAGGTGTCTGAAATCAATACAAGCCTATGTGGGAACAGGCTTGTCAGGGAGCAGGTTTGTAAGGGAACTGGCCTATGTGGGAGCTGGCTTGCCTGCGATGGCATCACTGCGGTGTGGCTGACACACCGAGGTGACTGCATCGCAGGCAAGCCAGCTCCCACAAAAGCCAGCTGCCACAGGGCGCGGGCGGTGCTTATAAGGTGAGCGTCAGGCGCTTGACCAGCGCCCCCGGCAGCAGGTTGGAGGAGGTATTGCGCTGGCTGTACGTACTCGCCGACAGCAGCAGCTCTCGCTCAGCAGTCAACGCTTCCAGCTGCGAACCGAGCAGGCTGTAGACACTGTCGTCAAACCGCATGGTGGTCACCGGCGCCTTGATTTCACCGTCTTCGACCCAGAACGTGGCGAAGCGCGTCATGCCGGTCAGGCGTGCCGCCGGCAAGTCCGAGTAGTTCAAGTACCACAGGTTGCTGATGTACAAGCCAGTGCCCAATTGCTTGAGGATATCGGCCTGTGCCAGGTCGCCGGCGGCCATTTGCAAGGCGCTGGGCGACTCGTCGCTGCTGGCACCGTTGGTGCTCAGGCCATATTCGGCAGCGCTGCGCGAGTTGATCAGTTGGCCCTTGGCTTTACCGGCGTTGATCAGCGTGACATCGCTGCGCGGGTAGCCTTCGGTGGAAAATGCCTGGCTCAGGGAACCGCTGATCTGCTCATCGACCTTCACCAATGGGCTCAGCGACTGCTCACCCGTGTAGAGCTTTTGCAAACAACTGCCTTTGCTGGCGATGGCCTGGGCGGAAAACCCGCCCCAGGTGACGATGCTGAAGATTTCTTCCAACGCCGCCGGGGCCAGGTAGGCGCGGTACTGGCCGGGAGGCAGCTTATGCAGCGGGCGGCCGAGGAATTCCAGCTGCTCACGCGCCCGCTGGAAACGCTCAGTGAACGCGGCGCTGTCCCAGGTGTGCCCGGCGTAGCTGGCCTTTACCGCTTCGCCATTGGCGTGGAACAGGCTGAAATCGAAGTTGAAGCTATTGGCCTGATGCCAGCCGAACGCGCCGTCGGAGCTGGCAAAGCCACGGCTGATCGGGCCGGCAGCGTAGAAGCCCACCAGGTCCACACCTTCGGCGGCCTGGCTGATATCTGCCAGCACCTGGGCCAGCTCCGGCAGCGGTCGCAGTTGTTCGTTGTGGTTTTGCCAGGCGTTGTGGTTCAGCAGCAAGTACGGATCCTGCGGCAACAATGGCAGGGTTTCGCGCAGTTGTTGCAGGCCATCGGCGAGGCGCTGGCGATCCAGCTCCGGCTCGCCCGCCAAGGTGATGCCGAGGTCGGCGTGGCGGCCATCGTTGATCAGCTTGAGGTTGAGGCTGGCCTGTTGCACTTGGCCGGCTTGGCGCACTTTGGCGTGGTTGAAACGTACAAACTCCGACGATTCGTCAGCGTAGCCCAGGTGAAACTGTTCCTTGTCGGTGACGGCTTGCTTGAGCCAGTCCACCAGTGCCTTGAAGTTGTTCATCAGGCATCTCCCCCGAACACGTCGATATCACTGAACACACAGGCCGGTGAGGCGTGGCCCACGCGGATCACCTGGTTGGGTTCGCCTTTGCCGCAGTTGGGCGTGCCTAAAACCTGGAAGGTGCTGGCGTCGCCGACGGCGCTGAGGTTGCGCCAGAACTGCGCGGAGATGGCACGGTAGTTGGGGTTTTTGACCACACCCTTGAGTTCGCCGTTTTCGATCAACTGGCCCCACTCGCAGCCGAACTGGAATTTATTGCGCGCGTCATCAATGGACCAGGAACGGTTGGTACTCATCAGAATGCCGTGCTCGATGCCGCTGACCAATTCGGCTTGGGTTTTGTCGCCGGCCTCGATGTTGAGGTTGGCCATGCGGTCGATCGGCGGGCGATTCCAGCCACACGCGCGGCTGTTGGCCACGCCTGGCAGGTTCGCGCGAAATTGCGACAGCGCGCCGCCCAAGGGCTTGAGCAGCAGGCCGTTGCGGATCAGGAATTGTTTGCTGGCAGCCGTGCCATCGTCGTCATGCCCATAGCTGGCCAGCTGTTCGGGGATGTCCGGGTCGAAGGTCACGTTGAGCAACGGCGAGCCGTATTGCAGGTGGCCGAAGTCGCTGGCCTTCACAAAGCTGGTGCCAGCGTAGTTACGCTCATCGCCCAAGATGCGGTCCAGCTCCAACGGATGGCCGATAGACTCGTGGATCTGCAGGATCATCTGGTCGGGCATCAGCAGCAGGTCACGCGGGCCGTGGGGCGTGTTCGGCGCCAGCAGCAGTTGCAGGGCTTCGTCGGCGACTGTACGGGCGGCGCCGGCCAGGCCGAAGCGGCGAATCACGTTCGCACTGCCTTGCTGGCCGAAGTTGGTGCCGCCCAGGGTGCGGGTCTGGCTGTCGTTGCCGTCGAACGCGGTGACGCTCAGGCCCGGAAAGACGAAACGCTGGGCCTGGCGCAGCTCGGCACCGGCGCTGTTGAGGTAGATCTGTTCAACCCGCGTGGTGCCCAGGCTGACTTCCCAACTCACCAGACGCTCATCCTTGGGCACGCTGGCGGATTCATCGCCGAGCAGTTGGTAGCAGTCGCTCAGGGATGGGAAGGGCTGGTCGAGGTCGGGCGACAGGTAGTCGGCCACGTCGCTGGAGACGTGTTGTGCGTGCAGGTCGAGCAGGGCGTGGGACGAAATCTGCCGGGCTTGCTGTTCGGCACGCTCAAGGGCGGCTTGCAGGCCGGCGAGGGAAATGTCGTTGGTTGCGGCATAGGCTTCCACGCCGTTGAGACGCACGGTGAGCATCGCGCCCTCGTCGTGGCTCAGCTGCGGCGGCTCGGCGACGTTTTTGCGTACCGACAGGGACTGGCCGGATTCGCGCACATAACGCAGCGAGAAAAATTCGGCGCGGGTGCGCAGGGCACTGAAGTGCTGTTTGAGGATGGGGTGTTTGTCGAACATGGGGCCTTCCTTGTGGGCGGCTCATCGCGGGCAGGCAACAGAGTAGGCCTGGGGCGGGGAGCTGATCAAGGAAAGCTGATCACCTGTGGCGAGGGAGCTTGCTCCCGCTGGGCTGCGTAGCGGCCCCAAAATCTTGGGAGCGCTTCGCACTCCAGCGCGAGCAAGCTCGCTCGCCACGGGGGTATCAGTTACTGCGCAGTAGGGCCGACTAGGTGATCAATCACCTGTGGCGAGGGAGCTTGCTCCCGCTGGGCTGCGTAGCGGCCCCAAAATCCTGGGAGCGCTTCGCACTCCAGCGCGAGCAAGCTCGCTCGCCACGGGGGTATCAGTTACTGCGCAGTAGGGCCGACTAGGTGATCAATCACCTGTAGCGAGGGAGCTTGCTCCCGCTGGGCTGCGTAGCGGCCCCAAAATCTTGGGAGCGCTTCGCACTCCAGCGCGAACAAGCTCGCTCGCCACAGGGGTGTCGGTTACTGCGCGGTAGGGCCGACTGGGTGATCAATCACCTGTGGCGAGGGAGCTTGCTCCCGCTGGGCTGCGTAGCGGCCCCAAAATCCTGGGAGCGCTTCGCACTCCAGCGCGAGCAAGCTCGCTCGCCACGGGGGTATCAGTTACTGCGCAGTAGTGCCGACTAGGTGATCAATCACCTGTGGCGAGGGAGCTTGCTCCCGCTGGGCTGCGTAGCGGCCCCAAAATCTTGGGAGCGCTTCGCACTCCAGCGCGAGCAAGCTCGCTCACCACGGGGGTGTCGGTTACTGCGCGGTAGGGCCCACTTCACGCATCGGCTTGCCACGCACCGGCGCATCGCCTGCTACGTAGTAATCCGCAGTGCTGCGCGGCAATGGCTTGCGGCCACGGATCTTGTCGGCGATTTTCTCGGCGATCATGATCGTCGGCGCGTTGAGGTTGCCGGTGGTGATGATCGGCATGATCGATGCATCGACCACACGCAAGCCCTGCATGCCATGCACGCGGCCTTCGGCATCCACTACGGCCATCTCGTCGGTGCCCATTTTGCACGAGCAGGACGGGTGGAACGCAGTTTCGGCGTGCTCGCGGATGAACTTGTCCAACTGCTCATCGGTTTGCACGTCAATACCCGGGCTGATTTCACGGCCACGGTATGGGTCCAGTGCCGGCTGCTGCATGATTTCGCGGGTCAGGCGGATGCCATCACGGAATTCCTGCCAGTCCTGCTCGGTGGCCATGTAGTTGAAGAGGATGCTCGGGTAGTCCCGAGGGTTCTTCGACTTCAATTGCACGCGGCCACGGCTCGGCGAACGCATGGAGCCCATGTGCGCCTGGAAACCGTGCTCTTTCACACCGTTGCTGCCGTTGTAGTTAATCGCGACCGGCAGGAAGTGGTACTGGATGTTTGGCCAATCGAACTCTTCACGGGTACGGATAAAACCGCCCGCTTCGAACTGGTTGCTGGCGCCGATGCCAGTGCCATTGAACAGCCATTCGGCACCAATGGCCGGCTGGTTGTACCAGAGCAGCGATGGGTACAGCGACACTGGCTGAGTGCAGGCATATTGCAGGTACAGCTCAAGGTGGTCCTGCAGGTTTTCGCCGACGCCGGGCAGGTCGTGGACCACCGGGATGTCGAGGCTTTCCAGCAGTTTGGCCGGGCCCACACCGGAGCGTTGCAGCAGTTGCGGCGAAGCGATGGCACCGCTGCACACCAGTACTTCTTTACGCGCACGGGCTTCAACGCGCTCTTCAGCCGCGCCGATCAGGTAACGCACGCCAACGGCACGCTTGCCTTCAAACAACACTTTGTCGGTGAGGGCGTGGGTGACGATGGTCAGGGTCGAGCGCTTCTTGGCCGTGTCCAGGTAACCGCGTGCGGTGCTGGCGCGACGGCCTTTAGGCGTGACGGTACGGTCCATCGGGCCGAAGCCTTCTTGCTGGTAACCGTTCAGGTCGTCGGTACGCGGGTAGCCGGCCTGTACGCCTGCTTCAACCATCGCATGGAACAGTGGGTTGTTGCCGGCTTTCGGCGTGGTCACGCTGACCGGGCCGTCGCCACCGTGGTAGTCGTTGGGGCCGATGTCGCGGGTTTCGGCTTTACGGAAATAGGGCAGGCAGTCGAGGTAGGTCCAGTTTTCCAGACCTGGCAGTTTTGCCCAGTTGTCGTAGTCCAAGGCGTTGCCACGGATGTAGCACATGCCGTTGATCAGCGAAGAACCGCCCAGGCCTTTGCCGCGACCGCATTCCATCCGGCGGCCGTCCATGTGTGGCTCTGGGTCGGTTTCGTAGGCCCAGTTGTAGCGACGGCCTTGCAGCGGGAACGCCAGCGCGGCGGGCATTTGGGTACGGAAGTCAAAACGGTAGTCCGGGCCGCCGGCTTCCAGCAGCAGGACGGTGACGCCTTCGTCTTCGGTCAGACGGGTCGCCAGGGTGTTACCGGCGGAACCGGCACCCACAATGATGTAATCGTATTCTTGGGACATAAATGCACCCTCATATAAGTGGTTCAAGCTGCTTTTGTGGCGAGGGAGCTTGCTCCCGCTCGACTGCGTAGCAGTCGCAAAACCAGCGAACGAGTTCGGTCTGGAGAACTGCGGGGCCTGGGATGGGGCTGCTGCGCAGCCCAACGGGAGCAAGCTCCCTCGCCACAAAGGCGACTCCCAGGCGCCTGTGGTTTAGAACACCGAGGCGTAGTCGCCCAGCTCAACCTGTACCGATTTGATGCGGGTGAAGTTGTTCAGCGAGCTGATGCCGTTCTCACGGCCCACACCGGATTGCTTGTAGCCACCGACCGGCATCTTGGCGTCGGATTCGCCCCAGGCGTTGATCCAGCAGATACCCGCTTCCAACTGATGAATCACGCGGTGGGCGCGGTTCAGGTCCTTGGTCACCAGACCTGCGGCCAGGCCGAAGTCAGTGTCGTTGGCGCGGCGGATCACTTCTTCTTCGGTCTCGTAAGTGAGGATGCTCATCACTGGGCCGAAGATTTCTTCACGGACGATGGTCATTTCGTCGGTGCAGTCGGTGAACACCGTCGGGGCCACATAAGCGCCTTTGGCGAATTCGCCGTCGGTCAGACGGTCGCCGCCGCACAGGACGCGGGCGCCTTCTTCCTTACCTTTGGCGATGTAGCCGAGCACGCTTTCCATGTGGGCGAAGCTGACCAGCGGGCCGAAGTTGGTGTTTTCGTCTTGTGGGTTGCCGACGCGAATGCGCGCAACACGCTCAACGATCTTGGCTTCGAACGCCGCTTGCAGGTGCTTGGGTACGAACACGCGAGTGCCGTTGGTGCAGACCTGACCGGAGCTGTAGAAGTTGGCCATCATGGCGATGTCGGCGGCGCGATCCAGGTCGGCGTCTTCGAACACGATCAGCGGGGACTTGCCGCCCAGTTCCATGGTCACTTCTTTGAGCGAAGAGCTCGAAGCGCTGGCCATGACTTTCTTGCCGGTGTCGGTGCCGCCGGTGAACGAGACTTTCTCGATGCGCGGGTGCTCGGTCAGCCAGGTGCCAACTTCACGGCCGCTGCCGGTCAATACGTTGAACACGCCAGCCGGTACGCCGGCTTCGGTGTAGATCTCGGCCAGTTTCAGGGTGGTCAGCGAAGTGACTTCGCTTGGCTTGAAGATCATTGCGTTACCGGCAGCCAGGGCCGGTGCGGATTTCCACAGGGCGATCTGGATCGGGTAGTTCCACGCGCCGATACCGGCCACCACGCCCAGCGGCTCGCGGCGGGTGTAGACGAACGAAGTGTCGCGCAACGGGATCTGCTCGCCTTCGATGGCTGGCACCAGGCCTGCGTAGTATTCCAGTACGTCGGCGCCGGTGACGATGTCGACATATTGGGTTTCGGAGAAGGCTTTACCGGTGTCCAGGGTTTCCAGCGCGGCCAGTTCATCGTTGCGCTCGCGCAGGATGTCGACGGCACGACGCAGGATGCGCGAACGCTCCATGGCGGTCATGGCAGCCCAGATTTTCTGGCCTTTTTCGGCGCTGACCACGGCACGTTCCACGTCTTCCTTGGTGGCGCGTTGCACTTGGGCGAGAACTTCACCGTTAGCCGGGTTGATGGCTTCGAAGGTGGCATCGCTGCCAGCGTCGCTGTAGCCGCCGTCAATGTAGAGTTTTTGCAGTTCGAAACGGGCCATAAAGTCCTCGCAAGTGCATAAGTGGTTGGCGTTACCCGCCGCCAGTGGGCCATGGGGTTGTGGCAACACTGGGCGGCAGACGTTCAGGGGTTGAGCGGTTATGTGTGCTCTAACTCACCTGCTTGGCCAATTGGAAATCCATGTATTCGTAAGCGATCCGTTGCGCCTGCTCCGTGTCGAAAGCGTCTCCCGACAGGGCGCCGCGCAACCACAAACCGTCGATCAGGGCCGCCAGGCCTCTGGCTGCTTTGCGTGCGTGCGGCAGCGGTAGCACTCGGCGGAACTGGCAGCACAGGTTGGAATACAGACGTTGATCGTTGATCCGCTGCAACCTGTGCAATGACGGGTGGTGCATGCTGGTGGCCCAGAAGGCCAGCCAGGTTTTCATTGCCGGGCCGTTGACCTGGCTGGCGTCGAAGTTGCCCTCGATGATCACCCGAAGGTGCGCCCGTGGGCTGTCGTCCTTCAGCGCAAGCCTGCGTTCGTGGACGTTCTCGATCAGCACATTCATCAAGTACCGCATCGTTGCGGCGATCAGGCCGTTCTTGTCCTGAAAGTAGTGACTGATGATGCCGTTCGAGACGCCGGCCAAACGGGCGATCAGCGCAATGCTGGCATCTCCCATTCCAACCTGATCGATGGCCGTCAAAGTGGCTTCGATCAACTGCTGGCGGCGTATGGGTTGCATACCGACCTTGGGCATGTAGCACCTCTCCTTAGGCCTGCCGTTGGGCGATAAACGCCCGTCGGCTTGATGGCCAGTCTATTTTGTTTTGATTGAACGTTCAATCAACAAAGAATAAGATCTGCGACAAATGGTCGCTGCCTACAGGTTTTTCCTACCCGTGAGCGACGTCCTCTGACACCTGCAAAAACCCTTGAAACAGGCCGTATCAGGGCCTGGCCACTGCCTCGGCGCGGCTCAAGAATTTTCGGGGTGTCTTTATAACACCCGTCCGTCGACTGCCGAAAAATCGATGTCCCGGGATAACCGTTGCCTTGTGTTTCTCTCTCGCACTGCCCGGAGCATCTGCGCCATGAGTTCTGCCTCTCTTATAAAGACCCCGCCGGAAAAGGTCAGGGTCAACGGTTGGGTGTTCTACACCTCCACCGCGCTCATTCTGTTGTTGACCGCCATTCTGATCATCGCCCCGCAGGAGGCCGGGCGCATGCTCGGCATCGCCCAGGCGTGGCTGTCGAAAAGCTTCGGCTGGTACTACATGGTGGTCATCGCTGCCTACCTGGTGTTTGTGGTCGGCCTGGCGTTTTCGTCCTACGGTAAATTGAAACTGGGCAGCAAGGACGACACCCCGGACTTCAGCTACGGCGCCTGGGCCGGCATGTTGTTCTCGTCCGGCATCGGCATCTCGCTGCTGTATTTCGGGGCTTCCGAGCCGTTGGATCACTACTTCAACCCGCCCGAAGGCGCCGCCGCCAGCAATGGCGCAGCCCGCCAGGCGTTGCAGTTGACGTTCCTGCACTGGGGCCTGCACGGCTGGGCGATTTATGCGCTGGTCGGCCTGGCCGTGGCGTACTTCGCGTACCGTCATAACCAGCCGCTGGCCTTGCGTTCGGCACTGTACCCGCTGGTGGGTGAGCGTTGGGTCAAAGGCGCAGCCGGCCACGCGGTGGACGGCTTCGGTATGTTCGTGACCCTGCTGGGCCTGGTGACGAACCTGGGCATCGGTTCGATGCAAGTGTCGTCGGGCCTTGAAAACCTGTTCGGCATGCAGCACAGCAACACCAATCTGCTGATCGTGATCATCGTGATGAGCACCGTGGCGACCATCGCCGCCGTGTCGGGTGTGGAAAACGGCATTCGCCGCCTGTCCAACCTCAACATCGTGCTGTTCAGCGGCTTGCTGATCTTTGTGCTGTTGTTTGGCCCGACCTTGCACCTGCTCAATGGCCTGGTGCAGAACACCGGTGACTACCTCAACGGCATCATCCTGAAAACTTTCGACCTGTATGTGTACGAAGGCGACGCCGACAAGACCGAGCGCTGGATGGGCCTGTGGACCCTGTTCTACTGGGCCTGGTGGATTTCCTGGGCGCCATTTGTAGGCATGTTCATCGCGCGTATTTCCCGTGGTCGTACAGTGCGTGAGCTGGTAGCCGGCGTGCTGCTGATCCCGCTGGGCTTCACCCTGGCGTGGTTGTCGATCTTCGGTAACTCGGCGTTGGACCTGGTGTTGAACCACGGTGCGGTGGAGTTGGGCAAGACGGCGCTGGAACAACCGTCGATGGCCATCTACCAACTGCTTGAGCATTACCCGGCGTCGAAAATCGTGATCGGGGTGTCGATCTTCGTGGGCTTTGTGCTGTTCCTGACCCCGGCGGATTCCGGCGCGGTGATGATGGCCAACCTGTCCTGCAAAGGCGGCAACGTAGACGAAGATGCGCCACACTGGCTGCGGATCTTCTGGTCGGTGGTGATCACCCTGGTGACCATCGGCCTGCTGTTTGCCGGCAACTTCGAAGCCATGCAAACCATGGTGGTGCTGGCGGGGCTGCCGTTCTCGGTAGTGCTGATTCTGTTTATGTTCGGTTTGCACAAGGCGATGCGCCAGGATGTGGCCATCGAACAGGAGCAGGCGCAATTGGCCGAACGTGGTCGTCGTGGTTTCAGCGAGCGTTTGACCGCCCTGGACCTGCAACCGAGCCAGGGCACCGTGCAACGCTTTATGGACAAGCACGTTACGCCGGCGTTGGAAGAGGCGGCGGCAACCTTGCGTGAGCAAGGGCTGGAAGTACAGACGTTGCTGGGTAAATCCAAGCGTTGCATCGGTGTGCGTATCGAGATGGAAGAGGGCAACCCGTTTGTCTATGAAGTGAGCCTGGATGCTTACTCCTCGGCACCGAGCGACCTGCCCGAAGAAGAGCGCACCCGTTACTACCGGGCCGAGGTCTACCTGCACAACGGACCTCAGGAATATGACCTGATGGGCTTCGCCCAGGAACAGATCACCCGGGACGTGCTCGATCAGTTTGAAAGCCATCGGCAGCTCCTTGGCCGTGTCTATAGCTGATGGTTGAGCCGAGCGGCGCCGTCACTGGCGCCGCTGTTCCAGGCTTGGAATGAGGTCAAATGTGGGAGCTGGCTTGCCTGCGATAGCTGTGGTGAATTCACTAAAGCTATCGCAGGCAAGCCAGCTCCCACATTGACCCAGTTTCTTCAGTTGGTTTTGCGGTACCGACTAACCCAGGTTCTTGCCCAGCAGGGCATGGTACAGCTCGCTATCCCCCAGAATCCCCACCACCTGATTGTTGTTATGCAACACCAGCTTGTTCCCTGTGTGATACCGAATCTGCAACGCATCGCGCATGCCGATATTGGAATCCACCAGCGTCGGTACCCGGCCCAAACCTTCCACCGGTTGCCCCGGCGCCCAGTTCTGCAGGTTCAACGGCGTGCCGTTCTGGCGTGCGCCCTTGATCACATTGCCTTCGGCCAGGTCCAGCCACGAATCGCCGCCCGGGTCCAGGCTGATGGAGCCGTTGACGTGGGTGCAGTTCTCTACGGTGCGCATCAGGCTGCGCCCGCACAGCACGTTCAGCGGGTTGGTATGGGCGACGAAGGTGCGCACATAGTCATCCGCCGGGTTCAGCACGATCTCTTCCGGCACGCTGTACTGGATGATCTTGCCGTCTTTCATGATCGCGATGCGGCTGCCGAGTTTGAGCGCCTCATCGAGGTCGTGGCTCACGAACACGATGGTCTTGCTCAGCTTGCGTTGCAGCTCCAGCAATTCATCTTGCAGGCCTTGGCGGATCAGCGGGTCGAGGGCCGAGAAGGGTTCGTCCATCAGCAGGATATCGGCGTCCATCGCCAGGGCGCGGGCCAGGCCGACGCGCTGCTGCATGCCGCCGGACAGCTCGTCGGGCTTCTTGTTACGCCATTGGGCCAGGCCCACCAGTTCGAGTTTTTCATCCACCAGCGCACGCCGTTCTTTCTCCGGGCGGCCCTGCATCTCCAAGCCAAAGCTGATGTTCTCGCGCACCGTCAGCCACGGCATCAACGCGAACTTCTGGAACACCATGGCGATGCGCTTGGTGCGCATCATTTTCAGCTCGGCCGGTGTGCACGAAGCGATGTCGATCTGGCGACCTTCATGCTCCACAAACAGTTGGCCACGGCTTACGGTGTTGAGGCCGTTGATGCAGCGCAGCAGGCTTGATTTGCCGGAGCCGGACAGGCCCATCAGCACGCAGATCTCGCCTTTTTCAATGTCCAGGCTGGCTTTTTCAACGCCGACAATCTGCCCGGTCTTTTTCAGGATCTCGTTACGGCTCATGCCCTGGTCCAGCAGCTTGAGCGCTTCGCGTGGGTCTTTGGAGAAGATCACGTCGACATTGTCGAATCGGATAATGCTCATGCATCACCCCCTACTTTGGCGTCGGGTTGTTTGCAGATGCGGTCGAGCATGATGGCCAGCAATACGATTGCCAGGCCGGCTTCAAAGCCCAGGGCGATGTCGGCGGTGTTGAGTGCGTTGACCACCGGCTTGCCGAGGCCGTCGGCGCCCACCAGGGCCGCGATCACCACCATCGACAACGACAGCATGATGCATTGGGTAATGCCGGCGGCAATGCTCGGCATGGCGTGGGGCAGTTCAATGCGTGAGAGCAACTGACGGCGCGAGCAGCCAAAGGCCTTGCCGGCGTCCATCAACTCTTGCGGTACATCACGGATACCCAGGTAGGTCAGGCGGATAGGCGCGGCAATCGCGAACACCACCGTGGAGATCAGGCCAGGCACCACACCCAGCCCGAAGAGGGTCAGGGTCGGGATGAGGTAGACGAAGGTCGGCACGGTCTGCATCAGATCGAGCACCGGCCGCATCATGGTGTAGAACAGCGGTTTGTGCGCGGCAACAATGCCCAGCGGCACACCGATGACCACGCAGACCAGGGTGGCGAACAACACCTGGGCGAGGGTTTCCATGGTTTCCTGCCAGTACCCCAGGTTGAGGATCAGCAGGAAGGAGGCGATGACAAAAACGGTCAGGCCCCATTTGCGTTGAATAAAGTGAGCCAGCAGCGCAATCAGACCGATCAATGCCAGCGGATTGAACCAGGTCAGCGCGAACGTCACGCCGTGGATCATCGTTTCCAGAGTCGATGCGATTGCGTCGAAATAGTTGGCACCATGTTGGGTCAACCATTCGACGAAGGCAGCGATGTACTGGCCTAGTGGGATTTTCTGTTCAGTCAGCATGGTAGTGAATGTCCACATGCGAAGGGGAAAACATCCCAGGCCAGCGCACCGGCCTGGGGTCAGCGATGTTGCCGGGTTAATTATTTGGCGAGGTAAGCTTTAACGGCGTCCAGCCCTGGTTTGCCATCAATGGTGGTGACACCGGCAAGCCAGGTGTCGAGTACTTGTGGGTTGGATTTGAGCCAGGCTTTGGCGGCTACATCCGGTTTTTGTTTGTCGTCCAGGACTTTACCCATCAGGGTGCTTTCCATGTTCAGGGTGAACGACAGGTTTTTCAGCAACTGACCGACGTTGCTGCATTCCTGGGTGTAGCCCTTGCGAACGTTGGTGTAGATGGTGGCCTGGCCATAGTTGGGGCCGAACGAATCGTCACCGCCGGTCAGGTACTTCATCTTGAAGCGGGTGTTCATCGGGTGCGGTTCCCAACCGAGGAACACGATGGCCTGGTCGCGTTTGGTGGCGCGTTCCACTTGCGAGAGCATCCCGGCTTCGCTGGACTCCACCACTTTGAAACCTGCGGTTTTCAGGCCGAAGGCGTCTTTGTCGATCAGGGTCTGGATGGTGCGGTTGCCGTCGTTACCCGGCTCGATGCCGTAGATTTTGCCGCCCAGCTCATCCTTGAATTTGGCGATATCGGCGAAGTCTTTCAGGCCCTTGTTATACAGCGCCTCGGGTACGGCCAGGGTGTACTTGGCGTTCTCCAGGTTGGCGCGCACGGTTTCCACGGTGCCGGCATCACGGTACTGCTTGATGTCGTTTTCCATGGTCGGCATCCAGTTGCCGAGGAAGATGTCCATGTTCTTGCCGTCGGCCAGCGACTTGTAGGTCACCGGTACTGAAATCATCGTGGTACGTGGCTTGTAGCCCAAGCCTTTGAGGATTTCACTGGTGGTTGCGGTGGTGACGGTGATGTCGGTCCAGCCGACATCGGAGAAATTGACGGTCTGACATTGTGCCGGTTCTGCAGCGTGCGCCAGGGCTGGCAGACTCAACATGGCGGCCAACAACAACGAGGGTGAACCTTTCATCTGGGTAGACTCCTGTGTCTTTTTTCTGACGGCATTTGCCGCGCTTTATAAGTGTTGCGGTTGGGGCGTGCTTCAAGCTGACGGCACGATGCCTTGCAAACGAGTCGAGACTGATCATGTACCAGTGAAAATCTGACGCCTACAGGGGGCGTCGTATCCAGTACAGGGATGGTCGTATCCAGTGTCGGTGACGTCGCTTACAGATTTTTTCAACGGCAAAACCGCATTTTTTGCCGCTCTGCACCGCTAAAAACGGCCAAAACGCCGGTTCGTGCGAGGGCGGCGCTGCTGAGCATGGTCACGTCGGTGTGAGACGCCGTGAGGGGCAACAAAAGCTTGATGATGCCGCTATTCGGGCGAGTTCAGCGTAGCAGGTCGCCCGTGCCCATCGAGGAGTTTCACGGCAATGGCTATCAGTGTTTTCGACCTGTTCAAGATCGGCATCGGGCCTTCGAGTTCTCACACCGTCGGCCCCATGCGCGCCGCGGCGTTGTTCGTTCAGCACTTGCGTGAACGTGGAATGTTGGAACAAGTACGTCGCATCGAAGTTCAGCTCTACGGCTCGTTGTCGGCCACCGGCATCGGCCACGGCAGCGACACCGCTACCATCATGGGCTTGATGGGCGAATGGCCGGACGCAATTGACCCGTCGCAGATCGGCCTGCGTATCCACACCCTGCGTGAGACCGACACCTTGTTGCTCGACGGGCGTTTGCCGGTGCCCTTTGTATGGGCGCGCGACATGCGCCTGCTCGACGAAAACCTGCCCTTCCACCCCAACGCCATGACCCTGGTGGTGTTTGGTGATGACGGCGAGCTGCACCGCGACACCTACTATTCGGTCGGCGGCGGTTTTGTGGTGGATGAGGCCCAGGCGCAGAGCGGCGTGGCGGACATGGACCGCACCGAGTTGCCCTATGATTTCTCCAGCGCGGTGGAGCTGTTGCAGCTGTGCAAGACCCACAACCTGCGCGTTGCCGAATTGATGCTGGCCAACGAAAAAACCTGGCGCAGCGAAGAAGAAATCCGCAGCGGCCTGATGAAGCTCTGGCGCGCCATGCAGGACTGCGTAGAGCAGGGCCTCAAGCACGAAGGCATCCTGCCCGGCGGCCTGAATGTGCGTCGTCGCGCGGCCAAGCTGCACCGCAGTTTGCAGGAGCTGGGCAAACCGAATGTGATCGGCTCAACCTTGAGCGCCATGGAATGGGTCAACCTGTTCGCCCTGGCGGTCAATGAAGAAAACGCCGCCGGTGGGCGCATGGTCACCGCGCCCACCAATGGCGCGGCGGGGATTATTCCGGCGGTGCTGCACTACTTTATGAAGTTCAGCGAAGAGGTCACCGAAGCCAACGTGGTCGACTATTTGCTGGGCGCTGCGGCGGTCGGGATTCTGTGCAAGAAAAACGCCTCGATCTCCGGCGCCGAAGTCGGCTGCCAGGGCGAGGTCGGTTCAGCCTGTGCCATGGCCGCTGCGGGCCTGGCCGAGATCCTCGGCGCCACGCCGGAGCAACTGTGCAACGCCGCCGAAATTGGCCTGGAACATAACCTCGGCCTGACCTGCGACCCGGTGGGCGGGCTGGTGCAAGTGCCGTGCATTGAGCGCAACGCGATTGCGGCGGTGAAGGCGATCAACGCGGCGCAGATGGCGCTGCGCGGAGATGGCCAGCATTTTATTTCCCTCGACCGGGTGATCCGCACCATGCGCGATACCGGCGCGGATATGCATGACAAGTACAAGGAAACTTCGCGAGGGGGCTTGGCGGTCAGCGCAGTAGAGTGTTGATCTGTTTTTGTGGCGAGGGAGCTTGCTCCCGCTGGACCGGGCTGGCGCTCCAGGGCGAAGCGCTCCCAAGATTTTTGGGGCCGCTACGCAGCCCAGCGGGAGCAAGCTCCCTCGCCACAAAAGTAGCGATCACTGCTCATAAAGTGAACACCCGAACCCAAACGCGCCACCTTTTAGCGCGTCGCAAATAGATAAGTAGCTTGCGAACGATCCCGCGCCTTCCCACCCGTCACCCGTGCGTGCGGTGACAGACCTTTCCCACACCCGCAAAGCGCCTTCCCACAAGTGCTACCGATCTGCTCACACCCCCTTGAGCAGGGCCGCTCTGACGTCCATTTCCGGCCATATCCCGCACTCCCCGCACGGGCTTATATAGACGCGTCATCAGGTCGTTTTTAGGAGTTATTGGACGGCCATTCAATTTTAGGCATGGCATTTGCTCTATCCATTCAAAGCCTCGCTCCTTGCTGGAGACGAACGCAATAACAAGAGCCTCGCCTGAGGCCATCACCCGCTTTGTGTGAGGAGATACCGCGATGACGTCGTTCAACTCCGGGGCCCAACCCCAGAACCGTGCGCCTCAATCCATCGGCTTTTTGCTGCTGGACAATTTCACGCTGATTTCCCTGGCTTCGGCAGTGGAACCGCTGCGCATGGCCAACCAGCTGTCCGGCCGCGAGCTGTATCGCTGGACAACCCTGAGTGTCGATGGCAACCAGGTGTGGGCCAGCGACGGTCTGCAAATCACCCCCGATGCCTCCATGCACAAAGCTGCGGCCCTGGACACTGTGATTGTGTGCGGCGGCGTGGGCATCCAGCGCACCGTGACCCGTGAACATGTGTCGTGGCTGCAAAGCCAGGCGCGCCAATCGCGCCGCCTAGGCGCGGTCTGCACCGGCAGTTGGGCCTTGGCCTGCGCCGGGTTGCTCGACGGCTTTGATTGCAGCGTGCACTGGGAATGCCTGGCCTCGATGCAGGAAGCCTTCCCGCGCGTGGCCATGAGCACGCGTCTGTTCACCCTCGACCGTAACCGCTTCACCAGCTCGGGCGGCACCGCGCCGCTGGACATGATGCTGCACCTGATCAGCCGCGACCACGGCCGTGAATTGTCGGCCGCCATCTCCGAGATGTTTGTGTACGAACGCATCCGCAACGAACAGGATCACCAGCGTGTACCGCTCAAGCACATGCTCGGCACCAACCAGCCGAAACTGCAGGAAATCGTCGCGCTGATGGAAGCCAACCTGGAAGAGCCGATCGACCTGGATGAGCTGGCGGTGTATGTCGCCGTGTCGCGCCGTCAACTGGAGCGGCTGTTCCAGAAATACCTGCACTGCTCACCGTCGCGCTACTACCTCAAATTGCGCCTGATCCGTGCACGGCAGTTGCTCAAGCAAACCCCGATGTCGATCATCGAAGTGGCCTCGGTGTGCGGGTTTGTGTCCACGCCGCATTTCTCCAAGTGCTACCGCGAATACTTTGGCATTCCGCCACGGGATGAGCGCGTAGGTTCCAACACCACCCAGCAAGTGGCGATGATGCCGATTCCGCAGGCGCTGGTGTTGTCACCGTTGTCGGGGCCGATGTCGGCGTTGAGCCAGGCGCGTAATGAGTCGACTTTCGCGAGTGTAAGGCTCTAGACCGAGTCGCCTTCATCGCAGCGATGCGGCGACCCGACAAGCCAGCTCCCACCTTTTGATTTGTGAATACATTAAAATGTGGGAGCTGGCTTGCCTGCGATAGCGATCTATCAGGCGCCCGAGCTTTGCTTGAACTGCACCAAAGCCGGCAACAACTGCTTGTCGATCGCCTGTCGCACCGCCGGTAAGATCGTCGCGCTGCCGGTGTACATCTGCTCCACCATGCCCTTGAGCGCCTTGGCCCGCGCAGCGCTCAAACCGCGTACCGCGCACTCGCAAGCCTGTTCGGCGCTGGCGCCGCTGGATACCTCGAAACCCAGCGAGCGCAGTTGGCTCAGCAGGTCATCCTGGTCAATCAAGTCCGCGTGCATCATGACGTTTATCCTGGTGTAGGGAGCGGGATTGAATGGGATTCTGGTAGGCCCTCGGCCGGTCGGCAAGGGCAGAATCGGCGAATGGCTCAGATGGCTATGAACAGGTCGTTTTCGAGTCATTTACCGATAGCAACAATAGGCACACTGGAGGCCAGGCACGCACCTTGACGGTTTGGTCACCCTCGGGATGTCACGCTCACACCAAGCACTCTGCCCCGATCCAGTCACGGCTGGCCCGGGGCTTTTTTTGGCTGGGGTTTGTGGTGGCTTTACTGGCCTCATCGCAGCGGTGCGACGATTCGACAAGCCAGCTCCCACCTTTTGCATTGTGAATACATTCAAATGTGGGAGCTGGCTTGCCTGCGATAGCCGCACCTCGGTCTACCTCTGCAACACCAATATCCGGGACAACAACTCATCCCGATCAATGTAACAACCCTGAAAATGCCGCGCCCCCGAAGCCGGGTCAAACGCATTGCGCGCATGCAAGGTGCGGCGGTTATCAAAGCACCACAACTCCCCTGGATTCAGGCGTTTGACCAGCCGGAAACGATCCTCGCGCGTCATCGCAATAAAGCGCCGATACGCCCGGTACAACAATGGCATCTGCTCCACGCTTGCCTCAAACGGCCCCCGCAAAAAGTTGGCCATGCGAATCTCTGCCACATCACCCAAGGCGTCCAGCGCAATAATTGGTGCCAGGCGGCGGTAGTCGCTGTGCCGGTCTTTATTGCGAAACTCCACCGGGATTTCACACAGTGCGCGAAACGCCTCGGGGTCTTCGCTGCGCAGCGCCTGGGCGATGGCAAACCCATCGACAAAAATGCTCTCGCCACCGTCGGCGTCATTCACCAGGCAATGCAAAAATTGCAGCCCAGGTTGCAGCTCCCGTGTCGGCAAATCACTGTGCAGCGGCAGGTTGAAAGCGGTGTAGGCGTTACTGTCGGCATCGGCCTTGGATTGCACGTTGAACAGCACGCCGAAGTTGCTCTCGCGAATAAATGAAATGCGCTTGGCGATCAGTGCAAGCGAGCCCGGCTCGGTGGGTACGCCACGGATTTTCGTAAGGCCGTCGTCACGCAAGGCCAGCAGCCATTGCAGCAGGGCTTTGGGGTCTTCCATCACCGTCGCATAGTCGAAGACGGGCAGCTCGAAGCTGCTGTGCCACAGTTGAGACTGTGGTTTGGCCGCACGGCGTTCGGCGCGTGATTGATCGTCATAGGCGTGGGCGCGCAACCAGCCTGGGTCGTACTGGCTATGATGGCCGCCACGCCATTGCACACTTAGAAAGCCCTGATCAATGCTCGCGTTTAGGGCGCGCAGATGCTCGTCCACATCGACAATTTCCAGCACCTGCTCACGGGTGACGCTGTACACGCATTCGCTGCAAGGGCAGTTGTCCCGCAGCCACTGATGATGAAACGGGCTGACCCGCCCATCGGCCCACTGCACGCGAATCTGATCATCCAGCACCTGCACCTCGGCAAGGTCGCAGATCTTCGGGTAAGTACGGAAATCGGCAACAGCGGCGGCGGTTTGCATGGCAGCTCCTTATTGTTTTTTGGGTGGTAATCCAATCACTCGACCCAGCAAGGCAGGGCGGGGCAGGCCGGCTTGTTCGGCGCTGATGCCCGCGAGCTTTTCCAGGGTGGCCTCGGTAAACGGCACCGAATGCGGCCCGGCCAGATCGACGTGCAGCAGCATCTGTTCGTTGCCGGCCAATTCCTTCGCATCGCCCACAAGGTGCAGGCTGTGATAGAGGTGCAGGCGCTTGGCGTCGTGTGCGATCAGTTGGGTGTGCACCTCTACGTCTGCGCCGAGTTTCACTTCGTGCAGGTAGTTGAGGTGCAGTTCCAGGGTGAACAGCGAGTGGCCGCTGGCTTCGCGGTTTTCGCTGTCCAGCCCGAGGGTGTCCATCAGCGCGTCGGTGGCGTAGCTGAAGATCAGCAGGTAGAACGCATCACGCAGGTGGCCGTTGTAATCGACCCAGTCGGGCTGGATTTTGGTGGTGTAGGTGGTCAGTGCAGGCATGGTGTGGATTCCGGAATGTATGCAGTCAAAATGTGGGAGCTGGCTTGCCTGCGATGGCGATGGTGAATTTTGCATCGCTATCGCAGGCAAGCCAGCTCCCACACAGATCAACAGCGGTTATTCAGCGAAGCTCATGCCGTGTTTGGCTTTGGTGGTTTTCACCGCTTCCAATACCGCCAGCAGGCAATCATCACGATAGCGCTCCAGCGCCGAAATGCTGTGTTTACCCAACTGATCGCTGGTGCCGTCGACCACATCATCAATCAACTTGTCGGTCAGCTCCGGCGCCGGCAAATATGTCCACGGCAACTGCAGTGCCGGGCCGAACTGGGCCATGAAGTGGCGCATTCCTGCATCGCCGCCCGCGAGGGTGTAAGTCAGGAAAGTACCCATGAACGACCAGCGCAAACCGGCGCCAAAACGAATCGCATCATCGATCTCGCCCGTGGTTGCCACGCCATCATTGACCAGGTGCAACGCCTCACGCCACAGCGCTTCGAGCAAGCGGTCGGCGATAAACCCCGGCACTTCCTTACGCACGTGCAGCGGGCGCATGCCGAGGGATTCATACACCTTGATCGCCGCTTGAATCGCCTCCGGCGCGGTGTTCTTGCCGCCCACCACTTCCACCAGCGGCAACAGGTAAACCGGGTTGAACGGGTGGCCGACCACGCAGCGTTCCGGGTGGGTCGAGCCCTCGTAGAACTCGCTCGGCAAAAGGCCCGAGGTGCTGGAGCCAATCAGCGCGTTCGGCTTGGCGGCGGCGCTGATTTTGCTGTGCAGTTCAAGTTTCAGCTCCAGCCGTTCCGGGGCGCTTTCCTGGATGAAGTCGGCGTCTTTTACGCATTCTTCAATGGTGGTGACAAAGCGCAGGCGGTCCTGGGAGGCACCCGGCGCCAGGCCTTGTTTCTCCAGCGCACCCCAGGCGTTGGCGACACGTTTGCGCAATGCGGCTTCAGCGCCGGGCGCCGGGTCCCAGGCGACGACATCCAGGCCGTGGGCCAGGGCGCGGGACACCCAGCCGCTGCCGATAACGCCGCTGCCGAGGGCGGCGAAGGTTTTGATTTCGGTGATAAAGCTCATGTCGACAATCCCTGAATAATTCGGTGATCAATGTGGGAGCTGGCTTTTGGGGGGGCGCTTCGCGCCCCAGCGGGAGCAAGCTCCCTCGCCACAGCAAGCCCGGCTCCCACAGGGTTTTGTGAGGGCTGGATTAACCGCGCTTGGTCAGGCCCATCTTGATTCGGCCTTCTGCCGGGGTCATGACCCGAGCACCCAGGCGGCTGAGGATTTCACTCGCGCGCTCCACCAGTTGGCCGTTAGTGGCGAGCACGCCCTTGTCCAGCCACAGGTTGTCTTCCAGGCCGACCCGCACGTTGCCGCCCAGCAGCACCGCTTGCGCCGCCATGGGCATTTGCATGCGGCCGATACCGAAACCGGCCCACACGGCGTCGGCAGGCAGGTTGTCGACCATGGCTTTCATGGTGGTGGTGTCGGCCGGCGCGCCCCATGGGATGCCCAGGCACAGCTGGAACAGCGGGTTATCAAGCAAGCCTTCCTTGATCATCTGCTTGGCGAACCACAGGTGGCCGGTGTCGAAAATTTCCAGCTCGGCCTTAACGCCCAGCTCTTGAATGCGCTTGGCGCCCGCCCGCAGCTGCGCCGGGGTAGAGACGTAAATGGTGTCGCCATCGCCAAAGTTGAGCGTGCCGCAGTCCAGGGTGCAGATCTCCGGCAGCAGCTCCTCGACGTGGGCCAGGCGCGTCAGCGGGCCGACCAGGTCGGTGTTGGGGCCGAACTCCATCGGGTTCTCGCCGCCGCCGATTTCCAGGTCGCCGCCCATGCCGGCGGTGAGGTTGACGATGATGTCGATGTCGGCCTCGCGAATGCGCTCCATCACTTCGCGGTACAGCGCCACGTCGCGGCTGAACTTGCCGGTTTGCGGGTCACGCACATGGCAGTGCACCACGGTGGCGCCGGCTTTGGCGGCTTCCACGGCGGCGGCGGCGATTTGTTTGGGAGTGACCGGCACGTGTGGGCTGCGGCTGGTCGTGTCGCCAGCACCGGTGAGTGCGCAGGTGATGATGACGTCGTGGTTCATGAGGCGGTTCCTTACAGGCGGGCGTAGTGATGCCGTTCGCAGCCAAAAGCGACTGCGATACGGTGATGCGAATCAGGTTATTTGCTGGTCAGTTGCAGGTTGGCCGCGGCCGGTTTGCCGTCGAAGGTGGTCACGCCTTCGAGCCAGCGCTGCTGGTCTTGCGGGTGGTCCTTGAGCCACTGCTTGGCAGACTCGAGGGCGTCTTTGTGATCCAGCAACGGCTGCATCATTCGGCTCTCGTCGGCGGCGGTGAAGGTCAGGTTGGTCAGCAGTTTGTGCACGTTGGGGCACTGCTCGGCGTAGTTCGGTGAAGTCACGCTCCACACCGTGGCCATGCCTTCGTTCGGGCCAAGGGCGTCATCGCTGCCGGTGAGGTAAGTCATCGCGACGTTGACGTTCATCGGGTGCGGCGCCCAGCCAAAGAACACCACGGCCTCTTTGCGGCGCACGGCGCGGTCGACGGCGGCGAGCATCCCGGCTTCGCTGGACTCCACCAACTGGAACTTGCCGAGGCCGAACTGGTTCTTGGCGATCATCGCCTTGATCTGGGTATTGGCGCCCGAACCCGGCTCGATGCCGTAGATCTTGCCGCCCAGTTCTTTCTCGAACCTGGCAATGTCGGCGAAGGTTTTCAGGCCTTTATCCGCCAGGTAAGTCGGCACGGCGAGGGTGGCGCGCGCATCTTCCAGGCTCGGCTTGTCGAGGACTTTGACTTGCTTGGCGTCGACAAACGGCGTGATGGTCTGGGTCATCAGCGGGTTCCAATAGCCCAGGAACATGTCCAGGCGCTGGTCGCGGATACCGGCGAAGATGATTTGCTGGGAGGCGCTGGTTTGTTTGGTCTTGTAGCCGAGGCCGTCGAGCAATACTTGGGTCATGGCGCTGGTGGCGATTACGTCGGTCCAGTTCACCACACCCATGCGCACGTTGCGGCAAGATTCTGCGTCGGCCGCGAGTACGCTGGTGCTCAAGATGGCGCTGGCGCTGAGTGCAAGCACGCAGCGGCTGATCAGTCGGTTCATGGTGGATCCCTCGGCAGGTCGTTATTGTGGGGGCCGGCGTCTTTGTGCGCCGTGGGATCACGTTACGCAGCTTGAGGGGAGGCAAAGCGCACGGCGGCGACCAGCTCTTGCACTGCAGCGACCTGTGCTCTTGAATGGCCGGTTGAACTGGCGTATCACAGTGAGCACGCTGCCCGTCCTACGAGAGCGCCACCATGTCCCAGGATTTCTACTTTCTGCTGATGCCGGGTTTCTCGGCCATCGGCTTTATTTCCGCGCTGGAACCGCTGCGCGTGGCCAACCGCTTTCGCGGCGAGTTGTACCGCTGGCACGTGTTGAGTGCCGATGGCGGCGCGGTGCTGGCGAGCAATGGCATGTCGGTGAACGCCGACGCCGCGCTGGAACCGCTGAAAAAAGGCGCGACGCTGATGGTGGTCGCAGGCTTCGAACCCTTGAAGTTCACTACGCCCGCACTGGAACACTGGCTGCGTCGCCTTGACCACGATGGCGTGACCCTCGGCGCCATCGACACCGGCGCCTGTGTGCTCGCAGAAGCCGGGTTGCTCGACGGCCACCGCCTGACCCTGCACTGGGAAGCCATCGACGCGTTCAAGGAATCCTATCCACAGCTCACGGTGACCCAGGAGCTGTTCGAAATTGACCGCCGGCGCATCACCTGCGCCGGTGGCACCGCCTCCATCGACCTGATGCTCGACCTGATCGCCCAGGCCCACGGCCCCGACCTGGCGATTCAGGTGTCCGAGCAATTCGTGCTCGGGCGCATCCGCCCGCGCAAAGACCACCAGCGCATGCAGATCGCCACGCGTTACGGCATCAACAACAAGAAGCTGGTGCAGGTGATCGGTGAGATGGAACAGCACAGCGAGCCGCCGCTGAGCACGTTGGCGTTGGCCGAGGCGATCAAGGTCACGCGGCGCCAGCTGGAGCGCCTGTTCCGTCTGCACCTGAACGACACGCCGAGCAACTTCTACCTCGGCCTGCGCCTGGAAAAAGCCCGGCAGCTATTGCGCCAAAGCGACATGAGCGTGCTGGAAGTGAGTATTGCGTGCGGGTTTGAGTCACCGTCGTACTTCACCCGCAGCTACAGGGCGCGGTTTGCCAAGTGCCCGAGAGAGGACCGGCGACGGGAGGTGGTTTGACGGGCAATTATAGTCAATTATACTCGTTACTATAATTTATAGTCCTTTCCATAATTGAGTATAAAACCATGTCGAAGAACAGCGGCTTCGTATTCCGCCGCCCCGCCCTGGCAAGCAGCATTGCCGATGGTTTGGTGGGGGCCGGTATTCAGGATTTTACCTCTGGCCTGTTTCTCGCTGCGCCGCGTCGCACCGGCAAAAGTACCTTTTTGCGCGAAGACCTGATCCCGGAGTGTCAACTGCGGGGTTGGCTGGCGGTTTACGTGGATCTCTGGGCTGACAAAGAGAAAGATCCGGCGGAGTTGATCGCCAGCGCTATTGCCGCGGCTCTGGTGCCCTATGAAAAGGGTATTCGCAAGCTGGCCAAGAACATTGGAATCGAGAAGCTAAGCTTCCTGCGTACCCTTTCCTGGGACTTCAGCAAGCCACAATTGCCGGTTGGCGCGACGCTGACTCAAGCGTTGGAGTTGCTCCACAGCGCTGCCGAAAAGCCCGTCGTGCTGGTGATTGATGAAGCGCAGCACGCACTGACCACCGAGTCCGGCATCAACGCGATGTTCGCGTTGAAAGCTGCCCGAGATCAGCTCAACCAAGGCCGTGACGAGGAGGGCAGTGGCTTGCGCCTGGTGTTCACTGGCTCCAATCGCGACAAGCTCGCGCATTTGGTCCTCGGTAAAAGCCAGCCGTTCTTCGGCTCCAGCATCACCCCCTTTCCCTTGCTCGGCAAAGAGTTCACTCAGGCCTACACCGTGCACCTCAACGCGCATTTGGCCAGTACCAATCAGTTCAACGCTGCGGATATCGACGAAGCCTTCGAACTGGTCGGCCGTCGCCCGGAGATGCTGCGTACCATCATCGGCGAAGTGGCGCTGGAGTTGGGCGAGGCGAGCAACCTGGGCCAGCTGCTGCACAGCCGCGCCGAACTGTTGCGTGCCGGCGTGTGGACCGAATTTGAAAGCGCGTGGAACAACCTCACCGTTCCCCAGCGTGCTGTGTTGGCGGTGATGGTGGAGCGCTCGCAGAACAACGAGCCTTTTGCGCCGTTTACCGATAGCACACTCACGGCGGTCAGCAAGGCACTGGAGGACATGGGCAGCGACGTGGTGCCGGGCACCCAGACCATTCAGGCCTGTATCGATGCCTTGCGTGACAAAGAGTTGGTGTGGAAGTCGAGTCGCGGCGGGTATGCCCTTGAGGACAAATCCTTTGGCGATTGGCTGCTGCACAAGCGCCGTACACCGAACTCAAAGACACCATGAATCAACTGTGGGAGCTGGCTTGCCGGCGATAGCGGCAGATCAGGCAGTACAGCGATATCTGGCAGACCGCCATCGCTGGCAAGCCAGCTCCCACAGGGGATTGGTGGTGTGGCTTATTTTTTGACCAGCGCCGAACACGCTGCCTTGAAGGCCTCATGCTGATATTTGTTCAGCGTCGCCGGCAGGGCAAAGTCGTGCTTCTTGTTCTGCGCATTGATGGTCTGCGGCGACAGCAATGTCACCTCAACCCCGTCCAGCAACTGAAACACCCCTTCAATCTTGAACGTGGTCGGGCCACCGGCGAATTCGCCTTTCTTGCTGCGTTTTTTGATCGCGATGCGGGTGATGGCGTTGGCCTGCACAAAGGCCTTCACCTGGGCGGCGAAGGCTTTGACGTTGGCCGCTTCATCGTCATCATCAAGGGCGATTTTCTTGGTGGCCAGGGCCACATGGGTCAGCGCCTGGTTGTCCAGGGAGGCGACAGCGATGATGGCTTCGCTGCCTTTGATTTCGATGCCGCAGATAGTCATGAAATGGCCTTGGTAAGCGTAAAGTGGCGCAGGCATGCCTTTGGATGCACCTGCGAAATCAGATCAGTACTGTCGATCCTCTTCTTTGTGCCGATAGATTCTGAACAACGTCCAGAACATCAGGGCCTGATATAACACTATCAGCGCGGCACTGGCGCTCATTATGTAGAAGTTCCACCTACCACTGTTGAAATTGGCCTTGAGGTTGTGAACGCTTGGAAACCATTTCGAGTACACCACTTGCACCGGGCTACCGACTTCGTACACAGGGCCGCCGGCGTAGCCGCTGGTGGTGGCCATACCGTCTTGATCGTGTTCGTCGTGCTTGAAGCTGTAATACACGTTGGTGATGGTGCCCCAGTTACCAAAGCTTTCCAGTTGAGTCACCTGCCCGGTCGTCTCCACGGGGGACGCCTTGATCAGGGCGTAGGGTGCTCCCCGATCTTTGGAAAGAAACAGCATCAGGGCCAACACCAACGTGGCGACAAACAGCATGACGGCGCGCGTGAACAGAAAGTCCCGCTGCGCTTCGCGTGGGTAGTACATGTGAATTCCTTTTCAAGGGCGCTTTGCGATTGATCCGGCTTATTCCTGCCCGATCGACTCCAAAAACTCCGACCGCTCATCACTCATCCGCGCCAGGCAGTCATTCTGTTGAATCGCGTAGTCCTTGCTGCCATTCACCGCCGGGAAGGTGTCCACCGCGCAATCGGCATCGCGAAGTTTTTCCCACTTCTGCTGGGCATCCTTCAGACGAGCGGTAATGTCGGCCAGTTGCGATTTGTTGCTGCCATAGGTCGAACCCATGCGTTCGAGCAAGCCCTGATAGTTATCCTTGAGCAATTGCTCGGCGGTGGTTTTGTTATAGGTGGCGCATTCCAGGGTTTGTTTGTCGTTTTCGATGCCATCGCAAGGCGTGTTGTCAGTGTCTTCGGCGGCGTGGACGCCGGTTGCGATGAGTGCCAAAGCCAGGAAAATCGATTTCATTGCGCCGTCTCATATCAGGTGATGAGCAAATTCTGGCTCAAGCGTGGGACAAAGAACAGCCACCCGTCAGCGATGTCATGTAGGCCTTTGTCGCTGATTGACGCTTTCGGCAATTCCCCTGTCGTTTTTGCACCCGGCTCAGGTTGCCCCTGGGCATATGCTGGCCCCAAAGCGCCGGCAGACGATTCGGCGCATGAATCGCCAATAAGGGGACGCCTGATGAGCCCAGCCGAGTTGCACGCCGACAGCATCGTTATCGACGGTCTGATTATTGCCAAGTGGAACCGCGACCTGTTCGAAGACATGCGCAAAGGTGGCCTCACCGCCGCCAACTGTACGGTGTCGGTGTGGGAAGGCTTCCAGGCCACGATCAACAACATCGTTGCCAGCCAGACTCTAATCCGTGAAAACAGCGACCTGGTGATCCCGGTGAAAACCACCGCCGACATTCGCCGTGCAAAAGAGCAGGGCAAGACCGGCATCATCTTCGGCTTCCAGAACGCCCATGCGTTTGAGGACCAGCTGGGCTACGTCGAGATCTTCAAGCAGCTCGGCGTGGGTGTGGTGCAGATGTGCTACAACACCCAGAACCTGGTCGGCACCGGTTGCTACGAGCGCGACGGCGGCCTGTCGGGCTTTGGTCGTGAAATCGTCGGCGAGATGAACCGTGTCGGCATCATGTGCGACCTGTCCCACGTCGGTTCCAAGACCAGCGAAGAAGTCATCCTCGAATCGAAAAAGCCGGTGTGCTACTCCCACTGCCTGCCGTCAGGCCTTAAAGAGCACCCGCGCAACAAGTCCGATGAAGAACTCAAGTTCATCGCCGACCATGGCGGTTTTGTCGGCGTGACCATGTTCGCGCCGTTCCTGGCCAAGGGCATCGATTCGACTATCGACGACTACGCCGAAGCCATCGAATACACCATGAACATCGTCGGCGAAGACGCGATCGGCATCGGCACCGACTTCACCCAGGGCCATGGCCAGGATTTCTTCGAGATGCTGACCCATGACAAGGGTTACGCCCGCCGCCTGACCAGCTTCGGCAAGATCATCAACCCGCTGGGCATCCGCACCGTGGGCGAGTTCCCCAACCTCACCGAGACCCTGCTCAAACGCGGCCATAGCGAGCGCGTGGTGCGCAAGATCATGGGCGAGAACTGGGTCAATGTCCTGAAAGACGTCTGGGGCGAATGAATAACTCTGGAGCCTACTCCGCTCGCCGATAGCTGCGTCAGGTCCTCGCGCCAAGCTCGCCGTACGTACCGTACTGTCTCGCTTGTCGCTCCGGTCCTTGCTTGCTCTCGACGTGCTCGCTACGGCTCCAAAGTCATTCACACGGCTTGTTTATAAGAGCAAAGCAAAAGCTTTGCTAAGCACTGAAACCGAATTTTCTGGAGTTAAGTTTCCATGGCCAAAATCGCCCCGCAATTGCCTATCGAAGTCGACAGCGAAACCGGTGTCTGGACCTCCGACGCCCTGCCGATGCTGTATGTGCCACGGCATTTCTTCGTCAACAACCACATGGGCATCGAAGAAGTGCTGGGCGCCGACGCCTACGCCGAGATCCTCTACAAGGCCGGCTACAAATCTGCCTGGCACTGGTGCGAAAAAGAAGCTGAATGCCACGGCCTGGAAGGCGTTGCAGTGTTCGAACACTACATGAAGCGCCTGTCGCAACGCGGCTGGGGCCTGTTCAAGATCCAGGACATCGACCTCGACAAAGGCACCGCCAGCGTCAAGCTCGAACACTCGGCGTTTGTCTACGTGTACGGCAAGGTCGGGCGCAAAGTGGACTACATGTTCACCGGCTGGTTTGCCGGTGCCATGGACCAGATTCTGCAAGCGCGCGGCAGCAAGATTCGCACCGTAGCCGAGCAAGTTTACGGAGGCTCCGAAGAGGGCCATGACGACGGCCTGTTCACCGTCAAGCCGTTGTAAGTCGAGGAACCGTGCCATGGCTTTCGAAGCAATGTTTGCGCCGATCCAGATCGGCAAACTGACTATCCGCAACCGCGTGCTCAGTACCGCCCACGCCGAGGTGTATGCCACCGACGGCGGCATGACCACCGACCGCTATGTGAAGTACTACGAAGAGAAAGCCAAGGGCGGTATCGGCCTGGCGATTTGTGGCGGCTCCTCGGTGGTGGCCATCGACAGCCCGCAGGAGTGGTGGAGCTCGGTGAACCTGTCCACCGACCGCATCATCCCGCACTTCCAGAACCTGGCCGACGCCATGCACAAGCATGGCGCCAAGATCATGATCCAGATTACCCACATGGGCCGTCGCTCGCGCTGGGACGGCTTTAACTGGCCAACCCTGATGTCGCCGTCCGGCGTGCGTGAGCCGGTGCACCGTGCTACCTGCAAGACCATCGAGCCGGAAGAAATCTGGCGCGTGATCGGCAACTACGCCAGCGCCGCCAAGCGCGCCAAGGCCGGTGGCCTGGACGGTGTGGAACTGTCTGCGGTGCACCAGCACATGATCGACCAGTTCTGGAGCCCACGGGTCAACAAGCGTACCGACGAATGGGGCGGCACTTTCGAGGGCCGCATGAAGTTCGGCCTGGAAGTGCTCAAAGCCGTGCGCGCCGAGGTCGGTGACGACTTCTGCGTGGGCATGCGCCTGTGTGGCGACGAGTTCCACCCGGACGGCTTGTCCCACGAGGACATGAAGCAGATCGCCAAGTATTACGACGACACCGGCATGCTCGATTTTATCGGCGTGGTGGGCTCGGGTTGTGACACCCACAACACCCTGGCCAACGTGATCCCCAACATGAGCTACCCGCCGGAGCCGTTCCTGCACCTGGCGGCCGGTATCAAGGAAGTGGTCAAGGTTCCAGTGCTGCACGCACAGAACATCAAGGACCCGAACCAGGCCACGCGCATTCTGGAAGGCGGCTATGTGGACATGGTCGGCATGACCCGTGCGCACATCGCCGACCCGCACTTGATCGCCAAGATCAAGATGGGCCAGATCGACCAGATCAAACAATGCGTCGGCGCCAACTACTGCATCGACCGCCAATACCAGGGCCTGGATGTGTTGTGCATCCAGAACGCCGCGACCTCCCGTGAATACATGGGCGTGCCGCACATCATCGAGAAATCCACCGGGGTCAAACGCAAAGTCGTGGTGGTGGGTGCCGGCCCGGCCGGCATGGAAGCGGCGCGGGTCGCGGCCGAACGTGGCCACGACGTGACCCTGTTCGAGAAGAAAGAGTTTATCGGCGGGCAAATCACCACGGCCTCCAAAGCCCCGCAGCGTGACCAGATCGCCGGCATCACCCGCTGGTTCCAGCTGGAGTTGGCACGCTTGAAGGTCGACCTGCGCCTGGGCGTGGCGGCGGATGCCGAAACCATCCTGGACCTGCGCCCTGACATTGTGGTGCTGGCCGTCGGCGGGCATCCGTTTATCGAGCAGAACGAACACTGGGGCGCCGCTGAAGGTTTGGTGGTGAGCAGTTGGGACGTGCTCGACGGCAAAGTCGCGCCGGGCAAGAACGTGTTGGTGTACGACACCATCTGCGAGTTCACCGGCATGTCGGTGGCCGACTTCCTGGCCGACAAAGGCAGCCAGGTGGAAATCGTCACCGACGACATCAAGCCTGGCGTGGCGATTGGCGGTACGTCGTTCCCGACTTACTACCGCAGCATGTACCCCAAAGAAGTGATCATGACCGGCGACATGATGCTGGAAAAGGTCTACCGCGAGGGCGACAAGCTGGTGGCGGTGCTGGAGAACGAATACACCGGCGCCAAGGAAGAGCGCGTGGTTGACCAGGTGGTGGTCGAGAACGGTGTGCGCCCGGACGAGGCCATTTACTACGGGCTCAAGGACGGTTCGCGCAACAAGGGCCAGATCGACGTCGAAGCCTTGTTCGCGATCAAGCCGCAGCCGTGCTTGAGCGAAGCGGGTGACGGCTACTTGCTGTTCCGCATCGGTGACTGTGTGGCGCAGCGTAATACCCACGCCGCGATCTATGACGCCCTGCGCTTGTGCAAGGATTTCTAAACCAGCACCGAACCAATGTGGAAACCGATCAATGGGGGGGCCAGCTTTTCTGTGGGAGCCGGGCTTGCCCGCGATACAGGCGACGCGGTCTTGAGGAAGACCGCGCTGATGCCATCGCAGGCAAGCCAGCTCCCACATTGATCCGGTTTTCATACAGGACCCGTGTGGTCTTTGGGAGCTTCACCATGTTGAACACCTTGCTTCCTATTCTCTTGTTTGCAGCCGTGGGCCTCGCCGCCCTCGGCGCCCTGCGCCGGGTCAACATGTGGCGCCGTGGCCGCGCGTCCAAGGTCGACCTGCTCGGCGGCCTGCTGGCCATGCCCAAGCGCTACATGGTTGACCTGCACCACGTGGTCGCGCGCGACAAATACATCGCCAACACCCACGTCGCCACCGCCCTGGGCTTTGTGCTGTCGGCGCTGCTGGCTATTTTGGTGCATGGTTTTGGCCTGCATAACCGTATCCTCGGCTATGCCTTGCTGCTGGCCTCGGTGCTGATGTTCGTCGGCGCCACCTTCGTCTACCTGCGTCGGCGTAACCCACCCGCGCGTCTGTCGAAAGGCCCGTGGATGCGCCTGCCGAAAAGCCTGATGGCGTTCTCGGTCAGCTTCTTTCTGGTGACCTTGCCGGTGGCCGGGATTCTGCCCGCCGACTTTGGCGGCTGGCTGCTCGCCGCGTTCTTGAGCCTGGGCGTGCTGTGGGGCGTGAGCGAAATGTTCTTCGGCATGACCTGGGGCGGGCCGATGAAACACGCCTTCGCCGGTGCCCTGCACCTGGCCTGGCACCGCCGCGCCGAGCGTTTTGGCGGCGGCCGCTCCACCGGTTTGAAGCCGCTCGACCTCAGCGATAAAACCGCGCCATTGGGCGTGGAAAAACCCAAGGATTTTACCTGGAACCAACTGCTCGGCTTCGACGCCTGCGTGCAATGCGGCAAGTGCGAAGCCGCGTGCCCGGCGTTCGCTGCCGGCCAGCCGCTGAACCCGAAAAAACTCATTCAGGACATGGTCGTTGGCCTGGCCGGTGGCACCGATGCCAAGTTCGCCGGCAGCCCGTACCCAGGCAAGCCAATCGGCGAACACGGCGGCAACCCGCACCAGCCTATCGTCAATGGCCTGGTCGACGCCGAAACCCTGTGGTCGTGCACCACCTGCCGCGCCTGCGTGGAAGAGTGCCCGATGATGATCGAGCACGTCGACGCCATCGTCGACATGCGCCGCCATCTCACCCTGGAAAAAGGCGCCACGCCGAACAAGGGCGCCGAAGTTCTGGAAAACCTGATTGCCACCGACAACCCCGGCGGTTTCGCACCGGGCGGTCGCCTCAACTGGGCAGCTGACCTGAACCTGCCGTTGCTCAGCGAAAAAGCCAGCTGCGACGTGCTGTTCTGGGTCGGTGACGGCGCGTTCGACATGCGCAACCAACGCACCTTGCGCGCGTTCGTCAAAGTGCTCAAAGCGGCCAAAGTCGACTTTGCCGTGCTCGGCCTCGAAGAACGCGACAGCGGTGATGTGGCGCGGCGTCTGGGCGACGAAGCCACTTTCCAACTGTTGGCCACGCGCAATATCCGCACACTGGAAAAGTACAGCTTCAAGCGTATCGTCACCTGCGACCCGCACAGCTTTCACGTGCTGAAAAACGAATACGGCGCCTTCAACGGTAATTATGTCGTACAGCACCACAGCACCTTCATGGCCGAACTGATCGGCGAGGGCGCGCTGAACCTGGGCCAGCACAAGGGCAACAGCGTGACCTACCACGACCCTTGTTACCTGGGCCGCTACAACGGCGAATACGAGGCGCCGCGCCAAGTGCTGCGGGCGTTGGGTATCGAGGTCAAGGAAATGCAACGCTCGGGCTTCCGATCGCGCTGCTGCGGCGGCGGTGGCGGCGCGCCGATCACCGATATCCCCGGCAAGCAGCGGATCCCGGATATGCGCATGGACGACATCCGCGAAACCGGCGCCGAGCTGGTGGCCGTGGGTTGTCCACAATGCACCGCAATGCTTGAGGGTGTAGTCGAGCCACGGCCACTGATCAAGGACATCGCTGAATTGGTGGCCGACGCATTGCTTGAAGACGCCACACCGGCCAAGGCCCCCATCAAGCGTCAACCTGCGCAGGTGCACTTATGAGCGACATTATCCGCCGCGACCCACGGGCCGAATGGATCGCCCGTAACCGCCTGCACCCGTTGCACGCAGCCATGCAGCCGCTGCAACACAGCTGGATGGGGCCGAACGGCGTCATCCGCAAAAATGTACATGGCGTGGGGTTTATCGGCCCCAACGGCATCAAGCGTATCGACCGCAGCGGCGCCCAGCAGGGCGGCGCGGCCAAGCGCACGGCGGCGGTGGAAGTGCAGTTGCCGCTGCACCAGGTAACAGCGCCGGCGTTCTACATCAACGTGGTGCCGGACATGGTTGGTGGCCGCCTGAGCAGCCATGACCGCGACTTGCTCGGCCTGGCCCGGCAACTTGCCGGCAGCGACGGTGCAGTGCTGGCGGTGGTGTTTGGCGAGCACAAAGAAAGTACTTTTGCCACGGCGGGCGTCGATCGCCTGCTGGTGTTGGAAGGCCAAGCATTCGAGGGTTATTCACCGGAGCAACGCATCCAGGGCTTGCGGGCTGTGGATAACCAGTTCAACCCGCGCCACTGGTTGCTGCCCGACAGCCGCAGTGGCGGCGGCGAATTGGGCCGGCGTTTTGCCGCGAGCCTCAAGGAGCGCCCAGCCACACGCGTGTGGCAGATCAAGGGCGAAGAGTGCATCGGCCGCGCCGGTGCGGGCCAGGAGGATTTGGCCCGTCCACTGCCGCGCCTGATTCTGGCAGCGGTGGAATGCGCCGAGCCAGTCAGCGAAACCCGTCACGAAGCCTTGCCCGTGGAGTTATCCACAGCGCTGGCGCGCAGCCTGCCGCGTATCGAGGATCTCGGTGCAGTGGCGGTGGACCCCGGGGCGATTCCGATGGCCGAGGCGGAGTTTATTTTCTCTGGCGGCAATGGCGTCAAGGATTGGGCATTGTTCCACCAGACCGCCGCCGCCTTGGGCGCTACCGAAGGCGCGTCACGGGTGGCAGTGGACGATGGGTTTATGGCGCGTGATCGCCAGGTCGGCGCCAGCGGCACCTGGGTCACCGCACGGGTGTACGTGGCCGTGGGCATTTCCGGAGCGATCCAGCACCTGCAAGGCATCGGTGCCTGCGACAAGGTGGTAGCAATCAACCTCGACCCTGGCTGCGACATGATCAAGCGTGCCGACCTGTCGGTGATCGGCGAAAGCGCCGCGATTCTGCAAGCCTTGATCGCTGCGGTCGAGGCCTACCGCCACGGCGCCAAGCGCGATGCGGCTTAAGGAAATGACCATGACCACGAATGTAATCAGCCTGGTGTCCATCGGCGCCCACCCGACCTCCGGCCGCCCGCGCCGTGCGGAGCAGGATGCACGCGCCGTCGAGTTGGGCCTGCAGCTGGCTGGGGATAAGTTGCAGGTGCTGCATGCCGGTGACGTTAACGAGCCGACGTTGCGCAGCTACCTGGGCATGGGCCTGCCGCAGTTGCATGTACTGGAACAACCGGCGGGCAGCGACGCCTTGCCGGTGCTCAGTGATTATCTGCGCGAGGCCGGCGCCCACGTGGTACTCACCGGCAGCCAGGCGGAAACCGGCGAAGGCTCGGGCATGTTGCCGTTCCTGTTGGCCGAGCAATTGGGCTGGCCGTTGATTGTCGGGCTGGCGCAGGTCGAGTCTATCGACGGCGGCGTGGCCCATGTGCTGCAAGCCTTGCCGCGTGGCCAGCGGCGCCGCCTGAAGGTGCGCCTGCCGTTTCTGGCGACTGTGGATAACGCCGCGCCCAAGCCACGGCAAAGCGCCTATGGCCCGGCGCAGCGTGGGGAGCTGGCGGCCCATGAGGTCGAAATCGAGGCGGACGAGTTATTCACAGACGCGGTGTTGCAACCGGCCAAGCCCCGGCCCAAGCGCCTCAAGGTGATCAAGGCCAAGAGCGGCGCGGATCGGATGAAGGCGGCGACCGCCAAGGCCAGTGGTGGCGGTGGGCAAGTGCTCAAAGGTCTTAGCCCTGAGGCTGGCGCGGAAGCGATTCTGAAGCTACTCATCGAAGAAGGCGTGGTGCGCTGATTGCCTGCAGAAGCTGGCGTGTTTGGGAGCAGGCAAGCCAGCTCCCACAGAAAAGCCCGCCCTCGTACTGTTATTGCGGTGCATCGTCCGGATTACCCACAATCCCTGTTGATCCGCCTGTGGATAACCTGTTCGCGGTTGTCCACACCCCCGGCTGATCAAGCCCTGTAGCCCTCTGTACGAAAAACAACCAGGCTAACTGACGGTTTTTGCTTGGGTTTTTTCTTGGATAAGTTTAGAACCTGGCACAAACTTGCCCCCAAAGTCTGTTGGCGCTTCTGTGGATAAGATGTTCGCTCTCGGCTAGAAGCCTTATAAATAAAGGCTTTCAGTGGATTGATCAAAATATGATCAATTTGCCTTATTGGCTTGCTGAAACGCCTGAATGCCCCAATTTATGAAGGTTTGAGGTGGTTTTCCACAAGGCTTGCGAAGTTGCCCCCAAAGTCTGTTGGTGCTTCTGTGGATAAGGTGTTCGCGTACTGCTGTAGGCCACGTATTCAGGGGCTTCCAAGGGTTTGATCAATAAGTGATCAGGTGTGGCTAAAACCGCACGACTTGAATAAGTCACGGATTTTCTTCAGTTAATTTCGAGGGTTGAGCACACTTGCCCACAATTGCTGTGGGTGGCTTTGTGGATAAGTTGTTGGGCGAAGGCTGGAGGGTAGATTGGCAAAGGGCTGTAAGGGGGGTGATCAATTTTTAAACAGTCAACTAATCCAACTGTGGGAGCGGGCTTGCTCGCGAAGGCGGTCTATCAGTCAATTCACTCATTGCTGAACCACCGCATTCGCGAGCAAGCCCGCTCCCACAGTTTGATCTGTGGGGGTGTCAGTTATTCGTGCGCCGCTACACCCTTGAGGTAAGGCGCTGGCGCCGCGCCGAGGTTGTTCAACAAACGCTCGCTGTACCAATCGACAAAGTTCACCACACCAAACTCATAGGTCTTGGAGTACGGGCCTGGCTGGTAAGCGGTGGAGTTGATCCCGCGCTGGTTCTCTTCGGCGAGGCGACGGTCCTGGTCATTGGTGGCGTCCCAGACTTGGCGCATACGCTCCACGTCGTAGTCCACACCTTCCACGGCGTCCTTATGCACGATCCATTTGGTGGTGACCATGGTTTCCTGAGCGCTGATCGGCCACACGGTGAACACAATGATGTGGTCGCCCATGCAGTGGTTCCACGAATGCGGCAGGTGCAGGATGCGCATCGAGCCCAGGTCCGGGTTTTTGATGCGACCCATCAGCTTGGCGCAGCCTTGTTTGCCGTCCAGGGTCATCGACACGGTGCCTTTGAGCAGCGGCATGCGCACGATGCGGTTGCGCAGGCCGAAGCTGGCGTGGGCGTAGGGAATCTTTTCGGCGTCCCACGCGGCGGCGGAGGCGGCGACGTGATCTTTAAACGCCTGGTCGGCGCGCGGGTCGGTGACGTCGTCCCATTCCAGCAGGGTTTTCAGCAGTTCCGGGTGCGATGCGTTGCAGTGGTAGCACTCGCGGTTGTTTTCCAGCACCAGCTTCCAGTTGGCCTTTTCGAACAAGGTGGTTTGAATCGCCACCTTGGTGTTCTCCATATCGTAGGGTTCCATGTAGTGGTTCAACGTCGACAGGAAGTCATCGATGGCCGGCGGGTTTTCGGCCAGGCTGATGAAGATGTAGCCACCCGCCGTTTTCACGTTCACCGGCTTCAAGCCGTACTGCTTCATGTCGAAGTCGGCGCCCATCTCGGTGCCGGCGAACAGCAGGCGGCCGTCCAGCTCGTAGGTCCACTGGTGGTAGTGGCAAACGAGTTTGGCGACCTTGCCCTTGTCGCTGGTGCACAGGCGCGAGCCCCGGTGGCGGCACACGTTGTGGAAGGCATGCACCACGCCGTCGGCGCCACGGATCACGATGATCGGGTTCTTGCCGATTTGCAGGGTGATGTAGTTGCCCTTTGTGGGGATCTCGCAGGTCATGCCGGCGATCAGCCACTCTTTCTGGAAGATCTCCTGCATATCGATATCAAACAACCGCTCATCAGAGTAGAACGGCTGCGGCAGCGAAAAAGTGCGTTCGCGCTCTTGCAGCATTTGCGCGGTGGCCTTGCGTGCGGGTTCCAGCGGATCGCCCAAGCTTAAGGTTGCGGTGACGTCCATCGTGTGTGTCCTCATGGCCATTCTGTGTGGCCGGCGAAAGTGGCTGATCAGGTTTTGCAGCAAGGCGTAAAGAAAGCGTCGTTGTTGGAAGCGAGTGTGGGGCCGCCGATGCACCGAACCTTGTCCATTAGCGACATGGCCCACTCTGATCCCGACGCGCAAGCCCCGTGGTATGGGGGCTGGTCGCGATAAGTATGTGAATGTCGCAGATAGGTAAATGGGCGGTTCCGGCGTTACGCAGAATCGCCACCATAAAGCCGAGCATCGGCAGTGGAGAGCAAGCATGTCCAACAATTTCCTGAACCCGGTAACCACCCAGACCTGGGCCAATGGTCGGCACATCGTCCGTTGCGTCAAAGTCATCCAGGAAACCTGGGACGTGCGCACCTTTTGCTTCATGGCCGACCAGCCGATTTTGTTCTTTTTCAAGCCAGGGCAATTCGTCACCCTGGAGCTGGAGATCGAAGGCCAGCCGATCATGCGCTCGTACACAATCTCCAGTTCGCCGTCGGTGCCCTACAGCTTCTCGGTGACCATCAAGCGCGTGCCGGGCGGGCGGGTTTCCAACTGGCTGCACGACACCCTGCATGAAGGCCAGGAGTTGGCGGTGCACGGGCCGGTCGGGCTGTTCAATGCCATCGACTTCCCAAGCCCGAAAGTGCTGTACCTCAGCGGCGGCGTCGGCATCACGCCGGTGATGTCCATGGCGCGCTGGTTCTACGACACCAACGCGAATGTCGACATGACGTTTGTCCACAGCGCCCGCTCGCCCAAAGACATCATTTACCATCGCGAGCTGGAGCACATGGCGTCGCGGATCGATAACTTCAGCCTGCACCTGATCTGTGAAAAACACGGGCTGGGCGAGCCCTGGGCGGGTTATCGCGGTTATCTGAACCACAAGATGCTGGAATTGATGGTGCCGGACTTCCTCGAGCGCGAAGTGTTCTGCTGCGGCCCTACACCCTACATGAGCGCGGTGAAACGGCTGCTGGAGGCCGCCGGCTTCGACATGACGCGCTACCACGAGGAATCCTTTGGCGCCACGCCGCCGGAAGCCCGCGCCGATGCGGTGGAACAGGCCGAGCAAGCAGCGGACGCGCCAGAGATCGACCTGGCGGACCTGCACCAGGTGGAATTTATCGCCTCCGGCAAAAGCATTCGAGTGGCACCTGGCGAAACCGTACACGCGGCCGCGGCCAAGCTTGGCCTGCTGATCCCCAAAGCGTGTGGCATGGGTATTTGTGGGACGTGCAAGGTCATGAAGCTGGGCGGGGAGGTCGAGATGGACCACAACGGTGGGATCACCGAGGAAGACGAAGCCGAAGGCTACATCCTGTCGTGCTGCAGCGTGCCGAAGGGCGACGTGCGTATCGAGTTCTAACCTCTCAAGTGCACACAGTCCAATGTGGGAGCGGGCTTGCTCGCGAAAGCGGAGGGTCAGTCACTGATGATGGTGTCTGATGCATCGCCTTCGCGAGCAAGCCCGCGCCCACAGTTGGGTCGGTGTACATTCAGTTGATCGCGCCCGCGCGAGCGTGGGCACGATCGGGTTGGGTTAGTTAGCGTGCGTAGATCTGTATGGCGAACTGATCACCTGATGCTGTCAGTTCAAAGGTTTTTTCGGTGATGACCAGGGTTTTTGATGGTTCCCTGATGGTATCGCCGACTTTCGCCAGTTTCCTGAACTCATCCCAGCTCACGAACGTGGTGCTAAGACTACCTTCCTGCAACGCTTTAGTGTTGTAGCATTGAACTTCCATGGTCTAACCCTCTGCTGGATTTCCGTTTCCGGCCGATTATTCGGCAGGCAGTTGTTCCCGAAAGGTGGCCGCTGCAGCGGCGTTTTCCTTTCGAGTTCCAAGAGGCTAGACGATGAAAGTGGACTGTGATGCTGTCAGAAACACCAAATAACAGTCTCGGCAATGCGCCAGTATTCGTGAGACTTAAGCGTTCATCACTTCCCTGATGTCTGCGGCTAATTCTCTTACACGCTCCTCTTCTGTATCCCACGCGCACATAAACCGTGCGCCACCTTTGCCAATGAAGGTGTAGAAGCGCCAGCCCTTGGCCGTCAGCGCCGCGATGGCCGGTTCCGAGAGTTGCAGGAACACGCCGTTGGCCTGTACCGGGAACATCAGGTCCACGCCGGGAATGTCCGCCACCAGGCTGCTGAGCAATTGCGCGCAGTGGTTGGCGTGGCGGGCGTGTTTGAGCCAGGCGTCGTTTTCCAGCAGGCCGACCCAGGGGGCGGAGAGGAAGCGCATTTTCGAGGCCAGCTGGCCGGCCTGTTTGCAGCGGTAGTCGAAGTCTTCAGCCAGTTTGCGATTGAAGAACAGGATGGCTTCGCCGACGGCCATGCCGTTTTTGGTGCCGCCGAAACACAGTACGTCCACACCGGCTTTCCAGGTCAGGTCGGCCGGCGAGCAGCCGAGGAACGCGCAGGCGTTGGAGAAGCGCGCGCCGTCCATGTGCAGGTTCAGGCCCAGCTCTTTGCAGGTGACGCTGATGGCGCGGATTTCTTCCGGGGTGTACACGCTGCCCACTTCCGTGGCTTGGGTGAGGGTGACCACGCGCGGCTTGGGGTAGTGAATGTCCTGGCGCTTTAGGGCGATCTCGCGGATCGATTCCGGGGTCAGCTTGCCGTTTTCGGTGCGCGCGGTGAGGAGCTTGGAGCCGTTGGAGAAAAACTCCGGCGCGCCGCATTCGTCGGTTTCGACGTGGGCGGTTTCCGAGCAAATCACGCTATGGTAGCTCTGGCACAGCGAAGACAGCGCCAGGGAGTTGGCTGCGGTACCGTTGAAGGCGAAGAACACTTCGCAGCCGGTTTCGAACAAATTACGGAAACCGTCGGCGGCACGGTGGGTCCATTCATCATCGCCGTAGGCGCGTTGATGGCCCTGGTTGGCTTGTTCCATGGCGGCCCAGGCTTCCGGGCAGATGCCGGAATAGTTGTCGCTGGCGAATTGTTGGCTCTTGTCAGTCATGGCCCATTCCTGTGGTCGATGTTGGTGCGCACTGTAACCAAGATTGTCGCGGGTGCGCACGCACTGTAAATGCAAAGTCACTGGGGAATTATGCACGGTACACACACGTTGGCTGTCGGACGCGTCCGCGATGGCGCACTGGATCTGCTCAAGTGGCTGGCGTTGCTGAGCATGGTGCTGGACCACTTGCGCTATGTCGGTTTGAGCCTGGATGGCCTGTATGTGCCGGGGCGTCTGGCGTTCCCGTGGTTTTGCCTGGCGATTGCGGCGAATCTGCATCGGGTCAGGCACGCGCCCGTCACAGGCCAATGGCGCTACCTGGGCTGGCTGTTGTTGTTCAGCGTGATCAGCGAAGCACCCTACCGGCTGTTTATCGAGGATGCCGATACGTTGAACGTCTTGCCGACGTTGGCGCTGGGGTTGCTGGTTGCCCGAGGATGGCAGCAGAAGGCACTGTTTGATCGAGGATTGGCGCTGATTGCCCTGGCTGCAGCCGCGGTATTTTCCAGTGAGCTGATGTTCGGGTTTTTCGGTGTATTGCTGCCGTTGGCGATGCTGCTGGTGTTTACCCGGCCATGGTATTTCAGCGTGTTGCCGGGTTTGGTCTGCGTGGCCGCCAACCAATGGCAGGTTCTGCTCAATAGCGGCACGCCTGTGGCGCTGATGGGGTTGGTCGCTTGCCTGATTGCGCCCTTGGCGGGTCTGGTCTTGTTGCGATACGGCAAAAACGTCTCGCCACCAGCCATGCGCCGCTGGGCGTACGCGCTGTATCCGTTACATTTTTTACTCTTGTGGGGAGTTCGAAAGGCCATTGGCTGACGCCGACCCGAGCCAACAAGGTGGAAACGGATGAGCTGCGTAGAAGTCGCGCATTTTTTGTACGTCGCGCTCGAACCAATCCCGCAGCCATTGGCGATATTGAAGTGAAATAGCCTGCCTGTGCATTGGGTTGACGCTTTCATCGACAATACATTGCGCAGCCATCATGCCGGACATCAGCGCCTTGAGTACCCCATGAGAGGCGCCCGGGTCCAACCGACTGGCGGCGTCTCCGATGATGAAATAGCCGTTACCCGCCGACTGGTCACAGATTGACCAAGTGACATCGGCACCCCGGATCGTTCCTTCACAGGGTAATTGTTCAAAACAGGCCGGAACAGCCGCTATCTGCGGCGATTTATCGTGCACAAAGCGCAGTCGCGTCCAGTGATAAAGCTGCTGGCCGATGTGAGCCGTCCAATACCAGCCCGATGGGTCTGCGAAGATGCCGAGGGCGCTCTCCTGGACTGTTCCTCGCTTATAGCCATACACGGCTGTCAGCGTGGGTGAGCAGCGATGCGAGGTCAGCCTTAATTGGCGTGCCAGCCAGCCGTGAGCGCCACTGGCATCAATAAGGTGCCTGCAAAACAGTTGCCCGGCCTGCGTCTGGAGGCCTACCACTCGATCTTTTATCTGCAACACGCTCTTTGCCTGGCAGGGTTGCAGGACGTGGACACCTAAGGCGACAGCTTGATCCAACAGCAACCCGTCCAGCGTTGCCCGGGGAACCTGAAACCCCCGCCAAGGCCCGCTTTGGTCTTGCCCGAAAGGCACAAAGTGTCGTTCCTTGTCCCATTTTACCCAAGTGCCCGCAGGCCGGACGAAGGCATCGCCACGGATTTTTTCAGCCACGCCCAGTTGCTGAAGCAGCGGCTCTATGCCGGGGTGCAGGGTTTCGCCCGGGCGGTGGCGCGGAAAAGGCAGGCGCTCAATCAGTGCCACCTTCAAGCCCTGTTGAGCGCAGGAAATGGCCGCCGAGCAACCCGCCGGGCCGGCACCGATTATGATCACGTCATAGTGGCCTGCGCTGTCGGGCATGGCCAAGCCTAAACGCGCTGCCAGGGTCTGACACCCTGTTGGCGCAACATAACGTGCGGCCATACCAAATAAGTAAAGGTTTCCGTCAGCCTGATACGCGCTTGGTCAAACGCGGGTGAATCAACCGGCGTGTAGCGAAACACTTCGATTCGGTAGCCTATGTCCTTGGGGCCAACTTGCAGGTTTGTGTTCAGCGTAACGACGTTGGAGTCACCGGGCGTTGCCAGGCTGAATGTGTCGATAAACCAATTTCCAGATGTGGCGCCCAATGACAGTTTGACTCGCCGGAAAGCATCGATTCGCCGCTGATATTCCTGTGAGTCGATTTTGCCTGTGAGTGCCAATGAGAACTTCCCGTTCAGTGCGTTCTCTGTGTAGTCGGTATAGAAGTAAGTTTCGTACGCTCTGTGGGGTGCGCCATTGGCGACGTATTTTTTGGGAGCGGGTACGCCATCCCACGGGAAACCGCCACTTTTGCCGATCTCCTGATCCAGCATGGGTTTTATGGTCGGTCCCGCCCCGGCGTTTGGTGGATAGGCTTGCGCTGAGTCGGGTGCAACTGCAGGCCAGAATGAGCTCAACGCTGCGCAGAGCTTGGCATCCTCGGGGAATGGGCTGCCCAGCCTGTAGGCTGCCAGGTGCACCACGCTGCCCAATGCGGGGTCAGTCGTCACGAGGCCAACATCCCAGCCTGGCGCGAATACCCCGGCGCCCGCATCGGGAAGGCACCACGCGCACCGTGCAGGCGTAACGATTGGCGTCAGCGGCGTAGCCCGGTTGGGCGAGGAATCGAGCTGGGCCACAATCGCAGTGATGCCGTGGTCCTTGCTGGAAAAAGACTCCGGAAAAGACTGGATATTGGCGGGGTATCGCGAATCGGACAAACATTCCGGCTCTACGCGAAAGACCGTGTATCGAATATCGGGGTCCAGGCTTTCGAGCCATTCGATCAGGTGTCGCTGCTTGCAAAGAGGATAGAAGTCCGGCGCGCAGATCAGTGAATACGCCGGCACCCGTTGTGGGATGGCAGTGTCCAGCGCCGCGCAGTGGGCTTGAATGCGTCCGTCGGCGGTAAAGTCCAGGTAGTGCTGAGCCCTGAAGTTACCCTTCTGCAACTCGGCAAACAGGTCTGATCGGCGATTGAGGTTGGTGATATTGCCCGCTGCATCGACTTTATGGCGAATATGCACGTATTCCGAAGCGCCCTTGTCAATTCGCAAACTGGAGATGAAAATGTCGGGGTCGTCGGGCACATTGAACGTCAAGGGTTTGCCTTGATACTGAGCCGGTTCAATCAGTCGTGCACGGGGCGTAGCGGCCATTAAGCCGGTGCCATAAGTGTGCTCTGGAAGCCAGTCTGCCAGGCCATCGGTGATGATGAAGGGCGGTTGGCTGATATGGGGCTCATCCCAGCCGGCATCTGGCCCCAACTCCAGGTGTATGCGGCGTAATTTCTCGTTTTTGTGCAGCGCTTGAAGGCGAACATCAACGGTGAGGCCCGCAATGCACTCGTTGCCGTTGAACAGTTTATGAACAGGCACCCAAAAATCCATGTCTGCGTCGTCTGAATCAAAACGCATAGGGCCAAAACGGGCACGGTCGCCCTTAAGCTGCACCGCGACGTAGGCGCTGTAGCGCGCCGGCAGAACCCGGATAGCGTGATTTTGACCTTCTACAAACGGCAGGAAACCTCTGCTTGAAGCGTCGTACAACGCCGCGGCAGTGCCCACCCTTGCTATGCCTGTCCGCGAAAAACACAAATCGGCCTGAACCTTGTGCACCGTGTCCGGTGCTGCGCGGTACTCCAGCGCAAACACGACGACTGCCATGGGCCGTCCATTGGCACGCGCCCTCAGTTGCGCAAGGCTGGGCGCCTGTCGGGCGTAAACGTAGTTGAGCACGGTTTCAAGTTCTGCCGGTGTGGGATACGCCTGGAGTGGGCCGCCCTTGGCATCGCTTGTCACGTTGGGGTGGGCCAGCGCGTGGTACAGCAGGCTGTGTGCGGGTTGGCCAGGTTCAATGCCACGTGTTGCGGCCAGGGCAAAGTCTTCAAAGCCCGCCAGTGTGCGGTCTGGTTTCAGTGTTTTACCCAGTTCGGCTTCTAGGTTGGTCGCCAGGATGTCGAGACCGTGCTGAAGCAACAGAGTGTGCCAGCCATGGGGGGCCAGGCGTTTGCAGATAGCCATCACTTGGTTAAGTAGCACCATGCCAGCGTTCCTCGACGGTGTAGGGCGTTCAATCTTCTGGATTGAACAGTGAATGCGTCGAATGCATGAGCTGGCGCTGTTTGATTGGCAAGCGTAGCCAAGTTTTCAGGCTTGTGAGGCTTAAAGTGTCAGGTTTCTGTTTCTAAATCTTCAGGCGGCCCAAGCCATCTCAGTGTTTTATCGCCCACCCGCGAAGCCATGTCGTAAACGCACCTTTGCGTGGCGTGCGTAGGCATTTGACCTCACTGCGCCAGCCCTACCATCGCATCAAAGGGCCCTGCGAGGGCCTCAACAATACGAAAGGCTGGGAGAGACGCGATGTTCAGCAAAAAAGACCAGATCCAAGGGTATGACGACGCATTGCTGGCGGCGATGAATGCCGAGGAGCAGCGTCAGGAAGATCATATCGAGCTGATCGCGTCAGAGAACTACACCAGCAAACGCGTCATGGAAGCCCAGGGCAGTGGCCTGACCAACAAATACGCCGAAGGCTACCCAGGTAAGCGCTACTACGGCGGCTGCGAGCATGTAGACAAGGTTGAAGCCCTGGCCATCGAACGCGCCAAACAGCTGTTCGGCGCCGATTATGCCAACGTGCAGCCGCACTCCGGCTCGTCTGCCAACAGCGCGGTGTACCTGGCGCTGATCAATGCGGGCGACACCCTCCTGGGTATGAGCCTGGCCCATGGCGGCCACTTGACCCACGGCGCCAAAGTGTCGTCTTCAGGCAAGCTGTATAACGCCGTGCAGTACGGCATCAACACCGACACCGGCCTGATCGATTACGACGAAGTCGAGCGCCTGGCCGTTGAGTGCCAGCCGAAAATGATCGTCGCCGGTTTCTCTGCCTACTCAAAAACCCTGGATTTCCCGCGCTTTCGCCAGATCGCCGACAAAGTGGGGGCGCTGCTGTTCGTCGACATGGCCCACGTCGCCGGCCTGGTTGCCGCTGGCCTGTACCCGAACCCGCTGCCGTACGCCGATGTGGTCACTACCACCACCCACAAAACCCTGCGCGGCCCGCGTGGCGGCCTGATCCTGGCCAAGGCCAACGAAGCCATCGAGAAGAAACTCAACGCTGCCGTGTTCCCCGGCGCCCAGGGCGGCCCGCTGATGCACGTTATCGCCGGCAAGGCCGTGTGCTTCAAGGAAGCGCTGGAGCCAGGTTTCAAAGCCTATCAACAGCAGGTCATCGACAACGCCCAAGCCATGGCTGACGTGTTTATCAAGCGCGGCTACGACGTGGTGTCCGGCGGCACCGATAACCACCTGTTCCTGGTCAGCCTGATTCGCCAGGGCCTCACCGGCAAAGAGGCGGACGCCGCCCTCGGCCGCGCCCATATCACCGTCAACAAGAACGCCGTGCCGAATGACCCGCAGTCGCCGTTCGTGACCTCGGGCCTGCGCATCGGCACCCCGGCGGTGACCACGCGGGGTTTCAAGGTGCCGCAATGCGTCGAACTGGCCGGCTGGATCTGCGACATCCTCGACAACCTCGGCGATGCCGATGTTGAGGCCAACGTGGCCAAGCACGTGTCTGCCCTGTGCGCTGATTTCCCGGTTTATCGCTGAGCGCGGTTTTGGAGTAATGACTATGCAACGCTACTCGGGCTTCGGCCTCTTCAAGCACTCACTCAGCCACCACGAAAACTGGCAGAAGATGTGGCGCACGCCCACACCGAAAAAGGTCTACGACGTGGTTATCGTCGGCGGCGGCGGGCATGGTCTGGCGACGGCTTACTATTTGGCCAAAGAACACGGCATCACCAACGTGGCCGTGGTCGAGAAAGGCTGGCTGGGCGGCGGTAACACCGCGCGCAACACCACCATCGTGCGTTCCAACTACCTGTGGGACGAGTCGGCGCACCTGTACGAACACGCGATGAAACTGTGGGAAGGCCTGTCCCAGGACCTGAACTACAACGTGATGTTCTCCCAGCGCGGCGTCTACAACCTGTGCCACACCCTGCAAGACATTCGGGATTCGGAGCGCCGCGTGAGCGCCAACCGCCTCAACGGTGTGGACGGCGAACTGCTCAATGCCAAACAAGTGGCCGACGAGATTCCGTACCTCGACTGCTCAAAAAACACCCGCTACCCGGTACTCGGCGCCACCGTGCAACGGCGCGGCGGCGTGGCCCGTCACGATGCCGTGGCCTGGGGCTTTGCCCGTGCGGCTGACGCACTCGGCGTGGACTTGATCCAGCAGACCGAAGTGATCGGCTTTCGCAAGGAAAACGGCGTGTGCATCGGCGTCGAAACCAACAAGGGTTTTATCGGCGCCAAGCGCGTCGGTGTGGTCACTGCCGGTAACTCCGGGCATATGGCTTCGCTGGCTGGTTTCCGCCTGCCGATCGAATCCCACCCGCTGCAAGCGCTGGTGTCCGAGCCGATCAAGCCGATTATCGACAGCGTGATCATGTCTAACGCCGTGCACGGTTACATCAGCCAGTCCGACAAGGGCGACTTGGTGATCGGCGCCGGTATCGACGGCTACAACGGCTACGGCCAGCGCGGCTCGTACCCGGTGATCGAACACACCATCCAGGCCATCGTCGAGATGTTCCCGGTGCTGTCGCGGGTGCGCATGAACCGTCAGTGGGGCGGCATCGTCGACACCACGCCGGACGCCTGCCCGATCATCTCCAAGACGCCGGTGCCGAACATGTTCTTCAACTGCGGTTGGGGCACCGGTGGTTTCAAGGCCACGCCGGGCTCAGGCAACGTGTTTGCCGCCAGCCTGGCCAAGGGTGAAATGCACCCATTGGCTGCGCCTTTTTCCATCGACCGTTTCCACAACGGTGCGTTGATCGACGAACACGGCGCTGCGGCCGTCGCCCACTAACAGGAGAAATTCCCTATGTTGCATATCTTCTGTCCTCACTGTGGCGAACTGCGCTCCGAAGAGGAATTCCACGCGTCCGGCCAAGCGCACATCCCGCGCCCGCTGGACCCGAATGCCTGCACCGATGAAGAGTGGGGCGACTACATGTTCTTCCGTGACAACCCTCGTGGGCTGCACCACGAACTGTGGATTCACGCCGCCGGTTGCCGTCAGTACTTCAACGCCACCCGCGACACCCTGACCTACGAAATTCTTGAAACCTACAAGATTGGCAGCAAGCCGCAATTCACCGCCAAGGCTTCTGGAGAGAAGGTATGAGCCAGATCAATCGCCTGTCCAACGGTGGTCGCATCGACCGCAACAAAGCCCTGACGTTTACCTTCAACGGCCAGAGCTACAAAGGCTTTGAGGGCGACACCCTGGCCGCAGCATTGCTGGCCAATGGCGTTGACATCATCGGCCGCAGCTTCAAGTATTCGCGCCCACGCGGCATCTTTGCCGCCGGCGCCGAAGAGCCGAACGCAGTGCTGCAGATCGGCGCCACCGAAGCCACCCAGATTCCCAACGTGCGCGCCACGCAACAGGCGCTGTACCAGGGTTTGGTCGCCACCAGCACCAACGGCTGGCCGAACGTCAACAATGACGTGATGGGCATTCTCGGCAAGGTCGGCGGCAAGCTGATGCCGCCGGGCTTCTACTACAAAACCTTCATGTACCCGCAATCGTTCTGGATGACCTACGAGAAGTACATTCGTAAGGCTGCAGGCCTTGGCCGCTCGCCAACCGAGAACGACCCGGACACCTACGACAACTTCAACCGCCACTGCGACGTGCTGATTGTGGGCGCCGGCCCTGCTGGCCTGGCCGCTGCACTGGCCGCTGCGCGCAGCGGTGCCCGCGTGATCATTGCGGACGAACAGGAAGAATTCGGCGGCTCCTTGCTGGACTCGCGTGAAAGCCTCGACGGCAAGCCGGCGGCCGAGTGGGTTGCCAATGTGATCGCAGAACTCAAAGCCCTGCCGGACGTGGTGCTGCTGCCGCGTGCCACCGTCAACGGCTACCACGACCACAATTTCCTGACCATCCACGAACGCCTCACCGACCACCTCGGTGACCGTGCGCCCATCGGCCAGGTGCGCCAGCGCATCCACCGTGTGCGCGCCAAGCGTGTGGTGCTGGCGACCGGTGCGTGCGAGCGTCCGCTGGTGTACGGCAACAACGACGTGCCGGGCAATATGCTCGCCGGTGCGGTCTCCACCTACGTGCGCCGCTATGGCGTGGCACCCGGCAAAAAACTGGTGCTGTCGACCAACAACGACCACGCCTACCGCGTCGCGCTGGACTGGCTCGATGCGGGCCTGCAAGTGGTCGCCGTGGCAGATGTGCGTCACAACCCACGCGGCGCGCTGGTGGAAGAAGCCCGCGCCAAAGGTATTCGCATCCTCACCGGCAGCGCCGTGATCGAAGCCCGTGGCAGCAAACACGTGACCGCTGCGCGTGTGGCGGCGATTGACGTCAAAGCACACAAAGTCACCAGCCCCGGCGAGTGGCTGGACTGCGACCTGGTGGCCAGCTCCGGCGGCTACAGCCCAGTGGTTCACCTGGCTTCGCACCTGGGCGGCAAGCCGACCTGGCGTGAAGACATCCTCGGTTTTGTACCGGGTGAAGCCCCGCAAAAACGTGTGTGCGTCGGCGGTATCAATGGCGTCTACGGCCTCGGCGATTCCCTGGCCGATGGTTTTGAAGGCGGCGTGCGCGCGGCCAGCGAAGCCGGGTTTGCGCCGGTGGAAGGCACGCTGCCAAAAGCCTTGAGCCGTCTGGAAGAGCCGACCCTGGGCATTTACCAGGTGCCCCATGACAAGCCGACCGCACGGGCGCCGAAGCAATTTGTCGACCTGCAAAACGACGTCACCGCTGCTGCGATTGAGCTGGCGACCCGCGAAGGGTTCGAGTCGGTCGAGCACGTCAAACGCTACACCGCGCTGGGCTTCGGCACTGATCAGGGCAAGCTCGGCAACGTCAACGGCCTGGCCATTGCGGCCCGCTCGCTGAACGTGACCATCCCGCAGATGGGCACCACCATGTTCCGCCCCAACTACACGCCGGTGACCTTCGGCGCCGTGGCGGGCCGTCACTGTGGGCACATTTTCGAGCCGGTGCGCTACACCGCGCTGCAAGCCTGGCACGTTAAGAACGGCGCCGAGTTTGAAGATGTCGGCCAATGGAAACGCCCTTGGTACTTCCCGCGTAACGGTGAAGACCTGCACGCCGCCGTGAAGCGCGAATGCCTGGCCGTGCGCGACAGCGTCGGCCTGCTGGATGCATCCACCCTCGGCAAGATCGACATTCAAGGCCCGGATGCCCGCGAGTTTCTCAACCGCATCTACAGCAACGCCTGGACCAAGCTCGACGTGGGCAAGGCGCGCTACGGCCTGATGTGCAAGGAAGACGGCATGGTCTTCGACGACGGCGTGACCGCCTGCCTGGCCGACAACCACTTCCTGATGACCACCACCACCGGCGGCGCGGCACGCGTACTCCAGTGGCTGGAAATCTACCAGCAGACCGAGTGGCCAGACCTCAAGGTGTACTTCACTTCGGTCACCGACCACTGGGCAACCATGACCTTGTCCGGCCCCAACAGCCGCAAGCTGCTGGCGGAAGTTACCGACATCGACCTGGACAAGGACGGCTTCCCGTTCATGACCTGGAAAGAAGGCCTGGTTGGCGGCGTACCGGCGCGGGTGTTCCGTATCTCGTTTACCGGCGAGCTGTCGTATGAAGTCAACGTGCAGGCCGACTATGCCATGGGCGTACTCGAACAGATCGTTGCGGCCGGCAAGAAGTACAACCTGACGCCGTACGGCACCGAGACCATGCACGTACTGCGCGCCGAGAAGGGTTTCATCATCGTCGGGCAAGACACCGACGGCTCGATGACCCCGGACGACCTGAACATGGGCTGGTGCGTAGGCCGCACCAAACCGTTCTCGTGGATCGGCTGGCGCGGGATGAACCGTGAAGACTGCGTGCGTGAAGAGCGTAAGCAGCTGGTGGGCTTGAAGCCGATTGACCCGAATGTATGGCTGCCGGAAGGCGCGCAATTGGTGTTCGACCCTAAACAGTCGATCCCGATGAAGATGGTCGGTCACGTGACCTCAAGCTATGCGCACAACTCGCTGGGTTATTCGTTTGCGATGGCGGTGGTCAAGGGTGGCTTGAAGCGTATGGGTGAGCGAGTGTTCTCACCGCAGGCGGATGGCAGCGTGATCGAGGCAGAGATTGTGTCCTCGGTGTTCTTTGACCCGAAAGGCGAGCGGCAGAACATCTGATAGATCGAGGCGCCTGCATCGCAGGCAAGCCAGCTCCCACATTTGGAATGCGTTCCCCTGTGGGAGCCGGGCTTGCCCGCGATGAGGCCAGAGCAGTCACCACAGAATTCAGACAGGTGCTTTATGACAGCAGCCAATGTTTACCAACAACGCCCTACCGCCGGCGCCAAGGCCGAGTCGTCGCTGCACCATGCCGACCTCGCCAGCCTGGTCGGCAAGGGCCGCAAGAACGCCGGCGTGACCGTGCGTGAAAAGAAACTCCTCGGCCACCTGACGATTCGTGGCGATGGCCATGACGCCGCATTCGCTGCCGGTGTGCACAAAGCCCTCGGCATCGAACTGCCCGGCGCACTCCAGGTCATCGGCAAAGGCGAAACCAGCCTGCAATGGCTTGGCCCGGACGAGTGGCTGTTGATCGTGCCAAGCGGCGAAGAATTTGCCGCCGAACAAAACCTGCGTGCTGCCCTGGGCGAGCTGCATATCCAGATCGTTAACGTCAGCGGCGGCCAGCAGATCCTCGAACTCAGCGGCCCTAATGTGCGCGACGTGCTGATGAAGTCCACCAGCTACGACGTGCACCCCAACAACTTCCCTGTGGGCAAGGCGGTGGGAACTGTGTTCGCCAAGTCGCAGTTGGTGATCCGTCACACGGCTGAAGACACCTGGGAACTGCTGATTCGTCGCAGCTTTTCGGATTACTGGTGGTTGTGGTTGCAGGATGCCTCGGCTGAGTTTGGCCTGAGCGTTCAAGCCTAATCAAAATTTCGTGGCGAGAGGGCTGTTGTGGCGAGGGGGCTTGCCCCCGTTGGAGCGCGCAGCGGTCCCAATGAACGCACTGCATTTTCCTGAGACCACCGAGTTTGCTGGTTTCAGGGCTGCTTCGCAGCCCAACGGGGGCAAGCCCCCTCGCCACAAAGGCCTGAGGATTTCAGTATGAGCCGCGCACCCGATACATGGATTTTGACCGCCGACTGCCCCAGCGTGCTCGGCACGGTGGACGCGGTCACCCGCTACCTGTTCGAGCAGGGCTGCTACGTCACCGAGCACCATTCGTTCGATGACCGCCTTTCGGGCCGGTTTTTTATTCGCGTGGAATTCCGTCAGCCCGAGGGTTTTGACGAGCAGGCTTTCCGCGATGGCCTGGCCACGCGCGGTGAAGCCTTTGGCATGATCTTCGAGCTGACGGCGCCGAACTACCGGCCAAAAGTGGTGATCATGGTGTCCAAGGCCGATCACTGCCTCAACGATTTGTTGTACCGCCAGCGCATCGGCCAACTGTCGATGGACGTGGTCGCGGTGGTGTCCAACCACCCTGATTTGAAACCTTTGGCCGACTGGCACCAGATTCCCTACTACCATTTCCCCCTCGACCCCAACGACAAGCCGTCCCAGGAGCGTCAGGTGTGGCAAGTGATTGAAGAAACCGGCGCCGAACTGGTGATTCTTGCGCGCTATATGCAAGTGCTGTCGCCGGAGCTGTGCCGCAAGCTCGATGGCAAGGCCATCAACATTCACCACTCGTTGCTGCCGGGGTTCAAGGGCGCCAAGCCATATCACCAGGCGTACAACAAGGGCGTGAAACTGGTGGGCGCCACGGCGCATTACATCAACAACGATCTGGATGAAGGCCCGATCATCGCCCAGGGCGTGGAGGTGGTGGACCACAGCCACTATCCCGAGGATTTGATTGCCAAGGGGCGCGATATTGAAGGGCTGACACTGGCCCGGGCGGTGGGGTATCACATTGAGCGGCGGGTGTTTTTGAACGCCAATCGAACGGTGGTGCTCTGACGGCCGCCATCGCAGGCAAGCCAGCTCCCACATTTTGACTTGTGAATACTTTCAAATGTGGGAGCTGGCTTGCCTGCGATGAGGCCATCAGCAACAACACAAGGAAACAGCATCTGTACCCGAGCACTTAAACGCGCCGCCTGCCTGGGCGACGCGGTTCCATAAAAACAACAGCGAGGTGAAAGCATGTCTGGTAATCGTGGTGTCGTGTATCTCGGCAACGGCAAGGTCGAAGTACAGAAAATCGACTATCCCAAAATGCAGGACCCCCGTGGCAGGAAGATTGAGCACGGCGTCATCCTGCGCGTGGTCTCCACCAACATCTGCGGCTCCGACCAACACATGGTGCGCGGCCGCACCACTGCCCAGACCGGCCTGGTACTGGGGCATGAAATCACCGGCGAAGTGATCGAGAAGGGCAGCGACGTCGAGAACCTGAAGATCGGTGATCTGGTGTCGGTGCCATTCAACGTGGCGTGCGGCCGTTGCCGCTCGTGCAAAGAGCAACACACCGGCGTGTGCCTCACCGTCAACCCGGCCCGTGCCGGTGGCGCTTACGGCTACGTCGACATGGGCGACTGGACCGGCGGCCAGGCCGAATACGTGCTGGTGCCGTATGCCGACTTCAACCTGCTCAAACTGCCGGACCGCGACAAGGCCATGGAGAAAATCCGTGACCTGACCTGCCTCTCCGACATCCTGCCGACTGGCTACCACGGCGCCGTCACTGCCGGCGTTGGCCCAGGCAGCACCGTCTACATCGCAGGCGCCGGCCCGGTCGGCCTGGCCGCTGCTGCTTCCGCACGCCTGCTCGGCGCAGCGGTAGTGATCATCGGCGACGTCAACCCAATCCGCCTGGCCCACGCCAAGGCCCAGGGTTTCGAGATTGCCGACCTGTCCAAAGACACCCCGCTGCACGAACAAATCGCTGCATTGCTGGGCGAGCCGGAAGTGGACTGCGCGGTAGACGCCGTAGGCTTCGAAGCCCGTGGCCACGGCCATGAAGGCGCCAAGGCCGAAGCCCCGGCCACCGTGCTCAACTCGCTGATGGGCGTGGTGCGCGTGGCGGGCAAAATCGGTATCCCTGGCCTCTACGTTACCGAAGACCCGGGTGCTGTGGACGCCGCCGCAAAAATGGGCAGCCTGAGCATTCGCTTTGGCCTGGGCTGGGCCAAATCCCACAGCTTCCACACCGGGCAAACCCCGGTGATGAAGTACAACCGCGCACTGATGCAGGCGATCATGTGGGACCGTATCAACATTGCGGAAATCGTCGGTGTGCAGGTGATCAGCCTGGATGACGCGCCACGTGGGTACGGCGAGTTTGATGCGGGTGTGCCGAAGAAGTTTGTGATTGATCCGCATAAGATGTTTAGTGCGGCGTAAGGCTTGGGGCAAATAAAAGGGCGACCTGTGGGTCGCCCTTTTTGTATCTGGTGTTTAGGCCTGTAGGCGCCGGCTGATCACATCCAGCAGATCACAGCCATCGCGCAATGGAATGGCGCAGAGCAGGGCGAAGTCCTGGAGGACAAGGTTGTCGGTGTTCAGGCCTTCGCGAAACGCCAGGTTTTCCATGACTTGGGTGACCGCGCGGATGCGGTAGACGGCGGCGTCGTGGAGCACGTCGAGTGGGACTTGGGTGTCGATGAGCAGGGAGGGCGTGGTGGCGTCGTGGCCGGTGAGCGGCATGTATCGGTTCATGTTTTAAAACCCATTCAAGTAGAAGTGGGCTACACACTTATTCGTCGCCAAACGAATGGGTGGCAGCTGTACGCAGGTTGGCGAACCGGGAATGGAACCGGCAGACCCGAAGGTCTCCCGCGCACAGCCACCATGAAAGCAGCTATTGCGGACGCAAAAGAACCTGCAAAAAAGCAGAAGCTTTTGCACCATTCACCCGAGTCGCCAAACCCGTGTCGCCATATGGACGACCGCCGAACTATAAGCGCCATCCTCCGCCGGGAGCAAGTCGCTCGGCCAATGAAGCTCAAATGTGGGAGCTGGCTTGCCTGCGATGGCGGCGGGCCAGTCAACTTATCCTTGGCTGACCCACCGCCATCGCAGGCAAGCCAGCTCCCACATTGATTGAGTTGTGTCAGCGAGAGGCCAGTGCGCCTTGATACAGCACCGGTCCGGTGGGTTGCCCGGTCGGTGAACCACCTTCTGGCTCCAGGCTGACGGCCAGGGTCGCGGGTGCAGTCAGCAGCGCTTGCTGTTCCTTGCTCAGCTCGATTCGGCCTTTACCCGAGGTGGGCACCAAGCCCAGGGAGACGGGTTTGCCACCGGCCGCAATGACCCACAGTTCCAGGGCACGCGTCGGCTCTACAGCCGCCAACGTCAGCGGCTCCACTTGCAGGTGATCGCCAAACGCCTGCACCTGCAACGCCGGCTGCTGGTTGGCCGCGACCAACGTGGCGTTGTATTCGGCGCCGATGTCCCGCTGATACAGCACGCCCACCAACACCGCCACGACGATCGCGCAGGCAGCGGCCAGCAGTCGGAAACTCATCCAGAATGGTTTCTTCGCCGGCACGTGCAGCACTTGCGGCTCAATGCGTGCCTTGATGCCTGCCCACACATGATCCGGCACCGGCCGCTCGGGCACGGCGCCAGTCAGGCTGGCGAGGGCATCCTGCCAATGGCCGAGTTCGACGCGCAGCGCGGCATCGTCCAGCAGCAGGTTTTCAAAGCGCCGACGGGCAGTGGCGGGCATCAGCCCGATGGCGTAATCGGCAGCGAGGGCGCGGCGCAGGGTGGTGGTTTGGTAGTTCATGATTCAAGGCACCTGCGCAGGCGCTCCATGCCGCGGCGAATCCAGGATTTGACCGAGCCCAGGGGCGCCGCCAAGTGGTCGGCCAGTTCCGAGCACGACAGGCCCTGGAAGTAAGCCACGCTGATTGATTGGCGTTGCATACCGTCGAGGGTGTCGAGGCAGCGGTTGAGGGCGCGGGCTTCGCGCTCACTGTCGAGCTGTTCGTAGGCGCTGGGGCTGTCGTCGAGCATGGCGTCTTGCTGGCCCTCAGCTAATGGCTGTTCGCGGTGTTTGCGCAATTGGTCGATGGCCAAGTTGCGGGTGATGTTGACCATCCAGGTCATCGGCGCGGCCAAATGGGCCTCGTAGCGCGAAGCGTTGTACCAGATACGCACAAAGGCCTCCTGCAGCACTTCTTCGGCCAGGTCTGCGCGCCCCATGAAACGAAACGCGACACCGTGCAGCCGTGGCGAAACACTGCGGTAAAGGGTCTCGAACGCCTGTCGGTTGCCCAGGGCACATTGGGCCAGCAAGGGCTGCAACGGGTCAGCATCATGAATGGAAATAGGGCTTCTCCAGGCTCTCGTTCGAGGGCGACGGGACTGCGCACGGTAGGCAGAGGGTAGTCCAGCTTGAGCATTCATTCCATCCGACTCCGGGCGGCGCTTGTGGGATATACGCACGCGGGGAACAGTTGGATGCAGATTTTTCTGAACTAATCTGCAGGTGGGAACATTCCTTCGGGACTGTCAGTCAAACGCGTGCTTTTAGCTCCTACATTCAGAGGTTGTCTTGATGAAGATTTCACGCGGTTTTGCCCTGTCATGCCTGTTGACCGTGGCCGCCAGCCCGGTGTTTGCCGCAGGTTTCAGCCTCGGTGACGTGGCCAATGCCGTCTCCGGTGCCCAGGGCAGCAACAACAAGGCGGCGGCTGCAGCGCCTAGCTCTGAGACCGCCGGCCTGCTGAGCGCCCTGACCTCGCAACTGAACATCACCCCCGAACAAGCCGTGGGCGGCACCGGCGCGATGCTGGGCCTGGCCAAGAACAAACTGAGCGGCACCGACTATTCGCAACTGGGCAAGAGCGTACCGGGCCTGGATCAACTCTCGGGCAGCAACTCCCTGGGCAGCCTCGGCGCCTTGAGCGGGATGCTCGGCCAGAGTGGCGGCAGCAAAACCAGCGGCCTGGACGGCTTGCTGGGTAACGTGAAGAGCACCAACGACTTGAACACCGCCTTTAGCGCGTTGGGCATGGACAGTGGCATGGTCAGCCAATTTGCCCCGGTGATCCTCAAGTACCTGGGCGGCCAGGGCGCCAGCGAGTCGGTGCTGGGCAAGCTGGCCTCGGCCTGGGGCACAGGCAGCTAACGCGACTCTGCGCGCAGTTGCTCGATGCGCGCATCCTTCTCCATCCAGAGCTGGTTCACCCAGTTCTGGACGGTCTGGCGAAACGCCGGATCATTCTCGTAATCCCCTTGCCACAACGCCGGGTCCAGCTCACGGGTGCGGATATCAATGATCACCTTCGGCACTGTGCCGCAGATCAAGTCCCAGAACCCCGGTGTTTTTTGCTGATGCTGTTGAGATGGATAAACCACGGTCACATCCAGCACCGCGTCCAGTTGCTCACCCATCGCCGCCAGCACAAACGCCACGCCCCCCGCCTTGGGCTTGAGCAGCCGGGTAAAGGGCGATTCCTGCTGTTTGCGTTTGGCCTCGCTGAAGCGCGTGCCTTCGAGGTAATTGACCACCGTCACTGGCTGGCGCTTGAACAGCTCGCAGGCCTCTTTGGTGATCTTCAAATCCTGCCCCGCCAGCTCCGGGTGCCTGGCCAGGAATGCCTTGGTGTAGCGCTTCATGAATGGGTAATCCAGCGCCCACCAGGCCAGGCCCAGGAACGGCACCCAGATCAGCTCTTTTTTCAGGAAGAATTTGAAGAACGGCGTGCGCCGGTTCAGTGCCTGGATCAGTGCGGGAATGTCGACCCAGGACTGGTGGTTGCTGATCACCAGGTAGGAGGTGTCGCCGCGTAGCTCGTCGCCGCCGCGAATGTCCCATTGGGTGGGGATGCACAGCGCGAAAATCAGCTTGTCGATCTCGGCCCAGGTCTCGGCGATCCACATCACGGCCCGGGAGGCATAGTCGCGAAAGCGGCCAGGTGCCACCAGCTTGAGCAGGGCAAACACCATCAACGGGCCGAACAGCACCAGGGTGTTGAGCAATAACAGCAGTGTGACAAAACAGCCGGTGAGCAGGCGGCGCATAAGTAACTCTTGGAGTCGGGTGGACGGGCCATGATAAGCAAGCTGAGTCTAGAGGCCAAATCGCAAATTGCCGCACGAATGTGAGCTGACGCGGAGCGTCCAGAGCTGCATTCCCGCGCAGAGCGTGGGAACGATCTAACTAAACAACGCTTTTGCGGTCTAGAATCCGCCTACTTCTTTTCAAGGAAATCACTTCGTGAAACTGCTCCTTGCCTTGCTCGCCCTGGCTGCCGTGCCCGTCATGGCCGCCGAACCGACCCTCTACGGTCGCTACGAATACATCCAACTGCCGGAGATCGGCCAAACCTTCAAGGCCAAGATGGACACCGGCGCGCTCACCGCCTCGCTGTCGGCCCGCAACATCGAAACCTTCCAGCGCGATGGCGATGACTGGGTGCGCTTCCGCCTCGGCGGCAAGGACGCCAGCGACAAGGTCTACGAGCACAAAGTCTCGCGCATCAGCAAAATCAAAAGCCGCGCCGACGAGGACGACGACAAGGACGAAGCCACTGTGGCCAAGCGCCCGGTGATCGACCTGGAAATGTGCCTGGGCAACGTCAAGCGCACCGTGGAGGTCAACCTCACCGACCGCAGCAGCTTCAACTACCCGCTGCTGATCGGCGCCAAGGCCCTGCGTGAGTTCGGCGCGGCGGTAAACCCGGCCCGTCGCTACACGGCCGACAAACCAGACTGCTGATTGAGCCTATGCCGCACATCCTGATTGTCGAAGACGAAGCGGCGATAGCCGATACGCTGATCTTTGCCCTGCAAGGCGAGGGTTTCACCACCACCTGGCTGAGCCTTGGCCAGGAGGCGCTGGCCCATCAACGCCAGACGCCTGCCGACCTGATCATCCTCGACATCGGCCTGCCGGACATCAGCGGCTTTGAAACCTGCAAGCAACTGCGCCGCTTCAGCGAAGTGCCGGTGATGTTCCTCAGTGCGCGCGATGGCGAGATCGACCGCGTGGTGGGCCTGGAGATCGGCGCCGACGATTATGTGGTCAAGCCGTTCAGCCCACGGGAAGTGGCGGCGCGGGTTCGGGCGATTCTCAAACGCGTCGGTCCCGGCGCCGCGCCCGCCGTGTTCCAGGTCGACCTGGAGCGCATGCAGATCAGTTATCGCGGCCAGGCTTTAAGCCTTACGCGGCATGAATTCCGCCTGCTGCAAAGCCTGCTGGAGCAGCCCGAACGGGTGTTCAGCCGCGAGCAATTGCTCGACGCGGTGGGCGTGCCGGCCGATGCCGGCTATGAGCGCAATATCGACAGCCATATCAAAAGCCTGCGCAGCAAACTGCGCGGTATTGCGGCGGATGCCGAGCCGATCCAGACCCATCGCGGCCTCGGCTACAGCTACAGCCCGAGCCATAGCTGATGCGCCTGGGGCTGCGGATCTTCCTGGTGTATGCGCTGTTTATCGGCCTTACTGGTTATTTTGTGCTCAACACGGTGATGAAGGAAATCCGCCCCGGCGTGCGCCAGTCCACCGAAGAAACCCTGGTGGACACGGCCAACTTGCTGGCCGAGATCCTGAGGTTGGACGTAAAGAACGGCACCCTCGGCCAAAGCCACTGGCCCGAGTTGCTCAAAGCCTATGGCAGTCGCCAGCCTGGCGCGACCATCTGGGGCCTGCCGAAAAATCAGGTTAACCACCGCATTTATGTGACCGACGCCAATGGCATCGTGCTGCTCGACTCCACGGGCGAAGCGGTGGGCCAGGACTATTCCAAGTGGAACGACGTGTATTTGACTCTGCGCGGCGAGTACGGCGCCCGCTCCACCCGCAGTGAACTGGATGACCCCAACACGTCGGTGATGCACGTGGGCGCGCCGATCCGTGACAACGGCAAGATCATCGGTGTAGTGACGGTGGCCAAGCCCAACAGCTCGTTGCAGCCCTATATTGATCGCACCGAGAACCGCCTGCTGTGGTACGGCGCCGGGTTGGTGGTGTTGGGCCTGCTGCTGGGCGCGCTGCTGTCGTGGTGGCTGAGCGTGGCGCTGCATCGGCTGACGGCGTATGCCCAGGCGGTGAGTGAAGGGCGACGTGCCGAGTTGCCGCATTACCGAGGCGGCGAACTCAAGCAGTTGTCTACCGCTGTGGAGCACATGCGCACGCAGCTGGAAGGCAAGGCCTACGTCGAGCATTACGTGCACACCCTGACCCACGAATTGAAAAGCCCGCTGGCGGCTATTCGCGGCGCCGCGGAATTGCTGCAGGGCGATATGAGCCGCGAGCAGCAGCAACGTTTTGTCGGCAATATCGACAGCGAAAGCGCGCGCTTGCAGCAGTTGATCGAGCGACTGCTCAACCTGGCCCAGGTGGAGCAACGCCAGGGTTTGGAAGAACAGACCCGCATGCCGTTGGCGGCCCTGGTCGACGAGGTACTCAAGGCTCAATGTGCGCGAATCGAAGGCGCTGGCTTGCAGGTTGAACAGACGATAGCGGCGGATGTGAAGGTCTTCGGTGAGCCTTTTCTGCTGCGCCAGGCGCTGGGCAACCTGCTGGATAACGCCTTGGATTTCACCCCGCCGGGCGGCACCTTGCGCTTCAGCGCGCAGACGCAACACAACGACGTGCAGGTCAGCCTGTTCAATCAGGCCGCGCCGATTCCCGACTACGCCCTGCCGCGCCTGAGCGAGCGTTTCTACTCGTTGCCACGCCCGGTCAGCGGGCGCAAAAGCACCGGCCTGGGCCTCAACTTTGTCGAAGAAGTGATGAAGCTGCACGGCGGCGCATTGCAGATCGGCAATGTGCAGGGCGGCGTGCAAGTGGTGCTGCATCTCCACACAGTCTCCACAGTGCCCACATAAAGCGCCCACACGCGCGGCTCACGCTCTGCCCATCAAAACAGGGAGAGCCCCATGAACCGAAGCCTGCTGTTCAAACTTGGCGCCATTGCGCTGCTGATCCTGCTGTTGCTGATTCCGCTGCTGATGATCAACGGCATCATCAGCGACCGCCAGCAACTGCGCGACGGCGTGCTGATGGACATCGCCCGCAGCTCCAGCTACAGCCAACGCATTACCGGCCCGGTCATGGTGGTGCCCTATCGCAAGACCGTGCGCGAGTGGAAACTCAATGAAAAGCTCAACAAACGCTACGAGGAAACCCGAGAAGAGCGCGGCCGTCTGTATTTTCTGCCGGACCGTTTTGAACTCGACGGCAAGGTGCAAACCGAGTTGCGTGCGCGCGGCATCTACCAGGCGCGACTGTTCCATGCAGACAACCGCATCAGTGGGCGTTTCGAGTTGCCGGCGCAGTTGGGCATTACCGAAAACTTTGCCGATTACCGTTTCGAGCCGGCGTTTCTGGCGGTGGGTATCAGCGATATTCGTGGCATCGAAAACGCCCTGAAGCTTGAGCTGGGCAGCCAACGCCTGGCGTTCTCGCCAGGCTCGCAAGTGGACTGGTTGGGCGAGGGCGTGCATGTGACGCTGCCCGCGCAGGACAGCAAACAACCGGGCGTGGTGGACTTCGCTTTTGACCTGCGCCTGCAAGGCACCGAGCAGTTGCAAGTGGTGCCGGTGGGCAAGACCAGCCAGGTGTCACTTGCGTCCAACTGGCCGCACCCAAGCTTTATCGGCAACTTCCTGCCGGCGCAGCGAGAGGTCACCGACAAGGGCTTCAGCGCCAACTGGCAGACCTCGTTTTTCTCCACCAACCTCGAACAAGCCCTGCAAACCTGCCTGGACCGCCAGGGCTGTGAAGACTTCACCAACCGCAGCTTTGGCGTGAACTTCATCGACCCGGTGGACCAGTACCTCAAGAGCGACCGCGCGATCAAATATGCGCTGCTGTTTATCGCCCTGACGTTTGCCGGTTTCTTCCTGTTCGAAGTGCTGAAGAACCTCGCAGTGCACCCGATCCAGTACGCATTGGTGGGCGTTGCCTTGGCGTTTTTCTACCTGCTGTTGTTGTCGTTGTCCGAACACCTGGGCTTTGCGTTGGCCTACCTGATCTCGGCGAGTGCCTGTGTGTTGTTGATTGGTTTTTACGTGTGCCACGTGCTGCGCAGTGTTGTGCATGGCCTGGGCTTTTCGGCGGGGTTGGCGGCGTTGTATGGCTTGTTGTACGGGCTGCTCAGCGCTGAGGATTACGCGCTGCTGATGGGCTCGCTGTTGCTGTTTGGTTTGCTGGGTACGGTGATGGTGCTGACGCGCAAGCTGGATTGGTATGGCGTGGGTAAACGCAAGGTTCGGGAGGTGGCGCAATGATTGGGTTGCGTGAAGATCAGCAGGTGCGGGATGGGATGATCAACTTCCTCAACAACACCATCATCCAATGTGGGAGCGGCGGTGCGACGATTCGACTTGCTCGCGAAGGCGGTGGCTCTGTTGGAACTACTGTGACTGACACACCGCTTTCGCGAGCAAGCCCGCTCCCACAGGGAATGTGGATGAAGGTTAGTTGGGTGGCTGAGTTTCCAGCATCGAAGGCCGTTGGCTGACCTCGGCATACCAATCGGCAAGCTTGGGGTTACCGGCGCGCCATTGCAGGTCGGGGTGGCGAAAGTCCAGGTAACCCAAGGCGCAGGCCACGCCGATGGCGGCGATGTCGAAGTGGCTGGCCAGTTCGGCAATTGCATCGGCTTCCAACTCGGCGAGGGCGCGGTGGATCTTGTTGCGCTGCCCCTCCAGCCATTGGTCCCAGTGTTTTTCGACCGGGCGCATGGCGGTTTCGTAACGCACCAGCACGGCGGCGTCCAAGATACCGTCGGCCATCGAGGCGAGGGTGAGGCGGCGCCAGCGGGCCGAGCCGTCACGCGGGATCAGCGGGTTGCCGACGTGCTGGTGGTCGAAGTAATCGAGGATCACCCGGCTGTCGTGCAGCACCGACCCATCGGCCAGGCGCAGGGCCGGGATCTTGCCCACGGGGTTGTCCTGCACCACCTGTGCATCGGGGTTGACCGGCGTCGGCATGCAGCCATGCAAGGCCACGCGGTCCTGCTGGCCAGTCTCGATCAGCAGCACGCGGACTTTGCGAACAAAGGGTGAAGCGGGGTTGTGAAACAAGGTCATGCTGGACGCGGACATGGGCATTCCTCGGAGAAGGCAGAGGCTAGCCTAGAGGGATTGTGGTTGTTTTTGAAGGCCCTATCGCAGCGGTGCGACGACTCGACAAGCCAGCTCCCACCTTTAACGGTGTTCACAATTCAATAGGTGGGAGCTGGCTTGCCTGCGATAGCGCCTTCAGCCGCGCCGCTTAAGCAAGGCCCAAGCCCCAATGGCAGCCGGAACACCCAACCCCACCCAACTCAACGAATCCCACAACCCGTCACCCAACAGCGCCGCAAACAACCCCGCCGCGCTGAGCAGGCCAACCCCCAGCGGAATGCCAAACACCTTCCAAAAACTCGACTGGCGCGGCTTCATGACTTGGCAGCCTTGCGCCGCACAATCCACAGATAAACGCCGCTGCCCAACACGATGATGGTCAGCACATCCAGCACCGCCCAGAGGATCTTCATCGGCATGCCGCCATAGTCGCCAAAGTGCAACGGCTGGGACATGCCCATGGCGTCCATGTACCACGGCCGTTCGGCGATGGCGGTGACGGCCAGGGTGCTGGCGTCGATCAGCACCGGCGTGAGCAGGTGCGAGGTCAGATGCGTGCTGCCCTTCATGAACACCGCGTAGTGGTGCTCGCTGGAAAAGCGCGTGCCGGGGAAGGCGATAAAGTCCGGCTCCATGCCGGGCGCGGCCTTGGCGGCGATGCTCAGCAGTTCGGTGGCCGGTGCGCGTTGGGTCAGCGGCGGCGCGTTTTTGTACGGCTCGATCATGGCGCTGAGGCTGTCCTGGCGCCAGGCGGCGATGATCAGGTCGGCGCAGGCGCTGATCACGCCGGTGACGCCCACCACCAGCGCCCAGGTCAACGTGACCACGCCGATCAGGTTGTGCAGGTCGAGCCAGCGCAGGCGAGTGGACTTGTCTTTACGCACGGTGGCGAACTTCAACCGGCGCATAAACGGCAGGTACAGCACCGTGCCCGAGACAATCGCCACCACAAACAGAATGCCCATGAACGCCAGCAGCAACTTGCCCGGCAGCCCGGCGAACATATCCACGTGCAAACGCAGCAGGAACAGGGTCAGCCCGCCATTGGCCGCCGGGGTTTCCACCGCCTCACCGGTGCGCGCATCCAGCATGAAGGTGTGGGACGAGTTGGGCTCGGTGCCGGCCGTGGCGGCCATGATCGCGATCACGCCGTTCTTGTCGTCTTCGTCCCACGCCAGGTACTGCATGGCCTCGCCGGGGCGATGAGCCTGGGCTTTGGCCACCAACTGTTCAAGGTTCAGTTGCGGCGTATCGGCGGGCATCTGTGCCAGTTCCGGCTCGTTGCCCAGCAGGTGGTCGATCTCGTGGTGAAACACCAATGGCAGGCCGGTAAGGGCGAGCAGCAGCAGGAACACCGTGCAGATCAGGCTGGTCCAGGTGTGGATGAAGGACCAGCGGCGGATGGTTTTGCTTTTCATTTTCTAGCCTTCAAGCACACCGAAGCCGCCCACAGGGGCGGCCCGGTTGTTAACTCAGCCGATTACCACTGATAGGTGGCGCTGGCGACGACGCTGCGTTGGTCGCCGTAGTAGCAATAGAAACCATCGCAGGTTGAAATGTAGTCTTTGTCGAACAGGTTGGTGGCGTTGAGTTTCACCGAGGCACCTTTGAGGCTGTTGTCCAGACGGCCGAGGTCGTAGTGCACGGCCGCATCGAACACGGTGTAGGCGTCGGCCTTGCCCAACCACGTATTGCCTTGGTCGCCATAGGTATTGCCGGTGTAGCGCGCACCCAAGCCAATACCGAAGCCGTCGAGGACTCCCGTGTGCCAGGTGTAATCTGTCCACAGGGTTGCTTGCTGGTTTGGCATCAGTTGCAGACGATTACCTTTGTAGTCGCCTTTTTGCACCTCGGATTTGGCCAGGGTATAGGAAGCGATGACTTTGAGGTTGTCGGTTACATCAGACACGGCTTCCAGTTCCAGGCCTTTGACTTTCACTTCACCGGTCTGGTTGGTGACTGGAATGCTGCCGGCGGTAGTGGTGGTTACCAGCACGTTTTTCTGGGTCAGGTCATACACGGCGGCACTGAGCAAAGTGTTCGAGCCCGGTGGCTGGTACTTGATACCCAGTTCCCACTGTTTGCCTTCGGTGGGTTTGTAGGACTCGGTCGCCGAGACGCTGGCATTGCTCGCCGGTTGGAAGGATTCAGCGTAGGAAATATAGGGTACGAAGCCGGAATCAAATACGTAGCTGAGTGCGGCGTTGCCGCTGAAATGTTTGATTCGGTCGGTATTGGTCGCATCTTTCTGGTTGAAGTAGGTGGTGCCCTGATGCACCCAGTCTTCGCGGCCGCCCAAGGTCAGGCGCCATTGGTCAAGCGCCATCTGGTCTTGAGCGTAGAGGCCGGTCTGCACGGTCTTCTGGTTGTAGTCGTAATAAGCCCCGGAGCGAGCGGGACGAACGATGGGCTGGCCGTAGATCGGATTGTTAACGTTGGTCTTCAGGCCATCGCCGTAAATCGACAGGTAAGAGGTATCGGTGCGCTGGTGATCCAGGCCGAGCAACAGAGTGTGGGAGATGTCGCCGGTGGCGAAGTCGGCCTGGAAGTTGTTGTCCAGGGCCAATTGGCCGATGTTCTCGTCCACGTTTGTCGAGGTGCGGCCGACGTTGCCGTCTGCGTCAACCATCGTGTAGGGATATGCACCTACGGTGAGTGTCTGAAATGACAACTCCGACTTGGTGTAGCGCAGGTTCTGACGGAACTGCCAGGTGTCATTAAAGCGATGCTCGAAGGCATAGCCCAGTGCGTAGTAGGTGCGGTCGTAGAACTCGTAGTTCGGGTCGCCCAGGTTTTTGTGATGGGAAATATCACCCAATGGTGATTTGATCTTGGTGCCCTGAATGGGCAAAAACTGGCTGGTGGCACCGGTATCGTCACGGGTGAACTGCGACAGAAAAGTCAGCTTGGTATCCGGGTCGATATTCCAGGTCAGGCTCGGCGCAATGTTGTAGCGCTTGTTGTCGATGTGATCGATCTGGGTGCCGGCATCGCGCACCACGCCACTGAGGCCATACAGAAACTGCCCTTCATCATCGATCTTGCCGGTGCTGGCGAAGTTGATCTGGCGGTAGTTGTCACTGCCGTATTGCACCTGGATGGCGCTGCTTTGTTCTTCACTGGGACGACGGCTGACCATGTCCAGCAGGCCGCCCGGCGGCGTTTGGCCGTAGACCGACGAGGCCGGGCCACGCAGCAGGGCGAGGCGGTCGAGGTTCCAGGTTTCGGCTTTCGGGTTGGCGTACACGCCGCGTGGCAGTGGCAGGCCGTCGAGGAATTGCGTGGGTTCGAAGCCGCGCACGCGCATCCAGTCGTAGCGGGTGTCGCTGCCGTAGCTGGCCGACACGATGCCGGGCATGTATTTAACCGCGTCATCCAGGTTCTGAACGTTGCGGTCCTGCATCTGCTCGCGGGTGGCGACGGAGATCGAGCGCGGCGCTTCAACCAGCGCGGTGTCGGTCTTGGTGCCGGCCGCGGTGCGTTTGGCCAGGTAGCCGTCGACGGCCCCCCAAGCGCTTTCATCGCTGCCCTGGGCGATGATGCTGGTCTCTGGCAACGCCACTACACCTTCAGGAATGGCCACCAGCGTAAACGTCCCCGCGCTGCTCTGCTCCAACTGCAACCCCGTGCCACGCAACGCCTCACGCAGCGCGCCCTGGGCATCGAACTGGCCTTTGACCGGTGCCGAGATCTTGCCCGCTGCCAGCGAAGGGTTAAGCGTCAGCGCCAAGCCGGCCTGGCTGGCGATCTGGTTCAGGGTGCTGGCCAATGGCGCAGCCGGCAGGTTGTAGGCGCGCACGTTGCTAGCTTGCTCGGCGGCGATCAGCGCGGTGCTCGTCAGCGGGGCGCTGAAGGCAATGGCCACGGCTAACAGGCTGGGGCGCAACAAGGTGTCTAGCGTGCGGGACATGGGGCGGCTCCTGAATGAAAATATTTCTCAATTGCCTAGGTGCCGGACGAGAATCAAAAAGTGATAGGGCTGGGTGAAAATATTTTTCTGAGGTGGCTTTGAGGGCCTCATCGCAGGCAAGCCAGCTCCCACCTTTGGAAGTGTGCACACCGATAAATGAGGGAGCTGGCTTGCCTGCGAAGGCGATCGCCCAGGCGCTGAAAAACCTAAGGCTTACCCTTCACCGTCACCCACCACGGCGTGTGCTGCTCGATCTGCACCGGCAAGGTCGGCAGCAGGGCATTCAGCGCCAGCGTGGTGTCGTGCAGCGGGAAGCTGCCGGTGATGCGCAGGTCGGCCACGTTTTTGTCCACGCCCAGGTAGCCGGTGCGGTAACGACTCAGCTCGGCAACCACATCGCCCAGGCGGGCGTTGTCGACCACCAGCATGCCGCGCGTCCAGGCGTCTGCGGCGGGTGTGACCACCAGCGCAGGGCCGAGGCCGTCGCTGCGCATCAGCACTTGTTGCCCTTCCTTGAAAATCTGTTCCTGATGCAACGCCTCGGGTTGGGCGGCTACTGCAGATTGCAGCACGCTCAGGCGCGTGGCGTCGTCTTCGCGCTTGACGATAAACCGTGTGCCCAGGGCGCGCAGGCTGCCGTCGCGGGTTTGCACATAGAACGGCCGCGCATCGTTGTGGCCGGTTTCGACCAGGATTTCGCCTTCCTGCAACACGATCAATCGGCGTTTTTCATCAAAGCGCACGTCAATGGCGCTGTGGGTGTTGAGGTTGATCAGCGTGCCGTCGGCCAGTTTCAGCGTGCGTTGCTCGCCGGTCGCCGTGCGTTGGTCGGCCAGCCAATAGTGGATGGGCACGTAACGTTCACCGGCAAACAGCGCGAGGCCAATCACCAGTGCGATGCTGGCCAGACCGCTGCCCAGCTTGCGCACGCGCTGGCGAATGCCTTGGCGTGACTGCAACAACGCCGCCCGCGCCGGGCCCGAGGCCATGCTGAAGCGCTGGTCGAGCATGCCCAACTGGCGCCAGGCGCGTGCGTGTTCTTCATCGCTGGCCAGCCATTTGGCGAACTCTTCCTGTGCAACCAGACTGCCGTCGCCTGAGCCCAGCGACAGTTGCCAGGCAATCGCCGCATCCAGCACGCGGGCGGTGACCGGTTTGGCGCCTGTCACAGCGGCTCGCCATACAGCGCGATGTAGCACTGGCGAATGCCCTGGGCCAGGTACTGGCGCACGCGCGGCACCGACACACCCAGGCGCTGGGCGATTTCGGCGTGGCCCAGGCCGTCGAGGCGGTTATAGAGGAAGGCGGAGCGGGCCTTGCTCGACAGCTTGCCGAGCAGGCGGTCGATGGCCTTGAGGTCTTCGAGGATCAGTTGCTGTTGTTCGGGCGAGGGGTGTTCGCTTTCCGGGATCAGCATCAGTTCGGTGAGGTAGGCCTGTTCCAGAGCCGCGCGGCGGAAGTAGTCGAACAGCAACCCTTTGGCGATGGCCACCAGAAACGCGCGCGGCTCGCGGGGTTCGCGCAGTTCGTCGCGGCCCAGCAGGCGTATGAACGTGTCCTGGCTCAGGTCTTCGGCGCGGCTCGGGCAGGCCACATTGCGTCTCAGCCACGCCAACAGCCAGCCACGATGGTCGCGATACAACGCGCCAACAAGCTCACTGTGTGGGGGTTGGACCGACGACAAGGCATCACCGAATAAATAAGGGGTTTAAACTAACGAGAATTATTCGCGATTGTGTCAGAGGCCGGGAGTGGGCGCAATTGGCGTCTGTCGGGTAGTGGCCTGTCGCGATTATCTATTGTGGCGAGCGGGGCGCTAGAAAGAGGGCGCTTGTTTGCGCCGTGTCCATTGGCTCAAGCGCTCTTGCAGTACCCGTGGGCTGTCGATTCCCTGCTGACGTGCGCGACTGAACAGGATGAGCATCAGCTCCGCCGTGGCCAGCGCATCGGCGCTGGCGTGATGGCGTTCGCCCACGTGCAGCTTGAAGTGGCTGATCCAGTCATCGAGCCCGGCTTCACGGATATTCGCGTCGGGGCACACCAGCGGGGCGATGTCGGCTACATCGAGGAACGGATGGGCCAACCGATAACCCAGGCTGTCCTTGAGCGCCCGGCACAGCATGTGTTGGTCGAACGGCGCATGGAACGCCAGCAACGGGCTGTCGCCGACAAAGGCCATAAAATCCAGCAAGGCTTCGGCCGGGTCGCTGCCGGCGGCAATCGCACTGGGGCCGAGGCCGTGGATCAACACGCTGGGGCCAACCTTGGTGTTGGCCCGTAGCAGGGTGCGCTCGAACATCTGCGAAAAATCCACCGCGCCATCCTCGATGACCACTGCGCCGATAGACAGCACCTGGTCGCGGTTGAGGTTCAGGCCGCTGGTCTCCAGGTCGACCACCACCCAGCGTTGCCCGCGTAAAGACCCGTCGCCCAAGGCTGCGGGCTTGGGCAAATGCGCCAGTCGCTGCTGTTGGGTTGCGTCGAGCCCAGGCTTTTTCTTACGCAACCAACCGAACAGGCTCACAGCTGATACCGCAGCGTCAGGCTGCTTTGCAGGCGTTGCGCCTGGCGCAGGGATTCGCGCAGGATGCGCCGGTCCAGGTGGTTGAGGCTGTCGGGGTCGACACGGTTGGAATACGGCAAGTTCTCGCGGGTTTGCAGCTGATGCTGCTGCATGCGGGTTTGCTGGATAAAGTGATACGCCTCCTCATAGGCGGCGCCGTCCAGCGGTTCGATGACCTCCTTGGCCACCAGTTGGCGCAGGCGCTCCAGGGTGTTGTTGGTGTGAATACCATTGGCCAGGGCCAACAGGCGTGCGCCATCCACAAAAGGTGTAAGGCCCTGCACCTTGAGGTCGAGCGTGGCCTTTTCGGTGCCTTTGCGCGTCAGCACAAAGTCGCGGAAACGCCCGACCGGCGGGCGCTGGCGCAAGGCGTTCTCGGCCAGCATACGTTGGAACAACCGGTTATCGGCCACTTGATCCAGAATGCCCTGGCGCAGTTGCTCACAACCGCGCTCGTCGCCCCACACCACACGCAAATCGAAATAGATGCTTGAGCCCAGCAGGTTCTCCGGCGTGGCTTCGCGGATAAAGGCACCAAAGCGCCGCGCCCATTCAGCCCGCGACAGGCACAGCTCGGGGTTGCCGGCCATGATATTGCCCTTGCACAGGCTGAAGCCGCACAGCGCCAGGCTTTGATTGATCTGCTGCGCCAGTGGCAGCAGGCGGCCGCGGACCTCGGCGGCTTCGGCGGCGTCCGTGGCCTCGAACAGGATGCCGTTGTCCTGGTCGGTAAACAGGGTTTGTTCGCGGCGCCCTTCGCTGCCGAAACACAGCCAGCTGAAGGGCACGCCAGGGTCGCCTTTGTCGGCCAGGGTCAGTTCGATCACCCGGCACACGGTGTGGTCATTGAGCAGGGTAATGATGTGGGTGATCTGGGTGGACGAAGCACCATGGGCCAGCATGCGTTCCACCAGTTGGCCGATCTCGCCGCGAATCACCACCAGGTTTTCCACCCGGAGTGCGTTGCGGATGGTGCGGGCCAGGTGCACCAGGTCGACCCGTTGCAGGGAAAACAGGTCGCGCTCGGACACCACGCCACACAGGCGCTGGTCTTTCACCAGGCACACATGGGCGATATGCCGCTCGGTCATGGCGATGGCCGCGTCGAAGGCGCTGTGGTCCGGGCTTAAAAAGAACGGCGCCTGGGTCATATGGCCGGCGATGGCTTGATTGAAATCGCTGGTGCCATCGGCGACCACCTGGCGCAGGTCGCGCAAGGTGAAAATCCCCAGCGGCGCCTTGTGCGCATCGACGATCACGATGCTGCCCACTTGTTGCTCATGCATCAGCGTCACCGCTTCGCGCAGTGGCGTGGTCGGGCTGCAGGTGACCGGATGGCGCATGGCCAATTCACCCAGGCGGGTGTTCAGCGAATACTGGGTGCCCAGGGTCTCCACGGCCTTTTGCTGCACCTGCTGGTTGACCTGATCCAGCAGGCTGCTGACACCGCGCAGGGCAAAATCGCGAAACGGGCTGGAAAGGGAGAACAGCTTGATAAACGCCGGCTTGTTCAGTTGCAGGCAAAAGGTGTCTTCGGCGGCTTTGTGCTCGGTGCGGGTGGCACGCTCACCCAGCAACGCGGCGAGGGGGAAGCACTCGCCGGTGGTGATTTCGAAGGTGGCTTGCGTCGAGTCCGGCCGCTCGCCGACGACGCGGCCCTGCTTGACGATATAGAAGTGCTCCACCGGCCCGCCGGACGGTTTGAGAATGCTGTCGCCGGGGCCGTAGAAACGCAGTTGGCACTGTTCGACCAAAAACGCCAGGTGGGCGTTTTCCATCTGGTTAAACGGAGGGAAGCGTTGCAGGAATTGCAAAGTGCCGTGGATGTTCTGCAACACGGCGGTTTTTCCCGCCTGCGTGAAAGCATCAGCTTTACTCATAACAGTGACCGCAGTTTTTTTGTCGTTATCGTCCTGCATGGTCGACTCCTGCGCGGCGGGTGCCCATTGGACGTAAGTCTAGGTCTCGGTAAAACCCACTACGACTAGGGAAAAACCTTACATGACTATCGTCCAAATCCCGTGGAACGCCCACTAGGCAAACTTTCCGACGAAGTGCACATTGTTCGCCCTTCCGCAGATGTCTGACGAGTGTGCTGGGAGCTTGAATAGAACTGCTGAGAAACGTATGTCCGACCACGATATTTTGAGTGATGCCGAGCGCGAGGCGCTGAGCGCCGTGATGCTGGAGCCCGATCTGCCGCCACAACGGGTGTTGATTGTCGACGACGACAAGGACGCACGTGAATTGCTGGCAGAAATCCTGGGGTTGGACGGTATTCGCTGCATGACCGCCGACAGTGGCGAGGCGGCGTGGGATTTGTTGAAGTCGAGCAGCTCCATCGGTTTGCTGATCACCGACCTGCGCATGGCACCCAGCAATGGCCTGGAACTGATCCGACAAGTGCGTGAATCCACACGCGCGGCGCTGCCGATCATCATCATGTCGGGGGACGCGGAAGCGCCGGATGTGATCGATGCGATGCATTTGAGCGTGGTGGATTTTTTGCTAAAGCCAATCGATAGCGTGAAATTGGCGAAGATGGTCAAGCGGGAGTTGGGGATGGCTCAATAACTGCCGTTTATCGTTTTTTTATTTGAACTGTCAGTTCTCACAGTAGGCGAGCAGGTGACCGGGTTGTTTACTTGGCAGGAGAGTTCTGGTTTTCAGCCAGGGCCTTGTATCCTCTAAAGGAGCTCGTTATGCCTATTAAAAAGTCTAATGATCAAGCCAATAGCGACGACGCAAGTATTCTAATTCTCAGGGATGGAAAGGCACGCCTTGTATAACCTTCTAATCTGAGAGCAAGTTTAAGAGATTTTTCGGTCATCACCGACGGGGCGGGTTCGTTGACAGCTGAGTACGGTGATACGCTGTTTCCACGCGAGGCAGCTTACGAATTCAGCGTCCCGCGAGATATAGATAAGCATCGAGGAAACATCGATTATAGAGACGAGGCGGGTCATTATTTTATTGCGCCTACGTCTGGGAAATTTATTGTTAATTCCAAAGACGCGGGTTCCCCGAATACGTACACAAATTATATTACCTACATCAACTTTACATTTGCGCATGAGGAGATGGAAGTTACGATTAACGGTACAGGTGAAGCCACTTTTGTGTTTGATTGATTACCCGCCACAATGAAAAAGGCCCTGATCTCGTGATCAGGGCCTTTTTTTATTTACAGGCCGTTTTTAGCCTTGAACTCCCGACGCCTGAGGTGCAGCACCGGCTCGGTGTAATCGTTAGGAGGCGTCCGTTGATGTCCGGCACTGTCGAGCAGCCCACGGCGTGGTCGATCCAGCGTCCACTTGTCGGCTTTTTGTGGTTACTGTCAATTCTGACAGTAGTCACCTTGTGGATGCAGCTGTTTACTGGATGAGCGCGCGGCGGTAGTGAGTAGCCGCCCCCATCCATTCATAAAGTAGGAATCAATCATGACCTTAGAAGGCGAAATCAACGTGGTGTTTCTTGACGGCGATGAAGTTAAGCGCACGTCTATTTCTAAATCCGTTGGGGGTGATAAAACTAACTTTCAGAGTCGTGATCTTGTGAGCCGTACCTCAGTCTCCGTGTCGTTTGTTCCTGCAATCGAGGACGGCACAACGACTTACACGTTCAAGGATACCGATCCGGGATTCGGATGCGCCTTCGGCGGCAGCCTTATTCCTATAGCCGGTACGGTTGTAGTGGAGTCCACAAATTCAACTAAAAACTTAAAGCTTACGTTCAGTGGGAAGGTGAGCGATGAGTTTACCCCTTGGGATATTAAGGGGACGGCCAGCTTGAACGTCTCCTATCCGAGATGATTGTGCCGCAGGATCAGTCCCTGGTCTTTTGATCAGGGACGTATCCATTCGTTAGTTACAATCCCATCTTGGCCTTGAACTCCCGACGCCTGCGGTGCAACACCGGCTCGGTATACCCATTCGGCTGCTTGGTCCCTTCAATCACCAACTCCACCGCCGCTTGAAACGCGATGTTACTGTCGAAATCCGGCGCCAGCGGACGGTACAACGCGTCCCCGGCATTCTGACGGTCCACCACCGGCGCCATGCGCTTGAGGCTTTCCATCACCTGGGCTTCGTTGACGATGCCGTGGCGCAACCAGTTGGCGATGTGCTGGCTGGAGATGCGCAGGGTGGCGCGGTCTTCCATCAGGCCCACATCGTTGATGTCCGGCACTTTCGAGCAGCCGACACCCTGGTCGATCCAACGGACGACATAGCCGAGGATGCCCTGGGCGTTGTTGTCCAGCTCGTTGCGGATTTCTTCTTCGGACCAATCGGTGTTGCTGGCCAGAGGGATGGTCAGGATGTCGTCTACCGAAGCACGCTCGCGCTTGGCCAGTTCGGCCTGGCGGGCGAACACATCAACCTTGTGGTAGTGCAGCGCGTGCAGCGCAGCCGCCGTCGGCGATGGCACCCAGGCGGTGTTGGCGCCGGCCAGTGGGTGGGCGATTTTCTGTTCGAGCATCGCCGCCATCAGGTCAGGCATGGCCCACATGCCTTTACCGATCTGCGCACGACCTTGCAGGCCGGTGCTCAGGCCGATGTCAACGTTCCAGTTTTCATAGGCGCCGATCCATTTTTCCGCCTTCATGGCCGCTTTGCGCACCATCGCGCCCGCTTCCATGGAGGTGTGGATTTCATCGCCGGTGCGGTCGAGGAAGCCGGTGTTAATAAACACCACACGCTCGCTCGCCGCTTTGATGCAGGCCTTGAGGTTGACCGTGGTGCGGCGCTCCTCGTCCATGATCCCGACTTTCAGCGTATTGCGTGGCAGGTTCAACACGTCTTCGATGCGGCCGAACAACTCATTGGTAAACGCCGCTTCTTCGGGGCCGTGCATCTTCGGTTTAACGATGTACACGGAGCCGGTGCGGCTGTTCTTGCGGCTGCTGTTGCCGTTGAGGCTGTGGATCGCCGCCAGGCTGGTGAGCAGGCCGTCGAGGATGCCTTCCGGCACTTCGTTGCCATCTTTATCCAGGATCGCGTCGATGGTCATCAAGTGGCCAACGTTGCGCACGAACAGCAGCGAACGGCCGTGCAGGGTCACGTCCTGGCCATCCACGCCGGTGTAGACACGGTCGGCGTTCATGGTGCGGGTGAAGGTCTTGCCGCCCTTGGCCACTTCTTCGGCCAGGTCGCCCTTCATCAGGCCGAGCCAGTTGCGGTAGATCACCACTTTGTCATCGGCATCGACGGCGGCGACGGAGTCTTCGCAGTCCATGATGGTGGTCAGCGCGGCTTCCATCAGCACGTCTTTGACGCCGGCGGCGTCGGTCTGGCCGACCGGGGTGCTGGCGTCGATCTGGATTTCGAAGTGCAGGCCGTTGTGTTTAAGCAGGATCGCAATCGGCTCGGCCGCAGGGCCCTGGAAACCGATCAGCTGTGCATCGTCGCGCAGGCCGCTGTTGCTGCCGCCCTTGAGGCTGACGATGAGCTTGCCATCCACCATTTTGTAACCGGTGGAGTCGACGTGGCTGCCGGCGGTGAGCGGCGCGGCTTCGTCGAGGAAAGCACGGGCGAAGGCAATTACCTTGTCGCCACGCACTTTGTTGTAACCCTTGCCCTTCTCGGCGCCGTCGGCTTCGCTGATGGCATCGGTGCCATACAGCGCGTCGTACAGCGAGCCCCAGCGGGCATTGGAGGCGTTGAGGGCAAAGCGGGCATTCATGACCGGCACGACCAACTGCGGGCCGGCCATACGGGCGATTTCGTCGTCGACGTTTTGGGTCGAGGCCTGGAAGTCTGCGGCTTCTGGCAGCAGGTAGCCGATATCTTGCAGGAAGGCTTTGTAGGCCACCGGGTCGTGGGCCTGACCGGCGTGGGTCTGGTGCCAGGTGTCGATCCGCGCCTGGAAATCATCGCGTTTGGCGAGTAGGGCTTTGTTCTTCGGTGCCAGGTCGTGGATGACCTTGTCGGCGCCGGCCCAGAACTGGTCGGCAGTAATGCCGGTGCCGGGAATGGCTTCGTTGTTCACGAAGTCGAACAGGACTTTGGCGACCTGCAGGCCACCGACTTGAACGTGTTCAGTCATTGCTTGCCTCACTCTGCGGAGCTTATGCGCTGTTTCAGATTTTCATTATGTAGTGCACGGTTGGGCATACTACATGATGACTTGCGGTTGTGAAAATTAGACTAAATACGTCGTTTAGCGACTCATTTTGGTCGTACGGTCACAGCGGAGAATCGGATGTTCTCAAAAAACTATTGGATTGTTCCAGATAAATATAAAAATGGTACACGATTTGTTCCCGGCCACTTCTCCAGGCCTTGGCTGTGTGTGGGAGCGGGCTTGCCCGCGATAGCGATAGCTCAGCCAACCGATGTGTAACTGACAGGCCCCATCGCGGCATAAATATCGACACAACTTTTGAAGGCAGCCAATTTCTCCTGCCCACTTGCGACATATGCCCATCGCGGGCAAATCCGCTCCCACAGGGTGTGCCTATAATCGATGATCAACCCACCGAGGGCTTCGCCATGGACCATCTTGTACTCACTATTATCGCCGCCGACAAACCCGGCCTGGTTGAGCGCATCGCGCAGAACATCGCCGCCCACGGCGGCAACTGGCTGGAAAGCCGCATGGCGCATATGGCCGGGCAGTTTGCCGGGATCTTGCGGGTCAGTGTGCCGACGGAACAGCGTCAGGCCCTGGTGGGCGCGCTGGAGGACTTATCCACACACGGAATCCGTGTGCTCGTGGGCGAGGGCAGCAGCGGGCAGGCTTCGGCGTCCAAATCGATCATGATGACGCTGGTGGGCAATGACCGCGCGGGCATCGTGCGCGAAATCACGGCGCTGCTGAGCAAACAAGGCGTGAACCTGGCCAGCCTGAGCACGGATGTGCGACCTGCGCCCATGAGCGGTGATCCACTGTTCAGTGCCCAAGCGCTGCTGCAAGTGCCGGCCGCGTTGTCCCTGGATACCTTGCAGCTGTCCCTGGAAACCTTGGCCGATGATTTGATGGTGGAACTGCACCACGAGGAATAATCGGCCCACAGGGTTATGCATGGAAATCTTGCATGGGCCTGTGGATAACCTGTAGAGACCCGGCGCCAGGCCACGCTGGCCGGGCTTCTTCTTCGATTGAGCAAAAAACGAGCAGTTTCAAGGGCTTGTGCACAAATGGCGGGGATCAGGCTGTGGATAACCTTGGGGTGAATGCCTGCAAGCCACGTGCACTGTGGCTTGCAGAGGTTTGTACGTTATTTGATCAGCGTTTGCGCACCGTCAGCCAGGCATCCAGGCTGTAAACCACCAGGCCCGCCCAGATAAATGCGAAAGCAATCAGCGTGCTGGTCGCCAAGTGTTCACCGAACAGCAGCACCGCTTCCAGCAGTACCAGCGTCGGCGCCACGTACTGCAGAAAGCCCAGCGCGGTGTAGGGCAGATGCCGTGCGGCGGCGTTGAAGCACACCAGCGGGATCAGCGTCACCGGGCCTGCGGCCACCAGCCACCAGGCTTCGGAAGTGCTCCAAAACTCAAGTTGCGCACTATGGGCCGACGGGTTGAACAACAACCAGGCGACGGCGATCGGCACCAGCATCCAGGTTTCCACCACCAGCCCCGGCAGCGCCTTGACCGGCGCCTGTTTGCGGATCAAACCGTAGAAGCCGAAGGTCAGCGCCAGCACCAGCGACACCCACGGCAAACTGCCGACTTGCCACACTTGCTGCGCCACACCCACCGCCGCCAGCCCGACGGCGATCCATTGCAGGCGGCGCAGGCGCTCGCCCAGGATCAGCATGCCGAGCAGCACATTCACCAACGGGTTGATGTAGTAACCCAGGCTCGCTTCCAGCATGCGCCCGCTGTTCACCGACCACACATAGGTCAGCCAGTTGGCCGCAATCAACGAGCCACTGAGCGCCAGTATCGCCAGACGCTTGGGGTTGTCACGCAGTTCGCGGAACCAGCCGGGGTGCTTCCACACCATCAGCAGCAAACCGCCAAACAGCGCCGACCACAACACGCGGTGCACGATGATTTCGGCGGCGGGAACACTGGCGATGGCTTTGAAATAAAGTGGGAACAGACCCCAGATGACATAGGCACTCAGGCCCAGGATGTACCCCTTGCGGGGGTTGGCGGCGTGCATTGCAGAATCCTTGCTCAGGCAGCTTACAAAGCGCGATTGTAAGGATTTTTGTCAGGCAATGGAGGGGCTTTTCTGTGGGAGCTGGCTTGCCTGCGATGAAATCACCTGGGTGCCACTGAAACACCGAGTTGTCTGAATCGCAGGCAAGCCAGCTCCCACACCGGTGGTGTACTGCGCTTTAGAAGAGTTTCAGGGGTTCTTCATTGAGCGCCGACAGTTGCTCGCGCAACGCCAACACCTGGTCGCCCCAATACCGCTCGCTGCCAAACCACGGGAAGCTGTGGGGGAACGCCGGGTCGTCCCAGCGGCGGGCCAGCCAGGCGCTGTAATGCATCAGGCGCAAGGCGCGCAGGGGTTCGATCAAGGCCAGTTCGCGTGGGTCGAAGTCGTGGAACTCCTGATAGCCGTCCATCAATTCCGACAATTGGCCCAGGCATTCCTGACGATCACCGGCGAGCATCATCCACAGGTCCTGCACGGCCGGGCCCATGCGGCAGTCATCCAGGTCGACGATGTGGAACATCTCGTCGCGGCACATCATGTTGCCGGGGTGGCAGTCGCCGTGCATGCGGATGTTCTTGTGTGGCGTGGCCTTGTACACCTCTTCCACGCGCTTGAGCAGGTCGCGCGCGACGGACTCGTAAGCGGGCAGCAGGCTCTTGGGAATGAAGTTGCCTTCGAGCAAGGTGTTGAGGGAATCGTGACCGAAGTTCTTCACACCCAAGGCTTCGCGGTGCTCGAACGGGCGGGTGGAACCCACGGCGTGCAAGCGCCCGAGCAATTGCCCAAGGCGATACAGCTGGTCGAGGTTACCCGGCTCCGGCGCCCGGCCGCCACGGCGTGGGAACAGGGTGAAGCGAAAACCCGCATGTTCGAACAGGCTTTCGCCGTTGTGGACCATCGGCGCAACCACCGGCACTTCACACTCGGCCAGTTCGAAGGTGAAGCGGTGTTCTTCCAGGATCGCTTCGTTGGTCCAGCGCTGCGGGCGGTAGAACTTGGCGATCAGCGGCTCGGAGTCTTCGATGCCCACCTGATACACACGGTTTTCGTAGCTGTTGAGCGCCAACACGCGCGCATCGCTGAGGAAGCCGATACTTTCGACGGCGTCGAGTACTAAATCAGGGGTGAGTGTTTCAAACGGGTGGGCCATGCGAACTCCTGCGCGCAGCAGGGCGCCGCGTCCGGCCGGGTATGGTAACGCACCAACGCTGAGATAGGTGGCGACTGTGACTTTGCAATCGCAGGCAAGCCAGCTCCCACACTTGACCGTGGAATGCACTCAAATGTGGGAGCTGGCTTGCCTGCGATGAGGCCCTGTCAGGCGCCTACAACTCCACCGTCATCCCGCCGAATCGCCATCACCGACGAGCGCGGCTTGCCATTGGGCAGATGCTCCGGCCAGGTCGAACCGCCGGTTTCCCCCGGATGCTGAATCCCCACAAACAACGTCTTCTGGTCCGGCGAAAAACTGATACCCGTGACCTCGCACGCCACCGGCCCAACCATGAAACGGCGGACTTCCCCGGTGTTGGGGTCGGCGCACAGCATCTGGTTATTGCCCATGCCGGCAAAGTCGCCCTTGTTGCTGTAGTCACCGTCGGTGAGGATCCACAAGCGCCCGGCCTTGTCGAAGCCGAGGCCGTCGGGGCTGTTGAACATGTTTTGCGGGTTGATGTTGGACGAGCCGCCTTTTGGCGTACCCGCATGCACACCGGGGTTGCCGGCCACCACAAACAAGTCCCAGGTGAAGGTGTTGGCGCCGTGGTTATCCGCATCGGCTTTCCAGCGCAGAATTTGCCCGTAGACGTTTTTCTCGCGCGGGTTCGGCCCGCCCACCGGCTGGCCGTCTTCGCCGCGTTTGGCGTTGTTGGTAAGCGTGCAATACACCTGGCCGTCGGTGGGGCTGACCACGATCCATTCCGGGCGGTCCATGCGTGTGGCTTTCACCACACTGGCGGCCAGGCGCGCGTGGATCAGCACTTCGGCCTGGCTCGCGAAGCCTGAGCTGGCGTCGATGCCGTTTTTGCCATGGGTCAACTCGACCCATTCGCCTTTGCCCTTGGGGTGGTCGGCATTGCCGTCGCCGGCATCGAAAATCGCCACGTACAGGGTGCCGTGGTCGAGCAGGTTCTTGTTGGCTTTGGGGTTGTGGTGGTTGATCGGATCGCGGCTGACGAACTTGTAGATGAACTCGCCACGCTCGTCGTCGCCCATGTACACCACGGCGCGGCCATCACGGGTTTCTGCCAGCGCGGCGTTTTCGTGTTTGAAGCGGCCCAGGGCGGTGCGTTTGACCGGCGTGGACTGCGGGTCGAACGGGTCGATTTCCACCACCCAGCCGTGGCGATTGAGTTCGTTAGGGTTCTTGGCCATGTCGAAGCGCGGGTCGTGCAGGTGCCAGTTGATCTCGCGGCTGGCGGCCACCACGCCGTAGCGCTTTTGCCCGGCGTCGAAGTTTTGTTGCGGGTTGCTGCTGCCGAAGCAGTCGGTGAAGTTCTCTTCGCAGGTCAGGTACGTGCCCCATGGCGTCTTGCCGTTGGCGCAGTTCTGGAAGGTGCCGAGCACTTTATTGCCGGTTTTGTCGGCGCTGGTTTTCAGCCAGGCATGGCCAGCAGCGGGGCCGCCCAGGCGGATCGGCGTATTGCCGTGGATGCGGCGGTTGTAGCGCGAGTCCTGCACGAACTGCCAGGTGTCGCCCTTGCGCCGCACCTCAATCACCGACACGCCTTCGCTGGCCTGGGCTTTGCGCACGTCTTCAGCCGATTGCGGTGCGCCGCCGTGGGCATAGAGGTAGCGGTAGTTGGTGTATTCGTTGTTGATGGCCATCAGCGCACGGTTGTTGTCGCCGGGGAAGGCGAACAGGCTCATGCCGTCGTTGTTGTCACCGAACTGTTGTTCCTGGGCCTTGGCGGTGCCGTTGCCGGACGGGTCGAAGGCCGGCACGTTCTTGTGCAGCGGCTGGCCCCAACTGATCAGCACCGAGGCGGAGTAACCCGGCGGCAAGGTGATGGCGTCGCTGGTGGCGGCGGCGATGCTGGTAAAGCCCAGCAAGGGGCTGGCGGTGGCAGCGTTCACGGCCATTGCGCTGCGGGTGAGCAGGTTGCCGCCCAGGAACATCGCGGCACCGCACAGGGCACCGGCGCCGATAAAGCGGCGGCGGGTGAGGCCGACCATCTGTTCAAGGTCGGTGGCTTGGTTTTCTTCTAGTAGGCTCATTTCAGGCTCCCTGCGGTTTTTGCAGACACCTTAAGGAGCGCTCATGACGAATTTGTTGCAGCTTGAAGACGGCGGGCGCCTAGGCCGGTGTGCCGAGCAGCACATTGTTGGGTGAGAACTGCACCTGGACCGCTGCGCCTTCGACCGCATCCAGTGCCTTAAGCACGGCGGGCTGTGCCAGGGCGCATAAAACCTGGCCGCTGGGCAGGGTGATGCGCACTTCGCTGGGGCCGTCATCGGCGTCGAGAATCGTCTCGATCACACCGCTCATGCAATTGTGTCCAAGTGTTGCAGTCTGCCCGATGGTGAGCAATTCCAGCCATCCGGCCTTGATCAAGGCGACCACTTCAACGCCGTTCTCCAGCTCCAGCCGCTGCGTGCTGTCGTGAGTGATCTGCGCACTCAGGCTCAAGCCACCCGACAGTTGCAGGCGAATCAGGTCATTGCGGCCCTGGTGTTCGATGGCGCTGACCTGGCCGTGCAATTGGTTGCGCGCGCTGGTGCGCAGCATTAAGCGGCCGAGCAGGTTGAAGTCGCTCGCGTCTTCATCCGAACCCAGCACCTCGGCTTGCAGCACTTGCAGGCGTTGGTACAGGCGCAGCACCCGTTCACCTTCGGCCGTCAGCTTGGCGCCGCCGCCGCCTTTGCCGCCAACGCTGCGCTCCACCAACGGTTTTTGCGAGAGATTGTTCAGCTCGTCGATCGCATCCCATGCAGCCTTGTAACTCAGGCCGGCGCTCTTGGCCGCGCGGGTGATCGAACCCTGCTCGGCAATATGCGCCAGCAAGGCGATGCGCTGGGGACGGCGGATGATGTGTTGGCTGAGGGAGGTCGGCAGAGACATGTGGATACGCTTCGATAAGGTCAGCGGACGTTGCAGGCGCCGCGCACGCGAGTCAAGTCATGTACCCGGTTTTGGCGTGCGGGCCAGGCAGTACACATCGACCTGACGGGCACCGGCGGCCATCAACAGCCGGGCCAGGCTGTGGGCGGTGGCGCCGGTGGTGAGTACGTCGTCCACCAGCGCGAAGTGGCGGCCCTGCACCTGGGCGCCGGGCGCCAGCGCAAACGCCGTGAGCAGGTTGCGTAGGCGGGTTTTAGCATCGAGGTCTTGTTGCGCGACGGTTTCATGGGGGCGTAACAACAGGTGTTCATCGTGTGGGAGGTCGAGGTCTGCGCTGAGCCAGCGGGCCAACATCAACGATTGGTTGAAGCCGCGCTCACGCAGGCGCTTGCGCGCCATCGGCACCGGCAGCAGGCAGTCGGGACGGGTGAGTTCGGTGTTGTCGAAACGGTGTTGCAGATACTGCCCCAGCAAGCGTGCGAGCAGATGGCCCAGCGGCCAGCGCGACTGGTGTTTGAAGCGGCTGATAAGGGTGTCGACGGGGAAACTGTAGGTCCAGGGTGCGATCACCTGTTTATAGGCAGGCGGTTTTTTTTGGCAGGGGCCGCAGATCAAGCCCTCCATCGGCAGTGGCAGGGCGCACACCTCGCAGTGCTCCAACAGCCAGGGCAGCTCGATCTCGCAAACGTTGCACAGGTTGTGGCTGGAGTTTGTCGCTTCATCGCAGATTAAACAGGCCTGGTTGTTTTCTGACCAGATGTAAACCTGATGTTTGTATCCAAGTTGACAGTGCATGAATCTTCCTTAAATATGCCGAGCATCCGTGTCGTGACCGACTGTGGGTATTGCGGGTATTGCCGGTATTGCCCTTCCCACAGCGTAAGCCCAAGCATAATCAAGGAATCGCCCATGAGCGCCAGCACCTCTGCCACCCTGCGTCACGATTGGTCTTTAGCCGAAGTCAAAGCGCTGTTTGTGCAACCCTTCAATGACCTGTTGTTCCAGGCGCAGACCGTGCACCGCGCGCATTTCGACGCCAACCGCGTGCAGGTGTCGACCTTGCTGTCGATCAAAACCGGCGCCTGCCCGGAAGATTGCAAATATTGTCCGCAGTCGGGCCACTACAACACCGGCCTGGAAAAAGAAAAACTGATGGAAGTGCAGAAGGTCCTCGAAGAGGCGGCCCGCGCCAAGGCCATCGGCTCGACGCGCTTCTGCATGGGCGCCGCCTGGAAGCACCCGTCGGCCAAAGACATGCCCTACGTGCTGCAGATGGTCAAAGGCGTGAAGGCCATGGGCCTGGAAACCTGCATGACCCTCGGCCGTCTCGATCAGGACCAGACCGAAGCCCTGGCCGAGGCCGGCCTGGACTACTACAACCACAACCTCGACACCTCGCCGGAGTTCTACGGCAGCATCATCACCACCCGCACTTACGGCGAGCGCCTGCAAACCCTGGCTTACGTGCGTGATTCGGGGATGAAGATCTGCTCGGGCGGCATCCTCGGCATGGGCGAGTCCCTCGACGACCGCGCCAACCTGCTGATCCAACTGGCCAACCTGCCGGAGCATCCGGAGTCGGTGCCGATCAACATGCTGGTGAAGGTCGCCGGTACGCCGCTGGAAAACGCCGAAGACATCGACCCATTCGACTTTATCCGCATGCTCGCCGTGGCGCGCATCCTGATGCCGCAATCCCATGTGCGCTTATCGGCGGGTCGTGAGGCGATGAACGAGCAGATGCAGGCCCTGGCGTTTTTTGCCGGTGCCAACTCGATCTTCTACGGCGACAAGTTGCTGACCACCGCCAACCCGCAGGCCGACAAGGACATGCAACTGTTCTCGCGCCTGGGGATTTTGCCGGAAGCCCGTGAAGAGCACGCCGATGAAGTGCATCAGGCGGCGATTGAGCAGGCGTTGGTGGAGCAAAAGAGCAGCGAGCAGTTCTATAACGCGGTGGTTTAACGCCTCTCTCCACATTTGGAATGCAATCCAACTGTGGGAGCGGGCTTGCCTGCAATAGCGGTCTTTCAGACACATTGATACTGAATGTGCCGCCGTCATCGCAGGCAAGCCAGCTCCCACATGGAACTGTGTTCATCCACACGTACCGAGGCCTGCATGTCTTTTGATCTCGCCGCGCGCCTCGCTGCCCGCCGTGCCGAACACCTCTATCGCCAACGCCCTTTGCTTGAGAGCCCGCAAAGCCCGCAAGTGGTGGTGGATGGGCAACCGCTTTTGGCGTTCTGCAATAACGACTACCTGGGCCTGGCCAATCACCCGCAAGTGATCGAAGCCTGGCGCGCCGGTGCGTCCCGTTGGGGCGTGGGCGGTGGCGCTTCGCACCTGGTGATCGGCCATGCCACGCCGCACCATGAACTCGAGGAAGCGCTGGCCGACCTCACCGGGCGCCCGCGTGCGCTGCTGTTTACCACCGGCTATATGGCCAACCTGGGTGCGGTCACCGCGTTGGTGGGGCAGGGCGATACGGTGCTGGAGGACCGGCTCAACCACGCCTCGCTGCTGGATGCCGGCCTGCTGTCCGGGGCGCGTTTCAACCGCTATCTGCATAACGACGCCAGCAGCCTGGCCAAGCGCCTGGAGAAGGCTACCGGCAATACGTTGGTGGTCACCGATGGCGTGTTCAGCATGGACGGCAATCTGGCCGACTTGCCTGCGCTGGCCCGTGAGGCCCGCGCCAAAGGCGCCTGGTTGATGGTCGATGACGCCCATGGCTTCGGACCGTTAGGTGCTACGGGCGGCGGAATTGTCGAGCATTTCGGCTTGAGCCAGGAAGACGTGCCGGTATTGGTCGGCACCCTCGGCAAAGCCTTCGGTACCGCCGGAGCGTTTGTGGCGGGCAGTGAAGAGCTGATCGAAAGCCTGATCCAGTTCGCCCGGCCCTACATCTACACCACCAGCCAGCCACCGGCACTGGCCTGCGCCACCTTGAAAAGCCTGGAGCTGCTGCGCACCGAGCATTGGCGACGTGAGCACCTCAATGGCCTGATCCGCCAGTTCCGCCAGGGCGCCGAGCAGCTAGGCTTGCGCTTGATGGACAGCTTCACGCCGATCCAGCCGATCCTGATTGGCGACAGCGCCACCGCCATGCGTCTGTCGCAGATGTTGCGCGAGCGCGGCCTGATGGTGACGGCCATCCGTCCACCGACCGTGCCGGCCGGCAGTGCGCGTTTGCGCGTGACACTGACAGCGGCCCACAGCGCGGCGCAGGTGCAGCTATTGTTAAACGCATTGGAAACGTGTTTCCGGTTGCTAAGTATTACGGAGCCCGACCATGCGTGATCGACTGGTATTGCTGCCCGGCTGGGGGCTTGGCGTTTCACCGCTGGAGCCTTTGGCTGGCGCCTTGCAGGGCTTGGACGAACACCTGCAAGTGCATATCGAACCGTTGCCGGTGCTGGCTTCCAGCGATCTGGATGAGTGGCTCGACGAACTCGACGCCACGTTGCCGGACAATGCCTGGCTGGGCGGCTGGTCCCTGGGCGGCATGCTCGCCTCCGAGCTGGCGGCGCGGCGCGGCGAGCGTTGCTGCGGCCTGCTGACATTGGCGAGCAACCCGTGTTTTGTCGTCCATCAAGGCTGGCCCAGTGCGATGCCTGCCGAGACGTTCGATGCGTTCCTCGCGGGTTGCCACGCCGACTCTCAAGTCACCCTTAAACGTTTCGGTTTGTTATGCGCCAAAGGTGCCGAAGACCCGCGCGGGCTGTCGCGCCTGTTGGTCAGCGGGGCGCCGAATACGTCGTCGAGCGTATTGATGCCTGGCCTGGAACTGCTCGCTCAACTGGATACCCGCGCCGCTTTGCAGGCGTATCGCGGCCCGCAACTGCACCTGTTTGCGGGGCTGGACGGGTTGGTGCCCGCCGAAGCTGCGAGTGACCTGTTGGCCCTGCTGCCTGATGTAGAAATCGGCCTGATTGAACAGGCCGGTCACGCTTTTCTTCTGGAAGACCCTCACGGAGTAGCGGGGGCCATCCAGGCTTTTTTGCATGAGTGTGTTGATGACTGATTTATCCCAGCCGCCACTGCCGGGCGGCTTGCCGGACAAGCGCCAGGTGGCGGCCTCGTTTTCCCGCGCCGCCGCCAGTTACGACAGCGTCGCCGAATTGCAGCGCGCAGTCGGGCATGCGCTGTTGTCGCGCCTGCCCGCTGCCATCGCGCCCCGACGCTGGCTGGATGTGGGGTGCGGCACGGGTTATTTCAGCCGTGCGCTGGGCCAATTGCTGCCGGCAAGCCAAGGGGTGGCGCTGGATATCGCCGAAGGCATGCTCAGCCATGCGCGGCCTTTGGGTGGCGCGCAGCACTTTATCGCGGGTGATGCAGAACGCTTGCCGCTGGCAACTCAGAGCTTCGAGCTGCTGTTCTCCAGCCTCGCGGTGCAGTGGTGCGCAAATTTCGACGCGGTGCTCAGCGAGGCTTATCGCGTGCTGCAACCCGGTGGCGTGCTGGCATTTGCGAGCTTGTGCGTGGGCACCCTGGATGAGTTGCGCCAAAGCTGGCGTGCGGCGGATGGGCTGGTTCACGTCAACCGCTTTCGCACCTTCGAGGCTTACCAACAGCTGTGTGCCGCCAGCGGTTTACGGGTGCTGAGCCTGGAGCGCGAGCCTCACGTGCTGCATTACCCGGATGTGCGCAGCCTGACCCATGAGCTCAAGGCGTTGGGCGCACGTAACCTCAACCCCGGTCGGCCGGGAGGGTTGACGGGCCGCGCGCGGATTGTTGCACTGGTGCACGCTTACGAGCAGTTTCGTCAGGCCCAGGGCCTGCCCGCCACGTACCAAGTGGTGTACGCCGTACTGGAGAAACCTTTATGAGCGCCGCTTATTTCATCACCGGCACCGACACTGATGTCGGCAAAACCACCGTCGCCGCCGGGCTGCTGCATGCCGCGCGGCTGGCGGGTAAAAGCACCGCCGCCGGAAAGCCGGTGGCCTCAGGCTGCCAGGTCACCCCAAAAGGCTTGCGCAATGCCGACGCCTTGGCACTGCTGGCCGAATGTTCGCTGCCGCTGACCTATGCCGAGGTCAACCCGGTGGCCTTCGAGCCCGCGATTGCGCCGCACCTGGCCGCTCGGGAGGCCGGTGTGGCGCTCACAGTGCAATCATTGTTGAAACCGATGCAGCACATACTCGCGCAGCGCGCGGATTTCACCTTGATCGAAGGCGCGGGCGGCTGGCGAGTGCCGTTGGCCGATCAGGACAACCTGTCGGACCTGGCCATTGCGCTCAAGCTGCCGGTGATTCTGGTGGTGGGCGTGCGTCTGGGTTGTATCAGCCATGCGCTGCTGACCGCCGAAGCCATCGCGCGAGACGGTTTGCCGTTGGCGGGTTGGGTGGCGAATATCATCGATCCCAAGACCTCTCGTCTGGAAGAGAACCTCGCCACCCTGGCTGAGCGGTTGCCCGCGCCGTGCCTTGGACGCGTGCCAAAGCTCAAGCAGGCCAGCAGCAAAGCGGTGGCCGAATACCTGGAATTGGACCTGCTTGACTGATTTTGGCTATCGCTAAGGCATTATGCCATTAGTGTTTTTGACGGGCGTTTTGCCAGGATGTCTGCTTCAATTCAAGTTCACGATTCTCTAAAGGCAGGCTTACGCCATGGAAATCTCTGGAAGCAGCGCGTTTTATTCGGGGCTGAGCACCATTCAGGCCGGGCAGAACCGCGTCGACCAGGCCGCCGGCAAAATCGCCGGCGCCGCGACGACCCAGCCCTCGGATGCACAAAGTGATCGTCTGCAGGCCAACGATCGCGCCCAGCCGTCCAACTCGGCGAGCAACATGGTCGAAATGGCCCAAGGCAAATTCCAAGTGGAACTGGGCGCGAAAGTCGCCAAGGCTTCGGATGAAATGCTTGGCACCTTGATCGATACCTACGCTTAACTTTCTATCGGCACACGCCGGCTCTTCTGTGGGAGCTGGCTTGCCTGCGATAGCATCGACTCAATCCTCCTGATACACCGCGGCGCCTGTATCGCAGGCAAGCCAGCTCCCACACAAGCCCGCTCCCACATTGTCCTGATTCGCCCTCGCGAACTCCTACACTTTCAAATCACGTGGCATCCCGCCGCAGGCCTTGCCGTGCGTGGCATTGATGCGCGTCATGACAAACGGCGTCGGCGCGATGCTTGACAACCCCAGGTCGTAAACGTATGTTTCAAACACCTGTTTGACCGCCATAACAAATCCACGCGGTTGTTCATCCCAGATACATCAGCAGAGGTTTATCGCTATGCCTGACTACAAGGCCCCCTTGCGTGATATTCGCTTCGTTCGTGACGAACTGCTTGGTTATGAAGCGCACTATCAGAGCCTGCCGGCTTGCCAGGACGCTACCCCGGACATGGTTGACGCCATTCTTGAGGAAGGCGCCAAGTTCTGTGAGCAAGTGCTGGCACCGTTGAACCGCGTGGGTGACATCGAAGGGTGCACCTGGAGCGAGTCAGGCGTAAAAACCCCTACTGGTTTCAAAGAAGCCTACAAACAGTTCGTTGAAGGCGGCTGGCCAAGCCTGGCCCACGACGTGGAGCACGGTGGCCAAGGCCTGCCGGAATCCCTGGGCCTGGCTGTAAGCGAAATGGTCGGCGCCGCCAACTGGTCGTGGGGCATGTACCCTGGCCTGTCCCACGGTGCGATGAACACCATCTCCGAGCACGGCACCCCGGAACAGCAAGACGCTTACCTGACCAAGCTGGTTTCGGGTGAGTGGACCGGCACCATGTGCCTGACCGAGCCGCACTGCGGCACCGACCTGGGCATGCTGCGCACCAAGGCCGAGCCTCAGGCCGACGGTTCCTACAAAGTCTCCGGCACCAAGATCTTCATCTCGGCCGGTGAACACGACATGGCCGACAACATCGTCCACATCGTACTGGCCCGCCTGCCGGACGCACCGGCCGGCACCAAAGGTATTTCGCTGTTTATCGTGCCTAAATTCCTGCCGAACGCAGACGGTTCGATCGGCGAGCGCAACGCGGTGACCTGTGGCTCCCTGGAACACAAAATGGGCATCCACGGTAACGCCACCTGCGTGATGAATTTCGACGCGGCCACCGGTTTCCTGATCGGCCCGGCGAACAAAGGCCTGAACTGCATGTTCACCTTTATGAACACCGCTCGCCTGGGCACCGCGCTGCAAGGCTTGTCCCACGCTGAAATCGGCTTCCAGGGCGGCCTGAAATACGCTCGCGACCGCCTGCAAATGCGCTCCCTGACCGGCCCGAAAGCGCCAGACAAGGCCGCTGACCCGATCATCGTGCACCCTGACGTGCGCCGTATGTTGCTGACCATGAAAGCCTTCGCTGAAGGCAACCGTGCGATGGTGTACTTCACCGCCAAGCAAGTGGACATCGTCAAGTACGGCACCGACGACGAAGCCAAGAAGCAAGCTGACGGCCTGCTGGCGTTCATGACCCCAATCGCCAAGGCGTTCATGACCGAAGTCGGTTTTGAATCGGCCAACCACGGCGTGCAGATCTACGGCGGCCACGGTTTTATCGCCGAGTGGGGCATGGAGCAGAACGTGCGCGACAGCCGCATTTCGATGCTGTACGAAGGCACCACCGGCATCCAGGCACTCGACCTGCTGGGCCGTAAAGTGCTGATGACTCAAGGCGAAGCGCTCAAGGGCTTCACCAAGATCGTGCACAAGTTCTGCCAGGCCAACGAAGGCAACGAAGCCGTTAAGGAATTCGTTGCACCGCTGGCAGCACTGAACAAAGAGTGGGGCGAGTTGACCATGAAGGTCGGCATGGCCGCGATGAAGGACCGTGAAGAAGTCGGTGCCGCCTCGGTGGACTACCTGATGTACTCCGGCTACGCGTGCCTGGCTTACTTCTGGGCCGACATGGCACGCCTGGCTGCCGAAAAACTGGCTGCCGGCACCACCGAAGAGGCGTTCTACACCGCCAAGCTGCAGACTGCGCGCTTCTACTTCCAGCGCATCCTGCCGCGTACCCAGACCCATAAGGTCACCATGCTGTCGGGCGCCAACAACCTGATGGACATGAAAGAAGAAGACTTCGGCCTGGCTTACTGAGCCCAGCCGGTTCTCTTGAAAACCGCCGCTTCTTTTGGAAGCGGCGGTTTTTTTATGCGGCGATAAAAAACACAGCACAGCACTCAGGGATTGCGCCTGGCTGCCGTTACAGTGATGGCAATGTGATACAGGTCACATTGAATGTGCTTAACTGGTCTCAGTGAAGGCACTGTGCCATCTTTCTGGGCGGGTCGGAGCTTTACCCTTGTCACGCGTGTCCGCTGTACGTTTCAGTCATTTTCTTCCTTCGTTACTGCTATTGATGGCCGGGCTCTCGGCTGCGTATGTCAAAGACCTCAGCGTGTTCTTCACCTCGTTGTTCAATGTGCTGCCGACCTTGGTGCTGTTGCTCGGCGGCGCGTACTGCGCGGTGTATCGGCGCCAGCGTGAGCTGTTCTTGATGATCACGGTGTACGTCGTTTACTTTCTGCTCGACACCCAGACCGACTACTACCGCGACAACGGCCGCGTGCGCGAAGACGCCGCCGTGGTGTTCCATCTGTGTTGCTTGCTGTTGCCCCTGCTGTTCAGCATCTACGCGCTGTGGCAGGAGAAAACCCATCTGTTCCGCGACTTCGTGGCGCGCTGTGCCGTGCTCTTTGCGTTTGTCAGCGTGGCCCTGGCACTTGAACAGAGCTTTCCCCAAGCCTTGCTGAGCTGGCTGGCGGAGATTCGCTGGCCGGCGCTGCATGGCAGTTGGATGAGCCTGATCCAGCTGTCGTACCCGATGTTCCTGATGGGTTTTGTCACCCTGGCGGCGCAGTACTGGTATCAGCCGCGGCCCTTGCACGCGGCGCAACTGGTGGGTTTGCTGGGGCTGTTCTGGATGTTGCCGCAAACGTTCATCCTGCCGTTCACCCTGAACATCATGTGCAGCCAGGTAATGCTGATGATTGCCGCTGGCGTGGCGCACGAGGCTTATCAGATGGCCTTCCGGGATGAGCTCACCGGCTTGCCGGGGCGGCGCGCGCTCAATGAACGCATGCAGCGGCTGGGGCGCAATTACGTGTTGGCGATGAGTGACGTCGATCACTTCAAGCGCTTTAACGACACCCACGGCCACGATGTCGGTGACCAGGTGCTGCGGCTGGTGGCCAGCAAATTGTCGAAGGTCAATGGCGGCGGGCGCGCCTATCGTTATGGCGGGGAAGAGTTTGCCGTGGTGTTCGCCGGCAAGACGTTGGACGAGTGCATGCCGCACCTGGAAGAGATCCGCGAGATTATCGCCAACTACGACATCAAACTGCGCAACCCGGACCGCCCCCACGATGACCAACAGGGCCGCCAACGCCGGGCGGGCAGTGGCGCCTCGAGTGTGTCGGTGACGGTCAGCATCGGCGTGGCCGAGCGCCAGGCCGAACAGCGCACGCCCGAAGAAGTGCTCAAGTGCGCCGACCAGGCGCTCTACGCCGCCAAGGGCGCCGGGCGTAACTGCGTGGTCGCTTCCGGCCAGAACCGCCGTGGCGCGGTGCGCATGGAGAGCGCTGCCGGTTGAGTGATGGCGGTGTATTCAGCGGTTCTACAGTGATTGTTCGGGGCGGTGGCCGGCAGTAGGTTGAAGGTATCTGCTGCCGGAGACATTGCCATGCCTGAGTACAAAGCTCCCCTGCGCGACATGCGCTTTCTGATCGACAACGTGTTTGATTTTCACGGCCACTACGCCGCGTTAGGCGCGACCGACGCAAGCCCCGATATGGTCAGCGCGATCCTCGAAGAAGGCGCCAAATTTTGCGAAAACGTGCTGTCGCCGCTCAACCGCAGTGGCGATGAAGAAGGCTGCCACTTCGACAACGGTGTGGTCACCACGCCCAAGGGCTTCAAGGAAGCCTTTGCCCAATACGTGGAAGGCGGCTGGCATGGCGTGGCGGCGGACCCGGCCTACGGTGGCCAAGGCCTGCCGCTGTCACTGGGGCTGGTGCTCAGCGAGATGATCGGCTCCAGCAACACCTCCTGGGGCATGTACCCAGGTCTCACCCACGGCGCCATGTCGGCGATCCACGCCCACGGCACCGAGGAGCAGAAAGCCACGTTCCTCAGCAAACTCACCGCCGGCGAATGGACCGGCACCATGTGCCTCACCGAAGCCCATTGCGGCACTGACTTGGGCCTGATCAAGACCCGCGCCGTGCCCCAGGCGGATGGCAGTTACGCGGTCACCGGCAGCAAGATCTTCATCTCGGCCGGCGAGCACGACCTGAGCGCCAATATCATTCACTTGGTGCTGGCCAAACTGCCGGACGCACCGGCGGGCACCAAGGGCATCTCGTTGTTTATCGTGCCCAAGTTCCACGCTGATTCAGGCGAGCGCAACGCGGTGCACTGCGGTTCCATCGAGCACAAGATGGGCATCAAGGCCTCGGCCACCTGCGTGCTGAACTTCGACGGCGCCAAGGGCTTTTTGATTGGCGAGGCGAACAAGGGCCTCAATTGCATGTTCACCATGATGAACCACGTGCGCCTGGGCACTGGCATGCAGGGTTTGTGCAATGGTGAGGCGAGTTTCCAGGGCGCGATCAAATACGCCAATGACCGCCTGCAAATGCGCTCGTTGACCGGCGCCAAGGCCCCGGATAAAGCCGCCGACCCGATTATCGTGCACGCCGACGTGCGGCGCATGTTGCTGACCATGAAGGCCTTCAACGAAGGCAATCGGGCGCTGACCTACTTCACTGCCCAACTGCTCGACACCGCGCACTTGAACAGCGATGCCGCCCAACGCCAGGAGGCCGAAGACCTGTTGGCGTTCCTTACGCCTATCTGCAAAGCCTTTATGACCGAAACCGGGCTGGAGGTGACCAACCACGGTATGCAGGTGTTCGGCGGCCACGGCTACATTCGCGAATGGGGCATGGAGCAACTGGCGCGTGATGCGCGGATTGCGCCGATCTATGAAGGCACCAATGGCATTCAGGCCCTCGACTTGCTGGGCCGTAAAGTGCTGGGCAGCCAGGGCAAGCTGCTGCGCGGGTTTACCAAGCTTGTGCATAAGTTCTGCGTGGCGAATGCCGAGCACCCGCAGCTCAAGGCCCATGTTGAGCAGCTCAACCAACTGAACCAGCAATGGGGCGAGCTGACGATGAAGGTCGGCATGGCCGCCATGAAAAACCCGGATGAGGTGGGCGCGGCGGCGGTGGATTACTTGATGTACAGCGGTTACATCATTCTGGCGTACCTGTGGTTGCGCATGGCCATTGCGGCGCAGTCGCATGACGACGCCGAGTTTGCCCAGGCCAAATTGGCCACCTGCGATTTTTACTTCAAGCGCCTGTTGCCGCGTACTGCAACGCACCGCGCCGCCGTGGAGGCGGGCAGTGAGTGCCTGATGAGTTTGCCGGCGCAGTTGTTTGCCCTGTAAAGGCGATTGATTCACCGCAGTCAAAATGTGGGAGCTGGCTTGCCTGCGATGGCATCAACTCGGTGTAACTGATGTACCGAGGTGTCTGCATCGCAGGCAAGCCAGCTCCCACATTAGCTCTTTGTGTGACCCGAAAATACCTGCTGGTCACTAACAGACCCTATGTGTCTCAAATGTTGTTCGGGTACACTCGGAGCCTGTAAAACCGATCCTATCGAATCACTTTTCCTGTTCTCACGAGGTTTGCCATGGCTGATTACAAAGCGCCGCTGCGTGATATGCGCTTCGTCCTCAACGAAGTTTTTGAGGTCGCCAGCACCTGGGCCCAATTGCCGGCATTGGCAGACACCGTAGATGCCGAAACCGTTGAGGCGATCCTTGAGGAAGCCGGCAAGGTCACGGCCAAATCCATCGCGCCGCTCAGCCGTAATGGCGACGAGCAAGGTTGCCGTTGGGCGGACACTGCCGTCAGCACGCCAGATGGTTTCCCACAGGCTTATAAGACCTACGCCGAAGGTGGCTGGGTGGGCGTAGGCGGCGACCCGATCTTCGGCGGCATGGGCATGCCCAAGGCAGTCTCGGCCCAGGTTGAAGAGATGATCAACTCGTCGAGCCTGGCGTTTGGCCTGTACCCGATGCTGACCTCCGGGGCCTGTGTTTCCATCAACACCCACGCCAGCGAAGAACTCAAGGCCACCTACCTGCCGAAAATGTATTCGGGTGAGTGGGCAGGTTCCATGTGCCTGACGGAAGCGCACGCCGGGACCGACCTGGGCATTATCCGCACCAAGGCTGAGCCTCAAGCGGACGGGTCCTACACCATCAGTGGCACCAAGATCTTTATCACCGGCGGCGAGCATGACCTCACCGACAACATCATCCACCTGGTGCTGGCCAAGCTGCCGGATGCGCCGGCCGGGCCAAAGGGCATCTCGCTGTTTCTGGTGCCGAAGTTCATGGTCAATGCCGACGGCAGCCTGGGCGCGCGTAACCCGGTGAGCTGTGGCTCGATTGAACACAAAATGGGTATCCAGGCGTCTGCGACCTGCGTGATGAACTTCGATGAAGCCGTGGGTTACCTGGTGGGCGAGCCGAACCGTGGCTTGGCGGCGATGTTCACCATGATGAACTACGAGCGTTTGGGCGTGGGTATCCAGGGCCTGGCGTCGGGCGAGCGCTCCTACCAGAACGCGATTGAATACGCGCGTGACCGTCTGCAAAGCCGTTCGCCGACCGGCGCCCAGTCCAAGGACAAAGTGGCCGACCCGATCATCGTGCACCCGGATGTGCGCCGCATGTTGCTGACCATGAAAGCGTCGAACGAAGGCGGTCGCGCGTTCTCCACCTACGTGGCCACCCAATTGGACATCGCCAAGTTCAGTGACGACGCTGCCGCCCGCGAACGTGCGGACAACCTGGTGGCGTTGCTGACACCTGTTGCCAAAGCCTTCCTCAGCGACCTAGGCCTGGAAACCACCGTGCTCGGCCAGCAGATCTTTGGCGGCCACGGCTACATCCGCGAGTGGGGCCAGGAGCAGTTGGTGCGTGATGTGCGCATCACCCAGATCTACGAAGGCACCAACGGCATTCAGGCGCTGGACTTGATGGGGCGCAAGATCGTCGGCAGCGGCGGGGCGTTCTACACCTTGTTTGCTGACGAGATCCGCCAGTTCATCGCGGCTTCAGGCGCCGAACTGGGTGAGTTCACCCGACCGCTCAGCGCTGCGGTGGATAACCTGGATGAGTTGACCGCCTGGGTACTGGACCGCGCCAAAACCAACCCGAATGAAATCGGCGCGGCTTCGGTTGAGTACCTGCACGCCTTTGGCTACATGGCCTATGCCTATATGTGGGCACGCATGGCCAAGGCCGCGTTGGGCAAAGAGGCGCAAGAAGACTTCTACGCCAGCAAGCTGGGCACCGCGCGCTTCTACTTTGCCCGCCTGCTGCCGCGTATTCATTCGCTGAGTGCGTCGGTAAAAGCCGGTAGCGAATCATTGTTTTTGCTGGATGAAGCACTGTTCTAAGGGCTTGGAGGGCGTGTAAGCATTCTCTTACATGACGTGCTGCTATTCGTCCTCTATCGCCAAATTGGATCCACGGATAATCTACTTCACATGGACGTCGCGCAGGAAGCGCAAAGCAACAACACGGACACGTAGGATTCTGCCAGGACGGCGGAGTGAAATGGATGTCAGGGAAACAGTCTGCAAAGCCCCGCTTCGGCGGGGTTTTCTTTTGCCCGCGAAAAAGTCAGGCACTTGCCTGCGGGGCATTCATCACGTCTTCCAGCAAGGTGCGCAACAACGCCACCGTCGCTTGCTGGCGCTGGACGTCGCGGCACACCAGGCCCACTTTCAGCGGCACTCTTGGTTCACTCAAAGGCTTCCACAGCAGCGCCTTGCTGTTGTGCTCATCCTGGGAGCGCCCCGGCAATACAGTGGCGAGCTGGGTATGGGGCAGGCTGTCGAGAATCCCGACCATCGTATTCAACTCCGCCTGCACCTGAGGCCGTCGTCCTAAATTGGATAACTGGCCTTGCCAGATCTGCCGCACCTGAAACTCTTCCCCCAACAGCAGCATTGGCAACTCAGCCGCCTGTTTCAGCGAGACTTTCTTGAACTCCCGCAGAGGATGGTCTTCGGGGATGACCACCTTCAGTTCATCTTCGTACAGCAACACACCGGTTAACCCCGGCTGACGGGGTGGTAAGTAGCTGATGCCGATATCCAACGAGCCGTTAAGCAAACGCCGCTCGATTTCAAGCCCGGTCAATTCATAGATCTGCACCACCAGGTGCGGCTGGGCTTTGCGCACGCGCTCGAGCATCTGCGGAACCAGGCTGGTGTGCACGGTTTGCAGCACGCCAATGGCCAAGGTGCGCATCGCCTGGCCCTTGAAGTTGCGCAACGCCTCGACGGCTTGCTGCATACCATCGATGAGCGGCAACGCATGGTTGTACAAGGTGTGTGCTGCCAGTGTCGGCAACAGGCGCTTGCTGCTGCGCTCGAACAGGCTCACATCCAGGTTCTGTTCCAACTGGCGAATCTGTTGTGACAAGGCTGGTTGCGAGATCGACAGGCGCTCCGCAGCACGGCCCACGTGGCCTTCCTCATACACCGCGACGAAATAACGCAGTTGCTTGAAATCCATAAGACTTACTTATCGAAAAAGCTGGAAAATCGAAATGGCCGATGGCCCCTCGGGGGCCTAGTCTAGCGCCTATTCGCAGGGCTTACAGGGCCGGATCGGGCAATGAATAGCGTTTATGTTGATGGCGTTTACATAGGCAAGGCAAAAAACCTCAAGGGTGTGTTTGTACGGGGCATCGACCAAGGTCCGGTTGCTATTGGGGGTGAGCTGTGAATCTGTTTCGTCGCCCTGCGCCGAGCCTGGACGATTTGATCGTGGATGCGCGCCATGACGGCTCGAGTACATCCCTGATGCCGACTGTGGCAAGACCCGCTCAGGTGTTTGTGCGTGGCCAGGGCTCCTGGCTGTGGGACAGCGACGAGCGCGCCTACCTGGATTTCAGCCAGGGCAGCGCCGCCAACAGCCTTGGCCATAGCCCGCAGGTATTGATCAAAGCCCTGGCCGATCAGACTCATATGCTGATCAACCCTGGCAACGGCCTGCACAACCGCGCCCAACTGAACCTCGTCGACCGGCTGTGCGACCACACCGGCAGCGGCCAGGGTTACTTGCTCAACAGCGGCTCGGAAGCCTGTGAAGCCGCGATTAAACTGGCGCGCAAATGGGGCCAGCTGTATCGCGGTGGTGCCTATCGCATTATCAGCGCCAGCGGCGGTAGTCATGGGCGAAGCTTTGCGGCAATGGCAGCCTCGGCGAGTGCCGGCGGCAACCGTTTTGAGCCGCACCTGCCGGGTTTCAGCCATGTCCCCTTCAACGACTTGCCGGCGTTGCACGCGGCCGTCGATGCCCAAACGGTTGCCATCATGTTGGAGCCGATCCAGAGTGAAGCTGGCGTTATTCCTGCTACCGAGCACTATTTGAAGGGGGTCGAGCGGCTGTGCCGGGAACTGGGGATCCTGCTGATCCTCGATGAAGTGCAAACCGGCATGGGTCGTTGCGGCAGCCTGCTGGCCGAACAACAGTACGGCGTGCGTGCCGACATCATCACCCTCGGCAAAGGCCTGGGTGGCGGTGTGCCGCTGGCGGCGTTGCTGGCGCGCGGCAAGGCCTGTTGTTTCAAAGTGGGGGACTTGGCGGGGACGCATCACGGCAATGCCCTGATGGCGTCTGCTGGTGTTGCCGTACTCGACACCGTGCTGGAAAGCGGTTTTATTGAACAGGTACGCGAATCCGGCCTGTACCTGGGACAAGGCCTTGCCCGGTTGGCCTATCGATACGGCCATGGGCAACTACGCGGCAACGGACTGCTGTGGGGCCTGACACTGTCAGATGATTCTGCGGATGCTGTGGTAAAGGCCGCATTGCACGAAGACCTGATCCTTATTGCCCCGCAACCCGACTGTTTGCGTTTTACTCCAGCCTTGAACGTGAGCAAAAGCCACATCGACGAAATGCTCCTGCGCCTGGCGCGCGCATTCTCCCGCGTGCGTACCGCCCAACTGCAATGTCGCAAAGGCATCGCCGTTTAACCTCTTATTCCTGAACCGTCTCGCGGCATACGCGGCGCCTCCAGCCTGATTCTTTTGGCTGGGGGCGTTTTTTTGTCTGCTCACTTCAGGATGGCCCAACGCCAGATCCCACTGAACCCTCACGAACGCCCAAGGTCGATTAGCTACACGGCTTACACGAGCCGATTTTTTGGAGCTTACCCATGGACATCATTCGTATCATCATCGCCATTCTGCTGCCGCCATTGGGTGTGTTCCTGCAAGTGGGTTTCGGCGGGGCGTTCTGGCTGAACATCCTGCTGACCCTGTGCGGTTACTTCCCCGGCATCATCCACGCGGTGTACATCATCGCCAAGCGCTGAGGCCGTCAGCCTTTTGCGATGAACCGTGAATTGCGCTCGTTGCGAAAGGCCAACTGCTCGATGGTCTGTGTGGCATGCTCGGCTTCTTCCCGCGCCTTGAGGATGATGCCGTGCTGCTCAGACTTGCTGCACACCGGGTCGGCATTGCTCGCATCGCCCGTGAGCATGAACGCCTGGCAACGGCAGCCGCCAAAGTCCTTTTCCTTTTCATCGCATGAACGGCACGGCTCGGGCATCCAGTCGTAGCCGCGAAAGCGGTTGAAGCCAAACGAGTCGTACCAGATGTGCTGCATGCTGTGGTCGCGCACATTGGGAAATTGCACTGGCATCTGTCGGGCGCCGTGGCAAGGCAGGGCGGTGCCGTCCGGTGTGACTGTCAGAAAAATACTGCCCCAGCCGTTCATGCAGGCTTTTGGGCGTTCTTCGTAGTAATCGGGTGTCACGAAGATCAGCTTGCACGGGTGGCCTTCGGCTTCGAGTTTGGCGCGGTACTCGTTGGTGATGCGTTCGGCGTGTACCAGTTGTTCCCGGGTCGGCAGCAAGCCCACACGATTGAGCTGCGCCCAGCCGTAGAACTGGCAAGTGGCGAGTTCGACGAAGTCTGCCTCCAGGGCAATGCACAATTCGATAATGCGATCGATCTTGTCGATATTGTGCCGATGGGTAACGAAATTCAGCACCATCGGGTAGCCGTGGGCCTTTACCGCGCGGGCCATTTCCAGCTTTTGCGCGAAGGCTTTTTTCGAGCCGGCCAGCAGGTTGTTCACCTGCTCATCGCTGGCCTGGAAACTGATCTGGATATGGTCGAGGCCCGCCTTCTTGAAGTCGCTGATCTTCTGCTCGGTAAGGCCGATGCCAGAAGTGATGAGGTTGGTATAGAAACCCAGCTTGCGCGCCTCGGCGATCAGTTCGGCAAGGTCCTGGCGCACCAGCGGTTCACCGCCGGAAAACCCCAGCTGCGCAGCGCCCATTTCCCGCGCTTCGCGAAACACCTTCATCCACTGCTCGGTGCTCAGCTCTTTACCCTGCTCGGCAAAATCCAGCGGGTTGGAGCAATACGGGCACTGCAACGGGCAGCGGTAAGTCAGCTCGGCAAGCAACCACAGTGGCAGGCCAATCGGTGGCTTTTCAGGCAAGTTCGATCCAGTGCTCAGCACGGGCGACCTCCATGAAATCCTCAATGTCTTTACCGAGTTCAGGCACGCCGGGGAATTGTTTATCCAGCTCGGCGATGATGGCGGCCACGTCGCGCTCGCCGTCGATCAGCCCGCCGATCAAGGCGGCGCTGTCGTTGAGCTTGATCATGCCTTCGGGGTAGAGCAGCACATGGCCTTTTTGCGCCGGTTCGTACTGGTAGCGATAGCCCTGGCGCCAGCTCGGAGTTTTGCTGCGATCAAAGCTCATAGGGTGATCCCTTTATGCCAGACCCGCTGCTCAGTCACGCTGTGATACGGCGGGCGTTTAAGTTCGTAGGCCATGCTCATGGCATCCAGCATGCTCCATAGAATGTCGAGTTTGAACTGCAGAATTTCCAGCATGCGTGCCTGGCCTTCGCGGGTGGTGTAGTGCTGCAGCGTGATCGCCAAACCATGTTCCACATCACGACGCGCCTGGCCTAAACGCGTACGGAAATACTCATAACCGGCCGGGTCGATCCACGGGTAGTGCTGCGGCCAGCTGTCGAGGCGCGACTGGTGGATCTGCGGTGCGAACAGTTCGGTCAGCGAGCTGCTGGCGGCTTCCTGCCAGCTGGCGCGGCGGGCAAAGTTGACATAGGCATCCACCGCAAACCGTACGCCGGGCAGCACCAGCTCCTGGGAGCGCAACTGGTCGGGGTCGAGGCCGACGGCCTGGCCCAAGCGCAACCAGGCTTCAATACCGCCGTCTTCACCGGGCGCGCCGTCGTGGTCGAGCAGGCGCTGGATCCACTCGCGGCGGACCTCGCGGTCGGGGCAGTTGGCCAGGATCGCGGCGTCTTTGAGCGGGATGTTCACCTGATAGTAGAAACGGTTGGCGACCCAGCCCTGGATCTGCTCGCGGGTGGCGCGGCCTTCGTACATCGCCACGTGATACGGGTGATGGATATGGTAGAACGCGCCCTTTGCCCGCAGGGCGGCTTCGAACTCGGCGGTGGTCAACGGTGTGTCAGTCACTTCGTCTGCTCCTACAATTCAATGCTCATGCCGTCGTAAGCCACTTCGACATTGCGCCGCACCAGCTCGGCGCGCTCGGGGGAGTCTTCGTCGAGGATCGGGTTGGTGTTGTTGATGTGGATAAGCACCTTGCGCTGCTTGGGTAGCTGCTCCAGTACTTCGAGCATGCCACCGGGGCCGTTCTGCGCCAGGTGGCCCATCTCGCGGCCGGTGCGGGTGCCGACGCCACGGCGCTGCATTTCATCGTCGTCCCACATCGTGCCGTCCACCAGCAGGCAGTCGCTGCCTGCCATGATTTCCAGCAGCGGCGCATCGACTTTGCCCAGGCCCGGCGCATAGAACAGCTTGCCGCCGGTGCGCAGGTCTTCGACGATCAGGCCGATGTTGTCGCCTGGGTGCGGGTCGAAGCGGTGCGGCGAGTAGGGCGGTGCGGCGCTGCGCAAGGGCAGCGGGGTGAAGCGCAGGTTCGGGCAGGCCGGGATCGTGAAGCTGGCGTCCAGCTCGATACGGTTCCAGGCCAGGCCGCCGTTCCAGTGGGTCAACATGGTGAACAGCGGGAAACCGGTGCTGAGGTCATCATGGACCATGTCGGTGCACCACACCTGATGCGGGCAACCTTCGCGCAAGCTCAAGAGACCGGTGGTGTGATCGATCTGGCTGTCCATCAGGATGATTGCGCTGATGCCGGTATCGCGCAGGGCACGACCGGGTTGCATTGGCGCAAAGCCTTGCAGTTGCGCACGGATATCCGGCGAAGCATTGCACAGCACCCAGTTCACGCCATCGTCGGAGATCGCGATGGACGACTGGGTACGCGCCTGGGCGCGCAGGCTGCCGTCGCGAAAGCCTGCGCAGTTCACGCAGTTGCAGTTCCACTGCGGGAAGCCACCGCCGGCGGCGGAACCTAGAATCTGGACAAACATGATTGCTCCATCACGCAAAGCTCAAAACAAAAACGCCCCGGGCGAACCGAGGCGTTGTATTACTCAGCCAATCAACGGCTGGCGAAGTACATGGTGACTTCGAAACCGATACGCAGATCAGTGTAAGCGGGTTTGGACCAGGTCATATTCATACTCCTACCAAGGGATGGGACGTTCACTACCAAGTAATACATATAGTCCACCTCCTATCGGAGATGTTCAGATATTGCGTATGAATATTACGCAATTCTTTTCAAGTTAGCGCTGTCTTGACGGAAAAAGCCTGTTGCAGGGTTGGCAACGATCAGCCTGCCGGTTGCCAGGAATCGTTGATTCGCGGGCCGTTGGCCACACAGCGCCAGCCGCCTGAGGCATCGTTGAGCTGCTGGGCGGCGCGCTGCAGATCCTCGCGTGTGCGGTTTTGTATCAACTGTTGTAGTTGGTCAAGATAACCCGTCGGGTGGCCCGCCAACTGCGCCTGCCACAGCAGCTCGGCGGCTTGGCTGAGCGGCAGTTGCTGGGCACTGAATTGCTGCGCCAGGGCCTGGTTGCCCAGGTCTGGGCTGTGGTCGATTAACGTCGGTAGCTGCTTCAGAAAGGTCTGCAGGTGATCGACGATCCCGCTCAGTGAAACGCTGGGGGACTGCACGCCAAACAGCAGCCCGGTGTGCCCGTTGATCTGTCGGATACCGCTGAATACGGCGTAACCAATTTGCAGCTCGACCCGCAGACGCTGGTAAAACGGCCCGTGCAGCAGATGACCAAGCAGTCGCCACGCGGCTTCGTCGGCCAAGGTTGGCGTCGGCGCTGGGCAAAACAGCAGCAAAGCGGCTTCGTTGGCGTCTGTTTTCACCCTGTGCCAGAGCTTCTGGCCGTCGAGGGTTGGCGGTGTGTGCTCGATACTTGCCGCCTGCCCAGGCAGCCGCGCTGCGGAGGTTTTGATCGCGGCTTCACAAGCGGCCGGTAGCCCAAAGCCGAGCCCATGCCATCGAGCAGTCGCCCATGACACTGGCCCGGAGTGAGTGCCGCTGCAGCAAGTCGGCAGCGCCTTGAGCAACTCTCGGATGGCGATCATGGGAGTCGCGGCGGGTGCGGCTTCCGTCGGTTGGCTTAAGCGCTGCGCCAAGGCTTCCAGCACTGCCGGCATCGGTTCGTGAAGACCTATCATCTTCACCAACCATTCATTGCCGATCGTTTCGAAAGACAACTCAACACCCGCCTGACGAGCGTTCTCGCGCAGCGTCTGCAACCCGTGCTCCAGTCCTGCGGGCGCTGCGTTATCAAACCGCCATTGCAGATACAGCGCGCCTTCATCGGTGTCATCCGCCAATGCCTGGCTGAAGGTCAGCCCCGACACTTCCTGACGGCCTCGGGAGCGGTCCTGGGCGAAGGTGCGCAAACCGCGGTGGGCGCTGGTCTGGCCACGGATCAGCCCAGCGCGTTGTTCTTTGGCAGCTGGACGCAGGAACGGGTTGCTGGGCGGCAACTGCCAAGGGTGTTCGGACGGTTTAAGGTGCAGCGAATCAAGCAGCTCTTTCAGTGCGGCAGCGCCTTGTTCCGACAGGTCTTCACGTTCATTTCGCACCACTGCCAGTGCGCTTTGGATCTGTTGCTGGCGTACGTTCAGCAAAGCGAACTCTTCGCGTAAAGGCGTCCAATCGCTGTGTGCGAAAAAGCCCAGCCAGTCGTGCAGCAACGCTTCGATTTGCGTAGCCGAATCGCCTTGAGTATCGAGGGTAAAGTCGATATCCAATACGGCTTGCCGGGCAAACGCATAAAGCACGGTCGCCTGCATGGCATTGGCCAGTTTTCGTGCTTTCAGCTCGGCCAGCAAACCACCCGGCGCCGCAGCGTTGAGCCAGGTGCAGAGAAACTCCAGTGCTTGGCGAGGCGCGTCACAGGTAATGACGTGGTGCAGGTGATTATTGGCGACGTGTTGATAGCCCCGCGCGTGGCCTGGCATCAATGCTGGCGGTGCGGTTTGGGGGCGCAGAAGGCCAGGGGTCAATTCATCGCTGAAACGCTGGGCCAACGCTCGCAGTTCTTCCAGCGACTGCGGGCCGGCAATACTCAACGTCATCTGCCCGCTCTGATAGAACGCGTTGTGAAACTCCCGCAGTGCCTGCTGAAATGCCTCACGTTCCACATGCAGGCTATCCCGATTACCGGCGTGAAAACCGCGCAGCGGATGGTCCGCCGCCAAGCCTTCCAGCAGCGCAACCTGCTGCTGCGCCTGGGCATCCTGCGACCAGGCTACAAACTCCGCCTGTAGCACTTCGCGCTCACGCAGTTGGTCTTCAATCGTCAGGCGCGGATGGGTCAACATATCCGCCAGCCGCTCGAGCCCACCGGCAAAGGTCGGCACCGGCAATTCAAAGAAGAAGTCCGTGGTGCGCTCGCGGGTGCTGGCGTTGACCTGCCCACCCTGGCGCTGTACGTAATCCATCAAGCCTTCGCTTGTGGGAAAACGCGCGGTGCCGAGAAACAGCAAATGCTCAAGAAAATGCGCCAAGCCCGGCCACGCCAATGGCACGTCATGGCTGCCGGCGGCTACGCGCAACATGGCAGCGCAACGCTTCAGGCGCGGCGCGTGACGCAAGGAAACCCGCAGGCCGTTGGCCAGGGTCAAGTCAAGGTGATGAGGGTGGGCCGGCGCAGGCATGGGCACTTCCGAAACATAGAATGTGCCTATGCTAACAAACCGGCTGGTTCAGGGCTTGTGCAGCGCGCCGTACAACTCTGGGCGACGGTCTTGCAGGTAATGATTGGCCGCGCGGGCATCCAGGATCGATTGGCGATCCAGTGTACCGACGATCAACGCTTCATCCAGCCCCGCCAGGGCAATTCGCTGGCCATTGGGCGCAGCAATACTGCTTTGCCCGCAGTACTGAATCTCGCCTTCGTGCCCGCAGTAGTTGGCGTAGGCCACATAGCACTGGTTTTCAAAGGCCCGCGCCCGTACGGTCACGTCGGCAACAAAGTCGAACGGCACCATATTGGCCGTCGGCACCAGGATCACCTCGGCGCCGGCCAGGGCCAGGCGGCGGGTGTTTTCCGGGAACTCCAGGTCGTAGCAAATCAGAAACCCGAGCTTCCAGCCGTTAAGCTCCACCAGCGGGAAATCATCTTCCCCGGCGCTGAACATCGAGTGGTCCAGGTCGCCAAACAGATGAGTCTTGCGGTAGTTGCACAGGCGCTGGCCCCGGGCATCGATCAACTGCACAGCGTTGTAGATCTGCCCGTCCTCAGCCCGCTCCGGGTAACCGTAGAGGATTGCCAAACCAGCGCTTTTGGCCAGTTCGGCAATCGCCTGTGCCGACGGCCCATCCTGTGCTTCGGCGAGTGCACCCACCGCTTCCGCGCCAATGTTGTAGCCGCTGAGGAACATCTCCGGCAGCACCAGCACGTCGGCACCGGTGGCCTCATGCGCCAATTGATGCAGGCGCTTGAGGTTGCCGGCCACATCCAGCGGCAGCGGTGGGCATTGGTACAGGGCGACACGCATGCTTAACTCCTTAATCGGCCAGGGCGATCGGGCCGATTTCGTCAAAGACATCACCTGGGCCCGGGTTTTCGGGGTGAGTGCTGCCGCCGAAGTGGGTCATGATGCCCCACACCGCATTCAGCGAGGTTTGCACCGCGCCCTCGACCCACGCAGGCGTCCAGGATACGTCGTCACCGGCGATAAAAATCCCACGCTGTTCGGCGGGCATGTCCTTCTGCATAAAGTGCGCATACATGCGCTGGTTGTAGCGATAGTGGCCGGGCAACGCGCCTTTGAAGGCACCGAGGAAATGCGGGTCGGCTTCCCAGGACACGGTGATCGGGTCGCCGATGATGCGTGCCTTGATATCGACTTTCGGGTAGATCTTTTTTAGCGCGTCGAGGGCCAGTTTCACCCGCTTGTCGATGGGCTGCGGGAGCATTTTCAGCGCGTCGCTCATCCACGAGTACGACAGGCAAATCACGCCTGGCTTGTCGTCACCGTTGTCGAACAGATAGGTACCACGGGTGAGGCGATCGGTGAGGGTCATGCTCATCAGGTCGCGGCCGGTCTCCGGGTCCTTGTCTTTCCAGAACGGGCGGTCGACCATCACGAAGGTCTTGGACGATTGCATGTAGCGCGTGCGGTCGAGGGCCATCCACATTTTTTGTGAAAACAGGGTTTCGTCGCATTCGATCTGGGTGGTCAGCAGCCAGCTTTGGCAGGTAGTCAGCACGGCGGCGTATTCGCGGGTGTCACCGTAGTTGTCGGTTACCGCAAAGCGGCCATCGGCAGCGTGGGCGATGCGCTTTACCCCCGCCCGTGGCGCACCGCGATGCAAGGAGCTGAGGCTGGTGCCGGCGGGCCAGTGGGCGCAACGCTCCGGCACATGGCGCCAGATGCCCATGGGCACTTGCGCTACGCCGCCAACCACCAGGTGCTGGTGATCGTCGCAGTTGGTCATCACCACGCGGAAGATTTCCAGCATCGAGTTGGGGAAGTCCGAGTCCCAACCGCCCGTGCCGAAACCCACCTGGCCAAACACTTCGCGGTGCGCGAACGACAGTTTGGCGAACGCCTTGGACGTGGCGACGAAGTCATAGAAGGTGCGGTCGTCCCACAGCGGTACCAGCTTGTTCCACAGCGCTTTGAGGCGCGGCACGTCGCGATCGCGAATGGCTTGCTGGATATCACCGAACTGCGAGCCGGCCTCCAGCGCATCCGCCCAGGCATCGGCAACTTCCTGGAATAGCACCGGCAGGTCCGAGAGTTTCTGCGCGTAGTGAGTCTGGCCTTCGAGGTCGACCACGGTGCTGCCGGAAGCCGGTGTCAGCGGGTTGGGAAAGGGTTTGGTCTCCAGGCCCAGCTTGTCCACATAGTGGTAGAACGCGGTGGACGACACCGGAAAACGCATGCCGCCCAGCTCGGCGATGATGCCTTCGGCGCCTTCAAAGGCCTGGGAGCGCAAACGCCCGCCCATCTTCGAGGCCTCATACACCACCGGCTTGAGCCCCAGCTTCATCAGCTCGTAGGCCGCCACCAGACCTGCGATCCCTGCACCCACAATCGCCACTTCCGCGCCATGGTTGGCCGCAGGAATACTGCCCAGGCCGGCCGGGTGTTCGATCCAGTCATCAAAGGCAAACGGAAAATCCGGGCCAAAGATGGTAATAGGTTTTTTACCGTCGGCGGGATGGCGATTGGTCTTGCTGATGGTGCTGGACGGAATGCTCATGGCTGACCTTACTGACGACTCGGCGGGATTCGACCCGTTGAGTATAGGAAAAGATGGCAGCCAGTTTAGGGAGCGTAGCGTTCGTTATTAAGACGCAATGTGTCGTCGGAATGGATTGTTTTTAGTCAGAATGACGAAGTGACTGGTCAAACTGGCTGGCCACGGTCCAATTTGTTACTGAGGATGATCGACGTGGTGGTTTTCTCTACGCCCTCGACACTGCCGATCTGGTCCAGCAACTGGTCCAGCTGTTCCGGCGAATCAGTGCGCAGCCAAGCCACGTAATCAAACTCGCCACTCACCGCACACAACTGCTGCACCTGCGCCATGGCGCTCAGCCTGCGCAGCACTTCCTTGCCCGAACGCGCATGAACGGTAATGCCGACATACGCCTGCAACCCCCCATCGACCACACGCTGCCCGAGGCGCACGCCATAACCGGTGATCACCTGGGTTTTCTCCAGACGCGCCAGGCGCGACGTCACCGTGGTGCGCGCAATGCCCAGCTGCCGAGCGAGCATGGCTACGCTTTCGCGGGCGTTGATCTGCAAGGCGGCGATCAGTTGGCGATCGATTTCGTCGAGGGCGGGCAAGGGTGGGGCTCCGGTGCGAGGTGCAGTGGGCGGATATGTTACAGGCTTGTGTTGGCAAGGAGGTGAGCGGGGCTGCGATGAATGTGATTGGGTGTAGGCACAAAAACTGACAGTTGTTCGCTGGCGAAAAGGGGTTATACGTCTCCATCATCTCATCACACAGGTCTGCTTGAAGGGTGAGAAGACTTTTTATAGGCGTGTCGTGTGTGTACAAAAAACGCGCTGCTGCTCGGTAGTGTGTAATATACACACTGAAGGGTGGGCGATGAGAAGCAGAGAGGTGATTGAGCTTTTGGTTGAGGATGGATGGTTTGAGGTGGCGGTAAAGGGAAGTCATCACCAGTTCAAACACCCTGAGAAGCGAGGTCGTGTGACCGTGCCTCACCCCAAGTCAGAGATTGCCAAGGGCACCCTGCACAGTATTTTCAAATCAGCAGGCCTCAACTGAAGCGCTTGACTGAGGAATTGGATGGGCTCGGTGGAGTTCGTTCAGAGGATGACCAATGAAATTCCCAGTGGTAGTACACAAAGACGTCGACTCGGACTACAGCGTGACCGTTCCGGACGTGCCAGGCTGCTTCTCGGCAGGCGCTTCGTTTTCCGAGGCGTTGGATAACGTCCGGGAAGCGCTGGCGCTACATCTCGAAGGGTTGGTCGCCGACGAAGAAAAGCTTCCTCAGGCCCAAGAGGTGGATGCTCATCTGGACAATCCGGATTACGCCGGTGGCGTATGGGCGATTGTCGACTTTGATCTGACTCCGTACTTGGGTAAGTCGGTGCGGTTCAACGCTTCTTTGCCGGAGCAGTTGTTGCACCGCATTGATGAGCGAGTGCAGAAGGATCATCGCTATGCATCGCGCTCAGGTTTTTTGGCGACGGCAGCGCTGCGTGAGTTGGCCGTGTGAGTCGAATGCCAGACACGAAAAAGCCGCGCAATGCGCGGCTTTCTTGTTTGGTGGGCCCAGTAGGACTCGAACCTACGACCAAGGGATTATGAGTCACCGAATGACACTCCGAGGCCTTATAAGTCTAGGCGAGGGTAGGCAAAGGTACAACAGGGCTAACCAACTGTTAACCCTGAGTTTTTGCTAGTTTTGCAAAAACGGTTACGACTGGGGACTGTACCGCCAATGTACTTCGAGGACGCCTCCGCTGCCGCGTTGGCTTTGTTCGCCGATTAGGAGTCCTTTGCTGATTAAGCTAATAACTTGAATCAAGCGGCGCATCTGAGGGAGACGATAGAGTTTCTTGTGCGGCTTCTGACCTCAAATTCGCTTTTTCGCTGTTTTGGACCAAAACGGTGGGCTGAGCCCCTTTTTAGTCCCCCAAACGCACCGCTAATGCCTCGTAGGTTCCCTTGAATGCCCCGAAGATACCCGTTAAGCACCCATTACTCATCCTCGTCCTGCTCTCCGAAAAAGCAACCATCCGTGTCTTGATGCCCATTAAGCACCGGTGATGTCCCCCCACTGCCCCGGCTTTTCCCTTCAGCACACCTCAAACGCACCTCTGATACATGGCTTAGCTAAAACGACGTTTTATTGCACAAAAAATGGCTCAAATGCAGCAATAAAACAGGTTCAAACGGATGACGTTAGAGTTTCTATGCGCGTTATGCAGAATGGATCAGCACTTCATGAAGCGCAATGCGATTTGCTAACTAGTGATTAAGCTAGAAAAAGCTTACTCAATGACCGCTTGTGACGAAATCGTAGAGGCCACCCTAATGTTGTCTTGGTTCATTGGGGCGGTATCTAGCGCTTTTTTGGCACGGTCGTGACTTGAAAGCTGGGAAGGGCGCGAATCGAGGTGTTGGCAATGAAAATTATCGGACGAGTCGAAGTCGAGACAGTCATTGATGTCAGATGCGATGTGTGCAACGCATCCACTCGCGTGGATACCGGCGGGCTGCAGTTCGGCTCCCTCCAGGCGAAATGGGGCTTCGGCGCTAATCACGACGGCGAACGCTACGAAATACATCTCTGTGAGGGGGGCTTTTTCCAAGCATTGGCATATCTTCGTCAAGAGCGGCGAATTCAGAATATGTTCGGTGCAGACGGCGGTTCTGATCCATCGGAGGATCTAGGTCTCGTAGCGAACGATGATTACTTTGGTGATTCTGGCGGATGAGGTCGAAATGAAAGGACGTCGAAAGGTCAGAACGGACAAGTGGCAGATTAAGGAGCAGGTCATCAAGGAGGCGAGGGCAATCCTTGCCGCCCGGACGATTACAAACGGACGCTTTTTAAATATTGCAGCCCAGAGCACGCTTGAGGAACCTGTCGGGTTGTTGGCAGGAAGCTGCGGGGCATAGGCGGGCTCGCCATCGGGTTCGTATAAGTGCATCGGAACCAAGTCCGAAGAAAGCTAGGCTACCTTGCCTTACGGTCCTATTCGAGGGAGAGGCACCCTAGATGGAGGTGAGTGCGTGAGAAGAATTCAGATCTGCCTCATAGCTCGGTTTCAACACCTCTCGACATCGCATAGGATACGCAAAACCAAGGGAGTGGCATTTTGCTCATTTTACATTTGTCGGATATTCACTTTCGGAAACAGGAAATTGGTACGAACCAAGATCCTAACTTTCATCTGCGACATGAGCTGGTCAAGGATGTTATTCAGCAATGTGAACGCCTAGGTCCTCCCGGGGCTATCGTCATCTCGGGTGATATTGCGTTCGCGGGCGATCCTGACGAATACACTTTTGCCTCAAACTGGCTTCGAGATCTATGTACTGCGTGCGGTTGCGAGATGTCCGCGGTTTTCGTGGTCCCTGGCAATCATGATGTGGTACGCGCCTCTGCTGATCACAACCTTGTTCAAATGGTGCACGATCGGATCAAAGCTTCAGCAAACCCTAGTGCGGAGATTGCTAAACAGCTAAGAGACCCTGAGGCTTGCGTGCTGTTGTACAGAAGCCTTGCAAACTACAATCAGTTTGCACTTCAGTTTTTTTGTGATCTTCTGCCACCTGAGCGGACTCGTATCTCACGAGACCTCAAGTTAAACGACGGCTCTATTTTGCGTCTTTGGGGCCTGAATACGTCGTTTGTATCTAGCAGCAGGGACCGAGAGGGTACTCTGTTCGTCGATCCGGCAACGCTTCAGATAACTCGAGATACAGGTACCGTTAACATGGTGGTGGCTCATCACCACCTGTCCTGGTTGGCTGAGGCGCGGGCTGTAGAGGATCATTTGAACGATGTAGCGCCTCTTCAACTGTTCGGCCACGTGCACACCAATCGTGTCGACCTCAACCGAGATTACGTGCGTTTGACAGCCAGTGCTGCGAACCCTGATCGTTATGAGCATGATTGGGAGCCTGGCTACAATTTGATTGAGGTATCAGTGGAGGGAACCGCGGACAGCCGTACCTTATCTATTCGTACGCATGTGAGAGTCTGGCAAAGAGCGCCCGGTGGATTTCAGGCAAAACGGGATAGGAGGCAATTGGATGTCTTTACACATACTATTGATCTTGATCCTTGGCGTCCGAGCCGTAACCTCGCATCTTTCGCAAGAACTTTGGCAGACCCTATGGTTGAGTCCTCGTCGATGCCCATTGAGGAGGGAGCTGCAATGGATGCCCTTCGAGATATAGGTTTACGTTTCTACCGACTTTCCTTTAGCAAAAAATCCGAAATCGCAGGGCGGCTCAACCTGCTTGAAGATGAAGACATGAGTTTGCCGGACCATGAGCGGTTCCGGCGCGTGTTTATACGTGCGCATGACCGGGGCATGCTTGCTGCGCTGGGTGATGCTGTGACCTCTGCAGAACAAGGACGAAAGAGCTGATTATGGCCAAACCAACATTTGCGGACCGATATGCCGAGGCAGGGCTTAACCCTACCTCTCAGACGATCATTGATCGTAGCGAATCCATGAAGCGAATTGTATCCACTGCAACGTCCACGAAAGCACGCGTCTGGGATTTGGCGGGGATCTACTTTGAGGTACCCGACGTAGAAAGTGAGTGGTTCCGTGACGAGCTAATCAAAGAGGATGCAAGTTTCAGCCTGGTAAACAATGGTAGAGAGGCTCGTATCCTTGCGGCGATCGCCCTTGAGGAGCTGATCGAGTCCGGGAAACCTCACGCTATTCTCTCAATACTCACCGGCTCATTAGCGGGTACGGTTCGCCCATCGCAGGGAGAGTGGCTGATCGGTGTAGCGCGGAGTGCACAAGCGCGATTTTCCGTAAGCAATCGATCTCTTGGAACGATCGAGACAACTGTCACTGCACCCGGTTTAACCAAGAGCGTGGGAGAGGAAGTCGAGCTTGTAGTAAATGGAGAGATGGATAAGCTCGCCATTACACTGGGGAAAATGAGGACAGAATCTCATTCCCTCACGAAATCTACGGCTGCCCAAGTCAGCACCGCTCTTACGGCGATGAATCGTCAGATGAGGCTCATGCGTGAGGAGTCGCAAATTTTGTGGTGGTTGTTCGGTGAGTACAGCCGCGATCTCGACCGACCGTTTGCAAATTTGGACATTCATCAGGCGGCGATCGCGGGAGCAATAGATCTTGCAACGCTCACCACTGTTTCGACTCTGGGTCCGATTGCTGCACCAACGATGCTGCAGCGAGTGCTTGCTTTGGCTAAAAAACCTAAGGGGCAAGTGTCCCGAGCGCTGTCAGCCACAATCGACAGTTTCTCCGGCGAAGATCTCAACAGTTTGAACATCAACACGGATGTTCCGGTGCAGCTTGTTCCTATTTCTACGGCTATCGATCTAGCCCGTACGCTTGGACCTGGCGCTTGGCATGCGCGGTTTAAACAACTCACTGGTTTAGACGCAGGCACCAGCTTCGAGCCGGTAGTCCTGGCCGAGCAGCTTTATCGTGAACATCTACTGGGGCAACTCTTGTGACGGTAGAAAGAGACGACGTCAATGAAATTGAAGGCGTCGACGAAGATGTCGATGTTTTCGAGCAACCGGTAGACGAAGATTCTCCGATCCTTGACTCGACTTGGGCTGTACTTCCGCTCACTACATTGCTTGAGGTAGAGGATGCGGACGAACTATTGCGCTGGCGCGCTGCATCGGTTGTCGCAGTCGTGGGAGAGCGGAATGGTGGAAAGACTACCTTGGTGGCGGAGATCTACGAACGGTTTCTCCAGGGGCCGTTCGCGGAAAAACTCTTCGCCAGCAGTTGGAGTCTAACTGGGTTTGAAATCAAAAGCTTTCAATCCCGAGCTGAGTCGGGAGCGACTTCACCCGATACGTTGAGGACTTCCGTTCGGGATGGTTTGCGTTTTTTTCACCTAGCCGTCGCTGATGTATCAAGTCCTCAGTCACGCCGTGACTTGCTGATTTCTGAGCGCGCGGGGGAAACCTATCGTGAGATTCGTGATAATCCCAAGCGTAGTTCAGAAATGATTGAGCTACGTCGCGCAGCGGCCATCGCATTTATCGTTGATGGTGAGCGTGTGCGCGATGACCTCAAGCGGGCAGAGGTGTTCGCGTCCGTAAGGAACATCATACGTGCCCTCCATGAAACGCGGACGATTAGCCCGATTTGTCGGGTTCAGGTCGTTACCACCAAATTTGATCTCCTCGATGATGACGAAGCCAATCGCGCAAGAGATGCGCTCACGGAATTCGAGCAACGGATAACCAATCTCTATTCGAGCTTTTACACAGTAGAAGTCTTTCGGACAGCGGCCCGTGATCCCAAGGGCGTAGTCGAGCCCGCCATGGGGGTTGCGCCTCTTTTTAGAAGCTGGCTGGAGCGTTCCCCGCTCTTAAAAGATGCAGATCTGGAAATACCGGTGTTAACAGATGAGTGCGACCGACTTCTACTGAGGAGGAATGAGCGATGATGAATGCACGCTTCGTGGTCATGGGCTTGCCCGAATCGGGTAAGACCACTTTTCTAGCAGCCCTTTGGCATCTTATTGAGTCGGATGAGGCAGAGTGCAGCTTGGTCCTAGATGGTTATGATGGCGATCTGACGTATTTAAATAAGATTGCGGAGGCGTGGCGTACCTTCCAAAAGGTCCCACGCACATCGCAAGTTGGAGACATGACAGTTTCGTTCAATCTGATGAACCGCTACACAGGCGTTCGGGGTACCGCCTTTTTTCCAGATCTCGCGGGAGAGGTTTTTGACCAGCAGGTTGTTGAACGTAGGTGCCGACCTGACTTTGTCGCCGAAGTATCGGAAGATGACGGGATTCTTTTTTTCATAAGCGCAAATGTGACAGAGGACACATTGTCCGTGGTGGAGCTAAACGCTCGCTTAGGTATGCCGCAGAACGAGGCGGGCGATGGTGACGCTCAGAGCAAGGACGCGAAGCAAGAGACCGATCTACGCTTGGAATGGCAGCCGCACATTCTTCCTAAACAAGTAAAGATCGTTCAGATTTTAAGCGATCTTCTGCGGCGTCCATTTGAACAGCGGACTCGACGCATCGCCATTCTAATTTCTGCCTGGGATCTCGCAACAAGCATGAATCTTACCCCCAGGTTGTGGTTAGCCAAGCACATGCCATTAGTTGACCAATTTCTTCGGACCAATGCTCAACTCTTTCAGCATGAGATATTCGGCGTTTCTGCCCAAGGCGTAAGCTTAGAAAACGCCGAGGCCATCATAGAGGTAGCGAAGTTACCTACGCCAAGCAATCGAGTGCAGATTGTAGGACCTAGCGACACAGGGCATGACATCACATCTCCATTGATTTGGCTCATGTCGGCTCATAAATGAAAGTTGACCAATGCGTGTTCGGTTACAACGATGGTCATAAGCTTCTGGCCACCTCTCTCGCTTTAGGCTCCGAGATCTCGGCATTGACTGAGCTCAGTGATATGGCCCCCGGCATAATATTCGGTGAATCAGGCGGCTATTGGACCGGTGTTCCTGCACCATCCATAGGACGATACGTCCTCATGCGAACATGGCCAGCCCCTGAAATGTCTAGACCCGGATGCGTCTGGACCCACGCTCTTCTGATCGATCCCAATGTGCTGGAGTTACTTGACGACTTAGCTGCCCTTAAAAAGTGTATGAGGCGCCCCTCAATCCCTGCTGATATTTCCGAGTATCGAGAGCCGTTGAAGATTGAGCCCTCGGGAGGTTCTGGTGTTGTTGATGGCACCATTGTGAAAAAGCTGCTGATAGCCCTTTATCAGAAGGACCGTGCTGTCGTTGATATCGATTTCGCCGGCGAGATTGATGATCCGCTTTTCGCCGTCTGGTCGCAGCAATGGCCGAGGCTTAGACGAAATCTCCGTTTTCAGACAGCCGCCACTCGTTCGCATCATTCTAGCCCTGGTGTACGTTTTGACCTTTCTACCCAAATAGGTGGGATACGCAGCTCTGATTTGAGTAGTTTCGTTTCGCCCCCTTGGATGTCTGCTGCAATGCTAGACGTGCAGCAAGGTGGGGGTTTGCGGGATTTTCTATGGCGGTACGGCAGTGACGTTAAACGCCAACGAAAATCTTTCAGACCGCTAGCTGAGCTGTATGTGATGGATCGCAACATCTCCATGTCTGATGGCTCTGTTGCCACGCAGATGGTGCTTAACTCATTTCCCACTCAGCAAGACGGTTTGCTGCTGAAACAGGATTTAGTGGACGGTGCCATTATTCCGCGAGCACAGGCGGCAACAATGAGAGCATTCTTTCACGACATGACGGGTTCCGGCTTGCCGCCACCGACACCCGCTGGTATTCAAAGGCTCACTGACCTTTGGGGGGGCCGAAGTGAAGAGCTTTTGGCCATCGCTGATGAGATTGCTGATGCAGCCGAGCCGATCGCACAGCTCGTATTTGGCGCATGTACCTATCGACTTGAGGCCTCTAAGTTTTGGTCGGACACGTCCGATTTACCGCGGCTGCGGGAGCGGATGCTTCGGGAAAATCCTGAGCTGTTGCTTGAGAAGGGCTCGTTGCAGCTTGACGAAGATAAGTTGGTTGAGCTACTTGCCTTGGTTCCTGAGCGCGCTTTGAAGCTGTCTAGTTTTATCTCTTTGTTAATTTCTAGAGATAATAAAAAACTTGCAGATTGTGTATTCGACGCTTTCCCAAGCGTCGCCGCTGAAGAGCTTCTTAAAGCGGAAAATACCAAGGAGTTGACGGTCGGCCAAGCTTGGCGGTCATCGATCTTTTCGCGCCCGAGGTTGTTGCTCACCTCTGAATACCTTGGGTCTATTTCTCGAACAAGCCTTCTCTACGATTATCTCGTAGCGTTCGATGGTTTCACGCCCGAGGTGCTTGCCGCTGGTGTTGGACCATGGTGGAAAGCTCTGGAAGGAGCGTCCAATGACCTCTGGGGCGAGCCCGAGGATACGCTCGAAACATTCATATTGATATTGGCGCTTCGCACCGGAAAGAATGAGGGGGAGAGAGCCGTGGAAGGTTTGTTCGATGCAATCCATGGAAAGGTCCTAAGGGACAGCTTGCATGGAAGGGCGGGAACCCTCCTTCTTGATTGCCTTCCACAGCTAGGCTGGCTTTCCAACTGGGATATCGGGCTTCGGCTTAGGCTGATGGTCACGTCTGCCTACATCCGAAACGATTGGTCACCTCAAAGCTTTGCCCGTCTAACGCATGATCATAAGGTACTGTCGATGCTGGCTGATGCCGCCAAAGATGTTAAGGGTGGAAAAAAGCTCTATAAGGCCATATCTGGCTGAACCAGCTCTGCCCGGGAGGTAGCGAGCTGGTGCCGTCGAAGAAGTGATCACCAGATCATGCCATACGATCCAACACCAATCACCAGAAGCCCAGCATTGGTAATGATTCATGAGGTAATGGCGTGGGGGAGTAATATTTCAGCCTCTGGACCCATCCTATGCTGGCGATAACACATACAACAACTTTGCAGGGGGATCAATCTCAAGAGCACGGATCATAAGCTCATTGATGATTGCTAAACGGGGAACCGATTGGTGTATAGATTTTGGTGATAAAATACGTTATCACCAATTATGAAAAGGACGATTCTATGGCCCCGAAAAAACCTCAACGCACCCCACGCCTCTCCACCGCTTTCGATAAAAGCTACACCTGCACCAATGAAGAGTGTGATTCAGATGCTTTGGTGCTCGGCACTGATATGGATAAGGATAGTTGGACCTGCTACGCCTGCGGCGACCCCGCGCTGATCGAGATGCAAGATAGATCTGGGAGAAACACAGACGTTCGCCGGTGTCAGGCAAAGGATATTGAAATAGGCCGGATGGTGTATCGCGACAATAACTTGGATACCGCCTATCGCGTGGTGGGCTCCAGGCAAGGCACTGGAAAAGAAAACGGAGACAAGTGGATGTTGGGACTCGCGGACCAAGGAAGCGCTTATTTCGTACCTGAACAGTATGTCAATCGAGTTCCATGAAAGAGACTACCGATCTGGAAGCTAGAACCACTGACGTGCAGCTGATCACAGCTGAACGCCGTTTGACCGCCGCCGAGTTCCACCAGCTGGCCGCTGTGCCAGCGGCGGTGGAATGGTTTGCCAATATCGACAACTCGCGAACCCGACGCGCCTATCAAAACGACCTAGAAGACTTCTGCGGCTTTGTCGGGCTCACCGGCGCCGATGAATTCCGCGCCGTCACCCGTGGCCATGTCCTCGCTTGGCGCGCCCAGTTGGAACTGTGAATCGCCCCGGGTTTCGTAGACACCTCTTTGCCTTAAACTGAGGCCAATTAGGAGGTGCCATGAGCAACCCGCGTTACCCCGAAGAATTCAAAATCCAAGCGGTCAATCAAGTGACCGAAAAGAAGCTGCCTGTCGCTGATGTAGCGGCTCGTCTCGGCGTGTCGACGCATAGCCTCTATGCCTGGATAAAGCGCTACAGCAAACCTCAACAAGAACGGCAGCAGGATGATGATCAGCACGCTGAACTGCGTCGTCTGCGAGCCGAACTCAAGCGGGTCACCGAAGAGCGAGACATCTTAAAAAAGGCCGCCGCGTACTTTGCCAAGGAGTGCGGTTGAAGTACGCCTTTATCAAGCAGCGAGCGGGCGACTATTCCATTCGACGGCTTTGCCTGACGCTGAAAGTCCATCCCAGCGCTTATTACGCCCGGCTGTCTGAGCCGCAATCTGTGCGCGCCAAAGACGACCAGCGACTGCTGGGTTTGATCAAGCATTCCTGGCTGGAGAGCGGCGGCGTTTATGGCTATCGCAAAGTCCATGACGATCTGCGCGAAGTCGGTGAGGATTGTGGTCGGCATCGTGTGGCGAGGCTGATGCGTCTTGAAGGTCTGCGCTCTCAGACAGGGTATCGACGCCGCCCTGGCAAATACGGCGGTAAGCCAGCCGTCGCCTCACCCAATTTACTGAAGCGCCAGTTTGATGTCGTAGAACCCAACAAAGTTTGGGTCACCGACATCACTTACATTCGTACGTATGAAGGCTGGCTGTATTTGGCAGTGGTGCTGGATCTGTTTTCTCGTCAGGTCGTTGGCTGGTCAATGAAGTCGCAGATGACCAGTGATTTGGCCATTGATGCTTTATTGATGGCGGTTTGGAGGCGAAAACCGAAACAGGGGGTGATGGTTCACTCCGACCAAGGCAGCCAGTACAGCAGCTCTGATTGGCGCAGTTTTTTGAAAGCGAACAATTTGGTTGCCAGTATGAGTCGCCGAGGCAACTGTCATGACAACGCCGTGGCCGAGAGCTTTTTCCAGCTTCTGAAACGGGAACGGATCAAGCGGAAAATCTACACCTCGCGGCAAGATGCTCGTAGTGATGTGTTTGATTACATCGAGATGTTCTACAACGCAAAACGCCGCCATAGTTTCAACAATCAGCTGTCACCGGTAGAGTTTGAAAAACGTTACACAATGAGCTTGCAAGGTGTCTAGAGAATCCGGGGCGATTCATCTGTCGGATTTGCAGATGGATGTGCTGCTGAGCCATCTGGCAACGCTGGAGGATGACACTCTGCTCATTTCTGAGGTTTGCCTTGCTACTGGAGCGAGGTGGGGCGAATCGGAGGGGCTGCAAGTGCGGCAGGTTCGCGACAGGCTTATTCACTTCTCCAGGACTAAGTCCAGCAAGAATCGGTCTGTTCCGATTGCTGACGACTTGTATAAGCGATTGCGTAAGGCACTTCCGTTTCGACCTGGGTACGAGTCATTTCGCCGTGCTGTGGATGTTGTTGGGCTTGAGTTGCCGGCAGGGCAGTTAACGCACGTATTGCGGCATACTTTTGCGACGCATTACATGATGAATGGTGGAGATATTCTCACGCTGCAAAAAGCGTTGGGGCACGCGACGTTAGCTATGACTCAGAAATATGCGCATTTTAGTCCTAGGCATATGGTTGAAGTCGTGAGGCTCAACCCATTAGCGAAATTGAACAGAGATGAATAAAGGGAGTCATGCATGAGCCTTGCTCAGTGGGAGTTAGACCTGTTTATAAGGGAGAAACTAGAAGTTCATTTTCGTAAAATTGATATTATTCAGAATACGGAAGTCAATCCGAAACGGTATAGTGGTCCGGGAACAGTGTCCGTAAAGGATGGAAGGCTAGAGTATATTCTTCACCATGCGTTGACTGATGAGGCGAATGATAGAACGTTGCAAACCGGCCTTTATGGTGAGGCAGGGCAAGTTATAACCGCCGAACAGTCGTTTAGATTTTCTGGGGTAGATGTACATGGGCGGAAGTGGGACGCTTTAGAGACAGATACTCATCGAGGAGTATTAGGTCGGAATGGGGCGGTTGTGATAGGTGAATTGCAGTGTCTACGCACCGAAAAAAAATCTGCACCTATAGAAGAAAACTACGTTAATTATCTTATTGCAGTCAATGGCTTTTTTCCTCGGCGGGGAGCGATGCCGGAGGGGCGCTTGGATTTTACCGTCCAAGATATAAACGTCTGCGCCAGTATCGATGAGTACGGATGTGAGCTATCAATCTCAGGTTTACATGTAGATGAAGTATCCAGTAGTGCAATACTAAAAGTACTTGAGATGGTTTCGGGTTGCCTGTTCCAAGTCAGGGCAGTTGAGTTTCATTATTCTGGAGCTTGCTGGATGGAATTGCGCTCTATAAATTCAGATCTTTCCAATAGACAGCTGCATCCACCAATAGAACTGTCAGCGCTTTGGCCTGGAAAAAGCTTAGAAGATTTTTTTTCAAACTTTTATGGTTTTTTTCTGATGGAAGGTGAAAAGCTTTATGATTATTGGTATCAGTTGAATAGGGCTTGGCAAGGAGGTTTTCAAGCAGCAAGTTTATCTATATGCATATTTATTGAGGGGGTGCTCAGAGAGTATTTTGGCCCGCAAGGGCAGGATGCTGAGTTTCATAAGTTGGCTGAAGATTCGTTATCTGAGGTTTCCAAGTTAAAGATTGATAGCCGTGTTATTGAGTTGCTCAAGGGGAGTATTCGCAATGCGGGGCAATTCAAGGCTAAGACTGCGTTGCACCTCTTGGAGAAAAATGGCGCGGTTTCCAAGGGGCTTCCAGGTAAATGGACGAGATTACGTAACGATTCTGCGCATGGGGTACGTGCGGGTGAGGGGTACACAGCCCAGCAGCGCCAGTTGGATTTGACTTTCAACAATCTGAAGCTTTTCTACGAAATTATTTTTCACCTAGGTGGCTATGAAGGCTCTCGCATTGATTACGGCACGCATGGATTCCCCAATAAATTAGGCACAACGGTGCAGAGAGTGAGTCCCTAAGAGAACGACGGTGGACACTTTTTGGACACTTTCGGATTATGAGGTTGAGAAAACGCATCAATAGTACAGTGCCAAAAACGACGAAAGCCGCGCATTGCGCGGCTTTCTTGTTTGGTGGGCCCAGTAGGACTCGAACCTACGACCAAGGGATTATGAGTCCCCTGCTCTAACCAACTGAGCTATAGGCCCTCAGTAGGACGCGGATTATAGCGACGGTTTCCGTGCTGTGCCATCCGAAAAGTCTGAAACCCGCATATGAAGAAACGTCTCGGCAAAAAGCTCTGGCGGCAGTGGCAGGCTGACGATGTAGCCTTGCATCTGTTCGCAGCCTTCGGCGGCGAGGAAGGCTTGTTGTGCGGGGTTTTCCACGCCTTCGGCGATGATGGTGAATTGCATGCTGTGGCCCAGGGCGATAATGGCGCGCACGATGGCGGCGTCGTGGGGGTCGTCGGGCAGGCCGCGCACGAAGGACTGGTCGATCTTGAGGAAATCCAGTGGCAGGCGCTTGAGGTAACTGAGGGAAGAATAGCCGGTGCCGAAGTCATCGATGGCCAGTTGCACGCCCAAGTGCTTGAGTTGGTGCAGCACTTCGAGGGCTTCTTCGGCCTGGCTCATGATGAAGTTTTCGGTGATCTCCAGTTGCAGGCAGCCGGGCTCCAGTTGGTAGTCGTGCAGCAGTTGTTCGATGCGCGCGAGCAGGTTGGGGTGACGCAGTTGTGCGCCGGCGAGGTTGACTGACAGGGGGCCGAAATCGTTGAAGGCGCGTTTCCAGGTGTGCATCTGACGGCACGCCTGTTCCAGTACCCAGTCGCCAATCTGCAGGATCGTGCCGTTCTCTTCGGCGATGGCGATGAAGTGTTCCGGCGGCACGTCGCCAAAGGTCGGGTGGTGCCAGCGAATCAATGCTTCGGCGCCGATCAGTTCCCGGGTGACCAGGCTGAGTTTTGGTTGGTAGTACAGAAACAGCTCTTCACGCTCGATGGCGCGACGCAGTTCGTGCTCGAGGGCCACCCGTTCGTTGGCCTGGGCGGTGAGGTCGCGGGTGTAGCTCTCGACACGGTTGCGGCCTTTGGCCTTGGAGCGGTACATCGCGGCATCGGCGTTTTTGACCAGGGTGGCGACGTCGGTACCGTCCTGTGGGTAAAGGCTGGTGCCAATGCTGGCGCTGATAAAGAACTCATGCTCGCCAGCCTGGAACGGCGGGGTAAAGCAGGCGAGCAGTTTATTGGCCAGGTGTTCGGCATCGCTGGCTTGTTGCAGGCCGGGCAGCAGGATGATGAATTCGTCGCCGCCCAGGCGTGCCACGGTGTCGATGTCGCGCAGTTGCTCCTTGAGGCGCACGGCGATGTCCTTGAGCAGCAGGTCGCCGACGGGGTGGCCGAGGCTGTCGTTGATATGCTTGAACCGGTCCAGGTCGAGGAACAGCACGGCGCCCTGGTTACCGGTTTCTTCCTGGCTAATGAGGGCGGCTTGCAGTCGGCTTTCAAACAGGGTGCGGTTGGGCAGGCCGGTCAGGGGATCGTGGTGTGCCTGGTAGTCGAGGCGAGCCTGGGCGTGCTTGAGGCTGGAGATATCGGCAAACACGGCAACAAAGTGCGTGATCAACTGGTCGCGGTTGCGCACGGCGCTGATGGTCAGCCAACTGGGGTACAGCTCGCCGTTTTTGCGACGGTTGGAAATCTCGCCCTGCCAGTGGCCGTGGGCCGTCAATTGATGCCACATCGCCGCATAGAACGCGCTGTCATGCAGGCCGGAGGCGAGCAGGCGCGGGGTGCTGCCAAGGGCTTCGGCTTCGCTGTAGCCGGTGATCTCGCTGAAAGCGCGGTTGACGGCGCTGATGTTCTGCCGGGTGTCGGTGATCAATACCCCTTCGGCCGTACTCTCGAATACGGTGGCGGCCTGTTGCAGTTTTTCCTGCATCACTTGGCGTTCGGTGATGTCGCGGGCGATGGTCAGCATGCAGTCTTCTTCGCCGATGGGCAGCGGGCGGCTGGACACTTCGCACAGACGAATCAAGCCGTCGGCGCGGCGGATACGGCAGACGAAGTCACGCACAAAACCGTCGCGTTGCATCAATTCCAGCATGTGTTTGCGTTCGTTGAGGTCAACCCAGATGCCCAGGTCCAGGGTCGACTGGTCGAGCGAGTTCGCACTGGTAAAGCCCGTCAGGCGGGTGAAGCCTTCGTTCACTTCAATCAAAAGCCCATCGCGTTGGCGGCTGAGCAGTAAACCGTCGGGTGAGGCGTGGAAGGCCTTGGCGAATTTCTCTTCGGAGGTTTGCAGCAGTTGCTGAGTTTCCTTGAGTTGGGTGATGTCACGCACCACCACCACCAAGGCTTCTGTGGTGTTGAGTTGGAACGGCTCGGCGGAGAGCAGTCCGGTAAACGCCTGGCCATTACTGCGCAGAAACGGCATCTCCAGGTTGCGGATGCTGGTGGTCTGCACACGTCGCAACAGGTCAGGGCCGACGCCTTGAACACCCAGGATATTCAGCTCGGTCGCGGTTTTACCCACGACTTGTTCGGCGCTTAGCCCAATCTGGTCCTCGAATGCCTTGTTCACCTCCAGCAGGCAGCCATCAGAGAGGCGGGCGATGACCAGGATGTCCGGACATTGCTGAAACACCGAGGCAAACTTCTCTTCGGAAAGCTGCAGCGCCTCTTCAGTGCGTTTGGCTTCGCTGATATCGATCATCAAACCGCGCAACACCGGCTCATGGCCGTGCTCGATCAGGCTGACGATGTCACGCACCCACAAGCAGCGGCCGTCGGCTGTAATCACTCGATAATCGAGGCTGTGATCGCGGTTGGCGCGGGTTTCCTGGTAGCAGAATGCCTCGGCACGCGTCAGGTCGGCGGGGTGGATGATGTTGCGCCAGAAACCTGGAATCAGCCAATGGGCGCGGGGGTAGCCCAGCAGGTCTTCGGCGTGGGGCGACACGTAGCTGTAGGTGAAGTCGGTGATGCTGGCTTCCCAGGCAATCGCGGAGAGGCTCTCTACCAGGCCGCGATAGTGGTATTCGCTGCTGCGCAATTCTTGCTCAAGGGCTACCCGCCGGGCAATTTCCGAGCTGAGCCGGTGGTTGATGCGTATCACGATGGCCAACACGGTGCTCAACAGCAGCACAGCCGGCAGGCCGTACATCAGCAAATCAGCCCAGAAGGTGCGGTGATCGGTGAAGCTGCCGACCCAGTGTTGCTGGATCGCATCGGTTTCGTCGGAGCTGAGGTCGGCGAGGACTTTGTCCAGGATGCCCGCCAGTATTTTTTGGTCGCGCGGCACGCCCATCGCCAATTGATAGCGGTAGGGCGTTTCGCCGCTGACGTACAAACCATCCAGCTTGAGCTGGCGCAGGCTCCAGACGCTGGAAGCGAGGTCGCCGACAACCGCATCCACTTCATCGGTGGCCAGGGCTTGCAGCGTCGAGCTGACGTTCGGCATGGCCGCCAGGTTGAGGTCGGGGTGGTGAGTGCGCAGTAATTCGTGCGGTGCGTAGTTTTCCACCACGGCGATCTTCAGGCCGTACAGGTCTTTGAGGTTGCGCGGTTTTGCGCCGCCCTCATGGGCAAGGATGACGATCGGGAAGTCCAGGTACGGGCGCGTAAAGGCCACGTAACTCTGGCGCTCGGGCGTCGACATGATGCCGGGCAGTAGATCGAGCTGGTTGTTTTTCGCCTGTTCGAGCACAGCGGTCCAGTTTGCCGGTTCGATCAGCTTGATCCTGACGCCCAGGCGGTCCTGGATCAGGCGTACATAGTCGGCAGCGAGGCCTTGATAACGGCCATTTTCATCACGGTATTCGAAGGGCGGCCAAGAAGCGTCCACCCCCAGGCGCAGCTCCTGATGGTCCGCCAGCCAGCCACGCTCATCATCAGTAAGAGTCAACGCGCCAGCCGTTGCGGTCCAGGCGAGCAGCGACAGCAGTATCACGGTCGGCAGTCTGGGCATAACGGTCTCGTTATGGCACGGGGAATCTGTCGAGTGTAGACGGGCATTTAGGGGGAGGGGTGCTGCGCGGGAAGTTAATCTGTAGAAATTAATCTATAGAAAACAAAACCCCCGGCCTGGGCCGGGGGTTCTGGTATCACTCGTCGAGGAAGGAGCGTAGATGCTCGCTTCGCGTCGGGTGGCGCAACTTGCGCAGCGCCTTGGCTTCGATCTGACGGATCCGCTCGCGGGTCACGTCAAACTGCTTACCGACTTCCTCAAGGGTGTGGTCGGTATTCATGTCGATGCCGAAACGCATGCGCAGTACCTTGGCTTCACGGGCAGTGAGGCCGGACAGTACGTCGCGAGTCGCTTCTTTAAGGCTCTCAACAGTGGCGACATCGATTGGCGACTGCATGGTCGAGTCTTCGATGAAGTCACCCAGATGGGAGTCTTCGTCATCACCAATCGGCGTTTCCATGGAGATCGGCTCTTTAGCGATCTTCAATACCTTGCGGATTTTATCCTCAGGCATTTCCATGCGTTCGCCCAGCTCTTCCGGGGTCGGTTCGCGACCCATTTCCTGCAACATCTGCCGGGAAATACGGTTGAGCTTGTTGATCGTCTCGATCATGTGCACCGGAATACGGATGGTGCGAGCCTGGTCGGCGATCGAGCGAGTGATCGCCTGACGGATCCACCAGGTGGCATAAGTCGAGAACTTGTAGCCGCGACGGTATTCGAACTTGTCCACCGCCTTCATCAAGCCGATGTTGCCTTCCTGGATCAGATCGAGGAATTGCAGGCCACGGTTGGTGTACTTCTTGGCGATCGAGATCACCAGACGCAAGTTCGCTTCAACCATCTCTTTCTTCGCGCGGCGGGCCTTGGCCTCACCGATCGACATGCGACGGTTGATGTCTTTGATTTCAGCAATCGTCAGACCGGTTTCGGTCTCAAGCGCGGTCAGCTTCTGCTGGCAACGGATGATGTCCGGCTGCAGGCGACCAATGGCTTCGGCGTATTTCGCCTTGCCTTTGGCCAGTGCGTCGGTCCAGCTTTCGTCGACTTCGTTGCCCGGGAACTGGCGCAGGAAGTCAGCACGCGGCATGCGTGCATCACGTACACACAGCTGCATGATTGCGCGCTCTTGCGCACGCAGACGTTCAAGGGCACTGCGAACACGCTCAACCAGGCCTTCGAATTGCTTCGGTACCAGCTTGATCGGCATGAACAGCTCAGCCAGGGCCACCAGCTCGGCAATCGCCAGCTTGTTGGAGCGACCGTGCTTTTTCAGGGCCTTGCGGGTGATTTCCATTTGATCGGAAACCGCACCGAAACGCTGGGCTGCGATGATCGGGTCCGGGCCGCTTTCAACTTCATCTTCGTCGTCGCTGCTGGCTTCAGCATCGTCGTCTTCGGTGTCGTCGTCGGCTTTTGCGGCTTTCGCATCGACAGGCGGCGGCACTTCGGCGGCAGGCGGCGCAATGCCGTCGTCCGGGTCGATGTAACCGCTCAGAACGTCAGACAGGCGGCCACCTTCGGTGGTGACGCGAGTGTACTCGGAGAGAATGTGGTCAACCGTGCCAGGGAAGTGCGCGATTGCGCCCATCACTTCACGGATACCCTCTTCAATACGTTTGGCGATTTCGATTTCGCCTTCACGTGTCAGCAGCTCGACGGTACCCATTTCACGCATATACATGCGCACAGGGTCAGTCGTGCGACCGATGTCGGTCTCCACCGCTGCCAGCGCGGCCGCCGCTTCTTCAGCAGCTGCCTCGTCGGTATCGGAGTCGGCCAACATAAGGGCGTCCGCATCCGGAGCACTCTCGTGTACGGGGATCCCCATGTCATTAATCATGCGGATGATGTCTTCCACCTGCTCTGGATCTGAAATATCCTCAGGCAGGTGATCGTTGACCTCTGCGTAAGTCAGATACTTCTGCTCACGACCAAGGGTGATCAACTCTTTGATACGAGACTGTTGTTGCGCTTTTCCGGACATAACACCCTATCCACTGAAGGTCTTGGCGGGCAAAAAACAAGCCGAGGATTATACCCGAGCTATGACCTCACACGCCAGCTGAGGTCGGGTTAGATGTACAAACATTCTGTTTTAAGAGGTCGCGCATCTGTTTTGCTATCTGAATTTGCTCTTCAGCCGATAAACCCGGCTGCCTTGCACGCTTGATCAGCTCATCCAGGGTCTGCGTGTGCTGACCTGCGGATAACCTAGTAATGGTGTCTAAAAACTGTTGTTCAAGGTTGTCGCCGTCAATTAGCCACTCCTTTTCCGCCAGTGCTTTAAGCAAGCGTCCTTGTTCGGTGCCATGCCAACGAGCCATCAATTGAATTGAGTTTAGCTTAGGATTTTTCTGTACCGCCTCGATCAAGGCGATCAGTACCTGAGCATACGTATTGCTCTCGTTGGCAAAGTGATCGGCGCTCTCAACTTTTTTTGCCAATTGCGGGTGGTGAATAAGTGTTCTCAGCGCAATGAGCGTTGGAGCTTCGACGGCGACAGGCGTTCGCGGCGCGTATGCCTCGTCGCGGTCACCGCGCTTGCCGTTCTTGTTCCAGGGTTTCTTGTCCCATTTTTTACCGCCGGCGCCGGGTTTCTTCGGTGTCCACTCCTGCTGGGGCGCGTAGGCCTCCTGCGGTTGGTGGAAGTCGGAATAGTCCGGCATGGCGTCGTAATCCATGCCTGGGTCGTAGGCCGGTGGCGCTTCCTGCGGCGCGCTGTGCACCAGCTGGCTGACGGCCTCGCCACTCAGGCCGGTGATTTCCAGCAGGCGCATGCGCATCAGTGACTTCAGGTTGGCGCCCGGCACTTTGTCGATCAGCGGCGCTGCGAGGGTGGCCATGTGGGCCTTGCCTTCGAGGGAGCGCGGGTCGGCTTCTTCGGTCAACTGTTGGAAGAAATAGTCCGCCAGCGGCTGCGCGTGTTGATTGATGCGGGCGCGGAAGGCGTCGGTGCCTTCGGAGCGCACCAGGGTGTCCGGGTCTTCGCCTTCGGGCAGAAACAGAAAGCGCGCGCGGCGCCCGTCCTGCAGGCTCGACAACGTAGCTTCGAGCGCACGCCAGGCGGCGTTACGGCCGGCCTGGTCGCCGTCGAAACAGAACAGCACGCTGGGCACCACGCGAAACAGGCGCTTCATGTGTTCTTCGCTGGTGGCGGTGCCCAGGGTGGCGACGGCATTGCGCAGGCCTTGCTGGGCCAGCGCGATCACGTCCATATAGCCTTCCACCACGATGATTTCATCGAGGTTGCGATTGTTTTTGCGCGCTTCAAACAGGCCGTAGAGTTCCTGGCCCTTGTGAAATACCGGGGTTTCCGGGGAGTTCAGGTATTTAGGCTTGTCATCCCCGAGTACCCGTCCACCAAAAGCGATGATGCGGCCACGGCTGTCGCGGATCGGAAACATCACGCGATCGCGGAAGCGGTCATAGCGCTTGCCGGTCTCGGCGTTTTCCACCAGCAGGCCGGCATCGATCATGGCCTTTTGCTGCAGCGTATCGCTGCTCAGATGCTTGTACAGGTTGTCCCAGCCCGGCGGGGCGAAACCCAGGCCAAAATCCCGCGCGATCTCGCCGGTAAGGCCGCGGCCCTTGAGGTACTCGACGGCGGCCTTACGCTGCGGATGGCTTTTAAGCGCCTGGCGATAGAAGTCGGCAGCGGCGGTCAGCAGCGGGTACAGCGGCGAATCAGTGGGTTGTCGCGGTTTGTGCGCGCGGCCACTTTCTTCGCGGGGGATTTCCATGCCGGCGGCTTTGGCCAGTTCCTCGACAGCCTGGGGGAAGTCCAGGTTGTCGTGGTCCATGATAAAGCCGAGGGCATTGCCGCCTGCGCCGCAACCGAAGCAGTAGTAGAACTGCTTGTCTGGGCTGACGCTGAATGACGGGGTTTTTTCTTTGTGGAACGGGCAGCAGGCAGTGTAGTTCTTGCCGGCCTTCTTCATTTGCACGCGCGAGCTGACAACATCGACGATGTCGGTGCGGTTAAGAAGGTCGTCAATAAAACTCTGGGGAATCAGCCCGGCCATGGCGTTCTCGTCATCACTGCGTGTAAATGAGGGCCCGTGAAGCGTTCAAGCGCACGTATCGAGTGCTTGAACATCTGTCGTCTGCATGGGGAGTGTATCTGCCGAGCATTCACTGACGTTAGCTTCTATCAGTCTTCGGCTTGGAAATGTTGCCCTGGCGTCCGGTGTTGGCCAGTAGTGGCCTCGGAAACGCCTTGATGGGCACAGCCGACACAGTTGATCGTCTGTTTGTAAAATTAAGTGTGCTCGTCAGTAGCCTTGTTAGGCTCGTCAGAAGAGACGCGCACCGCTGGCAGAAGAGCCAGTCCTGACGTGTGAAGCAGTGTCTCGGTCGCATGTGCGGCGTCGACGTTGAAGCATCAAGCGATATCCGCAAATGCCAACAGCCCGGCTGAGGGCCGGGCTTGGCAGAAGCTTGCTACGTAAGTCTGTGTATTAGTACAGACGAACGGCGCGGCGCTGTTCGCGCTGAACTTTCTTGGCGTGACGCTTAACAGCGGCTGCTGCTTTACGCTTACGCTCAGAAGTTGGCTTCTCATAAAATTCGCGGCTACGAACTTCAGCCAGAACACCGGCTTTTTCGCAGGAGCGCTTGAAACGACGCAGAGCTACGTCGAAGGGTTCGTTCTCTTTTACTTTGACGGCTGGCATCCAGAGCTACCTTCTTTCATTACCGGGAATCAACGTTCTCGTCGCAAAAAATTCGCGGCTGAGGTCGTCGGTTTTTAAGGGTTGCGGATGTTAACCCCTCATTGACCGGAATGCAAAGCCTCTGATCGAAAACCGCTAGTCGGGAGGGGGAGTGGCGACTATTATGCGCGCCTTCGAATTCAGCCTCTACAAGGCGCAAACCCATGCTAGTACTGGGACTTGAAACCTCCTGCGACGAAACCGGTGTCGCACTTTACGACAGTGAACGCGGGCTTTTGGCCGATGCACTGTTCAGTCAGATCGACTTGCACCGCGCCTATGGCGGTGTGGTGCCGGAGCTGGCCAGCCGCGATCACGTCAAGCGCATGCTGCCCTTGATTCGCCAGGTGTTGGACGAGGCCGGCTGCGTGCCGACCGAGATCGACGCAATTGCCTACACCGCAGGCCCCGGATTGGTTGGAGCCCTTCTGGTTGGGGCCTCTTGCGCCCAGGCGCTGGCCTTTGCCTGGGGCATTCCAGCCCTCGGTGTGCACCATATGGAAGGCCATTTACTGGCACCGATGCTGGAAAAAACACCGCCGCAGTTCCCGTTCGTCGCTTTGTTGGTTTCCGGTGGCCATACGCAGTTGGTTCAAGTGGATGGAATCGGCCAATACACGCTTTTGGGGGAGTCGCTGGATGACGCCGCCGGCGAAGCTTTCGACAAAACCGCGAAGATGATGGGCCTCAATTATCCCGGTGGCCCGGAAATCGCGCGGCTGGCCGAAAAAGGCGTGCCGGGCCGCTACACCTTCCCGCGCCCGATGTGCGACCGCCCAGGCCTGATGTTCAGCTTCAGTGGCTTGAAAACCTCCGCGCTGAACACCTGGCAGCAAAGCGTCAGCGCCGGGGACGACAGTGAACAAGCCCGTTGCGACATCGCGCTGGCGTTCCAGCAGGCCGTGGTGGAGACTTTGACCATCAAGTGCAAGCGCGCCCTGAAACAGGCAGGCATGCAGCGCCTGGTGATCGCAGGCGGTGTCAGTGCCAACAAGGCGTTGCGCGCCTCGCTGGAAAAAATGCTCGGCGACATGAAGGGCGATGTGTTCTATGCGCGCCCTGAGTTCTGCACCGACAATGGCGCGATGATTGCCTACGCCGGTTGCCAGCGCCTGCAGGCCGGGCAGCACGAAAGCCTGGCGATCAGCGTGCAGGCACGCTGGCCGATGGAGCAGCTTTCACCGCTTTAGGCGGTTTGATCTGAGCCGGGCTCATCAACGGTATTTAAAAATGCCGTTCGCGCCCGGCAAACAGGTCGCGTAAATTGCCGCGGTGGCGCCACACGATCAGCAGTGTCAGTACGCTCATCGGCAGCAACGCCGCCTGTGCCTGCCAGGCCAGCAACGGCAGGGTGAGTGGTGTGGCGATCAGGGCGGCCAGCGAGCTGGTGCGGGTCAGGTAGAAGGTCAGCAGCCAGGCCAGCACGGCCAGCAGCGCTGCCGGAGGGTAAACCCCCAGCAGCATACCGGCCGCGGTCGCGACGCCTTTGCCGCCGCGAAAACGGAAGTACAGCGGAAACAGATGGCCCAGGACGGCGCACACGCCCACCCAGGCCTGCTGTTGCAAGGTAAGACCGGCGAAGCTGGCGATCAGTACGGGCAACAAACCCTTGCAGAGGTCGCCCAGCAGCGTCAGTACGGCGAGTTTCTTGCCCGCCAGGCGCAACATATTGGTGGCGCCGGCATTGCCTGAGCCACTCATTCGCGGGTCGGGATTTCCCGTCAGGCGGCTGAGCAAAATGGCGAAGGACAGCGAGCCGAGCAGGTAGGCGAGAATCGCCAGTAACCAAAACATGCTAACTATTCCGGGCGAGGACGCCCTGATTCTAACGGGGCAATGCGCCCTTGTCGTGCTGCGGAGAAGAGCTTGGACAGAGTGTTTATCGAAGGCCTGGAAGTCGACACCGTGATCGGGGCCTACGACTGGGAGCGCGGCATCAAGCAATGCCTGCGCCTGGACCTTAGCTTCGCCTGGGACAATCGCCCGGCGGCTGCCGGTGACGACCTGACCCTGGCGCTGGATTACGCCAGTGTGTCCACGCGTATCGAGGCCTTTGCCGAGCAATCCCAGTACCAGTTGGTGGAAACCTTTGCCGAGCGGTTGGCCGAAGTGCTGATGAACGAATTCCAGATTCCCTGGCTGCACCTCAAATTGACCAAGCCCGGCGCCGTACCGGCTGCCAAAGGCGTGGGCGTGGAGATCGAGCGCGGATGTCGCTAACTCAGGTTTACCTTGGCCTTGGCAGCAATATCGAGCGCGAGCCGCACCTGCGTGCCGGCCTGGACGCGTTGGCGGGCTTCTTGACCGATGTACGCTGCTCCGCGGTATTTGAAAGCCAGCCGGTGGGCATCAAGAGCGGGCCATTCTTCAACCTTGTCGTGTCGGCGTATACCGACCTGCCGTTGATGGAGCTCGATCGCCGGTTGAAATTCATCGAGGCCGACAATGGTCGTTATGCCCCGGACCGCAAAGGGCTGCCGTTGGATATCGATGTGCTGCTGTACGGTGACCTGGTGGGGAATTTCGACGGTTTGATCCTGCCGCGCGCAGAGATCCTGAAGAATGCTTTTGTGCTGTGGCCGTTGTCGTTGATGGCGCCGGATCGTGTACACCCTGAAGTCGATAAGACCATGGCCGAGTTATGGCGCGATGCCCAGATCGACCAGGTGCTGGCGCCTGTCGGGTTTGAATGGCAGGGCCAGCAGTTGACCCCGGCTGATCTGCTGTAGCTGCCGATGCACTTGGCTTGACCGGATTCAAATGTGGGAGCGGGCTTGCCCGCGAATGCGGTGGGTCAGTCGACATAAATGTTTACTGTGCTGACGTCTTCGCGGGCAAGCCCGCTCCCACACGTTTTGCGCTTAACTGAACGGCATTGATGCAGCCCGTCTGCCACAAAGGTATCGACTACAGAGGGTGGTGTTCTTTGTAGGCCTTGAGCACTTTAAGTCGCTCACGCTTGAGCGCCTCCCCCAGCTCCGGGCCTTTGAAACCTTTCTCCAGCAAGGGCGCCACTGGTACTTCGCGAGCCGCCTTGGCTGCGCCGCGTAAATAATCCGCCTGTGGATAACTTCTCTGCTCCAGGCCCTTGCGGCCCCGGGCGTCCATTTCACAACTCACCACAAACTCTTCAAAGCGCTGCGGCCGGCGATACACGTCAAAACTCTGCAGCAACTCCAGCAATGTCGAGGCTTTGAGCTCCAGCGCGCGGTGGCCATGGGTGTGATATTGGCCGACCAGCAGCGCCAGTTCCTGGCAATCCTTCGGCACCTTGAAGCGTTCGTTGACCGCCTTGATCAGCTTCAAACCCGTGTGTTCGTGGGCAATATGCTGCGGCAACTTATCCACAGGCGTCAGGCCTTTACCCAAGTCGTGCAGCAGGCAGGCCCAGCGCACGGTCAGGGGCTGCTGATGCAAGGCGGCCTGTTCGAGCACGCTCAAGGTATGAATGCCGGTGTCGATTTCCGGGTGATGGGCCTCGGGTTGTGGCACGCCAAATAGCGCATTCACTTCGGGCATCAGGGTTTTCAGCGCGTCGCAGTCGCGCAGTACCTGAATGAACACCTGCGGCTGATCCTCCATCAGCGCCCTGGAAATCTCTTTCCAGCTGCGCTCCGGGGTCAAGGCTTGCAGTTCGCCGGACTCGCTGAGTTGGCGCATCAGTTCCAGGGTTGGCGGGGCGACGGTAAAACCCAGGTGGGCATAACGCGCAGCGAAGCGCGCAACACGCAGCACTCGTAAGGGATCTTCGGCGAACGCGGGGGAAACGTGACGTAGAATCCGTGCTTCAAGGTCGCTCTGGCCGCCATAAGGATCGGTCAGGTTGCCGTCATCATCCTCGGCCATGGCGTTGATGGTCAGGTCGCGGCGAATCAGGTCTTCTTCCAGCGTCACCTCGGGGCTGGCGTGAAACACAAAGCCGCCATAACCTCGACCGCTCTTGCGTTCGGTGCGGGCCAGGGCGTATTCGTCGCCGTTCTTGGGGTCCAGAAATACCGGGAAGTCAGCGCCGACCGGCTTGTAGCCTTTGGCGAGCATTTCTTCAGTGGTCGCCCCCACCACAACGCGGTCAATATCGGTGACGTTGAGGCCGAGCAGGCGATCACGCACCGCACCGCCGACTGTGTAGATTTTCATGAAAAAGCCTCCATTAGCGCCACAGGATACCGCCTGTGCCGGACCAATGGAGGCTTTGCTGTTTCAGAGATGTACGACGGCCAGGTCCAGGCGGCCGTAGTCGTTATCGTTGTGGTCGGTGCGTGGTGGCACATGGTGGGTTTTCATCACCTGATCGCCCTGCAGGGTTTCCAGGTGAATGTCGAAGCCCCACAGCCGGTGCAGGTGTTTGAGCACTTCTTCGGTGGATTCGCCCAAGGGTTTGCGGTCGTGCTGCTGGTGACGCAAGGTCAGCGAGCGATCGCCGCGTACGTCGATGCTGTAGATCTGCACGTTGGGCTCACGGTTGCCCAGGTTGTATTGCGCCGCCAGGGTTTCACGGATGGTGCGGTAGCCCGGCTCGTCGTGGATGGCAGGCACCACCAGATCATCCTTGAGGTCGTCATCGAGAATGCTGAACAGCTTGAGGTCGCGAATCACCTGGGGTGACAGGTACTGCAGGATGAAGCTCTCATCCTTGAAGCTGCTCATGGCGAACTTGATGGTCGACAACCAGTCGCTGCCGGCGATTTCGGGGAACCAGCGGCGGTCTTCTTCGGTGGGGTGTTCACACATGCGCCGGATGTCGCGGTACATGGCAAAGCCCAGCGCATACGGGTTGATGCCGCTGTAATACGGGCTGTCAAAGCCCGGCTGGAACACCACGCTGGTATGGGAGGTGAGGAACTCCATCATGAAGCCGTCGGTGACCAGGCCTTCGTCGTACAGGTCGTTCATCAAGGTGTAGTGCCAAAACGTCGCCCAGCCTTCGTTCATCACCTGGGTCTGGCGCTGTGGGTAAAAGTACTGGGCGATCTTGCGCACAATGCGCACGATTTCCCGTTGCCATGGCTCCAACAGCGGTGCGTGTTTTTCCAGGAAATACAGGATGTTTTCCTGAGGTTCGGCGGGGAAGCGTGCATTGTCCTTGTCACTGTTTTTGCCGGCTTTTTTAGGAATCGTGCGCCACAGGTCGTTGATCTGCTTTTGCAGGTGCTCCTCACGCTCCTTCTGGCGCAGGCGTTCTTCCTCGGCAGAAATCGGATACGGGCGTTTGTAGCGGTCGACGCCGTAATTCATCAGCGCGTGGCAGGAGTCGAGCAAGTCCTCTACCGCGTCGATGCCATGGCGCTCCTCGCATTGCATGATGTACTGCTTGGCGAACACCAGGTAATCGATGATCGAACTGGCATCGGTCCAGGTGCGGAACAGGTAGTTGCCCTTGAAGAAGCTGTTATGCCCGTAGCACGCGTGGGCCACCACCAGCGCCTGCATACAGATGGTGTTTTCTTCCATCAGGTAGGCGATGCACGGGTCGGAGTTGATCACGATCTCGTAGGCCAGGCCCATCTGGCCGCGGGTGTAGGACTTCTCGGTACTGAGGAAGTGTTTGCCGTAGGACCAATGGTGGTAGCCCAAGGGCATGCCGACCGAGGCGTAGGCGTCCATCATCTGTTCGGCGGTGATCACTTCGATCTGGTTGGGATAGGTGTCCAGGGCATAACCCGCCGCGATGCGGCTGATTTCCCGGTCATAGGCCTGGATCAGTTCAAAGGTCCACTCGGAGCCGGTGGAAATGGGTTGGCGCTTATGCTCTTTTTTGGCGGTCATGTCACTAACCTGCGCTGGAAGAGTTCACGGAAGACCGGGTAGATATCGCCGGCCGAGACCAGTTGCTGCTGGGCAAACGTATCGGCAAAGGCTTCACCGATGCGCTCGTATTCGAACCACAGTGCCTGGTGCTCACGAGGGGTGATTTCGACGTAGGTGTAGTACTGCACGAACGGCATGATCTGGTTGATCAGGATGTCGCGGCAGATCGGCGAGTCATCGTTCCAGTTGTCGCCGTCGGAAGCTTGCGCGGCGTAGATGTTCCACTCATTGGCAGGGTAGCGCTCGGCCATGATCTCCTGCATCAGCTTTAACGCGCTGGACACGATGGTGCCGCCGGTTTCCCGCGAGTAGAAGAATTCTTCTTCGTCCACTTCCCGGGCGCTGGTGTGATGGCGGATGAACACCACGTCGATCTTGTCGTAGTTCCGCTTAAGGAACAGGTACAGCAGGATGAAGAAGCGCTTGGCAATGTCCTTGGTGGCCTGGGTCATGGAGCCGGACACGTCCATCAGGCAGAACATCACCGCCTTGGAGCTGGGGTTGGGTTGCTTGACCAGCAAGTTGTATTTCAGGTCGAAGGTGTCGAGGAACGGCACGCGGTGAATGCGCGCGCTGAGTTTCTCGATTTCCGCCTCGATTTGCTGGATATCGCCGAAGTTATCCGGCTCTTCGCGCTTTAAGCGCGCCAGTTCTTCCTTGGCTTCCTTCAGTTTGGCGCGGCTGCTACCGGACAATGCGATACGCCGTGCATGGGCCGAGCGCAGCGTGCGAATGATATTGATGCGGGACGGGTTGCCCTCGTTACTGATCCCCGCGCGCACGGTCTTGAAAGTGTCAGTGCCGGTCAGGTTGCGTTTGACCAGATTCGGCAGTTCCAGGTCTTCAAACATGAACTCCAGGAATTCTTCCTGGGTGATCTGGAACACGAACTCGTCCATGCCTTCGCCGGAATTACCCGCTTTGCCTGGGCCTTTACCGCCGCCACCACCTTGGGGACGCTGGATGTGCTCGCCGGTGGTGAACTCCTTGTTACCGGGGTGCACAACGGTCTGTTTGCCGCCTCGACCGTGGTGCAGCACCGGTTCGTCGATGTCGCGTCCGGGAATGCTGATTTGCTCGCCATGCTCCATGTCGGTAATGGAGCGGCGGCTGACGGCCTCTTCGACGGCCTTTTTGATGTGGTCACGGTAACGCCGCAGGAAACGCTGACGGTTTACCGTGCTCTTGTTCTTGCCATTGAGGCGTCGGTCGATCACATAGCTCATGGGGAGCCCTCCGGGCAGCTTCACGTTACAAGCTTCAAGCCGCGAGCTGGAAGCTTAGAGACAAGCGGTCGGCCGCCAAGCCATAAGCCTGGCAGCACGCGCCTGTCGCTGCCTTACTGCGATTTGCGCACCCGCAGATACCACTCGGAGAGCAGCCGTACCTGCTTGTCGGTGTAGCCGCGTTCGACCATGCGTGTAACAAAGTCGTTGTGTTTTTGCTGGTCCTCCTTGCTGGCCTTGGCGTTGAAGCTGATAACCGGCAGCAGGTCCTCGGTGTTGGAGAACATTTTCTTCTCGATGACCACCCGCAGCTTCTCGTAGCTGAGCCAGGTAGGGTTCTTGCCGTTGTTGTTGGCGCGGGCGCGCAGCACGAAGTTGACGATTTCGTTGCGGAAATCCTTCGGATTGCTGATGCCGGCGGGTTTTTCGATCTTCTCCAGCTCCTCGTTGAGGGCCACGCGGTTGAGGATCTCGCCGGTCTCCGGGTCGCGGTATTCCTGGTCCTGGATCCAGAAGTCGGCGTACAGCACGTAGCGGTCGAAGATGTTCTGGCCGTACTCGCTGTAGGACTCCAGGTACGCAGTCTGGATTTCCTTGCCGATGAACTCGATGTAGCGCGGCGCCAGGTATTCCTTGAGGAAGCGCAGGTAGCGTTCGCGGGTTTCGGCCTGGAATTGCTCCTGTTCGATCTGCTGTTCCAGCACATAGAGCAGGTGCACCGGGTTGGCGGCGATCTCGTGTGGGTCGAAGTTGAAGACTTTGGACAGGATCTTGAATGCAAAGCGTGTCGACAGACCGTTCATGCCCTCGTCCACACCCGCGGTATCGCGGTATTCCTGGATCGACTTGGCTTTCGGATCGGTGTCCTTGAGGTTTTCGCCGTCATACACGCGCATTTTGGAGTAGATGTTGGAGTTTTCAGGCTCCTTGAGGCGCGAGAGCACGGTGAACTGGGCGAGCATCTTCAGGGTATCCGGCGCGCAATGCGCTTTGGCCAGGGAGCTGTTGAAGAGCAGTTTGTCGTAGATCTTGATCTCATCGCTGACCCGCAGGCAGTACGGCACCTTGACGATGTAGATCCGGTCGATGAAGGCTTCGTTGTTCTTGTTGTTGCGGAAGGTGTGCCATTCCGATTCGTTGGAGTGGGCCAGCAGGATCCCGGTAAACGGAATCGCGCCCAAGCCTTCGGTACTGTTGTAGTTACCCTCTTGGGTGGCGGTGAGCAGTGGGTGCAGCACCTTGATCGGCGCCTTGAACATCTCTACGAATTCCATCAGGCCCTGGTTGGCCCGGCACAGTGCGCCCGAGTAGCTGTAGGCGTCGGCGTCGTTCTGTGGGAATTCTTCCAGTTTGCGGATATCGACCTTGCCCACCAGCGCCGAGATGTCCTGGTTGTTCTCGTCGCCAGGCTCGGTCTTGGCCACGCCGATCTGGTTGAGGATCGACGGGTAGAGTTTCACCACGCGGAACTGGCTGATGTCGCCGCCAAACTCCGACAGGCGCTTGGTGGCCCATGGCGACATGATGGTGTTGAGGTAGCGGCGTGGGATGCCGAAGTCTTCTTCGAGAATTGCGCCATCTTCCGTGGCGTTGAACAGCCCCAGAGGCGACTCGAACACCGGCGAGCCCTTGATCGCGTAGAAGGGTACCTTCTCGATCAGTTGTTTGAGCTTTTCGGCCAGGGACGACTTGCCGCCGCCGACCGGGCCGAGCAGGTAGAGGATCTGTTTCTTCTCTTCCAGGCCTTGGGCGGCATGCCGGAAGTAGGAGACGATCTGGTCGATGCATTCTTCCATGCCGTGGAAGTCTTCAAAGGCCGGGTAGCGGCGGATCACCTTGTTGGAGAATATTCGCGACAGGCGCGAATTGTTCGAGGTGTCTACCAGCTCCGGCTCACCAATCGCCAACAGCAGGCGTTCGGCGGCAGATGCGTAGGTGCTGCGGTCCTTTTTGCACAGCTCGAGATACTCCTGCAGGGTAAGTTCTTCCTGCTGGGTGGACTCGAAGCGTTGTTGGAAGTGGCTAAAGATACTCATGACGTCGTCACCTCGCTCGATACGTGGAGCCGACGCCGGATCAATCAGTCGATGCTGGCAGCCCTTGGCATTCGCCACTGGCTGTTTTCCCCCCAGAACACCCTGAAACGCTACCGATGACCCGCACGCCGGTGTACCGGCTCTCCCCTGATTCGGATGGCCTGCGCTTAAGGATAGTTCGGAATCCGGGAGGTCAAGGCGCGATGCGCAATTAGTTTGGCTGCGCCGTTCGTCAGAAACGGCGCAAGCCCAAGCGTCACGCGGGGTAGCGGGGTGTGAAAAAAATTATTGCGAATCGCCAGAGGCAATTTCTGCAGGATAGGTCGTGCGCCACAGCTCAAAGCCGCCGTCCAGGCTATAGACGTCGGAGAAGCCCTGGCTGATCAGATAGGCCGCTGCACTCTGGCTGGAATTGCCGTGGTAGCAGGCGACGATCACTGGCGCGTCGAGGTCGGCCGCACGGATGAAGTCTTGGATGTTGTGGTTATCCAGATGCTGCGCGCCGCTGATGTGGCCTGCTGCATAGGTCGGCTGGTCGCGAATGTCGACCACCACGGCGCCTTGCTCGCGCAGGGCCTGGGCTTGTTCGGGAGGGATACGTTTGAATTCGCTCATGGCGGGCTCCTAGGGCTTGGCGCCCGGCAGTGTGACAGAAGGGGGAGGTTCGCACTGGCAGCTCAGGCGCTCGCCGGTGTCGATGTTCATCAGGGTCATGGCGCCGCCCCACACGCAACCGGTGTCGAGGGCGAACACGCCGGGTTCTTCGCATTTGCCTTCCAGGGCCGCCCAGTGACCGAAGATGATCTTCGTGTCACGGGTTTTGCGTTCCTTGTGGGCAAACCATGGCTTATAACCGGGCAGCGCAGTGTCGGCGCCTTCCTTGCTCTTGAGGTCCAGCTTGCCTTCGGCGGTGCAGAAGCGCATGCGTGTGAAGTAGTTGGTGATCACGCGCAGGCGGGCCACGCCGGTGAGGTCATTGTCCCACTTGACCGGCTCGTTGCCGTACATGCCGTCGAGGTAGGCGGTGTACAGGTTGTCATCGGCCAGGGCGCTTTCGACTTCGGCGGCGCACTTGAGGGCTTTCTTCAGCGTCCATTGGGGCGGGATGCCAGCATGCACCAAGGCCATGTTGCGGCCTTCGTCGTAATGCATGAGCTTTTGGCGGCGCAGCCAGTCCAGTAATTCCGTCCTGTCCGGCGCTTCCAGGATCTCGCGCAGGGTGTCGCCTTTTTTCAGGCGTTCGATGTTATTGCCGGCCGCCAGCAGGTGCAGGTCATGGTTGCCCAGCACGCACACCAACGAGTCGCGCATCTTATAAAGAAAGCGCAGGGTCTCGAGGGACTCGGGGCCGCGATTGACCAGGTCGCCGACCAGCCACAAGCGGTCGCTCGCCGGGTTGAAGGCTACCCGCTCCAGCAGGCATTTGAGGGGTTCCAGGCAGCCTTGCAGGTCACCGACCGCGTACGTCGTCATCAGTGCAGGGCTCCGGGCACTGCGAGGCGAAACGGCGCGATGATGGCGTCGAACAGTTTTCCGTCGGTGGCTTTCATTTGATACGAGCCCTGCATAGTGCCGACCTTGGAGGTCATCACTGTGCCGCTGCTGTAGGTATGGCTGGCGCCGATGTCGATCAACGGCTGCTGACCAACCACGCCGGCACCACGCACTTCCTCGACCTGGCCGTCGCCATCGGTAATTACCCAATGGCGCGACAGCAGTTTGGCCGGCACCTGCCCGTTGTTCTTCACCGTGATGGTGTAGGCAAAGGCATAACGGTTGTCTTCGGGGTGTGATTGGTCCGCCAGGAAGCGGGTGACGACGCTGACGTCGATCTGGTAGCGAGGATCGGACATGCAAGAGGCCTTAAGAGCAAAAGCGGAGGACAGCAGATGCGGATCAGTCTAGGCCATGAGCGGGGCACTAGGCCAGACATGTGTCGGGCAGGCGGCAAGCGCTATCGGTATAACGCAGCGCAAATGTGGGAGCGGGCTTGCGCGCGAATGCAGGGTGTCAGTCACTGAGTGTGTAACTGATGCACCGCCATCGCGGGCAAGCCCGCTCCCACAGGGGTATCGAGTTGCAGCTTATTCCACGGTTGGCGCGGGCTGGATCGCAAGCTGATCGGCCAGGCGCACAAATGCGGCCAGGTCCAGCTGCTCGGGGCGCAGGCCGCCGTCGACGCCGGCGGCTTCGATCTCGGCATTGCTCAACAGCGCCTTGAGGGTGTTGCGCAGAGTCTTGCGGCGTTGGTTGAACGCTTCGCGTACCACGCGCTCCAGCAGCTTGTGGTCTTTGGCCGGGTGCGGCAGCACCGCGTGCGGCACCAGGCGCACGATGGCCGAGTCGACCTTCGGCGGCGGGTTGAAGGCGCCAGGGCCGACGTTGAACAGGTGCTCTACGCGGCAATGGTACTGAACCATGATCGACAGACGGCCCCAATCACCACCACCTGGGCCTGCGGCCAAACGCTCAACCACTTCCTTTTGCAGCATGAAGTGCATGTCGCGGATGATCCCGGCGTTGTTCAGCAGGTGAAAAATCAACGGCGTTGAGATGTTGTACGGCAGGTTGCCGACCACGCGCAGGCTGTTGGGTGCAGCGTTGAGGCTGTTGAAGTCAAACTTCAGCGCGTCGCCCTGGTGCAGGTTGAAGTTGGGCATGCCGGCAAATTGCTGGTTGAGGATAGGGATCAGGTCCTTGTCCAGCTCCACCACGTCCAACTGGCCGCCACTGTTGAGCAGGCCTTGGGTCAAGGCGCCCTGGCCCGGGCCGATTTCCAGCAAGCGGTCTTCTGGCTTGGCATGGATGGAGCGCAGGATACGGTCGATCACGCCAGCGTCGTGCAGGAAGTTTTGCCCGAAGCGCTTGCGCGCCCGGTGTTGGTAATGCTCAGTCATATACGGGTCTCGGCCATCTGATAGGCGGTTTCCAGGGCCACGTGCAGGCTGCCGGTATCGATCTTGCCGCTGCCCGCCAGGTCCAGGGCGGTGCCATGGTCGACGGAGGTGCGGATGATCGGCAGGCCCAGTGTCACGTTGACTGCGGCGCCGAAGCCTTTGTACTTCAGCACGGGCAGCCCCTGGTCATGGTACATCGCCAGCACTGCGTCGCAGTGCTCCAGATATTTGGGGGTAAACAGAGTGTCTGCAGGCAATGGGCCACGCAGGTCCATGCCTTCTTGGCGCAGGCGCTCTAATGTCGGTTCAATGATGTCGATTTCTTCATGGCCCAAATGGCCGCCTTCACCGGCATGCGGGTTGAGCCCACAAACCAGGATGCGCGGTTGAACAATGCCGAATTTCTGTTGCAGGTCGGCGTGCAGGATGCGTGTGACGCGCTCTACACGCTCGGCAGTGATGGCATCGGCGATATCGCGCAACGGCAGGTGCGTGGTTACCAGCGCAACCCGTAGGCCGCGCGTGGCCAGCATCATCACGACTTGTTCGGTATGGGTCAGCTCGGCGAGGAATTCGGTATGGCCGGAAAAGGCAATGCCGGATTCGTTGATCACGCCTTTATGCACCGGGGCGGTGATCATGCCGGCGAAGTCGCCGTCGATGCAGCCTTGGCCGGCACGCGTCAGGGTCTCCAGCACAAACGCCGCGTTGGCCTTGTCCAGTTGCCCGGCTACCACCTTGGCTGCCAGCGGCGTGTTCCACACATACAGGCTGCCGGCCGGGGCGGGCAGGTCGGGCCAGTTGCCCGGCGCCACGTCCAGCAACGTGACAGCCACACCCAACTGCGCGGCCCGCTCAAGGAGCAGGTCGCGGCTGGTAATGGCAATCAGGGGGTGTGGCTGAAGGTGCGAGGCGAGCAGCAGGCACAGGTCTGGACCAATGCCGGCCGGCTCGCCGGGTGTTACCGCGAAACGCTGGGGTTTCACTGTGCTGCCTGGTCGGTGCCTGTTTGCTCGGCGCCTGGCAGCTTGTTCTCTACGTAGGCTTCGTCACGGATCTGACGCAACCAGGTTTGCAGCTCTTCGTCGTACTTGCGGTTACGCAGCACGGTCAGGGCTTGTTGCTCGCGGGCCTGGGTGGTGTTGTCGGTGGCGCGACGGCCAAGGACTTCCAGGACGTGCCAGCCATATTGGGTCTTGAACGGCTTGGACAGAACGCCTTGCGGGGTCTTGGCCATGACGTCCTGGAACTCCGGCACCAGCGCTTTCGGGTCGATCCAGTTCAGGTCGCCACCGTTGAGGGCCGAACCTGGGTCTTCCGAGAAGCTCTTGGCCAGGGTGGCGAAGTCTTCACCGCCTTCGATGCGGTCATAGATCTTCTGGGCCAGCTCCTTGGTTTGCGCCTCGGTGCGGATTTCGCTTGGTTTGACCAGGATATGACGAACATGCACTTCGTCTTTCAGCGAGGTCTCGCCGCCGCGTTTGCCGAGCAACTTGAGGATGATGAAACCGCCTGGCGTACGCGCTGGCTGGGTGATTTCACCCACATTCATGGCGCTCAGCTCACGGTCGAACGGAGGTGGCAGTTGCGCGGCTTTACGCCAGCCCATGTCACCGCCGTCCAGGGCGTTGTCGCTGCCGGACATGGCGATGGCCGTCTGGGCAAAGTCAGCACCGGCTTTCAGGCGATCATAAATAGCCTGGGTTTTCGCCGCAGCGGCGTTGAGCTGCTCGGAGCTGGCGCTGTCCGGGGTTGGAACCAGGATATTGGCCAGGTGCAGTTCTTCGGAGAGCTGCATCTTGCCCAAGTCCGAGGCGAGGAAGTTCTTCACTTCCTGCTCAGACACCTGAACCCGCTCCGCTACACGGCGCTGACGCACACGGCTGATGATCATTTCACGCTTGATCTGGTCACGGGCGTCTTCATAAGACAAACCATCGTGGGCCAGGGCAGCCTTGAACTGGTCAATGCTCATGTTATTGCGCTGAGCGATGGTGCCGACGGCCTGGTTCAGTTCTTCGTCCGAAATACGGATGCCGGAGCGCTCGCCGATCTGCAGTTGCAGGTTTTCGACGATCAAGCGCTCAAGTACCTGTGGGTCCAGCACGCTGGTAGGCGGTACGCCGCCGCCACGTTTGGCGATGGTTTGCTGAACTTCCTTGACCCGTTGGTCGAGTTGGCTCTGCATGATCACGTCGTTATCGACGATGGCCACTACCTTGTCCAGCTGTTGAACCGCAGCGTGCGCCGATGCGGCCCCCAGGAACAGCGCGCCCAGCACTAGCGGGCGCAAGCAATCAGAAAGCTTGGTCTTCACGTTCACGATAACCTTCAATGCCTTTGTCGAGGAAGCTCTCTACCTTAGCGCCGGTCAGGCCGCCGAGTCCTTTGAGGACGATCTGGAAGAAGAGCCCGTGGTCACCCTTTTCGTTCTGTGGGGCGATCTGAGTGTATTCGTCGTTGGAAACCCAGTAACGGTTGATCACGCGCAGTTTCCAGCAGCAGTTGTCGTACTCGAAACCACCGAAGGCTTCCAGAGTGCGGTTGCGGGCATAGTCATACTGCCAGCGGGTGATCAGGTTCCACTGCGGAATGATCGGCCACATCATCGAGAAGTCGTGTTGCTGGATTTTGTAGTAATCCTTCACGAACCCAGGCTGGCCTTCGGTGCCGAAGTCGCCACCGAACTGCCATTTGCCGGTCAGTTGGTTGTAGACCACCTGGTCGTTGCGATAGCGATAGCCGAGGTTGATAACCTTGTTCGGGTTGTCTTCCGGCTGGTAGTGGAACATCGCGCTGCCGGAGCGAGGGCTGCGGCTTTCGGTGTCCCAGTTATAGTCGGCAGTGGCGCGCCAGTCGCGGTTGAAGCGGAACTCGTATTCCAGGGCGATCGGCGAGACGTTCGAATGAGCGTCATCACGTGTCGCGGCATCAATGCCCGGCAATTGAACTTCACGATCCTTGAAGTAGACCGCCTGGCCGATGGATGCGCGTTGACGCTCAAAGCCGTTTTCTTGAATCCAGCGGCTGGTCAAGCCAAACGACAGTTTGTTCTCGTCGCCGATACGGTCCGAACCGGAGAAACGGTTATCCCGGAACAGCGAGGAGTAGCTGAACACGTTTTCGCTGGTATCGAACACCGGAATGTTCTTCTGATCTTTCTCTGGGACGTAGAGATAGAACATGCGCGGTTCAAGGGTCTGGCGATAGTTTTCGCCGAACCATTGGGTATTGCGGTCGAAATACAGGCCGCTGTCGATGCTGGCGATTGGAACTGCGCGATCCTGTGAGCTGTTGAAGCTCTCACCCAGCGCCGAGGCGCCGAGGCGGTTGGTCACCAGGTCATTTTTGCCGGTGCCGTCCAGGTCAAGATCGTACTTGGTGTAGACGTACTTGAGCTTCGGCGTGATGTAGCCGTAGGTCGCGGTCATCGGCAGGGAAATGCTTGGCGCCAGGTTCAGGCGCGTACCGTTCGCACGGTTCAAGCCCAATACGTAGGTGTCCAGGCGAGGCGTGCCATTTTCCTGTGGGAACGGGTTGAATGGACCGCCGTCTTTTTCCGTGTAGTTGCCGGTTTCGAGATCCCGATCAAACCTTACAGCCTCGGTTTCATAAGCGAGATCTACGCCACCAGGATGGTAAGGCAACATACCGTTGAAGGTCAGCTGCGGCAGACGGTCATACGGGGTGATCTGCGAAACGGTCGCCAGCTGATAAGCCTGAACGTTCAAACGCGCCTGGTAGGAATCGCCGCGATAGGTCAAGGCGCCCTGTTGGTTCACGAAGTCCTGAGCTTGAACGCCTTCCTGGTTGGTTTTGAGATCCTGATAAAAGTACGGATCGCTGATCTTGGTGTAGTCAACCAGTGTCGTCAGTCGCGAATCAAGCCCGCCTTTATGCTGCCAATTGAGCATGTAACGGGTTTTTTCGTAATCGGTCTGTTTCTTGCGCTCGTCGCTGTCGTCGTTCAGATACGCGCCGCCGAACTGCCCTTCGCTGGACTTGGTGAGGTAGCGGAATTCGCCTTCCATCATCAAGCCGCGTTTGGTCATGTATTGCGGGTACAACGTGGCGTCGTAGTTTGGCGCCAGGTTGAAGTAATACGGCGTAATCAGGGTAAAGCCGGTTTCGCTGCCGGTGCTGAAGCTTGGCGGCAGGAAGCCGGACTGACGACGGTCGTCGATCGGGAAGTAGATGTACGGGGTGTAGAGGATCGGGATGTTCTTGATCCGCAACGTCGCGTTGGTGGCCGTACCGAAACCGGTGGCCGGGTTCAACGTGATGTTGTTGCCCTTGAGCTGCCAGGCGTTGCTGTCCGGCTCGCAGGTGGTGTACGTACCGTCCTTGAGACGGATGATCGCGTTTTCGGCACGTTTGGCGTACAGCGCGTTACCGCGAACACGCGACTTGTGCAGCACGTATTCGGCGTTGTCGATCTGGGCCGCACCGGTATCGAGCTGCACCTCGGCGTGGTCGCCGACGATCAGCGCACCGTTGTCGCGCAGACGCACATCGCCGTTCAGCTCGCCACGGTTCTCGGCCTGGTACAGGTTGGCTTCCTGAGCCTCCAGCTGCATGCTGCCCTGGCGCATGACGACGTCACCGGCCAGGGTCGCAACCTGCTGTTCCTGCTCGTAGCGAGACACCTTGGCACCGATGAAGGTCGGCGAATCGCTTTTGTCCGTCTTGTCGTTCATGCCAGGACGGGTCGGCTCGATGTACGCGCCGGAGCAATACGGGCCGGTCTCAGCCAGTTGGGCTGCGGTCAGCTTGTCGCGAGGCACCCAGTCCAGGTGGCTGTAGTCGGCACTGCGCGAACGCAGGCCACGGCCCTTGGATTCGGTGACCAGGGTGGTCTTCGGCTCGGCCGCAGCGCTGCCGCCAGCATCGGCTTGCGCCGTGCTGCCAGCGGCGCTGACGGCTGCACCGTCGTGCACCGGGCGCGGTGGTAATGGGGCTGCGGCGGTTTTTGGCGCGCAATCCCAGGCACCCGAAGCAGAGACTGAGCAGTCATACTGTTCCGCGGCGACCACGAATGAGGTGGCGAAAGGTTGCATGGCCAGCAGACTGCCGGTTACCAGCAACGGAAATTTTCTACGAAACGCGGGGGATTTCAATGCCATCTTATTAGTCCGGGCTTCCTGCGTGCCATCTGCCCGCGGTTTGGGCCGCACGCCTCTCGATGGTCTGAAAAAGATGCGTGATAATAAAGCATGACCCGCTTGACGGCTAGCGCCGTCGGAGACCCTTGTAATGCCCGAGCAAGATCTACGTTTACAACAGCTGAAAGTTTGGCTGGATGAGCAGTTGCCGATCCTTTTCAACGCTCAGGACTGGGGTGTCGTACCTCCGGCCACATTGACCGCGGCCAGCAGCGACGCGAGTTTCAGGCGTTATTTCCGCTGGGAGGGCGGCGGTCGCACGTTCGTCGTCATGGACGCTCCACCGCCCCAGGAAAACTGCAAACCTTTCGTCGATATCGCTGATTTACTCGCGAAATCGGGAATAAATGTGCCAAAAATTTATGCAGAAGATTTGCCGCGCGGCTTTCTTTTGCTTAATGACCTGGGCAGAAAAACCTATCTGGACGTGATTGACGAACAAAACGCCGACGAATTGTTCGCCGATGCCATCGACGCATTGCTGGCTTTTCAGCAATTGCCGATGGACGCACCGCTGCCCAGCTATGACGTCGCCTTGCTGCGTCGTGAGCTGGAATTGTTTCCGGAGTGGTACGTGCGCCGGCATTTGGGTATCGAATTCGACACCCGGCAGCAGGCCTTATGGCAGCGCGTCAGCGATCACCTGATCGACAGTGCCCTGGCCCAGCCTAAAGTGCTGGTGCATCGCGACTATATGCCGCGCAATCTGATGATCAGCGAGCCGAACCCCGGCGTGCTGGATTTCCAGGACGCGGTCTATGGCCCGGTTACCTATGACATCACGTGTCTGTTCAAGGATGCGTTTCTCAGCTGGCCCAAGGCCCGCGTGCGTGAGTGGCAGCGCGGCTACTGGGCGCGTGCCGGCGCGTTGGGCATCCCGGTGCAGACCGATTTCGAGGCGTTCCTGCGGGCCAGCGACCTGATGGGCGTGCAGCGCCACCTCAAGGTCATCGGTATTTTTGCGCGCATCTGCCATCGCGACGGCAAGCCACGCTACCTGGCCGATGTGCCGCGTTTCTTTGCTTATATAGAAGCCGTACTGGCCGACCGGCCTGAGCTGGACGAGTTGGGTGAGTTGCTCGCCAGCCTGCGTGAGCCGGCCGAGGTGCGCGTATGAAGGCCATGATTCTGGCAGCGGGCAAAGGTGAGCGGATGCGTCCGCTCACGTTGCACACGCCCAAACCACTGGTGGAGGCGGGCGGCAAGCGTTTGATCGAGTATCACCTGGAGGCGCTGGCCAAGGCCGGCTTCACCGATATCGTGATCAACCATGCCTGGCTCGGCCAGCAGATTGAGAGCTATCTGGGTGATGGTGCGCAGTTTGGCTTGCGCATTCAGTATTCAGCCGAGGGCGAGCCACTGGAAACCGGTGGCGGGATTTTCAAGGCATTGCCGCTGCTGGGCGACGAGCCTTTCCTGTTGGTCAACGGTGATATCTGGACGGACTTCGATTTCGCCAGTCTGCACAACAAGGCGCTGGAAGGGCTTGCCCACTTGGTCATGGTCGACATGCCTGCCCATGCGCCAACGGGAGGCGACTTTTATTTGGACAACGGTCTGCTTCATGATGCCGCGCCCGGTGCCGATAACCTGACCTTCAGTGGCATTTCAGTGCTCGACCCACAGTTGTTCGCGGGCTGCAGCGCTGGCGCCTTCAAACTGGCGCCGCTATTGCGGGAGGCCATGGCCAAAGGTCTGGTAACGGGAGAGCACATGACAGGACGCTGGATTGATGTCGGCACGCTGGAGCGTCTGGCGCAGGTTGAAACCTTGCTGACTGCGGAGCAATAAGATGTTGTGGCCAGGGACACTGATCGGTGCCGGGGCTGGCTTTGCCATTGCCAGTATTCCGGGGGCCTTGTTGGGCGCGTTACTGGGGCAGGCACTGGATCGCCGCCTGCAGTTGCACAGTTGGGCGCAATTGCGCGAGCGCCTGGGCGGGCGCCCGGCATTGCGCAACGACGAATTGCTGTTTGTGTTGTTGGGCCGCCTGGCCAAGAGTAATGGCCGGGTGGTGGCTGGGCACATCCAGCAGGTGCGTCAGGAAATGCGCTCACTGGACATGAGCGAACCGGCCCAGCGTCGGGCGATTACTGCGTTCAATCGTGGCAAGTCGGGATCCGACCGGGTGCGCAATTACCTGCGCGTACTCAAAGCCCAACCCCATGCGGCAGAAGGTGTGTTGCGTGCATGCTGGCGCATGGCCTGGGCGGACGGCAGGGCCGATGACGCCGAGCGCGAACTGATTGACCTGTGGGGCAAGTGGCTCGGGTGGACGCCGCAACAGCTGCAGGCGCTGGCGTCTGATTACGCCCCCGAACGCAAGCCATTGGCCAATCGTGGCGGGGCGTATCAGGAGGCGCTGCGGGTTCTGGGGGTGACCTCCACCAGTGAACCGGCGGCGATCAAGCGCGCCTATCGCCGCCTGCTCAGCCGCCATCACCCGGACAAGATCGCCGGCACGGGAGCAACCCTGGCGCAAGTGCGTGAGGCTACCGAACGTACCCGCGAGCTGCACAATGCTTATGCGTTGATTCGTGAGCGGCGGGATTTCAGGTAGCCACCTCAATTTTTGGAAGTGACAACCCAATCAGTGTGGGAGCTGGCCAGGATCAGTTGGAGGCCGGCTCCGGGCTCAACCACCCACGAACTCGCCGATACAGCTGCTCTTGCTCAGCCGCACTGTTGCCCGGCAGAGTCTTGAGCGACACCTGTTTATAGCCGTCATTCTTCCCCCGCTTGGCGGCCTGCATACGTTCCAGGGCGTTTTTGCGCTCTTGAGCGTCGTCCTGGTAATACACATCCGCCGTCGGCACTTTCAGCGCCGGCGCCAGTTTTTGCAGGTCCGGCTGCCTGGCCGCTGGCGTCTTGCCGGCCACCATCACCAACTTCTGCACTTGGGACGGCTGTTTCTCGCTCAGGTAGCGCGCGGCCCACCAGGCGCCGGTGCCGTGGCCGAGCAGCACCACACTGCGCGCGCTTTGAGTTTGGGCAAAAGCAACGGCGGCGTCGATGCGATCAAAGATGCGCTTGGCGTCGGTCTTGTCCTGTTCATCAGCACCCGGCACCACCGCCGGGTCAGTGCCTTCGGCTTCGGCGCTGGCGGCTTGTTCGATCGGTTTGGCGGCCGTGCTGCCGTCTTTGCTGCTGGTGTCGACCGCTGTTTTGGGCGACTCCATGACCCGAGGCGGCAAGGTGTCGAGGTTCACATCCGGCAACGACAGGCTCAGAGTGCCCCAGTCGGCATCGGGTAACTTGCGGCGCAGCGGCGCGATTGCTTGTGGCCAATCGGCACTTTCCCCGGCGCCCGGCACAATAATCACCACACCTTCAGGTTCGGCGCTGTTGGCCGGTTTCCACAGGGCCAGGAATGAATCGCTGCCGGCCTGCAATTGTTGCTGTTCCTGTGCCGGCAGTTGACGTTCCAGGGCGCTGGCTTCTTCCTGGCTGCGCTCGGGCAGCGGTTGGCGTTCAGCCGGTTTTTCGGCGGTGGGCGCAGGCGTGTCGGCGGCTTGAACAGAAAAGGCGCTGGTAAATAGCAGCGATAGGCACAATGCTGGCAGTGCCGAACGGTGGGTAAAGGGCATCGTTAATTCCCGGCCAGAAGTGATTCCAGCAGCCTAATGGGTTGGTCAGTGTTTGTCAGTGATGTGAGACGTGGATCATGGGTTTTCGCTGTCTGCTGGTTATCGGCTGTGTGTGCTTTGCCTTGATGGCGAATGCCGCGCCTGCGTCTGTCGCGCCGCAGGCGCAGCTCAATGCTCAGCAACGTGAATGGCTGGCGCAGCACCCGCAGTTGCGCGTGGGCGTGGTATTGCAAGCACCGTACGCCCAATACGACCGGCGCCTGCAGCGCTTGTCCGGGGCGAATGTCGAGTTGATGCAATGGCTGGCCAAAGCGCTGAATATCGAGCTGACCTGGCGCAATTTCCCCAGCCAGGAGCAACTGGAAGCCGCGGTGCGCGATGGCGAGGTGGATATCGCCCCGGGCCTGCAGCAAACCCCGGCCGGCTTGCGTCTGTGGTTATTCAGCGACCCTTATATGCGCGTGCCTCAGCATATCGTCGGCATTCGCGAGGGCGGCGGCGCGGTGGAGCTGGAAAAGCTTGACGAGCTGTCCCGCGTCGCCGTGCGCATGCCCAGCGCTGTCGCCGATTACCTGCGCAGCAATTACCCCAACCTCAACCTGCAAGGCGTGCCCCTGGAGCGCCAGGCCCTGCAATTGTTGGTGAGCCAGCAGGCGCGTTATGCCGTGGTGGATGAGGCGCAATTGAGCCGATTGTCCGGCGAGGCGGAGTTTGCCGGGCTGGCGGTGGTCGGCGATATCGGCCTGCCGCAATTGCTGCGTGTGGCCACCCGCCGTGAGTGGCCGGAACTGGCGAGCATCATGCAAAGTGCCTTGCGCGCGATACCCGCCCGCGACCTCGACCAATTGCACAGCCGCTGGCTGCAACCCCAATACCCACGGCTGACGGAATCGCCGGGCCTGTGGCAAAACCTCAGCCTGCTCTTGACGATGTTCCTGCTCGCCAGCCTCGCCGTGGTGGTTTGGCAGCGCCGTCACCAGCGAGTGCTGGAACACAGCTTACTGGCCGCCCGGGAAGAAAGCGCCGCGCGTGCGGCCGGTGCCGAAGCGTTGCGGCTGACGCAGTTCTCCATCGATCAAAGTACGGTCGGCATTCTTTGGGTCAATTGGGACAGCCATGTGCGTTACGCCAACCGCGCCGCCGAGACCATGCTGGGCTACGCCGCCGGCGCGCTGATCGAGCGACCGCTGATCGATTTTGACCCGACCTTGAATATGGACCGCTGGCTCGACGTATGGAAGCGTGCGCGTGCCAGCGAAGAGGGCCCGCAGACCTTCGCCGCCGATTGCGTGCGCGCTGACGGCAGCATCCTGCCGGCGGATGTGTCGTTGAGCTTCCTGCGCTTTGCCGAGGGCGAATACCTGGTGGTTTATCTCAACGACGTCACCGAGCGCCGTCGTTACGTGGCCGCCTTGCAGCAAAGCGAAACACAGCTGCGCGAGCTCTCTGCCCACCTCGAAACCGTGCGCGAAGAGGAAAAGGCGCGTATCGCCCGTGAAGTGCATGACGAGTTGGGTCAGATGCTCACGGTGCTCAAGCTGGAGACGTCGATGTGCGAATTGGCCTATGCGCAATTGGACCCGGGCTTGACCGAGCGCCTGAACAGCATGAAACGCCTGATCGCCCAGCTGTTCCAGCTTGTCCGGGATGTGGCGACCGCGCTACGCCCGCCGATTCTCGACGCCGGCATCGCCTCGGCGATTGAATGGCAAGCCCGCCGCTTCGAAGCGCGCACGCACATTCCCTGCCTGGTACAAGTCCCGGATAACCTGCCGGCCCTCAGCGATGCCAAGGCTATTGGCCTGTTCCGTATCCTGCAGGAGGCGCTGACCAATGTGATGCGTCATGCCCAGGCGCATACTGTCGAACTGACGCTGACGGTGGAAAGCGCCGACTTGCGGCTGACCATCAGTGATGACGGCGTCGGTTTCGTCGAGAACCCAGGCCGCCCGGTGTCCTTTGGCGTAGTCGGCATGCGTGAGCGGGTGCTGATGATGGGCGGGCAATTGAGCCTGCACAGCGAGCTGGGGGAGGGCACCACGTTGAGTGTCACGGTGCCGTTGGATGCATAATGATAGGAGCAAGCCCCTGTGATTCGCGTATTGGTAGCCGAAGACCACACCATTGTTCGTGAAGGCATCAAGCAATTGATTGGTCTGGCCAAAGACCTGCTGGTGGTCGGCGAGGCCAGCAATGGCGAGCAGTTGCTGGAGACCTTGCGCCATATCGCCTGTGAGGTGGTATTGCTGGATATCTCGATGCCGGGCGTCAATGGCCTGGAAGCGATTGCGCGCATCCGTGCATTGAGTAACCCGCCCGCGATTCTGGTTCTGTCGATGCACGATGAAGCGCAAATGGCTGCCCGCGCCCTGAAAGTCGGGGCGGCGGGGTATGCCACCAAGGACAGTGACCCGGCGCTGTTACTGACGGCGATTCGCAAGGTGGCGGCGGGCGGGCGTTACATCGACCCGGACCTGGCGGACCGCATGGTTTTTGAGGTCGGCCTCACCGATACGCGGCCGTTGCATTCATTACTGTCGGAGCGCGAGTTCTCGGTGTTCGAGCGCCTGGCCCAGGGCGCCAACGTCAATGACATCGCCCAGCAACTGGCGCTGAGCAGCAAGACCATCAGCACCCACAAGGCGCGGTTGATGCAAAAGCTCCATATCACGTCACTGGCTGAGTTGGTGAAGTACGCCATGGAACACAAGCTGTTGTGACGACATGCCTGTTTACGACGGCCTTTGAACCCTGCCGAAGCCATTCCAGGCACGTGTCGCGCTGACAGTGTTCCATCCCCGCCATCGGTGTAGGGCGATCCCTACCCCAAACCCTCCATCCGGCTGATGTGATTCTCTCCTGGCCCCCGATTTCCGGGGGCTCGCGCCTGGACTACGCTTTGTGCCACAGCAGTCCAAAACAAAAGGTGCGGGTATGAGCGAGGTGGATTCAAATGATGTGCTGGTCAGCTTTCGTGGCGTGCAGAAGAGCTACGACGGCGAGAACCTGATCGTCAAAGACCTCAACCTGGAGATTCGCAAGGGCGAGTTCCTCACCCTGCTCGGGCCATCCGGTTCGGGCAAGACCACCAGCCTGATGATGCTCGCCGGTTTCGAGACGCCGACCGCCGGGGAAATTTTGCTCGCCGGGCGCGCTATCAACAATGTACCGCCGCACAAGCGCGACATCGGCATGGTGTTCCAGAACTACGCGCTGTTCCCGCACATGACGGTGGCAGAGAACCTGGCCTTCCCCTTGTCGGTGCGCGGCTTGAGCAAGACCGATATCAGCGAGCGGGTCAAACGCGTATTGAGCATGGTCCAGCTGGATGCCTTCGCCCAGCGTTACCCGGCGCAACTCTCCGGCGGTCAGCAACAGCGCGTGGCCTTGGCCCGGGCGCTGGTGTTCGAACCGCAGCTGGTGTTGATGGACGAACCCCTCGGCGCCCTCGATAAACAACTGCGCGAACACATGCAGATGGAGATCAAGCACCTGCACCAGCGCCTCGGCGTGACTGTGGTGTACGTGACCCACGACCAGGGCGAAGCCTTGACCATGTCCGACCGCGTGGCGGTGTTCCACCAGGGCGAGATCCAGCAGATCGCCGCGCCACGCACCCTGTACGAAGAGCCAAAAAATACCTTCGTCGCCAACTTCATCGGCGAGAACAACCGACTCAATGGCCGCCTGCACAGCCACACCGGCGAACGCTGTGTGGTGGAGTTGGCGCGCGGTGAAAAGGTTGAGGCGCTGGCAGTGAATGTCGGCCAGCTCGGCGGCCCGGTCACCCTGTCAGTACGCCCTGAGCGCGTCAGCCTCAATGGCTCCAGTGAGTCCTGCGTCAACCGCTTCTCTGGGCGGGTGGCGGAATTTATCTACCTGGGCGACCACGTGCGTGTGCGCCTGGAAGTCTGCGGCAAGGCCGATTTTTTTGTGAAACAACCGATCGCTGAGCTGGACACAGCGCTTGCGGTCGGCGACGTGGTACCGATTGGCTGGCAAGTCGAGCACGTTCGCGCACTCGACCCACTTCTAGAGGCGAATTAATCGCCCCATGGCTTCACCAACCCTGCACGTGGAGAGAACAACAATGTTGAGATCCCTTAAATATTCCGCCCTGGCCATCGGCTTGATGGGCGCGACACAGGTCATGGCTGGCCCGGACCTGACGGTCGTATCCTTCGGCGGCGCGAACAAGGCGGCTCAGGTCAAAGCCTTTTACGCACCGTGGGAAAGCGCGGGCAATGGCAAGATCGTCGCCGGTGAGTACAACGGCGAAATGGCCAAGGTCAAAGCCATGGTCGATACCAAGAGCGTGTCGTGGGACTTGGTGGAAGTGGAGTCGCCGGAACTGTCCCGTGGCTGTGACGAAGACATGTTCGAACCGCTCGACCCGAAACTGTTCGGCAATAGCGCCGATTATGTCAAAGGCGCGATTCAGCCCTGCGGCGTGGGCTTCTTTGTGTGGTCCACCGTGCTTGCGTACAACGCCGACAAGCTGACCACTGCACCGACCAGTTGGGCGGATTTCTGGGATACCAAGAAATTCCCAGGCAAGCGCGGCCTGCGCAAAGGCGCCAAGTACACCCTGGAATTCGCCTTGATGGCGGACGGCGTGGCCCCCAAAGACGTGTACAAAGTGCTGGCTGGCAAAGATGGCCAGGATCGCGCGTTCAAGAAACTCGACGAACTCAAACCGTCGATCCAGTGGTGGGAAGCCGGCGCACAACCGCCGCAGTACCTGGCCTCGGGTGATGTGGTCATGAGCTCGGCCTACAACGGCCGCATTGCTGCCGTGCAAAAAGAAAGCAACCTGAAAGTGGTGTGGAACGGCGGCATCTACGACTTTGACGCCTGGGCCATCCCTAAAGGCCTGGCCAAGGATCGCGCCGAGGCAGCGAAGAAGTTCATCGCCTTCTCGGTGCAGCCGCAACAGCAGAAGACCTATTCGGAAAACATCGCCTACGGCCCGGCCAATACCCAGGCCGTACCATTGTTGGCCAAGGATGTGCTGAAAGACATGCCGACCACGCCGGAAAACATCGCCAACCAGGTGCAGATCGATGTGAGCTTCTGGGCGGATAACGGCGAGCAGCTCGAGCAGCGCTTCAATTCCTGGGCGGCCAAGTAACACCGCATATTCCTCTGTGAAAGCAGGCTGGTGTGGGAGCTGGCTTGCCTGCGATGGGATTGACTCGGTCTTTGAGTGACACCGAGGCGATGCCATCGCAGGCAAGCCAGCTCCCACAAAAAAGCACCGCTCACAGGGAACTCTTAGAAGATTTCCGGAGTTTGCCATGGTTATCGCCATTCCCAGCCCCACCCTCAAGCAGCGCCTGGCGCGTGCCGAGCGGCTCAATCGCTGGAAGGCCCAGGCCTTGATTGCGCCGCTGGTGCTGTTTTTGCTGCTGGTGTTCCTGGTGCCGATTGTTGCGCTGCTCTACAAAAGCGTCGGCAACCCGGAAGTGGTGGGCGGTTTGCCGCGTACCGTGGTGGCGGTCAAGACCTGGGATGGTCGCGGCCTGCCGGGTGAACCGGTGTACCAGGCGCTGAGCGAAGACTTGGGCGAAGCGCGTAAAAACCAGACCCTGGGCGACTTGTCCAAACGCTTGAACATGGAGCTGGCCGGCTACCGCAGCCTGTTGACCAAAACCGCGCGGGCGCTGCCGTTTACCGAAGCGCCCGGCTCTTATAAGGAAGCGTTGGAAAACCTCGATGAACGCTGGGGCGATCCGGCGTACTGGCAGGCGATCCGGCGTAATACCAGCAGCCTCACGCCGTACTACCTGCTGGCGGCCGTCGATCACCGTATCAATGACCTTGGCGAAGTGGCCCCGGCCACACCTGACCAGGCCATCTACCTCGACATCTTTGCCCGCACGTTCTGGATGGGCTTGGTAATTACCTTCATCTGCCTGCTGCTGGCCTATCCGTTGGCCTACTTGCTGGCCAACCTGCCGGCCCGCAAAAGTAACCTGCTGATGATTCTGGTATTGCTGCCGTTCTGGACCTCAATCCTGGTAAGGGTGGCGGCATGGATTGTATTGCTGCAGTCCGGTGGGCTGATCAACAGCGCATTGATGGGCATGGGGCTGATCGATACACCCATGGAGCTGGTGTTTAACCGCACCGGGGTTTACATCTCGATGGTGCACATCCTGTTGCCGTTCATGATTTTGCCGATCTACAGCGTGATGAAAGGCATCTCGCCCACGTATATGCGTGCAGCGATTTCCCTGGGGTGCCACCCGTTTGCCAGTTTTTGGCGCGTGTACTTCCCGCAGACCTATGCCGGTGTCGGCGCCGGTTGCCTGCTGGTGTTTATCCTGGCGATTGGTTACTACATCACCCCGGCGCTGCTCGGCAGCCCGAACGACCAGATGGTCAGCTACTTCGTCGCGTTCTACACCAACACCAGCATCAATTGGGGTATGGCCACGGCATTGGGCGGCTTGCTGCTGCTGGCGACCGTCGTGCTGTACCTGATCTACAACCGTCTGGTCGGCGCCAGTCGCCTGCGCCTGAGCTGAGGAGAGTTGGCGATGCTGAGCCCTTATATGTCACCCGTGGAGCGCGTGTGGTTCTACAGCTTGCGGATCCTGTGTGGCTTGATCCTGCTGTTCCTGATCTTGCCGGTGCTGGTGATTATCCCGCTGTCGTTCAACAGCGGCAGTTTCCTGGTGTACCCGCTGCAAGGCTTCTCGTTGCACTGGTATCAAGACTTCTTCGCCTCCGCCGAGTGGATGCGTGCATTGAAGAACAGTGTCATTGTGGCCCCGGCGGCCACGGTGCTGGCGATGGTGTTCGGTACGCTGGCGGCGATTGGCCTGACGCGCGGCAACTTCCCCGGCAAGGCGTTAGTCATGGCCTTGGTGATTTCGCCGATGGTGGTGCCGGTGGTGATTATTGGCGTGGCCAGCTACCTGTTCTTTGCGCCGCTGGGGTTGGGCAACAGCTTCCTCTCGCTGATTGTGGTGCATGCCGTGCTGGGTGTGCCGTTTGTGATCATCACCGTGTCGGCGACGTTGCAAGGGTTCAACCATAACCTGGTGCGCGCGGCGGCCAGCCTGGGTGCGTCGCCGCTGACCGCGTTTCGCCGTGTAACCTTGCCGCTGATCGCGCCGGGGGTGATCTCCGGGGCACTGTTTGCCTTCTCGACGTCTTTCGATGAAGTGGTAGTGACGCTGTTTCTCGCCGGCCCCGAGCAAGCCACTTTGCCGCGCCAGATGTTCAGCGGCATCCGCGAAAATTTAAGCCCGACGATTGCTGCGGCGGCAACCTTGCTGATTGCGTTCTCGGTGCTGCTGTTACTGACCCTTGAGTGGCTGCGAGGCCGCAGCGAGAAACTGCGCACCGCGCAAGTGTAACGATCGAAACCGGATCAAATGTGGGAGCTGGCTTGCCTGCGATAGCATCAACTCGGTATGTCAGGAAAACCGAGGCGGTCGCATCGCAGGCAAGCCAGCTCCCACATCGACCGAGCCATTCAATGCGTGAATGCTGGGCAACCTGAAATACCCAGCTATTCTTGTGCCAGCCCATCATTAATAAGAGGCCGCGCACATGAGTACTTCCTCATTCAAGATCGCCCACAAACTGCTGACCGGCGCTGGCGCCATCGAACAACTGGGCGCCGAGCTCACGCGTCTGGATGTGGATAACCCGCTGATCGTCACCGATGCCGCGCTGGTCAAGTCCGGCACCGTGGCGCTGGCGCTTGAGCACCTGGGCGAACGCACCTATGAGATTTTTGACCGTGTGCTGCCCGACCCGGAAATCGCCATCGTCGAGGACTGCATGCGCGTGTACCGTGAAGGCGGGCATGACGGCTTGATCGGCGTGGGCGGCGGCAGTGCCATCGACATTGCCAAGAGTGTTGCGGCCTACGCCGGTTACCACGGCGCGCTGGCGGACTTGTTCGGCGTCGACCAAGTACCGCGCAAAGGCCCGCCGCTGATCGCGATCCCGACCACCGCTGGCACCGGCTCAGAGGTGACCAATGTGGCGATCCTCTCCGACAAGGCCGCACAGCTGAAAAAGGGCATTGTCAGTGATTACCTGCTGCCGGACGTCGCGCTGATCAGCCCGCAAATGACCCTCACATGCCCGCGCAGTGTCACTGCCGCCAGTGGCGTGGATGCGCTGGTGCATGCCATCGAGTCCTACCTGTCGTTGAATGCCTCGCCGATCACCGACGCTCTGGCCATCGGCGCGATCAAGCTGATCGCCAACGCGCTGCCCAAGGCCTATGCCAACCCGGCCAACCTGCAGGCCCGTGATGATATGGCCACCGCCAGCCTGATGGCCGGCATGGCCTTCGGCAATGCTGGCGTCGGCGCAGTGCATGCCTTGGCGTACCCGTTGGGCGGGCGATTCAATATTGCTCACGGCGTGAGCAATGCGCTGTTGCTGCCTTACGTGATGCACTGGAACAAACTGGCCTGCGTGGAGCGCATGCAGGACATTGCCCAAGCCATGGGCGTGAATACCGCCGGGCTCAGCGTCAACGCGGCGGCCGATGAGGCGGTCGAGGCGATGACGCGGCTGTGTGCCGCCGTGGAAATCCCGGCAGGGCTGCGCAGCTTTGGTGTGCCGGAAGACGCGATCCCCGCCATGGCGACGGAAGCGGCGGGTATCGAGCGCCTGATGCGCAACAACCCGCGCAAGCTCAGCGCGGCGGATATCGAGAAAATCTACCGGGCGGCTTACTGACCATTGAGTTAGGTCACGGTGTGCTGGGTAAAGCATGAGGTATACAATGCGCGCCATCGTGATTTAGCTCAAAAAGGTGCGTCATGCAGCCCTTCGTTATCGCTCCATCGATTCTCTCCGCCGACTTCGCCCGCCTGGGTGAGGAAGTGGACAAGGTATTGGCCGCCGGTGCCGACTTCGTGCACTTCGATGTCATGGACAACCACTATGTGCCCAACCTGACCATCGGCCCGATGGTCTGCGCGGCACTGCGCAAGTACGGCATCACTGCGCCGATCGATGCGCACTTGATGGTCAGCCCGGTGGATCGCATCGTCGGTGACTTCATCGAGGCCGGCGCCACCTACATCACCTTCCACCCGGAAGCCACGCTGCACGTCGACCGCACCCTGCAGCTGATCCGCGAAGGCGGTTGCAAGGCCGGCCTGGTGTTCAACCCGGCCACGCCGTTGAGCGTGCTGGAGTACGTGATGGACAAGGTCGACATGGTCTTGCTGATGAGCGTCAACCCAGGCTTTGGCGGGCAGAAGTTCATTCCCGGTACGCTGAACAAGCTGCGCGAAGCCCGCGCGCTGATCGATGCGTCGGGCCGTGATATCCGCCTGGAAATCGACGGTGGGGTCAACGTTAACAATATCCGCGAAATCGCCGCTGCTGGCGCTGACACCTTTGTGGCTGGCTCGGCGATCTTCAACGCCCCCAACTACCAGGAAGTCATCGACAAGATGCGGGCCGAACTGGCGCTGGCGCGTCCATGAGCGGTTTTGAGCAGCTGTTCCCCGGCAAACTGCCACGGCTGGTGATGTTCGATCTGGACGGTACGTTGATCGATTCGGTGCCAGACCTGGCGGCGGCGGTGGACGAGATGCTGCTCAAGCTAGGGCGTAAGCCTGCGGGCATTGAATCGGTGCGTGAGTGGGTCGGCAATGGCGCGCAGATGCTGGTGCGCCGGGCCTTGGCCAACCACATTGATGCCGAAGGTGTGGATGAGGTCGAGGCCGAGCACGCCCTGGAACTCTTCAATGTCGCCTATGAAAGCAGTCATGAACTGACCGTGGTTTACCCCGGCGTGCGCGACACGCTCAAGTGGCTGCACAAGCAAGGCGTGGAGATGGCGCTGATCACCAACAAGCCGGAGCGCTTTGTCGCGCCGCTGTTGGACCAGATGAAAATCGGCCGGTATTTCCGCTGGATCATCGGCGGCGATACCTTGCCGCAGAAAAAGCCTGACCCGGCGGCGCTGTTCTTTGTGATGAAAATGGCCAATATTCCGGCCTCGCAATCGTTGTTTGTCGGCGATTCGCGCAGTGATGTGCTGGCCGCCAAAGCCGCTGGCGTGCAGTGTGTGGCGCTGAGCTACGGCTACAACCACGGCCGACCGATCGCCGAGGAGTCGCCGGCGCTGGTGATTGATGATCTGCGACTGCTAATCCCCGGTTGCTTGGGAGCGGGCGCTGAGATAACGTTGCCCGACATCGAATCAACCCCTTCTGGAAATTCCATCGTGGTGGTCACTCGCAAACTCTGGATGAAAGTCATCAAGGCCCTGGCCCGCTGGCGTTGGCGCGCCTGACCGATCCTGGCCGCGCTGCGGCACGTTTGCACACCTGACCGTTTGACCCTCAAGCCACGAGGCACCTCATGATCCGCGAAGAATTCCTGCGTTTGGCCGCTGCCGGCTATAACCGTATCCCCTTGGCCTGCGAAACCCTGGCCGACTTCGATACGCCGCTGTCGATCTACCTCAAACTGGCCGACAAGCCCAATTCCTACCTGCTCGAATCGGTGCAGGGCGGCGAAAAGTGGGGCCGTTACTCGATCATTGGCTTGCCGTGCCGCACCGTGCTGCGTGTGCATGACCATCATGTGAGCATTACCCATGATGGCGTCGAGATCGAAAGCCATGACGTGGAAGACCCGCTGGCGTTCGTCGAAACCTTCAAGGCGCGCTACAACGTGCCGACCATTCCCGGCCTGCCGCGTTTCAACGGTGGCCTGGTGGGGTATTTCGGCTACGACTGCGTGCGCTACGTGGAACAACGCCTGGGCAAATGCCCGAACCCGGACCCGCTGGGCGTGCCGGACATTCTGCTGATGGTCTCCGACGCGGTGGTGGTGTTCGACAACCTCGCCGGCAAGATGCACGCGATAGTCCTCGCCGACCCGGCCCAGGCGGATGCCTTCGAGCAAGGCCAGGCCAGCCTCGAGGCATTGCTGGAAAAACTGCGCCAACCGATCACCCCACGTCGTGGCCTGGACCTCAGCCGTCCACCGGCCGCCGACCCGATCTTTCGTTCAAGCTTTACCCAGGATGACTACGAGCGCGCAGTCGATACCATCAAGGAATACATCCTTGCCGGTGACTGCATGCAGGTGGTGCCGTCGCAACGCATGTCCATCGACTTCAAGGCCGCGCCGATCGATCTGTACCGTGCGCTGCGGTGCTTCAACCCGACGCCGTACATGTACTTCTTCAACTTCGGGGACTTCCACGTGGTGGGCAGTTCGCCGGAAGTGCTGGTGCGGGTCGAAGACAACCTGATCACCGTGCGCCCGATCGCCGGTACACGCCCGCGTGGCGCAACCGAAGAAGCCGACCTGGCGCTGGAAGAAGACCTGCTGAGCGACGACAAGGAAATTGCCGAACACTTGATGCTGATCGACCTGGGCCGCAACGACACCGGGCGCGTGTCGGAAATCGGTTCGGTGAAGCTCACCGAGAAAATGGTCATCGAGCGGTATTCCAACGTGATGCACATTGTGTCCAACGTCACCGGCGAGCTGAAAGCCGGGTTGACCGCGATGGACGCACTGCGGGCGATTCTGCCGGCGGGCACCTTGTCGGGTGCGCCGAAGATTCGTGCGATGGAGATCATCGACGAACTGGAGCCGGTTAAACGCGGTGTGTATGGCGGCGCCGTGGGGTATTTCGCCTGGAACGGCAATATGGACACTGCGATTGCGATCCGCACCGCCGTGATCAAGGACGGCGAGCTGCATGTGCAGGCGGGCGGCGGGATTGTGGCTGACTCGGTGCCGGCCCTGGAATGGGAAGAAACCCTGAACAAACGCCGCGCGATGTTCCGGGCTGTAGCGTTGGCGGAGCAAACGCCGCAAATTTGAGATTAGATGTAGATCAAAATGTGGGAGCGGGCTTGCTCGCGAATGCGCAGTGTCAGTCACTGAATGTGTAACTGATAGACCGCATTCGCGAGCAAGCCCGCTCCCACAGTTGTTTTGTGGGGCGTTTAAGATCCGCTTAGAAATCCAGACTCACCCCCACACTGACGCCTTGCTGGGTAAAGCTGTCATCCTTCCTCACGTTATACGCCGCCCTTAGCGCCAGCTCCTGAGTCAGCTTGTGGCTGACGCCCAGACTCAATCGGTCCGAATTGCTGCGCGGCGTGTAGCCGTCCAGCTTGAAGTCGATGCCTGGCACGCTGTTGAGCGACATCTTTACCTTCTGGGTGTCGTTTTCGAACTCATGCTCGTGGGCCACTTCGCCAAACACTTGGGTTTGCGGCGTAATCCGGTAGCTGCCCTGCAGGCCGACGCCCAGGCGTTTGGAGTCGCGTTGCTGGTCATCGAAGGTCAGCGCGGTGGAGCGGTTGTCCTTTTCCGAATAGCCATCGACTTCGACCCGTGAATAGTCGGCGCTGATGAACGGTGACAGGTGCCAATCGCTGCCGGCGCCGGCAATGTCATAGCCCAAACGGCCGCTCAAGGCCCAGAGCCAGCCATCGGTGTCGCCTTTTTCGGAGCCTTCGCTGACGCCCAGGGCGAACTTGCGCTTGAGGCTGTCGAAGTCCAGCTTGCCGCCGGTCAACGCCGCATCGGCCCACCAGTGGTTTTGCTGATATTGCGCAAAGGCCGTGCCCATGTAGCTGTTGAGCTTGTAGTCCGAATCGCGGGCGCCGGCTTCGAGTGTCTGGCGATACAAGCCGGCGGCCACGCCGACGCGCCAGTTTTCGTCGAGGCGATAGCTGCCGCCGACGTTCACGTTGTAGCCGCTGCCGTCGCCGCTGGCCGAACTGCGTTGATCATCAAAGTCCAAATGCTGGCCACCACCGGCGACAATCGCGCGCCATTGGCCGACGGCCTGCCAGTTGCCATTGTCGGCTTGCCACTGGTTGCGCAGCTCATCCTGATGGGCGCGCAAGGTGCCTTGGGCCATTTCCGGCAGCAAGGTCACTTCCCACGGCGCGGCGAGCAGCGAGTAGGCGTAGTCGGCGATCAACTGTTGCCCGGCGATGGTGGGGTGCACCGAGTCGTTGTAGATCAGCTTGGTCGGGTCCGGGTGGGTGCCGCCAATGCCATAAACCGGGTTGGCGGTGCAGCCGTTGCCGCTGAAGCAGGTGCCGGTGAGGTTTTGCCCGGAGGCCAGGCCAAAGCGCGCAGGGTTGGCGAAGGTTTCATTGAGCAGTAACGGGATGTTCAGCGGGATGACCTGGGCGTCGATCTGCGACAGGCGCTGCACCAGCGCCTGGTTGAAAATACTGCTCAGGGCCGAGCTGGCGCCTTGCGCGGGCGTGCCGTTGATGGCGGGCGTCAGGCCCAGGTCGGGCAACATCCACACCATGATGTAGCGCGCGCCGGCCTGTTGCAGGGCTTGGGCGCTGTCCGCCAGGCGCCCGCCGGCGGCCACGGCCTGGCCTGGGCTGAGGACGCGCCCTTGCAGGAAGTCATTGCCGCCGCCAGACAGAAAATACAACGCGTTCGGGTCGGCCCGCCCGCCGTTTGCCGGCAGATAACCCTGACGGCTGCGCAGTACCGTGCCACCCCCGGCGTTGCCGGGCGGGATCGCTGCATTGGAGACCGAAGTGATGGAGTCCAGGATGTTGTCGGTACGGTAGCCGCCGACCGCCCAGTTATTGCCATCCGGCAAACCTTGGGCGGCACGTACCGGCGAGGTGGAGGCATTCAGGTCGTTGGGTGCCACGCCCAGCTTGCCCCCCAAAAGCGTAGATGACACCAGGCCATAATCGCCCTGGAATGTCGGCCCGGTGCGGTTGGTAAAGCGCAAGGTGGCGCCGGCCGAGCCATCGGGGAACTGGCCGGCGTCGGCCAGGCTGTCGCCGAACACGACCATGGTTGAGTAAGGTGAAGGTGCTGCAAACGCCTGCGCGCAGGCCAGTGACAGGAGGCAGCCGGCAAGGGGCGCAAAAAACGGTGGTCTGAGCATGCGAAATTCCATTTAGTTGTTTTTGTGTCGGAAGCGAAACACTAGCAATGTAATGAGGGTTTTCTTCGAAGAAAACAGTTTTTTCTTACAAATACTCGGTGGTGACCCCCGGAATCGCTGCTCCATATTGCACCGCTGGCGAGGCTACGTTACTGTGCCTGAACGTATGAATGAGACCCTCCCCGTGTTGATCATCAGCAAACTCTTGATGCGAGTAGTCAAGGCACACGCCCGTTGGCGTTGGCGCGCCTGACATTTTTCTCTGCCGGCCCGGCCGGACCTGTACCGATTTGCCTTCTTCACCCTTTGTTTGACGCCCCTTGCCGGCTCACCCTGGCAACCGGAACGTGCGTCTGGCAGCGGGACACTCTCTTGGAAGGCGGTCATTCGAAATCAGTGAATTCAAGAGGTCTGAACCCACATGTTGCTGATGATTGATAACTACGATTCCTTTACCTACAACGTTGTGCAGTACCTGGGCGAGCTGGGTGCCGAGGTCAAGGTGGTGCGCAACGACGAACTGACGGTCGCCGAAATCGCCGCTCTGAACCCGGAGCGCATCGTGGTTTCGCCTGGCCCCTGCACGCCGACCGAAGCGGGCATCTCCCTCGAAGCGATCCAATATTTCGCCGGTAAATTGCCGATCCTGGGCGTCTGCCTGGGTCACCAGTCCATCGGCCAGGCTTTTGGTGGTGACGTGGTGCGTGCACGCCAGGTGATGCACGGCAAGACCAGCCCGGTGTTCCATAAAGACCTCGGCGTTTTCCACGGCCTTAACCTGCCGGTGACGGTCACCCGCTACCACTCGTTGGTGGTCAAGCGTGAAACCCTGCCCGAGTGCCTGGAGCTGACCGCCTGGACTCAGCTGGAAGACGGCTCGGTCGACGAGATCATGGGCCTGCGCCACAAGACACTGAATATCGAAGGGGTGCAATTTCATCCCGAATCTATCCTGACCGAGCAGGGCTACGAGCTGTTCGCCAACTTTCTCAAGCAGAGCGGCGGCACGCGCTAAGGACTTTCCATGGATATCAAGACTGCCCTGAGCCGTATCGTCGGCCATCTGGACCTGAGCACCGCTGAAATGAGCGATGTGATGCGCGAGATCATGACCGGCCAATGCACTGACGCACAGATCGGCGCGTTCATGATGGCGATGCGCATGAAGAGCGAAAGCATCGACGAAATCGTCGGCGCGGTGTCGGTGATGCGTGAGCTGGCCGACAAGGTTGAGCTCAAGACCCTCGACGGCGTGGTCGATGTGGTCGGTACCGGCGGCGACGGTGCGAATATTTTCAACGTGTCGACGGCTTCCTCCTTTGTGGTGGCGGCAGCCGGTTGCACGGTGGCCAAGCACGGTAACCGTGCGGTGTCGGGCAAAAGCGGCAGCGCCGACTTGCTGGAGGCGGCCGGGATTTATCTGAACCTGACGCCGGTGCAAGTGGCGCGCTGCATCGACAGCGTGGGCATTGGCTTCATGTTTGCCCAGTCCCACCATGGCGCCATGAAACACGCCGCCGGCCCGCGTAAGGATCTTGGCCTGCGCACCCTGTTCAACATGCTCGGCCCGCTTACGAATCCGGCCGGCGTGAAACATCAGGTGGTCGGTGTGTTCAGCCAGGCGCTGTGCCGGCCGTTGGCTGAAGTGTTGCAGCGTCTGGGCAGTAAGCACGTGCTGGTGGTGCATTCCAAAGATGGCCTGGACGAATTCAGCCTGGCAGCGCCGACCTTCGTGGCGGAGCTGAAGAATGACCAGGTCACCGAATATTGGGTCGAGCCCGAAGACCTCGGCATGAAAAGCCAAAGCTTGCATGGCTTGGCGGTGGAAAGCCCGGCGGCCTCGCTGGAGTTGATCCGTGATGCCTTGGGGCGCCGCAAGACGGAAAACGGCCAAAAAGCTGCAGAAATGATTGTTCTGAATGCTGGCGCGGCACTTTACGCGGCGGACCACGCCTATAGTCTTAAGGAAGGTGTCGCCTTGGCCCACGATGCGCTGCATACCGGTCTGGCTCGCGAAAAGCTCGAAGAACTGGGAGCCTTTACCGCTGTGTTCAAAATGGAGAATGAAGGATGAGTGTCCCGACCGTTCTGGAAAAAATCCTCGCGCGCAAGGCTGAAGAAGTCGCCGAGCGCCGCGCTCGTGTGAGCCTGGCTGAACTTGAGGCTCAGGCGAAAATTGCCGACGCGCCGCGCGGCTTTGCCAATGCGCTGATCAAGCAGGCTAAGGAAAAGCAGCCTGCCGTGATTGCCGAGATCAAAAAAGCTTCGCCCAGCAAGGGCGTGATTCGCGAAGTTTTCATTCCTGAAGACATTGCCAAGAGCTATGAGAAGGGCGGCGCAACTTGCCTGTCCGTATTGACCGATATCGACTTCTTCCAGGGTTCCGACCTGTTCCTGCAACAGGCCCGCGCTGCGTGCAAGTTGCCGGTGATCCGCAAGGACTTCATGGTTGACCCGTACCAGATCGTCGAGGCCCGCGCCTTGGGCGCCGATTGCGTGCTGCTGATCGTCTCCGCGCTGGATGACGTGAAGATGGCCGAGCTGGCGGCCGTGGCCAAAAGCGTCGGCCTGGATGTGCTGGTCGAAGTGCACGACGGCGATGAGCTGGAGCGTGCGCTGAAAACCCTCGACACACCGTTGGTGGGGGTTAACAACCGTAACCTGCACACCTTTGAAGTCAGCCTGGAAAATACCCTGGACCTGCTGCCGCGTATTCCACGCGACCGCTTGGTGATTACCGAGAGCGGCATCGTCAACCGCGCCGACGTAGAGCTGATGGAAATCAGCGGTGTGTTTTCGTTCCTGGTGGGGGAGACGTTTATGCGCGCCGAGAACCCAGGGGCGGAATTGCAGCGCCTGTTCTTCCCGGAGCGTGGCGTGGCGGTGAGCGGTTCGACCCTCGACTGACTTGAAATACGGTCAACATGTGGGAGCTCCCACATTTGGTTTTGTGTTTGTTCAGATGATAGGTGTTCGATGATTGAGCCGGTGTCGATGACAGTTGAAGCAGGGCTTGCCGCCGAGCAAGACTTGCTGGCGGCCGTTTGCGCCGGTGATCAGGCATTCGGGCTACTGTTCTGGCAGCCAAATGACCAGGCTTTGGTCATGCCGCGCCGTTTGAGCCGCTTGCCGGCTTTTGACGCTGCCAGCCAGGTTTCGGCTGCTGCCGGTTGGCCGGTGTTGTTGCGCGAAACCGGCGGAGAGCCGGTGCCGCAGTCGGCCGCCACGGTCAATATCGCGCTGGTTTACGCGCCGCCGCGCAGCGAGGGCGATCAGGGCCGCATAGAAACCGGTTATCAGCGTTTGTGCCAGCCGATCTGTGATTTGCTGATTGAGTTGGGCGGTGACGCTTCTGTTGGCGAAATCGACGGCGCCTTCTGCGACGGTCGCTACAACGTCAACCTTAACGGCCGCAAGATGGTTGGCACCGCCCAGCGTTGGCGGCAAAGCGGCGGCCGCCCGGTGGGTTTGGTGCACGGTGCATTGTTGCTGGATAACGACCGTGAGGAATTGATTGCGGCGGTCAATCGCTTCAATGAGGCCTGCGGCCTCGACCAGCGGGTGCGTGCCGACAGCCATATCGCGCTACACGAAGCCTTTCCCGCACCGGATGCCATCACCCGATTGGACGCGTTGTACCGTCAGATGCTGGCCGGATTCCTGCCTGCTTAACGCGTACCGAACACCACCATCGTCTTGCCTTTGACGTGTACCAGGTTGCGTTCTTCCAGGTCCTTGAGCACACGACCGACCATTTCCCGCGAGCACCCGACGATGCGTCCGATCTCCTGGCGCGTGACCTTTATCTGCATGCCGTCGGGGTGAGTCATGGCATCGGGCTGCTTGCACAGTTCCAGCAAGCAGCGGGCCACGCGGCCGGTGACATCAAAGAACGCCAGGTCACCCACTTTGCGCGTGGTGTCGCGCAGGCGTTGGGCAATCTGCCCGCTCAAGGCGTAGAGGATGTCGGGATCATGCTGGGCCAGTTCGCGAAACTTGGCATAGCTGATCTCGGCAACTTCGCACTCGACCTTGGCCCGCACCCAGGCACTGCGCTCCTGCTCTTTGCCCGCTTGTTCAAACAGCCCCAGCTCACCGAAGAAATCCCCGGTATTGAGGTACGCGATGATCATTTCGCGGCCGTCTTCATCTTCGATCAGGATGGTGACCGAACCCTTGATAATGAAGAACAGTGTTTCGGAGCGTTCGCCCGCGCAAATGATGTTGTGCTTAACCGGGTAACGCCGGCGCTGGCAGTGCATCAACAATTTGTCGAGGTTCTTGATCTTGGGTGTGGGAGCAAGAGCAACCATGGTTGTATCCCGAAAAGACTGCACGGTGTGGTTGGAATTATTTTTATCCAGCGGTAACGGCATTGATACACGCTGTAAAAAGGATGGCAATACGCCATTGAATTGGCGCCAGCTTAACAGACACATTCTGCCTCGATTAGGGAATTTAGCGGGCAAACGTTGTCATTGATCGTTTTCATGCTGGGCGCTGCGGTTTCAAGACCCTGTGCTAAGCTGGCGACCCTTTTTTAGCAGTGGAGTCTGGGCGATGAAGGCACGCATCCAATGGGCGGGCGAGGCCATGTTCCTCGGTGAGTCGGGCAGTGGCCATGTAGTGGTTATGGATGGCCCGCCGGACGCCGGTGGCCGTAACCTGGGTGTACGCCCGATGGAAATGCTCCTGCTCGGTGTTGGCGGTTGCAGCAATTTCGATGTGGTCAGCATCTTGAAGAAGTCCCGCCAGGCCGTCGAAAGCTGCGAAGCCTTCCTGGAAGCCGAGCGCGCCACTGAAGACCCCAAGGTGTTTACCAAGATCCACATGCACTTTGTGGTCAAAGGCCGGGCGTTGAAGGAAGCTCAGGTCAAGCGTGCCATCGAGCTGTCGGCCGAGAAGTATTGCTCGGCATCGATCATGCTGGGCGCCGCCGGTGTGGCCATCACCCATGATTACGAGATTGTCGAGCTGGGTTGATTGCGAGTCGGCAATAGAAAAGGGCGCCTCGATGGCGCCCTTTTTCGTGTTGCGTTGCTCAGATTCGGTAGGTGCTTTTGGTCATGACCTTGGCCAATACGCTCATGCCGAACCTCACCGGCGCCGGGAAGCGGAAGCCGCCTGCATCCAGTGCGCTTTCTGCGTGGTGTTCTTCATCAATGCGCATTTGCTCAAGAATCGCCCGCGACTTTTCATCTTCGGCCGGCAGTTGCTCCAGGTGTTCATCCAGGTGTTTGCACACCTGATGTTCGGTTGCGGCGACAAAACCGAGGCTGACCTTGTCGCTGATCAGGCCGGCAGCGGCGCCGATACCGAACGACAAACCGTAAAACAGCGGGTTGAGCACGCTGGGATGGCTGCCGAGTTGGCGAATGCGCTGCTCGCACCAGGCCAGGTGGTCGATTTCTTCTTCTGCCGCATGTTCCATCGCTGCGCGTACCTGCGGCAGCTTGGCGGTCAGCGCCTGGCCCTGGTACAGCGCCTGGGCACAGACTTCACCGGTGTGGTTGATGCGCATCAGGCCGGCGACGTGGCGGGTGTCGGTCTCGCTCATCTGCGCATCGGGCTGCACGATGGCGGGCGAAGGCCGGTACGGCTGGCCGCTGAAGGGCAGCAGGGTGCGCATGGCCATGTCGGCTTGCAGCAACAGACGGTCAATCGGCGAGTAGTGACGTTGGGTAGTCATGCTGACCTCCGGGAAGAATCTCGGCGGCCAGTTTACCGCAAGAGAAGGCGATGCGTTTGCGCTGTGTCAATTTGCCCCTGTGGCGAGGGAGCTTGCTCGCGACCGACGGCGTAGCCGTCGCAAACTCCCCGCAACAATCAGCCCGGCGGCCAGTTCATCTGGCGCTGACCCAGCACGTGCATATGGATGTGATAAACAGTCTGCCCGCCTTTTGGATTGCAGTTCATCACTACGCGGAAGCCTTCCTCACAGCCTTGTTCCACGGCCAGGCGCTGGGCGGTGAACAGAATATGGCCGGCCAGAGCTTTGTCTTCTTCGGTCAGGTCATTGAGGGTGGGAATGTGTTTCTTCGGGATGACCAGAAAATGCACGGGCGCCACTGGGTAGATGTCCTTAAAGGCCAGAACTTGATCATCTTCGTAGATGATATCGGCAGGTATTTCTCTATTAATGATCTTGGTGAACAGAGTATCCACAGCTGTTTCTCCATTATGTAAGTGCAGAACGAGTGTACCGAGGCCGTCAGCGCGGGCAATAGGCCTTGTTGATGGCGCCGGCAATCTTGCGGGTCAGCCAGCGTGGGCTCAAGCGCGGGCTGAAGGCCAGCCAGCGGTTGCGTCGCCCGGGAATAATGATGGCTTTGTTCTTTTCCAGCGCCCGCACGGTGTAGAGCGCCACTTCTTCCGGGCTCATCAGTTGGCCGCTGCGGTCGAGCTTGGCGGTGTCCATTTGCGCGGTACCGAAGAATGCCGTGCGCGTGGGGCCGGGGCACAGCACCGAGACCTTGATACCGCAGGTCTTCAACTCTTCGCGCAGGCCTTCGGAGAAGTGCAGTACATACGCCTTGCTGGCGTAATAGCTGCTCATCCAGGGGCCGGGTTGGAAGGCTGCGACCGAGGCTACGTTGAGAATCTGCCCACCGCCATGCAGCGCCATGGCGTTGCCAAGGGCGTGGCACATGCGGGTGAGGGCCAGGATGTTGACTTCGATCAGGTCTTGCTCGGTCATCCAGTCCTGGGCGAGGAACGGCCCGCTGGTGCCCATGCCGGCGCAGTTGACCAACAGGTCGATCTGCCGCTCGCCTTCTTCAAGTTCCAGCAGGAACCCGGACAAACGCAGGGGTTCGCCCAGGTCGCAGGCACGAAACAGCACCTCGACGCCGAAACGCTGAGTCAATTCAATAGCAATGCATTCCAACTGATCACGCTGGCGGGCCACCAGAATCAAGCTGCGGCCGCGACGGGCCAGTGCTTCGGCCAAAGCCAGGCCGATGCCGCTGGAGGCGCCGGTGATCAGAGCGTAACGGGTCATGCCTTTCTCCATCGCAACGCCGCCGAGCCTGTGACAGAGGCATCACAGGCGGCGGGGCGTTTCTTCACTGTTCTGGAGAGTCTACAGGTTCGGCTGCGTCCTCAGCACTTTGCACGCTTTCTTCTTCATCTACGGTGACGCTTTGATCGGTGGCGTCATCGGCGGTGATGGAGCTGCTTTCGTAGCTGCTGTCCATATTCGCTTCGAGTTGGTTCAGGTAGCCGTTCATGCCCAGCGTCACCACAATGGCGAGCATCACCGGGATAAACGCCAGCCACAGGGTCGCCAACACCTTGACTGCTGTGGAGTTGCGCGGCGGCGGCGGGCCATATTGGTTGGCGCCTGCGTTGCCCGGCAGCACCAGCAGCAGGATCGGGAAGACGCTGTTGACCAATGGCACAAGGTTGAGGAGGTACAGCCAGCCGGACCAGCCCAGATCGTGCAGGCGTTGCACACCGATTTGCACGCTCACCCACACCAGTGCAACAAACAAGGCCAAGCCCAGCAGCACCCCGAGGATTGTGCCGGCAGTCGGCGAGGCGGTTGCCACGGCGAAGCTCGCGGTACTGATGATGCCACCGGCCACTAACAGCGCCAGGGTCAATACCAGCGTCCAGGCCAGATAACGCAAGCGGCCGATGCGCCCGTGTATGGTGAACACTTTAAGGGTTGAGAATTCCTCGGTGTACTCACCCACGGCAGCACGCGGTGGTGCATAGGGCGAAGCCGCAGGGCGCGAGAAGTCTGCAGCGCTGGCGTCGGTTTCGTGAGCTTCGGCCAGGTTGAAGGTTACCGGCTGCTCGGGTTCGATACGGGCATCGACGCCGGCGTTTTTCAGCGCAGTAAGGTAGGTTTCGGCATCGGCGCGGGAAAGGTCGCGCTTGAGCGCGACCGGGCGGCCGGTGAAAAGCTTTTCGATGGCTGCCACATCGCTTTTGAACAGCTCGGCGAGGTTCAGCTTGGCGGTGGTGCTTTCGACACCCGGGAGCAGGGCTCCGTCAAACACAATCTTGAAACGGCTGTCGCTCATGCGGGCATCCTTGTCACTTGTTCAGGGAAGGGTTTGCAGGCCTGCACACGTGGGCAGGCCTGCTGTTCAGTTCAACGTGGCCAGCGTAGTTGCGCTGCCTGCTCGCGTGCCTTGCGGTATTCGGCATCCAGGCGGGCAATCAGTTCATCGACGCTGGGTAAATCACCAATCTGGCCTACACCTTGGCCGGCTGACCATACGGTTTTCCAGGCCTTGGCCTCATCGCTCAACGGCTTGAGCTTGGAACCGAAGTTGATTTCGCCTTTGCCCTGCAGGGCGGCGAGATCGAAACCGGCGTTTTCCAGGCTCTGGCGCATGAAGCTTGCGGGTACGCCGGACACCGCAGCAGTGTGCACGATGTCGGCGGCGCGCGATGTGAGCAGCATCTCTTTATAGGGTTGCGGGGCGTGGCTTTCGGTGGTGCCGATAAAGCGCGTGCCGAAATACGCCAGGTCTGCGCCCAGCAGTTGGGCGGCGAGTATCTCATGCCCATGGTTGAGGCAGCCGGCCAGCAGCAGGGTTTTATCAAAGAATTGGCGAATCTCGGCGATCAGCGCGAACGGGCTCCAGGTGCCGGCGTGGCCTCCGGCGCCCGCTGCCACGGCGATCAGGCCGTCAACACCGGCCTCTGCGGCTTTCTCGGCATGCCGGCGGGTGGTGACGTCGTGAAACACCAGGCCACCGTAGCTGTGGACCGCATCCACCAGCTCCTTGACCGCGCCCAGGCTGGTAATGACGATCGGCACCTTGTGCTCGACGCAGATCGCCAGGTCGGCCTCAAGCCTTGGGTTGCTGTTATGCACGATCAGGTTGACGGCATAAGGCGCGGGGTTGTCCAGCTGCGCCAGGCCCGCTTCGATTTCCTCCAGCCAGGCCTTGAAACCACTGCTTTCGCGCTGGTTGAGTGCCGGGAAACTCCCCACCACGCCATTGCGACAACACGCCAGGACCAACTGCGGGTTGGAAATCAGAAACATCGGCGCAGCTACCACGGGTAGTCGCAGACGTTGTTCGAGCGAAGCGGGCAGTGACATTGGAGGTTCCCCGAGTAATTGAAATTAGAACGGTTTGACCACGACCAAAATTACGATAGCCAGCAATATCAGAACCGGCACTTCATTGAACCAGCGATAAAAGACATGGCTGCGGGTGTTTTCGCCACGGGCGAAGCGTTTTACCTGGGCGCCGCACATATGGTGGTAGCCGATCAGCAGCACCACCAGGGTGAGTTTGGCGTGGATCCAGGCACCGGATTGAAAAATGGCCGGGTTGAGGTAGATCAGCCAGCCGCCGAATATCAGGGTAGCGATCATTGCTGGCCCCATGATGCCGCGGTACAGCTTGCGCTCCATGACGCTGAAGCGTTCTTTGCTGACGGTGTCCTCACTTTGCGCGTGGTAGACGAACAGGCGTGGCAGGTAAAACAGCCCGGCAAACCAGCAGACGATACTGACGATATGGAAGGCTTTGATCCATAGATAGAGCATTTCTAGTTATTCCCAGGTTCACGGTAACTGAAGATAGTAGTGGCTCATGCGCCTGTACGTCACGTTGACGGTTGTCGCAGGACGATACGGCCCCTATTATCGACGGCTTTCCAGTGGGTTCGTTGAGGGCAGGTTTATGGTCAAGGTCGGTATCGTCGGCGGCACGGGTTACACCGGTGTCGAATTGCTGCGTCTGTTGGCTCAGCATCCGCAAGCTGAGGTGGTGGTTATCACTTCTCGATCCGAGGCTGGGCTGGCCGTGGCCGACATGTACCCGAACCTGCGAGGGCACTATGACGGCCTGGCGTTCAGCGTGCCGGACATCAAGACCCTGGGTGCGTGCGATGTGGTGTTCTTCGCCACGCCTCACGGGGTTGCGCATGCGCTGGCTGGCGAATTGCTGGCGGCGGGTACCAAGGTCATCGACCTGTCGGCCGACTTCCGCTTGCAGGACGCCGATGAGTGGGCCAAGTGGTACGGCCAGCCACACGGCGCGCCTGAGTTGCTGGAAGAGGCGGTGTACGGTCTGCCGGAAGTCAATCGTGAGCAGATCAAGCAGGCACGTCTGATTGCTGTGCCAGGTTGCTATCCGACCGCAACGCAGCTGGGTTTCCTGCCACTGCTGGAAGCAGGTCTGGCCGACGCTTCGCGCTTGATCGCCGACTGCAAGTCGGGCGTGAGTGGCGCTGGCCGTGGTGCAGCTGTAGGTTCGCTGTACTCCGAGACGTCGGAAAGCATGAAGGCCTACGCGGTTAAAGGGCATCGTCACTTGCCGGAAATTCGCCAGGGGCTGCGTCGTGCCGCCGGTAAAGACGTAGGCCTGACCTTCGTGCCGCACCTGACACCGATGATTCGTGGCATTCACTCCACGCTCTACGCCACTGTTGTCGACCGTTCGGTAGACCTGCAGGCGCTGTTCGAAAAACGTTATGCCAATGAACCGTTCGTCGACGTGATGCCGGCCGGCAGCCACCCGGAAACCCGTAGCGTGCGCGGTGCCAACGTATGCCGCATTGCCGTGCACCGCCCACAGGATGGTGATTTGGTGGTGGTGTTGTCGGTGATCGATAACCTGGTCAAGGGCGCGTCGGGCCAGGCCGTGCAGAACATGAACATTCTGTTTGGCCTGGATGAGAAGCTGGGCCTGTCCCATGCGGGCATGCTGCCTTAAGGCTGTTTGGCGGTTAAGCAAAAGGCCCGTTGATCGGGCCTTTTGTGTTTTTAATGGCGCCAGCGCAGATTGATATACCGTAACAATAGTTGACCGCTTTTCTAGGAGAAGCGGATAATGCCCGCCATTACGCATATGGCGGCGCTACGCCGGGAGATTATCAGCATGAGCGTTGAATCCTTCACCCCCACGGCTTTGCAATTCACCCACGGTGCTGCGCACAAGGTGAAGAGCCTGGTCGATGAAGAGGGTAATGATCGCTTGAAGCTGCGCGTATTCGTTACGGGCGGCGGTTGTTCAGGGTTTCAGTACGGTTTTACCTTCGATGAAGATGTGGCCGACGATGACACCATCGTTGAACGCGAGGGCGTCAGCCTGGTCGTGGACCCGATGAGCTTCCAATACCTGGCAGGGGCCGAGGTGGATTACCAGGAAGGTCTGGAAGGCTCGCGTTTCGTGATCAAGAACCCGAATGCCACCACGACCTGTGGTTGCGGGTCTTCGTTCTCGATCTGATCAGCAGCCTGATCTTCAGCAAATAAAAAACGCCGCTTGGCTTTGATAGGCCAAGCGGCGTTTTGCTGTCTGCAGGTTTACGCTGGGTAGATTGCGCCTAATACCCGAAGCCCGCGTGCGCCAGTGACACTTGGGCGGTTGGCGGTGATGCCCGCCAGGCAGCAATGGGCCAGCCAGGCGAAGGCCATGGCTTCAACCCAATCGGGGTCCACGCCGTAAGTGGCGGTGCTGCTGACCTGGGTGGACGGCAACAACGCTGCCAGGCGCTTCATCAACGTGGCGTTATGCGCGCCGCCGCCACAGACCAGCAGGGTTTCGGTGTCGGTTTGTGCCGCTTGCAGGGACTCGACGATGGTCTGTGCGGTCAGTTCAAGCAGAGTCGCTTGCACGTCCTCTGGCTGGAACGCTGGCAATCTGGCCAGGTGGTGTTGCAGCCATCCCAGGTTGAAGACTTCGCGGCCAGTGCTTTTCGGGCCTTTGGTCAGGAAGAACGGGTCGCTGAGCAGAGCGTTGAGTAGTGCAGGCTCGACCTGGCCAGCGGCCGCCCATTGGCCATCGCGATCAAAGTGCTCGCCGCGCTGATTGTGTATCCACGCATCCAGCAACACGTTGCCCGGGCCGCAGTCGAAGCCGGCTACGGGCTTGTTGGTCTCGATCAAGCTGAGGTTGCTGAAGCCGCCGACATTCAGCACGGCGCGGTTGCCGGTACGTTCGCCGAACAAGGCTTCGTGAAAGGCAGGCACCAAGGGCGCGCCTTGACCGCCGGCGGCCACATCGCGGCTGCGGAAATCACTGACGACGGTAATGCCCGTCAGCTCGGTGAGCAGGGCAGGGTTGCCGATTTGTACGGTAAAGCCTCGAGCAGGTTCATGGCGGATCGTCTGGCCGTGGCTGCCGATCGCACGTATGTCCTGGGGCTTGAGGGCTTGTTGTTCCAGTAAGGCATGGATGCCTTTGGCCGCCAGTGTCACCCAGTGTTGCTGGGCGAGCGCCGAACGGGCGATCTCATCCGGGCCGCTGGCGCACAGGCTTAGCAGCTCGGTGCGCAGATCGTCCGGCATGGGAATGTAGTGCGTGGCGATCAATTTGATCGCCGGGTCTTGTTCGATCAGGGCGATATCCAGGCCATCGAGGCTGGTCCCGGACATCACACCAATATAGAGCGCCATACCTTAGCGCTTCGCCGAGGCCAGCAGGGTGGAGCGCTCCTGGTCCATGCGTGCCATCAATGGCTGGCTCTGTTGCAGGAAGCGCGCGCGCTCGGCCTTGGCGATTGGGTCGGCCATCGGCAGCTTCTGACCCAGAGGGTCGACGTGGACGCCGTTCACCTGGAACTCATAGTGCAAATGCGGGCCGGTAGACAGGCCTGTGGTGCCGATATAGCCGATGACCTGGCCCTGCTTCACGTTGCTGCCGGTCGACACGCCTTTGGCGAACCCTTGCATGTGGCCGTACAGGGTGCGGTAGGTATTGCCGTGCTGGATGATCACGGTATTGCCGTAACCGCCGCGGCGGCCTGCCAGCAACACCTTGCCGTCACCGGCAGCCTTGATGGGCGTACCACGTGGGGCAGCATAGTCGACGCCTTTGTGGGCGCGGATCTTGTTGAGGATCGGATGCTTTCGGCCCATGGAGAAGCGCGAACTGATGCGGGCAAAGTCCACCGGCGTACGGATGAAGGCTTTGCGCATGCTGTTGCCATCGGCGGTGTAGTAGCTGGTGTTGCCTTGTTTGTTGGTGTAGCGCACTGCGGTGTAGGTTTTGCCGCGGTTGGTAAACCGCGCCGATAGAATCGCGCCGGTGCCGACGACTTTGCCGTTGGCCACTCTCTGCTCATAGATCACGTCGAATTCGTCACCCTGACGGATGTCCTGGGCGAAGTCGATGTCGTAGCCAAACACGCTGGCCATGTCCATGGTCATGCTGTGGGACAAGCCGGCGCGGGCGGCCGACTGTGACAGCGAGCTGTTGATGACGCCATGTACGTAGGCGGAGCGCGTCACCGGTTTGGTAGTGATGCGGTTGAACGCAAAGCCTTTGGCGCCTTTGCTCAGGCTAATGCTTTCGAGGTCGTTGACATTGCTGTGCAGGTTTTTCAGCTGGCCGTCGGCAGCCAATTCGAACTCAAGCTTCTGGCCGTGCTTGAGCTGAGTGAATTGCTTGGCTTGTTTATCGCTGGCCAGCAGCTCATTAACGGTAGCAGCGGGCAGGCCGACCTTTTCGAACAGCGTTGAAAGCGTATCGCCCTTGGCGACGATCACTTCGCGGTGCAGCGCGTTCTTGGTTGCAACTGGTGCAGGCGGTTCTTGAGTGGCCTGTTGGGTGTCTTCCGGGGTGCTTTCTATCTGTGCGAATGGAGATTCTGTCGGTGCGTTTGTGGCTTGTTGCGCGTCGGAAGCGTCTTGATCTTGTGTCAGTTGTTCAACTGGACTTTCCAGGTCAAGGCTCAGGGATGTTCGTTTGGCTTCTACGTCACTGGAAGGGAATACCAGGAGTGCCAGGCTGAGAAGGGCGGCGATACCACTTGCGGCGAGCAGGTGGGTCTTCGGGTAAAGCGGCGGCGCTTTAGACGGTTCTGTGGTCATAAGTAATTTTGACTTTGAAGATGAAATGGAAAAGATGAATGACATGATGAAGATGAAATAACTGTATAAAATATAACCAAATCATCTGTGGCGCAAGCTCGCGAACGCTGGGCTTGCTGAACGGTGTCCGTGCGCGGGACAAAACTTGTAATTAGTCCCTGATCTTGTATGGTTGGTTCCCTTTTGAATCTGAGCCTTGCGGGTCTGTTATGAAGTCGGTTGAAGAGCAGCTAGCGCTGATAAAACGTGGTGCGGAAGAACTGTTGGTCGAGGCTGAGCTGGTCGAAAAGCTCAAGCGTGGCCAACCCCTGCGTATTAAGGCTGGCTTCGATCCAACCGCGCCGGATCTTCACCTGGGTCATACCGTGCTTATTAATAAGCTGCGTCAGTTCCAGGAGCTGGGGCATCAGGTCATCTTCCTTATAGGTGACTTCACCGGGATGATCGGTGATCCGAGCGGCAAGAGCGCAACGCGCCCGCCGCTGACCCGTGAGCAGGTGCTCGATAATGCCGAGACCTACAAGACCCAGGTGTTCAAGATTCTCGATCCGGCCAAGACCGAGGTGGCGTTCAACTCCACCTGGATGGATCAGATGGGGCCGGCCGACTTTATTCGCCTGACTTCCCAGTACACCGTGGCGCGCATGCTTGAGCGTGATGACTTCGACAAGCGCTACTCCACCAATCAGCCAATCGCGATTCATGAGTTCCTCTACCCGCTGGTGCAGGGCTATGACTCGGTGGCATTGCGCGCGGACGTTGAGCTGGGCGGCACTGACCAGAAGTTCAACCTGCTGATGGGGCGTGAGCTCCAGCGTGCGTATGGGCAAGAAGCTCAGTGCATTTTGACCATGCCGTTGCTGGAAGGGTTGGATGGCGTCAAGAAGATGTCCAAGTCCCTGGGTAACTACGTTGGTATCCAGGAAGCGCCGGGTGTGATGTACGGCAAGCTGGTATCGATTCCAGATGCGTTGATGTGGCGTTATTTCGAGCTGTTGAGCTTCCGCTCGATGGATGAGATCAACGCACTGCGCGCTGAAGTCGAGGCGGGTGCGAATCCTCGTGATGTGAAGATCAAGTTGGCGGAAGAGATCGTTGCGCGCTTCCATGGTGAAGAGGCTGCGGCCAGTGCTCACCGTGCGGCCGGTAACCGCATGAAGGGTGGCGAGCTGCCGGATGATCTGCCAGAGATCGAATTGACCGCGGCTGAAGCGATGCCGATTGCCGCTGTACTTAATAAGGCGGGCCTGGTTAAGAACTCCGCGGTCGCGCGCGACCTGTTGGGTTCTGGTGGCGTGCGTATAGATGGTGAGGTTGTCGATCGCACCTTTATATATGAGCTGGGCGCTACCCACGTTTGCCAGGCTGGGAAGAAGGCATTTGCGCGTATTACGCTCAAAGCCGAATAAAACTGAAATGAGGTGTTGACGGCGTTTTATATCTGTCTATAATTCGCCCCACTTCCGGCGCAGTCGAAACGGAAAACTCCTTGATAAACAAAGAGTTATGAAGTTTTCGGCAGTAGGTTGCTTCAGTTCATCGAAGCCAAAAGGAAGTTGAAAAAGAGGTGTTGACAGCAGCGTGTAACGCTGTAGAATTCGCCTCCCGCTAACGAGAGATCGTAAGCGCAAGTGGTTGAAGTTGTTGAAGAATTCTTCGAAAACTTCTGAAAATAACCACTTGACAGCAAATGAGGCTGCTGTAGAATGCGCGCCTCGGTTGAGACGAAAGATCTTAACCAACCGCTCTTTAACAACTGAATCAAGCAATTCGTGTGGGTGCTTGTGGAGTCAGACTGATAGTCAACAAGATTATCAGCATCACAAGTTACTCCGCGAGAAATCAAAGATGTAACCAACGATTGCTGAGCCAAGTTTAGGGTTTCTTAAAAACCCAAAGATGTTTGAACTGAAGAGTTTGATCATGGCTCAGATTGAACGCTGGCGGCAGGCCTAACACATGCAAGTCGAGCGGTAGAGAGAAGCTTGCTTCTCTTGAGAGCGGCGGACGGGTGAGTAAAGCCTAGGAATCTGCCTGGTAGTGGGGGATAACGTTCGGAAACGGACGCTAATACCGCATACGTCCTACGGGAGAAAGCAGGGGACCTTCGGGCCTTGCGCTATCAGATGAGCCTAGGTCGGATTAGCTAGTTGGTGAGGTAATGGCTCACCAAGGCGACGATCCGTAACTGGTCTGAGAGGATGATCAGTCACACTGGAACTGAGACACGGTCCAGACTCCTACGGGAGGCAGCAGTGGGGAATATTGGACAATGGGCGAAAGCCTGATCCAGCCATGCCGCGTGTGTGAAGAAGGTCTTCGGATTGTAAAGCACTTTAAGTTGGGAGGAAGGGCATTAACCTAATACGTTAGTGTTTTGACGTTACCGACAGAATAAGCACCGGCTAACTCTGTGCCAGCAGCCGCGGTAATACAGAGGGTGCAAGCGTTAATCGGAATTACTGGGCGTAAAGCGCGCGTAGGTGGTTTGTTAAGTTGGATGTGAAATCCCCGGGCTCAACCTGGGAACTGCATTCAAAACTGACTGACTAGAGTATGGTAGAGGGTGGTGGAATTTCCTGTGTAGCGGTGAAATGCGTAGATATAGGAAGGAACACCAGTGGCGAAGGCGACCACCTGGACTAATACTGACACTGAGGTGCGAAAGCGTGGGGAGCAAACAGGATTAGATACCCTGGTAGTCCACGCCGTAAACGATGTCAACTAGCCGTTGGAAGCCTTGAGCTTTTAGTGGCGCAGCTAACGCATTAAGTTGACCGCCTGGGGAGTACGGCCGCAAGGTTAAAACTCAAATGAATTGACGGGGGCCCGCACAAGCGGTGGAGCATGTGGTTTAATTCGAAGCAACGCGAAGAACCTTACCAGGCCTTGACATCCAATGAACTTTCTAGAGATAGATTGGTGCCTTCGGGAGCATTGAGACAGGTGCTGCATGGCTGTCGTCAGCTCGTGTCGTGAGATGTTGGGTTAAGTCCCGTAACGAGCGCAACCCTTGTCCTTAGTTACCAGCACATAATGGTGGGCACTCTAAGGAGACTGCCGGTGACAAACCGGAGGAAGGTGGGGATGACGTCAAGTCATCATGGCCCTTACGGCCTGGGCTACACACGTGCTACAATGGTCGGTACAGAGGGTTGCCAAGCCGCGAGGTGGAGCTAATCCCACAAAACCGATCGTAGTCCGGATCGCAGTCTGCAACTCGACTGCGTGAAGTCGGAATCGCTAGTAATCGCGAATCAGAATGTCGCGGTGAATACGTTCCCGGGCCTTGTACACACCGCCCGTCACACCATGGGAGTGGGTTGCACCAGAAGTAGCTAGTCTAACCTTCGGGAGGACGGTTACCACGGTGTGATTCATGACTGGGGTGAAGTCGTAACAAGGTAGCCGTAGGGGAACCTGCGGCTGGATCACCTCCTTAATCGACGACATCAGCTGCTCCATAAGTTCCCACACGAATTGCTTGATTCATTGAAGAAGACGATAAGAAGCAGCCCGAAATTGGGTCTGTAGCTCAGTTGGTTAGAGCGCACCCCTGATAAGGGTGAGGTCGGCAGTTCGAATCTGCCCAGACCCACCAATTTTGTGTGGGAAACGCCTGTAGAAATACGGGGCCATAGCTCAGCTGGGAGAGCGCCTGCCTTGCACGCAGGAGGTCAACGGTTCGATCCCGTTTGGCTCCACCACTACTGCTTCTACGTTATGAAAGCTTAGAAATGAGCATTCCATCAGGTTGATGATGAATGTTGATTTCTAGTCTTTGATTAGATCGTTCTTTAAAAATTTGGGTATGTGATAGAAAGATAGACTGAACGTTACTTTCACTGGTAACGGATCAGGCTAAGGTAAAATTTGTGAGTTCTCTTAATTGAGAAATTCGAATTTTCGGCGAATGTTGTCTTCACAGTATAACCAGATTGCTTGGGGTTATATGGTCAAGTGAAGAAGCGCATACGGTGGATGCCTTGGCAGTCAGAGGCGATGAAAGACGTGGTAGCCTGCGAAAAGCTTCGGGGAGTCGGCAAACAGACTTTGATCCGGAGATGTCTGAATGGGGGAACCCAGCCATCATAAGATGGTTATCTTACGCTGAATACATAGGCGTAAGAGGCGAACCAGGGGAACTGAAACATCTAAGTACCCTGAGGAAAAGAAATCAACCGAGATTCCCTTAGTAGTGGCGAGCGAACGGGGACTAGCCCTTAAGTGGCTTTGAGATTAGCGGAACGCTCTGGAAAGTGCGGCCATAGTGGGTGATAGCCCTGTACGCGAAAATCTCTTAGTCATGAAATCGAGTAGGACGGAGCACGAGAAACTTTGTCTGAATATGGGGGGACCATCCTCCAAGGCTAAATACTACTGACTGACCGATAGTGAACTAGTACCGTGAGGGAAAGGCGAAAAGAACCCCGGAGAGGGGAGTGAAATAGATCCTGAAACCGTATGCGTACAAGCAGTGGGAGCCCACTTTGTTGGGTGACTGCGTACCTTTTGTATAATGGGTCAGCGACTTATTTTCAGTGGCGAGCTTAACCGAATAGGGGAGGCGTAGCGAAAGCGAGTCTTAATAGGGCGTCTAGTCGCTGGGAATAGACCCGAAACCGGGCGATCTATCCATGGGCAGGTTGAAGGTTGGGTAACACTAACTGGAGGACCGAACCGACTACCGTTGAAAAGTTAGCGGATGACCTGTGGATCGGAGTGAAAGGCTAATCAAGCTCGGAGATAGCTGGTTCTCCTCGAAAGCTATTTAGGTAGCGCCTCATGTATCACTGTAGGGGGTAGAGCACTGTTTCGGCTAGGGGGTCATCCCGACTTACCAAACCGATGCAAACTCCGAATACCTACAAGTGCCGAGCATGGGAGACACACGGCGGGTGCTAACGTCCGTCGTGAAAAGGGAAACAACCCAGACCGTCAGCTAAGGTCCCAAAGTTATGGTTAAGTGGGAAACGATGTGGGAAGGCTTAGACAGCTAGGAGGTTGGCTTAGAAGCAGCCACCCTTTAAAGAAAGCGTAATAGCTCACTAGTCGAGTCGGCCTGCGCGGAAGATGTAACGGGGCTCAAACCATACACCGAAGCTACGGGTATCACGTAAGTGATGCGGTAGAGGAGCGTTCTGTAAGCCTGTGAAGGTGAGTTGAGAAGCTTGCTGGAGGTATCAGAAGTGCGAATGCTGACATGAGTAACGACAATGGGTGTGAAAAACACCCACGCCGAAAGACCAAGGTTTCCTGCGCAACGTTAATCGACGCAGGGTTAGTCGGTCCCTAAGGCGAGGCTGAAAAGCGTAGTCGATGGAAAACAGGTTAATATTCCTGTACTTCTGGTTATTGCGATGGAGGGACGGAGAAGGCTAGGCCAGCTTGGCGTTGGTTGTCCAAGTTTAAGGTGGTAGGCTGAGATCTTAGGTAAATCCGGGATCTTAAGGCCGAGAGCTGATGACGAGTTAACTTTTAGTTAACGAAGTGGTTGATGCCATGCTTCCAAGAAAAGCTTCTAAGCTTCAGGTAACCAGGAACCGTACCCCAAACCGACACAGGTGGTTGGGTAGAGAATACCAAGGCGCTTGAGAGAACTCGGGTGAAGGAACTAGGCAAAATGGCACCGTAACTTCGGGAGAAGGTGCGCCGGTGAGGGTGAAGGACTTGCTCCGTAAGCTCATGCCGGTCGAAGATACCAGGCCGCTGCGACTGTTTATTAAAAACACAGCACTCTGCAAACACGAAAGTGGACGTATAGGGTGTGACGCCTGCCCGGTGCCGGAAGGTTAATTGATGGGGTTAGCTAACGCGAAGCTCTTGATCGAAGCCCCGGTAAACGGCGGCCGTAACTATAACGGTCCTAAGGTAGCGAAATTCCTTGTCGGGTAAGTTCCGACCTGCACGAATGGCGTAACGATGGCGGCGCTGTCTCCACCCGAGACTCAGTGAAATTGAAATCGCTGTGAAGATGCAGTGTATCCGCGGCTAGACGGAAAGACCCCGTGAACCTTTACTATAGCTTTGCACTGGACTTTGAATTTGCTTGTGTAGGATAGGTGGGAGGCTTTGAAGCGTGGACGCCAGTCTGCGTGGAGCCAACCTTGAAATACCACCCTGGCAACTTTGAGGTTCTAACTCAGGTCCGTTATCCGGATCGAGGACAGTGTATGGTGGGTAGTTTGACTGGGGCGGTCTCCTCCTAAAGAGTAACGGAGGAGTACGAAGGTGCGCTCAGACCGGTCGGAAATCGGTCGTAGAGTATAAAGGCAAAAGCGCGCTTGACTGCGAGACAGACACGTCGAGCAGGTACGAAAGTAGGTCTTAGTGATCCGGTGGTTCTGTATGGAAGGGCCATCGCTCAACGGATAAAAGGTACTCCGGGGATAACAGGCTGATACCGCCCAAGAGTTCATATCGACGGCGGTGTTTGGCACCTCGATGTCGGCTCATCACATCCTGGGGCTGAAGCCGGTCCCAAGGGTATGGCTGTTCGCCATTTAAAGTGGTACGCGAGCTGGGTTTAGAACGTCGTGAGACAGTTCGGTCCCTATCTGCCGTGGACGTTTGAGATTTGAGAGGGGCTGCTCCTAGTACGAGAGGACCGGAGTGGACGAACCTCTGGTGTTCCGGTTGTCACGCCAGTGGCATTGCCGGGTAGCTATGTTCGGAATAGATAACCGCTGAAAGCATCTAAGCGGGAAACTAGCCTCAAGATGAGATCTCACTGGGACCTTGAGTCCCCTGAAGGGCCGTCGAAGACTACGACGTTGATAGGTTGGGTGTGTAAGCGCTGTGAGGCGTTGAGCTAACCAATACTAATTGCCCGTGAGGCTTGACCATATAACACCCAAGCAATTTGAGTCGAAAGGCCAGATTGCGGTGTGTGAAGACGAGATGAACCGAAAGTTCGACATTCACAAAACACCGAAAGCTGTCACATACCCAATTTGCTGAAGCGAAGCCATCTGGCTACGACTCAGTACCCGAATTTCTTGACGACCATAGAGCATTGGAACCACCTGATCCCATCCCGAACTCAGTAGTGAAACGATGCATCGCCGATGGTAGTGTGGGGTTTCCCCATGTGAGAGTAGGTCATCGTCAAGATTAAATTCCGAAACCCCTGATTGCTAACGCAATCAGGGGTTTTGTTTTGGGCGGTCGTATAGTGGGCAAAGCTTGCTCATGTTTAGCATTAATCGCAACGCGCCCAGCCTGAGCTGCCGCGAACGCTTTCGTGCGACCACCAGTGCTAAATCCCGTCCTTTCTATGCAATGACCTTGCGCATGGCTATCATGCGTGCCTCATTGTGAGGCGATGCTTGCATGTTGACGTTGTTAACACTTCTCAAAGATGGCCGATTCCACTCCGGAGAGGCGCTGGGTGCTGCCCTAGGTGTCAGCCGCAGTGCTGTTTGGAAGCAGCTCCAGCATCTGGAGTCTGAATTGAACCTGCCCATCCATAAAGTTCGTGGCAGGGGGTATCAACTGGCATCTCCATTGGTGTTCTTGAATGCTGAAGAAATTCAAGGGCATGCTCCAGCTTTGACGTGGCCTGTTTACATCTATGATTCCATAGACTCCACCAATGCCGAGGCCTTGCGCCTCGTCGGCGCTGGTTGCGCGGCGCCATTTCTGGTGCTTGCGGAGCAGCAAACAGCGGGAAGGGGTAGGCGGGGTCGTAAGTGGGTCAGTCCGTTCGCTCAAAACCTGTATTACAGCCTCGTATTGCGCATTGATGGCGGGTTAAGGCAATTGGAGGGGCTTAGTCTTGTCGTGGGATTGGCGGTTATGCAGGCCTTGCGTGAGCTGGGTGTCCAGGCTGCTGCATTGAAATGGCCGAACGACGTCCTGGTTGGGCAGAAAAAAATTGCCGGCATCTTGCTGGAATTGGTCGGAGATCCCGCTGATGTTTGCCACGTTGTCCTCGGTGTAGGGATCAACGTAAATATGCAGAAGGCCGCAGAGGTCGATCAGCAGTGGACGTCGGCGCAGTTGGAGACAGGTTCCCCTGTCGACCGTAATCACTTGGTCGCACGGCTTGGGCTGCAACTGCAAAGTCACCTGGAGCGACACAAGGCTTCGGGCTTTGCTGCGCTCCAGGAAGAGTGGGAGCGAAATCATTTGTGGCAGGGTAAGGCCGTATCTCTTATCGCGGGTGTTAACCAGATTGATGGTGTGGTGCTGGGTGTTGATCACCAGGGCGCGCTTCGGCTGAGTGTCGAGGGTGCCGAGAAAATATACAGCGGCGGTGAGCTAAGCCTGAGGTTGCGTGATGATTCTTGAGCTCGACTGTGGGAATAGCTTTATCAAGTGGCGTGTGCTCGATTCGCCTATGGCCAGGGCGTCCGCTGAGGGTGTTGTCGGCTCGGACCTTGAATTGATCGAGGGCCTGAAGGCAATCCCGGGGCTGTCATTGACGCGTTGCCGCCTGGTAAGTGTTCGGGCCGCTGAGGAGACCGGGCAACTGGTTGAGGCTTTGCAGGGGGCATTTGGGGTTGTTGTGTCTTGTGCCGCTTCGGCGAGAGAGATGGCGGGTGTACGTAATGGTTACGAAGAGTTTGAGCGTCTTGGGCTAGATCGTTGGTTGGCAATGCTCGGTGGTTTCAAGCTGGCATCAGGTGCCTGCCTGGTGCTTGATTTCGGTACCGCCGCCACTGCGGACTTTATTGCTGCCGATGGTGAGCACCTTGGCGGTTTCATTTGCCCGGGAATGCCCCTTATGCGCAGCCAGTTGCGAACGCATACGCGCAAGATCCGCTACGACGATATTGCGGCGGAGCAGGCCCTGGCGCGCCTCTCGCCAGGTCGCACGACCGTTGAAGCCGTTGAGCGGGGTTGTACGCTGATGCTCAGGGGGTTTGTTTTGACCCAGCTTGAGTTGGCTCGAAGCTATTGGGGGGATGACTTCACGGTTTTTCTGACTGGCGGGGATGCTGACCTGGTCTCTGATGCCGTGCCTCACGCTCGTTTTGTTCCTGACCTGGTTTTTGTTGGTCTGGCGATGGCGTGTCCTTTGTCCTGAGGTATTTATGCGTTGGCTGTTTTTGCTTTTACTCGTTCTCAATGCCTTCTATTACATCTGGCATCAACAGGAAGCCCCGTTGCGCGCTAAAGATGTAACACCTCTGAGCCTCTATAAGGGCTCTCAGCAGGATATTCGCCTATTGAGTGAATCCTCTGACCCCATGGTTCGGCGCGACCGAGTAAGAGCGCCTGACGCACAAAATACCTGCCTATACATTGGTGGCTTTGCTGATCAGCGTCAGGCTCAGTCGGTCGAGCAGCGCCTCATAAGCCTGGATATAAAGGTCAAAGTGCTTCTCCTCAATACGCCTGACGCCTCCGGTTATTGGCTGCGTGTGGCCCCTGAAAGCAGGAGGCTGGCTGACGATCTGCCGTTTGAAAACCTTGCTAAGGAATTCAATGAGTTAAAACATAAAATAATGTTGTGCGAAGGCGTTGCAACTGTCGAATAGTTTGCATAGAATGGCGCCCGCTTCGCAGTGAAGACCTTTACGGTCTACAAGGTGAAGCGAAGGTCAACGCAGCTAACCTCATATTTTTAATGAGAAAATGCTTGACAGAAGGCCGGCGTGATGTAGAATGCCGGCTCGCTTAGGAGGGGTTCCCGAGCGGCCAAAGGGATCAGACTGTAAATCTGACGTCTACGACTTCGAAGGTTCGAATCCTTCCCCCTCCACCATTTTTAGCGTGAGCTGCAAGCTCCGCGGGTATAGTTTAGTGGTAGAACCTCAGCCTTCCAAGCTGATGATGCGGGTTCGATTCCCGCTACCCGCTCCAAGTTTGCAGGTTGTGCGATGTGTTTTGCTCTTGTAGCTCAGTTGGTAGAGCACACCCTTGGTAAGGGTGAGGTCAGCGGTTCAAATCCGCTCAAGAGCTCCATATAACAAGGCAGATATGAAAATATCTGCCTTTGTTTTAACAGCTGCCTCGGCTTGTTGGTGTCGCATTTGGCTTTATGGCTAAGTGATTTCAGGTCTAGTGGGGTTGGTTGTTGTAAAGTCTTTTTCAGGCCTGCATAATGGTCGGCCTGATTTTGTTTTAGGTCAGTAGCTCAATTGGCAGAGCGACGGTCTCCAAAACCGTAGGTTGGGGGTTCGATTCCCTCCTGACCTGCCAGATTCACGTGGTGTGTCTGGCTTTCTTTTCACAGGATCTTCATAGATGACTCCTAAGGCTGAAGCTCAAAGCTCTCGTTTCGATCTCGTCAAGTGGCTCGTAGTAGTCGCATTGGTGGTCGTAGGCGTTGTTGGCAATCAGTACTACTCTGCTTCGCCGATCCTGTACCGCGTACTCGCTTTGCTCGCTCTTGCTGCTGTAGCTGCCTTTGTAGGTCTGCAGACAGCCAAAGGCAAGTCTTTCGCGGTCCTGGTAAAGGAAGCTCGCACCGAAATTCGTAAAGTCGTTTGGCCGACTCGCCAAGAAACCACGCAGACCACGTTGATTGTTGTGGCTGTTGTTCTGGTTATGGCGTTGCTGTTGTGGGGGCTTGATTCCCTGCTCGGCTGGCTTGTTTCCTTGATTGTTGGCTAAGGGTGTCCCGTGGCTAAGCGTTGGTACGTTGTGCATGCTTACTCGGGTTACGAGAAGCATGTTATGCGCTCTTTGCTAGAGCGCGTAAAGCTCGCAGGCATGGAAGATGGCTTCGGCGAAATTCTGGTTCCCACTGAAGAAGTGGTTGAAATGCGGAATGGCCAGAAGCGCAAAAGCGAACGCAAGTTCTTCCCTGGCTACGTGCTGGTTCAGATGGACATGAATGAAGGTACTTGGCACTTGGTCAAGGACACTCCTCGTGTCATGGGTTTCATCGGCGGTACTGCTGATAAGCCTGCTCCGATCACTGACAAAGAGGCAGAAGCAATTCTGCGTCGTGTTGCTGACGGTAGCGACAAGCCTAAGCCGAAGACGTTGTTCGAGCCGGGTGAGGTTGTTCGTGTCACAGATGGTCCGTTTGCTGATTTCAACGGCACCGTCGAAGAAGTTAACTACGAAAAGAGCCGGATCCAGGTGGCAGTGCTCATTTTCGGTCGCTCTACTCCGGTAGAGTTGGAGTTCAGCCAGGTCGAGAAGGTCTAGCTGAGCAAGCATCCCAACCCCGCAGCCTTAGGCTGTGGGGTTTTGTCGTCACTGGGATAAACGCGCAAGTAACCGGGGAGCCTTTCGAGGCGTTTGAACCCGTAATTGGAGTGCCTCATGGCCAAGAAGATTACCGCTTACATCAAGCTGCAAGTGAAGGCCGCTCAGGCCAACCCAAGTCCACCTGTCGGCCCGGCTCTGGGTCAGCACGGCGTGAACATCATGGAATTCTGCAAGGCCTTCAACGCCCGTACTCAGGGTCTTGAGCCAGGTCTGCCGACTCCAGTGATCATCACTGTATACAGCGACCGTAGCTTCACTTTTGAAACCAAGTCGACCCCGGCTTCGGTTCTGCTGAAGAAAGCTGCCGGTCTGACTAGCGGTTCCGCTCGTCCTAACACCGTTAAGGTTGGCACCGTAACTCGTGCTCAGCTGGAAGAAATCGCGAAAACCAAAAACGCGGATCTGACTGCAGCTGATATGGATGCAGCCGTGCGTACCATCGCCGGTTCTGCTCGTAGCATGGGCCTTAACGTGGAGGGTGTGTAATGGCTAAGCTGACCAAGCGCCAAAAGGCTATCGCCGGCAAAATCGAAGCAGGCAAGGCCTACAACTTTGTAGACGCCGCTGCCCTGCTGACCGAGCTGTCGACTGTCAAGTTCAGCGAGTCCGTTGACGTTGCTGTAAACCTGGGCGTTGACCCACGTAAATCCGACCAGGTCGTTCGTAGCGCTACTGTGCTGCCACACGGTACTGGCAAGACTGTACGTGTTGCTGTCTTCACCCAAGGCCCGGCAGCTGAAGCTGCTCTGGCCGCCGGCGCTGATCGCGTTGGCATGGACGACCTGGCTGCCGAAATGAAAGGCGGCGACCTGAACTACGACGTAGTAATTGCTTCCCCGGATGCAATGCGCGTTGTAGGTCAGTTGGGTCAGATCCTCGGTCCACGTGGTCTGATGCCTAACCCTAAAGTCGGCACCGTAACCCCAGACGTAGCTACCGCGGTTAAAAACGCCAAGGCTGGTCAGGTTCGTTATCGCACCGACAAAAACGGCATCATTCACACCTCCGTTGGCAAAGTCGGCTTCGATGCCGTCAAGCTGAAGGAAAACGTTGAAGCCCTGATCGCTGATCTGAAGCGTATCAAGCCAGCTTCTTCGAAAGGTATCTACGTCAAGCGCGTTACCCTGAGCACCACTATGGGCCCAGGTCTGGTCATCGACCAAGGCTCGCTGGACGTATAAGAAACACATTGGCGCGAGAGATCGCGTCAATTGAAAAAATTGGGGTCCCTGCCTGGCGGGGGCTATCCAAGACCGTAGGCGGCGCAAGCCTTAAACCTCAAGCCTACGCAGATGGTGCTCCCGGTTCCTTACCGAATCAGACACCAAAACGACATCCGGCTTCGGCCAGATGAAACGGTAACAAGCAGGAGTTAAACCCGTGGCAATTAATCTCGAAGACAAGAAGGCCATCGTCGCTGAAGTCAACGAGGCTGCCAAAGCTGCTCTGTCCGCTGTCGTGGCTGATGCCCGTGGTGTGACAGTAAGCGCTATGACCGGACTCCGTAAAGAGGCTCGTGAAGCTGGCGTATACGTACGTGTTGTACGTAACACCCTGCTCAAGCGCGCTGTTGCTGACACTGAATACAGTGTCCTCAACGACGTGTTCACCGGCCCGACTCTGATCGCGTTCTCCAAAGATCACCCGGGTGCTGCTGCCCGTTTGTTCAAGGAATTCGCCAAGAGTCAGGATAAGTTCGAGATCAAGGCAGCTGCGTTCGAGGGCAAGTTCCTCGCAGCTAACCAAATCGACGTACTGGCAACACTGCCGACCCGTAACGAAGCTATTTCTCAGCTGATGAGCGTGATTCAAGGCGCTACCAGCAAGTTGGCTCGTACTCTGGCCGCAGTTCGCGAGCAAAAAGAAGCTGCCGCAGCCTAAGGCTGAGCACCTCCTTTCGCGTATTTTTGTTTATTTCGATGGCCGCGTAGGCCGTCCCCCAATTCAGGAAATACAGTAATGTCTATCTCCCAAGAAGATATCCTCAACGCCGTAGCTGAAATGTCGGTTCTGCAGGTTGTTGAGCTGATCAAAGCTTTCGAAGAAAAATTCGGCGTTTCCGCTGCCGCTGCTTCCGCTGGCCCAGCTGTTGCTGCTGTTGCTGCTGAAGAGCAAACCGAATTCAACGTCATGCTGCTGGAAGCTGGCGAGAAGAAAGTAAACGTGATCAAGGCAGTTCGTGAACTGACCGGTCTGGGCCTGAAAGAAGCCAAGGCTGTAGTTGACGGCGCTCCTGCCCAGGTTCTGGAAGCAGTGTCGAAAGACGCCGCTGACAAAGCTAAAGCAGTGCTGGAAGAAGCAGGCGCTAAAGTCGAGCTGAAGTAAGCATCGACCTTGCGTCTCCAGCCCAAGCGTTAAGCTGAAGGCTGATGGCTGGTGGCTCTTGCCACCGGCCTTTTTCCGTTCTTGGCTGTCGACTCGGTCGCCGCCATTAACGCGCTGTAGCCACCCGAAGCGGTGGTGCAAACCAAGGGGTTTGCAAGATTTTCTGGCTGCTCCCGTCGGAGGGGCCAAACAAGCAGGTGACCAAGCTGGGGAACGCTGATGGCTTACTCATATACTGAGAAAAAACGTATCCGCAAGGACTTTAGCAAGTTGCCGGACGTCATGGATGTCCCGTACCTTCTGGCTATCCAGCTGGATTCGTATCGTGAATTCTTGCAGGCGGGAGCGACCAAAGATCAGTTCCGCGACGTGGGCCTGCATGCGGCCTTCAAATCCGTTTTCCCGATCATCAGCTACTCCGGCAATGCTGCGCTGGAGTACGTCGGTTATCGCCTGGGCGAACCGGCATTTGATGTCAAAGAATGCGTGTTGCGTGGCGTTACGTACGCCGTACCTTTGCGGGTAAAAGTCCGTCTGATCATTTTCGACAAAGAATCGTCGAACAAAGCGATCAAGGACATCAAAGAGCAAGAAGTCTACATGGGCGAAATCCCACTGATGACTGAAAACGGTACCTTCGTAATCAACGGTACCGAGCGTGTTATTGTTTCCCAGCTGCACCGTTCCCCGGGCGTGTTCTTCGACCACGACCGCGGCAAGACGCACAGCTCCGGTAAACTCCTGTACTCCGCGCGGATCATTCCGTACCGCGGTTCGTGGTTGGACTTCGAGTTCGACCCGAAAGACTGCGTGTTCGTGCGTATCGACCGTCGTCGCAAGCTGCCGGCCTCGGTACTGCTGCGCGCGCTCGGTTACACCACTGAGCAGGTGCTGGACGCTTTCTACACCACCAACGTATTCAGCCTGAAGGATGAAACCCTCAGCCTGGAGCTGATTGCTTCGCGTCTGCGTGGTGAAATTGCCGTTCTGGATATTCAGGACGAAAACGGCAAAGTGATCGTTGAAGCGGGTCGTCGTATTACTGCGCGCCACATCAACCAGATCGAAAAAGCCGGCATCAAGTCGCTGGAAGTGCCTCTGGACTACGTCCTGGGTCGCACCACCGCCAAGGTTATCGTTCACCCGGCTACAGGCGAAATCCTGGCTGAGTGCAACACCGAGCTGAACACCGAGATCCTGGCAAAAATCGCCAAGGCCCAGGTTGTTCGCATCGAGACCCTGTACACCAACGACATCGACTGCGGTCCGTTCATCTCCGACACACTGAAGATCGACTCCACCAGCAACCAATTGGAAGCGCTGGTCGAGATCTATCGCATGATGCGTCCTGGTGAGCCACCAACCAAAGACGCTGCCGAGACCCTGTTCAACAACCTGTTCTTCAGCCCTGAGCGTTATGACCTGTCTGCGGTCGGCCGGATGAAGTTCAACCGTCGTATCGGTCGTACCGAGATCGAAGGTTCGGGCGTGCTGTGCAAGGAAGACATCGTCGCGGTACTGAAGACTCTGGTCGACATCCGTAACGGTAAAGGCATCGTCGATGACATCGACCACTTGGGTAACCGTCGTGTTCGCTGCGTAGGCGAAATGGCCGAAAACCAGTTCCGCGTTGGCCTTGTGCGTGTTGAGCGTGCGGTCAAAGAGCGTCTGTCGATGGCTGAAAGCGAAGGCCTGATGCCGCAAGACCTGATCAACGCCAAGCCAGTGGCTGCGGCGGTGAAAGAGTTCTTCGGTTCCAGCCAGCTTTCCCAGTTCATGGACCAGAACAACCCGCTCTCCGAGATCACCCACAAGCGCCGTGTTTCCGCACTGGGCCCGGGCGGTCTGACCCGTGAGCGTGCAGGCTTTGAAGTTCGTGACGTTCACCCGACGCACTACGGTCGTGTTTGCCCGATCGAAACGCCGGAAGGTCCGAACATCGGTCTGATCAACTCCCTGGCCGCTTATGCGCGCACCAACCAGTACGGCTTCCTCGAGAGCCCGTACCGCGTGGTGAAAGACGCTCTGGTCACCGACGAGATCGTATTCCTGTCCGCCATCGAAGAAGCTGATCACGTGATCGCTCAGGCTTCGGCCACGATGAACGACAAGAAAGTCCTGATCGACGAGCTGGTAGCTGTTCGTCACTTGAACGAGTTCACCGTCAAGGCGCCGGAAGACGTCACCTTGATGGACGTTTCGCCGAAGCAGGTAGTTTCGGTTGCAGCGTCGCTGATCCCGTTCCTGGAACACGATGACGCCAACCGTGCGTTGATGGGTTCCAACATGCAGCGTCAAGCTGTACCAACCCTGCGCGCTGACAAGCCGCTGGTAGGTACCGGCATGGAGCGTAACGTAGCCCGTGACTCCGGCGTTTGCGTCGTGGCTCGTCGTGGCGGCGTGATCGACTCCGTTGACGCCAGCCGTATCGTGGTTCGTGTTGCCGATGATGAAGTGGAAACTGGCGAAGCCGGTGTCGACATCTACAACCTGACCAAATACACCCGCTCGAACCAGAACACCTGCATCAACCAGCGTCCGCTGGTGAGCAAGGGTGATCGCGTTCAGCGTAGCGACATCATGGCCGACGGCCCGTCCACCGACATGGGTGAACTGGCACTGGGTCAGAACATGCGCATCGCGTTCATGGCATGGAACGGCTTCAACTTCGAAGACTCCATCTGCCTGTCCGAGCGTGTTGTTCAAGAAGACCGTTTCACCACGATCCACATTCAGGAACTGACCTGTGTGGCACGTGATACCAAGCTTGGGCCAGAGGAAATCACTGCAGACATCCCGAACGTGGGTGAAGCTGCACTGAACAAGCTGGACGAAGCCGGTATCGTTTACGTAGGTGCTGAAGTTGGCGCAGGCGACATCCTGGTAGGTAAGGTCACTCCGAAAGGCGAGACCCAACTGACTCCGGAAGAGAAGCTGCTGCGTGCCATCTTCGGTGAAAAAGCCAGCGACGTTAAAGATACCTCCCTGCGTGTACCTACCGGTACCAAAGGTACTGTCATCGACGTACAGGTCTTCACCCGTGACGGCGTTGAGCGTGATGCTCGTGCACTGTCCATCGAGAAGACTCAACTCGACGAGATCCGCAAGGACCTGAACGAAGAGTTCCGTATCGTTGAAGGCGCGACCTTCGAACGTCTGCGTTCCGCTCTGGTAGGCCACAAGGCTGAAGGCGGCGCAGGTCTGAAGAAAGGTCAGGACATCACCGACGAAGTACTCGACGGTCTTGAGCATGGCCAGTGGTTCAAACTGCGCATGGCTGAAGATGCTCTGAACGAGCAGCTCGAGAAGGCTCAGGCCTATATCGTTGATCGCCGCCGTCTGCTGGACGACAAGTTCGAAGACAAGAAGCGCAAACTGCAGCAGGGCGATGACCTGGCTCCAGGCGTGCTGAAAATCGTCAAGGTTTACCTGGCAATCCGTCGCCGCATCCAGCCGGGCGACAAGATGGCCGGTCGTCACGGTAACAAAGGTGTGGTCTCCGTGATCATGCCGGTTGAAGACATGCCGCACGATGCCAATGGCACCCCGGTCGACGTCGTCCTCAACCCGTTGGGCGTACCTTCGCGTATGAACGTTGGTCAGATCCTTGAAACCCACCTGGGCCTCGCGGCCAAAGGTCTGGGCGAGAAGATCAACCGTATGATCGAAGAGCAGCGCAAGGTTGCTGACCTGCGCAAGTTCCTGCACGAGATCTACAACGAGATCGGCGGTCGCAACGAAGAGCTGGACACTTTCTCCGACCAGGAAATCCTGGATCTGGCGAAGAACCTGCGCGGCGGCGTTCCAATGGCTACCCCGGTATTCGACGGTGCCAAGGAAAGCGAAATCAAGGCCATGCTGAAACTGGCAGACCTGCCGGAAAGCGGCCAGATGCAGCTGTTCGACGGCCGTACCGGCAACAAGTTTGAGCGCCCGGTTACTGTTGGCTACATGTACATGCTGAAGCTGAACCACTTGGTAGACGACAAGATGCACGCTCGTTCTACCGGTTCGTACAGCCTGGTTACCCAGCAGCCGCTGGGTGGTAAGGCTCAGTTCGGTGGTCAGCGTTTCGGGGAGATGGAGGTCTGGGCACTGGAAGCATACGGTGCTGCATACACTCTGCAAGAAATGCTCACAGTGAAGTCGGACGATGTGAACGGTCGGACCAAGATGTACAAAAACATCGTGGACGGCGATCACCGTATGGAGCCGGGCATGCCCGAGTCTTTCAACGTGTTGATCAAAGAAATTCGTTCCCTCGGCATCGATATCGATCTGGAAACCGAATAACACGTGACGCGAATCGAGAGCGGGGCTGTTTAGCCCGCTCTCTGCTCCGCCAGGAGGAAAGGCCTTGAAAGACCTACTGAATTTGCTGAAAAACCAGGGTCAAGTCGAAGAGTTCGACGCCATCCGTATTGGGTTGGCATCGCCTGAGATGATCCGTTCGTGGTCGTTCGGTGAAGTTAAAAAGCCGGAAACCATTAACTACCGTACGTTCAAACCTGAGCGTGACGGCCTGTTCTGCGCCAAGATCTTTGGCCCGGTAAAGGATTACGAGTGCCTGTGCGGTAAGTACAAGCGCTTGAAGCACCGTGGTGTAATCTGCGAGAAGTGCGGCGTTGAAGTTGCGCTGGCTAAAGTTCGTCGTGAGCGCATGGCGCACATCGAACTGGCTTCGCCGGTTGCCCACATCTGGTTCCTGAAATCGCTGCCGTCCCGTATCGGCTTGCTGATGGACATGACCCTGCGTGATATCGAACGCGTTCTCTACTTCGAGAGCTATGTCGTTATCGACCCAGGCATGACCACCCTTGAAAAAGGTCAGCTGCTGAACGACGAGCAGTACTTCGAAGCGCTTGAAGAGTTCGGCGACGACTTTGATGCCCGTATGGGTGCCGAAGCTGTCCGCGAGCTGCTGCACGCTATCGACCTGGAGCACGAGATTGGCCGTCTGCGCGAAGAAATTCCGCAAACCAACTCGGAAACCAAGATCAAGAAGCTGTCCAAGCGTCTGAAGTTGATGGAAGCCTTCCAGGGTTCCGGCAACTTGCCAGAGTGGATGGTGCTGACCGTTCTGCCGGTTCTGCCGCCAGACCTGCGTCCGCTGGTACCGTTGGACGGTGGTCGTTTCGCGACGTCCGACCTCAACGACCTGTACCGCCGCGTGATCAACCGTAACAACCGCTTGAAGCGCCTGCTCGATCTGTCCGCTCCGGACATCATCGTGCGCAACGAAAAGCGTATGTTGCAAGAAGCTGTCGATGCCTTGCTCGACAACGGCCGTCGTGGCCGCGCTATCACCGGTTCCAACAAGCGTCCTCTGAAGTCCTTGGCTGACATGATCAAGGGTAAGCAAGGTCGTTTCCGTCAGAACTTGCTCGGTAAGCGTGTTGACTACTCCGGTCGTTCGGTAATTACCGTAGGCCCGACCCTGCGTCTGCACCAGTGCGGTCTGCCCAAGAAGATGGCACTTGAGCTGTTCAAGCCATTCATCTTCGGCAAGCTGGAAATGCGCGGTCTCGCGACCACCATCAAAGCGGCCAAGAAAATGGTCGAGCGCGAACTGCCAGAGGTTTGGGACGTTCTCGCTGAAGTGATTCGCGAACACCCGGTTCTCCTCAACCGTGCACCGACCCTTCACCGTCTGGGTATCCAGGCGTTTGAACCGGTACTGATTGAAGGTAAGGCTATCCAGCTGCACCCTCTGGTCTGTGCTGCGTACAACGCCGACTTCGACGGCGACCAAATGGCCGTGCACGTACCGCTGACACTGGAAGCCCAGTTGGAAGCGCGTGCGTTGATGATGTCGACCAACAACATTCTGTCGCCAGCCAACGGTGAGCCAATCATCGTTCCGTCGCAGGACGTTGTATTGGGTCTGTACTACATGACTCGTGAAGCGATCAACGCCAAAGGCGAAGGTCGTGTGTTCGCTGACCTGCAAGAAGTTGACCGTGTGTTCCGTGCCGGCGAAGCCGCACTGCACGCCAAGGTCAAAGTGCGGATCAACGAAACCGTCAACGACCGTGATGGCGGCAGCGTGAGCGGCACCCGTATTGTCGACACCACTGTCGGCCGTGCGCTGCTGTATCAAGTTGTGCCAAAAGGCCTGTCGTACGACGTCGTCAACTTGCCGATGAAGAAAAAGGCGATCTCCAAGCTGATCAACCAGTGCTACCGCGTGGTTGGTTTGAAAGAGACCGTGATCTTCGCTGACCAGTTGATGTACACCGGCTTTGCTTATTCGACCATTTCCGGCGTTTCCATCGGTGTTAACGACTTCGTTATCCCGGATGAAAAAGCCCAGATCATCAATGCTGCAACTGATGAAGTGAAAGAAATCGAAAGCCAGTACGCCTCCGGCCTGGTAACCCAGGGCGAGAAGTACAACAAAGTGATCGACCTTTGGTCCAAGGCCAACGACGAAGTGTCGAAGGCGATGATGGCGAACCTCTCGAAAGAGAAGGTTATCGACCGTCATGGCGTAGAAGTCGATCAAGAGTCGTTCAACTCGATGTACATGATGGCCGACTCGGGCGCACGGGGTTCTGCTGCGCAGATCCGTCAGCTCGCCGGTATGCGTGGCCTGATGGCCAAGCCGGACGGTTCCATCATCGAAACGCCGATTACTGCGAACTTCCGTGAAGGTTTGAGCGTACTTCAGTACTTCATCTCCACTCACGGTGCTCGTAAGGGTCTTGCGGATACCGCGTTGAAAACGGCTAACTCCGGTTACCTGACTCGTCGTCTGGTAGACGTTGCACAAGACTTGGTTGTGACAGAAGTCGATTGCGGCACCGAACACGGTCTGCTGATGACTCCGCACATCGAAGGCGGCGACGTTGTAGAGCCGTTGGGTGAGCGCGTACTGGGTCGAGTAATCGCCCGTGACGTATTCAAGCCAGGTACCGAGGAAGTTATCGTTCCTGCCGGCACCCTGGTAGATGAAAAGTGGGTTGAGTTCATCGAACTCAACAGCATCGACGAAGTGATTGTTCGCTCTCCGATCAGCTGCGAAACCCGCTACGGCATTTGTGCCAAGTGCTACGGCCGTGACTTGGCTCGTGGTCACCAGGTGAACATCGGTGAAGCGGTTGGCGTAATCGCTGCCCAGTCCATCGGTGAGCCGGGTACCCAGCTGACCATGCGTACGTTCCACATCGGTGGTGCGGCAAGCCGGACCTCCGCAGCCGACAGCGTTCAGGTGAAGAACGGCGGTACTGTCCGTCTGCACAACCTGAAACACGTTGAGCGAGTGGATGGTTGCCTGGTTGCTGTGTCCCGTTCCGGTGAGCTGGCAATCGCTGATGACTACGGTCGTGAGCGTGAGCGTTACAAGCTGCCGTACGGTGCTGTGATCTCGGTTAAAGAAGGTGACAAGGTCGACGCTGGCGCAATCGTGGCCAAGTGGGATCCGCACACTCACCCAATCGTTACCGAAATGAAAGGTACCGTGACCTACGTGGGCATGGAAGAAGGCATCACGATCAAGCGTCAGACTGACGAATTGACCGGTATGACCAACATTGAAGTACTCGACGCGAAAGATCGTCCAGCTGCCGGTAAAGACATCCGTCCTGCCGTTAAGATGGTCGACGACAACGGCAAGGACTTGTTGCTGCCAGGCACTGACGTAATCGCTCAGTACTTCCTGCCAGCCAACGCCCTGGTCGGTGTAGCGGATGGTGCGAAGATCGCGATCGGTGATGTTATCGCGCGTATCCCGCAAGAAACTTCGAAGACCCGCGACATCACCGGTGGTCTGCCGCGTGTTGCCGACTTGTTCGAAGCTCGTCGTCCGAAAGAAGCGTCGATTCTGGCTGAAGTCAGCGGCACCATCGCGTTCGGTAAAGAGACCAAAGGCAAGCGCCGTCTGGTCATTACCCCGAACGATGGTACTGATCCGTACGAAGAGCTGATTCCGAAGTGGCGTCACCTGAACGTCTTCGAAGGCGAACAGGTAAACCGCGGCGAAGTTATCTCCGACGGCCCGAGCGATCCACACGACATCCTGCGTCTGCTGGGTGTGAGTGCGCTGGCCAAGTACATCGTTAACGAGATCCAGGACGTTTACCGTCTGCAAGGCGTGAAGATCAACGATAAGCACATCGAGACCATCCTGCGTCAGATGCTGCGTAAAGTTGAAATCGCTGAATCCGGCGATTCCAGTTTCATCAAGGGCGACCAGATGGAACTGACTCACGTACTGGTAGAAAACGAACGTCTGGGCGCGGAAGACAAATTTGTCTCCAAGTTCACTCGTGTGTTGCTGGGTATCACCAAGGCGTCGTTGTCCACTGAGTCGTTCATCTCGGCGGCCTCCTTCCAGGAGACCACTCGCGTACTGACCGAAGCAGCGGTAACCGGCAAGCGCGATTACCTGCGCGGCCTGAAAGAAAACGTAGTCGTGGGTCGTCTGATCCCGGCAGGTACCGGTTTGGCTTACCACAGCGAGCGCAAGCGCCGCCGTGATGCTGACAAGCCGCTGCGCGTAAGCGCCAGTGAAGTGGAAGCTGCACTGACCGAAGCGCTGAACTCAAGCGGTAACTGAGTTCTGCGATAAATAAGTCTGGGCCCTGGCAGCCCCCATTCGTCGGATCGAGGCATTTTTGTCCCGGTTCGATGAGAGGGGAGGTCGGGGCCTTGCCTTGACTGGGGGCAAGATCCTCTTTAGACTCTTGTACCCCTAAATTTGGCGGGAATTCGTTCCTGCCATTTTGCTTTTCTTGCAAGACAATAGCGTCGCAAGACAACAGTGGAGCTAGTAGATGGCAACTATCAACCAGCTGGTACGTCAGCCGCGTAAGCGTATCGTCGAGAAATCCGACGTACCTGCGCTGCAGAACTGCCCGCAACGTCGTGGCGTATGCACTCGTGTGTATACCACCACGCCGAAAAAACCTAACTCGGCACTGCGTAAAGTATGCCGTGTGCGTCTGACCAACGGTTTCGAGGTTTCCTCGTACATCGGCGGTGAAGGCCACAACCTGCAAGAGCACAGCGTGGTACTGATCCGCGGCGGTCGTGTAAAAGACTTGCCAGGTGTTCGTTACCACACCGTACGCGGCTCCTTGGATACTTCCGGCGTTAAAGGTCGTAACCAGGGTCGTTCGAAGTACGGTACCAAGAAGCCTAAGTAGTAGCGGCTTTTTGTAAAACTGAATCATCTTATTTTCTGAGTCGATAAGAGTAAGGTCGGAGGCGTCCCGAAAGGGCACCGATTCCGAACGAACCTGAAGACCGTTTGAGGGCTTATCCATGCCAAGAAGACGCGTAGCAGCCAAGCGCGAAGTGCTTGACGATCCAAAATACGGAAGCCAAATTCTGGCCAAGTTCATGAACCACGTGATGGAAAGCGGCAAGAAAGCCGTTGCCGAGCGTATCGTTTATGGCGCGCTGGAAAAGGTTAAAGAACGCAAGAACAGCGACCCCCTGGAAATCTTCGAGAAAGCTCTCGACGCCATCGCTCCGCTGGTCGAAGTGAAGTCGCGCCGTGTAGGCGGTGCTACTTACCAGGTTCCGGTCGAAGTTCGTCCGTCCCGTCGTAACGCTCTGGCAATGCGCTGGTTGGTAGACTTCGCCCGTAAGCGCGGCGAGAAGTCTATGGCTCTGCGTTTGGCCGGCGAGCTGTTGGACGCTGCTGAAGGTAAAGGTGCTGCTGTTAAGAAGCGTGAAGACGTGCACCGTATGGCTGAAGCTAACAAAGCTTTCTCGCACTACCGCTTCTAATCTTAGCTTCACTAATTTTGCGAGGGCTTTATGGCTCGTACTACTCCGATTAGCCGCTACCGTAACATCGGTATCGTTGCTCACGTGGATGCTGGTAAAACCACCACCACCGAGCGCGTACTGTTTTACACCGGCAAAAGTCACAAGATGGGCGAGGTGCATGACGGCGCCGCGACCACAGACTGGATGGTTCAGGAGCAGGAGCGTGGTATTACCATTACTTCTGCTGCTATTACCGCCTTCTGGAAAGGTTCCGAGAAGCAGTACAAAGATGAGCACCGCTTCAACGTAATCGATACCCCGGGTCACGTGGACTTCACCATTGAAGTTGAGCGTTCCCTGCGCGTACTCGACGGCGCTGTCGTTGTGTTCTGCGGTACCTCGGGTGTTGAGCCGCAGTCGGAAACCGTATGGCGTCAAGCCAACAAATACGGTGTTCCACGTCTTGTTTACGTAAACAAGATGGACCGTGCTGGTGCCAACTTCCTGCGCGTGATCGGTCAGATCAAGCAGCGCCTGGGTCACACCCCGGTGCCAATCCAGTTGGCTATCGGTTCCGAAGACAACTTCCAAGGCCAGATCGATCTGCTGACCATGGAAGCTGTTTACTGGAACGATGCTGACAAAGGTATGGTTCCTGTTCGCAAGCCTATCCCTGCTGAAATGCAGGAACTGGCTGACGAATGGCGCAACAACATGGTTGAAGCTGCGGCCGAAGCCAACGAAGAGCTGATGAACAAGTACCTCGAAGGTGAAGAACTCACCAACGTGGAAATCAAGGCTGCTCTGCGTCAGCGTACTATCGCTGGTGAGATCGTCTTGGCTGTTTGCGGTTCCTCGTTCAAGAACAAGGGCGTTCCCCTGGTTCTCGATGCTGTGATCGACTACCTGCCGGCACCAGTGGATATTCCTGCCATCAAGGGTACTGACCCGGATGACGAGACTATCGAGCTGGAGCGTCATGCAGACGACGCAGAACCGTTCTCCGCTCTGGCATTTAAAATTGCCACTGACCCATTCGTGGGTACCTTGACCTTCGTCCGCGTTTACTCGGGCGTGTTGAACTCCGGCGACGGCGTGATCAACTCGGTTAAAGGCAAGAAAGAGCGCGTGGGTCGTATGGTGCAAATGCACGCAAACGCCCGCGAAGAGATCAAGGAAGTACGCGCTGGTGACATCGCGGCCTTGATCGGCATGAAGGACGTCACCACTGGTGAAACCTTGTGCAACGCTGACAAGCCAATCATCCTGGTTCGTATGGACTTCCCGGAGCCGGTTATTTCGGTTGCCGTAGAGCCTAAGACCAAGGATGACCAGGAAAAAATGGGTATTGCTCTGGGCAAACTTGCTCAGGAAGATCCATCTTTCCGCGTCAAGACTGATGAAGAGACTGGTCAAACGATCATCTCCGGCATGGGCGAGCTGCACCTGGACATCCTGGTTGACCGGATGCGCCGTGAGTTCAACGTCGAAGCCAACATCGGTAAGCCTCAGGTTTCCTATCGTGAGCGCATCACGAAGAACTGTGAAATCGAAGGCAAGTTCGTTCGTCAGTCCGGCGGTCGTGGTCAGTTCGGTCACTGCTGGATCCGTTTTGCTCCTGCTGACGAAGGTCAGGAAGGTCTGCAATTCGTGAACGAAGTAGTTGGTGGTGTTGTTCCTAAGGAATACATCCCGGCTATCCAGAAGGGTATCGAAGAGCAGATGAAGAACGGTGTTGTTGCCGGCTATCCGCTGATCGGCCTGAAAGCAACCGTTTTTGACGGTTCTTACCACGACGTCGACTCCAACGAGATGGCGTTTAAGGTGGCTGCTTCCATGGCAACCAAGCAACTGGCCCAGAAGGGCGGTGGTGAGTTGCTTGAGCCAATCATGGCGGTAGAAGTTGTTACACCTGAAGACTATATGGGTGATGTCATGGGCGACCTTAACCGTCGTCGCGGCATGATCTTGGGTATGGAAGACACGGTTTCCGGCAAAGTGATTCGCGCCGAGGTTCCGTTGGGTGAGATGTTCGGTTATGCGACCGACGTTCGCTCCATGTCCCAGGGTCGCGCAAGCTACTCTATGGAATTCAAAAAATACAACACAGCTCCGGCGCACATCGCTGAAACTGTATCCAAAAAACAAGGCTGATTCAGTCCTTTAGGCAAGGAGTTAATTGTCGTGGCTAAAGAAAAATTTGATCGTTCCCTACCGCACGTCAACGTTGGCACCATCGGTCACGTTGACCACGGTAAAACCACTCTGACTGCTGCTCTGACTCGCGTTTGCTCCGAAGTATTCGGTTCCGCAATCGTTGATTTCGATAAAATCGACAGCGCGCCAGAAGAAAAAGCTCGTGGTATCACCATCAACACCGCGCACGTTGAATACAACTCGCTGATCCGTCACTACGCTCACGTTGACTGCCCAGGTCACGCTGACTATGTGAAGAACATGATCACCGGTGCTGCCCAGATGGACGGCGCGATCCTGGTTTGCTCGGCCGCTGATGGTCCGATGCCACAAACCCGTGAGCACATCCTGCTGTCCCGCCAGGTTGGCGTTCCGTACATCGTGGTTTACCTGAACAAGGCTGACCTGGTAGACGACGCTGAGCTGCTGGAACTGGTTGAGATGGAAGTGCGCGATCTGCTGAGCACTTACGACTTCCCAGGCGACGACACTCCGATCATCATCGGTTCTGCTCGTATGGCTCTGGAAGGCAAAGACGATAACGAAATGGGCACCACGTCCGTTCGTAAACTGGTTGAGACTCTGGACAGCTACATCCCAGATCCAGTTCGTGTTATCGACAAGCCGTTCCTGATGCCAATCGAAGACGTATTCTCGATCTCCGGTCGCGGTACTGTTGTAACTGGTCGTATCGAGCGCGGTATCGTCAAGGTTCAAGATCCACTGGAAATCGTTGGTCTGCGTGACACTACCGTCACCACCTGCACCGGTGTTGAAATGTTCCGTAAACTGCTCGACGAAGGTCGTGCTGGCGAGAACTGCGGCGTTCTGCTGCGTGGTACCAAGCGTGACGACGTTGAGCGTGGCCAGGTTCTGGTTAAGCCAGGTTCGGTTAAGCCGCACACCAAGTTCGAAGCTGAAGTGTACGTGCTGAGCAAAGAGGAAGGCGGTCGTCACACTCCGTTCTTCAAAGGCTACCGTCCACAGTTCTACTTCCGTACTACCGACGTAACCGGTAACTGCGAACTGCCGGAAGGCGTAGAAATGGTAATGCCAGGCGACAACATCAAAATGGTTGTCACCCTGATCAAAACCATCGCTATGGAAGACGGTCTGCGTTTCGCAATCCGTGAAGGCGGCCGTACCGTTGGTGCTGGCGTTGTAGCTAAAATCATCGAGTAATTATCTCTTCTGAGATAGCTTTGATGTTTTGAAAAGGCCCCCGCTCAGCGGGGGCCTTTTTTATTGGGTTGACACCTATCAGGGCCGTCTATAGAATTGCGCCTCCTTTTAACGGGCGTATTGCGCTCGCTGGGAATAGCAGCCGGAGTCTGAAATCCAATGCAAAATCAGCAAATCCGTATCAGGTTGAAGGCTTTTGACCATCGCCTGATCGACCAATCCACCCAGGAAATCGTGGAAACCGCGAAACGTACTGGTGCTCAAGTGCGTGGTCCAATTCCACTGCCTACCCGTAAAGAGCGGTTCACCGTTCTGGTCTCCCCGCACGTCAACAAAGACGCGCGTGACCAGTACGAGATCCGTACTCATAAGCGCGTACTGGACATCGTCCAGCCAACGGATAAAACCGTTGATGCACTTATGAAGCTTGATCTGGCGGCCGGTGTGGAAGTACAGATCAGCCTCGGCTAAGACTTGGGTCTTAGTCGTGTAACGCTCTGAAATGGGCGGCCATAGCGGGTGAAAGCCCCGTACACTCATGAGGTTTACAACATGACTATTGGTGTAGTCGGTCGTAAATGCGGTATGACCCGTATTTTCACCGAAGAAGGTGTCTCCATTCCGGTCACGGTCATTGAGATCGAGCCGAATCGCGTCACCCAGTTCAAAACTGAAGAAACCGATGGCTATCGTGCAGTGCAAGTCACTGTCGGCGAGCGTCGTGCTTCGCGCGTGACTGCTGCTCAAGCAGGTCACTTCGCTAAAGCAAACGTTGCAGCTGGTCGCACTGTTATGGAGTTCCGTCTCGAAGACGGCGACTACCAGGCTGGCGATCTGATCAACGCTGAAATCTTCGCCGCTGGTCAACTGGTTGATGTAACCGGTCAGTCCAAGGGTAAAGGCTTCCAGGGTACGATCAAGCGTTGGAATTTCCGTGGCCAAGACAACACTCACGGTAACTCCGTTTCCCACCGCGTCCCGGGCTCTATTGGCCAGTGCCAGACTCCTGGTCGTGTATTCAAGGGCAAAAAAATGTCCGGTCATATGGGCGCTGAGCGCGTGACCGTGCAGTCCCTCGAAGTAGTGCGCGTCGACGCTGAACGCAATCTGTTGTTGGTCAAGGGTGCTGTTCCTGGCGCTACTGGCGGCAACCTGGTTGTACGTCCAGCGGCCAAGGCTCGCGGTTAAGGGGAAGCTGACATGCAATTAAATGTAAATGACGCTCAAGCGATCGAAGTTTCCGAACTGACATTTGGCGGCGAATTCAACGAGACGCTGGTTCACCAAGCAGTCGTGGCCTACATGGCCGGCGGCCGTCAAGGTAGCAAGCAGCAAAAGACCCGTTCCGACGTACGTGGTGGCGGTAAGCGCCCTTGGCGTCAGAAAGGTACTGGCCGTGCTCGTGCCGGTACTATCCGTAGCCCAATCTGGCGTGGCGGCGGTACCACTTTCGCAGCTCGTCCACAGGATCACACTCAGAAGCTCAACAAGAAGATGTATCGCGCAGCACTGCGCTCCATCCTTGCTGAACTCGTGCGTACTGATCGTCTGGTCGTGGTTCAAGACTTCGCTGTTGAAAGTCCAAAAACCAAAGATCTGCTGGGCAAACTGAACAACATGAGCCTGACCGACGTTTTGATCGTGTCGGAAGCTGTTGATCAGAACCTGTACCTGGCTGCTCGCAACCTGCCACACGTTGATGTACGTGACGTGCAAGGTTCCGATCCAGTTAGTCTGATCGCATACGACAAGGTGTTGATCACCGTGTCGGCCGTGAAGAAATTCGAGGAGCTGCTGGGATGAACCAGGAACGCGTATTTAAAGTTCTGCTTGGCCCGCACGTTTCCGAAAAGGCTACGGTTCTGGCTGACAAGAAAGGCCAGTTCGTTTTCAAGGTTGCAACTGACGCAACCAAGCTGGAAATCAAGAAGGCCGTCGAAAGCCTGTTCAGCGTGAAAGTAGAGCGTGTTACTACCCTGAATGTTCTGGGTAAGAGCAAGCGCACTGCTCGCGGTCTGGGCAAGCGTAATGACTGGAAGAAGGCAGTTATCTCCCTTCAGCCAGGCCAAGATCTCGATTTCAGCAGCAGTGCTGAGTAAGGAAGGGGTGCATCATGGCAATCGTTAAATGCAAACCGACTTCCCCTGGCCGCCGTTTTGTGGTCAAGGTGGTCAACCAGGAGCTGCATAAAGGCGCTCCTCACGCACCGCTGCTCGAGAAAAAATCGAAGACTGGTGGTCGTAACAACAATGGTCGTATTACCACTCGTCACATCGGTGGTGGCCATAAGCAGCATTATCGTCTGGTCGATTTCCGTCGCAACGACAAAGATGGCATCTCTGCCACTGTCGAGCGTATCGAATACGATCCAAACCGTACTGCTCACATCGCTCTGCTGCTGTACGCAGATGGCGAGCGTCGCTACATCATCGCCCCTAAAGGCGTGAGTGCTGGTGACCAGCTGATCGCAGGTGCTTTGGCACCGATCAAGCCGGGCAACGCTCTGCAACTGCGTAACATTCCAGTTGGTAGCACCGTACACGGCATCGAATTGAAGCCAGGTAAAGGCGCGCAAATCGCTCGTTCCGCTGGTGCTTCGGCTCAGCTGATCGCTCGTGAAGGTGTCTACGTGACCCTGCGTCTGCGTTCTGGTGAGATGCGTAAAGTGCTGGCTGAATGCCGCGCGACCCTGGGTGAAGTCTCGAACTCCGAGCACAGCCTGCGTTCGCTGGGTAAAGCTGGTGCCAAACGCTGGCGTGGCGTTCGCCCAACCGTTCGTGGTGTTGCCATGAACCCGGTTGACCACCCACACGGTGGTGGTGAAGGTCGTACCTCTGGTGGTCGTCATCCGGTATCGCCATGGGGCTTCCCGACTAAGGGCGCGAAGACTCGTGGTAATAAGCGTACCGACAAAATGATCGTCCGTCGTCGCAAGTAAATAGAGGGATACGACAGTGCCACGTTCTCTGAAAAAAGGTCCTTTTATTGATCTTCACCTACTGAAGAAGATCGAAGTGGCGGCGGAAAAGAACGATCGCAAACCAGTTAAAACCTGGTCGCGTCGTTCGATGATCCTGCCACAAATGGTCGGTCTGACCATCGCAGTACACAACGGTCGTCAACACGTCCCAGTTCTCGTTAACGAAGACATGGTCGGCCACAAACTGGGCGAGTTTGCCGGTACCCGCACTTATCGTGGGCACGTGGCAGACAAGAAAGCCAAGCGTTAAGGGGTTAGGAAATGGAAGTAGCCGCTAAGTTGTCGGGCGCTCGAATCTCCGCCCAGAAAGCCCGCTTGGTCGCCGACCAGATCCGCGGGAAGAAGGTGGGCGAAGCGCTCAACCTGTTGGCTTTCAGCAGTAAGAAAGCCGCCGAGATCATGAAGAAAGTGCTGGAGTCGGCCGTAGCCAACGCCGAGCATAACGAAGGCGCAGACGTTGATGACCTGAAGGTCAGCACCGTTTTCGTCAACGAAGGGCGTTCGCTGAAGCGCATCATGCCACGTGCCAAAGGCCGTGCTGATCGCATCGTCAAGCGGTCTTGCCATATCACTGTCAAGGTTGCTGACAAGTAACGGAGTCGAAGAGATGGGTCAGAAAGTACATCCCATTGGCATTCGCCTGGGAATCGTCAAGGAGCACACCTCCGTCTGGTACGCAGACGGTCGGACTTATGCGGACTATTTGTTCGCTGATCTGAAGGTGCGTGAGTATCTCCAAGACAAACTAAAAAGCGCGTCCGTAAGCCGTATCGATATCCATCGTCCGGCACAAACTGCACGTATCACCATCCACACTGCTCGTCCAGGTATCGTTATCGGGAAGAAAGGTGAAGATGTTGAGAAACTGCGTCAGGACCTGACCAAGCAAATGGGTGTGCCTGTGCACATCAATATCGAAGAGATCCGTAAGCCGGAGCTCGACGGTATGCTGGTTGCGCAGAGCGTAGCTCAGCAGCTGGAGCGTCGTGTAATGTTCCGTCGCGCTATGAAGCGCGCTGTACAGAACGCCATGCGCATTGGTGCCAAAGGCATCAAAATCCAAGTGAGCGGTCGTCTCGGCGGTGCTGAAATCGCACGTACTGAATGGTATCGCGAAGGTCGTGTGCCACTGCACACCCTGCGTGCCGACATCGACTATGCCAACTACGAAGCTCACACCACTTACGGTGTGATCGGTGTAAAGGTTTGGATCTTCAAGGGCGAAGTAATTGGTGGTCGCCAAGAAGAACTGAAACCACAAGCACCAGCGCCTCGTAAAAAAGCTGCTAAGTAAGGGGTACGCCAAATGTTGCAACCTAAGCGTACGAAGTTCCGCAAGCAGATGACAGGCCACAACCGTGGTCTGGCTCAGCGCGGTAGCAAAGTCAGCTTCGGCGAGTTCGCGCTGAAGTCTGTAGCTCGTGGTCGTCTCACCGCTCGTCAGATCGAGTCAGCGCGTCGTGCTCTGACCCGTCACGTTAAACGTGGCGGCAAGATCTGGATCCGTGTATTCCCGGACAAGCCGATCTCCAAAAAACCTCTCGAGGTTCGGATGGGTAAAGGTAAGGGTAACGTGGAATACTGGGTAGCCCAGATTCAGCCAGGCAAAGTCCTGTATGAAATCGAGGGTGTAACTGAAGAGCTGGCGCGTGAGGCTTTTGCCCTGGCTGCTGCAAAGCTGCCGCTCGCCACCGCCTTTGTTAAACGGACGGTGATGTGATGAAAGCGAATGAACTTCGTGAAAAATCCGCACAGCAGCTGAACGAGCAACTGCTCGGCCTGCTGCGCGACCAGTTCAATCTGCGTATGCAGAAAGCAACTGGCCAGTTGGGGCAGTCTCATCTGCTCTCGCAAGTTAAGCGTGACATCGCTCGCGTGAAGACTGTGCTCAACCAGCAGGCAGGTAAGTGATCATGGCTGAAGCCGAAAAGACTGTCCGTACGCTGACTGGCCGTGTTGTCAGCGACAAGATGGACAAAACCATCACCGTACTGATCGAGCGTCGCGTTAAGCACCCGATCTACGGTAAATATGTTAAGCGTTCGACTAAGCTGCACGCGCACGACGAAACCAACCAGTGCCACATCGGCGACAAAGTCACTATTCGTGAAACTCGTCCGCTGGCCAAGACCAAGTCTTGGGCACTGGTTGATGTTCTCGAACGCGCTGTGGAAGTCTAAGGACTAGGGGTCGGAGAAATTATATGATTCAGACTCAATCCATGCTCGATGTGGCCGATAACAGCGGCGCTCGCCGTGTTATGTGCATCAAGGTGCTGGGTGGCTCCCATCGTCGTTACGCTGGTATCGGTGACATCATCAAAGTTACCGTGAAGGAAGCAATTCCTCGCGGTAAAGTGAAAAAAGGCCAAGTGATGACTGCTGTTGTAGTCCGCACTCGTCACGGCGTACGCCGTGCTGATGGCTCTATTATCCGCTTTGATGGCAACGCTGCTGTTCTTCTGAACAACAAGCAAGAGCCGATCGGCACCCGTATCTTTGGGCCAGTGACCCGTGAACTTCGTACTGAGAAGTTCATGAAGATCGTCTCGCTCGCCCCAGAAGTGCTGTAAGGAGATCCGACATGCAAAAGATTCGTCGTGACGACGAGATCATCGTGATCGCCGGCAAAGACAAAGGTAAGCGCGGTAAGGTGCTTAAGGTTCTCGCCAATAACCGTCTGGTTATCGGCGGTCTGAACCTGGTTAAGCGTCATACCAAGCCTAACCCGATGTCGGGCGTACAAGGCGGTATCGTCGAAAAAGAAGCTCCACTGGACGCTTCTAACGTCGCCATTTTCAACGGCGAAACCAACAAGGCTGACCGCGTTGGTTTCAAAGTAGAAGACGGCAAGAAAATTCGTGTCTTCAAGTCGACCCAAAAAGCGGTTGATGCTTGAACACTGCTAGGTAGAAGACCATGGCACGACTAAAAGAGATTTACTGGAAAGAAATCGCACCGAAGCTTAAGGAAGAACTTAAGCTTTCGAACGTGATGGAAGTTCCACGCGTTACCAAAATCACCCTGAACATGGGTCTGGGCGAAGCGGTCGGTGACAAAAAAGTCATCGAGCACGCTGTTGCTGACCTGGAAAAGATCACCGGTCAAAAAGTTGTTGTGACTTACGCTCGGAAATCCATCGCTGGCTTTAAAGTCCGTGAAGGTTGGCCGATCGGCGTCAAAGTGACTCTGCGCCGTGAGCGTATGTATGAATTCCTGGATCGTCTGCTGTCGATCTCCCTGCCTCGGGTTCGCGACTTCCGCGGCCTGAATGCCAAGTCCTTTGATGGTCGTGGTAACTACAGCATGGGCGTGAAAGAGCAGATCATCTTCCCGGAAATCGACTACGACAAGATCGATGCTCTCCGCGGTCTGGACATCACCCTGACCACCACTGCCAAGAACGATGATGAAGGTCGCGCCCTGTTGCGTGCTTTCAAATTCCCGTTCCGCAACTGATTGGAGTAGGACCATGGCCAAGATGAGCATGAAAAACCGCGAGCTGAAGCGTCAGCTCACGGTTGCCAAGTACGCCAAGAAGCGTGCAGCACTGAAAGCAATCATCGTTGATCTGAACGCAAGTCCAGAAGCACGTTGGGAAGCGACAGTTGCTCTGCAGAAGCAGCCACGTGACGCAAGCGCTTCGCGCATGCGTAACCGCTGCCGCCTGACCGGTCGTCCACACGGCGTTTACCGCAAGTTCGGCCTCGGCCGTAACAAACTGCGTGAAGCGGCAATGCGTGGTGACGTACCAGGTCTGGTTAAAGCCAGCTGGTAAGTACTTTCAACGTCCAGGCGGGCAGAATCGCAAGATACTGACCGCCGGTGACCTTGAATCTGGATCAAGCCCCTTTTGGGGCTTGTTTCATTTCCGGAGTGTGTCTAAAATACGCGGCTCGCCTGAGCCCGTGTTTTTTATGGCCGGAGATTCTCGGCGACATATGTAGCCGCAAGGCTAATTTTTTTGTATTAGGAGCGTCTAGCCCATGAGTATGCAGGACCCGTTAGCGGACATGCTAACTCGTATCCGTAATGCCCAGATGGCTGAAAAGTCCGTCGTAAGCATGCCATCTTCCAAGTTGAAGGTAGCTGTTGCCAAAGTCCTGAAAGACGAAGGCTACATTGCGGGTTATCAGATCAGCAGCGAAACCAAGCCACTGCTGTCCATCGAGCTGAAGTACTTCGAAGGCCGTTCGGTCATTGAAGAAGTGAAGCGCGTTAGCCGTCCAGGCCTGCGTCAGTACAAGTCCGCTGAAGATCTGCCGAAAGTTCGTGGCGGTCTGGGCGTGTCTATCGTCTCCACCAACAAAGGTGTGATGACGGATCGTGCTGCGCGCGCTGCCGGTGTCGGCGGCGAAGTTCTTTGCACTGTGTTCTAAGGGGGGATAAGCATGTCTCGCGTCGCTAAGAACCCCGTTAAGCTGCCAGCCGGTGTCGAAGTAAAATTCGCAGGCCAACAGCTTTCGGTGAAGGGTGCCAAGGGCACTCTTGAACTGAACATCCATTCGTCCGTTGAGATCGTTGAAGAAGCTGGTGAGCTGCGTTTCGCTGCTCGCAATGGCGATCAACAAACTCGCGCAATGGCCGGTACCACGCGTGCGTTGGTAAACAACATGGTCCAAGGCGTAAGCCAAGGCTTCGAGCGTAAGCTCCAGCTGGTCGGTGTTGGTTACAAAGCGCAAGCAAAAGGCACGGTTTTGAACCTGGCCCTTGGCTTCTCGCACCCAGTGGATTACGAACTGCCGGAAGGCATCACCGCTGAGACCCCTAGCCAAACCGATATCCTGATCAAGGGTATTGATAAGCAGCTGGTAGGTCAGGTGGCCGCTGAGATCCGCGACTTCCGTCCACCAGAGCCGTACAAAGGCAAAGGTGTGCGCTACGCGGACGAAGTCGTCCGTCGTAAAGAAGCCAAGAAGAAGTAGGGCATAGCAAATGACCGACAAAAAAGTTACTCGACTGCGTCGCGCTCGCAAAGCACGCCTGAAAATGCACGAACTCGAAGTCGTGCGTCTCTGCGTGTACCGCTCGTCGCAGCACATCTACGCCCAGGTCATCTCGGCCGACGGCAACAAAGTCCTGGCCAGCGCCTCGACTTTGGATAAAGAACTGCGTGATGGTGCCACCGGCAACATCGACGCGGCCACAAAGGTTGGCCAGCTGGTCGCTACACGTGCTAAGGCCGTGGGCGTCTCGCAAGTGGCTTTCGACCGCTCTGGCTTCAAGTACCACGGTCGCGTGAAAGCGCTGGCTGATGCTGCTCGTGAAGCTGGGCTGGAGTTCTAAGTTATGTCAAATAACGACCAAAAGCGCGACGAAGGCTACATTGAGAAGCTGGTTCAAGTTAACCGCGTAGCCAAAACCGTTAAAGGCGGCCGTATCTTCACTTTCACCGCGTTGACCGTGGTGGGTGATGGTAAAGGGCGTGTTGGCTTCGGCCGTGGCAAGTCACGTGAAGTGCCTGCTGCGATCCAGAAGGCAATGGAAGCTGCTCGTCGCAACATGATCCAAGTTGATCTGAACGGCACCACGCTGCAGTACGCAATGAAGTCCGCACACGGCGCTTCGAAGGTGTACATGCAGCCTGCTTCTGAAGGTACCGGTATCATCGCTGGCGGCGCTATGCGTGCTGTCCTCGAAGTTGCTGGCGTCCAGAACGTTCTGGCCAAGTGCTACGGCTCGACTAACCCGGTAAACGTGGTTCACGCCACTTTCAAAGGTTTGAAAGCTATGCAATCTCCTGAGTCCATCGCTGCCAAGCGTGGTCTGACTGTCAAGGAGATCTTCTGATCATGGCTACCGTTAAAGTAACGCTGATCAAAAGCATGACCGGCCGCATTCCTAACCACAAACTGTGCGTTAAAGGTTTGGGTCTGCGTCGCATCGGTCACACTGTAGAAGTCCAGGATACTCCCGAGAATCGCGGGATGATCAACAAGGCTTACTACATGCTGCGTGTAGAGGGTTAATCGATGAAACTCAATGATCTGAGTCCAGCGCCGGGTTCCCGTCGCGAAAAGCATCGTCCGGGCCGTGGTATCGGTAGCGGTTTGGGTAAGACTGGTGGCCGTGGCCACAAAGGTCAAACCTCCCGCTCCGGTGGCACCATTGCTCCTGGCTTTGAAGGCGGTCAACAGCCGCTGCATCGTCGCCTGCCTAAGTTCGGTTTCGTATCCCTGAAAGCCATGGATCGCGCAGAAGTGCGTCTGTCCGAGCTGGCTAAAGTGGAAGGCGATATCGTTACTGTGCAGACCCTGAAAGATGCCAACGTGATCAACGTCAACGTACAGCGTGTGAAAATCATGCTGTCCGGTGAAGTGACTTGCGCTGTCACTATCGGCAAGGGAATCGGCGCCACCAAAGGTGCGCGTTCGGCTATCGAAGCAGCTGGCGGCAAGTTCGAGGAATAAATGGCTAAGCAAGGTGCTCTCTCAGCGCTCGGCAAAGGCGGTATGTCTGAACTTTGGGCTCGTCTGCGTTTTCTGTTCCTGGCGATTATCGTCTACCGAATAGGCGCACACATCCCGGTTCCAGGTATCAACCCGGACCGACTCGCAGACCTGTTTCGACAGAATGAGGGGACCATTCTTAGCTTGTTCAACATGTTTTCCGGCGGCGCGCTGGAACGGATGAGCATCTTTGCACTGGGGATCATGCCGTACATTTCGGCATCGATCATCATGCAGTTGATGACCGCCGTGAGCCCGCAGCTGGAACAGTTGAAGAAGGAAGGTGAAGCTGGCCGTCGCAAGATTAGCCAGTACACCCGCTACGGCACTGTCGTTCTCGCCCTGGTTCAAGCTATCGGCATGTCCGTTGGTCTGGCGGGGCAGGGCGTTGCGTTCACTGGTGACTTTGGCTTCTATTTCGTCGCGGTATCCACGTTTGTGGCTGGTGCGATGTTCATGATGTGGCTGGGTGAGCAGATTACTGAGCGTGGTGTTGGTAACGGTATCTCGATGTTGATTTTCGCAGGTATCGTCGCCGGTCTTCCGAGAGCAATTGGGCAGTCTTTCGAGTCTGCACGTCAGGGTGATATCAATATCTTCGCCTTGGTTGCCATCGGTTTGCTGGCAGTAGCGATTATCGGTTTTGTGGTGTTCATTGAGCGTGGCCAGCGTCGTATTGCTGTTCACTACGCCAAGCGTCAGCAGGGCCGTAAGGTCTTTGCTGCGCAGACCAGCCACTTGCCGCTGAAAGTGAATATGGCCGGTGTTATTCCGGCAATTTTCGCGAGCAGCATTTTGCTGTTTCCGGCTTCGTTGGGTACCTGGTTTGGTCAGTCTGAAAATATGGGCTGGCTGCAGGACCTCTCTCAGTCGATCGCTCCTGGTCAGCCGTTGAATATTCTGCTGTTTAGTGCAGGGATTATTTTCTTCTGCTTCTTCTATACGGCGTTGATGTTCAATCCGAAAGACGTAGCGGAAAACCTGAAGAAGTCCGGTGCCTTTATTCCGGGTATCCGTCCAGGTGAGCAGTCGGCACGCTACATTGATGGCGTTCTGACTCGTTTGACCTTGTTCGGTGCTCTATATATGACGGCCGTGTGCTTGCTTCCCCAGTTCCTGGTGGTTGCAGCAAACGTTCCGTTCTACCTTGGCGGGACCTCGTTGCTGATCGTGGTCGTGGTTGTGATGGACTTCATGTCCCAAGTACAATCGCACCTCGTTTCGCACCAGTACGAATCCCTGATGAAGAAAGCCAACCTGAAGGGCTACGGCAGCGGCATGTTGCGCTGAGTACCCCATAAGGTTCGAGGAGTTGGTGATGAAAGTTCGTGCATCGGTGAAAAAGCTGTGCCGTAACTGCAAGATTATTCGCCGCGAAGGTGTTGTTCGAGTAATTTGCAGCGCGGAACCGCGTCACAAACAGCGCCAAGGCTGAGTGTGATCCGCTTGAAGCCCGGCAGCTAGTGCGCTGCCGGGTTGATTATTTGTTATTACAGCGATATTATCTCGCGCCCTATTTCTTGGCTTCCGGGGCGTAGGTAGCTGTCAATTGGAGTCCCACTGAATGGCCCGTATTGCAGGCGTTAACATTCCAGATAACAAGCACACTGTTATCTCGCTGACCTACATCTATGGTGTTGGTCGCACTACTGCGCAGAAAATTTGCGCAGACACTGGGGTAAACCCAGCCGCAAAGATCAAGGATCTGAGCGACGAGCAGATTGAGCTGTTGCGTGGCGAAGTGGCGAAGTTCACCACTGAAGGTGACCTGCGTCGCGAAATCAACATGAAAATCAAGCGTTTGATGGACCTCGGTTGCTACCGTGGTCTGCGTCATCGTCGTGGTCTTCCAGTACGCGGTCAGCGTACCAAGACTAACGCGCGTACCCGTAAAGGTCCGCGTAAGCCGATCCGCAAGTAATCGCCCACGCGAATCGACAGGAAAATTATCATGGCAAAACCTGCTGCTCGTCCTCGTAAAAAAGTTAAAAAGACAGTGGTTGATGGCATCGCCCACATCCATGCTTCTTTTAACAACACCATCGTGACCATCACCGACCGTCAAGGTAACGCGCTGTCTTGGGCTACCTCTGGTGGTTCGGGTTTCCGCGGTTCCCGCAAGTCCACCCCGTTTGCTGCTCAAGTAGCTGCTGAACGTGCTGGTCAAGCTGCGCTGGAATACGGCCTGAAAAACCTCGACGTTAACGTCAAAGGTCCAGGTCCAGGTCGTGAGTCTGCTGTCCGTGCTTTGAACGGCTGTGGCTATAAGATCGCCAGCATCACCGACGTGACGCCAATCCCGCACAACGGGTGCCGTCCGCCGAAGAAGCGCCGCGTGTAATCCAGGAGATTGTAAAGAATGGCTCGTTACATTGGTCCAAAATGCAAACTCGCTCGTCGCGAAGGCACCGATCTCTTCTTGAAGAGCGGCGTGCGCGCGATCGAATCGAAGTGCAACATTGAAGCAGCACCTGGTATCCACGGCCAACGCCGCGGTCGCCAGTCCGATTACGGCACCCAACTGCGTGAAAAGCAGAAGGTCCGTCGTATCTACGGCGTTCTCGAGCGTCAGTTCAGCGGCTACTACAAAGAAGCTGCTGGCAAGAAAGGTGCAACCGGTGAAAACCTGCTGCAACTGCTCGAATGCCGTCTGGACAACGTTGTATACCGTATGGGCTTTGGTTCGACTCGTGCCGAATCCCGTCAGCTGGTATCGCACAAATCCGTCAGCGTAAACGGCCAAACCGTTAACGTTCCGTCTTACCAGGTTCGTGCTGGTGACGTAGTCGCGATTCGCGAGAAAGCAAAAAACCAACTTCGCATTGTCCAAGCTCTCGATCTGTGTGCCCAACGTGGCCGCGTAGAATGGGTAGAAGTAGACACTGAGAAGAAGTCGGGCGTTTTCAAGAACGTTCCTGCTCGCAGTGATCTGTCCGCCGACATCAACGAAAGCCTGATTGTCGAGCTCTACTCCAAGTAAGGGCTAGAAAATAGGTGCATCCATGCAGATTTCGGTAAATGAGTTCCTGACACCCCGCCACATTGATGTGCAGGTTGTCAGTCCAACCCGCGCCAAGATCACTCTCGAGCCTCTCGAGCGTGGTTTTGGCCACACCCTGGGCAACGCGCTGCGCCGCATCCTGTTGTCCTCAATGCCCGGCTGTGCAGTAGTCGAGGCCGAGATTGACGGTGTGCTCCACGAGTACAGCGCCATCGAAGGTGTACAGGAAGACGTAATTGAAATCCTGTTGAACCTTAAAGGTCTGGCTATCAAGCTGCACGGCCGTGACGAAGTTACGCTGACCTTGTCGAAGAAGGGTTCGGGGGTGGTTACCGCTGCCGATATTCAGCTGGATCATGATGTCGAGATCGTTAATCCCGATCACGTAATCGCTAACCTGGCGTCTAACGGCGCCCTGAACATGAAGCTCACCGTAGCTCGTGGTCGTGGTTATGAACCGGCCGACTCGCGTCAGAGCGATGAAGACGAAAGCCGCAGCATTGGTCGCTTGCAGCTTGACTCTTCGTTCAGCCCGGTTCGCCGTATCGCATACGTGGTGGAAAACGCCCGTGTCGAGCAGCGTACTAACCTGGACAAGCTGGTTATTGATCTGGAAACCAACGGTACTCTGGATCCTGAAGAGGCTATCCGCCGCGCTGCAACCATTCTGCAACAGCAGTTGGCTGCGTTCGTCGACCTCAAAGGTGACAGCGAACCAGTGGTAATCGAGCAGGAAGACGAGATCGATCCGATCCTGCTTCGCCCGGTTGACGATCTGGAACTGACTGTACGTTCGGCTAACTGCCTTAAGGCGGAAAACATTTACTACATCGGCGACCTGATTCAGCGTACCGAAGTAGAACTGTTGAAGACTCCGAACCTGGGCAAGAAATCCTTGACTGAAATCAAGGACGTTCTGGCCTCCCGCGGTCTGTCCCTCGGCATGCGCCTCGACAACTGGCCGCCTGCAAGTCTTAAGAAGGACGACAAGGCGACTGCCTGATCGTCGTAATCACCGAACGTGAGTTTGGTAAGGAATGAACCATGCGTCATCGTAAAAGTGGTCGTCACCTGAGCCGTACCAGCTCGCACCGCAAGGCCATGTTTCAAAACATGGCGGTGTCGCTGTTCGAGCACGAGCTGATCAAAACTACACTGCCGAAAGCTAAAGAACTGCGTCGCGTTGCTGAGCCGCTGATCACTTTGGCCAAGACAGACAGCCTGGCTAACCGCCGTTTGGCTTTCGACCGTACCCGTTCGAAAGCTATCGTTGGTAAGCTCTTCAACGACCTGGGCAAGCGTTACGCTACCCGTGAGGGTGGCTACCTGCGCATCCTCAAGTGCGGCTTCCGCACTGGCGACAACGCGCCAATGGCGTACGTCGAGTTGGTTGATCGTGCTACTGCAGGCGAAGCTGTAAGCGCCGAGTAAGACGTCTAGCTGTAACGAAAAACCGGGCCTAGTGCCCGGTTTTTTGTGGGCGATAGAAAAGCCGTCTATATTTCCCAAGTCGCTGTCGGTTCTCTTTTTAAACAAACTCTATTCGCCCTGATGGGTGTTAGTTATTTTCTATCAAAGTCCATGATTTAATGCATTTGATGGTGTCATCTTGATGGTCAATACTCCCTCCAAGCCGATTAGCCGGCAGTTCTAAGCCTGACCTGAGGAAGATTGAGCATGAGTACAATTTTGACTACCGCCAGCGGCGCTCCCGTCGCTGATAACCAGAACTCCCGCACGGCGGGCCCGCGTGGCCCATTGCTGCTCGATGACTTTCACCTCATCGAAAAACTGGCGCACTTCAACCGTGAGAACATTCCCGAGCGTCGTGTGCACGCCAAGGGTTCAGGCGCCTACGGCACTTTTACAGTCACCCGCGATATCACTCAGTACACACGCGCGAAACTGTTTGAAGCCGTCGGAAAGCAGACGCCTACTTTCCTGCGGTTCTCAACCGTTGGGGGCGAGCGTGGTTCGGCGGATACAGCCCGCGATCCGCGTGGTTTTGCTCTGAAGCACTATACCGAAGAGGGTAACTGGGACATTGTTGGCAATAACACGCCGGTATTTTTCATTCGTGACCCGCTGAAGTTCCCTGACTTCATCCATACCCAAAAGCGTTTGCCGCAAACGAACTTGAAGAGCGGGCAGATGGTCTGGGACTTTTGGTCATGGTCCCCAGAGGCATTGCACCAGGTCACAATTTTGTTCTCGGACCGTGGCACCCCGGATGGGTACCGCCATATGCATGGCTTCGGTAGTCATACCTACAGCTTGGTCAATGCCAAAGGCGAGCGCCATTGGGTCAAGTGGCACTACAAAACCCAGCAAGGTATCAAGAACCTGACACCTGAGGAGGCAACGCGCATTGCCGGTACGGATCCTGATTACGCTCAGCGCGACCTGTTTAGTGCAATTGAACGGCGTGACTTCCCTAAATGGGACGTGTGCATCCAGATCATGACAGAGGCTCAGGCCGCTGCTCACTACGAAAACCCTTTCGATGTGACTAAAACCTGGTCGCAGCAGGAGTTTCCGTTGATCAAGGTGGCTGAGTTGGAGCTGAACCGTAATCCAGAGAATTACTTTGCTGAAGTCGAGCAGGCATGCTTCGGTCCAAGCAATATGGTTCCGGGTGTCGGTCTGTCGCCAGATCGCATGCTTCAAGGCCGGGTGTTTGCCTACGCCGATGCTCATCGCTATCGTGTTGGCACCAACCACCAGCAGTTGCCGGTCAATGCGCCAGTCATTCCAGTCAATAACAATCAGCGCGACGGTTCCATGTCCGTTGGTTTTGGTGGTGCGTCTCCAAACTATGAGCCAAACAGCTATGCCGATTCACCAAAACAAGCACCGCAATACGCCGAGCCGCGATTGGCGCTGAGCGGCGCCGCCGGTCAGTATGACCACCGTGAAGACACTGACTACACCAGCCACGCCGGTGCGTTGTTCCGTCTGATGAGCGACGCTCAGAAGGCCCTGCTGATCAACAACATTGCCGGTTCAATGGCAGGTGTTAGCAGCGACGTGATTCGGCGCGTACTTCCGTACTTTTTCGAAGCGGACCCTGCTTATGGCCAGGGCATTTCAACCGCAGTGGGCGTAACGCTTAGCTGACTCTAAACGAGAAGCAGAACCGCCCTCATTTGGGCGGTTTTTGCGTTTTTTCAGCTACTTTTCCCCGAAAAAAATCACTTTTCTGCCGTTTGTCCCGTGACCTTCGAGTCAGCATGGTTCAAACTACAGACTTTCAAGCAGGGAGATGTAGGGCGATGCAAGGTCACCCCGACGTAATCGATTACCTCAACACGTTGCTGACGGGCGAACTGGCAGCTCGTGACCAATATTTCATTCATTCGCGTATGTACGAAGACTGGGGCTTTACCGAGCTCTACGAGCGTATCAACCACGAAATGGAGGAAGAGGCACAGCACGCCGACGCGCTGATGCGCCGTATCCTGATGCTCGAAGGCACGCCGCGCATGCGTCCCGACGACCTGGACGTGGGCACCACGGTGCCTGACATGCTCGCTGCCGACCTTCGTCTCGAGTACAAGGTGCGCGCTGCGCTCTGCAAGGGCATCGAGCTCTGCGAGCAGCACAACGACTATGTCACTCGCGAGATCCTGCGCGTGCAGTTGAATGACACCGAAGAAGATCACACTTACTGGCTTGAAAAGCAGTTGGGGCTGATCAAGTTGGTCGGTCTGGAGAATTACCTGCAATCGCAGTTCTGATTTCCGTGGCTACAAAAAAGCCCCTGTCACCGCAAAGTGACAGGGGCTTTTTCATGCGCCCGATAAATCAGGCTTTGTCGCGTGCCAACAGTGGCTTCAAGTAGTAACCCGTATGCGACTGTGGCATCTCGGAGACCTGCTCCGGCGTGCCCACCGCAATGATCTGGCCACCCTTGGAGCCGCCTTCCGGCCCAAGGTCTACCAGCCAGTCGGCGGTCTTGATCACGTCGAGGTTGTGCTCGATCACCACGACCGTGTTGCCGTGGTCGCGCAAGCGGTGCAATACGTCGAGCAATTGCTGAATATCCGCAAAGTGCAGGCCCGTAGTCGGCTCATCAAGGATATACAGGGTCTTGCCCGTATCGCGCTTGGACAACTCACGGGACAACTTCACCCGCTGCGCCTCACCGCCTGACAACGTAGTCGCCGACTGCCCCAGCTTGATGTACGACAGGCCCACATCCATCAACGTCTGCAGCTTGCGCGCCAATGCCGGAACCGCGTCGAAGAACTCCCGCGCTTCCTCGATGGTCATCTCCAGGGTTTCGTGGATGTTCTTGCCCTTGTACTTGATCTCCAGGGTCTCGCGGTTGTAGCGCTTGCTCTTGCACACATCGCACGGCACGTAGATGTCCGGCAGGAAGTGCATCTCCACCTTGATCAGGCCATCGCCCTGGCAAGCTTCGCAGCGGCCACCCTTGACGTTGAACGAGAACCGGCCAGGCCCATAGCCCCGTGAGCGAGACTCTGGCACGCCGGCAAACAGTTCGCGTATCGGCGTGAACAACCCGGTATAGGTCGCAGGGTTCGAGCGGGGTGTGCGGCCAATCGGGCTTTGGTCGATATCGACCACCTTGTCCAAGTGCTCCAAGCCCTTGATGCTGTCGTGTGCGGCCGCTTCCAGGGTGGTCGCGCCGTTCAGGGCGGTGGCACTCAGGGGGAACAGCGTGTTGTTGATCAGCGTCGATTTGCCCGAGCCGGAAACACCGGTCACGCAGGTCAGCAGGCCCAGCGGAATCTCCAGGTCTACATTGCGCAGGTTGTTGCCGCGCGCGCCCTTGAGGTGCAACGCCATTTTTTTGTTACGCGGCGTACGTTTGGCTGGCACTGCGATTTTCACGCGACCGGACAGGTACTTGCCAGTCAACGAGTCCGGGTGAGCCATCACTTCGGCAGGCGTGCCCTCGGCGACAATATGCCCGCCATGCACACCCGCACCTGGGCCGATGTCGACCACATAATCGGCCAGGCGAATCGCGTCTTCATCGTGCTCAACCACGATCACCGTGTTGCCGATATCGCGCAGGTGTTTGAGCGTACCCAGCAGGCGATCATTGTCACGTTGGTGCAGGCCGATCGACGGCTCGTCGAGGATGTACAGAACGCCCACCAGGCCGGCACCAATCTGGCTGGCCAGGCGAATCCGCTGGGCCTCACCACCGGACAAGGTATCCGCGCTGCGATCCAGCGACAGGTAGTCCAGGCCGACGTTGACCAGGAACTGCAAGCGCTCACGAATTTCCTTGAGAATCTTGTCGGCAATTTCCCCACGGCGACCGGTCAGCTTGAGCACACCGAAGTATTCACAGGCATCGCCGATCGGCAGGTTGGTGACCGCCGGCAAGGTTTTTTCACCGACCCATACGTGTCGCGCCTCACGACGCAGACGCGTGCCGCGGCAGTCGGGGCAAGGTTGGGTGCTGAGAAATTTCGCCAGCTCTTCGCGCACGCTGGCCGATTCGGTCTCGCGGTAGCGACGCTCGAGGTTCGGCACAATGCCTTCGAACGGGTGCGAGCGTTTGACGATATCGCCACGGTCGTTCAGGTACTTGAAGTCGACGTTCTGCGAACCACTGCCGTGCAGGATGACTTTCTGCTGCTCGGCCGGCAGTTGATTGAACGGCACTTCCAGGCTGAATTTATAGTGCGACGCCAACGACCCCAGCATCTGGAAGTAATAGACGTTGCGCCTGTCCCAGCCGCGTATGGCACCCTCCGCCAGCGTCAGGTCACCATTGACCAGGCGCTTGATGTCGAAGAACTGCTTCACCCCCAGGCCGTCGCATGTGGGGCAGGCACCGGCCGGGTTGTTGAAGGAAAACAGCTTGGGTTCCAGCTCGCTGATCGCATGGCCGCAGATCGGGCAGGCAAAACGTGCGGAGAAGATGATCTCTTCGCCCGGCTCGTCATCCATCGGTGCGACCAAGGCAATGCCATCGGCCAGCTTCAGCGCGGTCTCGAACGATTCCGCCAAACGCTGCTGCAAATCGGCACGTACTTTGAAGCGGTCGACCACCACATCAATCGAATGCTTCTTCTGCTTGTCGAGTTTCGGCGCTTCATCCAGCTCATACAGCTTGCCGTTGATGCGCGCCCGCACAAAGCCCTGGGCACGCAACTCTTCGAAGACCGACAGGTGCTCACCCTTGCGCTCACGGATCACCGGCGCCAGCAGCATCAGCTTGGCGCCTTCCGGCTGGGCCAGTACCAGGTCGACCATCTGGCTGACGGTCTGGGCTTCCAGCGGGATGTCGTGGTCCGGGCAACGGGGAATACCTACGCGCGCATACAGCAGACGCAGGTAGTCGTAGATCTCGGTGATGGTGCCCACGGTGGAACGCGGGTTATGGGAGGTCGACTTCTGTTCGATGGAAATCGCCGGCGACAGGCCTTCGATGGTGTCGACGTCGGGTTTTTCCATCATCGACAGGAACTGCCGGGCATAGGCCGACAGCGATTCAACGTAGCGGCGCTGGCCCTCGGCATACAGCGTGTCGAACGCCAGGGACGATTTGCCCGAGCCGGACAAGCCGGTGATGACGATCAGTTTGTCCCGGGGCAGGGTCAGGTCGATGTTCTTCAGGTTGTGGGTTCTAGCCCCACGAATCAGGATCTTGTCCAAGATGGCCTCGCACGGCGGGCGTAAATAATGCCGGAGTATACGGCTAAAGACTGGATGAATATACACTGTCAAAGTGCCGGGTGCAGCCTTACATGAAAGCTGCGCGGCAAAGCGCCGCATATACCCTCTCAATCGATGGGACTGGTAGAATCGCCGCCGGTTCACACGAGGTTTTTCCATGCACGATCCCCACAGCGAACGCATGAGTAGCGGCGAGACCCGAGCAGCAAGCGGTCTGGCCCTGGTGTTCGCGTTCCGTATGCTAGGCATGTTTATGGTGTTGCCGGTGCTGGCGACCTATGGAATGGATCTCGCAGGAGCGACCCCCGCACTGATCGGCCTGGCGATTGGCGCCTATGGCCTGACCCAGGCGCTTTTTCAGATTCCGTTCGGGATCATTTCCGACCGTATCGGCCGTCGTCCCGTCATCTACCTGGGGCTGATCGTGTTCGCCCTCGGCAGTGTGCTCGCGGCGCAATCCGATTCGATCTGGGGTGTGATTGCCGGGCGCGTCCTACAGGGCGCCGGGGCGATTTCCGCTGCAGTGATGGCGCTGCTCTCGGACCTGACCCGCGAACAACACCGCACCAAGGCCATGGCCATGATCGGCATGACCATCGGCCTGTCCTTCGCCGTTGCGATGGTGGTTGGCCCCTTGCTGACCCGCGCCTTCGGTTTGCATGGGCTGTTCCTCGCCACCGGCGGCATGGCGTTGTTCGGCATCGTGATCGTGGCCTTTATGGTGCCGCGCTCTACCGGCACGCTGGCGCACCGTGAGTCGGGCGTTGCACGCAAGGCGTTACTGCCGACGCTCAAGCACCCGGACCTGCTGCGCCTGGATTTAGGTATCTTCGTGTTGCACGCAATGCTGATGTGCAGCTTCGTTGCGTTGCCCCTGGCACTGGTCGAAAAAGCCGGTTTGCCCAAGGAACAGCACTGGTGGGTGTACCTCACCGCCTTGCTGATTTCGTTCTTCGCCATGATCCCGTTCATCATCTACGGCGAGAAGAAACGCAAAATGAAACGAGTTTTGCTCGGCGCCGTCGCGACGCTGATGCTCACTGAGCTATTCTTCTGGCAGTTCGGCGACAGCCTGCGGGCACTGGTAATGGGTACGGTGGTGTTTTTCACCGCGTTCAACCTGCTGGAGGCATCACTGCCTTCGCTGATCAGTAAAGTTTCACCGGCCGGCGGCAAGGGCACGGCGATGGGGGTGTATTCCACCAGCCAGTTCCTGGGTTCTGCGCTTGGCGGCATCATGGGCGGCTGGATGTTCCAGCATGGCGGTTTGTCGGTTGTGTTCCTCGGATGCGCCGGGCTGGCTGCACTTTGGCTGGCCTTTGCTGTTACCATGCGCGAACCTCCGTACGTCACAAGCCTGCGCCTGCCGCTGTCGCCCGAAGCAATTCGTGAAGCTGGCCTGGTAGAGCGCCTGAAGGCCGTCGTTGGGGTAACAGATGCAGTGGTGGTCGCTGAAGAGGCGGCCATTTACATCAAATTGGACACCGAATTATTGGATCGCGCGACGCTTGAGCAACTGGTCAATCCAGTGCCGACAGCGCGCCCAGCCTAGGAGAACGTTATGGCCCGTGGGGTTAACAAAGTCATATTGGTCGGTACTTGCGGCCAGGATCCCGAAGTTCGCTACTTGCCTAACGGTAACGCCGTGACCAACCTGAGTCTGGCAACCAGCGAACAGTGGACCGACAAGCAGACCGGCCAGAAGGTCGAGAAAACCGAATGGCACCGCGTGTCTATGTTCGGCAAGGTTGCAGAGATCGCTGGTGAGTACCTGCGCAAAGGTTCGCAGGTCTACATCGAAGGCAAGCTGCAAACCCGCGAGTGGGAAAAAGACGGCATCAAGCGTTACACCACTGAAATCGTAGTCGACATGCAAGGCACCATGCAGCTGTTGGGCGGCCGTCCACAGCAGGGCGACCAACAAGGCGGGGGCAATAACTACCAGCAGTCCGCTCCGGCCCCACGCCAGCAGGCTCCGCGCCCACAGCAGTCGGCCCCGCAACAGTCGCGCCAGGCACCGCCTCCACAGCAGGCCGCTCCACAGCCGGCTCCGGATTTCGACAGCTTTGATGACGATATCCCGTTCTAAGGTCCCAGGCCCGGAACGAGCAAAACCCCCGCAGGCGAAAGCCTCGGGGGTTTTTTAATGCCTGCAATCAGGCGTCCGTCGCGGCCGCTGTGACCACCATCTCCTTGAACCTGCGCAAGACGGCCGAGCCGTTACCAATACGCGTGGCCAAATGCAACGGCGCCACCAGGCTCTGGCACTCGATCAGCTCGCGATAAACAATGCCATCGCCGCGCAGCCGCTGCATGGAGGCGGGCACGATAGAAACCCCAAGCCCCGCAGCCACAAGACTCAAGGTCGCCGTCATGCGCGGCGCTTCCTGCACCACCTGCGGGCTGAACCCGGCTTCACGGCAGGCGACCAGGATGGCGTCATACAAACCCAACCCCACGCGCCGGCGATAGAGCACAAAAGCCTCATCAGCCAATGCTGCCAAGGGTAACGGCGGCCCCGCATCGAGTGCCAAGGGATGATCGGTCGGCAGGGCCAGCAGCATGGGCTCCACCAGGATAGGTTCGTCCTGCAACTGTTGCGCGCCACTGAGCGGGGAGCGGATAAACGCGGCATCCAGCTTTTCCTGCACCAGCGCGTCCAGCAGCTCGCCGGTTCCAGCTTCCTCCAGTATCACCGAGACACCCACAAACGCCTCGCGAAACTGCCGCAGCACGCTGGGTACAAACGGGTGCAATGCCGCCGAGCTGGTAAAGCCGATGGCGAGTCGGCCTCGCTCACCCCGGGCGGCACGGCGTACCACGTCGGTAACACCTTCGGCTCGGGCCAAAATATCTCGGGCCTCATCCAACAACGCCAGGCCTGCCGTGGTTGGGCGCACACCTCGGGGCAGGCGCTCCATCAAGACCACGCCCAATTGCGTTTCAAGACTTTGCAGCAAGCGCGTCAAGGGTGGTTGCTGCATGCCCAGGCGTTCCGCGGCGCGGGTGATGTAGCCTTCCTCGGCAATGGCCACGAAGGCTCTTAGCTGGCGAAGCTCCAACATAAAGATACTTTCAAGGTATGGGAGGTTGCCAATCCTGGCATTTGTTCTCATGGTTCACAAGATTTAGGCTGTGGCCACCTCTAACAAAGAAGGAAAGCCGCGATGACCTGGTCTGCCAAGCAATACACGATGTTTGAACAGCAACGCACCCGTCCGGTCCGTGACTTGGTTGCGGCTATTGCGAATGGCGATGTTCGTAGCGCCGTCGACCTGGGATGCGGCCCCGGCAATTCAACCGAAGTGCTGGCCGAGCGTTTCCCACAGGCGCACATTACGGGCATGGACAGCTCTGACGATATGCTGGTCGACGCCCGCAAGCGCCTGCCGCAACTGAATTTCGAGCTGGCAGACATCGGCGCCTGGAGCCCGTCGCAAAAATACGATGTGATCCTCGCCAACGCTTCCCTGCAATGGCTGCCGAACCACGCCACGCTCTACCCGCATCTGGTCGACCAGCTGACACCTGGCGGCACCCTCGCCGTACAAACCCCGGACAACCTTGACGAACCGGCCCACCGGCTGGCCCGCGAAGTGGCGGCAGATGGCCCGTGGGCGGCGAAGATCGGTGCGGTCAAACATAACGAGCGACACACCGCGAGTTACTACTACGAGTTGCTGAGCAAACATTGCAGCACTGTCGACGTATGGCGCACCACCTATCAACACCCGCTGGCCGATCACGCGGCGGTGGTGGAGTGGTTCAAGGCGTCGGCATTGCGGCCGTTTCTTGCGCCGTTAAACGACAGCGAAAAAGCCGCATTCCTACAGCAATACCAGGCACGTATCACCCAGGCTTACCCAGCCCTGGCTGATGGCACTGTGTTGCTGCCTTTTCCACGCCTGTTCATCATCGCAACGCGCTGAAGGCCAGCAAGCGGAGGTCATTGTGCCGCCGCTTGCGCCTTCAAGTATTCATCCGTCGACACCACGCTGGCATACCCGAAAGCCAGCGAGGCCATATAAGCGCCATGCACCTGCGCGGCCGCAATCACCTGGCCATTGAATGTCTGGTCGCGGGTTGCGCAGGCGTCGTGAATCAGCGTGACCTTGTAGCCCAGGTCCGCCGCAGCCCGCACCACTGCGTCAATGCACATATGGCTCATGTTGCCGACCACCACCACGTCAGTGATGGCGCGTTGTTCCAGCACGCTGCGCAGGTTTGTGCCGCGAAACGCGTTCACAAAGTGTTTAAGCACCACCGGCTCGTTGCCCTGGTTCAGCACCTTGGCGTGCAGGTGCGCGCCCTCGGAGCCTGGCGTGAAGAAGGGCGCGTCTTCGCTGGTGAATTCATGGCGCACATGGATAACGGCGTCGCCCGCCTGGCGAAACGCCTGCAGCACCTGCGCAGCCTTGTCCGCCGCGGCTTCCACGCCATCGAGCGGCCACTTGCCTTTGGGGAAATAATCGTTCTGGATATCGATGAGGATGAGCGCTTGCTTGGCCATGGGTGTCCTTATGATGGTTGGCAGTGCCTTGCATCTTAGCTGGCCCGTCGCCATCCAGGCAGCTGCTTTGATGGAGGCGTCGTGCAGAACACCGTCCGTTTAAACCCCTGTCGTGCAGAATAAAACAGGCCTAGTGCCATCGCTGTGTCGGTAACTGTCTGATTTACCTGTCATCCTCCCCAGCCGTGCCTTGGCGTGATCCATGCAACCTTTCTCACACACACATGGCAGGATCGCCAAGGGGGACGCATGACCCCGATTCAACGCAAAAAACGCGTAGTCGCCCACTCCACACGACAAGGGGCGCCGCAGCATGAAGTCGAAACCAATCGCGCCCTCGCGCGCTGGCTGGCGCAGATCCTTGGGCTAAAATTCGGCGGCAGCTATGACCCGCAGCTACATGATGGCCTCGACTTATATGTCTTGCCCACCCAAACCCTGGTCGGCCCCGCGCAAGCGCGGCCGCTCAATATCAAAGGGCCGGAAGATCTGTGGGGCGGTTATGTCGATCACGCGTTCATCTGTACCAAAGCGATCACCCACGGCCTGCTAAGTCCTGACGCCACGGCGCCTGAAGGCTGGTCGCCAGCGTTCTGTGAGCGTGTGCGCACGGTTGTTCTCGACGGGCTCAGCGTGTTTGCCCTTGAAGACGCATTGCCTGCCGCCACGCGCTTGCTCTACAGCGGGCCGATTCGCATAAAACCGGTGCATGCCTGTGCCGGACGCGGCCAGGAAGTTATCCACAGCCTCGACGCATTCGAGGCTTTGCTGGGGCGGCCCGAAGCGGCGCAGTTGTTCAACGACGGCGTAGTGCTGGAGCAGGATCTGCACGATGTCACCACCCACAGTGTGGGCCAGAGCTTTATCGGCGATCACGTGATCAGCTACTGCGGCGAGCAATTCCTCACCCAGGACGGGCACGGCGAAGAGGTGTACGGCGGCTCGACCTTGCTGGTGGTGCCCGGTGGTTATGACGACCTGCTTGAGCTTGATTTGCCCGACGATGTGCGCGAAGCCATCCAGCAAGCCCAGGTTTTCGACAGCGCCGCCGATGAGGCCTACCCTGGTTTCTATGCCTCGCGGCGCAATTACGACATTGCTCAAGGCCTGGACAGTGACGGCCAACGCCGTAGTGGCGTACTCGAACAATCCTGGCGCATGGGCGGGGCCAGCAGCGCGGAGGTCGCGGCGCTGCAAAGCTTCATCAATAACCCCGGCCTGCGGGCTATTAATGTGTCCTCGGTGGAGACCTATGTGGACCAACCGCTGCCTGCGCACGCCATTGAGGTATATCGCGGCCCGGCCGAAAACAGCGACTTTCTTCTCAAGTATGTGACGGTTAAATCTTATGACGGCTAGAAGCGAAAGCATTGCGATCGATATCGACGACGAACAGATGAGCGGCACCTTCCTGAGTCCAAAATCCAAAGTCCCCGGCGTGTTGTTTGTGCACGGCTGGGGCGGCAGCCAGGAGCGCGACCTTGAGCGCGCCAAAGGCATCGCGGGCTTAGGCTGCGTGTGCCTGACCTTCGACCTGCGCGGCCATGCCGGCACCGGCATTCCCTTGTCCCGCGTCACCCGTGAAGACAACCTGCGCGACTTGCTGGCGGCCTACGATCGCCTGCTCTCACACCCCGCCATCGACACCTCGGCCGTGGCCGTGGTGGGCACCAGTTATGGTGGCTACCTGGCGGCGATTCTCACTTCATTGCGCCCGGTACGCTGGTTGGCGCTGCGCGTGCCGGCGCTGTACCGCGACCAGGAGTGGCTCAAGCCCAAGCGCGACCTGGATAAGGCCGACCTGATGGATTATCGCAGCACCCTGGTGCACGCCGAAACCAACCGTGCCTTGCACGCCTGCGCCAAGTTCAGCGGTGATGTACTGATCGTCGAGTCGGAAACCGACGACCACGTGCCCCATGCCACCATCATGAGCTACCGGGCTGCGTGCCAGCACACCCATTCGCTGACCCACCGGATCATCGATGGCGCCGACCACTCGCTGAGCGACCCGGTGTCGCAGCAGGCCTACACCTCGATCCTGGTGGACTGGATTACCGAGATGGTGGTGGGGGAGCGGTTGAGCATTATTCAATCACGATAGTGTGGTGCCCTTTAGGGCCTCATCGCGGGCAAGCCCGGCTCCCACACTTGGAATGTATTGCAACCTGTGGGAGCGGGCTTGCCCGCGATGGCGATCGAACTGCCGACACCGTTCAAGCCGGTGTCTTCTTGACCCGCAACGCCTTGGCCTTGGCCTCCACCACCAGGTACATCACCAACGCCACCAGCAGCGGCAAAATAAAGTAGATCGCCCGGTAGGCAATCAGCCCTGCGAGCAAACTGCCCCGCGATGCCTCATGCTGCATCAGCGCGATAAACACGGCCTCCAGCACTCCGAGCCCGGCGGGGATATGGGTGATCACCCCGGCAATCGCGCTGATCAGCAGCACGCCCAATACCAGCGGGTAGTCCAGCTTGGCCGGCAGCAAAGTGAAGATCACCGCCGCCATCAACGACCAGTTCAACGCACCCAGCGCCAGCTGCAAACAGGCCATGCGCAACGACGGCAAGTTGATCTCGATACCTTTGACCGACCACGCGCGTTTCTTTGCAAACTGGCACGCAGCCAAGTAGCCCAGGCTGGCAAGCACCAACAGCACGCCAATGCCTTGCAACGCGCCGCTGCTGACCTTCCAACCCGGCGGCATGGTCACCAACCCACTGCTGAACACCACACCGGCCACGGCCATATAGCCAAACCAGTTGGTGGCCAGGCTCAGCCCAAGGATTTTGGCGATATTGCTGGTGCTCACCCCGAGCCGCGAATACAGCCGATAGCGCATGGCAATGCCACCGACCCACGCGCTCAGGTTGAGGTTGAAGGCATAGCTGATGATCCCCACCGGCAGGATCTGCTTCCAGCGCAAATCCTGGCGAATATAAGTGCGGCCGATCAGGTCGAAGCTGGCGTAGACAAGAAAACTGCAGAGCGTCAGCCCACCGGCGATCAACAGCGTGCGCAGTTTGAAGTCCGCCAGCGTCTGCAGCACTTCGCTCCAGTCGATGCGCCGCGCGAGCAGGGTGAACAGCACAATCAGCAGCAGAAAAAACGCGATCGTTAGCGGTTTCTTCCAGCGCTTGAACCGCGAGCCGCCGCTTTCAGTGGTCATGGGCCTGGCTCTCGAATGGCTTGAGGCGCGGTTTGTGTGCCGGCAGCCAACCCGTCAGGGCGGGGAAGTGCCGCATGACATGGAACACCAAAAAGCCCACGGTCAATCGCCATAACCACAGGCGCGGCTTGCGCTTTTCCGGCATGGTCTGGCAATGATTGCGCGCCAGTGTTTCCAGGCTTTCGTACAGCTGTTGATTGAACGCGTGGTCACGAATCAACACGTTGGCTTCCAGGTTCAGCGACAGGCTCAAGGGGTCCAGGTTGCTTGAACCCACGGTGCTCCAGTCGTCATCCACCAAGGCCACTTTGCCGTGCAGCGGGCGCTGGCAATACTCGTGAATCACCACGCCATCCTTGAGCAGATAGTCATACAGCATGCGCGCCGCGAGTTTGGCCAGCAGCACATCGGGCTGGCCCTGCATGATCAATTGCACCTGCACGCCACGCCGCGCGGCATTGCGGATTTCACGCAGCAGGCGGTAGCCGGGGAAGAAGTAGGCGTTGGCAATCACCACGCGTTTTTGCGCCTTGCTCAAGGCGTGGATGTAGGCCTCTTCGATGTCATCGCGGTGTTGCAGGTTATCGCGGTAAATCAGGCGCACCAGGCCGTCGTCGGTGTGCGTCGGCCACAGCGATGGCCGTTGCTGGCGGCGTCGCCAGCCGCGTCGCGTGCGCACCTGGCGGCCACTTTGGGCGAGGGCGAAATGATGCAGGTCCGCCACGGCCGGGCCGCTCACCTGCACGGCATAATCCTGCTTGGCTTCGGGGCCGAAATCACCCAGGTGGTCGGCAGAAAAATTGATCCCGCCGATAAACGCCACGGCGGCGTCCACCACCACGATCTTGCGGTGCAGGCGACGGAACCAGTTGGTGCGAATACCCACTAGCTTCGCTGCCGGGTCAAACATTTGCACCGCCACCCCGGCCTCGGCCAGCTCACCGAGAAAGGCAGGGCTCAGCTCGCCGCAGCCAAACCCATCGAGGCTGACGATCACCTTTACGCCGCGCTGCGCCGCCTCGATCAGGATGCCTTGCAGTTCATGGCCAACCTTGTCTTCGAACAGAATAAAGGTTTCCAGCAGGATCTCCCGCTGCGCCTGGCGCATGGCCTCGAAGACGGCGGGAAAGTACGCCTCGCCGTTCTCCAGCAGCTCAATGCGATTGCCCGGTTGCCAGCCGTAATCCAGGTCGCGAACCTTGGCATCATCCGGCGGCTGGTCGGTGGCGATGTGTTCCACGGCGACATTCATAGCTCAATCTCCACCGACAACGGCACGTGGTCTGACAGGTGAGACCACGGCCGCGTCGTCAGCGCCCTAGGGTTATGAACCTTGAGGTTACGCACATAGATGCGATCCAAAGGCAGCAAGGGCAGGCGCGCCGGAAAGGTGCGCGCCGGTTTGCCATGGGCTTCGATAAACACCTCCCTGAGCCCGCTTTGGCTCAAGTCGGCCTTCTGGCGCCAGTCATTGAAATCACCGGCGACGATCAGCGCCGCGTCAGCCGGAATCTCGGCGATGCGTTGCTCCAGCAAACGCAATTGCTGCTGGCGATGCACCTCGCGCAGGCCCAGGTGCATGCAGATCGCATGCACCTCTTGGCTGCTGCCCGGCAAGCGCAGCACGCAATGCAGCAGGCCCCGGCTTTCATGGCCGCTCTGGGAAATGTCGAGGTTGTCGTAGCGGATGATCTGGAATTTGGACAGCAGCGCGTTGCCGTGGTCGCCATGCGGGTAGACCGCGTTGCGGCCGTAGGCGAACTGCGGCCAGATGCTGTCGGCAAGGAACTCATACTGCGGCATCTTCGGCCAGTCGCTGTAGCGCTGTGGGTGACGCTCATGGGTGCCGTGGATTTCCTGCAGGAACACCATGTCGGCGCCCACGCTGCGCACCGCCTCACGCAACTCGGGCAGGATGAAGCGTCGGTTCAACGCGGTGAAACCCTTATGGATATTGACCGTCAGCACGGTGAAGCGGGTGATGGCGGTGCTGGGCGTAACGGGCACCCAGTCGGCAATCGCAGCCATGATCGCTCCTGTGGATAAGTAAAGGGTGAGGCCTGTGTTATTGGCTGACTGCGGCTGTTGGGGGAAAGTTTCGAGTGACCTACAGGCGGTATACCTGTCACGCAAAGCGAACTTTGCCGGTGCCAAGGCACTCAGTTCCTTACAGACCCTGCCGAAGGAGCCCGGTGTTTTGCTGAATCTAAAGACTGCATTACTGCTCGTCGCGCTGTTGGTGTGTGGCAATGGCGCGCTGCAAGCCGCAGCCCCGGCGCCTGCGGCAGCTGAGGCTCCCGCCAAGCCGGAGTTGCTGGTCGAAGGTGGCTTGCTCGGCGCCATCAGCTCCAGCATTGATGATGTGCAAGATAAGCTCGACCTTAACCAGAACCTCATCGACGCCTGGCGCCTGCGCGCCGACCGTGCGGCGGATGAGGTCGGGCGGCTGGTCGATCAGACCGCGCAACGTTCGCCGTGGAGCGTGGCCGGGGACTTCCTGCTGCTGTCCGGGGTGTGGGTCGGCGCCTTTGCGGCACTCACACTGCTCGGGCGCTTTAGCGTGCAGCGCCTAGGTCGGCGGCGTTTCGTTGCACGGCGCGAGCGTCTGCAAGGCGTATTGGGCTACGTGGTGCCCTACACGATCCCGGCCCTGGTCTGCCTGCCGCTGACGCTTTACGTCAGCCACTTTTTACCCAGCTCCGTAGGCCGTGCGCTGGCGCTGTGTTTTGCCTATGCCACCAGCAGCGGCATCTTCTCCACGTCGATGCTGTTGTGCGTCATCGTCATGTTCAACGTCGGCCACAAGCGCCCGGCCGTGCAGATTATTCGCCACTATTGCCCCAAGCCGCTGTTCCTGATCGGCTTTCTCGCCGCCCTCAGCGATGCCCTGACCAGCCCGCAAATCGCCCGCCAGTTGGGCGGCAATATCACCAGCAGCATCGCGGTGTTTACCGGCCTGTTCGCAGCGGTGATTTTCGGCGTGCTGGTGGTGCGCCTGCGCCGTCCGGTCGCGCATCTGATCCGCAACCGGCCGTTGGCCCAGCGCCTCAAGCACCCGGCGCTGCAGCAATCGCTGCGGGTATTTTCCGGGCTGTGGTATTGGCCGATTCTGTTGATGGTGCTGGTCTCGGCGATCAACCTGATCGGCGCCGGCGACGATAATCAGAAGGCCCTGCGTTGCGCGCTGTTCACCACGATTCTGTTGATCGGCACGGTGTTTCTCAGCACGGTGTTGCAACACCTGTTCAAGTCCCGCAGCCAGGTGGCGATCCAGCGCAGCAGCGCCTACAAGGAGCGCTTTCTGAGCCTGCTGCACGCAATATTGCGCATCGCCATGGCCATCGCGTTTATCGAAGTCCTCGGGCGTATCTGGGGTGTGTCGCTGTTCGAATTTGCCCAGCGTAACTCGGTGGGTCGGGCGATCAGCGATTCTCTCAGCAGCATCGGCCTGATCCTGCTGGTGACCTGGCTGTTCTGGGTGGTACTCGACACGGCAATCCAGGAGGCGTTGAAACCGCCGGTGAATAAACGCTCCAGCCGCCAGCCCAGCACACGGGTCAAAACCATCCTGCCGTTGCTGCGCAATGCGGTGAAAATCGTGCTGGTGGTGATCTGCGCGATCACTACCATGGCTAACCTGGGCATCAATGTCGCGCCGCTGCTGGCGGGTGCCGGTGTGGTCGGCCTGGCCATCGGTTTTGGCTCTCAGCAATTGGTGCAGGACGTGATCACCGGCCTGTTCATTATCATTGAAGACACGCTGTCGATCGGCGATTGGGTGGTGCTCGATTCCGGCCATGCCGGCACAGTGGAAGGCTTGACCATCCGCACCCTGCGCCTGCGTGACGGCAAGGGTTTTGTGCACTCGGTGCCATTCGGGCAGATCAAGGCGGTCACCAACCAGTCGCGGCAGTTTGCCTATGCGTTCTTCTCGGTGCAGTTCACTTACGACACCGATGTGGACAAGGCGGTGGAACTGATTCGTGAGGCCGGGCAGTCGATCCGCGACGACGTGTTCCTCAAGTACAACCTGCAAGGTCCGCTGGAAGTGTTTGGGGTCGACAAGATGGACCTCAACGGCGTGGTGCTGACGGCGCAGTTCCGAACCGTGTCGGGCGGGCAATATGCTGTGAGCCGCGCGTTTAACCAGCGCCTGAAAAAACTTGTGGATAACTGTGATGAGGTGCACTTCGCGCAGACTTATCCACAGCAGGTTTGGTTGCCCAAGCGCGCGGCGCATGTGGATGAGGCGGGTGAAGAGGTGCCGGGGCCGGTGGTGTTGACCGAGCAGCACAGGCCCCAATGATGTGTTGACTCTTCTGGCCTCATCGCAGGCAAGCCAGCTCCCACCTTTGGATTGTGTTCACCTGTGGGAGCCGGGCTTGCCCGCGATGAGGCCGGCAAGGTCCATACAGGGTTCAGCGCTTGATCAACTTCTCCTGCACCGCCTGCAAATCCTCCTCCAGCAACACCTGCTGTTTACCCGCGACCATCACCGCCGCCGGCAAGCCATCGCGATACACAATCCGATTGCCGCTCACCGCCGGCACTTTATTGCCGGGCAGCAAGGTGCCCACCAGGTTCAACGGGTCCGCCCCGCACACTGAAATCAAACTGCCGTCATGCGGCCGGCGTCTGACCTCACGTAGCAACGGAATCGCTTCCGGCAGCGCAAACTGTTCCCCCGCCAAACCACTCACAAACCGCCCGCCGCGAATCTCGCCCCGCGCCTCCAGGCGATGGAAGGTGCGCAGCAATTCGCGCCAGCTTGGCAGCCAGTCGGCTTCCCGCTCCAGCAACCGCCAGAACACCACGCCATAACGGCGCAGCAGGGTCATCGCCACATGCTCCAGGGTCTCGGCCGAATGCGGTCCGGCGGCGGTGGGGGAGCGGCGCACCAGGGCCCAGCGCCCGGCGTCGTCCATGCCGCCGATAAACGCCCCGCGCCCACGCCGGCTACTGCGTGCCTGGCGTTTGCTGGCGGGCGTGGTCAAGGCCCGCAGCCCGGCGAAACTGTCGGCATTCACCAGCCCCGCGCCCACCAGTTCCTGCAAGGCGGTTTCCAGTTCGCTGCGCAGCAGATGGGCTTCGTGCACCAGTTCGTCGAAAAACAGCGCGCCGTGTTCACGCAGCGCCAGGTGGACCTTTTGCGCCTTGGGCGACAATGTGGTGCTGTCGGTCGGTTCGGTCAGCCCGCTCCACAACGGCACTTGGCTGCGTGGTAACAACACCACCGGCGTACTGCGCAGTGCCAGGGCGCCGGCCTTGTTGCTCAGGCGCGTCCACACCAGTTTGCCGCTGCGGCACAGCTCGTCGAGCCAGGTGGAGGAATAGTCCCTGAGCCGCGCGCTGAGCAAGTCGCTGTCCCAGGCCGAGGTGGCGGCGGCGTAGCCTTCGAACTGCCCGACAATCTGCGGCAACATTGCGCTGCCCTGGCCACGGGTGCCGTCGGACAGGTGCTGCCAATCGAACAGAAAGCGCATGAAATCCTGCAGCGCCACCGGCTCGATTTCCCGGCGCAGGCGCTTGACTGTGTAGCGATGGATACGCGCGAGCAAATGCCGCTCGCACCATTGTTCCTGGCTGGCGCCGGGGCTGAAATGGCCGCGCAGCACGTAGCCTTCCTGCTCCAGACGAGCGAGTGCCTGGCTGATATCCGCGACCGGCAGCGCCAACGGCGTGGCGATCTCGGCCAGGCTCAACGGGCCGAAACCGCCGAGGCGCGCGCGCAACACTTCAGCCAGCGCATCATCAAAGGCCCACAGCTCATCGAAGCCCGGCAACAACGGCAAGTCATTCGGATAGATCGCTTGCAGGCAACTCAGGCGCTCCACCGCCACCCACAGGCCATTTTCCAGTTGATAGGCGCGCCCACCTTTGGCCAAGGCGTGCAACCACTCGGCCCATTGCGGCGTGACTTCGTTGCCGGCGATACAGGCCAGGCTCATCAGCGCTTCATGCATTTCATCCAGGCCATTGGGCGCGGGCCAGGCTTCTTCACGCACGCCGGCAATGGCCTCGGCGTCCAGCGCGCCGAGGTCGTCGGTGCTGTGCGGGTCGCTCCAGCGACGGTTGAGCACGGCCTGGGTACGGCGCTCTTCCAATGGCGCGTCGTCGAGAAAGGTGTAGGGCCGCGCGCTGAGAATTTCGGCGGCCATGGGCGAGGGCGCGGGCAGGTCGCGGCTGATCAGGCGCACTTCGCCACTCTCCATGCGTCGCAACAGCGTCAGCCAACCCTCGCTGTCCATGGCTTCGTGCAGGCAGTCGTCAAGGGTTTGCTCCACCAGCGGGTGTTCAGGCACTTCGCGCTCGCCGGCAAGGTTTTCCAGGCAGGCAATCTGGTCGGGAAACACGCTGGCGATCAGGTCTTCGCTTTTCATGCGCTGAATCTGCGGCGCCACCTTGCGCCCGCCGGTGTAGCGCGGCAACGCCAGGGCCACACCGGCATTCCAGCGCCAGCGCACGCCAAACAGCGGCGCATCCAGCACGGCCTGGATCAGCAGGTGCTCGGCACTGTTGCTGTTCACATAGCGCCACACTTCATCCAGCTCAAAACTGTGGCTGGTGGACAGCGACAGCACGATTGCATTCTCGCTGGCGGCCGCCTGCAATTCAAAGTTGAACGTGCGGCAAAAACGCTTGCGCAGTGCCAGGCCCCACGCGCGGTTGATGCGGCTGCCGAACGGCGTGTGGATGATCAGTTGAGTGCCGCCGGACTCGTCGAAAAACCGCTCCATGATCAACGTGTCCTGGGACGGTAAAGCGCTCAGCGCCAGGCGTGCACGGGCCAGGTAATCGAGGATCTGTTCGGCGCTGGCGCGGTTCAGGCCAAGGCTGGCGGTGAGCCAGTCTTGCGCGGGTTGCAGGTCACCGGGTGTGGTGGCGAGCAGCGCGTCCAACTGCCCCTGAAAACGCGCGACTGCCGCCGACAACTCGTTGCTGCGCCCCGGCGCTTCACCCAGCCAGAACGGGATGGTCGGCGGCTGGCCGTGGGCATCTTCGACGCGCACTTTGCCGCTTTCTACCCGCAGGATTCTGTAGGACGTATTACCGAGCTGGAAAATATCCCCGGCGATGCTTTCCACCGCGAAGTCTTCGTTGACACTGCCAATGTTCAGGCTCTGAGGCTCCAGCAATACGCTGTAGTCGGCGTTGTCAGGGATGGTGCCGCCGCTGGTCACGGCGGTCAGTTTGGCGCCACGGCGGGCGCGCAGGGTGTGGGTCACGGCGTCACGGTGCAGGTAGGCGCTGCGGATGCCTTGGCGGCCGTTGTAGCCGTCGGCGAGCATGTGCAGCAGTGCCTGGTAGTGGCGCTCATCGAGTGCGGCGTAGGGTGAGGCGCGGCGGATGAGGTCCAGCAACGCCTGTTCCGGCCATTCGCGGGCGCTGACTTCGGCGATGATCTGCTGGGCCAGCACGTCCAGCGGGGCGATGGGGATGAGCAAGGTGTCCAGTTCGCCGCGCCGCACGCAGTCGAGCAGGGCGGCGCATTCGATCAAGTCATCGCGGGTGGTGGCGAACAGCCGTCCCTTGGGCGTGCCGCCGACCTGGTGGCCGGAACGCCCAACCCTTTGCAGAAAACCGTTGATGGAACCGGGTGAGCCGATCTGGCAGACCAGGTCGACCTCACCGATATCAATCCCCAATTCCAGCGACGCGGTGGCGATCAGCACTTGCAGCTCACCGGCCTTGAGCCGTTGCTCGGCGTCCAGGCGCAGCTCTTTGGCCAGGCTGCCGTGGTGCGCGGCCACGGCGGTCTTGCCCAAACGCTCGCTCAAGTGCCGGGCCAGGCGTTCGGCCAGGCGCCGAGTGTTGACGAACACCAGCGTAGTGCGGTGTTCGCGGGCCAGTGTGGCAAGGCGGTCGTAGACCAATTCCCACACATCGTTGGCCATCACCGCCGAGAGCGGCACCGGCGGTACTTCGATATCCAGGTCGCGGGGGCGCGCGTGGCCGATATCGACGATGGCGCACTCACGCCCGCTGCCGACCAAAAAGCGTGACACCGCCTCGATAGGCTTTTGCGTGGCCGACAAGCCGACACGGGTCAACGGCTCGCTGCATAAACCTTGCAGGCGCTCCAGGCTCAGGGCCAGGTGGCTGCCGCGTTTGCCGGCGGCGATGGCGTGGATTTCGTCGACGATCACCGTGCGCGTGCTGGAAAGCATTTGCCGACCGGAGTCCGAGCCCAGCAGTACGTAGAGTGATTCCGGCGTGGTGACGAGGATATGCGGCGGCCGTTTGCGCATGTGCGCGCGGTCTTTTTGCGGGGTGTCGCCGGTGCGCACGGCAGTGCGGATAGTCAGCGGCGGCAAGCCCTGCGCCTGTAATTGCGCGGTGATGCCGGCCAGTGGGTTTTGCAGGTTGATCTGGATATCGTTGGACAGCGCCTTGAGCGGCGACACGTACACCACCAGCGTTTCGTCCGGCAGTTGCCCACCGTTGGCCAAACCTTGGTGCACCAGGTCATCGAGCACCGCCAGGAACGCGGTGAGGGTTTTGCCGGAGCCTGTGGGCGCGGCGATCAAGGTTGAGCGGCGTTGGCGGATCAGCGGCCACGCCTGGGCCTGGGCGCCGGTCACCGAGGGAAAGGTATTGCCAAACCAGGCACTGACGGCGGGGTGGAAGCCGTCCAATACCGTGTCGGTTGATTCGGGAAGGTTCATCTATTGATTGATACTGCCCATTCCAACAAGTTGCAATCAGGTACTTTGTCCGTGACGGTTGCGCTACAAACCCGCAAAATGCAACGATTCTGGCAACAACCTACGGCAAGGCGCACACGCCTGCCGATAATAACCATCGTTCCAAACAGACCGGGCCTGCTCAATCTATGCGAATGCGCCTTATGTTACTGGGCGGCGGGAATGCCCTCGGGCAGGCGCTGATTCGCCTCGGTGCAGAGGAAGACATCGGTTTCCTCGCACCTAAACCGCCCCAAGACGGCTGGGATGCCGCGAGCCTCACCCAATTGCTCGACGACACCCGTCCCGATGCGCTGATCAACCTCGCCTACTATTTCGACTGGTTCCAGGCCGAAGCGGTCAGCGAAACACGTTTGGCCGCCCAGGAGTTCGCCATCGAACGCCTGGCCGAACTGTGCCAGCACCACAACATCACCTTGCTGCAACCGTCCAGCTACCGCGTGTTCGATGGCTCCCGCGCCACCGCCTACAGCGAAAAAGACGAGCCGGTACCCCTGGGCCTGCGCGGCCAGGCGTTATGGCGGATCGAGCAGAGCGTGCGCGCCACCTGCCCGCAACATGTGCTGCTGCGCTTTGGCTGGCTGCTGGATGACAGTGTGGATGGCACCCTCGGGCGCTTCCTGGCCCGTGCCGAGAAACCCGATGAATTGCTGATGGCCGATGACCGGCGCGGCAACCCTACGCCGGTGGACGATGCGGCGCGGGTGATCATTTCGGTGCTCAAGCAACTCGATTGCGCGGCGCCGCTGTGGGGCACCTATCACTACGCCGGCCACGAAGCGACCACGCCGTTGGCGCTGGGCCAGGCGATCCTTACTGAAGCGCGCAATTTCCATCCGCTGGCGATCGAATCACCCACCGCCCAGGCCCATGCGGCCCGGCCGGATGCGGCGGACGAGCCGCAGCACGCGGTGCTGGCCTGCAAGAAAATCCTTCACACCTTTGGCATCAAGCCACGGGCGTGGCGGGCGGGGTTGCCGGCGTTGCTGGATCGGTTCTACCGGCATAGCTGAAGGCAACACAAAAAAATGTGGGAGCAGGTTTATGTGGGAGCTGGCTTGCCTGCGATAGCATCACCCCGGTATCACTGATACACCGAGGTGCCTGCATCGCGGGCAAGCCCGACTCCCACACAAACCCAGCTCCCACATTGGGTTCTGCGGTGTTGTTTAGAACTTGTAACCAATACCCACCATGTAAACCATCGGGTCAACATCCACATTGACCTTGGCACGTGTGCCTTGGCCCAGCGCATTGTTATCCACAGTCGCCTTGGTGCTGATGTCGATGTAACGCGCCTGGGCGTTGATCATCCACTTGTCGTTGATCATGTAGTCGGCACCGATCTGCGCGGCCCAGCCCCAGGAGTTCTCGGCCTTGAAGTTGCTGAAACCGGCTTGTTCGGCGCGGCTGCCGACGTGCTCGTCGTAGATCCAGGTGTAGTTGATACCGGCGCCTACATACGGCTGGAACGCGGACTTGTTGTCCAGCGGGTAGTACACGACGCTCAAGGTCGGCGGCAGGTGCTTGAGCGTACCGAGCTTGCCGTTGGCGGCGCCCAGGGCGGTGTTCTTGATCTTCACGTCATGCTCGAACGGCGTGGCGGCCAGCAGTTCGATACCGATGTGGTTGGTAATCATGTAGGCGAAGTTGAGGCCCAGTTGGGTGTCGCTGCTCATGGTGGCCTTGCCGCCCAGGTTGGTGCCGGCCAATGGCCCCTGGTCAACCTTCACGTGGCCACTGTCTGCTTTCGGGTTCACGGTAATTGCACCGGCACGAATCAGAATGTCACCCGCTTCGTGAGCGTGTGCGACAGGGGCGGCGAGGGCGAGCGCGAAGAGGGACGCGCCGAGCAGAGACTTGTTCATGGGAGCTCCAAAAGGACGTTAAAAGTTGTACGTCCAATGGTAAAGATCGTTCCGTTCGATCTTTTGATTCAGCTCAATGAAAGCTCGATCAATCACTTGCACCACTGATCAAAAATGTGGGAGCGGGCTTGCTCGCGAAAGCGGTCAGTCAGTCGATAAATCGGTTGACTGACACAGCGCATTCGCGAGCAAGCCCGCTCCCACATTTGATCCTGGGTGTTCCTGGGAAGGTGTTATTCCTGCAGTTCGTAGACGTAAATCTTCTCGGCATCCATCTGGTAACCGGCGTCGGCCAGCTCACTGGACGACGGCTTGACCTGCATCGCCCCTTCGATCCAATACGGCTGATACAGCTCATCAAGCTTCACGCCGACTTCGCTTTTCACATGCACGATCTGGTTCGACGGCGGCGGCGGTACGTGGATGCACGCACCGAAATACGGCACCAGCAGAAACTCGGTGGTGCGGCCTTCTTCGCTGACTTCCAGCGGCACGATATAGCCCGGCAAACGGATGTGCTTGCCGTTAAGGCTCTGCACCACCGGCGCGTTGGGCAGTTCCTGTTTGGCCGCAGGCGCGGCCTCGACCGACAGCGCATCAGCCATGTTCGACAGGTCGTGCAGCGGTTTCATATTGGGGATTTCCGGCGGCGCGTCCGGTGGAATCATTTCCTGCCAAGACAGGTCCTTGGGCTGCTCGTCGGCCCAGGCGGGCACCACCACCAGCAGCAACAGCGCAAACAGGGCACGACGCATCGACAGCTTCCTCATAAACGTATGGACAGGCCATCGGCCAAAGATTGCCGATAGGCGCGCCACGCGGGCACGCTGCCCATCAACAGCGCGGCGGCCAGGATACCGACGAGCAAGGTCCATTCATATTCGCTCGGCCACGACATCGGCAGGTCCAGGCCGTAGTTGGCCTGCAAATACCCGCGCGACGCGGCGATGCACACGTACAGCAGACCCACGCCCGCCACGACGCCCGACAAAGCCAGCGCGAAGGCTTCGAAGATCAGCAGTGTCGCAATGTGCCACGGCCGTGCGCCCACCGAACGCAAAATCGCCATCTCGCGGCGGCGTTCATTGAGGCTGGTGAGGATTGCGGTGAGCATGCCGATCAAGCCAGTCAGCACCACGAACAGCGAGATCACGAACAGCGCTTTTTCGGCGGTGCCCATCATGCTCCACAGCTCTTGCAGCGCCACGCCCGGCAGGATTGCCAGCATCGGCTCGCCACGGAATTCATTGATCTCGCGTTGCAGCGCAAAGGTGGAAATCTTGTTGTTCAGGCCCAGCATGAACGCGGTGATCGCTTGCGGCGTGAGGTCCATATTGCGTGCCTGGTCAGCACTGATACGGCCTTTGCCCTGGGCCGGCACGCCGTTGTGCCAGTCGATATGGATCGCCTCCATGCCGCCGAGGCTGATGTGCAGCGTGCGGTCTACCGGCGTGCCGGTGCGCTTGAGAATGCCGACCACGGTGAAGGGTTTGTCATCGTGCTTGACCAGGCTCACCACCGCTACGCCGTGGGCCAGCACCAGCTTGTCGCCGAGCTTGTAGTGCAGCGCATCCGCCACTTCGGCGCCCAGCACCACCTCAAACGGGTCAGTGGCGAAGGCGCGGCCGCTGGCCAGTTCGAGGTTTTGCTTGCGGCCGTATTGGTAATGCTCGAAGTAGGACTCGTTGGTGCCCATCACGCGATAGCCACGGTGCGAGTCGCCGAGTGAAATCGGGATCGCCCATTTCACCTGCGGGCTGGCGGCGAAGTGCTCGAAGCTGTCCCAGCGGATGTTGTTGGTGGCGTTGCCGATGCGGAATACCGAGTACAGCAGCAAGTTGACCGAGCCGGAGCGGGCGCCGACGATCAGGTCAGTGCCGCTGATGGTGCTGGCGAAACTGTTGCGCGCCTCAACACGCACGCGTTCCACGGCGAGTAACAGGCACACCGAAAGGGCGATGGCGAAGGCGGTGAGGATCGCGGTAAAGCGGCGGTTAGCCAGGCTGGCCATGGCTAGACGAAACAGATACATCTCAAACCTCTGCGGGCGTGGCGGCGCGATTGAGTTCGGCCAGCGACAGGTGGCGGTCGAACAGCGGCGCGAGGCTCTGGTCATGGCTGACAAACAACAGGCTGGCGCCGGCTTCGCGGCATTCGGCAAACAACAGCCGGATAAACGCTTCGCGGGCGTCGTAATCCAGGGCCGAGGTGGGTTCGTCGGCGATCACCAGTTCCGGTTGGCCGATCAACGCGCGGGCGGCGGCCACGCGCTGTTGCTGGCCGATGGACAGCGAGTCGGCGCGGCGTTCCAGCAGGTCTTTGTCCTTCAAGCCCAAATGCGCCAGCAAGGTCGCGGCGGCCTGGTCGACACTGCCGTGACGCTGAGTTGCCCGCTGCGCACGCAGCCTGGAAAAGTGACACGGCAGCTCGACGTTCTCGCGCACGGAGAGAAACGGCAGCAGGTTGAATTGCTGAAATATGTAGCCCGTGTGATCAACGCGGAAGCGGTCGCGGGCACCGGCCGAGAGTTCGGTCAGCTCCTGGCCGAGCAGGCGGATGCTGCCCTGGCTGGGTTTCTGCACGCCGCCCAGCAGCCCGAGCAAAGTGGTTTTGCCACTGCCACTCGGGCCCTTTAGAAACAGGGTTTCTCCCGCTTCCAGGCGGAACGCGGGGATGTCCAGCAACTGCGGGTGGCCGGGCCAGTTGAAGCCCAGGTCAGACAGTTCGATCAGTGCTTGGGTCATAGGGAATCAGTGGTCTGGTTTGATTTGGATGATGGCACCGATCCCATGTGGGAGCTGGCTTTTGTGGCGAGGGAGCTTGCTCCCGCTGGGCTGCGTAGCAGCCCCAGAAAAAAGCAGGGACCGCTTCGCACTGGAGCGCCAGCCCGGTCCAGCGGGAGCAAGCTCCCTCGTCACAGCAAGCCAGCTCCCACATTGACCGTGTTTCAAATCAGAATTTCAGGGTGGCTGCGCTGGCCGTCGCTTCAACACCTTGCTGGCCGCTTGGGCCGATCAGTTGTACCTGAATCTTCTGAGTGGCAGGGAAGGTCTTGAACACTTGGGTCAGGTCAAGGTTGCTCAGGGCCGTCGGCGTAGCGCAGGTGAACTGGTAGTGGGCGTGGATTTCGCTGTGGTCGTGATGATGTTCGTGGGCGGCAGCGCCTTTGCCGTCGGTGGCGTGGTCGTCATCGTCCTCATCATGGTCGGCTTCAGGTTTGTCGCCGAACAACGGGCTGTTGAGTTCCTGGGTGCTGATCACGCAGCCGGCTGCTTTGGGCAGGTTGAACAGCGCCAGCGGATTTTCCAATTGTTTGCGCGCGGCGGTGACCTTGGCCTTGTCGGCAGGCGTGGTGGCCTTGTGTTCAAAGCCCACAAGGTTCATGGCCGGGCTGTCGAATTCCAGCTCAAGCGCCTGGCCGTCGAGTACCGCATTGAGCCGGCCGACACCGTGCTCGTGGGCACCGAGGCTGCCGTGTTCATGCTCATGATCGTGTTCATCGGCGGCATGGGCGATGGCCAGGGGCAACAGGGCAAACGGCAAGGCAAGCAGCAGGCGGCGCATGAGAAGGCTCCATAAGATGAAAGTTTTGTTATGTGATCTTATAACAATATTCGCGCCAGTTTGAACGCCCGCTTGGCGTTGTGCAAGTCGCGTGGGAGCATGCGGGTCGGAAAACTACGGGAGTAAGCGCGATGTTGCGAATTCGTGGAACCGTCGGTGACATGCCGGTGGATTTGACCCTGGAACTCGATGACGGCGATTGGGCACGCCTGGGCGCCCACTTGCAGGCAACACCGGCGCCGAGTGCGCCCGCTGTTGCGCCGGTCAAACACAACGATGATTTGTGGCAGAACGCCCAGGATCTGTTGCGCAAGGCCGGGCAACTCAATGGGCTTGAGTTGCTTGATCAGCTTGAGGGCTTGGCCGGTGATGCGGCCTCAGGCAAACGCCTGCTTGTGCGGCTGCGCCACAGCGCCAGTGTGAAAGTGGCCAGCGGCGGGGATACGCCGCTGTACAGCTGGATCGGCGATTAATACAGCGCGGCGAACAGCTTGCGACGGTACACCGTGACCAGCGGATGGTCATTGCCGAGCAGTTCAAACACCTGCAGCAACGTCTTGTGCGGCAAGCCTTCGCTGTAGCTGCGGTTGCGGATAAACAGCTTGAGCAGGCCTTCCAGCGCGGCGTCGTATTGCTGGCGCGCCAGTTGCTGAATCGCCAACTGATAGGCTGCTTCATCATCCTGCGGGTCTTGCGCCAGGCGGCTTTTCAAGTCGGCGGCGTCCGGCAGGTCGGCGGCCTGGCGCAGGAAGGTGATTTGCGCCTTGGCGCCGGCGAGGGCGGCTTTGTGATCGTCGCTTTTCACCGCGTCGAGTACAGCCTGAGCTTCGCCCAATTCACCGCGCTCAGCCAGGCAGCGTGCATACAGAATCAGCGCGCCAGCGTTGGTGTTGTCCTCGCCCAACAGCGCCACCAGCACGGCCTCTGCATCGCTGATACGGCCTTCTGCAAACAACGCCTGGGCCTGTTCCAACGGGTCAGCCGCTTTCGGTGGCGGCATCTTTACGTGGGGTTCCAGCATCGCTCGCACGGCCGACTCCGGTTGTGCCCCGGCGAACCCGTCCACCGGCTGGCCGTCCTTGAACAGCACCACCGTGGGCAGGCTTTGAATGCCAAAACGCGCGACGATGTCCTGCTCGGCTTCGCAATCGACCTTGGCCAGCAGCAACTCGCCCTGATAACTCTCGGCGATTTTCGCCAGCATCGGCATCAATGCCTTGCACGGCGCACACCACTCGGCCCAGAAATCCACCAGCACGGGTTTTTCGAATGAGTTCTGAATCACTGCCTGGTCGAACGTAGCAGTGGTGGCGTCGAAGATGTACGGCGTGGGCTCACTCATGGGGCGTCTCGAATAAAGCGGGAATGGGGCAACTATAAGGGCTGGCGAGGTTGGCTGAAAGCATGATGAGTGCAAGCCAGCCCTTACTGGAGAATGCGCTCAACTGTGGGAGCGGGCTTGCCCGCGATGGCCTCAAGTGCGCCGCGAATGGTACAGGCTCACCTTGCGAAACTCCCAAGGCTCGGCCAGGTCCGGCAGCGTCAGCGCATCGAGGATGTCCAGGCGCTGATAAGCCGGGTGCTGGAAGTCACGCACCCTTGAGTCAGCCACCAGCGCTTCACGGCCGCGTGTCAGGAAGTGGTCGAGCAGCGGCAGGTTGGCGCGGTCGTAGAGTACGTCGGCCACCAGGATCAGGTCGAAGCGGTCGGCCTCGGCAAAAAAGTCGGCTGAATAACTCAGCGCTACACCATTGAGTTCGGCGTTTGCCCGGCAAGCGGCCAAGGCCAGCGGGTCGAGGTCGCAGGCCACCACTTCCAGCGCGCCGGCTTTAACCGCCGCTATGCCGGCCACGCCGGAACCGGCGCCAAAATCCAGCACGCGTTTGCCCGCCACCCACTCGGGATTCGCCGCCAGGTAGCGCGCCAGTGCCAAACCGCTGGCCCAGCAAAAACTCCAGTACGGCGGTTCATGCAGGATGCGCCGGGTCTCTTCCTGGCTGAAGGCACGGTCCATGTTGTCTGCATCCAGCAGCCACAACGACAGCGCGGTGCCTGGCAGCGGGCAGGGCACCAGGTGCGCGTCCCCGATCAGTTCGCTCAGGGCGCGTTGCAGGCCCAGCGGTGGCGTCATGGTGCCCGGACGAGTTGCAGCGGGCCGGTGGTCTGGGTGATCGCCTGGGTGATGCGCACCGCGGGCAGGTGCAGGATCAACTGGCCGGACTGGCTGGCGCGACCGCGCAGTTCAACCCGTGCACCGGCCGGGAAAGCTTCTGGATTAAAACGCAAGCGGAAGGCCAGGGGCTTGCCGTTGCCGGTGAGTACGCTGCTGGCGAGCAATTGTTGCGGGCGGTTACGTTCATCGATCACCAACAGGGCCAGTTCGACTTCGGCGTTGGCCGGCACGCCATTGAGGGTGCCGTTGATTTCACGCTGGTAAGCCGGCAGTGGGCCCAAGTCTTCGATGCCGGGGACTTTTTTCTCTTGGGCAGGCGCCGGTTGAGGCGTCGACGGTTTTGGGGCTTCGCTGCTGCAGGCGACCAGAAAACTGAACAGGGCGAGTAAAACAAGTGGTCGTAACTGCATGTACGGCTCCAGAAAGGGCAAAATCCGTGGCTTAAAAAATATGAAACATAATAGTCAGCCTATATACCGTAAAGGCTATGGCTTGTCTTGCCACGGGGATGCGCTACCATGGCCCTCCCATTTTTTGTTGCCTGCCAACCATGCACTGTCCCTTCTGCGGTGCCAACGACACCAAGGTCATTGACTCGCGTCTGGTCGCCGAGGGCGATCAAGTACGCCGCCGGCGCGAATGCCTGGCCTCTGGCTGCGGTGAACGTTTCACCACCTTCGAAACCGCCGAACTGGTATTGCCACGTCTGATCAAGTCCGACGGCAGCCGCCAGCCTTTCGACGAAGAAAAACTGCGCGCCGGTATGCAGCGTGCCCTGGAAAAACGCCCGGTGAGTGTCGAGCGGCTGGAGGCGGCGCTGGTGCATATCAAGCACAAGCTGCGCGCCACCGGCGAGCGCGAGGTCAAATCCCTGGTGGTTGGAGAGCTGGTGATGGGCGAGCTGCAAAAGCTCGACGAAGTCGCCTATATCCGTTTCGCCTCGGTGTATCGACGCTTCCAGGACCTCAATGAGTTCCGCGAAGAAATCGACCGCCTGGCCCGTGAGCCTGCCAAAGAATGAACCCTCCGTCTGCCGAACAAGCGGTCCTCGACGCCCATTACATGGCCCGCGCCCTCGAACTGGCGCGCAAAGGCCTGTACACCACCCACCCCAACCCACGGGTGGGCTGTGTGATAGTGCGGGATGGGCAGATTGTCGGCGAAGGCTGGCATGAACGCACCGGCGAGCCCCATGCCGAGCCGAACGCCCTGCGCGCCGCCGGCGACAAGGCCCGTGGCGCCACGGTGTACGTGACCCTCGAACCGTGCAGCCACCACGGGCGCACGCCGCCCTGCGCCGATGCGCTGGTGACCGCCGGTGTGGCACGCGTGGTGGCCGGGATGCAGGACCCGAACCCGGAGGTCGCCGGGCGCGGCCTGCAGCGTTTGGCTCAAGCCGGTATCGAAACCCACAGCGGCGTGCTGGAACAACAAGCGCGCGCGCTGAACCCCGGCTTCCTCAAGCGTATGGAACACGGCCTGCCGTTTGTGCGGGTCAAGCTGGCGATGAGCCTGGACGGCCGTACCGCGATGGCGAGCGGCGAAAGCCAATGGATCACCGGGCCTGCTGCCCGCGCCGCCGTGCAGCGCCTGCGTGCCGAGGCCAGTGTGGTGCTGACCGGCGCCGACACGGTGCTGGCTGACGGTGCGCGCCTGACCGTACGCGCCGCCGAATTGGGCCTGGACGCAGAAACCACCGCCCTGGCCATGTCGCGCCCGCCATTGCGCGTGCTCATCGACGGTCGCCTGCGGGTGCCGCTCAACGCACCGTTCTTCAAGGCGGGCCCGGCGCTGGTCATCACCTGCGTCACTCCGGAAAACCAGTTCCCCCGTGGCCCGGAATGCCTGGTGGTGCCGGGCGTCGAAGGGCAGGTTGACCTGCGCTCGGCGCTGGTGGCGCTGGCTGCCCGTGGCGTAAATGACGTGCTGGTAGAAGCCGGCCCAAGCCTGGCGGGCGCGTTTGCCCAGCAGGGCCTGGTCGACGAATACGTGATTTTCGTCGCCGGCAAGTTCCTGGGCTCCGCCGCCCGGCCTTTGCTGGACTGGCCGCTTGAGAAACTGGCCGATGCCCCCCAACTCAAGATCACTGAAATGCGCGCTGTAGGCGACGACTGGCGAGTCACTGCCATCCCGCTACCACCAGCGAGCGTATAATTCTGACCGGGCGCTCAAGCGCCCGCACCGTTTTCCAGGAGAAGGCCATGTTCACCGGCATTATCGAATCCATCGGCAGCATCCGCGCCATGACCCCAAAGGGCGGCGACGTGCGCCTGCTGGTTGAAACCGGCAAGCTCGACCTCGGCGACGTCAAACTGGGCGACAGCATCGCCGTCAGCGGCGTGTGCCTGACCGTCATCGAGTTGCCGGGTAACGGCTTTGCCGCCGACGTCAGCCGGGAAACCCTGGACTGCACCGCGATGAATGACCTCAAAGCCGGCAGCCCGGTCAACCTGGAAAAAGCCCTGACCCCGACCACCCGTTTGGGCGGCCACCTGGTCAGCGGCCACGTTGACGGCGTCGGCGAAGTGGTTGCACGCAGCGAAAACGCGCGCGCCGTGGAATTCCGTATCCGCGCGCCGAAAGAGCTGGCCAAGTACATCGCCCACAAAGGCTCGATCACCGTCGACGGCACCAGCCTGACCGTGAACGCCGTGAATGGCGCTGAATTCGAACTGACCATCATCCCGCACACCCTGAGCGAAACCATCATGGCGTCGTACCAGCCAGGTCGCCGGGTGAACCTGGAAGTCGACTTGCTTGCCCGTTACCTGGAGCGCCTGCTGATGGGCGATAAGGCCGCAGAGCCAGCATCCGGGAACATCACTGAAAGTTTTCTGGCCGCTAACGGCTACCTGAAATCCTGACCAAGGGGGTGCCGCGTGGCGCTCAATAGTATCGAAGAACTGGTTGAAGACATCCGCCAAGGCAAGATGGTCATCCTGATGGATGACGAAGATCGCGAGAACGAAGGCGACATCATCATGGCCGCCGAGGCCTGCAAGCCCGAGCACATCAACTTTATGGCCAAGCACGCCCGTGGGTTGATCTGCATGCCCATGAGCCGCGAGCGCTGCGAATTGCTCAAGCTGCCGTTGATGGCGCCGCGCAATGGTTCGGGTTTCGGCACCAAGTTCACCGTATCGATTGAAGCGACCACCGGCGTCACCACCGGCATTTCCGCCGCCGACCGTGCGCGCACCGTGCAGGCCGCTGCAGCCAAAGACGCCAAGGCCGAAGACATTGTGAGCCCCGGCCACATTTTCCCGCTGATGGCCCAACCGGGCGGCACCCTTGCTCGCGCCGGCCACACCGAAGCCGCCTGCGACCTGGCGCGCATGGCCGGTTTTGAACCGAGCGGCGTGATCTGCGAAGTAATGAACGACGACGGCACCATGGCCCGTCGCGCCGAACTCGAGGCGTTTGCGGCCGAACACGGCATCAAGATCGGCACCATTGCCGACCTGATTCACTACCGCATGATCCACGAACGTACCGTTCAGCGGATTGCCGAGCAGCCGCTGGACAGCGAACTGGGCCAGTTCAACCTGGTGACCTACCGTGATTCAGTCGAAGGCGACGTGCACATGGCCCTCACCTTGGGGAATATTTGCGCCGAAGAGCCGACCCTGGTGCGCGTGCACAACATGGACCCGCTGCGCGACCTGCTGATGGTCAAGCAGCCGGGCCGTTGGAGCCTGCGCGCCGCCATGGCCGCGGTTTCCGAGGCTGGCAGTGGTGTGGTGCTGTTGCTCGGCAACCCGGTGGATGGCGACGTATTGCTCGCGCATATTCGTGAAACCGCCGAGCACACCCAGGTCAAAACACCGACCACCTACAGCATCGTCGGTGCCGGTTCACAGATCCTGCGTGACCTCGGTGTGCGCAAAATGCGCCTGATGAGCGCACCGATGAAATTTAATGCGATATCCGGATTCGACCTGGAAGTTGTAGAATATGTGCCCTCCGAATAAAGGCCGGCGTTTTCTGCCCCTTGTTCGCGGTTAAATCATCACTGAGGGACGCACTTTTCGCGTCCCGGCTCTTTAAGAGATTTGTCGAATGACCCTGAAGACCATCGAAGGTACCTTCATCGCCCCCAAAGGCCGCTATGCCCTGGTGGTTGGCCGCTTCAACAGCTTCGTGGTTGAAAGCCTGGTAAGCGGTGCCGTGGATGCCCTGGTTCGCCACGGTGTGAGCGAGAGCGACATCACTATCATCCGCGCCCCTGGCGCCTTCGAAATTCCACTGGTTGCGCAAAAAGTTGCGCAGCAGGGTGAATACGCGGCGATCATCGCCCTGGGCGCGGTCATTCGTGGCGGTACTCCGCACTTCGAATACGTGGCTGGCGAATGCACCAAGGGCCTGGCCCAGGTGTCCATGGAGTTCGGCGTGCCAGTCGCTTTCGGCGTACTGACCGTAGACTCCATCGAGCAAGCCATCGAGCGTTCCGGCACCAAGGCCGGTAACAAGGGCGCTGAAGCTGCCTTGTCCGCCCTGGAAATGGTCAGCCTGCTGTCGCAGTTGGAGGCCAAGTGATTTCCGACGAGAGCGATCGTTTTAACCCACGCGACGAACGTCCAGCCGACGCCGGCAAGCCTTCGAAAAGCGAAAAACGCCGTGCTGCCCGTCAGCTCGCCACCCAGGCGCTGTACCAGCGCCACATGGCTGGTACTTCGCTGAACGAAATCGAAGCGCAATTTCGCGTCGATAACGACTTCACGTTTGCCGACCAGAGCTACTTCCACGACATCCTGCACGGTGTTCCGGCCAACCTGACCGAGATCGACACCGCGCTGGCCCCGTGCCTTGACCTGACCATCGAAGAACTCGACCCGGTTGAACTGGCTGTGCTGCGCCTGTCCACCTGGGAACTGCTCAAGCGCGTCGACGTACCCTACCGCGTGGTGATCAACGAAGGTATCGAGCTGGCGAAAGTCTACGGTTCGACCGACGGCCACAAGTTCGTCAACGGCGTGCTCGACAAGCTGGCCCCGCGCCTGCGTGAAGCTGAAGTGAAGGAACACAAGCGCTAAGTCGCTTGAGTCCCGAATGGGTGAGTTCGAGCTGATCCGCAACTACTTCGCCGCCGCGCCCTGTGCGCAGGGCGGTGAAGGTATTGCCCTGGGGATCGGCGACGACTGCGCCCTGCTGGCACTCCCCGCCGGGGAGCAACTGGCAATCTCCACCGACACGCTGGTGGCCGGCGTGCACTTTGCCGACCCCTGCGACCCGTTCCTGCTCGGCCAGCGCTCGTTGGCCGTGGCAGTCAGCGACTTGGCCGCGATGGGCGCCCACCCTCTGGCCTTCACCCTCGCACTCACCACACCTACCGTCGATGCCGATTGGCTGCAACGCTATGCCCAGGGTTTGAACGCCATGGCGCAGAGCTGCGGTGTGGGGCTGGTGGGCGGCGATACCACCCGCGGGCCGCTGAGCCTGACCCTGACCGTGTTTGGCCGTGTGCCGGCCGGGCAGGCGTTGGTTCGCAGTGGTGCGCAGCCGGGTGACTTACTGTGTGTGGGCGGGGAGTTGGGTAACGCTGCCGGTGCTTTGCCGCTGGTATTGGGGCAACGCACGGCGGACGCGGCTATCGCTGATCCGCTGCTCGCCCATTACTGGTCACCGCAACCGCAGTTGGCGCTGGGCCTCGCGCTTCGGGGTAAGGCCACGTCTGCGATGGACATCTCCGACGGCCTGCTGGCCGATTGTGGGCATATCGCCAAGGCATCGGCTGTCAGTCTGGTCATTGAGCGTGAGACGCTGCCGTTATCCCAGGCGTTGCTGGCGTTTGTCGGCGATGACGAGGCTCGCGTCGCGGCACTGAGCGGGGGCGACGACTATGTGTTGGCGTTCACCCTGCCACCGGCCGAGCTGGCGCCGTTATTGGCGGGCGGCTGGCCCGTCCACGTAATCGGCCGGGTCGAGGCCGGGCAGGGCGTGACGCTGCTCGACGCCGCCGGGCAAGACATCACGCCAGCCGTGCGCGGCTATCAGCATTTTCGCGACACGCCGTAAGCGGCAGACCTGCGCTACCCTCTATACGGTTCCCCCCGTGCAGGAGGTTGTCACCATGGGTGTGCGCCGTTGGCTGCTGATAGTGTTGTGCGTTCTTGCACCCCAGGTTCTGGCGGGTGAAGCACCTGTACCTGGCAAGATCATGCTGGCCAGTGAGCAATGGAACGACTTCACCAACAAAGATGGCAGCGGCCTGGCTTGGGATGTGTTGCGGCTGGTCTTCGAGCCGGTGGGCATTACCGTGCAAACCCGCAGCGTGCCCTATACCCGTTCGGTCGGCCTGGCCCAGCGTGGCGAGGTGGATGGCTGGGTCGGTTCCTATCGCGATGAGGCCAGCGGCGTGCTGTACCCGCACTGGAGTTTCGATTCCGACCACATCTACGCCCTCGGGCTGGCCGCCACACCAGCACCGAGCATCGCCACGCTGGGCAATTATCGCTTGGCCTGGGTGCGCGGCTACAAGTACGAGGAATACCTGCCGAATGTGCGCCGCTTCAACCAGATAGAACGTCGCAGTGGCATCCTGCCGATGCTGCAACACCGCCGCGCCGACTTCTATATTGATGCCCTCACTGAAGCCAAATACGTGCTCAGCCAGTCGGATGACCCGGCGCAATTCAAGCTCACTCATATAGCCGAACTGCCGCTCTACATCGGCTTTGCCGACACCGACCGGGGCCGGGCGCTGATGGGCGTGTATGACCAACGTATGGCTGTACTGGTAAAGAGCGGCGAGCTGAAACCGATTTTCGCACACTGGAAGCAGCCGTACCCGTTCTGACCTGCATAGAACCAGGACGAAGGCCAATCGAACCGATTGATCTTTATCAGCGATAATTCAGCTTAAGCGTCTGTAGGAACCTGCTGTTACAATGACGCCCTCTGTGAAATCTGAAATCAGGAGCACACGGTGCCCGTCGTTTTCGTCGCCGCTTCCAAGCTGCCTACCCCCTTTGCCACGTTCACCATGAACGGCTTTCTCGAAGAAGCCACCGGCCGCGAGCACGTTGTGCTCAGCCTGGGGGCTATCGACGACGGCGCGCCGGTGCTGGGCCGCGTACATTCCGAGTGCCTGACCGGCGATGCCTTGTTCAGCCAGCGTTGCGACTGTGGTTCGCAACTGGAAGCGGCCATGCGCGCCATCGCCCGTGAAGGCCGCGGTGTGCTGCTGTACTTGCGTCAGGAAGGCCGCGGCATTGGCCTGATGAACAAGATCCGCGCCTACGAGCTGCAAGACGGCGGCGCCGACACCGTCGAAGCCAACGAGCGCCTGGGCTTTGCCGCCGACCAGCGTGACTACGCAATCTGCCTGCCGATGCTCGAGCATTTGGGCGTCAAATCCCTGCGTTTGATGACCAATAACCCGCGCAAGGTCAAAGCCTTGACCGAGATGGGCATCACCGTGGCCGAGCGCGTGCCGCTGCACACCGGGCAAAACCCGCACAACAAACTCTACCTGGCGACCAAAGCCAGCAAGCTCGACCACATGATGGGCAACGAGCATCAGGGCGAGGTCGACCGCGCGTGACCCGCGGCCAGGTAAAACGGCGACTGTCCTTCAACTGGTGGCAGTACCTGGCCATGGCCTTGGTCCCGCTGTTCGTGCTCAACCTGGTGTTTGGCCAGGCCCAATCCCTGCTTCCCGTGTTGGCCATGCCGTTCTTTATTGCCGGCGTGGCCTCGATGTTTCTGAGCCTGCGTTATTTTCATGGCTATAAACACGCATTGATCGCCACTTCCAAAGCGCTCGATACACCCGAAGAACCGGCCGCCTGGATTACCCTCGCGGCTCGTCGGCGTGCCGCTTTGTTGGTAGCCGCGCTGCCGGCCTGGATCGGCGCATTGGCCGTATTTGTCGGCCTGGAAGCAGTGCCACTGTGCCTCCTGGCGTTATCGACGCTGGTGTTGTTCTATCTCTACCGCATTCCGCGTCAGTTGGGATGATGCGTTTTTGGCTGTCGCTTCTGGTGCTGGCATTCAGTGCCCAGGCGATTGCGGTCGAGCGTGTCGTCAGCCTGGCGCCGTCCCTGTCTGAAATCGTGGTCGAACTGGGCGCCGCCGACTTGCTGGTGGGCGTGCTCGACGGTGGCGAACGCCCGGCGGCATTGGCGCAAGTGCCATCGGTTGGGCAATACGGCCAACTCAATATGGAGCGCCTGCTCAGCCTCAAGCCCGACCTTATTCTGCTCTGGCCCGGCAGTGTCGGCCCGGCCCAGCGCCAACAGTTGCAACGCCTGAACATCCCCGTCTATGTAGCTGAACCCCATAGCCTTGAGCAACTGACGGCCCAGGTACAAGCCATCGCTCAACAATTGGGCCGCGAAGCGGCGGGGCGCGCGCTGGCCGCGCAGTTACGCCAACGCCTGGCCGAACTGCGCCAGCGCTATCAGCGCGCCGAGCCGTTGCGCGTGTTTTACCAGGTGTGGAACCAGCCGCTGTACACCATTGGCGGCGGGCAGATCATCAGTGATGCCTTGCAGGTTTGCGGCGCACGCAACGTGTTTGCCGACCTCAAGCTGCCCGCGCCGCAGGTCAGCGTCGAGTCAGTGTTGCAGCGCAACCCCCAACTGATCCTGGCGGGTGATCAGGCCCAGGCCGATGCCTGGAAAGCGTGGCCGCAAATAGCCGCCGTGGCGCAGGGGCGTTTGTTGGTGGTTCCCGATAAAGGCTTGGAGCGCCCAAGCGGGCAGATGGTCGAGGCGGTGGCGAAACTGTGCGAGTTGATTGCGCCGAAACGTTAACGGTACGGGTTCTCCTACTGGTTATTCGGATTTGTCGGTCGGGTGATTTCGGCGCCATGGCGGTACGCTGCGGCTCGCGATGCTTGCTGCATGGCGATTGTTCACATACAGGAGGTGACCGTGCGCCGTTTGATCATTGGTATCTCAACCGCCATTCTGTTGGCGGGTTGCAACACATTCGAAGGTATCTCGACGTTGATGAATTTCAGCGATCACCCCATTGCTGCCAAGGCACACGAAGGTGGGGCCACGAAGCAGGATATGCTTGCGATCCAGGCGCCCAAGCGTGTCATTCCCGCACGTGATGGCCGCACAGAGTGCCTTGACTATGAGCTGGAAAACAAAGGCAAGAAAAAGGAATTTTACGTGGGTGTTACCGATACAGGCCGTGTTGGCGCGTTTGGGTTCATAACCTGTGACAAGGCGATCAAGGCCGGTTACCTCGACGCCAAAACGGCTCTGCGTTAGCGTTTATGGAGTGACTTAGCTATAGCTGCGGCGTCCAGGTCACTCCAAACAACAGCGCTCGGCCTTCTTCCCGGTAGCCATATTGCTGGCCTTGATACTGATACAGCGCCCGGCTGTAGTCTTTGTTCAGCAGGTTATCGACCTTCATATTCAGCGTCACTTCACGGTTCACGGCCCAGCTTGCGCGAAGGCCCAGCAACCCGTAGCCGCCCAATCGTTGCTGGTTGTTCGGGTCATCGTAGCTGCTGCTCACCGCTTGCCAGCTGGCGCCGACGCCGAACTGATCGAACTGGCGATCCAGGTCCAGGCTCACCGTGCGTCTGGCGCGGCGCGCCAATGTGCGGCCGGAGTCGCGGTCGCGTGGGTCAATCATCGCCAGCCCAAGGCTGCCCTGCCAGCCGAACAATTCTTGCTTGAACGCGGCTTCAAAACCATTGATGCGTGCTGAGCTGACGTTCTGCGGACCGTCGCTGCCGAACACGATCGCATCTTGAATATCGGTGCGGTACAGCGACGCCTCCAGGCGGCTGGTGTCGCTGAGCTGGCTGCGCCATTGCAGTTCATAGCTTTTGGAGGTTTCGGGTTTCAGATTCGGGTTGGCGTTTTTAAAGCCGTATTCGTCCGGGTAGTAAAGGTCGTTGAAGGTCGGTGCGCGGAAGCCTTCGCTGTAGCTCAGCAACAGGTCGTTATCCGGGTTCACCGGCAGGGTCAGGGTGCCGCTCCAGCTGGTGTGACCGCCGAACTGTTGGTTCTGGTCGCGGCGCAGGCCCAGCTCGGTGGAAAAATACTGCGCTTCAAAGCGGTGCTGGATAAATGCGGCACGGTTCCAGCGGCTGTCTTCGGCGAGCACCGTACTGCTGTTGACCCGGTCTTCGTACCAGTCGCCGCCCAGGATCAGGCTGTTCTGGTCATTGAGGGTCAAGTCGTTCTGCCAGGTCAGCGAGTCGCGGTAAGTGTTGAATACGCTGCGGTCGTCGCTGAGCTTATCCAGGGTTTTTTCGCGGTTTTCACTGTGGCCCAGCTCCAGACGAGACTTCCACGCATCGTTGAGGTGCGCGTCGACATAACTGCTGACGCTGCTGACGGTGAAGTCTGTATAGGGTTTTTGCTGGAAGCTCTGGTAGGTGAGCGAGTCATAGCGGCCAAAAGGGTTGTCGAATTCGCTTTTGCCACGGTTATCCAGCACGTTCACGCCTGCGTCGATGTCATCGGTAAAGGCATGGCTCAGGCTGAAGCTGATGGCTTGGTTGCGATAGGTATCGTGGTCGCCATCGCTCGGGTAGGACGTGTGTGTGCGGTTGATCCCGGCGGTGTCATCCAGGCTGGCGCCGAGGCTGAAGCGGGTTTGCTGGTCGCCGCCGGACAGTCCCAGGCTGCGCTCCCACGTCTGGTTGCTGCCAAAACCCACATGCAGGCGCGGTTGCAGGCCCGCGTCGGTGTTGCGCCGGGTGAAGATCTGAATCACCCCGCCAATCGCATCGCTGCCGTAGATCGCCGAGCGCGAACCGCGCAGCACCTCTACGCGCTCGATCTGGTCAATGTTGAGGTATTGCAGGTTGCTGGTGCCGGTGGTGGAGCTGCTGATGCGCTGGCCATCCACCAACACCAGGCTCTGGGCGGTGGAAGTGCCACGCACATACACGTTGGTCACGCTGCCACGGCCGCCACTTTGTGCCACCTGCACGCCAGGCACACGGCTGAGCAAGTCGCTTACGCTGGTGGGCTGCAAGCGGTCGATGTCGTCGCGGGTAAACACGCTGTTGGCGGCGCTGCTGTCGTTACGCGCCTGCACCTGGCGGTTGGCGCTGATCACCACGTCGGAGAGTTTGAGGGCGTCGTCGCGCTCGAAGCTGTCGGCCAGCACTTCAGTGGCGTGGAGCAGCAGCAGGGGCAGGGCAAAGCGAAGGCAATTCATGGGCTGTCCATAGCATTTGAAAATGGCATAAACCCAATGTGGGAGCGGGCTTGCTCGCGAAAGCGGTGGCACATTCAACATCTTGGTTGACTGACACTCTGCATTCGCGAGCAAGCCCGCTCCCACATTTAGTCCAGGTTTCTACCGGGAGAGGGGTTACAGGCCGAGCAGCGCCATGCGCGTGCGCACCGAAGCCTCGATCCCGGCCTCGTCCAAGCCACACTCGGCCAGCATCTGCGCCGGCTTGGCGTGTTCCACATATACATCCGGCAGGCCCAGGTGCAGCACCGACTTGAGGATGTTCTCCCGCGCCAGGAACTCACTGACTGCCGCACCGGCACCACCCATGATGGCGTTTTCTTCGACGGTCACCAGCAGTTCATGGCTGGCGGCGATTTCACGCACCAAGGCCTCATCCAGCGGTTTGACGAAGCGCATGTCGACCACGGTGGCGTCGATTTTCTCGGCGACCTTCAGGGCTTCGGCCAACTGCACGCCAAATACCAGAAACGCGGTCTTGCTGCCGTGGCGGCGCACGATACCTTTGCCAATCTCGATCGGCTCCAGGTCTTTTTCGATCACTGCATTCGGGCCGTTGCCGCGCGGATAACGCACGGCGGCCGGGCCGTTATACAGGTGGCCGGTGCTGAGCATCTTGCGCAGCTCGTTTTCATCGCTCGGGGTCATCACCAGCATGCCGGGGATGCAACGCAGGTAAGACAAGTCGAAGCTGCCTGCGTGAGTCGGGCCGTCTTCGCCGACCAAACCGGCGCGGTCGATGGCGAACAGCACGTCAAGGTTCTGCACCGCCACATCGTGAACAAGCTGGTCATAGCCGCGTTGCAGGAAGGTGGAGTAGATCGCCACCACCGGCTTGGCGCCTTCACAGGCCATGCCGGCGGCGAAGGTCACCGCGTGTTGTTCGGCAATGGCTACGTCGAAGTAGCGCAGCGGGAAACGCTCGCTGAATGCCACCAGGTCCGAACCTTCCTTCATCGCCGGGGTAATACCCACCAGGCGCGGGTCGGCGGCGGCCATGTCGCACAGCCATTCGCCAAACACGCCGGAATACTTCGGCCCGCTGGCCTTTTTTGGCGCAGCGGCGGGCGCATCTACGGGTTCGAGCTTGGTGATGGCGTGGTAACCAATCGGGTCGACTTCTGCCGGAGCGAAGCCTTTGCCTTTTTTGGTGACGATATGCAGGAACTGCGGGCCCTTGAGGTCACGCATGTTGCGCAGCGTGGCGATCAGGGTCGGCAGGTCATGGCCGTCGATCGGGCCGATGTAGTTCCAGCCCAGCTCTTCAAACAGGGTGCCGGGTACCAGCATGCCCTTGGCATATTCTTCGGTACGCCGGGCAATTTCCCACGCGCCGGGCAGACGCGAGAGCACCTTCTTGCTGCCTTCGCGCATGCTGGCGTAGGTGCGGCTCGAAAGGATTTTTGCCAGGTAATTGGACAGGCCACCCACATTGCGGGAAATCGACATGTCGTTGTCGTTGAGGATCACCAACATGTTGGCGTCCACTTCCGGCGCGTGGTTCAGTGCTTCAAAGGCCATGCCGGCGGTCAGCGCGCCATCACCGATCACCGCGATCGCCTTGCGGTCGCTGCCTTGCAGGCGGGCGGCAATGGCCATGCCCAGCGCGGCGCTGATGGAGGTGCTGGAGTGGCCGACGCCAAAGGTGTCGTACTCGCTCTCGGACCGGCGCGGGAAGGCGGCCAGGCCGTCCTTCTGGCGCAGGCTGCCCATGCGCTCGCGGCGGCCCGTGAGGATTTTATGCGGATACGCCTGATGGCCCACGTCCCACACCAGCCGGTCGTCCGGGGTGTCGAACACGTAGTGCAAGGCGATGGTCAGCTCGATGACGCCCAGCCCGGCACCGAAATGCCCACCGGTCTGGCCGACCGTGTAGAGCAATTCCAGGCGCAATTCATCGGCCAGGGTTTCCAGCTCGGCTTCACCCAGTCGACGCAGGCCGACCGGCGTGACAGCACGGTCGAGCAGGGGCGTGGACGGGCGCTTGCGGGGAATCTCTTGAAACGTCGTGGGCATCAGGCGAATCGTTATAGGTATAGAAGAGGCGGCAGTTTACCTCAAGCGGTGCAAACTGCCCACGCAGGGCGCCGAACTTGGCCGATATGCGGCGCGAAAGGCCGCGGTTATCAGTGGCGGCGTTCGACGATATACCGCGCCAGGTCGCGCAGTGGCTCGGCCGCCGCGTCGAAAGGTCGCAGGGCATCCAGGGCCTGGTCGCGCAGTTCCAGGGCGTAAGCCTTGGCAGCATCAAGGCCCAGCAACGCCGGATAAGTCGGTTTGTCCCGGGCGATATCCGCGCCTTGGCGTTTGCCCAGGGTGGCGGTGTCACTTTCCACGTCGAGAATGTCGTCCTGCACCTGAAACGCCAGGCCGATGGCCCGGGAATAGGTCTGCAGGGCCGCCAATTGCGCAGCTTCGGCGCGGCCACTGGCCAGGGCGCCCAAGTGCACGGCGGCTTCGATCAGCGCGCCGGTCTTGTGGCGATGCATATGTTCCAGGGCTTTTTGGTCGAGCTTGAGGCTGACCGAGCCCATGTCGATGGCCTGCCCGCCGACCATACCGGCCGGGCCAGCGGCCAGGGCCAGGGCCGTGACCATGCGCAGGCTGATCTCGGCATTCACGCTGTTCAGGCGTGGGTCCAGCAAGGCGCTGAACGCCAGGCTCTGCAGGCCGTCACCGGCGAGGATCGCGTAGGCTTCGTCAAAGGCTTTATGGGTGGTGGGCTGGCCGCGACGCAGATCGTCATCGTCCATGGCCGGCAAATCGTCATGCACCAGCGAATAGGCATGAATCAGCTCAACCGCACACGCCGCGCCATTGGCCTGCTCGGCCGGCGCGCCCAGGGCTTCACAGGCCGCATACGCCAGCAACGGGCGCACACGCTTGCCGCCATTCATCACGCTGTAGCGCATGGCTTCATACAAGCGCTGCATTTGCGGGCCTGGCGCCACGAACAAGGGTTCGAGTGCCGCGTTGACCCGGGCTTGGCTGCTGGCCTGATACGCGTCGATCATTCGGGTTGTTCCGCATCGAAAGGTTCTTCGGCCAACTCCCCGTCACGCTCCAGCAACACTTGCACCTTCTGCTCTGCCTGCGCCAACGCGCTCTGGCAGTCGCGCGTCAGGCCGATGCCTTGCTCAAACGCCGTCAACGAGTCTTCCAGCGACAACTCGCCGTTCTCCAGACGCTCAACCAGGGTTTGCAGGTCGGCGAGGGATTGTTCGAAATCGAGTGCAACTTTTTTGCGGGCCATGGCGGCTAATCCGGTAGACGGTAAACCGGCGCGACACTAGCAGACATGGGGATTCTGGGCAAATGAGCGGGGTGGTTCAGTTGCCCGTTTCAGGGATTTGATAGCGCGTACTGCGGCCTGCGCCGGGCAAACGTGCCAGGCAGCCTTTTTCCAGCAGATAAGCCAGATGCCGTGTCGCCGTTGCCTTGGACACCTTCGCTACGGCCTGGTATTGCGCGGCACTGATGCCCTGCTCAAAACCGTTCTCACCACCATCGAGCAAGCGGTTGAGTACTTTGATCTGTTCAACGGAAAAAGAAAGGTCATGGTGCTGTTGCCAGAACCGGGTCTTGTCCAGCACCCGATCAATCCGCGCCATGGCTTGCTGCAGGCTGCGCAGCAGGGTCTTGAGGAACCATTGCAACCAGTCGGTGATGTCCAGCGTGGCCTTTTGGCTGGTCTCTAACGCGTGGTAGTACCCAGCGCGGTCCTCAAGAATGCTGGCTGACAGGGCATAAAAGCGAATGGACTGATGCTCACCCTGGGCCAGCGCCAAGTCAGTAATTGCGCGGGTCAGGCGGCCATTACCGTCATCAAACGGGTGCAGCGTCACAAACCAGAAGTGCGCAACGCCTGCGCGTACCAGCGGGTCCAGTTCAGGCTGATCGCGGCTGGATTCAAACCATTCGAGGAAATCATCCACTGCCTGCTCCAGGCCCAGGCGTGGTGGGGCTTCGAAGTGCACGGTCGGCCGATCCAGTCGCCCTGATACCACCTGCATGGGCTCATCGCCCCTCAAACCCCCGATATTGAGCATGCGTGTAGTAATGCCGGCATCCGGCTCAGGGAAAAGCCATTGATGCCAATTCAATAAGCGAGCGAGGGTGAACGGCTGGGCGAATTGCGCGGTGGCATCCATCATCAATTCGGCAAGCCCTTCGCTGCGGCGGCTGACTTGGACATCTTCCTTCGCCTCCAGGCCCAGGCGGCGCGCCAATGAAGAGCGCACAGAGCCAACATTCAGGTGCTCGCCCTCGATGGCCGAGGACGTCAGGATGTTTTGCAGCAGTGCATCCAGTTCATTCTGCGCGCTCGTCGCCTGGCTGACGGAGCCGAGCATGCCCAGCAACTTGCCCTGGGCCTGCCCGCACTCACGCAGCAGGGCCGCAAGGTGCCCAGGCTGCCAGTGGAAGTGCGGCCAGTCAGTGTGTTGCCAGATCCAGTTCGGTTGGTACATGGAAGTGTGCCTGGGTGTGTGAGCCGAATAAGGAGATTATTCGGCTCATGGAGTGAGCCGATTGTGCATTCTATTCGGCTCATCGTCCACTTGCGCTGACTACCTATGTCCGGTTGGCGACGAGCCTGGTTGGCTGTTCATCGCAATGCTTTGCCTAGCAGGGATTCGGTGCATTGAGTCATTGCCTCCAGTTCAAGCAACCCCGATTGCATCTTTTGCAGCTCCGCGATTTGCGCAGTGAGTTCCTGCTGTTTGATGGCGATGGCCTGGGCCGCCCGCTCCCAAAGCCGAGCATCGCCTTGGCTGCCGTGCAAAATCCCCTGCAACTCCTTGAGCTTGAACCCCAACTGCTGGGCGCATTTGATCAGCGACAGCAGCTCGACACTCTGCGCCGAGTACACCCGATAACGCCCTACACGCTGCGGCGCTGGCAACAGGCCAATCGCTTCATAATGGCGAATCGCCTTGATGGTCGTGCCCGACAACTGCGCGGCTTTGCCGATGTACATGAAAACTCCCTTTTTCAAAGAGTGCGCCGACCTGTTTCAGCCACGTGTCGCGCTGCGTCGCTGTGGATCCCAGTACCGGTCCGAACATCAAGGTCTTGGTCGGCTTGATGCCGCAAAAGGCCAGAGTCGTGTTGCGCATCTGATGAATGCCCGGCATATGATAGAACCAGCGGTAATACCACGGTGGCGTGTCCAGGGTCACCAACAAATGGGCGGTGCGGCCCTGCAGCAGCTTATCCGGGAATGCCTTGCCCTTGCGGTACTTAAAGGCAAAGCCGGGTAGGAAAATGCGGTCGATGAAGCCTTTCATCAATGCCGGGATACCGCCCCACCAGATAGGAAAAACCCACGCCAGATGAGTCGCCCAGAGGATATCGGCTTGGGCGCTGAGCAAATCCGGTTCCAAGGCTTGGGGCAGGGTGTAGCCGTTATGCAGGACCGGGTCGAAAGCCAGTTCGCCCAGGCGCAGGGCGCGGACCTCGTGGCCGGCGTTTGTAGCGGCGTGAATGTAGGTGTCAGCCACGGCTGAGCAGAAACTGGTACTGGAGGGGTGGCCGAGAATGAGCAGGATGCGCTGAGTCATGGTGCCTGAGCCTGAAAGTGGGGCTTTCAGGGTAGGGTGTGCCGTATAGGGGAGAGTCAAGGCTTGACCCAGCAATGCGTTGATTTGCAAGGGCCAGCAGGACGTTTCTGTGATCTGCGCAAGGCCCTTCCTGAACGGTTCGCGGCCCCTTGTGAGCGTAAAAACCACTGACTAGCCTGTACCCTTCCAGTCAAGAGTGAAACGGGCATGAGCGAAACCTCTATCGGCTTGATCACGCCTCCTGTGGGCTACAGCGACTGGCTGAGCGACCTTAAACTGCGTATCCACACGGCCCAGCAGCGAGCGACGCTGGCGGTGAACTGCGAGCTGGTGCTGCTTTACTGGCAGATCGGCCACGATATTCTGACCCGCCAGGCTGCGCAGGGTTGGGGCAGCAAGGTGGTTGATCGCCTTGCACAAGACTTGCGCGCGGCCTTTCCGAAAATGAAGGGTTTTTCGCCGCGCAACCTCAAATATATGCGCGCTTTTGCCGAGGCGTGGCCAGACGCAGAGTTTGTGCAAGGGGTGCTTGCACAATTGCCTTGGTATCACCAACTGGCCCTACTGGACAAACTGCCCGGGCCCGAAACGCGCCGTTGGTATGTCGCCCAGGCAATCGAACACAACTGGTCACGTAACACCCTCGTGATGCACATCGAGCATCGCCTGCTGGAGCGCAGCGGCAAGGCCGTCAGCAACTTTGAACACCATTTGCCCAAACCCCAATCCGACCTGGCGCGCGAATCGCTCAAGGATCCTTATCGTTTCGACTTCCTCAGCCTGGCTTTGGATGCCCAAGAACGCGATATAGAAAACGCGTTAATCAAGCACGTCACCGACTTCCTGCTTGAACTGGGCGCCGGTTTCGCCTTTGTCGGGCAGCAGGTGTTGCTGGATGTTGGCGGTGATGAGTTTTTCGTCGACCTGATGTTCTATCACCTGAAGCTGCGCTGCTACGTGGTGATCGAACTCAAGGCCGGCAAATTCAAGCCTGAACACCTCGGCAAGCTGAGTTTTTACCTGTCGGCAGTGGATGCCCAGCTTAAACACCCGCAGGACGGGCCAACCATCGGCCTGTTGTTGTGCAAGAGCAGAAATGAAGTGGTGGCTGAATACGCATTGCGCGACAACAACCGACCGATCGGCGTGGCGCACTATCAGTTGGTGGAATCTTTACCGGCAGAGCTACGAACAAGTTTGCCAAGCATTGAACAGATTGAGCGGGAGCTGGCGGGGTGCATTCAACCGTGACAGCTTGCCGTTCAGGGCAGGCTGCAATGGTTGGCTGGATAAAGCAGGCGCGTTTCTTCTTTCCCGTATCCATGTCCGCGCCAGTGAGACAAAAAAATCTCACGCGTGAGCTATTGAGCATTGCAAAAATTGCCTGTAGATTTTCTCACGCGTGAGATTTTCACAACGAGGCCAGTACCATGAAAAGCAGCTCTCCATCGAGCCCGCCAGCAGAGCCCGATACCGATTCAGCAAGCCGCAAGGGAGAGCGCTTGAAACCGCCGGTTAAAAAGCCGTCGAGCTTTTACATGAAGCAGATGCGCGCGGGGCTGGCGGCCGCCGGTTATGTGAAACACGAGACTTGGGTGCTTCCCGAAAACCGAAGCCTGCTCAAGCAAATGGAGAAACAGCTTCGCCAACCGATTCTGGCTGGCTCATTCATGTCGGAGAATTTCATGAGCGCAGGTACCAACTGGAACATCGACCGCCTCTTCAGCGCGCTGCAAGCCCTGGACGAAGTGGTTGCCAAAGACATTACGCTTTCTCTGGTTCAAGGCTCCGAGTCCAGCATCAAGCTGGAAATGAACGACTTCGGGGGCTTGCCGATTTACATCGCGGTGGTGGGCGAGCAGATCATCGTCGATACCGTGCTGGTCGACGTCGAGTCGATCAACGACGTAACGGCCTTCAATGACGCCGTGCTGCGCAGTCGGGAAATGTTCCCGTTGTCGTCGATCGGCATCGAGTCCATGCCGAACGGCCAGGTTGTTTACAACATGTTTGGTGCGCTGAGTTCCGACTCCAGCCTGACCAACATCGTGACCGAGGTGAAAACCCTGGTCGATAACGTGCAGCGCGCCAGCGAAGCCTTCGAACGTTTCTTCAATTAAGTATTCGGGAGTATCCAATGACTCAGTCCATCTGGAGCAAATTGTTCACCGCGCTGCGTGGCGGTGCCAGCGAAGTCGGCGAATCGATCGTCGACCAACAGGCCCTGCGCATCCTTGATCAAGAAATTCGCGACGCCGACACCGCCTTGGCCAACGCCAAGCGTGAGCTGGTGAGCATCATGGCCAAACACAAACTGGCGGCCGATCGCGTCGGCGAATACGACGCCAAGATCAAAGACCTTGAGTCCAAAGCGATGGCCGCTATCCAGGCCAACCGTGAAGACCTGGCCCTGGAAGTGGCCGAAGCCATTTCGACCCTGACCAACGAGCGTGACGCCGAGCAAAAGCAGACCGCCGAGTTCGGTGGCTACGCCGACAGCATGCGCAAGGACATCACCAAGGCCGAAAGCCGGATCAAAAGCCTGCGCCAGCAAGTGGACATGGCCAAGGCCCGCGAAAGCGTGCAAAAGGCCCAGGTCAGCGCTTCCATCGCCAGCGGCGGCGCCAACGGCAAGCTGGAAACTGCGGTGGGTACGCTTAACCGCCTGCAAGCCAAACAGCAACAACGTGCCGCTGAACTGCAAGCCCAGGATGAACTGGCCGAGGCATCGACCGGCACCGACCTGGAACGCAAACTGCGCGACGCCGGCATCACGCCAGACACTGGCAGCGCTAATGCGATTCTGGAACGTCTGAAGCAAAAGTCGGCCGAGTAGGGCTTGCACTGCCCGACCGGATAACCCGTGGCCAGGGAGCTTGCTCCCGTTGGGCTGCGCAGCGGCCCTAAAAATGGGACTGCTACGCAGTCCAACGGGAGCAAGCTCCCTCGCCACAGTGACCGTGTTCTTTCTTAGCGGGCGGGGATTGATCGGTGCCCTTTTTACCTCGAGGTCTGGATGGACGCCCTGAAGGGTTTCAAGACAATCGCAGGCCTGGCCGTGTTCATGGTCGCGCTGCAACTGCTCAATGTCGCCACCGGTTACAGCCTCATGGCGTTCGGGCTGGTTCCGAGGACCGTGCAGGGCCTGTTCGGCATCCTCACCTCGCCATTTCTGCACGCCTCCTTTGCCCACCTGAGCGCAAACCTGATTGCCTTTGTGGTGCTGGGCACCCTGGTCATGGTCGAAGGGCTCAACCGTTTCATAACCGTCAGCGCGATTATTATCCTGCTGGGCGGTTCGTTGGTCTGGCTGTTCGGGTTTAGCGGCGTACACGTCGGTGCCAGCGGTTGGGTCTTTGGGCTATGGGCCTACCTCTTGTCGCGCGCCTGGTTCCACAGGAGCTGGAGCAACCTGATAGTCGCCGCTGTCGTGGCGGTGTTTTATGGCGGATTGATCATGGGGTTTGTGCCGCGCCAGGGTATTTCCTTCGAAGGGCATCTGTTTGGTGCGCTCGCCGGATTTATTGCTGCCAAGGTACTTCTCTCAACACCGCGCAGCAGGTTTAATGCCGGGTGAACGCACTTGAGCATCCAGACGCCGAGGCGATGACGTCATCAGGATTCAAGTACCCAGGGAGCCAGGGGCGAAATGTCGATTTTCCTTTTGTTGCGCATGTACGCTTCCTCCCTCTTTCACCGCTTCGGCTGGGCAGGCTTGATCATTGCCCTGGGCGTACACCTGAGCACGGCTTACCTGGGCCTGGTGCTTCTGGGCGAACAACACCTCACCGCCCTCGCCACGTTTATCTACTTCTATCTCACCACCACGCTCACTGTCGGCTACGGCGACCTCGCCCCGCAGACCTCGGCAGGGCGCATTTTCGTGGCGACCTGGGTGATGCTCAGGGGCATTGCGCTGCTAACGGCGGCCATCGGCAAAACCACCAGCAGTGTTATCGATGCATGGAGAAAAGGCATGAAGGGCAAAGGTGATTTCACCGGCAAGGTCGGTCATACGGTACTCATCGGCTGGGAAGGTGCGTCCAGTGAGCGGGTCATCGAGTTGTTGCTGCAAGATGAAACCTCGAACGACAACCTGATCGTGATTTGCGATTGCACCCTCGAAGAAAACCCGATGCCGGGCAAAGCCGCGTTCATCCGTGGTGAAAGCCTGTCCTCCACCGCGTTGTTGCTGCGCGCCGGTGTGCCCGGTGCCGAGCGTGTGCTGGTGCGAACCCCGTCTGACGACCTGACGCTGGCCACGGTGCTGGCGGTGAATCAACTGAACCCCGTCGGGCATGTGGTCGCCCACTTCAATGAAAGTGAAATTGCCGCACTGGCCAGCTCCTATGCCCCGCGCCTGGAATGCACCTCCAGCATGGCCATCGAAATGCTGGTGCGCGCCTCCCAGGATCCGGGCTCGTCAGTGGTCATCAATGAGCTGCTGTGCGTGGGGCAGGGCGCCACTCAATACCTGATGCGATTGCCCGAGGCCTTTGAAGCCACCTTCGGCGATCTGTACACGCGGATGAAAGAACACCACAACGCCACCCTTATCGGCTATCGCGCCAAAGGTGCGCAGCAACCGTCGATCAACCCGCCCAGTGCCACGCGCGTTGAAGGCGGCGAGCTCTTCTACATTGCCTCCACCCGCCTCAAGGAAATCTCCAATGGGATGGTTTAAACAGTTGATGGGGCTCGAGGCCCCTAACGCGAATCCACAATCGAACCGGCCCGCCGCCGAACCCGTGCCGACCACCGGGCCGCTGGGCCTGGCGCCTGGCAAAGGCGTGATGTTCGACACCACCCTGAAATTGTTGCTCGATGGGAAAACCTCGGTGGTGATCCCCGGCTCCCAGGAAATCTGGAGTAACGGCACCGTCGACCTCGGGCAGTCGACCTGGCTGTCACGCTATTACATGAACGACGAAGATTACTGGCTGCAGGTGCACACCACCGGCGACATCGCCGGGCAGGTCGAGTCGGTGATCCTGTTCAACTACTTGAGCTACGTCACCATCAGCAGCGAAGCGGAACTGCGTCGGCTGGCAGGCCCACAAAGCTTGATCGGGTTGCCGACCTACACTCACAACGGCGTCGAGTACACCCGTGTGTGGGGCAGCGAAGCCGGGCAGACCGAATTGGTGGCGATGAGCGAGCGCGTGATAAACCCGGAAGACGCCTACAACGTTGAGCACCGTTCGATGCTGTACGCCCGCGACACCGGCCTGACCGATCGCCGCGAGTTCCTGCTGTTTTCCGTCGAAGAGGATGCCGAGGGTGGCATCAGCCTGAGCACGTCGCTGGGCATTTCGCTGTACACAACCGACCTGAATACGCTCTAAAAAAAGGAAGCCGTCCATGCTAGAAGCTCTCTCCATCTCCCTGAACAAAGCCGCTGTGCTCGGCTTTGTCATCTACATCCTGGGGGCTGCGGTGTTGTTCGCGCTGTTCCAGTTCATCTACACCCGCATCACCCCGCACAAGGAGTTCGAACTGATTCGCGCCGGCAACGTTTCGGCGGCGGTGGCCCTGGGTGGCGCGATCATTGGCTTCGCTATTCCGGCCAGCAACGTGATCGCCTACTCCATCAGCCTGCTGGATTTTGTCGTCTGGTCGGTGATCGCGGCGGTCGTCCAGTTGCTGGCGTTTCTGCTGACCAGCCTGGTGCTCAAAGGTACGTCCGAGCGCATCAAGAACGGCGAAGTCGCGGCCGGCATCTACGTGGCCGCCGTCGCCATCAGCGTCGGCATGCTGAACGCCGCGTGCATGACGCCCACCCAGTACTGATTGCGCACGGAGCTCTCGATGAAACGAAGCAAGTACGTCCAGCTTTCGCTGGCAGCGTCGGTCGCCATGGCGATATCCGGCTGCGGGCCGACGGAAAAAACCTACGATCTGCAGAAGAAGTACAACTTCCAGTCGGTCCAGCAATGCGCCGATGAAAAGCTGCCGGTAGACGTCTGCTCGGACGCCTACATGACCGCCATGGCCGAGCACCGCCGCATCGCGCCGGTGTACGACAGCCAGACCGATTGCGACGCCGACTTTGTCGCCGACTGGTGCCAGCAAGACTCCACCGGCAAGTTCATCCCAAGGCTGGGCGGTTTCGAACTGACCGCCGAAGGCCAGGTAACCCAATCCCAGGTCGACGCGGCCAATGCCCAGGTGGCCGGTTCGCAAGCCAACAGCGGTGGCTCAGGTTTCTCTACCAGCAGCCTGCTCACCGGCCTGTTGATCGGCAACATGCTCAGCAACAATCGCAACAGCTACCGCTCCGAGCCGGTGTACCGCTACCGCGACGATCGCGGCAATTACGGCAACTCGACGCTCAACCAGCGCGTCTCCAACGGGGCGACCTTTGGCCGTTCCAACCAGGCCCGATACGGCAGCAGCAACTATTCCAACACGCTGCGCTCCTCCAGCAAGCCGGTGAACGTCGCGTCGTCCACCTCCCGTGGCGGCTTCGGCAGCAAAGCCAGCGCCCGTAGCGGCTGGGGCGGCGGCGGGTCGAGCAGTTAAGGAAGCCAGTTCATGAAGAAGATCCACTGCGCAGAACGTCATGACTGGAAACAGACCGCCGACAGCCTCGGTTTCCTGTTCCACACCATCGACGGCGAACCCTACTGGGACGAAAGCGCGTACTACCAGTTCACGCTCGAACAAATCGAGCGCGACCTCGAGGACCCGACCACCGAAATCCATGACATGTGCATGGACCTCGTGGCCCGCGTGGTGCAAAACGAGGAACTGCTGGAACGCCTGAGCATTCCCGCGCCGTTCTTCGACATGATCCGCACCTCATGGCTCGAAGGCCACCCGCACCTGTACGGGCGCATGGATTTCTCCTACAACGGCAACGGGCCAGCCAAACTGCTCGAGCTCAACTACGACACACCCACCAGCCTCTACGAAGCGGCCGCGTTTCAATGGGGCTGGCTGGAGCAATGCATCGAACGCGGCCTACTGCCCAAGCACGCCGACCAGTTCAACAGCATCGACACCAAGCTGCATCAAGCCTTCGCCCAATTGCAGCTTACCCAGCCGTTCTACTTCGCCTCGATGAAAGACTCGATCGAAGACAAAGGCACCACCGACTACCTGCGCCTGGTCGCCGAAAAAGTCGGCATCGAATCCCGCCACATCGACATCGAAGACATCGGCCTCACCAGCGAAGGCCGCTTCGTCGACCTTGAGGATCGCTGGATTCCCCACCTGTTCAAACTGCACGCCTGGGAATTCATCTTCCATGAACCCTTCGGCGCCGCGATTGCCCAGAGCGACACCCAGTTTTTCGAGCCCGCGTGGAAAGCCATCCTCTCCAACAAAGGCATCCTGCCGCTGCTGTGGGAATTCAATAAGGGCCACCCGAACCTGCTCGCCTCCCACCTGGACACCGACCCCGGCAAAGCCGTGCCCAAAGGCTGGGTGCGCAAACCGTTCTTCTCCCGCGAAGGCGCCAACATCGAACTGCAAACCGCCGATGGCCTGATCGTAAAAGAAGACGGCCCCTACACGGACGCGCCGTTTATCCTTCAGGAATTCGCGCCGCTGCCACGCTTTGGCGACAGCTACACACTGATCGGCTCCTGGGTCATCGCTGACCAAGCCGCAGGCATCGGCGTGCGCGAAGACAACAGCCTGATCACCAAGGATTCAAGCCGGTTTCTACCGCACCTGATCCTCGACTGAGCCAGCTCAATTGCAACGCAGCAAAGACAAAATGTGGGAGCGGGCTTGCCCGCGAAGACGGTAGGCCAGCCACCGAATGTAGTGACTGATTCACCGCCATCGCGGGCAAGCCCGCTCCCACAATTTTTAGGGGGTAGAAACGCTCAATCTCAACCCTGACGCGCCGCCAGCACCGAATAGCTGTTCATCAAATTGCGATAGTTAGGAATCCGCTGCGACAACAAATTCCCCAGCCCCTCGATATCGTTGCGCCAGTCACCCTGCAACTCACACGCCACCGAAAACCAATTCATCATCTGCGCCCCCGCTTGCACCATCCGGCTCCACGCCGCCTGCTGCACCGTCGTATTAAACGTGCCCGACGCATCGGTCACCACAAACACCTCAAACCCTTCCGCCAGCGCCGACAACGTCGGGAACGTCACACACACATCCGTCACCACACCCGCAATGACAATCTGCTTGCGCCCAGTCGCCTTGACCGCCTTGACGAAATCCTCGTTGTCCCACGCATTGATCTGACCAGGGCGAGCGATGTACGGCGCATCCGGGAACATCTCCTTCAACTCCGGCACCAACGGGCCGTTGGGGCCCTGCTCGAAACTGGTGGTGAGAATGGTCGGCAAGTTGAAGAACTTGGCCACGTCCGCCAGGGCCAGCACATTGTTCTTGAACTCGTTGGGGGAAAAGTCCTGCACCAGCGAGATCAGGCCGGTCTGGTGGTCGATCAGCAGAACAATGGCGTCGTCTTTGTTCAAGCGGCTGAGGGTTGGAGTGCTCATGGTTGAAATCCTTTTTTGTTTAGGTTGGTTTGGCGTTGCGTTCAACATGGGCACAGATTAATGGGTGGGTGGCGGGGGATAAATCGGGTGTGCAAGGTAATACTGTCAACTAAAAGTTGACAATGGTTGGCTGGCCAGCAGTACGGATCCCTTTCATTTGCAGGACGTTTCCTAGAGAATCCCAGCCGCTTGCGTCAGCAAACTCTCGCGACTAGGCTGCGTTCCGTCACTGCTTTTTCAGTGATCGGGTTTAGTCGCCCGGACTTCGCTAGGCGCACGCGCCATCCCAAAGCCAGGTGTTTTCTCACCTGCACTTTATGGTGGCTGTGCGCAGGGCACCTTCGGGTGCGCCGGTGCCTAGCGGCCGGTCGACTAACCTGCGTACAGCCGCCACCTCTGCTCGTTTAGTCGCGAAAGGACGGTGGTATTCACTTACCGCTAGAGGTTTTCTATGGATAACGTTGTTTCGGATTTGCCCTCATCGGCTACGACCAAGCCATTTACCGTTAATGAAGAACTGAGCTTTGAAGATGCCTGGGTGCGCGTAGCCGAGCTGCTGCAGTGTGCGGTGGCTACGTCGCAGGCGCTTGGTGAACCGCTGGGCGCGCCGCACAGGGCGGTGATGCATTTGGTGGAGATGGCGAAGATGGTGGCGGATCGGGCTGTGGAGTGTATGCAGCCTGGATAACGCGCCAGAGAGGCGGGTGAGGCAATAAGCGGCTCCAGTAGTCCAATAACTGTTGGACTACTGGATTGTGATTCTTACAGGCATTAAAAAGCCGGCTTGTGGGCGGCGTTATTTTTTGATTTTTGCTTTGTTTTATTGGGTTGGTTAAATTTAATGTTTTTTGTCCCCCCATTTGTCCCCCCACTCTGACCATGAGTGATGTGTTTAGACAGTGTCTGATTTGGCTTTGCGCAAAAAATCACGGGCCTTGAGGCAGAGATCATGCAGGTCGTCGGCCATGCGTCTGCATCCCAACAAAGTCGCTGGCAGGGTAGCCGCCGTCATAACCCTCGGCCTTGATCTGCTCGCAAAGTGCTTTGGCGCCTCTGCGGTTCTACTTTGCCCAGAACGAGTCGGCTTTCAGAGCCTACTCCAGTGTGCCGTGGAATGGGCTGAGTTTGTTGAAAACTGCTCAAACTGATCGGACACATTCACCCTTACCGGCCGAACAAGGGATATCCCCCGGTTCTGCCTTTCAGCAATGAGCTCGACCTTTCCACTGCCGAGTCTGTATATCCCACCCACGACGTTCAGCTTCCCCTTTATCAGCGCCTCAGTCAGTAAGTTGGGCTCGCTTTGAGGAGGGTTATTGTGTCTTTGACGTTTTGCGCAATGGCATTGTTCAGCAGATCGCCCGGTTGATTCAGTACCTTCACCACCGATGGCTTGATGGTATCGGCCAGACCCTGGATCTGCCTGGGAAGTTAGTATTTTCTTTTAGGGGCTCGATGCTGGCCGTGACGGCTCCACAACTGTCGTGACCGAGAACCATAATCAAAGATGTGCCGAGCATAGCCACCGCATATTCGAGGCTAGCAAGACCATCAGCATCTACAAAATTACCTGCAACCCTTACGGCGAAAAGTTCACCTATGGCGGTGTCAAAGGTGTACTCCGGAGCAATTCTGGAGTCAGCACCGTTCATCAGTAGATCGAAAATGTTCCCTCGGGGGGCGAAATTACACGCCACGTGACCACCCGTTTGCATTCGACCTGACCACTGATTGCATCGGACTTGTTCGTTTGATACCGCAAGTGCTGGCCTGTGCGATACCCTTTACTGAATCACTCTGAGTGTTCTAGGTGTTCTCCTGCGGATCAGCCAATGAACGCTAAATAGGTACATATGGCTGCGGCTGGTACACCAATAGGTCCCCAGGTTGGCAGTTCAGATAACTGCAAATTGCCTCAAGCGTACCTAAGCGTACCCCTTTCACCTTCCCTTGCTTCAACAGCGACAGATTTTGCTCGGTGATGCCAATCGCCGCTGCAAGGTCTTTCGACTTCACCTTACGTTTGGCCAGCATCACATCCAATTCAATAATGATCGGCATGGTCGCGGCCTTACACAAACGTTTTGATTTCAGAGTCGATCTCACTCGCACGAGCCAGGATCCGAGCGATCACAGCGATGCAACCGGCAAGAAAGAGTGCGACGAAGTCTGCCGAGGTGAAGCTGATGGTGAAAAGGCGCTGACCGGGCGGCGCATGCAATGTCGCCAAAACACTCAATATTGGCATGCATACAAAACTTGAAATCACCCAAAGGACGACGCCGCGTCCGACTTTACCTAAGTGAACCGCAGTATGACTGGAGAAATACTCCTCTCGAGCATACGCCTGGAAAAGCCGGCGTAAGTGATTCAGCCCGCTGGTCAACGCGATCAAAGGCACGCTTGAAACCACAATGGCGCCCAGCGTTTGCCACCAGGCGAGCATTTCGATTTTTATCGACAGCTGCGTAAGCATCACCCCACTCAGGGAAAATCCAGCTCCTAGCCCATCGCTAGACCCCAGCACAGGAAAAATCCATAAGGCAGCATTGAAGACAAGCATCCCTGCGATGAGTATCAGTGTCAAAGCAGCCATCCGTTGGCTGAATCGTACAAGGTGAGAGAGGGGCATGGTTTGAGCCTCTGGGTGGGTGAGGCTCGAAATTACATAACAAATTATCGTAAAACAATAATAATTGGCTGTAATTTATCGCGAGGTTGCCTGCAGGGTGCGGTCAGCCCATCAACTCAACCCGCCATTGCCCGCTGGCAATCGGCTCTACAATAAAAAACGGCAGGTCAGCCACCCATCTTCCATCCTTCACTAGCGCACTGTAAGCGCATCTCTCCTCCCCATGCTGATCCACCACTCGCCAACCCTGACGCTCTCCGTCGTCTTTTGCACTGCTGCCCCGTATGCCCTGAAAGCTGGCATTACTGCCGACATGAAAACTCTGCGTGCGCCAGCGGATCGCTTCATGCGCGGGGAAGGGGATCGCGCCGTGGAAATCAAACCAATCGTCATGGCTCATTACGCTGCGATGCAGCGTCGGCCAGACGATCTCGCGCAGGAAAATCTGGTCGGCAAAACGCGTAACGCCGGTCTGCCGGGCCAGCCAGGTTTGCATGAGCGGCTTCAATGTCATCAAGCCGCCCCGGCAGCCTCCCCACAAACCCGCCAGGATGAGTTCGGTGTGGGTGAAATAATCGCGCATATGATGAAACCAATATTTGCTGGCGACCCACTGCGCGACTGCCGCTTGTTCGCGCTCTGACAGCAGCGAGTCGGCATCCCGAATCAAATAACGATCAACGTCCGGATCGTCCACCACCAGGAACCGCCACATCAGCGGATGTATCCCGTCTTGGGCTGCGCCGCTCATGTCGATGAGCTGTGCGCCGGCTTCATGCAGGCGCTGATGGATGGGGCGCGGGACGGAATCATCGAGGTAAATGCGGCAGCGCCAGTGGGGAAACAACTCCTTGGCGACGAGGACATTGGCAACTGCTGATTCACAATAACGTGGGCTGTCACCGAACAGGGTGAATGCAATGATATTGCGCTGCGGTTGATCAGGTTGGAACGCGGGTGGGCTACTCGCCAGTGGGTGACTGGTGCCTAGGCTATGACGAACGCTGGAGCGCTCCAGGGACAGCTTGCCATAACGTTGCGTATCCTCGCGCAGGCCCAGCCACCCGCAGACTTCTGCAAGGCCGTCGAGCCATGTCTGGCCGGCCTGGGCCTGGAGCGCTGCCGGGGCATCGTAAATGCGCATATACAGCGCATGGGCCTGGGAGTAGTGCTGCAGGCGCATCAGGCACAAGGCATAGTCGGCTATCACGCCCATATGCTGCGGCATGATGCTCAGCGCACCTTGCGCGGCGGTACACGCAGTACTGTAGTCACGTTGGGCCATGGCGGTTTTAAAGGTCCGCGCCAGTTGTTCGAACTGCTTGGCCTGCGAGGGCTGATGCTTATTGGGGCGAGTTCGTGCGCCGCCGGATTTTCGATTGCTCATGACGTACCTGAGGAATGGCCTGTCCGTAGGCGGATGGGCATGGATGTTCAAGGGGTTGCCTGCAGTTGTTGTTCCAGCGACTGCATGATCTGGATAACCGTTTTGACCTGCTCTTCGCAGGCCTCGGTATCGTTCATATGCACCAGCGACTCCAGCTGCGCGCACGCCTCGATCAGCTCGCGCGCGTCGGCCAGTTGTGCACCGCCCTTGATCTTATGGGCGAGGCCGCTGATTTTTTTCAGTTCCTTATCGAGCATCAGTTGTTCCAGGCGACTAGCGTCCTGGCGGTTGGTATTGATCAACTCTTCTACCAGTGGCCCATAAGCCTCTGGGCACAGGATGCGCAGTTTTTCCAGTTCGCCACCGGTGGTACGGGCGGCTTTGACCTGGCGTTCAATCTGGGCGGTGACCGCGTGAATCTGCTCGGTGAGGATTTCAATGCCTATGGGTTTGAACAGGCACTGAGTCATACCGGCATCCAGGCAATCCTGGACAATGTGTGACTGGGCATTGGCAGTAAGGCCAAAGATCGGGTGCATGCCCAGGCCGCGCGATTGCTCAAGGGTGCGGATACGGCGGGTCAGTTCATAGCCGTCCATGCGTGGCATGTTGCAGTCGGTGATGGTCAAGTCGAATGGCGGGTCTGCTGCTTCCCATTGCGCGAACGCGGTTTCGCCGTCATCACAAGGCACCGCACGGTGGCCCAGGTATTCAAGCTGTTGACACAGCAGCAAACGGTTGGCCGCATGATCTTCCGCCACCAGGATGTTGAGGCGAAGACCTTCTGGGGCCACGGGGTGAACAGAGGCCGGTTCGTCCACCATGAGCGTGCGTTCTGCCTCGAACTCCAATCGGAAACATGAGCCGTTGCCGGGCTCGCTGGTCACGCTCAACTGCGCGCCGAGCAACGTCGTAAGGCGCGTGCAGATGCTTAAGCCCAGGCCGGTTCCGCGCACCGTCGTCGGGGCGGATGCGACCTGGACAAACGGTTCAAAGATGGCTTTTTTCTGCTGCTCATCCAAACCCGTGCCGGAGTCACGCACCTCGATGACATAGCGGGCCAGGTTTGACTCGAGGCTATCGGGTAATTGCTGAAGCGACAGCTGCACGAAGCCCTGTTCGGTAAACTTGATCGCATTGCTGATGAGGTTGGCAATGATCTGGTTGAGCATCAGTGCGTCAATGATCACGTGCGGGTCGCGGATGTCGATCATCACGCTGAACGTGAGTTGCTTGTTCTTGGCATTGATTTCGAACAGCTTATGAACCGAATGAAGCAATTCGCCGAGCCGGGTAGGGCGGGGCGCCAACACCATGGCCCCGGCCTCGATTTTCGACAGGTCGAGGATGTCGCCGATCAAGGACAACAATGACTGTGCTGATTCATGAGCCACTGCCAGGTTGTCATTGATCTGTTGCGGCGTGCCGCCCCGTACACGTAGCATTTCGATCAACCCGATCAGGGCGCTGATCGGCGTGCGGATCTCATGGCTCATGCTCGCCAGGAAGGTCGATTTGGATTCGTTGGCCTCATCGGCGGCTTGCTTGGCGACGCGCAGTTGTTCTACCAACTGCTCGCGTTCACTTTCGGCTTTCTTGCGCTGCTTGATTTGCGCCTGCAAGTAGTAGTTCCAAATCAAAAACGCCAACACGAACAGCAACGCCACGCCGATGACTTTATAAACGCTGCTCTTGTAAGTGCTCCATGAACTGGCCACGGCTGGGGCTGCATGGTTGCGCCAGCGGTCACTCAGGGTCTTGAACTCTTCGGGAGGAATCTCCAGCAGCACCTTGTTGATGATGCTTTTGAGCGGCATGTCTTCATGGGCAACGACCATGCCGATGCGTGCGGGGTTGGGCCCTACCATGCCGGAGATAACCAGGTCGTTTCGAAAATGGTGCTTGATAAAATAATTGGCGCCCAGCTGGGTATGGATGCTGGCGCTGACATCACCATTGGAAACCAGCTCGACGCCGCGTGCTGCCGTTTCAACCGGCACTAGCGTAACCGCGGGGTACTGCTGTTGGAGCCATTTGGAGAGAGGGTTGCCAATGGGGATAGCCAGGCGTTTACCCTTGAGTTCGTTGATGTCTCGAACAGGGGACTGACGCTTGGTGACCACCACGAAAGGGCTGACCGTATACGGGCGTGTGTACTGCGTGGGATCAAGCCGCAGATCACCGATACTCAAGGCGGCAATCAAGTCTGCTTGATTGTTCTGCAGCCGCTTGATCATGTCCGAAACACTATCACTGCGCAGGATCTCAATTTCCAGCCCGGTGCGTTGCGCAATGATGGTCAGCAAGTCCGCCGTCAGCCCTTGCAGCTTGTTGTTTTGGTCGTAGAACGAGAGCGGTGCGTAAGAGGCGGCCAGCACCACTTTGATTTTTTTGTGCTGCTCAATCCAGGTCAGCTCCTCCTGGTTCAGTTCAAGCGGTGTTCTATCCGCGACGAAATGGTCACCCAATCCCCAGCGACTGGTCATTCGCTTCATATCGTTCTGAGGCAGCGCATTGAGGGTGTCGTTGATGGCCGCCAGAAGCTGCGGTCTTCGATCGCTGACGGCAAAGTTGATGTCGGCCGAGTTCGATGACGCATCGCCGGCAATATAAATATCGTTGTTGTAGAGCATCCGAATCAGGTATTCGGCAACGATGGCGTCGGTCCAGAATGCGTCGGACTGGTCATAAATCAATGACGTCAGGCCGTTCAAATGGTTGGGGTACTGAATGAGGGTGGCGTGCGGGTATTGCTGTTTCAGCAGTGCGCCGGTGGCGTCGTCACCGACATAGGCCAGGCGTTGACCGGCGAGGTCGGAAGAGGGCTGACGGGTTTCGCCGATACGCCTTGCAATCACCTTGTTGTTGAGCAAGTAGGGCCTGGACTGGGTGATCGCACCTTCCTGACCTTCGCTCACATCGTGCAGCGCTAGCATATCGACGCGACCTTGCAGCAACGCCTGCCGAGCTTCGGCGCGGGTGGCAAAACGCAACACTTTAAGGCGGATACCGGTGGCCGCCTGGATAACACCCAGGTAATCCGCTGCCACGCCTTCAAACTGGCTCTGCTCGAAGCCCATGTGCAAGGGAGGCCATGCACCCCTCCAGATCGCCGCGGTCACCTCGGGGCGGGTATTGAGCCAGGCGCGGGTCTGGGGAGCGAACATGACCTTGGGCGTGGTAACCGGTGCATGGATCTGCAGCTCTGTCAGCTCCGGCTCCTGCGCATACAGCGTGGTTGCCAGCAGGCAACCGAGCAATCCGAGCGACGTGAAGCACAACAAACGAAGGGTTTTCAAGGCGTTTCATTTCCATTGAGAGCGCGAATGACCAGGCAGTTCCTGGGTAGGGCGAAAGGGGTATAAGTAAACGATTCTGACAAGCCTATACCCTCGCGTCCTACACTGCTGGGTTAGGACAATTCTTACAAACAGTGCATGGCCAGTTGAACGAGATTTGTCTCAAAGACAGCTTGCTGTGTTGGAGCATGTAAGCAGCATGCGCTGATGTTTATTTCCCACCACGATTGAGCTATGGTGCAGCTGCGACGCCATCTGTAGGAATAGTTCGCTACCATAGTAAGAGTAATGGAGTTCTGAAAAAATGCAGTGGTCGGTCGTATCACCTCTTCGGATTATGTTGCTCGATGACCATGCGTTGATTCGTGAGGCGCTCAAAGTTCGACTGAGCAATGAGGCGGACTTCAGGGTGATCGGCGTCTACTCCGGCAGCCCGGATTTGCTCGCGGCGTTGCGCACTGAAGAAGCAGATTTGCTGGTACTCGATTATCAATTGGCAGACGGAGAGCTGGACGGGCTGCGGTTGATTCAATTATTGCGCAGCCATCATCCCGATCTGCGTATCTTGATTTTCTCCTCCGTAGAGCGGCCGGCCACGGTCAACATGGCCATTCGTGCAGGCGCTAACGGTTTTTTCGGCAAGTCCCAGGCCACAGAGGAACTGGTAAAAGCGATCCGCATGGTGGCGTTGGATCGTTTATACCTGTCGCCGGCCATGTCGGCAGAGTTGGACTCAACACCGGTCACCTCGGCGGCCACATCAGACGAACAAGCCGGCCCTGATGGCGCCGGAGCGTTGGTCAATTACCCCGCCTTATCGCCCAAGGAGCGTGAAGTGTTGCGCTGTTGCCTGGAGGGTATGTCGGTGTCGCAGATTGCCGATAAATTCCTGCGTAGCCGCAAAACCATCAGCGGTCAGAAGCAGGCAGCGATGCGTAAATTGAACGTACGGACCGACTCCGAACTGTTCAAACTGCATTTGGATCTGGGCGATATTTAACGCCGTGGCCTGCCACCTAGAGCAGGTCCGGTAACAGGCTGGCATTGAGTTTGATCAATAGCCGTGCCTTACAGGCCCTGATGGTCCTGCTGCTCAACCCCATGCGTTCGGCGATCTGTTCGTTGGACAGGCCTTGCGAGAGTTGTTGCAGCACATCCAGTTCGCGAATGGACAGCGTTTTGAACAGCGCCTCCTGCTCCTGTTGCAAAAGGTCGATACAGGCCAGGGGCAAGGCGCGCTGAGCGAAGTAGCCGAGCCCGTCGTTGACGGCGTGAATGGCATTGACCAGTTCACACAGATCCTGGTGTTTATTCACAAACCCATGAGCGCCGGCACGCATGCAACGGATGGCTATGTGATTGGATTCTCTCGCCGTCAGTACAACAATCTTGACGGGGGAATGCAGGGCGATCAGTTGATCAATGATGGTCAGGCCATCAACGTCCGGCAAACCGATGTCCAGCACCACGGTGTCCGGGTGCAACTCGTGAGTAAGTCGCAGGGCGTCTGTGCCATTGTCGGTTTCTGCGACAATCGTGCACCCCTCGTTTTCGAAGAGATGTCGGACCGTCATGCGTACTGCCGGGTGATCATCGACAATTAATATTTGATTGTTCATGTGGCTGAGCCGCTGGAAAAGTTGAATGAGTGGATTTTGACGTATATTCAGGGGTTAGCAACGTTTGAAACTGTTTTTGAGACAAGTCTTGGAAGGGTGCATAATTGGGTGAATTGCCAGAATACTTGATGGGCTGATGTGTCTCTTCCTAACTGCTTGAAAGGCATCGCGAAATGAAAAATTTAGTTGTTAAATGTGGTCCAGTGGGCGTCTGCTCGTCGGCTGTTTTCAGTATTAGCCTATGAATTGAGACGATTCCTATTCGTCAGGCTCCGCGCGCTAAATAGTATGCATTGATTCTAATGCAAGTTATTTAGCGGATATCTATCGTGTCGAACTTAAAAGTGGCGGTGGCCTTGTGCTGCTTGTTCTCCAGTGCTGTGCTCGCGTCTCCAAAGCCAAGCAGTTCCATAAATACAACGTATCGCACGCTCGAATCGCGCGGTGCGATGAGCACGTCCCGGCATGCCAGCAAGGTTGTCAGTCGTGCTCACGAGCTTATCGGAACCCCCTATCGCTGGGGGGGCATGTCTGTCAGCCAAGGCTTTGACTGCAGTGGTTTACTGGTTTATCTGTTCCGCAGCGAGGCAGGCATCCATATCCCTCGCACCACTTCGTTGATGCTTGGTTCAGCGTCTAAAGACGTTGATCGAGCGAACTTGAAGTCCGGTGATGTAGTGTTCTTCAAACACAACGGTCGCCAGCGCCTGAAACATGCAGGTGTATATATCGGGAATAATAAATTCATTCACGCGCCGCGAACCGGCAAGCACGTGCGTATCGACTCCCTGAGCAATAAATACTGGAATAAGAGTTACTTTGCGGCCAAGCGATTCCATTGATAGGTCGCTCTATCTTCAGCGTTCAACGCCTCATGCGAGAGGCCGGGCATGGCGTCATCTCTGAATTTGATCCACGTTAACGCTTTCAAACACTCCCAGGGTGAGGCGGGGTCTATCTTTGCCATTAGCCTGCGGACGCTGTCCTCCCCAAGCACTGTTTTTTCAGTGTCATACAGCAATACATAGTCGATCTTCTGGGTTGCTCGCTGGAACAACTTCACGTTGGTTTCGGTCTCGTACACTAATGTTTGGTTGGCAATCATGACGTCAAACGGCTCTACCAAATAGTGGTCCAGTGCCCGCAAGTCATCGATGTGCTCTACTGGCAGTATCCGGAAATAGCCGAGGCTGTTAAGCGACTTTTCAGTTTGAATTAGCCTGGGTTGATGGCTGTCGACAAGAATTATCCTGAGTTTTTTATTGGGCATAATCAAGGGCCTGAGTAAGTGGAGAAGGGGGGGGCGGGGGCGTTATCCTCGCGCGTAGAGCAATGCGCTCAGTCAGTCAAGGCTGAAGCCAGTGACTGAACTCGAACCAAATCGCCTTTAGCGGCCTGGGTGACACCGGTTCCGTATTCAGGGTCTGCCTTGTAAAGAAACGACAGAATATGGTGCTTGCTCACCTCATCGGAACTGCTCAGCGAACGGCCAAAACTCTCGATCAGGTCCTGCCGCTCTTTACGGCTAAACGAGCGATACAAGTCGCCTGCCTGCTTAAAGTTCTGTTCACGCGGGATGCTCGCTTGCTGGGTACTGCCCGACAGGGCCAGTGGGCTGTAGCGAGCGCTGGGCCACTCTTGGCGCGCAAGCATTCGGCTTGGCTGGTAATTGATACCGGTTGTGGTGCTACCGGCGTTCATCGCGCCATCTTGGTTGCCATTATTGACAAGGTTTTTCGGCGCATTGATCGGCAACTGCAGGGCATTGGCGCCCAAGCGATACATCTGCGTATCGGCATAGGCAAACAGGCGTCCTTGCAAGAGACGATCTTCCGAAGGCTCGATGCCAGGGATTAGGTTGGAGGGGGCCATGGCGACCTGCTCGGTTTCCTGAAATACGTTCGCGGGGTTGCGGTTCAGCACCAGTTGCCCGGCTTTGCGAAAAGGTACATCCGGCCAGACCTTGGTGGCGTCCAGTGGGTCAAAGTCGTAATGCTTCAGTGCCTCGGGCGTAAGCACCTGCACATACAAATCCCACTTTGGGAAACTGCCCTTGTCGATATGCGTCACAAGGTCCTGGGTCATGTGGTTGTAATCGACCCCTTGCAGCTTGAGTGCCTCGCTTGGTGACAGGTTTCGAACACCCTGCAGGCTTTTCCAGTGAAACTTCACGTAGTGGATCTGGTGTTGAGCGTTCACGAATTTGTAGGCATGCACGCTATTGCCGTTCATTTCCCGATAACTGGCGGGAATCCCTGCATTTGAGTACAACTCGGTCAGGGTGCGGGTGGCTTCGGGTGCATGGGAGAAGAAGTCGAACCGCCGGGCATCGTTGGCAAGGTTGGTTCGCGGGTCGGGTTTGAACGCATGGACCATGTCCGGAAACTTTATGGCATCGCGGATGAAAAAGGTCGGGAAGCTGTTGCCCACCAGGTCCCAGTTGCCTTCAGGGGTGTAGAACTTGGTCGCGAAGCCGCGCGGATCCCGTAAGGTTTCCGGCGAATGGCTACCATGGGTCACCGATGAGAAGCGTACGAACACCGGAGTAACGGCGCCAGCAGTGAATACCGTGGCCTTGGTCAGGTCGCGGAGGCTGTGGGTGGCGGTAAATACGCCATGGGCACCGGTGCCACGTGCATGTACCACGCGCTCTGGAATGCGTTCACGGTCAAAGCGCTGAAGCTTCTGAATCAACTGCACGTCTTGCAGCAAGACCGGGCCGGCGTCGCCGGCAGTTTGTGAGTGTTGGTTATCGCCCACCGCTGCGCCGTTGTCACGGGTCAACCCGATGGACTGACCGGCAAAGGCTGGGGTGCTGATGCCAATCAGGCACACGAGTCTTAAAGGGATAGATAAACCAGGGCGAGAAATAGCCGGCATCTGAAGGGTTCGCTATAGAGTAAATAGAATGGGTTTTATAAGGTTCGCGCGAAGTGCCTTGGCATAAATGTAAGACTTGTCTCATAAAAAAACCGAGCAAAGGCATTTGCAGGAAATAGGACAATTCTCAAAGCCTACCCAAGTTGTTATGCCTACACTCGGGCGAGTGAAGTTGCTTGAATAAGCTGGCAGTTTTTTCTATGGGACGGAGAGATGCCCAATGTCGAACCTGATCAGAGTGGGTGTGCTAGATGAGCAGGAAGTTGTTCATTTTGGTGTGCGTGCCTGTTTTTCTGAACAGCCTGATATGCATGTCACTGGCGTCTACTTTCGGCGCTCCAGTGCGTTGCAGGCCATCGAGCGGGGCAGTGTCGATCTTTTGCTGATGGATCCGATGTTTAACTATCAAGGCAATCTGGACTTTATCCGGGGCTTGCACAGCCACTATTCCACACTTCGAATATTGGTGTTTTTGGCTGATCCCTGTGCCACGGTTGTCGGTCTGTTGAAAGGTGCTGGGGTACACGGAGTAATTGGCAAACGCCAACCGCTGAGTGACTGTGTACAGGCTGTTCGAGCGCTTGCGGCAGGGCAGTTTTATTACTGCCCTGAGATGGGCAGCGCTGCAGCGTCCATCCTATCACCCATAACAGCGGGTACTCACGACGCCGAAGCACTGCTTCTTTCTTTACCCACCTTGAGCCTGCGGGAAAGGGAAGTACTGCGGTTATGCATCGGCGGGCTGACCGTCACCTGTATTGCAGAGCGGTTTGGTCGAAGCTCGAAGACAGTGAGTACCCAGAAGCAAGCCGCTTACCGCAAGCTGGGACTGAAAAGTGACATGGACCTGTTTCGAAGGCTGGCCCGTTACGAGGTCTAAGCCACGTCAGCGTTGCACATAAAACACATGAGCCCCAATCGTCTTCACTTTCTTCAATGAGTGACGCCAGGCAGGCCGTACCGCACGAGTATGAAAATGCGTGGCGCCATCGGTAATGTCATCGTGATGCCCTTCGATGACTCGCTGCGCCACACGCCTGGCCTTTGCCCAGGCGGCGGGTTCCTTCGGTGTGAAATCATCGAGGCGATGGGTCCAGGAAAACTGTTTCTCCTCATAGACCACCTCGCACACGCTGGACGTGTCCCAGCTGGCGCGGTTCATCGTCACCATCGCTATGGCGATCTGACCTTCCAGTGGTTCGCCACGTCCTTCGTGGTAGATATTGAGGGCTAGGCACATTAATGCGTTTTGAATCATCATAAATAAGCGCTCGAGTTCGTCGAAAGAATCCTCTGGATTCAAAGGTGTGTTAAACGGGGTGCACCCCTATCCACCAGTGTGTTCACCGCGCAAGTGCGCCAATATGGGATCTGTCTCAAAACTCGGGCGTGATTGAAAAATGCGCAGGCTGAAAGTTTTGAGACAAATCTCAAGGACCTGATACTTTCAGCGGTGCATAGTGCGTTTGCCCTCATGGATGAGGAACCTACTGTGTTATTGCAATTACTTATCGGGGAGTTCCGCTTGTTAAAGGTGGCATTCCCTTTTTTATGGCGTCAGGGTTGTCTTGCAGGCAGCGTTGCCGCTCTATCTTATGCCCGCGCTGAGCGGGCTTTTTTATGTAGCGGTCATACAAGAGTCGTCAGCGCCGGCAATAAAACTGCTTTGAGACAGTTCTTATATTTACCCACCCCCAATCCTTCGACAATGACTCCATCCCTAGGCCTCCTCAACTATGAGTAGCTGGGTTGATTGACCTGCACGCCGGCCCGGCCGGTGCGAAGACCATCCTGACTAATTAAAGGCAGAAGAACTTGAACGCTAACGTAGTCAACGTTGCCGTAGTAGACGGCAAGACCATTACCCAGACGGTGGAACTTTCCTCCGTTAAAAACGGCCAGCCTGTGCGCATCAAAGCAGTACAGGGCGGCAAGTACATCCTCGCCGAAGGTGCTAACGGCATTGCGCCGGAAAACATCACCATCAAGCGCGTGGGCAAAGACTTGCACATCGCCTTGGAAGGCAGCGATCCGGACCAGCCTCAGCTGATCATCGAAGACTTCGAAGGCACTGGTGGCCAACTGGTCGGCGTGGCTGAAGACGGTTCGTACCATGAATACATCTCTTCCGATGCTGAACAGGACCGCTCCGCGGCATTCCTGATTGAAGGCGTTGAAGCGCCACAAGTACTGGGCGCGCAACCGCTGTCAGGTTTCGGCGATGGTTTGGCGGCGGCTGCCGGTATTGGCTGGTTCTGGCCTGCTTTGCTGGGCCTGGCGGCTTTGGGTGTGCTGGGTGGCATTTATGCCGCCACCCGCGATAATGATGGCGGTAATGACGATGCACCGGGTGCCGGCGGTGGCAATGCTGACAAGGGCTCTATCGGTGGCGTTGACGACAATGTCGGCGACAAGCAAGGCCTGATCGAAAACGGTGGCTCCACCGATGACCGTACGCCTACGTTCACAGGTGAAGGTAAGCCAGGCACCAGCGTTGAAATCGTCGACAACGGCGAAACTATTGGTACCGCCATCGTTGGCGAAGACGGCAAGTGGGAATACACCCCGCCTGAGCCGGGCCTGGATGATGGCAAGCACGACATCGTCATCGTACCGGTTGATGAAAACGGTAAAAAAGGCGAGCCCTCGCCAGAGTATGAAATTATCGTCGATACCGTCGCACCTTCGCGCCCATTGATTGACGGTATCTACGATGACGTAGCACCGCAGGAAGGCCAGATCGGCAGCGGCGGGCGCACCAATGACACCACGCCTACCCTGAGCGGTACCGGCGAAGCCGAATCGATTATTCATATCTATGACAACGGCGTAGATATCGGCAGCGTACAGGCCGATAACGAAGGCAAGTGGAGCTTCACGCCTGATCCTGAGCTTGTTGAAGGTCCACACGAATTCACCGTGGTGGCCGAAGATGCCGCCGGTAACACCAGCACACCTTCATTGCCTTTCCCAATCATCGTAGACCTCACCCCGCCGGGCAAACCGGGCGCGGGTACCGGTGGTATCGACGATGCACTCGACAATGTGGGTGCTGACCAGGGCAGCATTGGTAATGGCGACTCCACCGACGACACCACCCCGACCCTGATTGGCAGTGGCGGTGAGCCTGGCGACATCGTCACCATCATCGACAACGGCCTCGAAATCGGCACCGCTATTGTCGATGAAGATGGCAAGTGGGAATTTACCCCGGACCCAGAACTGACCGAAGGCCCTCATGAAATTGTGGTGGTGATCACCGACCCGGCTGGTAACGAAAGTGAGCCTTCGGATCCGCACCTCATCATTGTGGACACCACCGCTCCTAGCAAACCTGGTCCGGGCACTGGCGGCATTGATGATGTACAAGACAATGTGGGGCCAAATCAGGGCAGCATCGGCGATGGCGACATCACTGATGACAACACCCCGAGCATTATCGGCAGCGGCGGCGAGCCGGGCGACATCGTCACCATCATCGACAACGGCCTCGAAATCGGCACCGCTATTGTCGATGAAGATGGCAAGTGGGAATTTACCCCGGACCCAGAACTGACCGAAGGCCCTCATGAAATTGTGGTGGTGATCACCGACCCGGCCGGCAACGAGAGCGAGCCGTCGGACCCGTACACCATCATTGTTGACACGGCAGCTCCCGTTGCGCCGACCCTCACTTCGGTCGTCGATGATCAGGGTGCTGTGACTGGCAACCTGACCTCCGGTGATACCACCGACGACGCACGCCCGGATCTCTCCGGCACTGCTGAAGACGGTAGCCTCGTTATGATCTATGACAATGGCAGACCGATTGGCAGCGTCATCGCCACCGGCGGTACCTGGACGTTCACGCCTACCGTTCCACTGAGCAACGGCCCGCACACCATTACCGCCACTTCGACTGACGCGGCAGGTAATGTCAGCCCTCCTACACCAGGTTTTGACCTGGATGTCGCTGCGGGTGGCGTTCCACCTGCGCCCGCCATCATCACTGTTGTGGACGACCAGGGGGCATTCCAAGGCCCACTGGCACAAAACGACTTTACCGATGATGCTCAGCCGACCATCAATGGTACCGGTGTGGATGGCACTATCATTACGGTATTCGCAAACGGCGTACCGTTGGGCACAACTACTGTCGTGGGTGGTCAATGGAGCTTCACGCCACCCGGCCCGCTGGATGAAGGCCTGAACAACCTGGTCGCCCAGGCGACCGATGCGGCCGGAAATTTGAGCCCGTCCACGGGTGACTATCCAATTAATGTTGATACTTCGGCTCCATCGGCTCCCACTGGCCAAAGCCTGACCGACGATGTGGGCGCAATCACTGGTCCAATTGTCGCCGGCGACACCACCGACGACGCAAATCCGACCTTCAGCGGTATGGCTGAAGCCGGTGCCTTGGTGGTGATCTATGACAACGGCTTAGCGATCGGCAGCACCAGCGCCGACCCAATCACCGGCGCTTGGAGTTTCACTCCGGCGGCACCGCTGGTAAACGGTCCGCACTCGTTTGCCGCCCAGGCAGTAGACAGTGCTGGCAATACCGGCCCGATGGGCCCAGCAATTCCGTTTAATGTCGACACCTCAGGCGTGGTTATTTCCATCACCTCGGTGGTGGACAATGAAGGCACCCTCACCGGTAACCTGACCAGTGGCCAGACCACTGACGACACCACCCCCACTTTGAACGGGCAAGCAACTCCAGGCGGCATCGTTAGTATCTATGACGGCACAACTTTGCTTGGCACCGTGATGGCTGATGCAACTACAGGTCAATGGAGCTTCACCACACCGGCATTGTTCGCGGGCCCTCACGACCTGACGGCCACAGTCACCACGCTAGCCGGTGGCGAAAGTGCACCGACACCAGTATTTGATGTCATCATCGACACCGTCGCTCCGCTTGCCCCTTTGATTGGCGATGTGGCAGACGACGTGGGTGCAATCCAAGGCACGGTGGCTGACGGTGGTTCTACCGATGACACCACGCCGACCCTCTCCGGTAGCGGTCTGCAGCCAGGCGATGTGGTCATGGTTTATGACGACGGCCTGTTGCTCGGCAGTACCTCGGTGATCGGGGATGGGTCCTGGAGCTACACACCGACTACACCTCTCAACCCGGGCCCTCACCCGTTCACGGTTGTGGCGGTCGATCCGGCAGGCAATGCAAGCGTCCCTTCTACCCCTTGGACGATTGAAATTGACACCTCTGCGCCGATCGTCCCGACCCTCACCTCTGTAGTCGATGACCAAGGCGCCGTGACCGGCAACTTGACCTCCGGCGATACCACCGACGACGCACGCCCGGATCTCTCCGGTACTGCTGAAGACGGTAGCCTCGTTACGATCTATGACAATGGCAGACCGATCGGCAGCGTCATCGCCACCGGCGGTACCTGGACGTTCACGCCTACCGTTCCACTGAGCAACGGCCCGCACACCATTACCGCCACTTCGACTGACGCGGCAGGTAATGTCAGCCCTCCTACACTAGGTTTTGACCTGGATGTCGCTGCGGGTGGCGTCCCACCTGCGCCCGCCATCATCACTGTTGTGGATGACCAGGGGGCGTTCCAAGGCCCACTGGCACAAAACGACTTTACCGATGATGCTCAGCCGACCATCAATGGCACCGGTGCGGATGGCACTATCATTACGGTATTCGCAAACGGCGTACCGTTGGGCACAACTACTGTCGTGGGCGGTCAATGGAGCTTCACGCCACCCGGCCCGCTGGATGAAGGCCTGAACAACCTGAGCGCCCAGGCGACCGATGCGGCCGGAAATCCGAGCCCGTCCACGGGTGACTATCCAATTAATGTTGATACTTCGGCTCCATCGGCTCCCACTGGCCAAAGCCTGACCGACGATGTGGGCGCAATCACTGGTCCGATTGTCGCCGGCGACACCACCGACGACGCAAATCCGACCTTCAGCGGTATGGCTGAAGCCGGTGCCTTGGTGGTGATCTATGACAACGGTTTAGCGATCGGCAGCACCAGCGCCGACCCAATCACCGGCGCTTGGAGTTTCACTCCGGCGGCACCGCTGGTAAACGGTCCGCACTCGTTTGCCGCCCAGGCAGTAGACAGTGCTGGCAATACCGGCCCGATGGGCCCAGCAATTCCGTTTAATGTCGACACCTCAGGCGTAGTTATTTCCATCACTTCGGTGGTGGACAACGAAGGCACCATCACCGGTAACCTGACCAGTGGCCAGACCACTGACGACACCACCCCCACGTTGAACGGGCAAGCAACTCCAGGCGGCATCGTTAGTATCTATGACGGCGCAACCTTGCTTGGCACCGTGATGGCTGATGCAACTACAGGTCAATGGAGCTTCACCACACCGGTATTGTTCGCGGGCCCTCACGGCCTGACGGCCACAGTCACCACGCTAGCCGGTGGCGAAAGTGCACCGACACCAGTATTTGATGTCATCATCGACACCGTCGCTCCGCTTGCCCCTTTGATTGGCGATGTGGCAGACGACGTGGGTGTAATCCAAGGCACGGTGGCTGACGGTGGTTCTACCGATGACACCACGCCGACCCTCTCCGGTAGCGGTCTGCAGCCAGGCGATGTGGTCATGGTTTATGACGACGGCCTGTTGCTCGGCAGTACCTCGGTGATCGGGGATGGGTCCTGGAGCTACACGGCGACCCCGCCTCTTAATGATGGTCCGCATCCGTTCACGGTTGTGGCGGTTGATCCTGCGGGTAATGCAAGTGCTCCGTCTGCACCGTGGACCGTTGTCATTGATACCGCTGTGCCGTTTGCTTCTGCGGTGGTCGATAGCATGGGCAAAGACAGCGGTGCGGACAGTGGCGACTTTGTGACCAATGACGGTAGTGCTGGGCGTTTGATTCAAGGATCTTTGACTGCTGCTTTGGCTGTTGGCGAGAAGGTGCAGGTTTCCACGGATGGTGGTGCAACTTGGCTTGACGCGTTGATGAATGCCAATGGTACTTGGAGCTTTATTGATCAGAACAGTCATTCCAGTGATTGGACTATCCAGACCCGTGTAGTGGATGCGGCGGGCAACGCGAACTTGGCAAGCCAATCAATCAGCCTAGACGGCTCGGCGCCAGATGCTCCAGATGGTTTTGCGATTAACGGAACTACGGTTACCGTGGCATTCGACGGTAGCAGCCTGGCCGCGGGAGACACCATTCTGCTGGTGGTAGGCAGTGAGCGCTTTGAGCAAACGTTGACTCAGGCTCAGATTGATGCGGGTTTGATTGATGTGACGACTACCCCCGGCGTGTCCATGACGAATACCTCTGCATCGTTTATCGATCAGGCGGGCAATTCTTCCCAAGTTTTAACCTTCCGCGTTTCGTCCGTCAATTTTGAAAGCGTAACGCCGGTCCGCGTCGCCGAAATGGCTTCAATGGATTTTGGTGCTTTCACCTTTAGGTGGGACGATGGTTCAGCAGACTCTGCCGCTTGGCCTAGAGGTGTAATTCCTGCCGGGACGCTTACAGGGGAAGGGTTTTTGACTCCGTCTATAGGTCTTGGTGCTTGGGGCGGGACTTCACAAGATGCTCGTGCCACTTTGAACAATGGGCAAACGGCAACCGGTGTTACATTCCGGATAGGTGAATTAACTGCCGCTATGGTGTTGCGCTTCTACGATGCCCAAGGAAACGAAGTTCATAATCAGCCTATAGCTGTGACAGGTGGCTCAGGTTCCGCAACGATCAGTTCAACATTGCCAGCGGGAATTGAATTTAATTATTTCGAATTCGACACGGCCGATGGGCAGTACTTCTGGCTGGATGATTTCGTGTTGCAAGGGGTCTCCGGTGGTTATGAATACAACGATCCTGCTGTGAATCAGACAATCAACGATGCAGGTGCTTACTACGGTGATGATGCCGAGAATATTTTCTCATTGGGGAATGTCGCGGATCTGAACAACGTTGATAGTTTCGTCCACGGAGGCGGAGGTTTAGATACCTTAAGCATGACGGGCACGAGCCAGGTTCTGGACTTGTCCGCCATCGCCGGAAAACTCGAATCTATAGAAGTTATCGACATCACCGGCACCGGTAACAACACCCTCAACCTATCCCTGGGCGACGTACTGGAACAAGGCGAAACCTCGCTCTTCACCGCCGATGAAACCACCCAAATGATGGTCAAGGGCAATGCGGGCGACGTCGTCAATCTTGACGACCTACTACCAGACGGTACCGATCCAGGCGACTGGGCTGCTTCGGGCACCGCCACCGTGGCCGGCGTCACCTATAACGTGTTCCAACACTCAACCCTCGACGCACAGTTGCTGGTTCAGGACGGAGTCACCACCAACCTGGTGTAAACGCGCGCACCGTGCGCAGGCCTAGGCCTGTGCACGGTGCGCAGCGCCAACAGGTTGGTTCGCTCCAGCCTCCATTTCATTCAATAGCTGCGTGCACCTCGAGGTGTGCGCGGTGGAGTCATCATCATGTTCAAACACCTTACGGTCTTTAACGTCGCCGTCCTGAGTGTGGCCATGGCCGCCGCTCAGTTCGCCATCGCCGAAGAATACACACCCGGCACGGTCGCCAACCAAGTCTTTGGTAACGCCTACAGCGCTGTGGCCCCGGTTTCCGATGGCCAGGCCCAAGTGGTCTATTACCGCACCAGCGGCATGGGCCAGCAGCAGGGCGCCGCGCACGTCTACGTGGACAGCGAGTTTCACACCGGCCTGTTGCCAGGCGGTTTCAGCACGTTCTGCGTGGTACCGGGCAGCCGCACCCTGGGGGCTTACCTCAATGATGCGCCGGCCTACAAAGGCAAAAATATCGACCTGTACTCCGCCAACCTGGAAGGCGGCAAAACCTACTTCCTGCGCGTACAGGAAAACGGCAACGGCGCACCCCAAGCCGTGAGCCGTGAAGAAGCCGAGCGCGAGCTGGTCGGCAGCCGTTCCCAGATGCAGGCGCTGTCCCGCGCCTCCAAAGTGCAGGCCTGCAACAACCTGCCGCAGCCTGCGCCGCAAGCGGTGCAGTTCAAGGATTACGCTTTGTCCGGCGACGTGTTGTTCGCGTTCGGCAAGTCGGGCTATCAGGACATCAGCCACAAAGGCCGTACCGCGATTCGTGAACTGATCACTCAGTTGCACCGCGAGCACGCAAAGCTGGAGCGCATTGAAGTGGTCGGCCACACCGACCCGATCGGCGCCTACGCGGCCAACCAGGGGCTGGGCCTCAAGCGTGCGCAGACCGTGCGTCGTATGTTGATCGATGGCGGCCTGTCGGCTTCCGCGGTCAGCGCCAGCAGCGCTGGCAGCAGCGAGCCGGTGACCGACGAATGCTACGGCAGCAAGGCTGAGCAAGTGGCGTGCAACGCGCCGAACCGTCGCGTCGTGGTGCGTGTGGACGTCAGCGGCCAGTAAGCCTTCTGTTCAACCTCGCTGAAGGCCTGATACCGGCCACTGTAGGAGCGAGCTTGCTCGCGAAAAACGTCAGCCTGATGCGTACGTTCAGATGCAACGTGGCGCTCAGGTTCTTCGCGAGCAAGCTCGCTCCTACAGACGGTTTCATAGGTCTTCGGGCTTGTTTGTTAGCCGCAGCCGTCAAACCGCTGCGGTTTCTCTTTGAATCAAATCATCGGCATCGCTGTTGTGATGCTCACGGCGGAGTCACGCCCATGTTTTTGCAATGCAGGATAAAAACCGCCGTGCTGTTGAGCGCGACAGTGTTCGCCAGCCCCTTGGTAGCCGAGCCGGTCGCCAGTGTGGCGGGCAAAGTTTTCGATCACACTTACGTCAGCGTCCCGCCGATTGGCGAAGACCAGACGCAAGTGGTGTATTACCGAATGGAAGAGGGCGTGCAGCGCAAAGGCGCCGCCCATGTCTACGTCGACCGCGAGTTCCATTCCGGCCTGTTGCCGGGGGGCTATTCGGTGTTCTGCCTGGCGCCCGGTTCGCACACCTTGGGCGCGTACCTGGACGATACGCCCGAGTACAAAGGCAAACGCAGCGACTTGTACCAAGCCACCTTGCAGGGCGGCAAAACTTACTACCTGCGTGTGCGCGAGGATGGCAATACCTTCCCGCAACCGGTTGCCCGTGAAGAGGCGGAGCGTGAACTGGTGGCTTCGCGCAACCAGGTGCATGCGATATCGCGGGCGTCTGGCGTGGAGGCCTGCCGGCATTACGAGTACCTGGTGGATGAGTCGCGTTTCAAGCGTTACGAGCTGTCCAGCGATGTGCTGTTTGCCTCTGGCGCATCTGCTCGCCAGGACATTCCCGAAGCAGGGCTCAAGGCCGTGCGCAATCTGATTGACGAGCTGCGTGAAGATCACGCACAGGTGCGCCATGTCCAGGTGGTGGGGCATACCGACCCGATGGGCGATGAGGCCAAAAACCAACTGCTGGGGCAGGCTCGGGCTGACACGTTGAGGGAGTTGCTGATTGCTGGCGGGATTTCCGATTCGCTCATCAGCGCGGTCAGCGCCGGCAATCGTGAACCGGTGGTGTTCACCTGTTATGGCAACCCCGCACAGCAGACGGCCTGCTACGCGCCCAACCGGCGCGTGGTGATCAAGGTGGAGCTAGGTAAACCCGTGGAACTGTAAGCCGAGCAAGCCAGGCGCTCACCGTAGTATTCCAGCGCCGAGCCGCCGCGTATGCGCTTTTTGGGACAGGTCTCATTCAGTTGAGTGCCGCCTCTAGTCAGAATTGTCCTACTGGTTTCCAAGGCCCCCTCCGCACTCATTGGGCGGCCTATGAAGCCCCCCATTCCATCGTGATCGCCCCCTTGGCGTTCCGACTTCAGGACACTTGTGATGACGACTGACGCGCCTGCTGGCTCAAGCGTGGAGGCTGCCGTTTTGCCTGCACCCCAGACGACCATCCAGGACACGCTGCTGCAAAGCGTGTCCTGGATGTGCGACCACTATGCGGTGGGAAAATCCGCCGAAGCGCTGACGGCCGGCTTGCCCAAGGGCGGCCTGCTCGCGCCTTCACTGGCCCTCAAGGCGCTGGCCGCCGCCAACCTGTCGGCTGGCCTGGTCAAGCGCAGTGCACAGGCCTTGCCCAAGCAACTGGTGCCGATGGTGCTGCTGCGCAAGGAGCAGGGCGGTTGCATCTTGCTCGGGCGGGCGGTGGTCAAGGATGACGAGGGCAAGAAGGCCTTTCGCTATCAAGTGATTTTGCCGGAAATCGGCGACGAGCCGGTCGAACTGGACCAGGCCAGCATGGACGCGATGTACGCCGGCCACGCGATCCTGGTCAAGCCCCGGGCCAAGGTCGACCTGCGCGCCGGTGACGAATCTCCGCAGCCGGCCGGACATTGGCTGCTCAGCACGCTGTGGCGTTATCGCAGCTACTACCGCAGCGCGGCCATTGCGGCGGTACTGATCAACGTATTGGGCCTGGCGAGCATTTTCTTCACCATGAACGTGTACGACCGCGTGGTACCGAACCAGGCGTTTGTCACCTTGTGGTCGTTGGGCATTGGCGTTGCGTTGGCCATGGTGTTCGAAGCGGTGTCGCGCTATGTGCGGGCTCATCTGTTGGACCTGGCGGGCAAGAAGGCTGACCTGGTCTTGGGCACGTTGCTGTTTCGCCAGGCGCTGTCGATCCAGATGGAGCACAAGCCGGCTTCGTCTGGCTCGTTTGCCAACCAGTTGCGCGAGTTCGAATCGGTACGTGACTTTGCCACCTCGGCCACCCTGGCCACGCTGTCTGACCTGCCGTTCGTGTTGATGTTCGTCGGGGTGATCTTCGTGATCGGCGGCCCGCTGGGCTGGGTGCCGATGCTGTTGATCCCGCTGATCCTGATCATAAGCATCATCATCCAGTGGCCGCTAGCGCGAACCATGCAAGAAAACATGCGCGAGGCGTCGCTCAAGCAAGGGGTGCTGGTGGAGTCGGTCGAGGGCCTGGAGACCTTGAAGGCGGTGGGTGGCGAATCCTACATGCAACGCCGTTGGGAAAACTTCAGTGCCTTGTCGGCGGCGACGTCGATGAAGTCGCGGTCACTGTCCAGCGTGGCCACGGGGGTGGTGGCGTTTCTTCAGCAGTTGCAAACCGTGGTGTTGATCATCATCGGCGTGTACCTGATTGATGCCGGCGACCTGACCATGGGCGCCCTGATCGCCACGGTCATGCTGGCTGGCCGCGCTACCGCGCCACTAGGGCAAGTGATCGGCCTGGCCGTGCGCTTCCAGCAGGCCAAGGCTGCGCTGAATTCCTTGAATGGCTTGATGGCCATGCCGGTGGACCGTGACGCAACCCGCGAGTACCTGCCCAAGCCGTCGTTGTCAGGGCAGATCACTGTCAAGAACGTGGGTTTTTCTTACCCGGCACCGCCCATGCAACCTAACCCTGTGGTGCTGCAAGGCATCAACCTGACGGTGGCGACGGGGGAGCGCGTGGCGATCCTGGGCCGTATCGGCAGCGGCAAATCCACCTTGTTGCGAGTGATGGCCAGGCTGTATTCGCCGACCCAAGGGCAGATGTTCACCGATGGGCTAGATGTAAACCAGATCGACCCGGCCGATTGGCGCAAAGCCGTGGGTTATGTGGGCCAAGACGCTCGACTGTTCTACGGCTCGCTGCGTGAGAACGTGATGATCGGTCGCCCGGAATCCACCGCTGACGAGTTTCTGCGCGTGCTGCGCCTGACCGGCCTGGACCACGTGGCCGCCAAACATCCCAAGGGCATCAACCTGCCGATTGGTGAGTCCGGCGAAGGCTTGTCGGGTGGGCAGCGCCAGTTGGTATCCCTGGCTCGCAGCTTGTTGGCGCGACCAAAACTCTTGCTGCTGGATGAACCGACCAGTGCCATGGACACGCAAACCGAAGCGCTGTTCCTGGAGCATCTCAAGCGCGCTACCGAAGGCCAAGCCTTAGTGGTGGTGACTCACCGCCCATCGCTGTTGGCCTTGGTGGACCGCATCGTGGTGGTGGACGACGGCAAAGTCGTGGCCGATGGCCCGAAGGCCGACATTCTCGCGAAGCTGTCCGGTGCGCCCGAAGCGCCCGCCGCCCAACCGGTTCGTCGTCGCGCAGCACCCGCTGCTTCCCAGGGAGCGGCTGCAACATCGAAACCAGCACCAACCTTCGAGGTGGGTAAAAGCCCCCAGGTTGGTAACAAGCCTTTAGCAACGCCTGCACCAGCAGCCGTGCAGGAGATAGCATCGTGATCGGTAAATTTTGGGGCACCAGTGCCCAGGCGCGTCTGGAACCCGGCGACGCGGCGTTCATGAATGATGTGCAAGAATCGCTGCTGTCACAAACCACGCCAGGTTCCAAGCTGGTGATCTACCTGATCGCAGTGGTGTTGATCATTGGCGTGGTATGGGCCAGTTTTGCACGGGTCGAAGAGATTACCCTGGGCGAAGCCAAGATCATTTCGTTGAGCCGTGAACAGGTGATTCAAAGCCTGGAAGGCGGGATTCTCTCCGAAATGAACGTGCGTGAAGGCGCGATCGTGGAGAAGGGCGAAGTGCTGTTGAAGATCGACGCCACTCGCGCCGAATCCAGCTACCGCGAGGCGCTGTCAAAGGTGATCGGCCTGAAAGCCGCCATTACTCGACTGCGCTCCGAGGCCTACCAGCAACCGCTGGAGTTCGAGGAAATGGTCAAGCAGGACCCGGTGGTCATGGCCCAAGAAGTGCGGGCCTATGAGTCGCGCAAGCGCTCGCTCAACGACAGCGTCAGCGCGCTGGAACGCAGTTATGCACTGTCCTCGCGCGAGATCCGCCTGGCAGAACCTTTGGCAGCCAAAGGGCTGATGTCGGAAGTCGAACTGCTGCGCATCAAACGTTCGGCCAATGATATCAAGTCGCAGATTGTTGAGCGCATCAACAAGTTCAAGGCTGATGCCAGCTCTGAACTGGCCAAGCTGGAGATGGAGCTTTCGCAGGTCAGTGAAAACTTGGTGGGTCGTGCCGACATTCGTGACCGCACCACCATTACCGCCCCGGTGCGCGGCACGGTGAAAAACGTGCGGGTCAGCACCATCGGTGGTGTTATTCAGCCGGGGGAGCACATCCTTGAGATCGTACCTCTGGAGGAACAACTGCTGGTGGAGGGCAAGATTCGCCCCTCTGACGTAGCGTTTTTGCGCCCCGGCCTGCCGGCAACTGTGAAAATCACCGCTTATGACTACGCCATTTACGGTGGCCTCAAAGGCACGGTCGAACACATCAGCCCGGACACCTTGAAGGATGATCAAAAAGCGGCGGCGGGGCGCCCTGATGACACCTATTACCGTGTACTGGTGCTGACCGACAGCAGTGAGCTGACGGCGGGTGGGAAGTCGCTGCCGATTATTCCAGGGATGGTTGCGTCCGTTGAAATCCGTACCGGTGAAAAGACCATCCTGGATTACCTGCTCAAGCCCGTGCTCAAGGCGCGCGAAGCGTTCCGGGAGCGTTGATCATGACGATTAAAACTCACCTGCAGTGTGAATTGCGGGCTCAGGAATTGTTTACCCCGCGTAACCGCATGCCTGTCTTTTGGGCGCTGTTCTTGTGCCTGTCGATGTGTGCTTCGTCGAATGTGATGGCTGACGAATTAGCGGTTTTCGTTGCGCTTTCAAAACCTCAGCCACAGCAGCCAGTGCGAACCCCCGTGGTCAAGACGGTTACACCGCCCCAGCCTTTGACTCCGGCGCCGGCCAAAGCGCAGCCGCTACCGGTGGTGACCTATTCCAGGGCGCCGAAGCCAGTGAGCAACACGCTGGAATTTACCAAAGTGGCTGAACCGGCCACCGTGCGTTTCGCGCCTGTACGTTCCAGACCTGCAGCGGCAGTGGCTCGCCCTGTGCCGAGCAGCGTGGTGGTTGAGTCCAGGCCTGTCAAACCGTCGGTTCCCGTGGCTCGTTCAACAGCAGTGCCCGGTGTCTCGGCGCTGGAATTCAATGGTCGACTGGCCAGCCGCCAAGTCACCGCTTCCGGTCCTTCGGAACGCGAACTGAAGGAGATATTCCACCGCGCCGTCCAAGCGGCCGCCGAGCGCAGCCCCAAGGTGCAGCGTGCCCACGCGGAGTTGGCGGCTGCCGATGCCGATATCGACGAAGCCAAGGGCCAGCGCTACCCGCAGGTCGACCTGGGCACCACGGCCGGCTCGAAGAAGTTTGGTTCCGGCTCAGAAAACAGTGAAGGCACCAGCACCGGTATCAACCTCAACGTGGTTACGCCGGTCTACGACTGGGGGCGTATCCGCAACACCATCGAGAGCCGAGGTCACCTCTCCAAGGCGGCCACGGCGGCCATCGATGCCGAGCTGGAAAACTCGGCCTTCGAAGTGACCAACACATTGGTGGAGTTGGGCAAGCAACGCATCATTGTCGACATCAGCCAGCAGTACGTAGACCGCATGGACGAACTGGTGAAAATGCTCGCGGGGATCGTGGCCGTGGACAAGGGGCGTTCCAGTGAATTGACCCAGGCCAAAGCGCGCCTGCTGCAAGCTCAGGCCGCGCGCGATTCCGCGGGCACCCGTGCCAGGGACGCAGAGATCAACCTGCGCAAACTGGTGGGTGAGCGGCCCATCATGATCCCGCGCACCAAGGAGTGGAACATCCGCCTGGCCAACCTCGACCATCTGTTATCGATGACCGAAGACCACCCGGTGATCAACCAGGCCAAAGCGCAGACCGAGTCTGCCGAATCCCAGGCCAAAGTAGTGCGCTCATCCTCATTGCCGCAGTTGAATTGGGTGATCAGCAAGTCGACTGCCGAAGATTCGCTGGGGCGCGAACAGCCCTGGGAAACCCACTTGGCCGTGACCTGGGGCGCCTTCCGAGGCGGCTCTACACGGGCATCGGAACGCGCCGCGCTACAGCGCGCCGAAGCAAGCCGACAGGAAGTGGAGCAGCAGCGCCTGGACCTGGAATACCGGATCCGCACTGCCAACCACGAAGCCAAAACCTTTCTTGAGCGCGCTGAGTTGTATCGCGACCTTACCGGGGAGTCCGACGGTATTCGCGTGGCGTTTTATGAGCAGTGGTACCACCTGGGCAAGCGAACGTTGCTCGATGTGCTGTCTGCCGAGAGTGACCACTACGGCAACCGGGTGAGTGAAATCACCAATCGCTTTGATGGTTACCAGGCGGTCTTGCGGCAGTACGCCGGAGCAGGGGCTTTGGCAGCGTGGTTGCGCGGAGCATAAAAGCGCGGTCTTGAAGGGGGGATGTTGCCGCTGACATCCATCACCGATGTGTCTGAGTGCGCTTTTCTGGACGGTAAGTGAACAGGCACACCACTTACCTAAGTCTCAAAAAATAACTGTGCCCACTATTCAAATGGATACTTACTTATGTCGCTATTCAAACGATCAACTGCTGAACTGATAGGCACATTCTGGTTGGTGTTCGGTGGCTGCGGTAGTGCAGTGCTGGCGGCATCCTTCCCGGCATTGGGGATCGGCTTCCTGGGGGTTGCCCTGGCATTTGGCTTGACAGTGCTGACCATGGCATTTGCCATTGGCCACCTTTCAGGCTGCCATCTCAACCCCGCAGTATCGGTCGGCCTTGTGGTGGGTGGACGATTCCCGGCCAGAGAGTTACCCGCCTACATCGTTGCCCAGGTGTTGGGAGGTTTGATTGCCGCGGCCTTGTTGTATTTCGTGGCCAGTGGCAAACCGGGTTTCGAATTGGCGAACGGCCTCGCGGCCAATGGATACGGTGAACACTCACCAGGCGGCTACTCAATGGCGTCAGGGTTTGTCACTGAGTTGATGATGACGGCAATGTTCGTTCTGATCATTCTTGGCGCTACCGATAAGCGCGCCCCGGCTAACCTGGCGCCTATTGCCATTGGCCTGACGCTGACCCTGATCCACCTGATCTCAATCCCCATCACCAACACCTCGGTCAACCCGGCTCGCAGCACCGGCCCGGCGCTGATCGTGGGTGGCTGGGCGGTTGAACAATTGTGGTTGTTCTGGCTGGCACCGTTGCTAGGGGCCGTTGTCGGTGGCGTAACCTATCGTTGGTTGGGTAAGGCCGATACCTGACAGGAGGGAACCGGGCATTGCTTCCAAAAAGATCGAACTGTCGGCGTTCGCCTTTCGTTCATTTTATTGAAGGCAAGGCGATGTCACACAGCGGTTCCCTGAGGAGAGCAATGGATCGGCAGCATACAGGTCTAGTGGTGACGCAGGCGTAGGGCGGGTCACGGCGCATTGTTTCGCCGCCGTTGCGGCTGGCAATCGACCGATTGTCAGCAATGACATTCTATCTGGGCGAGTGATCAACCGGCGGATAGACATTCACCCGGTGCCGTAAGCGAGTGTTTGTGACGAATCCCGCGTGCAAGTGGGGGATGATTCGATGAGGGGCTAGAGATGAATCCCCTGTGAGTATATAAATATCGAAGAATCATCAGATCTACTCGTTGCCGCCGACTCCAAGGAGGAACAAGCATGTGTGACAAAGATTGTCGTTGCTACTTTGAAACGGATGACTATAAAGCTTACCAAGACATAGAAGACCTGATCGGCCAAAGTACTCCTGAACAAGCTTGGGCGTTGTATTTTGTGTCCACGGGAGTGGTGCGTGAGAACATCGCCTCGGCGGTGATGACACACATCGCGAGAGGCAACAAAGCGCTTAAAGCTACGTTCCTCGAATTTTCTCCAGCAGAAAAATAAGTGCTAGGTAATGCTCTGTTGTTAGGAAACTTCCGATCAACTTTCCGCAACCGAACGGAAAGTTGATCGGAAGTTCCTTAGGGCGTAATGCGCGCCCTAAAGTTGAATCTCTATCGGGCTTGACGAGCCACGAGCTGCGACAGTCGCGTCTTGACTCGAAAGCAGAACTCACGGATTTGAAATTGATAACCCGGCATAACCATATCGTTTATATCAGGACTAATCGAATCTTTAACCTGCATGTACTTATTGGTCTTGCTGGCAATGACCTGGAATTCTGCCTCGTACTTATCGTAAGACGCTTTATTGTAAAGCTTTAGAGTGTCTAGCTCTCTACGGCATTGCTGGACACGCAGCTGGTCTGTAGTTGTCGCTGATTCTGCTTGATTAGCCGCAGCTGAAACAGCTGGGGTGTCAGCACTGGCAGCCGCTTGTCGTACTGGCGGGCCTGCTGGCGTGGTAGGAGCGAGGGCACGCGGAGCTGGTTGAACGACAACAGGCGTTGGTGTCACGCTAGATTTTTCTGGCGTTTTCGTAGCACATCCTGAGAGAGTAAGCGCTACTGTTATAGCTATACAGAAAATTTTATTCATCGATTTCACCAAAGAGTTATTATGGTTGCCTGAGTTGTTACGTTCTGGATAAAGGTAATAGCTCATTCAAGGTGGAAAAGCTTCTAGCCTCAAGACGCTCAGTCTCTCATTGTGTGTGCATAGGCGAGGGATACTAGTAAAAAAGCAACGAGATGGCGAATAAAAGCTGTCATAAATGCTATCCATTTCATAGATATCACGGTTTAGGCACCAATGAGGGGCACCACACCTGCCTCGCTCCACGTTGACGCTGATGGAGATGGGCCGATTTCGATGTCAGCAAAATAAGGATTTGTTCATCCTGCTGGGCTTCAGGAAGGGAGTCATGGGCGGATAAGCCGATCAATGTGCACCGCCTTTGTTGATGTGCATCGGGTTGGACCTGAGTAGGGTATATCTGAAAATCGTACGGGGATTTCAGTCTCGGTTAGCGAACGAGGTCCTCACGTACTTCTTTCATCAGGGGCCGAGCCATGAGCTCAATATGATTGTTTGTAAAAATCATTTAATGAATCAAAAAAAAGCCTGAAGGCCCCCCAGTTATTGGGGCAGCTCTTCGGGCTTTTTGCGTTTTGAATGGACCGGTTCGTCTGTTGTTCTGATTGTTATGTCTGGTGTTTAGGCTTCGTGCATCAGCGTAGTACCATGGCACCGCCGAAGAATACGCCCACACACAAGCCAAGTACTTGTGGGCCGACGGCCCAAAATACCTTGATCCAAATTAGGCTCAGGATGCCACCGTTGGTGAGAACTGCATCTGGGTGAGCGAATTTACGGATGGCATCACCAGCCAGGGCGCCCAACCAGCCCAGAAACGCACCAACCATAACGGCCAGGCATTTAGAAAACCAGCCTGCACCCAATGCCATGGGCGACGAGTTGAAGGTCACACTCACGATTGCCAACACCGCCGCTGCCACACCCCAACCAACCATCGCTGGACTGATGCCGCCTGTGTTGTTGCCTTTTTTGTTGACGCCGCTCTGTGGGTTTTTGTCTTGTAGAGACATGTGATTCTCCTTTTGTGATGATTGGTATCTGAGTTACCAAGCGGCCTGGCAGCTGTTGTTTTTGTCGTTCAGTGCCGGCAATACCGCCCTGAGGTTCTGAGTGGGCAAGTTGAAGACCTTGCCTTGAGCGCTGAACTGCAACCGGTTGGCTTTGCGCAAGGCCCCCCAGAACTCATGGGTGAAGATGCTGCTGCAGGCGCGGCAGTCGGTGTAGAAGGGGTTATGGAAGGTTTTGCCATCCACGATGAGGTCAAAGCCTTGTCCGTCTTCTGAGCTATACCCTTGGCCATTCACAGAGGCACTGGCTGAGACATAGCGGTCGTCATCATTCGGACATGCAATCACCAATTCGTTGCCATTGCCGTCGTCAACGGCATATTCGTTGGTGCCCATCGCCCAGCCCGCTGTCCAGGTATTTGTTCCGGCAGAGGCGGTATTCGCGGCCAGGAAGCTAAGCGCCACGATCAATAAGTTTTTCGTATTCATGGATGTTCCTTATCGAGTGATGTTGACATGTGACTTTAAGATGAATGGCAACCTTTAAGGATGATTTTCAACTTTTGATGTTCTTCATGTCAATGAGGTGATGCCCAACCATTAAGGTGGATTTTTAGAGGCGTTACGATGAAAACCGATCAGAAAGGCTTGGCTGAAGCGATAGGGCGGGCTATCGCCAGGCAGCGTATGCGCGCTGGACTAACCCAGGAGGAAGTGGCGGAGAGGCTGGGAGTGGGAAATGAGGCGGTTTCCCGTATTGAACGGGGCATCGTCATTCCTAACATTATCCGTCTGTTCGACTTTGCATCGATCTTTGGTTGTGAAGCGACCGAGTTACTGAGTGAGTCCAGTCCACTGCCAGATGACCAGGCCAGTCGACTCAGCCAATTACTGGTTGCGTTGAATCAGTCAGACCGCCAATTGCTGGTGGAGGTGATCGACCGGTTGAGCGAGCGCTTGGCTCGGGGATAGGTTGAGCGTGAGGCTGTTCAGGTTTCCGGTGTGCTTAGTGGAAGACCTTCTAGAGGGGCAGCATCGGGATCGAAGATCAAGAAGCGGACATCGGCTTGAGCGGCCAGGTGCAGGAGCTCTATCACTTCGGTTGGCAGTCCTCGATTGAGCTGTTCTTGGCGGAGTCTGGTGCTCGTTATGCCGTGGCTCTGCAAGTTCTGATCCGTCCAGGGCGTACTGATCAGCTTGCAACAGACACCCTGATAGCGTGGTAGATGAAAAAACTCTACCAGCAGCCCCGACAATCTCCGGGAAGTGTCCAGGCTGGCCAGCCAGTGGATCTCGTCCAGTGCTTTCTCAGATAGGTGGGCACTGGTGATCTCCCAGCAGCGGCTGTAATGCCCTGTCAAAAAGGACAGGCGGCGCATGATGTGCTGGGCTGCTGCAAGTGAGTACTGGTCGCCGATAAGGTGGGATTGTCCGTATTCATCCGAGTAGATCGAGTAAAGGACATTATTCACGAGACCGGCACTGGGGTACTGATCTAGCAATGTGTCATCGGTGGTCTGATTTTGTGTGATGAGGGCAAACTCGTCGTCAAATACGCAGGAAAAGCCGCGTAGGGTTTCGTCAGGTAAATGAGTCTGTGAGGGATGCAGCGCGCGATGACAGGACTGGCAATCACCCTCGTGGGTGATCTGGAGCACCCGCTCGATCGATAGCGTGCTGTATCCACGAATAAAGGGGTTGGTTTGTGACATAGCGTTCTCCTGTGGCAGGGGCTCCAACGATTTAGAAACATGCGCGAGGTTCGTCAGGATTAGGCATTCTTATTCCTGACTGTCGAGGCTGTCAGCCGAAGTGAGTTCGTCGTAGTTAGTCGTGAAAGCAGAAGTGAGCGGGAGTCCAAATTGAGTCCTGTTTATGCGGTTCAGGCTCGGCAAGTGATCTGAATGCCGGTTTGCTTGAAAAAAGCGCCCAGCAGAAGTATTGCCAGGATTACGACCAGGAGTACTGGCCAAAAGCGCACCAGGGTAACTATCGCCGTGACGGCCATGACACTGCTGGCTAGTATTCCGAAGAACAAAAAAAGTAAGCCGATAAAGCGTAGAACATTCATTATGTTTTCCTTTGCGTGCGGTCAAGTGCAGGCAGTATCAAGAAGACTCGGCCGAGTCATTGAGCAAGCTGTTAATGGAAGATGAAGTTGTGCTTATAAAGATAGGAAGTTGTTTTTTATTACTTTTGCGCAATTGCTTAATACGAGAGAGTCATCAGGGATATCCCCACTGACGACGGCTCCCGCACCGATGGTGACTCCATTGCCGATATTGGCGTAGGGCAGAATCGTTGCATTAATGCCGATGAAGCACTCGTCACCAATCTTACAGTGCTTCGAAACGGTTGCTCCGTGTGCAATAATGACCGAATCGCCAATGTGAGAGCCATGTCCGACAAACGCTCGGGCATGAATGCAACTATTGTTACCTATGGATACTTCCATCTGCAGAAACACAGCCGCTTGGATATAATTGCCTATACCCATCTTGACCGAGGTCAGGTCCACGTCAGGGTGTATGAGATTACCTAAGGTCGCGCCTGTTTTAATGACCTTTTTCGTAACTTCATGGCGAACATATGGGGAGTCGCTCATCAAATTAACGAATTTGGTATCCGGTCCTTTGAGTTGAGCAACCAGATCAAGAGCCCCTACAATCGGGGTCCCATAAAACGAGGTGTGGTGTTTGGCTAGGTCATCATCTAGAAACGCAAACTCTACGTGAGGTGTTTTGAGATGCACTGCATGTAGGGTACGAATGCTTTCTGGATTTTTTGCGTCTAATAGATAAATTTTCATCGCGCTTCCTTTTCTAGAATATCCCTGTCAATCCCCTTCAGCCAGGGGCTGAGTTCTGCTCTCGATCAGCGCTACATATCCCAGGTACTCCATCAGGAGGAATCAATTTCCGAAAAGGGTCGTAAATACCGTGGTCGATTAAGCATCATAGCGTAACGATTTGCGGCATGGGAAGAATATCTGCACATCTAGACAAAGACCTTGATCTCCAGCGTTTGGGGGCCTCCGTACGAGCACGGCGCTTGTCGCTGGGTTTGTCGCAGGAAGCCTTGGCTGACTCCGCTGGGGTGGATCGATCACATATGGGGAAAATTGAGCGTGGGGAGCGAAATGTCACGTTTTTAAACATTCTGCGTATCGCGAAAGCCATCGGCTGCAGACCTTCCGATTTGTTTCTCGATGCGGGGTTATGAACAAGACGCACGCGTTGAGCGCTTGGTCGGTCTCCAAACCAGGCGCTCATGAGAAGGTTGATGTCTTTTAGGCAACGAGTTGCAGGGCTGTCCTGAGAGCCTTCTGTTTGATCACCGCGCCTTGGCCAAACCAAGCTGAATCCAATCGATACTCCGAACTTCGGGCGCGTCGCTCGTGATCCACGTACTCGGTTACCGCGTTCAGCAAACCCCAGGCGGTGCCGCGAGCGGACGCCATTTCAGATCCTCGGCCTTTACCTTCGTACAGGCTTTGGACTTTCTCCATCGCTCGCTTGTTGGGTAGCGCATCGGGAATGGGGGCATGGGCACTGGTATCACATAGCACGTCCATAAAAAAGCCAAGGGCCTCTTTCGTTTGAACCTTACGCTCGGCGAGGGTGCGCATCCGGTACATGAACTCGTCCCATTGCGAGACGGCGATGCCCAGTTGCTTTTTGACAGTTCGAGGATCAAAGCGCGTGCTGTGCGGCACCTTGATGGCATGGGTGGCACCGTTGAGCGAAATGCTCAAGGTGTTGTTGCAGACTACGCGAACAGTGGTAGGGGTGGCTGTGGTCGCCAGTGTGCCGTCGCAGGAGGTTGCCAGCAGCAGATAGCCATTGACCTGATCATTGCCCTTCAGTGTGGTCGCTTGACCCGTTCTGGCAAGAGCCCAGAACTTGCGTCCACCTTTCAACACACCTGCGGTTTCCAGTTCGTAGCCTGAGAACTCCGTCAGGTCTCGGTAGAACTCCAAGACGTCACGAGGCTGCACGATCTGATAGCGATGCGAGACCACTGACAATGGGGCTTTGGTGTCTGATCGATAAAGCACTTTTTGTTCCGGGAAGGTGTGAATGCTGCCCAAGGGGCCGACAGCCTCGGCTTTGAAATGAACCGGACTGTCTTGAATCTGCCAATTCATCCCTGCTTCGCGCTGCCAGACTTCCAGCGGTTGTTTTTCGGTAAGGCGACTACCTAAGCCGTGCCAAGGGGTAGCGCCAACGTAAGCCATTTGTTCGATGAGATGGGCCATGGGAGAGATTCCTTTGGGTGCAGGTCGGCATAAGCACTGCGCAGAACGCAGCACAGACCTGGATTAATATGGGGGAGTTGAAAGGCGCGACGATTAAGTGAGCAGGTTGAAGCGATGTCCGCAGACCAGGCAAAGGTTGTTCGCCAGAACGTGGCGATCCAGTTTTTCGCCGAGTTGAGCGCCAAGCGCGCAGCCACCGATACCACCAACCAATCCACCGAACATGGCGCCAGAGACTGTACCGATGGTGATGCCAAGTGGTCCGGCAAGGGCGCCGACAGATGCGCCTATTTGGCTGCCGGCGAGTGCAGAGCTAACACCTCGTGCAGCACCGCCAACGGCACCGACAGTGGCACCTACCGTCATGGCTGTTCTGAGGGAGGCAATTTCTTTGGACTTACAACAAGGACACTGAAATGACATGGTTTTGGATTCCATGGTGGATGTTCAGTGTTGTGATATAGGTGTGAAATTCCTTTCAATGTGGGGCCAGGAGCCAGGGAAGTACCTTGTGGCACCACTAACAGCCGGCGTTCGCCCGCCAAAGCTGTACGGAGTTAGTTCCTGTTGTACAGAGTTAGTTCTTTTCGTGTCATTGCTGCCCCTTGAGGAGCTGTTTGACCCGGATCGCTTCGCTGGAGGAAAACTACTTGAATACCTTATGACATGCGCAACGAGCCGCCATCAAATCCTACTCCTGCTGGATCAGTGTCGACCCTCCAAAAGCTGCGGGTTGTTGAAGCTTGGTCGAGTACTGGCCCCTGGACGTTCCCGCCGAAGCTAGTGAGTCCACGGCATTTCGCAACCGAGAAGCGGACGGCAATATCGATGTGTTGCTGCCGACAGGTGGCACAAAAGCATACGACTGCTGATGGCAGCAGCACTCGCTCAGCTTGAGTCAGACCGCCTTCTCGAACCTCGGGAAAAAAATACTTGTCGCTGGCGGCCTTTTTATTAGGGTGAGAGAAACTTAAAGTTCGATCACTCCCAAGCAAATAACGAGAAGGCAAGTGACAAATACACAACCTGTTCTCTACCCGAGAATTTTACGTCTTAAGCAACTGAGCGAGCGTATTGGGCTCGGACGGTCGACGATCTATGACCGCATGGATTCCCAGTCGCCGAGGTACGACGCTACGTTTCCAAAACCGATCAAATTGGGGGCTGCAGCCATAGGCTGGATTGACTCCGAAATCACGACCTGGATTGAGCAGCGCATGCCTGCCAAGGAGGTGCGCTGATTATTGAGCTAGATCCCCATCAGTGAGGGGGTTGAAAAGACGTGGTTGTTTTGTGCTGGAACCGAACACTAACTCCGTATAACCGTTTGACTCATATTTCTATTGCGAGGTGCGCTACCGGCAGTACTTTGATTGGGATTGGCTTGCTCTGGTTTTTTTGGTTTATATGTTATTGGTATTGGTCGGTAGTTGGTAGTTGGTATTAAGAGCTATTGGCATAGCGCTAGTTAATGACATTTGTTCTTATTCGTCTGGTAGTGAGGTGTGTCGAAGAGAAGGTCAATGATGGATTGACTTGATTAAAGGCAAGTCAATTAGTGAGCAGCATAAACTATTGAGTGCTTTATTGTATGAAGGGCTATGTAAGCGTATCTGATCATGAGCGCTCTAATGCGCTCATGAGTACATGTCGTATGCCGCTAGAAAACGGTGATGTACAGGGCGATTTAGAGATGGAAGTAGTCTGTGAGCTGAAGCGAGCATCGTTTTGGACTCAGCAGCTAATCAAGTCGGAGGGAGACGCATTTGAGTTGTATGTCGACGCGAATGGTAGCAGTGCTCTGAAGTTTAATGGTCCGGGTAAAATTCTGCGAAAGCTGGTAAGGATGCATGTACTCAGTGATAAGCGATTCGGTGAGTTGTATAGGTTTGAGCCATATATTGACTTGATCGTTAGGCATATCGCAGATGCAGGCTTGCAATACACGTATCTATCGTACACTCGAGCGGTGCTGAGTGGGGATGCGAAGTTGCTTATGGAGCTATTTAACGGTTGTGTCGATAAAATTCGCCAAGAGGCCAAGTGTAAGCAGTTCCAATCCAAGCTCAATAGTTATCAGCGTTCAGGCAATAAAAATTACAAGGAATTGACAGAATACGTAGATACATTGTTTGAGCGCTATTCCAGATTATTGGTGCTGAGGGTTGACCTAGGCTACCGCAAAGAGCTTTCCAAGACGACACAGGCTGAGGCTAAGAAAGATCGAGAGCATCTGTTCCAGAACACTAGATCGAACAAGCTGTTTGGCGATATGGTGGGCTACATTTGGAAGCTGGAGCATGGGTCGGACAAAGGATTCCATTATCACATGATGTTTTTCTTTGACGGCTCCAAGGTTCGGGAGGATGGAACGTTAGCTAAGCTGATCGGCGAATACTGGAAGACTACGATCACGAAAGGGCGAGGTGTGTATTACAACTGTAACGCGGACAAATCGCGCTACAAGAGCTGTGGGATCGGTATGGTAGATCACTGGAATAATCCGATGCGGGATTCATTAGGCAAGGCAGTGCTCTACTTGACCAAGATTGATCTTTACATGAAATTGCAAACTGAAGGCCGGGGTATGGGGAAAATGTTAAGCCCCGACCCCAAAGGCGCCCGTGGTAGGCCAAGGGCTGTTTCGCCGCCAAGGGAGTGCATGGCTTAGGGGCATCACAGCAGAGCGCCCTAAGAGGCGCTGAGGGTCGTATGGCCGATGACAAAAATTTAATGATGGAGAACCTAAATCTCACCCTATTTTAACACGCTTACTATTTTCCCAAGCTCGATTAACGTGTTCGTCTTCACGCAGCCATTCTGTAAGCCAGTTTTCTATGTTTGAGATCTGTAGAATAGGAATATTATTTTTTTCAATAAATTCACCCAAGGGTTTTGTAAGTTTGGTAACGGCTGTTGTCTTATGTGGCCAGCCTGTTTTTGGTTTAAGCTCATATAGCAATCTTGCAGCTTCTTCTTTGACTGGTAAGATGGAATTGTTTCTTCCTTGAGCATTTTTACTATTTTGCTTGGCGCGGCTGTCAATATCTCTCGCATTGAGGATGGCTGCGGATTGTTCTATGATTTCACCAATCATCACACTTGCATAATTAGTGAAGGCCCATGCCCGATCACGGTTTTTTTGTGCCTCAGCGTCGCTCCCCAGTTCGAGGTACAGGCAGGCATATCTCACGTGATGTAGCAGTGTTTTGATTGCTTCATCCCGTTGTATGTCTTCGTTTTCCCATCGGGTTTCTAGTTCGGATTGTAGTGCTGGATTGCCTGTGACTTCGCGGATGCTTTCAAGCAGTTGCGTATATTCATCGAGATTAAGTAGCGAATCAAAAAAGTGATCTCGAAGCATGCTGTGGTTTCTAGCAATGGCTTCAAAAACTGTAGTGTTGCCTATGCTTTTATTCATGCTCGCTGTGATTTGATGTGGTGGAAATAGTGGCTGAGTTGTTTTGGTCATTGTGCAGTCCTTGGCAATGCTCATTGATACAGTGTCGCGCAATTCGTTAGTTTGTGTGGTTTTGGAGAGCAATATACTACTTTTGCAGGTAATAGTGGGGGGCGAATCATGCTCAGGGTTTGGAGGCTTTTATGGCATTGTTTAAAAAGTTACTCCAGTCGTTCATCAGGGCGCGACGCTTATCCAGAAAATCCGAGCGAGAGTAGGCTCCTTCGGTTTGGTCACGTTCATCATGCGCAAGCGCCATCTCACATACCTCGCGTGGGTAATGGGTGCATTCCCCGGCCCAGTCTCGAAATGAGGACCGAAAGCCGTGTCTTGTGATGTGCTTGTACCCCATGTCATGTAAGAGCGTTCGTACTGCGTTTGCGTGCATGACACCTGTCTTGCCTTGACCAGGAAATAGAAAGGCGCTTCCTTCATTTCTCGGAATGCTCCTCACCAGCTTTACGACCTCTTTGGAAAGCGGAATCACGAAAGCTACTCGCATCTTCATTCGCTCATCTGGGAGTGACCAAGTTCCGGCTGCTAGATCAAACTCATCCCAACGAGCAAACCTGACCATGTGGGCGCGTGCGCTCGTCATGATCAGGAGTTGAGCCGCCTGAGACGGGGGTGTTGAGTTTGCCCTGAGTTTTGTCATCAAATCGGGCACTTCCTGCCAGCGCAAGGCTTCAAAGTGCTCACGCTTCCGAGCCTTCCTCTTTTCAGAACGGCTCAGCAGGTTGTCTAAGTGCCCGCGCCAGCGAGCAGGGTTCTCACCCTGTCGCAGGTTGCGTGCCTTGGCTGCATCCAGAACTTGCTCAATCTGGCCGCGTACCTCGTCAGCGGTTCTGGTCTTGGTGGCCCAGATAGGTTGTAAAACCTTGAGCACTTCGGGAGTGCCGATGTCTTCGGCTGACAGCTTGCCTATTTGATTAAACGCATACAGCTCCAGCTTTCGCAGCCAGCCTTTACGCCATTTCTCTGACCACGCGGCACCGTGAGCATCACGGTATTCCATTGCAAGCGTCTCGAACCTCAGTTGCTTGGCTTCACTTGCGCGCTGGGCTTCCCGTTGGGCCGCTCGCTCTACGTCTCTGGCAGCCAAGGGATCGATGCCATTACTCAGTTGGCTGCGTTTAGCACTGGCATCTTGTCTGGCCTTCTTGAGACTGACCTCAGGGAATGAGCCCAGACCCATCTCCCTGCGACGGCCCGCCAGTTGAAAGCGGAGTAGCCATGATTTACGCCCGGTAGGTTTGACGACCAACCGTAGCCCATCCCCATCTTCATAGGTACCAGGTTCGGTCAGGTTTTCGACTTGTTTCGGATTCAGCTTACCCATTGATTTCCCCTTGCTGTCCCTTTTGTCCCCCCATCTGTCCCCCCACCTCATCGTCGGATGGGGTCAAATGGCGTTGAACACCATTGGACAAGGGAATACCTTAAACCCCCGTAATAGCTAAGCTAACAGGTGAACTCTCGGATGGGATAGGATTATTTCGGACAATTAAAAAGCCGGCTTGTGGCCGGCTTCTCGGGGACTGCCTCAGCTTGTTTTTGACAAACCTCACCAGCCTTCAAATCGCTCAGCCCACATCACGTCGGGCTGAATAGTAGGGGCATCTGCGGGAACTCCTCCGCATCGCCAGGCAGGATAGGTAGCGCAAAGCCACCCCCTGCCAAATGTGGGCGGCATTCTAACCACATTCACCTCATATGCCTACCTCCGGGTCCGATTTAGAGCCTTCCCAGCCCAGCAGGTGTTCGTCCAGCGGCACCGGTCTGCGGTTGTTCAGGGTGGACCACCAGAACACCCAGCCGACGATCTCGAAGTTCTGTTCAAAGCGTTGTTCGTGGGTGAGGTATTCGTCCGGGTGTTCGCCGGCGTTGTGGCTGCGCATGCGCAGGCCGCCGCCGGGGCGGTTGTAGAGGTATTTGATGCGTAGCATGCCGTCGTGTTCGACGGCGTAGATTTCGCCGTCGGTGATTTGGCTGCGGCCTCGGTCGATGGCGAGGGTGGCGCCTTGCTGGATGATGTCGATCATGCTGTTGTCGACCATGTAGGCGCCTACCGCGCGGTCGGGGTTTACGTTGAGGGTTTCGAGGGTGTGCAGGGAGACGCGGATGCGCTCGGTCGAGGTGAACGTGGGGTGGAGGGGAATCTCCACGTCGACTTTTTCCGGGAGACGGGCGGGGCCCGTGATGTACTTGCCGCTTTCTTCGCGGGTGGCGATGCCTTTCCTTGGGTCCGGGCCTTCCAGCAGGAAGTTGGCCGGAGGGTGTTTGAGGCCTTCGCCGGTGCGCAGCCAACGGCTGGAGACGCAGAGCAGTTCTGCGATCTCGTTGAGTCGGCCCATGGGCACGCCGCGCTTGAACCAGTTGTTCACGTGTTGAGGCGTGACACCACGGTTCTTGGCGAAGTCGGAGGCGGAAAGATGAACTTCCCGCAGTAACGCTTTTAGTCGATCACCTGATGTATTCATAAACGCAGAGTTTACTGGCCGGAAAAATACATCAAATAAACTATGCGTTGAGTTTCGTGTGTAGGGATTTGCTTAGTTGTAGTCTGATATGTCAGTTATCTAATCTTATTAAACGTTCCGAATTAAACATTGAACTTGGTGTTTAATTTTTCCCACAAAAAAAGCCCCGAATCGTCGGGGCTTTTTTGATTGCCGGGGCAATGAGGAGCGGGTATCAGCCTTTGTAGGCAGCGACCGACTTCATGATCTCGGCGCGGGCGGCGTCTGCGTTGCCCCAACCATCGATCTTCACCCATTTGCCTTTTTCGAGGTCTTTGTAGTTCTCGAAGAAGTGCTTGATCTGTTCCAGCAGCAGTGGCGGCAGGTCGGTGTATTCCTTCACGTCCACGTACAGCTGGGACAGCTTGTCGTGTGGCACAGCGATAACTTTGGCATCGCCGCCGCCGTCGTCGGTCATGTTCAGGATGCCGACTGGGCGCGCGCGGATAACCGAGCCTGGGGTAACCGGGTAAGGGGTTACTACCAGCACGTCGAGGGGGTCACCGTCGTCAGCCAGGGTATTAGGGATGAAACCGTAGTTGGCCGGGTAGAACATTGGGGTGGCCATGAAACGGTCAACGAACAGGCAGTCGCTGTCTTTGTCGATTTCGTATTTGATCGGCGCGTGGTTGGCCGGAATTTCGATGGCGACGTAGATGTCGTTCGGCAGGTCTTTGCCAGCCGGAATCTTGCTGTAGCTCATTGGGCGGTGCCCCCGTAGTTGGCCATTAAACATGGCCGGATTGGCCTAAAAGTGGCGGCGATTATAGGCATATTCTGACGCCGATGCCATGCGTCAGACGTCGTGTGGCGCCAGCGGTTCAGTCTGGTAGCGGGCATCGCCGGTTTGCAGTTGGTGCAGGCGGGCCAGCGGGTCCTGGCGATAAAAGCGGCTCAGTTGCGCGTACACCTGGGGATAAGTGCCGACCAGTAAATCCGGGGCACTGAAGAAATACTCACTGGTGACGGCAAAGAACTCCGCCGGGTTTTCGGCGGCGTAGGGGTCGATGTCGGTTTCGGCGTCCGGGTTGGCATCCAGCTGGCGGTTGAGGTCGTCAAAGGCGCTTTGCATCACGCTGGCCCATTCCTGCACGCGCATGTCGTGGTGCAGCGGCGGCAGGCCGTTGGCGTCGCCGTTGAGCATGTCCAACTTGTGCGCCAGCTCGTGGATCACCAGGTTGTAGCCTTCCCATTGGCCGCTGGCCAGAACGCCGGGCCAGGCGAGGATCACCGGGCCCTGTTGCCAGGCTTCGCCGCTGTGCTCACCGTCCCACTCGTGCTCGACGCCGCTGGCATCGCGATGGCGCTGGGGGCTGAGGAAGTCGTCAGGGTACAGCACGATTTCGTGAAAGCCCTGATACCAGTCGAGGTCGCCCAGGTTCATCAGCGGCAATTGCGCCTGGGCAGCGAGCAACAGACGCTGCTCCTGATGCAGCTCGACACCGGGCAGGGCGGTGAGGTGCTTTTCACTCAGGAACACCACGCAGGCTTCGCGCAGCCACTGGTCCTGCTCGGCGCTGATGCCGTCGAGGAAGGTCAGGTGATGGCGCACCCGCTGCCAGGTGTCATCGGCAATCGGGTGCTTGGCCAGCAGGCGCCGGCGACGCCAGGCGCTGAGGGACCACATCGCGGGTTACTGCGGCTTGGCTTCGGAACTGCGGCCAAACCGGCTGCGGAACACGCCGATGATCATCGGCACCAGTGACAGCAGGATGATGAACACCACCAGCAGCGAGAGGTTCTTCTTGATAAACGGTACGTTGCCGAAGAAGTAACCCAGGGTGACCAGGCCACCGACCCACAGGATGGTGCCGAACACGCTGAAGCCGAAGAAGCGCGGGTAAGGCATTTTGGCGATACCGGCCACGAACGGCGCAAAAGTGCGCAGAATCGGCAGGAAGCGCGCCAGGGTCACGGTTTTGCCGCCGTGTTTATCGTAGAAGTCGTGGGTTTTTTGCAGGTAGTCGCGGCGGAAGATTTTCGAATTCGGGTTGCTGAACAAGCGTTCCCCGGCCGTTCGTCCGATCACGTAGTTGGTACTGTCGCCGAGGATGGCTGCCAGCATTAACAGGCCGCCCAGCAGGACCGGATCCATGCCGCCGCCTGCGGCAATGGCGCCGGCGATAAACAGCAAGGAATCACCGGGCAGGAAAGGCATAACCACCAAACCGGTTTCGCAAAAGATAACCAGGAACAGAATGGCGTAGATCCACACTCCGTAGTTTCTTACCAGCATGTCGAGGTACACGTCGAGATGCAGGATAAGGTCGAGCGGGTTGAAATCCATGAATGGCACCTGTGTGAATGGCCCGGCTCAGCGGGCCTGTGCGGAAGCTACGGGTAAGTTAGGCTACAAGCCTATGTCGCGATTCTTACAACTCTGAGAGGTCCGCATTATACGGATTGAGAGGTGAAAAGCGTGTTGGTTTTGTAGCGGGGAGTGTCGCTGGTAGCAAGGCTTTACACTGATCTAAATGTTGCTTAGATGTAAATGTGGGAGCGGGCTTGCTCGCGAAAGCGGTGGGTCAGTCGAGTCTTTATTAACTGATACACCGCTTTCGCGAGCAAGCCCGCTCCCACAGGGGATCTATGGTGGTTGGGCTAACAGCGTCAGTCTTCACTGATCGGCAGCACGTAGTTCTTGAACTCCGTATCCTCTCGAAAGCCGATCGACTCATAGGTCTTCTGCGCCACGTCATTGTCACTGCTGGTCGACACCCGCAGCCGCACCGCGTGCGTTTCCTTGGCCATCTTCTTCGCAGTGCGCATCAGGTTGTCGGCCACCAACTGCCGGCGGGCATCTTCGGCGACGTAGATGTCGTTGAGAATCCACACGCGTTTAAGCGACAGCGACGAAAAACTCGGGTACAGCTGGCAGAACCCCAGCAACCTCTTGTCGTCATCATCCGCCAGGGCCAGGTAGATCACCGACTCCTTGCGGCGCAGGCGCTTTTCCAGAAAGGCCCGCGACGAGTCCGGAAAGGGCAGCGCGCCATAAAATTCACGGTACTTGACGAACAACGGGGTCAGCAGGTCCAGGTGTTCCAGGGTCGCTTGAGTAATCCGCATGCCAGGCCTCAACTTCCAAATGGTGTATGACCACACAAGCGGCCGTGACTCGATGCTGCCTAATGACGCCAAAAAGCGCAATCGTGCAGCTATCAGTCATTGGGTGGGCTGAGCAGGAAATTGCCTTTGATCAGGTCAGGATCATCCGATTCGAGGGTCTGAACCTGCGCCTCGTCCTTGAGGTTGACCCCCGACAGTTGCCGACGACACGCCTCTTTCATCAAATAAAGCAGGCGATGGGCGGCCATGCCGTAGCTCAGGCCCTCCAGGCGTACATTGGAGATGCAGTTGCGGTAGGCATCGGTGAGGCCGACCTTGGGGTTGTAAGTGAAATACAGCCCCAGGCTGTCCGGCGAGCTGAGCCCAGGCCGTTCGCCGATCAGAATCACCACCATCTTGGCCCCCAGCAACTGGCCGATTTCATCGGCCACGGCCACGCGGCCCTGTTCCACCAGGATCACCGGCGACAAGGACCAGCCTTCAGCCTGGGTCTGCTCCTCCATGCGTGTAAGAAACGGCAATGTATGTTTATGCACCGCCAGCGCCGACAGGCCATCGGCCACCACCACGGCCAAATCCACGCCGCCTGGGTGGGCGGCGGCGTAGTCACGCAGGCTCTGGGCTGACTCATCACTTAAACGTCGACCCAAATCCGGGCGCTGCAGGTACATGTGCCGGTCCACTGCAGCGCTGTGCAGCAACAGGCTGTCACGCCCGCGCTCGGCCATTTGGCTGCTCAGGCCCGCGTGGTCGAAGGGCAAGTGCACCGCGTCGCGCGCCTGGGCGTGGGCGAACTGGAAATCCAACTGCGCGTTGGTGGGGATGCTGGTGCCGGTGCGGCCCAGGGCAATGCGCGCAGGCGTGAGGCGGCGCAGTTCCAGCCACGGGTTGTCAGGCAGGTCGAGTTGCACTGGCGGCTCCTTCATCCTAATTGCTTCAAGGCGTGGCGAAACGCCGGTGGCAGGCTGTTGCCAAAGTGCACCTTGCCGTCGGCCTGGGTGAAGATGCCCATTTTCGCCAGCCACTGTTCAAACTCCGGCGCCGGTTTTAAACCCAATGTTTGCCGGGCATACAAGGCGTCGTGGAACGAGGTGGTCTGGTAGTTGAGCATGATGTCGTCGGAGCCGGGGATGCCCATGATGAAGTTGATCCCGGCCACGCCCAGCAGGGTCAGCAGCGTGTCCATGTCATCCTGGTCGGCCTCGGCGTGGTTGGTGTAGCAGATATCACAGCCCATCGGCACGCCGAGCAGCTTGCCGCAGAAGTGGTCCTCAAGGCCGGCGCGGATGATCTGCTTGCCGTTGTACAGGTACTCCGGGCCGATAAAACCTACGACCGTATTGACCAAAAACGGCTTGAAATGCCGCGCCACGGCGTAGGCGCGGGTTTCACAGGTTTGCTGGTCGACGCCAAAGTGCGCGTTGGCCGACAAGGCACTGCCCTGGCCGGTTTCGAAATACATCAGGTTCTGGCCCAAGGTGCCGCGATTCAGGCTCAAACCCGCTTCGTAGCCTTCCTGCAGCACGCTCAGGCTGATGCCGAAACTGGCATTGGCCGCTTCGGTGCCGGCAATCGACTGGAACACCAGGTCCAGCGGCACGCCACGGTTGATGGCCTCGATGGAGGTGGTCACGTGGGTCAGCACGCAGGCTTGGGTGGGGATTTCGTAGCGCTGGATGATCGCGTCGAGCATCTCCAGCATGGCGCAGATCGAGGCAATGCTGTCGGTGGCCGGGTTGATGCCGATCATGGCGTCGCCGTTGCCGTAGAGCAGGCCGTCGAGAATGCTGGCGGCGATGCCCGCCGGTTCATCCGTCGGGTGGTTGGGTTGCAGCCGGGTCGACAGCCGCCCGCGCAGGCCCATGGTGCCGCGAAACTGGGTGACCACGCGGATCTTCTGCGCCACCAGCACCAAATCCTGCACGCGCATGATCTTCGACACGGCGGCGGCCATTTCCGGCGTAAGTCCGGGCGCCAGGGCGCGTAGGCTGTGTTCATCGGCCGCATCACTGAGCAGCCAGTCGCGCAGGCCGCCGACGGTCAGGTGGCTGACCACGCTAAACGCCTGTTTATCGTGAGTGTCGATGATCAGCCGGGTGACTTCGTCGCTTTCGTAAGGGATTAGTACTTCTTCGAGGAAGTGTTTCAACGGGATATTCGCCAGCGCCATTTGCGCCGCGACGCGCTCGCCGTCGTTTTGCGCGGCCACGCCTGCGAGGAAGTCGCCGGAGCGCGCCGGGCTGGCCTTGGCCATCACGTCCTTGAGGCTGTCGAAACGGTAAGTCTGTGTACCTACCGCGTGGGAAAAGCTTGCCATACAGTGTCTCCTTGGCGACGCGGGCTGCCCGTGAGTAAGGCGCCCGCATCGAGGTTTACGGCTATCAGTGCAAGGCGGCCTCTGCGGCCTGGATCGCCGCGAATTCCTCTTCGGGCGTGCCCGCTACCAAGTGATGCCGGCTGTAGAAAGCAAAGTAAGCAATTAATACTCCATAGATGATCGCCGCGCCAATCACCACCCGTGGATCCACCAGAAAGCCCGCCACCACGGCCACGCAGGCCAGTACCAAGGCGATACCGGAAGTGAAAATACCACCCGGCGTGCGGTACGGACGCTCCATCTTGGGGCGACGGATACGCAAGGTGATGTGCGCGGCCATCATCAGCACGTAGGAAATGGTTGCGCCGAACACCGCCACCAGAATCAGCAGGTCACCTTGGCCGGTCAGCGACAGGCCAAAGCCGATGATGCCGGGAATGACCAAGGCCAGCACCGGCGCCTTGCTTTTGTTGGTCTGCGACAGCTTGCGCGGAAGGTAGCCGGCGCGGGACAGAGCAAAGATCTGCCGCGAATAGGCATAGATAATCGAGAAAAAGCTCGCGATCAGCCCGGCCAGGCCGACCAGGTTGACGAAACTGCCCATCCAGGTCGAGCCGCCGTAAGACAATGCCAGCGCCTCAACCAGCGGGTTGCCCGACTTGATCAGTGCATAAGTGCCGGCTCCGCCTGGCGCAATCACCAGAATCAACAGGGCAAAACTGGTCAGCACCACAATGGCGCCAATCAGGCCACGCGGCAGGTCACGCTTGGGGTTCTTGGTTTCTTCGGCGGCCAGGGGCACGCCTTCGACGGCGAGGAAAAACCAGATCGCGTAGGGAATCGCCGCCCACACGCCGACGTAGCCAAACGGCAGGAAGGTGCTGGCGCCCTTGGCCTCGGTCACCGGGATATCGAGCAAGTTGGCGACGTTGAAGTGCGGCACCATCGACACCAGGAACACGCCCAAGGCAATCGCTGCGATGGCGGTGATCACAAACATCAGCTTCAGGGCTTCACCCACGCCGAAGATGTGGATGCCGATAAAGATGATGTAGAACGCCAGGTAAATCATCCAGCCGCCGATGCCGAACAACGACTCGCAATAGGCACCGATAAACACTGCGATGGCGGCGGGCGCTATCGCATATTCAATGAGGATGGCGGTGCCCGTGAGGAACCCGCCCCAAGGGCCGAAGGCGCTGCGGGCAAAGCCGTAGCCGCCGCCGGCGGTAGGAATCATGGAAGACAGCTCGGCCAGGGAGAAACACATGCACAGGTACATGGTGGCCATCAGCAAGGTGGCGAGGAACATACCGCCCCAGCCGCCCTGGGCCAGGCCGAAGTTCCAACCGGCGTAGTCGCCGGAGATCACGTAGGCAACGCCAAGGCCGACCAGCAGCACCCAACCGGCAGCGCCTTTTTTCAGTTCGCGTTGTTGGAAATAGTCGGTGCCGACTTTTTCGAAGTCGACGGAAGAGCCAGTGGGTTCGCTAGGCATGGGAAAGTACCGTCCGTTGTTATTGTTTTAGCTCGACCTCTTTGTGTCGAACGCGAGTTGCGAGTACTTACGAAGATCAAAATGTGGGAGCTGGCTTGCCTGCGATGACGGTAGGGCAGTCACCCACTTTTGCTGGTTGAACCACCGCTATCGCAGGCAAGCCAGCTCCCACACTTGATTGCATTTCAAATGGGGGAGCAGGTGTTAGTTAGAAAAAGCCCAACGGGTTAATGTCGTAGCTCACCAGCAAGTTCTTGGTCTGCTGGTAGTGGTCCAACATCATCTTGTGGGTCTCACGGCCCACACCGGACTTCTTGTAGCCCCCAAATGCGGCATGCGCCGGATACAGGTGGTAGCAGTTGGTCCACACGCGGCCCGCCTTGATCGCGCGGCCCATGCGGTAGGCACGGTTGATGTCGCGGGTCCATACGCCGGCGCCGAGGCCGAACTCGGTGTCGTTGGCAATCGCCAGGGCTTCGGCTTCGTCCTTGAAGGTGGTGATGCTCACCACCGGGCCGAAGATTTCTTCCTGGAACACGCGCATCTCATTGGTGCCCTTGAGTAGCGTCGGCTGGATGTAATAACCACCGGCCATGTCGCCGGTCAGTTGCTCGACCTTGCCACCGGTGAGCAGTTGCGCGCCTTCGCCCTTGGCGATTTCCAGGTAGGACAGGATCTTGTCGAACTGCTGCTCGGACGCCTGGGCGCCGACCATGGTGTCGGTGTCCAGCGGGTCGCCGCGTTTGATCTGCTCGACCTTCTTCATCACCACTTTCATGAAGTCGTCGTAGATCGACTCTTCCACCAGTGCGCGGGATGGGCAGGTGCACACTTCGCCTTGGTTGAAGAACGCCAGCACCAGGCCTTCAGCGGCTTTTTCGATAAACGAAGGTTCGGCTTTCATGATGTCGGCAAAGAAGATGTTCGGCGACTTGCCGCCCAGCTCAACGGTCGACGGAATAATGTTCTCGGCCGCCGCGTGCATGATGTGCGAGCCCACCGGTGTGGAGCCGGTGAAGGCGATCTTGGCGATGCGCTTGCTGGTGGCCAGGGCTTCACCGGCTTCTTTACCGAAGCCGTGCACCACGTTCAGCACGCCAGGCGGCAGCAGGTCGCCGATCAGCTCCATCAGCACGTTGATGCCCAGCGGGGTTTGCTCGGCGGGTTTAAGCACCACGCAGTTACCGGCGGCCAGGGCCGGTGCGAGTTTCCACGCGGCCATCAGCAGCGGGAAGTTCCACGGGATGATCTGGCCGACCACGCCCAGTGGCTCGTGGAAGTGGTAGGAGGCGGTGAGTTCGTTGATCTCGGCGCTGGTGCCTTCCTGGGCGCGGATGCAACCGGCGAAGTAGCGGAAGTGGTCGGCGGCCAGCGGGATGTCGGCGTTGAGGGTTTCACGCACGGCCTTGCCGTTGTCCCAGGTTTCGGTGATGGCCAGCAGTTCGAGGTTTTGTTCGATGCGGTCGGCGATTTTTAGCAGCACCAGCGAACGGTCCTGGGCCGAGGTCTTGCCCCAGGCGTCAGCGGCGGCGTGGGCGGCATCCAGGGCCTTGTCGATGTCTTTGGCGGTGGAGCGCGGGAATTCGGCGATGGGCTTGCCGTTGACCGGCGAGGTGTTGGTGAAATAGTTGCCGTCCACCGGCGCAACGAATTCGCCGCCGATGAAGTTGCCGTACTTGGCCTTGAAGGACACGATCGAGCCTTCGGTGCCGGGATGTGCGTAACGCATGGTGGGTATCTCCTGCTTTTATGTTTATTGGAGTACAGCGGTGTTGCGCGTGATAAAGCGTAGAGCAAAGGTCGGGCCACCGCCGTGCACGCCAGATAAATCAAGGGTTTTGGCTTTGTTGCAACGCGTTGCTGTGACACTTGCGGTACAGGTGGGGTGACAGTTTGTGCCATAAGCGGTACAGCCTGTGACCAGTGGGTCGGCCCGGGATTGCAATGCCCGGATGGCTGGGGGATGCTGGCCGTTCTCACGCAGGGAGAATAATAAGAACATGCATAACGATCATTTCAGTCGCCATGCCCAGCAAGTCCTCACCGTCACCCGTGGGCAAGACCTCGGCCACGGCCCCGGCAGCGACCCGTCCATCGCCCGCTCCTGGCTGCGCTGCCTGGAGGACTACCACCTCGACCCCGCACTGACCATGGCCCCCACCGTGCTTGAACACGGGCGCCTGCTGGAAAGTCGCGAGCGCTTGCAGCAAGTGCTGCACATCGCCGGCAGCGAGATGAACAGCCTGCATCAACAACTCTCCGGCGCCGGCCATGCCGTGCTGCTCACCGATGCCCGCGGGGTGATCCTCAACTGCGTGACTGCGCCGGCCGAACGCAAGGTGTTCGAGCGCGCCGGCCTGTGGCTGGGCGCCGATTGGAGCGAGGCGTGTGAAGGCACCAACGGTATCGGCACCTGCCTGGTGGAGCGCCAGTCCCTGACCATTCACCGCGATGAGCATTTTCGCGGCCGACACACCGGCCTGACCTGCTCGGCAAGCCCGGTGTTCGACCCCCATGGCGAACTGTTGGCGGTGCTGGACGTGTCATCGGCGCGTGAGGCCGTGTCGCGTCAAAGCCAGTTCCACACCATGGCGCTGGTGAACTTGTCGGCCAAGATGATCGAAAGTTGTTACTTCCTGCGCCATTTTGAACAGCACTGGCTGCTGCGCTTTCACCTGCAGGCGGAGTCCGTGGGGTTGTTCAGCGAAGGGTTGCTGGCATTCGACGGTGAAGGGCGAATCTGTGCGGTCAACCAGAGTGCGCTGAACCTGCTGGGGCAGGCGCGCGGCGGTTTGCTGGGGCAACCGGTAGAGGCGTTTTTCGAGTGCTCGCTGGACCAGTTGCTCGGCCGCGCCAGCGCCAATGCTACTGCCAGTTGGCCGTTGCGTACCCGCGATGGTCGGCATTTGTTCGCCGCGTTGCGTGGCCAGGCACGCAACGCGCCTGCGCCGATAGCCAAGCCTGAGGCGCCACGCCTTTCGGGTATTTGCCTGGGCGATGCCGCGTTGCAGCATGATTTTCGCAAGGCCCTCCGAGTATTTGAGCGCGACGTACCGCTGTTGATCAACGGCGAGACCGGCTGTGGCAAGGAAGCATTCGCCAAGGCCGTGCATCAGGCCAGCCTGCGTGCCGATAAGGCCTTCGTTGCCCTCAACTGCGCCGCTATCCCGGAAAGCCTGATCGAGAGCGAGCTGTTCGGTTATCGCGGCGGCAGCTTTACCGGCGCGCGTAAAGAGGGGATGCAGGGCAAGTTACAGCAGTCCGATGGCGGCACTTTGTTTCTCGATGAAATCGGTGACATGCCCTTGGCCTTGCAGACTCGCTTGTTGAGAGTCCTGGAGGATCGTCTGGTGGTGCCCATCGGCGGCGAGCCTCAGCCGATAGATGTGCGCATCATCAGTGCCACTCACAGAGATTTGTTGGCGCGTGTGCAGGACGGCAGCTTCCGTGAAGATTTGTATTACCGGCTCAACGGTCTGGAAGTTTCATTGCCGGCGCTGCGTGATCGAAGTGACAAATCGCAGTTGCTGGACTTTTTACTGAAAGACGAAGCGGGTACGCAAAACGTCCTGCTTGATCTCGACGCGCGTGAACGACTATTAGCGTTTGCCTGGCCGGGGAATGTGCGGCAGATGCGCACTGTGTTACGCACATTGGTTGCGTTGACCGAGAGTGGCCTGATTGGGCTTGAGGATCTGCCGGCGCACATTCGTCCACTCCCGCCCCATGCACTCAATGAGAAGCCTGACCTGCCTCTGGAACATGCCGAGCGCTTGACCTTGCTTGAGGCGCTGGAGCAGCAGCGATGGCATATGACCCATGCAGCCGAACACCTTGGGATCAGTCGCAATACCCTGTATCGCAAATTGCGCAAGCACGGTATTCCCCTTCGTTGACCTCTATTTCACTCGGCATCACTGAGAGGTGACTGCTGTCTGATGTTTAGACTTTTCAGTCACCGTACGAGAGCTCGAGCCGGGCGATGGCAGTCGTTCGTAATACAGCGATAATATTCTTTTTGCCGCGCCTTGGGTCTTTGTAAGTTGCATAACCACTCAACGTAGGAATTGCGCATAGCGACGTCGCGTTCAGGAGGGTTAAATGACGAATGTTTCAAGTTTTCCTACACCTTATGGTGTCTTTTCCTCCGCAGGCCCAGTGGAAAATGCACCTGCTGCGGCTGCCGAAAAAGAGATTCCAGGCATCGGCGGCGAGTCGACGCCTGCCGATGCGGGCAAGGCGCATAACGATGGGGCCTGAGCGTCACACCTTTTCCCTCTCGGATGTGTCCGGATGGGCTGATGTTTCGCGAACACTGCTGGCGATCGCCAAGGCATTGGCTACAGAGCCCGGTCAAACCCTGACGGTGCCTTGGCCAGAAGGCGAGGTAGCGTGGGATGTTGTAGGCAAGTTCTACGGGCAGCGGACTGACTTGACTCCGGCGCAGGCGATCGAGCAGCGCGACAAGCTTCGAAAAAATACCAACGTTCAATTCCCGCCCCTTCCTCACACGTCGCTGAGATCCAGGCAGGCACTGGCTGAGCACCAGGAGGCGCTGGGAGACGAGGCTAATACGCAGGCACTCATCGCAGCACTGAACAATCTGGTGGATGACCCCAGTGCAAAGGTCGACCTCAGCAAGGTGATGGTTCCTATCGACCCTCGTTCCGCGTATTCCAACGACGGTGGTCAATTGATTACCGAGGTCAGCGCCGAGCAACTGATTGAAGACTACCAGCTGAATGTGCCGCAGAACGTTGAGCAGGCACGCAACCTGGCCAATACGCTGGACTTCGACCTCGCCGTCCGTGCGCCGAAGGCAGAACAGGGTGGCGCGCAGCCTCTGACTCGAGGGGCGGAGCCCACGACGCTGGACAATGCAAAACGCGACCAACTGCAACAAACTGTAGCGCAATGGAAAGCGCAGAATCCTGTCGGTCCATCAGGGGGGCAGTCCGGAGCAGAGTCGGATAGCTTGTTAGGACGGTTGCTAGGTTATCTTCCCGTACCTGGGTGACCTACTCCATCGAAGCCTGGCGTATTGAAAAGCAAGTGCCGGGGAGCGTGGCCAATATGACGTACAGTCAAGTCATGCTCTTTGGGAAAACATCACCGATTTCAACGCAGACTGAAAACTAACTTAAAGAAGTACGGCGCAATCCAATGCTTGATTGGGGGCGGGCAAATGAAGTGATCGGTGCGGAGCCGAAAGGCGAGTACTCGGCTATAGATTACAACCTGTCAGTGACGGCGATGCTCAAACAGCAAAAAGAGTTTGAATGGGCGTCTGGGGTGTTGAAAAGTAAGCCTGCCACCCGGGAAGAGTTGGCGCTGACGGAATTGGAGAGGGTGTTTGGTAAGCATATAGATTTCAAAAGTAACGATGACACGAGTCTTGAAGGTCGTGCGAAAGCCATTGAGGCAAGGTTGGCTGTTATCACTGCGCTGAGTAAAGAGTTGGCAGGAAAAATCAAGCCTTGAGGTGCATGCGTCACAGAGTTTTTTGTAAAGTCTTGAGCCGTTCTTAGGTTCTATTTGAAGGCGAGCAGTCGTCGGTATTGGCACTTTACGCTTGTAGGCTTACTGCCGCCTTCAGCGTTAAAGTGCCCATGTCGTACAGCCTGTGTGGATAATTGGCTGGAACCTCGATGAAGCGGTTGCCCACTTAACTAGGGCAACAGCTTAGAGTGTTTTCATACAATAACAATCACGCGGGTTAACACTATGAACATTACCCCTTCGATGCTTCCTTTAATTCCTCTGCGACCTGTATACGACGGCAAGCCTGCTGCGCAGTCCGAGTCGTATAAGGTCGACCCCGCCGACGAGCCTTTGGCGCCGGACAAGTGGGAGGTCAAAAGCAAAAACCTCAGCTTCAAGTGGTGGGGCGGGAGAGGCGGGCCGAGGCCACCATCGCCATCATCGTCACTGCCATTGCCACCACCGCCGCGCCCGCCTGTGCCGCCTAGGCCCAAGCCGGATCCAAAGCCTGCTCCACCGATCAAACCAGGGCATGCACCCAAGCCCTCGGGTGGCGGCTTCAAGGACGTGGGCAAGGCCGTTATTCACGCCAATAAAATCAAGGCCCATGACGAGCTGATGATGGCCAATCTGCGCAAACAGGCCCCCATCAGTGTTGCCGAGGCGGCCAAGCGCGTTATCGATGCGGACAGCCTGGTCAAGTCCGGTGTGATTTCGACTGGACCAAACGCCCTGCGGGTGGCTCGTGATGCGGCGATCAGCGCCGGTATTACCGGGCTTGTCAGTGCGCCGATCAATGTCGGCGCCTACGCAGGCTCCGTTGCCGCCGGTGAGAAGATCAAGTCCTCCTACGCTCCCGGTGTATTGCCGCCGCCGTTTTTGCCGAGCGCCACCCCCTCTCCCAAGCCAGATGTGCCTGTCGGACCCGTCGACTCGCCCCCCGCCCCGGCGGACACACTCGGTGCGCGCCTGGATGATGTCGAAATGAAATTGTTGGGCATGGCCTCAACCGTCATGCTTCTGGCGGGCGAGAAAGACCGCGTCTATACCAAGGATGAACGTTGGCCAACCGATGACACCGGACGCTTGAGTCATCTTGAAAAGTTACTGGGCCTTACTGAGCAACAGTTTAAAAAAGCCGCCCGGCAGAACGGCATTGTTTTTAAACCTTATAAACCCGGAGAACAAATTCCAGCCGACGCAAAAGGGCGTCTTGACCTGATTGAAAAGAAGCTTGAGCGCATGATCGGGTCTTATGAAAACCTGCGCCTGCTCGCTGCGGTTAAAGCCAGCCAGCGCGAATCCGAGGCCACTGCCACCGCGTGAACATCGCACCACCGAGCGAAGTGCCTGGCGCATTTCGCTCACGCTGCAACCGTTTAAAAGGTGCGATTTCCTACTCCCTGCGCTAACCTGCCTCGATGTTTACGAGGTCAACTATGCACATTCATATTCTGGGTATCTGCGGCACATTCATGGGTTCGATGGCGGTTTTGGCCAAAGAGCTGGGCCATCACGTTACTGGCTCCGACGCCAACGTTTATCCGCCCATGAGCACGCAGCTTCAGGCCCAGGGTATTGAGCTGACTCAAGGTTACGACCCCTCACAGTTCGACCCGGTGCCGGATCTGGTGGTGATCGGTAACGCCATGTCCCGTGGCAACCCGGCGGTCGAATACGTACTCAACAAAGGGCTGCCCTATGTCTCTGGCCCGCAGTGGCTGGCCGACCATGTGCTGCAAGGCCGTTGGGTGCTTGCTGTGGCGGGGACCCACGGCAAGACCACCACCAGCAGCATGCTGGCCTGGGTGTTGGAACACGCGGGCATGAGCCCGGGCTTTTTGATTGGTGGGGTGCCGCAAAACTTCTCGGTGTCGGCGCGCCTGGGCGATACGCCGTTTTTTGTGATTGAGGCCGATGAGTACGACAGCGCCTTCTTCGACAAGCGCTCCAAGTTCGTCCACTACCGCCCGCGCACGGCGATCCTGAACAATCTTGAGTTCGATCACGCGGACATCTTTCCTGATCTAGCCGCCATCGAGCGCCAGTTCCACCATTTGGTGCGCACCATCCCCAGCGAAGGCCTGGTGATTCATCCGACTACCGAGCCGGCCTTGCAGCGCGTGATCGACATGGGCTGCTGGACGCCGGTGCAAACCACCGGTGCGGGCGGGCAGTGGCAGGTTAACTTGCTCAGTGAAGACGGCTCGCGCTTTGAAGTGCTGTTCGAAGGCGAGGCCCAAGGCGTCGTCGAATGGGACATGACCGGTCAACATAACGTCGCCAATGCCTTGGTCACCCTGGCGGCCGCACGGCATGTGGGCGTGGTGCCTTCCATGGGCATCGCCGCCTTGAGCGCGTTCAAGAGCGTGAAACGCCGCATGGAAAAAGTCGCTGATGTGAACGGGATTACCATCTATGACGACTTTGCCCACCACCCGACGGCCATCGCGACCACGCTGGATGGCCTGCGCAAGCGTGTCGGTGCGGCCAACATCATTGCCATTATCGAGCCGCGCTCCAATTCCATGAAACTCGGCGCGCACCGCGATGGCTTGCCGGAAAGCGTCAACGACGCCGACCAAGTGGTCTGGTACGCCCCGACCAACCTCGGCTGGGACCTGCCGGCGATTGCGGCGCTGTGCACAGTGCCTTCGATCGTGTGCGACTCCATCGAGGGCATCATTGAGCACGTCAAACATCAAGCCAAGCCCGGCACCCACGTGGTGGTCATGAGCAACGGCGGCTTTGGTGGCTTGCACGGTAAATTGGCCGAGGCGCTCAAATGAGCGGCCCGGAACGCATTACCCTGGCGATGACCGGCGCATCCGGTGCGCCTTACGGCCTGCGCCTGCTGGACTGTCTGGTACGTGAAGACCGCGAGGTGCACTTTCTGATTTCCAAGGCCGCGCAACTGGTACTGGCCACCGAGACGGATGTGCAACTGCCGGCCAAGGTGCAGATGATGCAAGCCTTCCTCACCGAGTACACCGGGGCGGCGGCGGGGCAGATCAAGGTTTACGGTAAAGAAGACTGGATGTCGCCGGTGGCCTCTGGCTCGGGCGCGCCGGCGGCGATGGTGGTGGTGCCGTGCTCCACCGGCACCTTGTCGGCCATCGCCACGGGCGCCTGCAACAACCTGATCGAGCGGGCGGCGGACGTGACCCTGAAGGAGCGCCGCCAGTTGATCCTGGTGCCGCGCGAGGCGCCGTATTCGAGCATTCACCTGGAGCACATGCTCAAGCTGTCGAACATGGGCGTGACCATCTTGCCGGCCTCGCCAGGGTTTTATCACCAGCCGCAAACCATCGATGACCTGGTGGACTTTGTGGTGGCGCGCATCCTTAACCTGCTGAACATTCCCCAGGACATGCTGCCGCGTTGGGGCGAGCACCATTTGAGCAGCGATGAATAAGGCGCTGCTGGTGGTGTTGGCGCTGCACCTGACGGGCTGCGCCACGGCGCGCACGCTGGACGCTGCGCAACCTGGGGCGCCAGTGGTGTATGCCGGCACGCGGCTGGATTTGTATGCGATCAATGGCGGCTGTTGCGCCAAGGACCGCTTTGGCGCTGAGGCGCCGAGCTATCCGCATATCGACCTGCCGGCCAGTGCGGTGCTCGATACCTTGTTGTTGCCGTTGTCGTTACTGACTGTGTTGGGCGTGGGGTTCAACGCAACAGGCGGGCTCTAGTGTTGCGTTGAGTGTGCCGGCCCCATCGCGGGCAAGCCCGGCTCCCACAGGGGAATGCCTTCCAAAGGTGGGAGCTGGCTTGCCTGCGGTGGGGCCGGCACAGGCGCTGCAGTATTACTTGCCGAGCTTGCGCAACTCATCCGACTCCACCACCCGCACGCCATCTTGCTCTTCCAGCGCCAGGCGCCACATGGCGCGGGCCAGTTCGCAAACTTCGATGCCGTGGTATTTGCCCGGAATCAACCGCGACAACGGCCCGGCGATTTTCTCGGCCAGGCGCGATTCCAGACGTTCCCCCAGCAGCAAAGAAGGCCGCACGATGGTCAGTTGCGGCCAGTCCTGGGCCTTGAGCGCCTGTTCCATTTCGCCTTTGACGCGGTTGTAGAAAATCGAGGATTTCGGGTCGGCGCCAATTGCGCTGATCACGATCAAGTGCCGAGCGCCCATCTCCCGTGCGCGCTTGGCGAAGGCCACCACCATATCCAGGTCGACCGCGCGGAAGGCTTCTTCTGAGCCGGCTTTTTTAATCGTGGTGCCCAGGCAGCAGAAGGCGATATCGACCTGGCCGCTCAGTTGCGGCAGGAACACCGCCGGGTCGCCCACCGGGTTTTCCAGGTGCGGGTGTTCGGCCAGCGGCTTGCGGCTAGGTGCCAGTACGCGGGTCACCGTGGGCTCATTGAGCAGGCGGTCGAGCAGGTGTTCGCCGGTGAGGCCGGAGGCGCCGGCGAGCAGGATATGCTGAGGTGTCAGGTACATGGTGTTTCCCCCTTGTTACACGTTACAGCTTAGTTGCCTTTGGCTTCCTTGCTATTCATTGAGACGCTTTCGAGCGCCTTTCGTGCCTGCTGTTTACGTAACAATTGCCAGTGTGCGATCACGCCTTTGGGCGCCCAGATTTGCGGTTCAGAGGCTTCGAAGTTGTCCGCCTGTTCACGCTCGGCCACATGCAACTGCGCCAGTTTGAAGGCTTGTTGCAAATCGTCGGTCTGGTTGAACGCCTGGGCGAACAGGGCGTCGCCGAAGTAGGTGAAATCCGCTTCCTCGGAGCAGCCGAAGGACACGCGATCAGCGCGCGAGGCGGTCATGATCAGCGTGTGCTCGTCTTTCAGCGCCGGGATAAAGCCGCCGGAATAACAGGCGGAAATCACGATGATCTTGTCGCGGTCCTTGAGCGGCGCAAGCACGGCGGCCAGCTCATCGGCGGGCAGGTCGGCCAGTTCCATGCGCGGCTGGTCGAGCACCAGTTCATGTTCGTGGGTGCCGTGGCTGGTCATGTAGATAAACACCAGGTCTTGCGGCCCGGTGCGCTCGGCCAGGGTTTGCACGGCGCGGCGCAGGCTTTCGCGGGTGGCCAACGGGCGGTCGGCGATGTGGTCGCGATGGTTGACCAGGCGGATCTGCCCGCGCGCGCCGAAGCGGGTGGCGAGCATGTTGCTGACGTAATCGGCTTCGCGCAGGAACACGCTTTGTTTGCCATCGCCGGCCAACACCAGGGTGTACAGCTCGACGGCAGGCGTGGAAGGTGGCACGGCGGCGAGGGCAGCATCGAGCAAGCGGCCTTGGGCCAGTACGCCGACCTCCAGTGGGTCGGGCAGCAACTTGCCGTCGGCGTCGCGCACGCGCATGCCGTTGACCCAGGTGCCGGCCTGCACGGTGCCGTCGGTGAGCACCAGGGTGCCTTTGCCTTGATAGCTGTCGCTGTCGAAACCGCCGACATAGAAACTGCCGTCGGTGAGGTTCAGGCGGCCTTCGCCACTGAAGCGCCATTCGCTGAACTGGCCCACGTAGTGGCTGCCGTCCACACCGATCAACTCGCCTTTGCCGCTGAGCGCGCCTTCCTTGAACTGGCCGATCCACACGTCGCCGTCGGCGTTTTCATAACGGCCCTTGCCGTTGAGCTGGTTCTGTTTGAACTGGCCGACATAGATATCGCCGTCGGCACTGTTGAAGGTGCCGTTGCCTTCAAGCTGGCCATCGACAAAACGGCCGCTGAACTGGTTGCCGCTGTCGTCGTTGCGCTGGCCTTCGCCATTGGGTTTGCCGTGCACGAACTGGCCCTGGTACTGGCTGCCGTCGGCCAGCTCCAGGCGGCCGAGGCCGGAGTATTGATCGTTTTTGAATTCGCCGCGATAGGTCATCTGCCCCTCTTTGAGGGTGCCTTCGCCGTTGCGTCGTCCGTTCTTGAAACCGCCGACGTAGCTGCTGCCCGCCGTGGTCAGGCTGCCCTGGCCGTCGAACAGGCCTTGCTGGAACTGGCCTTTGTAGACCTCGCCGTTGCTGCCATGCCATTCGCCCTGGCCGTGCCACTGGCCTTTGTCGAACTGGCCGGCGTACCAACTGCCGTTGGGGTAGTCCACGCGGCCCTGGCCTTGCAGCAAACCGTTGACCACATCACCCCGGTAACGGCCGCCGTCGGGCAGGCGCGCATCGGGCGGCAACAGCGATTCGCCGTCTCCGCAAGCGGTGAGCAACAGGGCAAGGGCAAGGGGAGCGAGTGGGCGCATAGCGGGATCCGGATAATTAAGCGCCGAGTATGCCGCAGCTGCGAGTTTCATACATAAATTTACATACACTGTGGCAAGGTTTATTGCCTCGCCACAGGCACGGCCTTACACGAAGCAGAGTGACAACGACTCGGCGATGTAAGCGGGTTTTTCCTGGCCTTCGATTTCCAGGGTGGCGGTGGCCTTAAATAGCCATTGGCCAGGTTTTTTCTCGGTCACGTCAGTGAGAGTAACGTTCAGGCGGACCTTGGAATCGACCTTCACCGGCTGGATAAAACGCACGCTGTCCAGGCCATAGTTGACAGCCATCTTCAGGCCTTCGGGCATGATCAGGATGTCTTCCATCAGCTTGGGCATCAACGACAGCGACAGGAAGCCGTGGGCGATGGTGCTGCCGAACGGGGTCTTGGCGGCCTTGACCGGGTCGACATGGATGAACTGATGATCGCCAGTGGCTTCTGCGAACAGGTTGATACGCGCCTGGTCGATAGTGAGCCAATCGGAACGTCCCAGTTCCTTGCCGACATAATCTTTGAGCTGCGCTACAGGTACATAGGGCATTGCGACTCTCCTTGGTTCATCGATTCTGTTTTTATGGGTGACAGAGAACCAATGTAGATCATCATGGGCAACCCACCCGGTCAACCCACCATGCTTTTGGCGAATGCCGAAGCATACGGCGGGCGTGCTTATAATGCGTCCCAGCTATAGAGGGGAGAGAGCGATGCTGTTACGGGGCCTGACCTGGCTGGTGCTGTTTCAATTGATCGGCACCGCGATCAACCATTTGCTGTTGCCGGTGCTGCCGGGGCCGATTATCGGCTTGCTGCTGATGCTCGGTTTTTTGATCTGGCGCGGTGAAGTCGGCGAGCCCCTGAGCCTGGCCGCCAGCAGCCTGTTACGTTATTTGCCGTTGCTGCTGGTGCCGCCGGCGGTGGGTGTGATGGTCTACGCCAAGGACATTGCCGCCGATTTCTGGGCCATCATCGGCGCGCTCGTTTTGTCGCTGGTGATCGCCATGGGCTTTGTCGGCGTGCTGATGCAGCAGATGGTCAAGCGCAAGGAGAAGGACCAATGAGCGTCGACTGGCAGGGCGCGTGGTCGGCGGTCATTCATCACCCCTTGTTCGGCATCGGCATCACGCTCGGTGCCTACCAACTGGTGCTGGCGGCATTCGAGAAAACCCGCTGGGTCTTCCTGCAACCGGTGCTGGTGTCGATGCTGCTGGTGATCGGCGTGTTGCTCAGCTGCGGCCTGACCTACGTCGAATACCGCAAGAGCACCGAGATCATGGGCATCCTGCTCGGCCCGGCGACGGTGGCCCTGGCGGTGCCGCTGTTCTTGAACCTGCGACGGATTCGTCAATTGTTCTGGCCGATTTTTACTACGCTGGTGATAGGCGGCGTGGTGGCCACCGGCTTGTGTGTGTTGCTGGGCTGGTGGTTCGGCGCCGAACATATGATGCTGATGACCATGGCGCCCAAGTCGGTGACCTCGCCGATTGCCATGCTGGTGGCCGAGCAGATCGGTGGCGTGGCCGCGCTGGCGGCGGTGTTTGTGCTGATCACCGGGGTGATCGGCGCCATGATCGGCCCGGCGTACCTGTCACGCCTCGGTGTGCACAGCCCCGAGGCGCGCGGCATGGCGCTGGGCATGACCGCCCACGCCGTCGGCACCTCGGTGGCCTTGCAGGAAAGTGAAGAGTGCGGCGCCTTCGCGGCGCTGGCCATGAGTCTGATGGGCGTGGGCACGGCGGTTTTCCTGCCGTTGGCCGTGTCGTTGATCGTTTAAACCAGGGTTAAGGAAACCTTTATGAGTCTGGCGCTGTTCCCGCTCAATACCGTGTTGTTCCCTGGCTGCACCCTCGACTTGCAACTGTTCGAGGCGCGCTACCTGGACATGATCAGCCGCTGCATGAAAAAGGGCGAAAGCTTTGGTGTGGTGTGCATCCTCGACGGCAAGGAAGTCGGCATGGCACCGGACGGCTACGCGCTGATCGGTTGTGAAGCGCTGATCCGCGATTTCAAGCAGCAGGACAACGGCCTGCTGGGGATTCGTGTCGAAGGTGGACGCCGCTTCCGTGTACGCGACGCCGGCGTGCAGAAGGACCAGTTACTGGTAGCCGAGGTGCAATGGCTCGAAGAACAGCCCGACCAGCCTTTGGAAGAAGAGGACGCTGACCTGCTGGCGCTGCTCCAGGCCCTGGCCGAGCACCCAATGGTGGCCTCGCTGGACATGGACGCCTATGCCGAGGGCCAGCAAGCCTTGGGCAATCAGCTGGCGTATTTGCTGCCGTTCACCGAGGCCGACAAGATCGACCTGCTGCAACTCGATGACCCGCAGCAACGCCTGGATGCGATCCAGATGTTGCTCGACGAGTTGCAGGGCGAACTCTTCACTCAGTAGGCGTAGCGCAGCAACGCGTGGGGGGTGCCGGTGAAGGCGATAAAACCGAGCACCGCGACCACCACCGGCAACATCCACCACCAGAACTTTTGCGGCATCGCCGGCAGTGGGCTGCGGTACTGGCTGGCGCCCAGGCTGAAGGCGCACACCGTCATCGCCAGCAAGGTGCCGGCCAGGATGTCCGTGGGCCAATGCGCGCCCAGGTACACCCGCGACAAGGCAATGAAGGCGGCGGGAATACAGCCCAGCAGCATCCAGGTCAGGCGCAGGCGTGTGGGCTGCCCGCGCCCGGCCAGCACCGCAAGCGCGAGAAAGAATGCAAAGGCGCCGGAGGCGTGGCCGCTGGGCATGCTGAAACTGGTCAGTGGCTCTGTGAGGATTTCCGGGCGGCCACGGGCGAAGAACAGCTTGGTGCCGGTGTTGATCACCGCCGCCCCCGCCAACGTGGCGCCGACGAATACGGCATGCCGCCATTGCCGCGCCACCAGCAGCAGGCCGGTGAAAATCGCGCTGGCGATAAACATTTTCCTGAATTCACCCAATTGGGTAATCCGCACCATCACTTCGTCCAGCCACGGGCTGCGGTGCTCCTGCACCAGCGCACTGAGGCCCTGGTCGAAGTGATTGAGGTGGGGATAGCCGATAAACAGGGCGATCAACAAAGTCAGGCTGGCGCAACCGACCCACAAGGTGGCACGACGATGGCCGCGCAGGCTGCTGTTCAAGCTCAGCCCCAGCAACACCGCGATACACCCGGCGACTATCCCGGCTTCCAGCCAGAAACCTTCCGGCAGCGGCAGGCGAAAGGCGGCGCCGGTGGCCCAGCCCGGCAGCAGGTAGGCCACCGACCAGCCGGCGGCGGCCACGATGCTCACGGCGGCAAAGCGTGGGAACGGCATGTCGCACATGCCTGCCACCATCGGCAACATAGGGCGCAGCGGGCCGATGAACCGCCCGACCAGCAGGCTGGCGATGCCGTATTTATGGAAGTAGGTTTCGGCGCCGTTCATCCATTCGGGGTGGTGGCGTAAACCGGGCAGGCGGCGGATGTTCTGGTGGAAGTGTCGGCCCAGGTAGTAGGAAACCCCGTCGCCCAGCAAGCCGCCGAGAAAGCCCAGCAGCAAGGTTTCACTCAACGACAGCGCACCGCTGCCGGCGAGGGCCGCAATGGCAAACAGCAATACCGTGCCTGGCACGATCAGACCGGCGATGGCCAGGCACTCAACGCACGCGACGATAAATACCGCCACCGCCAGCCATTCGGGGTTCAGTGTGAGCCAGCCGGTAATGCTATCGAGCCATTGGCCCATAAAACTTCACTCCATTTATGTCGGCAGTGGCGATCAACTGTGGGAGCTGGCTTGCCTGCGATGGCGGTGTGTCAGTCACCTCAAGAGTGAATGTTCAACCGCTATCGCAGGCAAGCCAGCTCCCACATTCGATCTGCTGGGCTGCTTCTGTCTGTTCAAATCAAAAAATAATCACGGCCTTCGACCTGGCCCCGGCGCAGCGGGTTCCGCGTGCAATAAGGCGCATAACCCGCGTCCACAAAGCGGTACATCAGGTGCTCATCACGCCCGCTGGGGATGCCCAGGCGGGTGGTCTGGATGATCTGCGTCAGGGTTTGGCCCACGTCTTCAACAAACAGCAGTTCCTGGTCGAAGCGCTTGGCGTCCCACATCGGCACCTTCAGGCCCAGGGCTTTGCACAGCAGCGTTTGGCCGGCGCAGAGCTTTTGCGAGGGGCGTGGGTGGCCATTGGCGTCCGGGTTGTTGAGCAGCATCTGCGCCAGGCTCGCCGGGCCGGACAGCGCATCGACCCACGGGTAAGCCGATTTGATCAGCACCGCATTGCCCGGGCCGTGGGCGCTGAAGTTCAGCGAATCGCCGCCACGGGCGTAGTACATGTAGATGTGCCCACCATCCAGAAACAAAGCCTTACGCTTTTCTGTGTAGCCGAGTGAGGCATGGCTGCCTTTTTCGGCCACGTAATAGGCTTCGGTTTCGATAATTCGCGCCGAAAGCCAGGTTTCACCGACGCGGTGGCGGATGACTTTGCCGAGCAATTCGCGCGCAAGTATTTGCGCGTCACGGTCGAAGAAGCTGTCGGGCAGGGCGCTGGCGGGGAGCTGGGGGGCAAAACTGGACATGGCGGCACGGGTTAATACGGCTAAATGTGACCGAATAATAACAACTCCCACCTTAATTACCGCTGAACCCCAAGTTTTTACAGTTCATTTCGACCATCCGCCCCTCACCGCTGTCAGTCGGGCGGCGTCACAGCTATAATCTGCCGCTTTCCTCTTTGCCAAGACTCCCTGACCATGACTGAGTCCGTTCTTGACTACATGACCCGCCTGGGTCGCGCTGCCCGGCAGGCCTCGCGGTTGATCGCCCGTGCGAGCACTGCGCAGAAGAACCGTGCCTTGCTGGCTGCCGCCGATGCTCTGGATGCTTCGCGCTCCGAGTTGGCCGCCGCCAACGAACTGGACCTGGCCAACGGCCGCGCCAATGGCCTGGAGCCGGCCCTGCTGGACCGCCTGGCGCTGACCCCGGCACGTATCGACGACATGATCGAAGGCCTGCGTCAGGTGGCCAAGCTGCCTGACCCCATCGGTGAAATCCGCGATATGCGCTACCTGCCTTCCGGCATTCAGGTCGGCAAGATGCGCGTGCCGCTGGGCGTGATCGGTATCATCTATGAGTCGCGCCCGAACGTGACCATCGACGCCGCGAGCCTGTGCCTCAAGTCGGGCAACGCCACCATCCTGCGTGGCGGTTCCGAGGCCATTCATTCCAATCGCGCCATTGCTGTGTGCATTCAGCAGGGCCTGGCCGTGGCCGAGCTGCCGGCTGAAGTGGTGCAGGTGGTGGAAACCACCGACCGCGCTGCCGTAGGCGCGTTGATCACCATGCCGGAATTCGTTGACGTGATCGTGCCGCGTGGTGGCAAGAGCCTGATCGAGCGTGTCAGCCGTGATGCCAAGGTGCCAGTGATCAAGCACCTGGACGGCGTGTGCCATGTGTACATCGACATCGCGGCCGATATCGACAAGGCGATCCGCATCGCCGACAACGCCAAGACCCACCGCTACGCGCCGTGCAACACCATGGAAACCCTGCTGGTGCACGTCGGCATTGCCGAGCGCGTGCTGCCGCCGCTGGCTGCCATTTACCGTGACAAGGGCGTGGAACTGCGCGGCTGCGAACGCACCCGTGCATTGCTGGGCGCGGACGTGATCGAAGCGACTGAAGACGACTGGTACACCGAGTACACAGCGCCGATCTTGTCGATCCGTATCGTCGACGACCTGGACCAGGCCATCGAACACATCAACAAATACGGCTCCAAGCACACCGACGCTATTGTTTCCGAGCATTTCAGCGATGCCCGGCGTTTCCTCACCGAAGTGGATTCCGCCTCGGTGATGATCAACGCCTCGACGCGTTTTGCCGACGGCTTCGAGTATGGCCTGGGGGCGGAGATCGGCATTTCCACCGACAAGCTCCACGCACGCGGCCCGGTTGGCCTGGAAGGCCTGACCAGCGAGAAGTACGTGGTGTTCGGCGACGGTCATGTGCGCACTTGATGGGTAAACGCATCGGGCTGCTCGGCGGCACCTTCGACCCCGTGCACATCGGCCATTTGCGCAGTGCCCTGGAAGTCGCGGATGCCCTCGCGCTGGATGAGTTGCGCGTGATGCCCAATGCGCGCCCGCCTCATCGCGATATGCCGCAGGTGTCTGCGCAGCAACGCCTGGAGATGGTGCGCCTGGCTGTAGACGGTATACCGCCGCTGGTGGTGGACGACCGCGAACTCAAACGCGATAAACCGTCCTACACTGTTGACACCCTGGAACTGATGCGCGCCGAGTTGGCCGCAGATGACCAGTTGTTTCTGCTTTTGGGCTGGGACGCATTTTGCGGTCTGCCCTCTTGGCATCGCTGGGAGGAACTCCTCCAGCATTGCCACATCCTGGTTTTGCAACGCCCGGATGCCGACAGCGAATCGCCGGATGCCTTGCGCAACCTGCTGGCCGCGCGATCGGTAAGTGACCCCTTGGCCCTGACCGGGCCGAACGGGAATATTGCATTCGTCTGGCAGACCCCGCTTGCGGTGTCCGCCACCCAGATCCGTCAACTGCTGGCCAGCGGGAAGTCGGTACGTTTCCTGGTGCCTGACGCGGTCCTGGCCTACATCGATGCGCACGGGCTTTACCGTGCGTCGAACTGAAAAGGCGCGCTTGATCGCACGAACATTCGTGCAGCGAGCGCCCGAACATACGAGCAAAACGAGTTTTATATGACGAACAAAGACGTAAGCAAAGTTAAGCGCAAAGGCACTTTCAAAAGCGCCCCGCTGCCAGTAGAAGCGCACACCGGCCCTGAGCTGGCTGGCGAAGAACTGGTAAAAGTCGCCGTGGCGGCCCTGGAAGACGTTAAAGCCCAGGACATCCAGGTGCTGGACGTGCGCGACAAGCAAAGCATCACCGACTACATGATCATCGCCACCGGTACCTCCAACCGCCAGATCGGCGCGATGCTCGACAAGGTTCGCGAAGCCGTCAAAGCCCAGGGCGTCAAGCCACTGGGTGAAGAAGGCAAGGGCGACAGCGACTGGGTACTGCTGGACATGGACGACGTGATCGTTCACATGATGACCAGCAACGCCCGTCAGTTCTACGACCTGGAGCGTCTGTGGAAAGGCGCCGAGCAGAGCCGTGCGGCTGATGGCAAGCACCACAGCCCGGAAGTGGGCCACGCGCACTTCGACAAGCTCAACAAAGACCAGGAATAAGGAACGGCTGTGCGCCTGCGTCTGATCGCTGTCGGTTCACGCATGCCCAAGTGGGTGGAAGAAGGCTGGCACGAGTATGCCAAGCGTCTGCCCGCTGAGCTGTTGCTGGAGCTGGTGGAAATACCGCTCAACACCCGGGGCAAGAATGCCGACGTGGCGCGCTTTATCCGTCAGGAAGGCGAAGCCATGTTGGCCAAGGTCGGCCCCAACGAGCGCATCGTCACCCTTGAGGTGCACGGCAAGCCCTGGAGCACCGAGCAGTTGGCGGTGGAACTGGACCGCTGGCGCCTGGACTCGCGCACCGTCAACTTCATGGTCGGCGGCCCCGAAGGGCTGGCGCCGGAAGTGTGTGCGCGGGCGGACCAGCGCTGGTCGCTGTCGGCACTCACGTTGCCGCACCCGTTGGTAAGGATTCTGATCGGTGAACAGCTGTATCGCGCCTGGACAGTTCTGTCCGGGCACCCTTACCACAAATAATCTGCGCCATTGCCGATGACCCAGCCGATCCGCATCAAGGACCACGAGAAAGACGCACGTCTGGTACGCGCGCGCGTGGTGTTTGGCGCTTTTTTGGTGGTGGGTTTGATTGCGGTGCTGATTGCGCGCCTGTATTACCTGCAGGTGATCCAGTACGACTATCACTCCACGTTGTCGGAAAACAACCGGGTGCATGTGCAGCCGATCCCGCCGACCCGCGGGCTGATTTTCGACCGCAATGGCGTAGTGGTGGCGGACAACCGGCCCAGTTTCAGCCTGAGCATGACCCGCGAGCGTTCCGGCGACTGGCAGCAGGTCCTCGACGTTATCGTGGAGGTGCTGCAACTGACGCCGGAAGACCGCGTGATCTTCGAAAAACGCATGAAGCAGGGGCGTCGGCCGTTCGAGCCGGTGCCGATCCTGTTCGAGCTCAATGAAGAACAGATCGCGCGCATTGCGGTGAACCAGTTCCGTTTGCCGGGTGTGGAAGTGGTGGCGCAGCTGGTGCGGCATTACCCGCAAGGGGCACACTTTGCGCACTCGGTCGGCTACATGGGGCGCATCAACGAGAAAGAGCTGAAAAGCCTCGATCCGGTGAATTACAGCGGCACCCACCATATTGGCAAAACCGGCATCGAGCGTTTCTACGAGCCGGAGTTGCACGGCCAGGTGGGTTACGAAGAAGTGGAGACCAACGCCCGTGGCCGCGTGCTGCGTGTGCTCAAGCGCACCGACCCGATCCCCGGCAAAGACATTGTGCTGAGCCTGGATATCAAGTTGCAGGAAGCCGCGGAGATGGCTCTGGGCGGTCGTCGGGGCGCCGTGGTGGCGCTTGACCCGGCCACTGGCGAAGTGCTGGCGATGGTCAGCCAGCCGAGTTTCGACCCGAACCTGTTTGTGACCGGAATCAGCTTCAAGGCCTATGCCGAGTTACGCGATTCCATCGACCGGCCGCTGTTTAACCGCGTATTGCGCGGGCTGTACCCGCCGGGTTCGACCATCAAGCCGGCGGTGGCGATTGCCGGCCTGGATTCGGGTGTGGTCACGGCCTCGAGCCGCGTGTACGACCCCGGCTACTACATGCTGCCCAACTACGATCACAAATACCGTAACTGGAACCGCACCGGTGACGGCTATGTCGACCTGGACACCGCGATCATGCGTTCCAACGACACCTATTTTTATGACCTGGCCCACAAGCTGGGGATTGATCGGCTGTCTGCCTATATGGGCAAGTTCGGCCTTGGTCAGAAAGTCTCCCTGGATATGTTCGAAGAATCCCCTGGCTTGATGCCGTCGCGGGAGTGGAAGCGCGCGACCCGTCGCCAGGCATGGTTCCCGGGCGAAACCCTGATCCTCGGCATCGGCCAGGGCTACATGCAGGCCACACCGTTGCAACTGGCCCAGGCCACTGCGCTGGTGGCCAACAAAGGCGTGTGGAACCGCCCGCACTTGGCCAAGACCATCGAAGGCGAAAAGCCTGTGGATGAAAACCCGATTCCGGACATTGTGCTGCGCGACCCGTCCGACTGGACCAAGGTCAACCACGGCATGCAGCAAGTGATGCACGGCGCCCGTGGCACGGCGCGCAAGGCCGCGGTCGGTGCGCAATACCGCATTGCCGGCAAAAGCGGTACGGCCCAGGTGGTCGCGATCAAGCAGGGCGAGAAATATGACCGCTCCAAGGTTCAGGAGCGTCACCGCGACCACGCCTTGTTTGTCGGCTTTGCGCCGGCCGACGCCCCGAAAATCGTGGTGGCGGTGATGGTCGAGAACGGCGAGTCCGGCTCCGGCGTCGCGGCGCCTGTGGTGCGCCAGATCATGGACGCCTGGCTGTTGGCCGACGACGGCAGGCTTAAACCCGAATATGGCGGCCCCCCTTCAAGTACCGAGGTTACGGCCCGTGAAGAGTAATTTTGACCGCATCCTCTCCAGTGAGGATGTGATGCGTCGCCGTGCGACGTTGCTGCAGCGCATGCACATTGATGGCCCGTTGTTGATTTTGCTGCTGACCTTGGCGGCCGGCAGCCTGTTCGTGCTGTATTCGGCCAGCGGCAAAAACTGGGACCTGCTGATTAAACAGGCGTCGTCGTTCGGCCTGGGCCTGTTGTCGATGGTGGTTATCGCCCAGCTGGAGCCGCGTTTCATGGCGCGCTGGGTGCCGCTGGGGTATGTCGTTGGTGTTTTGCTGCTGGTGGTGGTGGACGTAATGGGTCACAACGCCATGGGCGCGACGCGCTGGATCAACATTCCGGGGGTGATTCGCTTCCAGCCGTCGGAATTCATGAAGATCCTGATGCCGGCGACCATCGCCTGGTATTTGTCCAAGCGCACCTTGCCGCCGCAGCTCAAGCACGTGGGCATCAGCCTGATATTGATCGGCGTGCCGTTCATCTTGATTGTACGCCAGCCCGACCTCGGCACCTCGCTGCTGATCCTCGCGGGCGGGGCGTTCGTGCTGTTTATGGGTGGCTTGCGTTGGCGCTGGATCCTCAGCGTGCTGGCCGCAGCGATCCCGGTGGCCGTGGCCATGTGGTTCTTCTTTATGCACGACTACCAGAAGCAGCGGATCCTGACTTTCCTTGATCCGGAGAGCGACCCGCTGGGCACCGGCTGGAATATCATCCAGTCCAAGGCGGCGATTGGTTCCGGGGGCGTGTTTGGCAAAGGTTGGTTATTGGGTACCCAGTCACACCTGGACTTTTTGCCCGAAAGCCATACCGACTTCATCATTGCGGTAATGGGTGAAGAGTTCGGCCTGGTGGGCATTTGCGCGCTGTTGCTGATCTATTTGCTGCTGATTGGTCGCGGCCTGGTGATTACCGCCCAGGCGCAGACGCTGTTTGGCAAATTGCTCGCCGGCAGCCTGACCATGACTTTTTTTGTTTACGTTTTCGTCAACATCGGTATGGTCAGTGGCCTGTTGCCGGTGGTTGGGGTGCCGTTGCCGTTCATTAGCTACGGCGGAACTTCGCTGGTGACATTGATGTCAGCGTTTGGGGTTTTGATGTCGATTCACACGCATCGCAAGTGGATCGCGCAGGTTTGAATAAGGTGAAGATGTCAATGCAAGTAATGCGCGGCTGGGCGACTCGGCACGCGTCCTGGATGGGCCTGATTGGGCTCCTGGGCGCGACGCAAGAGGTGCAGGCCGGTGACTACGATGGTTCACCCCAGGTCGCCGAATTTGTCGGTGAAATGACCCGCGACTACGGTTTCGCCGGTGAACAGCTGATGGGCGTGTTCCGTGAAGCCCAGCGCAAGCAGGCGATCCTTGATGCGATCTCGCGTCCCGCCGAGCGCGTCAAACAGTGGAAAGACTACCGCCCGATGTTCCTCACCGACGCCCGCGTGGCGCGTGGCGTGGACTTCTGGCGCCAGCACGAAGCGGTACTGGCGCGCGCCGAGCAGGAATACGGCGTGCCAGCCCAGGTTATCGTCGCCATCATCGGTATCGAAACCTTCTACGGGCGCAACACCGGCAGTTACCGGGTGATCGACGCCTTGTCGACCCTGGGCTTCGATTACCCGCCGCGCGCCGAGTTTTTCCGCAAGGAGCTGCGTGAATTCCTGCTGCTGGCCCGCGAAGAACAGGTCGACCCGTTGACTCTCAAGGGCTCCTACGCCGGTGCGATGGGCCTGCCGCAGTTCATGCCGAGCAGTTTCCGGGCGTATGCGGTGGATTTCGACGGCGACGGCCACATTAATATCTGGAGCAACCCGGACGACGCCATTGGCAGCGTGGCCAGCTACTTCAAGCGCCACGGCTGGGTGGCCGGTGAACCGGTGGTGATCCGCGCCGATGTCACCGGCGAGCGCGCCGACGAAGGTTTGACCCAAGGTATTGAGCCGGTCAAGACCGTCGGGGAGTTGCGAGCGCTGGGCTGGTCGAGTCAGAATGCGCCACGCGATGATATGCCGGTGACGGCGTTCCGCCTCGAAGGCGCAAACGGCCCGGAATACTGGATGGGCCTGAAGAATTTTTACGCAATCACGCGTTATAACCGCAGTGTGATGTACGCCATGGCCGTGCATCAGCTGTCAGACATGCTGGTCCAAGCACGGGGCAACAAGTAATGCGGGTATCGCCGTTCCAAAAACCGCTCAAGCTGGTGGCGTTCGCCGCGTTGTCCTTGCTGGTTGTCAGTTGTTCCTCCACCACCAGCCGTGCTCCGGCGCCGAAGGGCGGTGCTATCGTGCGCGCCCAGCCGGGCCTGGACATCAACCGCGCGCACAAAGACGGCGCGCCATGGTGGGATGTCGACGTATCGAAGATCCCGGATGCCACGCCGACCCTGCACACCGGGCCTTACAAAGCCAACCCGTATACCGTGCTGGGCAAGAATTACTTCCCGCTGCAGGAATCCAAGACCTACTCGCAAACGGGCACGGCGTCCTGGTACGGCACCAAATTCCATGGCCAGAACACCGCCAACGGCGAAGTGTATGACCTGTACGGCATGAGCGCGGCCCACAAGACCTTGCCGCTGCCCAGCTATGTACGCGTGACCAACCTGGACAACCACCGTACGGTGATCCTGCGGGTCAACGACCGTGGGCCGTTCTATTCGGACCGGATCATCGACTTGTCCTACGCCGCCGCGAAGAAACTCGGTTATGCCGAAACCGGCACCGCGCGCGTGAAAGTCGAAGGTATCGACCCGGCGCAGTATTGGGCTCAGCGCGGCAAACCGGCGCCATTGATGCTCAACGAGCCGCAAACCCCGCAACCGCAAGTGACCGCCTCGGCGGGCAAGATCGAGCAGTGGACACCGCCACCGGCGCAGCACGCACCGGACACGGTCGTGGTGCCGCATGCAGCGCCAGGCGCATCTACAGTGGGTGGCCAGTACCTGCAGGTCGGCGCTTTCGCCAACCCGGATGCGGCAGAACTGTTAAGGTCCAAGCTCAGCGGCATGGTCAGCGCGCCAGTATTTATCAGCTCCATCGTGCGTAACCAGCAAACCCTGCACCGTGTACGCATGGGCCCGATTGGTTCGCCAAGCGAAGTGGCGCAAGTACAGAACAGCGTGCGCCTGGCCAACCTGGGGCAACCCAGCGTCGTCACGGCTGAATAAGTAAAAGGATTGATGGTTCAGGTTCGCCTGAACCGAGGTTGTTGGCTCGTGAACAATAAAAACCCAGGGGCAAGGGGTGAGCGGGCAACCGAACACGCGACAGTCTGGCAGCGGGCTGTCTGAATAGTTTTGCCCGCGAGGGCAAGTTTCCATAAGCAATTTCGAGAGACGGATGAACATCACCACCTTAGCCAAACGCACGTGCCTGCTACTTTCGCTGATCATTACCCCGGCCGCCTGGGCGGTGGAAATGGTGCCAGCTTCCCCGCAACTGGCCGCCAAGGCCTGGGTCCTCATGGATGCCGCCAGCGGCAACGTGCTGGTCGAGAACAACGGTGACCAGCGCCTGCCTCCGGCCAGCCTGACCAAACTGATGACGGCCTACATCGCGACCCTGGAAATCCGTCGCGGCCAGATCGGCGAGAATGATCCGGTTACCGTCAGCGAAAACGCTTGGCGCACCGGCGGTTCGCGGATGTTCATCAAGGTCGGTTCGCAGGTTACCGTGAGCGACCTGCTGCACGGCATCATCATCCAGTCCGGTAACGACGCCAGCGTGGCCCTGTCCGAGCACATCGCCGGCAGCGAAGACGCGTTCGCCGACTTGATGAACAAGACTGCCGGCGACTTGGGCATGACCAACAGTCACTTCATGAACCCGACCGGCCTGCCGAACCCGGAGCACTACTCGTCGGCTCACGACATGGCAGTACTGGCTCGCGCGATCATCCGTGTCGACCCGGTGCACTACGCGATCTACTCCCAGAAGGAGTTCTTCTGGAACAACATCAAGCAGCCTAACCGTAACCTGCTGCTGTGGCGTGACAAGACCGTCGACGGTCTGAAAACCGGCCACACCGACGAAGCCGGCTACTGCATGGTGTCGTCCGCCGTACGTGATGGCCAGCGCCTGATCGCCGTGGTATTCGGCACCAACAGCGAGCAGGCCCGTGCGGCCGAAACGCAAAAACTGCTGACTTACGGCTTCCGCTTCTTCGAAACCCAGACCTTCTACCAGAAGGGCGCCGAGCTGGCTCAAGCCCCGGTATGGAAAGGCGCGACCCATCAAGTCAAGGCCGGCCTGGCTGATGACCTGACCCTGACCATGCCTAAAGGCCAGCTGAAAAAGCTCGCTGCCAGCATGACCATGAACCCGCAGTTGGTTGCTCCAATCGCCAAGGGTGACGTGATCGGTAAAGTCGAAGTGAAGCTGGACGACAAGGTGGTGCACAGCGCCGACCTGATCGCACTGGACGCCGTTGACGAAGGTGGTATCTTCCGCCGCGTGTGGGATAGCATCCGTCTATTCTTCTACGGCTTGTTCAACTGATTGTGCGCACCTGCAAAGCCCCGCGTTGATCCAGCGCGGGGCTTTGCCCGTCGCCACGGCTTAGCGCTTACGAGGCTGTTCTGCCATGACCGATAAAGAAGTAGAAGTAAAGGCGCCAAAGATCGAATTCCCCAACGTGGACTATCCCGTCAAGGTGATCAGCGATACCGGTGTAGGCAACAAAGACAAGATTCTCGAGATCGTGCGTAAACACGCGACGATCAACGACAACCGGGTGGACGAGCGTTTGAGCTCCAACGGTAAGTACACCACGATCCAGTTGCACATCGTGGCAACCGGTCAAGACCAGCTCTACGACATCAACAGTGAACTGCGGGCCACCGGCTTCGTGCACATGGTGTTGTGATGTCACAGGTCCTGGGCTTTCGCGAGCTCGGCCAGATGGCCTACGAGCCGGTCTGGCATGCCATGCAGCGCTTCACCAACGAGCGCGGCACCTCGGCCCCGGATGAAGTCTGGCTGGTGGAACACCCGCCGGTCTTCACCCAGGGCCAGGCCGGCAAGGCTGAGCATCTGCTGCTGCCGGGTGATATTCCGGTGGTGCAGGTCGACCGAGGTGGCCAAGTGACTTACCATGGCCCTGGTCAGCTTGTCGCTTATCTATTGCTGGACGTACGCAAGCTGGGCTATGGCGTACGTGACCTGGTAAGCCGCATGGAGGCTTGCCTGATCGAGCTGTTGGCCAGTTACGGCGTCACTGCCGCGGCCAAGCCCGATGCACCCGGTGTATACGTGGACGGCGCGAAAATCGCCTCCCTCGGTTTGCGCATTCGCCATGGTTGCTCCTTTCATGGCCTGGCCCTGAATGTGGACATGGACCTGGCGCCGTTTCGGCGCATCAACCCGTGCGGTTATGCCGGGCTGGCGATGACTCAACTGAGCGACCACGCCACACCGATTAAATTTGCCGAGGTAAGTGCCCGGCTGCGTGCGCAGCTCGTCAAACACCTCGACTATGCTGAGCAGACGACCCTTACGGGCGGAATCGACTGATTATGACTACTGATGCAGTGCAAACCATGATCCCGACGCTGGACATCACCGAGCGTCCGGCCCCGGCCCCGCGTGCCAAGGTCGAAGCCGGCGTCAAGCTGCGCGGCGCCGAGAAGGTTGCACGCATCCCGGTGAAAATCATCCCGACCACCGAACTGCCGAAGAAGCCCGACTGGATCCGCGTGCGCATCCCGGTTTCGCCGGAAGTCGACCGTATCAAGGCCCTGCTGCGCAAACACAAGCTGCACAGTGTGTGCGAAGAAGCCTCCTGCCCGAACCTGGGCGAGTGCTTCTCCGGCGGCACCGCCACGTTCATGATCATGGGTGACATCTGCACCCGTCGTTGCCCGTTCTGCGACGTTGGCCACGGCCGGCCGAAGCCGCTGGACGTCAATGAGCCGGAAAGCCTGGCGATTGCCATTGCCGACCTGAAACTCAAATACGTGGTGATCACTTCCGTAGACCGCGACGACCTGCGTGACGGCGGTGCCCAGCACTTTGCCGACTGCATCCGCGAGATCCGCAAGCTATCGCCGAACGTGATGCTCGAAACCCTGGTGCCGGACTACCGTGGTCGCATGGACGTCGCGCTGGAAATCACCGCGGCCGAGCCACCGGATGTGTTCAACCACAACCTGGAAACCGTGCCACGCCTGTACAAGGCCGCGCGCCCGGGTTCGGACTACCAGTGGTCGCTGACCCTGCTGCAAAAATTCAAGCAGATGATGCCGCACATCCCGACCAAATCCGGCCTGATGCTGGGCTTGGGCGAGACCGACGAAGAAGTCATCGAAGTCATGAAGCGCATGCGCGAACACGACATCGACATGCTGACCCTGGGCCAGTACCTGCAACCGTCGCGCAGCCACTTGCCGGTGCAGCGTTTCGTGCACCCGGACACCTTCGCCTGGTTCGCCGAGGAAGGTTACAAGATGGGCTTCAAGAACGTGGCTTCGGGCCCGCTGGTACGTTCCTCGTACCACGCCGATGAGCAAGCCAAGCTGGTCAAGGCGAGCCTGGTTTCGTAAGCGCTTCCCCTCTGTAGGAGCAGCCGAACTGCTCCTACAGCGTTTCCCTCCTTTTCTCCCTTCTGTTTGCACCCATCTCTGGCTAGAGTGCCTGGGTATCCAACCACGGAGAACCATGGATGACGACTCAACTCTCGGCTGCCGTGCCTGCCCTGCGCCCCGAAGGCGTGATTGGCCTGATCGCCCCCGCCGGCCCTGCCGCACTGGATGTTGAAAAAGCCGGCCAGTGGATGCGCGCCCGTGGCCATGAGCTGCGCATATTCCCCGGTGTGTATGAGCGCGATGGCTACCTGGCCGGCAGCGACGAGGTGCGCCTGCGCGATTTGCATGCGGCGTTTGCCGATCCCGAAATCGATGCCATCTTCTGCCTGCGGGGCGGCTACGGCACACCACGTCTGCTGGACCAGCTCGATTTCGACCTGATTGGTGCCAACCCCAAGCCGTTCGTGGGCTACAGCGACATCACCGCATTGCACCTGGCCATCAACCGCTACGCGGGTTTTGTGACCTTTCATGGGCCAATGCTCAACGCTGACCTGCTCGGTGACAAGCAGCAGCCCACCGAGTCATCGTTGTTCAGCATGCTGCGCGGGCAACTGAGCGAGTGCAGCGTGCTGGCACACCCGGTTGCTTACCCGCTGACTACGATCGAGCCGGGTATCGCCTGCGGGCGTTTGCTCGGTGGCAACCTGTCGATGATTGCCGCGGTGATGGGCACGGCGTTTGAGATCGACGCTGAAGGCATCATTCTGTTTATCGAAGACGTCAACGAGCCGCTCTACCGAATTGACCGACTGCTGACCCATTTGCGCCTGGCGGGCAAGCTGTGCCAGGTCGCCGGTGTGCTGGTCGGGGATGTATCGGGGGTGGACAAGGCGGCATTGGAGCGCCTGCTCAAGCAGACGTTCGAGCCGCTGTGCATTCCGGTGCTGTCCGGCTGGCGCAGCGGGCACTGCGATCCGAACCTGACGCTGCCGATGGGCGCGCTGGTGCGCCTGGATGCGGGGGAGCAGCAGTTGGTGTTGGAGCAGGATGTAGTGTTCAAGCCCTGAGAGTGCTATCGCAGGCAAGCCAGCTCCCACAGGAAAATGCATTCCAAAGGTGGGAGCTGGCTTGCCTGCGATGACGGCAGTCGCCATAGGCCGATCTAACGGCTCTGCAACGACTCCAGCAGCTTCACTGTCGGAAACCCATCCGCCGGCCAACCCAACGACTGCTGCGCCGCCCGGATCGCCTTGCGCGTGTTGGCGCCGATAATCCCGTCCGGGTTGCCCGCGTCATAGCCCTTGGCACTCAGCACCGTCTGCAAATCAATACGCTGTGAACGACTCAGCGGCAGCTCATCCTTGGGCCAGTCGCCGCGAATCACGCCGCCGCCAGCAAACCGCTCCGAGAGCAGGCCCACGGCCAGCGCGTACGACGACGAGTTGTTGTACTTGAGGATCGCGCGGAAGTTATCCAGCACCAGGAACGCCGGGCCACGGTAACCGGCCGGCAGCAGCAGGGCGGCGGACAGGTGCTCGACGTTCGGCGGCATGCTCGCGCCAGGTGGCAGCTGGATGCCGAGTCTCATCCACTCGCCAACGGTCTTGCGTATGCCGCCGTCGGCCAGGGCGTAATCGAAGTTCGCCGGCAGTTGTTTCACCTCAAAGCCCCACGGCTGGCCACGCTGCCAGCCGGAGCTTTGCAGGTAGTGCGCAGTGGAGGCGAGGGCGTCGCCCGGGCTGTTCCAGATATCGCGGCGACCGTCGCCATCGAAATCCACGGCATGGGTGTTGTAGGTGGTCGGGATGAACTGGGTCTGACCCATGGCCCCGGCCCACGAACCTTTCATCTGGTCGGCAGAGATATCGCCATGCTGGATGATCTGCAGCGCCGCCAGCAGTTGCGCCTGGGCGAACGCCGGGCGGCGGCCTTCATAGGCCAGGGTCGCGAGCGATCGGATCACCGAGTTATTGCCCTGGAACTGGCCAAAGTTGCTTTCCATGCCCCACACCGAAACCAGTGCCTGGCGGTCAACGCCATAACGCTCTTCGATGCGTTGCAGGATATCGGCGTACTTGATCAGCAACGCTTGGCCATTACGCACGCGTACCGGCGACAGGGCACCGTCGAGGTATTCCCATACTGGGCGGGAAAATTCCGGTTGGCTGCGATCGGCGCGAATCACCGCCATGTCGGGCGTCACGCCAGCAAAGGCGTTATCGAAGACGGCGGGTGTGATCCCCGCGCTCAGGGCTTGCGCACGAAAGCCAGCCTGCCATTCGGCAAAGGTCTGGGTCGGCTGGATATCAAGATTGTCCACGGCCAAAGGGGGGACCACGGCAGGCGCGACGGCAGGCACGGTCTTGAGCGTTGGCAGGGGTTGCGCGTCCGCGGCGGTGGGTTTCTCGGCGCAGGCGACAAGCAGAATGAGGCTGGAGGCAGCGATCAGTTGGCGAAGGTGCCAACGACGGGAAAGGCTAGAGGGCATGCACAGGTCCAGGGATTACAAATCAAGTACCGACCTTATCATGCCGGAGGGGCACTTGCCTTCAGGCAGCCAGAAAGTAAGAAGCCTCCCAGCTATTAGACTGGAAGGCTTCGCGGCGGTAGCTGCCTTTGCCCTTGCCGGCGCGTTCCTGACGGCTGCGGAACAGTGGCTGGGCGATGATGGATTTGGCCTTGTTGGGGCCATGCTTGGATGGCTTTTTGCTCATGTTCGGTACTCTCTTGAGGTGGGGGCTTGAGGTGGGATGAAGCGGTGCAAATCATCTGCCGAAGTGGCGCGGCTGTAAAGCCCGGCGATGTGTAGGTGGTTTCACATTATCAAGTGGGCACGGTCAATGTGGGAGCTGGCTTGCCTGCGATAGCGGTCCATCAGCAAAAATGTAGTGGCTGACACACCGCTATCGCAGGCAAGCCAGCTCCCACAAGGGACAGTGGGGTTATTCGGCGGGGAGTGTCAGGCGTTGGCCAGACATCAACAGTGACAAACGGCTCAGGCTCATCCACGGCGAGCCCGCCGCCTGGCCTTTGATCTGCGCATCGATGCGCTGCGCTTCCAGCAACAGCTGCGCCCAGCGTTGCGCCGAATGGCGTTGCAGGGCTTTGCTCATCAGGGGTTTGCGCTTGTCCCACACCGGCGGCCTGGCCTGGCTGAAGCATTTGTCCAGCGGCGTGCCTTGGCTGTATTGCAGGGCAATATTGGCCAGCACTCGCAACTCTCGAGCCAGCGCCCACAGGATCACCGGTGGTTCCACGCCTTCGCCGCGCAAGCCTTCGAGCATGCGCAGGGCGTGGGCGGGTTCGCCATTGAGAATCGCGTCCACCAACCCGAACACATCAAAGCGCGCGCTATCAGCGACTGCGCCCTGGACGGTTTCGACGGTGATCTGCCCGTCTTCGGCCATCAGCTTGAGCTTTTCGATCTCCTGGGCGGCGGCAAGCAGGTTGCCCTCGACCCTGGCGGCGATCAGCTCGACGGCATCTTGCGTTGCCGACAGCCCTGATTGCGACAGGCGCTGACGTATCCACTGCGGCAGTTGGTTGCTGTCCACTGGCCAGATCTGGATGAACTGGGTTTGCGGGCCTTCTACCAGCGCCTTGCCCCACTTGGTTTTCTGCGCGCTGCCATCGAGCTTGGGCAAGCTGATCAGCAGCACCGTGTCCTCAGCGGGGCGTGAGCAGTATTCCATCAACGCCGCCGCGCCTTTGTCACCGGGCTTGCCCGAAGGCAGGCGCAGTTCCAGCAGGCGTTTCTCGGCGAACAACGACATGCTCGCACCGGCTTGCAGCAGCGTGCCCCAGTCGAAACTGGCGTCGGCGCTGAACACCTGGCGTTCATCGAAGCCTTGCTGGCGTGCGGCGGTGCGAATCGCGTCGGCCGCCTCCTGGCACAGCAACGGGTCATCACCGCTGACGATATAGACAGGCGCAAGGCCACCTTGCAGGTGCTTGGCGAGTTGGGCGGGGGCAAGTTTCATAGGCAGGGCGAACGGGGCGCCAGGGGCGCCCCGTCTGGCTTACTCGACAGGGACTTCGGCAGGCGATTGTTTCGGCGTGTTGTCTTCGTATTCCTGCGCAGCTTTCAGGGCGTCGGCGTCAGCCTTGGCCTTGTTGTCGGCGGTCAGCTGCAAGGCGGCGAGTTTTTCCGGCGTCAGCTGTTGCAGGCGAATCATCAGGCGCTGGATCAGCTCGCGACGCATTTCCTTGCGAACCTGGATGATCTCCGAGTCCGAGCCCACCAGGTTGTTACCGTCATGGCTGACAACTTTCTGCACTTCAACCTTGTCACCCATCAATGGCAGGTGGTCGCGGCCTTGCAGTTCATAGACGACCAGGGTGTTCAGCTCAATGTCCGACGCACGGCCGGCACTGGCGTAGCTGAGGTTACGCTGGGTTTCTTTCTCGTCCACCAGGTTCAGTTTGTAAGTCGCGCCGGAGGCCACACGTACACCGCTGCTTTCCAGGGTCTGGCGCAGTTGGGTCAAGGTATCGCCGTAGGCGTTGCGCGCGCTGACGTCGAGTTCCTTGATGCTCAGTTCATTGGTGGCGGTGCCACGCAGCTGGAAGCCGCAAGCGCTCAGCAGCACAGCGAGGCCCATCACCAGCAAATTGCGTTTGATCATTTTGTTGCTCCCCTTGAAACCATGTTGGCCTTATCGAGGCCTTAAAGGTTTAGTTCGGCGCAGGGCTCAAGCCCTGCGCCCGATCCGATTAGCTGGCGACGATGTTGACCAGTTTGCCCGGCACTACGATCACTTTGCGGATCGTCAGGCCTTCGGTAAAGCGCAGCACGTTTTCGTTGATGCGCGCTGCGGCTTCCACGTCTTCACGGCTGGCGCTGGCAGGCATGTCGATCTGGCCGCGCAGTTTACCGTTAACCTGGATAACCAGTTGCAATGTGTCCTGCACCAGCGCGCTGTCATCCTGCACCGGCCAGCGCGCATCGATGACCGCATCGGTATGGCCCAGGCGGCTCCACAGCTCATGGCTGATGTGCGGCGTGATTGGCGCCAGCAGCAACACCACAGCTTCCAGGCCTTCCTGTACTAGCGCGCGGTCCTGTTCGGTGGCTTGCGGGGCTTTTTCCAGCACGTTCATCAGCGTCATCACCTGGGCGATGGCGGTGTTGAACTTGTGGTTCTGGCCCACGTCCTGGCTGGCCTGGCGGATGGCCAGGTGGGTGCTGCGACGGATGGCTTTTTGCTCATCGCTCAACGACGGCACGTCCAGTTTGCCCGGCAAACCCTGGCTGACATGGGCGTGCGCCAGGCGCCAGACGCGCTTGAGGAAGCGGTGCGAACCTTCAACCCCGGAGTCGGACCATTCGGCGCTCATGTCGGGCGGCGAGGCGAACATCATGAACAGGCGGCAGGTGTCGGCGCCGAACTGATCGATCATCGACTGTGGGTCAACGCCGTTGTTCTTGGACTTGGCCATCTTCTCGGTGCCACCGATTTCCACCGGCAGGCCGTCGGATTTCAGCTTGGCGCTGATTACCTTGGCTTTGCTGTCACGCTCAAGCTCGACGTCCGCCGGGTTGAACCAGGTGTAGGCGCCATTGGCTTCGCGGCGATAGTAAGTCTCGGCGATTACCATGCCTTGGGTCAGCAGGTTCTTGAACGGCTCATCGGAACTCACCAAGCCTTCGTCGCGCATCAGCTTGTGGAAGAAGCGCGCGTAGAGCAGGTGAAGAATCGCGTGTTCGATGCCGCCGATGTATTGATCCACCGGCAACCAGTGGTCGGCTGCGGATTTTTCTACCAGGCCGCCTTCATAGTGTGGCGAGGCGTAGCGGGCGTAATACCACGAGGACTCGACGAAGGTGTCCATGGTGTCGGTTTCACGCTTGGCAGGTGCGCCGCATTTAGGGCACGTGCACTCGTAGAACTCGGGCATGCGCGCCAATGGCGAACCGGCGCCATCCGGCACCACGTCTTCAGGCAAGACCACCGGCAACTGGTCTTCCGGCACCGGCACGTCACCGCAGGTTTCGCAGTGGATGATCGGGATCGGGCAGCCCCAGTAGCGCTGGCGGCTGATGCCCCAGTCGCGCAGGCGGAACTGGGTGCGCGAGGCGCCGAGGTTTTTCTTGATCAAGGCAACTTCGATGGCGTCGAAGGCACCCTGGAAGTCCAGGCCGTCGAACTCACCGGAGTTGATCAGCGTGCCGTGCTCGCCGTAGGCGTCTTGCCACGGGGCCGGGTTGGTCTCGCCGGAACTGGTACGCACCACGGATTTGATCGGCAGGCTGTACTTGGTGGCGAACTCGAAATCGCGCTCGTCGTGGGCCGGCACCGCCATGACTGCGCCATCGCCGTAGTGCATCAACACGTAGTTGGCGACCCACACCGGGAGTTTTTCGCCCGTCAGTGGGTGCTCGACGAACAGGCCGGTTGGCAGGCCTTTTTTCTCTTGGGTGGCAACGTCGGCTTCGGCCACGCTGCCGCCTTTGCATTCGGCGATGAACGCTTGCAGCTCAGGATTGTTCTGTGCAGCCTGGGTGGCCAGCGGGTGCTCGGCGGCCACGGCGACGTAAGTCGCGCCCATCAGGGTATCGGGGCGGGTGGTGAAGACTTTGAGTGCGCCGGCTTCGCCGATCGAATCGACGTTGTACGGGAACTGCACTTCCATGCCCTTGGATTTGCCGATCCAGTTGCGCTGCATGGTCTTGACCTGTTCAGGCCAGCCCGGCAAGTCATCGAGGCTCGACAGCAGTTCATCGGCGTAGGCCGTGATCTTGAAGTAGTACATCGGGATCTGGCGCTTTTCGATCACCGCGCCGGAACGCCAGCCGCGACCGTCGATGACTTGCTCGTTGGCCAGTACGGTCTGGTCGATCGGGTCCCAGTTCACGGTACCGTTTTTACGGTAGATCACGCCTTTTTCGAACAGGCGCGTGAACAGCCACTGTTCCCAGCGGTAGTAATCGGGCTTGCAGGTGGTCACTTCGCGGGACCAGTCCACCGCCAGGCCCAGGCTGCGCAGCTGGGTTTTCATGTAGGCGATGTTTTCGTAGGTCCACTTGGCGGGCGCCACGTTGTTTTTCATCGCGGCGTTTTCCGCCGGCATGCCGAAGGCGTCCCAACCCATAGGTTGCAGGACGTTTTTGCCGAGCATGCGCTGGTAGCGGGAAATTACGTCGCCGATGGTGTAGTTACGCACGTGCCCCATGTGTAGCTTGCCGCTGGGGTAAGGGAACATCGATAGGCAGTAGTAAGTCTCCTTGCCTGGCTGTTCACTGACTTCAAAGGACTTTTGCTCGTCCCAGAAGGTTTGGGCGGCATTTTCTATTTCACGGGGCTGATATTGTTCGTGCATGGCTACTTTTGAACTGAATAGGGGTGGCCTAATCCTCTTCGGTACAACATTCAGGTTGATCGACACCAAAAAGCGGCGCGTCCGTGCCCAAACCCTGCGGGAAGTGGAGTTACAGGAAGCGCCGTAGCATACATGACCCCACTCTATCGAGGGAAACCCTGATTGCGCGGCGAGGGCCGTCTGTCGCGGCGCGAGGCAGGCGCAGCCACGGGGACTACGCTGTTTATTGGGGAGTGAGTCTTATCTTCAATGAGGTGAGGGGATGGTTGAATCGCAGCGAACTTTAATGAAACCGCAATTGTATGAAGGACTGATCGACCGTTTGGGTCGTGCATTGGATGCCGCAAGAACCGCAGGCCGATTGCTTGATGAGCGGCCTCTGGAGCTGGAGTTGCGAGGCTTGAGCCAGGCTGAACTTGAATTGATCAAGGGCTACCTGGAATTGAATCACCACCGTGCCTGCGAGGAACGGGCTGCCCCGCCCGCCCAAGAGCCTATGTGTTCGGCCAAGGTGATCTGGCTGAAAGATGTGTCTGCGGGTCGCGGTCCCGACAAACGTCGGGCCGCACGGTAAACGTGGAGCACCACGTTAACCTTTGAGTCGTCTCGAAACAGGTTAGTAAAGATTGTCGCTAAACCCCGTTGCATCTAGGCTTCGGGCATCTTTGGAGATGCCCGATGCCTTTTCGTTATTTCATTAAACAATTGCTCTTGCCGCCCGGCCTTTTTTTGCTGCTGCTGGCGCTTGCCTGGTGGTTGCGTAAAAGTCGCCCGCGCCTGGCCGGAGGCTGCTTTGCCGTGGGGTTCGGGGGGCTGTGGTTGATCAGCCTGCCGGTGATGGTGCAATGGGGCGCGCATGCCTTGGAGACCGAGCCACCGTTGGCCCGTGAAGCATGGGCGACGCTGGCCCAGCGCGCTGATGCGATTGTGGTGCTGGGCTCTGGGCGTGAGCGCGGCGACCCTGCGTGGGGCACCGATCAGCCCACCGGTACAGGGCTTGAGCGCCAGCGTTATGCCGCGCGTCTGGCCAAGGCATCCGGGTTGCCGGTGTTGACCAGTGGTGGCTTGCACTACGGCACGCCGCCCAGCGAGGCGGAGTTGATGGCCGTGTCGATGCAGGATGACTTCGGCGTGACAGTGCGCTGGAAGGAAGAGCGCAGCCGTACCACCTGGGAAAACGCGCAGATGAGTGCCGAGATTCTGTTGCCCCAAGGCATCAAGCGTGTGGTGGTGGTAACCCAAGCCTGGCACATGCCGCGTGCGGTGTGGAGTTTCGAGAAGGCCGGCTTTACCGTGGTGCCGGGGCCGGTAGGCTTTTTGGGTGTGGACAATGCCCGGCCGCTGGGCGGCTGGATGCCCGAGGTCAAGTCGGTGTGGCAGAGCGGACAGTTGATCAACGAGGCGGTGGGGCAGGTGGGGTATCGGGTGTTTTACCGATAACGCCGCAATTTTAAATGTGGAAAGCGGTTCATGTGGGAGCGGGCTTGCTCGCGAAAGCGGTGTGTCAGTCAGCTTATTCGTTAACTGATACACCGTATTCGCGAGCAAGCCCGCTCCCACACAAGCCAGCTCCCACATTGATTTTGTAGTGTCGCTCAGAGTCAGACCGTTTTGGACATCCGCCCCGCCAGCAGCGCCCAGCCGAACAAGCCCAGACACACAATGATCAACGGCCACGAGCGCCATTGCAGGTACGGCGTCAGGTTGTGCATCGGCACCACTTCGCCGTAGAGAATCCCGCGTTCAAACTGCGGGATCTGCGCGGTGATCTGCCCAAACGGGTTGATCAGGCCGGTCACGCCATTGTTGGTGGCGCGGATCATCCAGCGGCCAGCTTCCAACGCACGCATCTGCGCCATTTGCAGGTGTTGCAGCGGGCCAATGGAGCGGCCGAACCAGGTGTCGTTGCTGATGGTCAGCAGCAAATCGCTCTGGGCCGACAGGCCTGCGGCAAATTCCGGGTACACCACTTCGTAGCAAATGAACGGCGCAATCTGATAGCCCTTGGCTTGCAGCATCGCCTGATCGGACGGGCCGCGGGCGAAGTCCGACATCGGCAGGTCAAAGAAAGCGATCAGCCCGCGCAGCATGTCTTGCAGCGGCACGTACTCACCAAAAGGCACCAGTTTTTGCTTGAGGTAAGTGCCTTCGCCTTCGCCCACCACGGTGATGCCGTTGAAGTAGCGCTTCTGGTGGTGCACTTCCTGGCGGATCGGTACGCCGGTGATCAGCGCAGAGTGCCGGTCGGCGGCAAACTTGCCCATCATGCCCAGGTAGCCTTCGACTGACTCTTTGAGCACCGGCACCGCGGTTTCCGGCCATACCAGCAGGTCCACCGGCTTGGAGCTGAAACTCATGTCGCGGTACAGCGCCAACTGCGCGTCGATCTGCGCGGGGTCCCATTTCATGCTCTGTTCGACATTGCCCTGAATCGCCGCCACGGTCAGCGGTGCGCCGGAGGGCGAGGTCCAGGCATGATGCTTGAGCGCCAGGCCGATGGCCCAGGGTGCAACCAACAACACCAAGCCTGCGCCGATGAAGCCGTTGCGCTTGCTTGCCAGCAGGCGCGGCAGGTTGCACAGCACGGCAGCCGTCAGCGCCAGGGCAAAGGAGATCAGCCACATGCCGCCCAGTGGCGCAAGGCCGGTGAGCGGGCCATCGAGTTGGCTGTAACCGGAGTACAGCCAAGGGAACCCCGTCAGGAACCAACCACGAAACGCTTCCTGGCCAACCCACAGCGCCGCAAAGGTCAGCGCATCGGCCAGCGGCGCCTCATTACGACGCAGCCAGCGTGCCCACAGCCAGGCGGGCAGGGCGAAGAACCAGGCAATCGCGGCGGTAAACAGCAGCATCAAAAAGCCAGCCAGCAACACCGAAGCGCCGCCGAAGTGGTGGATGCTGTAGTAGATCCAGCTGGTGCCGGCGCCAAACAGGCCAAAACCGAAGCACCAACCACGGCCCAAGGCCTGACGTGGCGTCAGCTCGCGCAGGCCGATATAGAACAGCCCGACGGCCAGTAGCGCAAATGGCCACAGATCGAAGGGCGCCAGCGCCAAGGTGGTAATGGCGCCGGCCACCACGGCCAGCAAGTTACCGGGCCAGCCGGGTGCGATGAAACGGCGCATATCAGTCCTTAGCGGGCAATCGGGGTCAGGCGAATCAGATGAATTCGGCGGCTATCGGCATTCAGAATGCGGAAGCGATAAGCGCCAATCTCAGTGGTTTCGTTACGTTTTGGCAGGTGCCCAAACGCACTCATCACCAAACCGCCCACCGTGTCGAACTCATCATCCGAGAACTCGCTGTCGAAGAACTCGTTGAAGTTCTCGATCGGCGTCAGCGCCTTGATCAGGAAATCACCGCTGGGCAGCGGTTTGATGTAGCTGTCTTCTTCGACGTCGTGCTCGTCTTCGATATCGCCGACGATTTGCTCAAGCACGTCTTCGATGGTCACAAGACCGGCCACGCCGCCGTATTCGTCGATCACAATGGCCATGTGGTTGTGGTTGGCGCGGAACTCGCGCAGCAGCACATTCAGGCGCTTGGATTCAGGCACGAAGGTGGCCGGGCGCAGCAAGTCCTTGATGTTGAAGCTGTCGCCGTTCTCTTGGAGGATCAGCGGCAGCAGGTCCTTGGCCAGCAGGACGCCCATGACGTCGTCATGGCTTTCACCGATCACCGGGTAGCGCGAGTGCGCCGAGTCGATCACGGCCGGGAGGAATTCCCGTGGGGTCTGGGTCGCCTTGATGCTGATCATCTGCGAGCGCGGGACCATGATGTCCCGAACCTGCAGGTCAGCCACCTGGATGGCGCCCTCGACGATGGCCAGCGCTTCGCTGTCCAGCAACTTGTTCTGATGGGCCTCGCGCAGCAGCTCCAGCAGCTCCTGGCGGTTTTTCGGCTCGTGGGCAAAAGCCTGGGTCAGTTTACCCAGCCATGACTTCTGCCCGTTGCTCGATCGGTCTTCGCTCATAGCGATTACTCTAAATCCTTTGTTGTGTCAGTTATGTGTAGTTTCAGTTTTCGTCGTCTGCATACGGATCAGGGTGACCCAGTTCAGCAAGCAACGTTTGTTCCAGTGTTTCCATTTCGCAGGCTTCGTCATCGTCTATATGGTCGTAACCCAAGAGATGCAAGCAGCCGTGGATGACTAGATGGGCCCAGTGGGCCTCAAGTTCCTTGCCTTGTTCCTTCGCCTCGCGCTCGACCACTTCGACGCAGATCACCAGGTCGCCCAGTAACGGGATATCCAGTAACTCATCCGGCACGTCGGCGGGAAAGGACAGTACGTTGGTCGCGTAGTCCTTTTGGCGCCAGGTGTGATTCAGTTCACGGCCTTCGGGCTCGTCCACCAGGCGGATGGTCAGTTCCGAGTCGGCGGTGCGCTGGCGCAGGGCCAGGGCGCACCATTTACGGAACTGCGCTTCGCTGGGGGCGGGCGCTTCGGTGGCCAGCTGCAGGTCTAGCTCAAGCATCGCGGCGCACGTCTTTGGCGGGTGCGTCATCGCGGTGCTCAAAGCGCTCGTAGGCTTCGACAATGCGCTGCACCAACGGGTGGCGAACCACGTCTTTGGGCATGAAATGCGTGAAGCTGATGCCTGGCACGTCCTTGAGCACGTCGATCACCTGGGCCAGTCCGGACTTGGTGCCCTTGGGCAGGTCGACCTGGGTGACGTCGCCGGTGATCACGGCGGTGGAGCCGAAACCGATACGGGTGAGGAACATTTTCATCTGTTCGACGGTGGTGTTCTGGCTTTCGTCGAGGATGATGAAACTGTTGTTCAAGGTGCGACCACGCATGTAGGCCAGCGGGGCGATCTCGATCACTTGGCGCTCGATCAACTTGGCCACGTATTCAAAGCCGAGCATCTCGTACAGCGCGTCGTAGAGCGGGCGCAGGTACGGGTCGATCTTCTGGGCCAGGTCGCCGGGCAGGAAGCCAAGCTTCTCGCCAGCCTCGACTGCCGGGCGTACCAGCAGGATGCGTCGCACCTGCTCGCGCTCCAGGGCGTCGACCGCGCAGGCCACGGCCAGGTAGGTCTTGCCGGTACCGGCGGGGCCGATGCCGAAGTTAATATCGTTACCGAGGATTTCCTTGACGTAGCGCTGCTGATTCAAGCCGCGTGGGCGAATCATGCCTTTTTTGGTGCGCAGGGCCACGCTGGCTTCGGCCACCGGGTTGTTGGCCAAGTCTTCCACGGCGGATTCCTGCAGGTACAGGTGCACGGTCTCCGGCGACAGCTCACTACCCTTGGTTTCGCGGTAGAGGCGGCGCAGCAGGTTTTCTGCAGACGTGGTGTGCTGGGGTTCACCAATAAGCTCGAACTGATTGCCGCGGTTGCGGATCTCGATGCTCAGGCGTTGTTCGATCAGGCGCAGGTGCTCGTCGAACTGTCCGCACAGGTTGGCGAAACGGCGAGCCTCAAACGGCTCGAGGATAAAACGATGGGGTTCTGCTATGGGTGCGTTCAAGGTTGCTTTTAGCCGCCCTTTGGCTGTTTAGGTGAAGGAGAGGATAACGCCAGTGCTCGGCGTGCGAAAGCACTTATATAGTGCTGGCTCAATCTCAAGAACCATGAAAATCCACTGTGGGAGCTGGCTTGCCTGCGATGGCGGTGTGTCAGTGCCAGATGTGTCGGCTGACCCACCGCTATCGCAGGCAAGCCAGCTCCCACATTTTGATCTTCATCCGGTCAGCGCTCAGTCCACCAGCGACCCACGCAGCGAGTGCGGTTGCGCCGCATCGATGTGCACATCGGCAAACTGGCCGATCAGGGTGGGAGTGTCGCAGCGGAAGTTGACGATCCGGTTGTTCTCGGTACGCCCTTGCAGCTCGCCCGGGTCTTTTTTCGAGTAGTCGGTGACCAGGATGCGCTGGATCGAACCGACCATTTGTCGGCTGATCTCGAAACCTTGCTGGTTCAGGCGATGCTGCAGTGCGTTCAAGCGCTCTTTTTTCAGCGCTTCCGGGGTGTCATCTGCCAGATCGGCAGCCGGGGTGCCCGGACGCTGGCTGTAGACGAACGAATACGAGAAGTCGAAACCGACGTCTTCGATCAGCTTCATGGTCTGCTCGAAATCCTTCTCGGTCTCGCCGGGGAACCCGACGATAAAGTCCGAGCTGATGCAGATACCCGGCACCGCGGCGCGCAATTTTCGCAGCTTGGATTTGTATTCCAGGGCCGTGTGGTTGCGTTTCATGGCCGCCAGAATGCGGTCCGAACCCGACTGCACCGGCAAATGCAGGTGCTTGACCAGCTCCGGCACTTCGGCGTGCGCCTGGATCAGGCTGTCGGAGAACTCCAGCGGGTGCGAGGTGGTGTAGCGAATACGCTCGATGCCATCCACCGCCGCCACCACGCGGATCAACTCCGCGAGGTCGGCCAGGCGCCCGTCGTCGGTCTGGCCGCGATAGCCGTTTACGTTCTGGCCCAGCAAGGTCACTTCGCGCACGCCGTTTTCGGCCAGGTGGATGATTTCGGCCAGTACGTCGTCAAACGGCCGGCTGACTTCTTCGCCGCGGGTGTAGGGCACCACGCAGAAGGTGCAGTACTTGCTGCAGCCTTCCATCACCGACACATAGGCACTCGGCCCGTCGATGCGCGGTTCGGGCAAATGGTCGAATTTTTCGATTTCCGGGAATGACACGTCCACCTGCGGCAGCTTGGTGATGCGTGCGGCGTCGATCATTTCCGGCAGGCGGTGCAGGGTTTGCGGACCGAAAACCACGTCGACATAGGGAGCGCGGTCGCGGATCGCGGCGCCTTCCTGGCTGGCCACGCAGCCGCCGACGGCGATCACCATGTCCGGGTTGGCCAGTTTCAATTCACGCCAGCGGCCCAGCTGCGAGTACACACGGTCCTGGGCACGCTCGCGGATCGAGCAGGTATTGAGCAGGATGACGTCGGCATCTTCGGCGCGGGCGGTGACTTCCAGGGCCTGGTGTTCGCCCAGCAGATCGACCATGCGCGAGCTGTCGTACTCGTTCATCTGGCAACCGTGGGTTTCGATGTAAAGCTTCTTGGCCATGGGAATCGTCAACTGGTGGTAAAGAACCGCGCATTATAGGGGGCATGCCCATTGGTTCCTAGCGCTGTGCATCGGGTGCCATGCTATAGTTCGCGCCCTCTTTTATATCCCCGATGTGTTGTTCGCCCACCATGACCAAACGTGAAGCTCCAATCTACAAGGTGATTTTCCTCAACCAGGGCCAGGTGTTCGAAATGTACGCCAAGCAGATCTATCAAAGTGATCTGTGGGGCTTCCTGGAAGTGGAAGAGTTCGTCTTTGGCGAGCGCACCCAATTGGTCGTCGACCCGGGCGAAGAAAAACTCAAGGCGCAATTTGAAGGCGTGGTGCGCAGCTTTGTGCCGATGCATTCGATTGTGCGCATTGATGAAGTCGAGCGCCTGGGCACGCCGAAGATCAGCGAAGCGCGCGGCACCAGCAATGTGATGCCGTTTCCGATGCCCATGCCGGAAAAGTAACACTGCGCTTGTGATGTGATTTTGTAAGACGCTTCTGAAACTTTTCAGTCTCGGTTGACGACTTGACAGAAAAATAGCAGTTTGTGCCCATGCAGAGAGGACGCCATGAGCACATCCATAAAAAAATCCCTCGAACAACAGTTGTCATCCAGGTCCCAGGCTTATCGAACGCTGGCGGCCTATATCCTGGCGAACCTCAAAGACCTGCCGTTCGAGAATTCGGCGCAGGTGGCGCACAAGCTCCAGATCAGCGAGTCCACCGTCGGCCGATTCTGCCGGGCGTTGGGCTACAAGCATTTCAAAGACCTTAAACACGAACTCAAAGACGACCTGGGTGACAGCCCATGGCTGATCGGCGACCGGCTGCGCGCGTTCCAGGCAGAAGGCGATGCAAACCCGCTGGCCAACAGCCTGCAACTGGAGATCGCGGCGTTGGTGCGGGTTTATGAGTACACCCGCACCGAGCCTTGGCGCGTGGTGACAGCAAGGCTGGCGCAAAGCCCGCAGGTTTTTGTCGCCGGTTTCGGCACCGAGCGGGGCATCGCCTGCTCCATTGTCCACATGTTGCAATACCTGCGTACAGGCGTGCATCTGGTGGATGGTGCGTCAGGGCATTTCGGCGAGGTGTTGCTGGCGCCGTCTGCCGATTCAATGCTGATCGTCTATGAAGCGCGACGCCATTCCCGCCAGTCTTTACTGCTATGCCAAGCGGCACGCAAACGCGGCATTGCGGTCACGCTGATAACCGACAACTTTTGTGAGTGGGCTGAGCAAAACGCCAACGAAGTGTTTAGGGTGTCCACCGAGTTTGATTTGTTATGGGACTCGACGGCCACCATGTTATCGATGACTCACTTGTTGATTAACGATATGTCGAAACAACTTGGGCCAGAAATGGAAGAGCACTTGAATGCGATCGCCCAGTTGCATCAGGCGTTTGTGGGATACACCCAGAGTTGACCGCTTACGTGTTATTTAAATAACACTTTTTATTTAACTGTCATTAGCGAACTTGTTGGTTCGGGAGTAGCCCTGTGCGCGATCCTCGGTATGACATTCTTTTTGAACCGGTACACATTGGGCCGGTTCGCACCCGTAATCGCTTTTACCAAGTGCCGCACTGTAATGGCATGGGCCATGTGCACCCCTCGGCCATGGCCGCCATGCGCGGGGTTAAAGCCGAGGGGGGTTGGGGGGTGGTGTGTACGGAAGAGTGCGAGATCAGCCCGCTGAGCGAGTTTTCGCCCTACATAGAGGCGCGCTTATGGGATGAGCGCGACATCCCGGCGCTGGCGAAAATGTGTGAGGCCGTCCATCTGCATGGGTCATTGGCCGGCGTCGAACTCGCGTTCAACGGCTATTCGGCGCCCAACCGCTATAGCCGCGAAATCCCCTGGGCGCCGTCCAATACGCCGGTGCGTGGTTATGACCCGGTGCAAGCCCGGGCCATGAGCCGTGCCGATATCAAGCAACTGCGCCAGATGCATCGCGCTGCTGCGTTACGGGCACGCCAGGCGGGTTTCGACATTATCTACGTGTATGCCGGCCACGACCTTGGCCTGCCGTTCCACTTTCTGACCCCACGCAATAACCGGCGCACCGATGAGTACGGTGGGGTGTTGGAGAATCGTGTACGGCTGTTGCGTGAGTTGATTGAAGATACCCGCGATGCGGTGGGTGATCGTTGCGCAGTCGCCGTGCGGCTGGCAGTGGATGAACAGGTCGCTGGCGGGCTGGCCTGCGAGGGCGAAGGCCGCGAGATTTTTTCGCTGTTGGCGGAGCTGCCGGACCTGTGGGATGTCAACGTTGCCGACTGGTCCAACGACAGCGTGACCTCGCGGTTTGCCCCTGAAGGTTTTCAAGAGGCGTTCCTGCTCGGGCTCAAAGCGCTGACCACCAAGCCGGTGGTGGGCGTGGGCCGGTTTACCTCACCGGACACCATGGTCTCATTGGTGCGTCGAGGCGTGTTGGACCTGATCGGCGCTGCCCGTCCCTCAATTGCCGATCCCTTCTTGCCAAAGAAGATAGAGGAAGGGCGTCTGGAGCAGATTCGCGAATGTATCGGCTGCAACGTCTGTGTCAGTGGTGACCACACCAGCACCCCGCTGCGCTGCACGCAAAACCCCACCCTGGGTGAAGAATGGCGGCGCGGCTGGCACCCCGAGTCGACGCCCCGTGCGCATAACCCCGCGCGCGCCCTGGTGGTCGGGGCAGGGCCTGCCGGCCTTGAATGCGCGCGGATACTGGGCGCGCGGGGCATGGAGGTGGCGCTGGTCGAAGGCACTCGCACGCTGGGCGGGCGTGTGTCTCTTGAAGCCAGGCTGCCTGGGTTGGCGAGTTGGGCACGGGTGCTCGACTACCGGCTGGACGCCCTCGGCCGATTGCCTTCAGTAGAGATATATCGAGAAAGTCAGCTACAAGCCCAGGACGTGTTGGACTTCGCTGCCGCCCACGTTTTTATCGCTACCGGTTCGCGCTGGCGCACCGATGGTCTGGGGCGTGCATTGCGCCAGGCCTTGCCGGGTTTGGAACATCTGCCGGTATTGACCCCGGATGATCTGCTGGCCGGAACAGTCCCTGCTTCACCGGTGCTGCTGTTCGATGATGACCACTACTACATGGGCAGTGTGTTGGCAGAGCAGTTGGTAGCGCAGGGCGTGGAGGTGATCTTTGTCACCCCGGCGCCGGATGTAGCGACCTGGACCCATAACACGCTTGAACAACACCGCATCCAGCGTCGCCTGCTGGAACTCAATGTCACGATCATCGCCTCCCACTCGCTAGCGGCGGTGACGCCTGAAGGTGCGGTTGCCAGGTGTATGTACACCGGCCGGCCAAGGTTCATTCCCGTGGCGTCCTTGTTGCTGGTGACCTCCCGTGAGCCTGAGCAAGGCCTGTACCAGGCACTCAACGAGGCAACTGAGCAACGCGTTGAGGCGGGTATTGAATCGGTCGCATTGGTGGGGGACTGCCTGGCGCCTGGAACCATTGCGGCCGCCGTGTATTCAGGGCATCGGCTGGCGCGTGAGTTTGATGCGCCCGCCGGCTCGTTGGTCATGCGGCGCGAAATTGCGCATTTAGAGGTGTTGTAACGTCCTGCTGTGCAAACAATAACAAGGAATAAAATAATGAAAAAATTAGTGCTCATGTTATCGGTGTTGGCCTTCGTAGTAGTGAGCAACTCGGTGTCCGCTAACAACTATGGCGTCATACGCTTTGGTGCCGACCCTAACTACGCCCCTTTTGCCTATAAAGACAATACCGGTACTTTAGTCGGTTTCGAGATTGATATCGGCAACGCCATCTGCGCGCATTTGAAGGTGCGCTGCCAATGGGTAGAAAGCGACTTTGATGGCCTGGTTCCCAGCCTCAGGGCCGGCAAGATCGACGCCATACTGGCGTCGGTAACCGTGACCGAAGCGCGGCGCAAGATCATCGACTTCTCTTCGGAAGTTTTCTCCAGCCCCTCCGCCATGGTGTTCAAGGCCGGCACCGACCTTGGCGACGCCAAGGGCAAGTCCGTGGGGTATTTGCAGGGCAGTACTCAGGAAGCCTACGCCAAGCGCGTGTTGGCCCCTAAGGGCATGAAAGTGGTGGCCTACGCCGATCAGGAACAGGTTTACGCCGACCTCGTGGCGGGTCGGCTTAACGCTTCGTTGCAGGACGCCCAACAGGCGCAAAGTGGCTTTTTGCGTTCGCCCCAAGGTGCAGGTTTCGAATTGGGCAAGGTCATAGAAAGCGAGCTGATGCCTTCCATGAGCGCCATTGGCATCGCCAAGGGCAATCAAGTGCTGAAGACCCTGCTGGATCAGGGCCTGGCAGCGCTGCATGCCGATGGCACCTATGCTCGCCTGCAAGAACAGTATTTCCCAGGCGTCGACATGTTCAGCGGCAACTGACCGCCCGCCATCATCGTTGGAGGGCCTCGTCATGCTGGAGAACGTTGCGCGCTTTGTCGCGACCCTGGAGGGTTTTGCGCCGTTACTGTTGCAAGGCGTATGGGTGACCCTGAAGCTGGCACTGTTATCGCTGTTGCTGGGGCTGATCTTCGGCCTGCTCGGGGCGGGTGCCAAGCTGTCACGCGTCAGGGCTTGGCGTGTTTCAGCACAGGTCTACACCACCTTGATCCGTGGGGTGCCGGACCTTGTGTTGATGCTGCTGATCTTTTACGGCGTGCAAACCGCTGTGAGCCGTCTGACGGCCGTGATGGGCTGGGCCTACCTCGAAATTGACCCTTTGACTGCGGGCGTACTGACGCTGGGGTTTATCTACGGTGCTTATTTTACCGAGACCTTTCGTGGCGCATTGTTGGCGGTGCCACGTGGGCAGGCACAGGCGGCCAAAGCGCTGGGTATGAAGCCCAGCCAAAGCTTCATCTACATAACCTTTGCGCAGATGATGCGCTTCGCCTTGCCGGGGCTTGGCAATAACTGGATGGTCTTGCTCAAGGCTACCGCGTTGGTGTCGATTATTGGTTTGGCAGACTTGGTCAAGGTGGCTCAGGTGGCTGGCAAAAGCAGCCAGCAGCTATTGAGCTTTCTATTACTGGCGGGCTTTATTTATCTGCTCCTCAGCAGCGCCTCCAATGCGGTGCTGCGCTGGCTTGAGCGCCGTTATGGCGGTGCAGGGCAGGAGGCGCAGCGATGATTGAACTGATACAGGAATATTGGCGGCCGTTTCTCTATTCCGACGGTCAGCAAATCACCGGCCTGGCCATGACGCTGTGGCTCACCAGTGCTTCGTTATGCCTTGGGCTGCTAGCGGCGTTGCCGTTGTCCATTGCCCGGGTTTCAACCCGCTCGTGGGTACGTTGGCCGGTGCAGGGCTTTACTTATCTGTTTCGGGGAACGCCGCTCTATGTCCAGTTACTGGTCTTTTACACCGGTATATACAGCCTGGCGGCTGTACGCGAACAGCCGCTTCTGGACGCTTTTTTCCGTGATGCGCTTAACTGCACACTGCTGGCCTTTGCCCTTAACACGGGCGCCTACACCACAGAAATCCTCGCCGGTGCTATCCGCTCCATGCCGCGCGGTGAAGTAGAGGCTGCAAGGGCGTTAGGGTTCGACGGCTGGAAGCTCTACACCTATCTGATCATGCCGTCGGCCCTGCGCCGCTCATTGCCGTACTACAGCAATGAGGTGATTTTCATGCTGCACTCCACCACGTTGGCGTTCACCGCCACGGTCCCCGATGTGCTGAAAGTGGCCAGGGATGCCAATGCCGCGACCTTTCTGACGTTCGAGTCCTTCGGTATCGCCGCGGCTATTTATCTATGCATCACCTTCGCTCTGGTCGGCCTTTTTCACTTGGCCGAGAAGCGTTGGCTGAGATTTCTTGACCCAAGCCGATAGGAGGTCGCCATGTATGAATCTGTGCATCAATTGCCAGCAACCGTGCCGGGTACGACGCGGCAGATCCATAGTTTTCACTACGGCCCGGCCAATGGCGTGGGCAAAGTCTATATCCAGTCTTCCCTGCATGCAGATGAACTGCCGGGGATGTTGGTGGTGTGGCATCTCAAGCTAAGGTTGTTGCGATTGGAGGCTGCGGGTCTATTGCGCGGTCAGGTGGTGTTGGTGCCGGTGGCCAACCCCATGGGGCTGGAGCAAGTGTTGATGGATGTGCCTCAAGGCCGTTTCGATTACGACAGCCGGGAGAACTTCAATCGGCACTTCCTTGATGTCAGCCGGCAGGTGGGTGATGCCGTCGAGGCACGGCTGACCGATGACCCCGAGGAAAACTTGCGGTTGATTCGTTCGGTGCTGGTTCGCGTGCTCGCCAGCCAAGTGCCCGCCAACCAGGTTCAGGCCATGCGCCTGACGCTTCAGCGCCTGGCCTGCGATGCCGATATCGTGCTCGACTTGCATTGTGATTTCGAGGCCGTGCAGCATCTGTATTTGTCGCCGGTTTGCTGGCCACAAGTGGAACCCCTGGCCCGTTACCTGGGGGCACAAGCGTGCTTTATGGCGACAGACGCCGGTGGGCAGTCCTTCGATGAGTGCTTCAGCTTGTTTTGGCAGCAGATAGAGGCGCGCTTCCCGCAACGTGTGGCGCCGCCCGGTTTTGCCGTGACGCTGGAGCTGCGAGGTGTGGCCGACGTGAGTTATGAGCTGGCCGAACAGGATTGCCAGGGTTTGATTGACTACCTTACGCACGCGGGCGTCATCGAGGGCCAGGCACCTGAGCTGCCGCCATTATTAAACCCGCCCACGCCGCTGGCCGGCGTTGAGCCCGTTGTCAGCCCAGTGGGCGGGTTGATCGTGTTTTGTGCACAGGTCGGGGATTACTTAAGCGCGGGTCAAGTCGTGGCACACATCATTGACCCGATCAGCGACAGCGTGACGGCCATTGCCTGTACTCGGGGAGGTTTGCTGTATGTGCGATCACTAAGGCGCATGGCCACTAGCGGCATGACGATTGCGCATGTCGCCGGTGCAGAGGCTTTCCGGCAGGGCTACCTGTTGTCGCCCTGAGGCGCGATTGGGTCGGGCAGGGGCGAGAAGGGCGAACGCCCATCGGCACTCTGTAATTCCTGCAGGTAATTGCGGAAGATCTGGCCCAGTACCTGGGTGGCCACTTCCAGTTCATCGCGCTGCATGTGCTCGGCGACTTCGTCGGCCGTGTCCAGTGCGTCTTCGGCGCCGTTGACCGCCGCCATTTTCAGCACGATGTAAGCCTGAACGTTATTGGCCGGCACGCCTTCGCCTTTGAAGAACATGTTGCCCAGCTGGAATTGCGCCTGGGCATGGCCCTGCAACGAAGCCTTTTCGAAGTAGCTCAGGGCTTTGTTGAGGTCGCGGGCCGGGTTTTTGTCGTCGTGGAAGTACTCGCCCAACTCGTATTGCGCCTGCGCATCCCCACCGTCGGCCTGTTTCTGGCACGCGCTCAGCGCTTCGGCCTGGCTGTCTGGCTGGGTATTGAGGGTGCAACGACCCATCGCTGGGATTAACAACGAGTTGCCGCCTGCCTGGGCATGTGCCAGCAGCGGCTGAAGGAGCAACAGGCAGCCCAGAACCAGGGTGCGGCCGGTGCGTTTCATGGGAATCGACTTACCTCTGACGGGGCACGCGGACCCTCGGGGGAGTCCAATAAGCGCGCATTATGAAATAAGCAGGCCCCTGCTTACAAAGTCTTTACTCGTTTTTCTGCTGCGTAGGCAAGTTATCTGCCGGATTGCAGGTGATTTCTCGAAAAAAGCAGGAAATCTCTGTAGGCAAAGTAGCAAATCTGACGCTGCGAGGGGCAACGTCAGATGTGTGTGTCCCTTACTTCGGGGCTTGCTTCAGCGCGGCAAAAGCGCGCTCGGCAGCATCCAGGGTCAACTTCAACTCGGCTTCGCCATGGGCGATCGAGGTGAAACCCGCTTCAAAAGCGCTCGGTGCCAGGTAAACGCCGCCTTCGAGCATCAAGTGGAAGAAGCGCTTGAACAGGTCGGCATCGCTGCCCATCACGTCATCAAAGGTAACGATATCGTCAGCGCCGCTGAAATACAGGCCGAACATGCCACCCGCTTGCGTGGTCACGAACGGGATGCCAGCGGCATCGGCGCGCTGTTGCAGGCCATCGAGCAGGCGGGTGGTGTAGTCGGTCAGCTCGGCGTGGAAACCCGGACGGCTGATCAGGCGCAGGGTGGTCAGGCCGGCAGCCATGGCCAACGGGTTACCCGACAAGGTGCCCGCCTGGTACACCGGGCCCAGCGGCGCGATGTGCTGCATGATTTCGCGTTTGCCACCGAAGCAGCCCACGGGCATACCGCCGCCGATGATCTTGCCGAAGGTGCTCAGGTCCGGCGTGACGCCGTAGTAAGCCTGGGCGCCGCCGAGGGCCACGCGGAAACCGGTCATCACTTCGTCGAAAATCAGCACCACGCCGTGCTTGTCGCACTGTTCGCGCAAACCTTCCAGGAAACCCGGTGCCGGTGGCACGCAGTTCATGTTGCCGGCTACCGGCTCGACGATGATGCACGCCACGTCCTGGCCCACTTCGCTGAGCATCTGCTCAACGGCCGCAATGTCGTTGAACGGCAGGGTCAGGGTGTGTTTGGCAAACGCGGCCGGCACACCGGCCGAGCTTGGCACGCCTTGGGTCAGCAGGCCGGAACCGGCTTTTACCAGCAGGCTGTCGGAGTGGCCGTGGTAGCAGCCTTCAAATTTGATGATGCTGTCGCGACCGGTGAAACCACGGGCCAGGCGGATTGCACTCATGGTGGCTTCGGTGCCGGAGCTGACCATGCGCACCATTTCCATCGACGGCACGATTGAGCACACCAGGTCCGCCATCTCGGTTTCCATGGCGGTTGGCGCACCATAGGAGAGGCCGTGTTGCAGCTGCTGGCGCACGGCGTCGAGCACGTCAGGGTGGCTGTGGCCGAGGATCATCGGCCCCCAGGAACCTACGTAGTCAACATAGCGCTTGTCATCTTCGTCGGTGACGTAGGCGCCTTCGGCATGCTTGAAGAACAACGGTGTGCCGCCGACGCTCTTGAACGCACGCACGGGGGAGTTCACACCGCCGGGGATGTGTTTCTGGGCATTGGCAAACAGGGTTTCGGAACGGGACATGATCGGGCTCTCTACACTTAAACTTTAAGAAGGTCGTTGAAGGCGCGGGCGCGGCGCGTGACTTCCTGGGTGCTGTCGGCACCGAAGAGGCCGTGTACCACGGCGAGCAGGTCGGCACCGTGGGCCACCAAGGGTTCGGCGTTCTCCAGGGTGACGCCGCCGATCACGCAGATCGGCAACTGCAGGCGCGTGCGGGCCTGGGCCAGCATGTCGAGCGTGGCGGCCGGCGCGCCGGGCTTGGTGTTGGAATTGAAAAAGCGACCGAAGGCGACGTAGCTCGCGCCCTCCTTGGCGGCCTGCTCGGCCAGTTCGATCTGGCTGTGGCAGGTGGCGCCGATGATGGCTTTGGAACCGAGCAATGCACGGGCCGGGGTCAGTGGGCCGTCGGTCTGGCCCAGGTGCACGCCGACGCCGAGGCGCGCGGCCAACTCGGCGTCATCATTGATAATCAGCTGGGTCTTGTAGCGTGAGCACAGCTCGCGCAGCTTCTCGGCCTCACGCAGGCGCCGGGCTTCGTCGCTGCTTTTGTCGCGGTACTGCAACAGGGTCACGCCACCGTCCAGCGCCGCTTCGACGTAGGCAAGGAATTTGCCGGCCAACAGTTGGCTGTCGGTAATGGCGTAAAGGCCACGTAGTTTCATCGAGCAGGCCTCTTGTGCGGTTAAGAGCAGAAATCCAGCGGCAAACGGCGCGGCACGAACTGGCCCTGGCCGAGTTGTTCGGCATCACGCAAGGTGCGCCAAGTGTAGTTGAGCGCCGATTGCACCGCGCTGGCCAAGCTTTCTCCCTGGGCGATCCTGCCGGCCAAGGCGCTGGCCAGCGTGCAACCCGAACCGTGATAGCTGCCGGGCAGGCGCTGGCAGGTAAAGGTATGGCGCGTGCCGTCGCGGTTGTACAGGCGGTTGTGCACTTCATGCTCGTCGCCGTGGCCACCGGTGATCAGCAGATGCTTTACAAACGGCAGCAGCTTCTCGGCGCATTCGTCCGCCGTACCCTCGGGCAATTCGGCGAGGATGCGCGCTTCCGGCAGGTTCGGCGTGGCGATCAGCGACAGCGGCAACAGCCGCTCACGCATGGCATAGCCGACTTCGTCCTTGCCCAGGCTGCCGCCACCACCGGCACGCAGCACCGGGTCGCAGACCACTGGCAGGTGCGGGTGCGCCTGCAGCAGTTCGACCACGGTGTCGACCATCGCGGTGGAACCGAGCATGCCCAACTTCACCGCCGCGACTTCGGAGTCGCTGAGCACGGCATTGGCCTGGGCCAGCACCCACTCGCGGTCGAGCACGCGGAAATCGCTGACATTGACGGTGTTCTGCACGGTCAAGGCGGTGACGGCCGGAGCCGCATGACAGCCTTGCGCAAGCAGGGCTTCGATATCTGCCTGCAAGCCGGCGCCACCACTGGGGTCGTGGCCGGAGAGACAGAGGACAACAGGGCGAGAGCTGTAGATATTCATGGTGCGCGAGCTTACCACCAATCGCTTTTTGCGTGGCTGTTGGGCGAGCGGGGAATTTCACCCTGTGTTTATGGCTGTTGGTTCACCATTTTTATTCGTTTATATGCCTGAAAGTGCTGTTCTAGAGCCTTTCAAAAAATTATTTCAATGGTGTCCAATGGCCTCTAGCGGCTATGCTAAAGTGGATCCAAACAACTTAATGTATCGCCGGTATACGTCTACTCAAAAGGAATGGGGGCTTTTGACATAACCGGACAGGCCACGCTGGGGCTCTATGCGCTATTTGCTGATCTTTTTATTGTGCGGGCTGCCGATGCTCGCCAGCGCCATCGAGTTCAACCCGGACACTCGAAGCCTGCCGCTGGGCCGCGTCATGCAAGTACTCGAAGACCCAACCGACGCCCTCACCATCTCCGATGTCAGTGCTCCCGCCTACGCCGCTCAATTCAAAACCCATGACAAAGCCACCCTCAACGCCGGCTATTCGCGCTCGGTGTTCTGGCTCAAGGTCGACCTGCATTACACCGCCACTGACCCCCGAGCCCCGCGCACCTGGTTTCTGGAGTTGGCGTACCCGCCGCTGAACGAACTCGACCTTTACCAGCGCGACAGCACCGGCATTTATCGCCTGACTAGCCGCACGGGCAGCAGCCTGGCGTTTTCCAGCCGTGAAGTGCGCCAGGCCAACTACCTGTTCAAGCTCAACTTCGTGCCCGACCAGCAGCAAACCGTGTACCTGCGCCTGCAAAGCCAAGGCTCGATCCAGGCACCGCTGACGCTCTGGTCCGCCACCGCGTACATGGAGCAGCAGCCACTGCGCCTGTATGTGTTGGGGGCGATCTATGGTGTGTTGCTCGGGATGCTGGTCTACAACTTGTTCATCTATTTGAGCGTGCGCGACACCAGCTACCTGTATTACATCCTTTATATCGCCTCGTTTGGCCTGTACCAACTGTCGGTCAACGGCGTAGCGGTGGAGTATTTCTGGCCGAACAACCCATGGTGGGCGAACGCGGCGGTGCCGTTCCTGATTGGTTCGGCGGCGTTGTTCGGCAGCTTGTTCGCGCGCAGTTTCCTGCACACCGCGCAGCACAGCCGCTGGCTCGATCGGGTTTTACTGGCGCTGGCAGCGGCCGGCGCGTTGGTCATGGTGCTGGCGCTGCTGACCAGCTACGCCGTGGCCCTGCGTCTGGCCACGGGGTTGGCGCTGGTGTTTACCGTGACCATCTTTGTGGCCGCCATCAAGGCCTGGTATTGCGGCCAGCGCATGGCGCGTTACTTCATCATCGCCTGGTCGGCATTCCTGCTGGGCGGGGTAGTCAACACTCTGATGGTGTTGGGCTACCTGCCGAATATGTTCCTCACCATGTACGCCAGCCAGCTCGGCTCGGCCATCGAAGTGGCGCTGTTGTCCCTGGCCCTGGCGGACCGCATCAACGGCATGCGCGAGCAACAGGCGCAGATCCTGTTTGACGCCAGCCAGAAGCTTGAAGTGCTCAATCAGCAATTGGCACGCAGTAACCGCCTTAAAGATGAGTTCCTCGCCACGCTGACCCACGAGTTGCGCACCCCAATGAACGGTGTGATCGGCTCGTTGGAGCTGATGCAAACCGTGCCGCTGGACGACGACCTTGCCCAATACCAGCAAACCGCCGCCGGTTCTGCGCGGGACATGATGCGCATGGTCAACGGCATTCTCACCCTGACCGAATTGCAAGCCGGGCGCCTCACCGCCCAGCCCCAGGTCTTCAGCCTGCGCGGCACCCTCGACACCTTGCGCCAGCAATTCACCGCCAGCGCCCAGAACAAAGGCCTGGAGTTTTCCATTGACGTGGCCGATGAACTGCCGGACCGGGTGATTGGCGATGCCGACAAACTCACTCAGTGCCTGGACTGCCTGCTCGACAATGCCTTCAAGTTCACCCACGAAGGCGCGGTGCGCGTGCGTGTGGTAGGTGTGCCCCACAGTGACGGCGAGCTGCGCCTGAGCTTTATTGTGACCGACAGCGGCATCGGCTTCGCTTTTCTCGATGAGGCCACGCTGTATCAGCGCTTCTTCCAGGTCGACGGTTCGATGACCCGCGAATACGGCGGCCTGGGCATCGGCCTGGCGATTTGCCGGCAGCTGATAGAACTGCTCGGTGGGCGTTTGACCCATCATTCCGAACTCAGTAAGGGCAGCCGCTTCCAGTTGGACATGAGCGTCAACGCGGTGCCGCCCGAGCCCAAGCCCGCAACGCACAAGCCCCATGCGCAACGAGCGCCCCAGCAGTGCACGGTGCTGTTGGTGGACGACAACAGCGTCGGCCAATTGGCGGTACGCGGCATGCTGCTTAAACTGGGTTACCGGGTGAAAACCGTGGATAACGGCCCGGCCGCCTTGGCGCTCTTGCAGGACGATACGTTTGAAGCGGTGCTGCTGGATGTGTCTGAAGGCGGCTTCTCGTTGTGCTGTCAGATTCGTGCACTACCCGGCTGCGGCGAACTGCCGGTGATTGCCCTGAGCACCTCGCTGCACGCCCCGGATCGCGAACGCTGCCATGGGGTCGGCATCACTGATCGCCTCAGTAAACCCGTGCGTTTCGAGGCGCTGCAAACGGTGCTGGAGCGGCGCCTGTTGTGCCCGTTAGAGGGCGAAAGCGCCGAACAATAGGCGGGTATGCCACTTTTTTAAGCCCGATGACGGTGCTTAACTGAAATTCAGGCCTCAACTGCACGTGGCCTATTTTCCAGGAGGCCCGTCATGAACCTGCACCAGTTTGCCGAAACCCACGACGTCACCAACCAGCCGCCGTCCCTGGACGGTACCAACCTCTATCGCATCGACCTGCCCTTGCAAGAATGGTCGCGCCGCTTTGGCGCCGGCTGGGCGCAGGCTCGAGTCGATGCGTATGGTGCGCTGGCGGGCGGGCCACTGATGGAGGCCGGGTTTTTGGCGAATCAGAACAAGCCGGTGTTCAACAGCCATGACCGCTACGGCCATCGCATCGACCTGGTGGAGTTTCATCCGGCCTATCACGAGTTGATGCGCACCGCCGTCGAGCATGGCCTGCCATCGCTACCGTGGGCGCATCCGCAGCCCGGCGCCCATGTGGCCCGCGCCGCCATGACCTACCTGCACAGCCAGGCCGAAGCCGGCAGCGGTTGCCCGTTGACCATGACCTTCGCCTGCGTCCCGGCCCTGCACCTGCAACCGGACTTGGCGCAGACCTGGCTGCCGAAAATCCTCAACCCCGAATACGACCCGCGCAACGTCGGCATCGCCCACAAAGCCGGCGCCACCATCGGCATGGCCATGACCGAGAAACAGGGCGGCACCGACGTGCGCGCCAACACCACCCGCGCCTACCCGGTGGGCGCCGGCGGCCCTGGCCAGGCCTATGAGATGGTCGGGCACAAGTGGTTCTGCTCGGCGCCGATGTGCGATGCGTTCCTCACCCTGGCGCAGACCGACAAAGGCCTGACATGTTTCCTGCTGCCAAGGCATCGCCCGGATGACACCCGCAACCAGTTCTACATCCAGCGCCTGAAAAACAAACTCGGCAACTGCTCCAACGCCTCCAGCGAAGTGGAGTTCCGTGGCGCCCTGGCGTGGATGGTTGGCGAAGAAGGCCGTGGCGTGCCGACCATTATCGAGATGGTCGCCATGACCCGTTTCGACTGCATGGTCGGCTCCAGCGCCTTGATGCGTCAGGCGTTGACCCAGGCCAGCCATCATTGCGCCCATCGCTCAGTCGGCGGCCGCGTGCTCAGTGAACAACCATTGATGCAAAACGTGCTGGCCGACCTGGCGCTGGAGAGCGAAGCCTCCCTGGCCTTGAGCATGCGCATGGGCCGGGCGCTGGACCATCTGGATAACGAACAGGAAGCCAAATTCGCCCGGCTGGTGACGGCGGTGGGCAAGTATTGGATCTGCAAGCGCGCTCCGGCCATGATCAATGAGGCGGCCGAGTGCATGGGCGGCGCCGGGTACGTGGAGGACAGCATCCTGCCGCGTCTGTACCGTGAGGCACCGGTGAATTCGACGTGGGAAGGTTCCGGCAATGTGCAGTGCCTGGATGTGCTGCGCGCATTGTCCAAAGAACCGGGCGTGCTGGAGGCGTTGTTTGTCGAACTGGGCGATGGGCATGGCGACAAGCAACTGGTGCGGCATATCGAGCAATTGAAGTCGGCGTTTATGGATACCCAGGATATCCAGTACCGCGCCCGGCAGTTGACCGAGGACATTGCCGTGGCGTTGCAGGCCAAGCTGTTGCTGGAGGCCGGGAATGCGGTGGTCAGTGATGGGTTTATCGCCAGCCGACTGGGGGCGTCGTCCGGCCGGGTGTATGGCACCTTGCCGCGGGGTGTGGAGGTGGCGGCTATCGTTACCCGATCAACGCCAGCCTTCTGACGACACTCGGTCAAACTGTGGGAGCTGGCTTTTGGTGTACATATCCATTTCTGCGGTAACGGCCACTTAGGGTTCCGCCCTTACGGCGGGTCACTTTTGCAAGGACCGGAATGCCGGCCCAGTCAAAAGTAACCATGGACTTGTTCCCTCGCAGCGGACGCCAAGAAGCGATATTTTAATCGCAATCTTGGAGGCACTTATGGCACAGCAAACTCGCCGCCGTTACACCGATGACTTCAAAGCTCAGGCAGTGACACTCGCTGAAAGCATTGGTCGAGGAGAAGCTGCCCGACAGTTGGATATCTCGGTCAAAACCTTAGGTAATTGGCTGGACGCCGCACGCAACGGGCGTCCTCTCAGTTCTCCTGCCCGGCATCCGGTCTCTGACCTGGAAAGTGAGCTGGCTCGGCTTCGAGCTGAAAATGCCACGCTCAAAATGGAGCGAGAAATCCTAAAAAAAGCGACGGCGTTCTTTGCCAGAGAGTCCAACTGAGATACGCCTTCGTCGCCCGTGAACGGACTCACTTTCCAGTCAGGCTGTTATGTCGAGTGATGGAGGTCTCGGTGTCGGGCTTTCACGGCTATTTGAAGCGTCAGAAACGTCCTGATCCAGATGCGGCGATTCGCTTGGAAATTCGTGCGATTCATCGGGCAAGCCGAGGCACTTATGGGCGCCCACGCATGGTTAAGGCGCTTCATAACCGTTCGTACGCGATAGGGCACAAGCGAGTAGCTCGTCTGATGAGAGAGGAGATGCTGCGAGGAAAAATCAAAGCCCGGTTCAAACACTCGATGGATAACCGGTATATCCAACCCATTTCTGACAACGTGTTGAAACGACGTTTTTCCGTGACAAGCCCGGCACCCGCCTGGGTGGGGGATATCACATATATTTCGACTCGCCAGGGTTGGTTGTACTTGGCTGTGGTGTTGAGTATCCAGACCCGGCAGGTGCTGGGTTACAGCCTGTCGGATCGTATGCCCGAGGGTTTGGTACAACAGGCGTTCATGAACGCCTGGACCAGAGCGCCAGTTGATCACGGTGTAATTTTTCACTCTGATCGAGGCCGACAATACACCGGTAGCGGTTTTCGTAGCATGATCGCGGAAAGAGGCTTCGTGCAAAGCATGAGCCGTAAGGGGAATTGCTGGGATAACGCCGTGGCAGAGAGCTTTTTTGCCACACTCAAGAAGGAGGAAGCCATCGGTGTGTATCCCAGCAAAGCACAGGCCCATGCATCAATCGCAAGCTACATCCATGGGTTTTACAACGCGGCACGGCTGCACTCGGCGCTGGGATACAGCTCACCTAATGACTACGCAAAGCAACTGAAGCAAACTGCTTAACACTCGCTTCATGGCGTACGTTTTGAGGGAACAAGTCCACCAAAAGGTCCTCGCCCCAACACTCGGTGCCTCGCTGTGGCTCGGCATGCCCGCAATCCGACACTGATTTGGGGGGCCGCCGCCACGCGCCATCCATGGCGCGGGGCGGCTAAACCGGCATCCCTGCCGGTTTACCCCCCAAATCACTGTCAGATTCCGGCCATCGTGTTTGACGGGGCGATTTCAGATCAAGATCAAAATCACAAGCGCAGATCAAAAGACCGCTGACTTCGTCATCGAAAAGGATGTAAGGGCCAGAGCAACAGCAACAGCAACAGCGCAGCCAAACTCGGTCAAAGGTGGGAGCTGGCTTGTCGAATCGTCGCACCGCTGCGATGGCATCAACCCGGTGTACCTGATGTACCGAGGTGTCTGCATCGCAGGCAAGCCAGCTCCCACAGAAAAGCACATGTTCAGTGCCTGCAAATCCGCAGCCGACCTCATAGTCAAAACTGCATGCGGTCAACAGTGGGAGCGCGTTGTATCAGGTAGACAGGCTTTTGCTTTGTACTTGATCTGGCTTTTGATTCAACCACTCAGGTCGGCTTTCAGGCCGCCGTGCTGTAGATCTTGATCTTGATCTGCTTTTGATCTGAGGCGCCCCGTTAACCACGATGGCCGGAGTGAGGGCACACCGAGCCTAGGCGAGGTGCCGAGTGGTGGGGCACAGACCTTTTGGTTACTTTTGGCTGGGCCGGCATTCCGGGCGTTTGCCAAAAGTGACCCGCTGTAAGAGCGGAACCCTAAGTAGCCGTTACCGCAGCAACGGATATGTACTCCTCCACCCACCGCGACGATAAACCAGCCCAACACCACAAACGCCAATATTTGTGCAGATGCCCATGCTGCAATAGCGGCGAATCATTGGCATACCCTTAGCTGACACACCGCCATCGCAGGCAAGCCAGCTCCCACCTTTAAAAGCAGCATTCCAATTCCGGTGTTTCAGTGAGCTTGGGATACAGGCAAGATAAAGGCCTGCAAGTCAGAACACAGGATGCTTACCGTGACCGAAGCTTTTGTTGTCGTTCAAACCGCCGAAGAAGCCGTGGACCGGCTGGCCGCTCTGCATGAGCGCGCTACCGGTGCGCTTAACCAAGCCCTCAAGCAATACCTCAAGGACCGCGTCGAGCCGGACGCCGAACAACGCGCGCTGTTTCGCTACCCGGAATTGCGCCTGACCTACCACTGCCACGGCGAAGTCCCACAGACCACCCGCGCATACGCCAAGGTGCAATTGCCGGGAACCTACAGTGTCACCGTCACCCATCCTGCGGCGTTCCGTAAGTACCTGCTGGAGCAACTGGTGCCGTTGATGCATGACTTCACCGTGACGGTGGAAGTCGGCGTGAGCCAGCAGAATATTCCGTACCCGTATGTGGTGGAGCAGGGTGATGAACTGGCTGGCTCCGGCGTTACCGCTGCGACCCTCGCCCGTGTATTCCCCAGCACCGACTTGTCCGCCGCCACCGACGGCATTGCCGATGGCCTCTACGACTGGGAAAACACCGACCCGCTGCCACTGGCGCTGTTCGATGCGGCGCGCGTGGACTTTTCCCTGCGCCGCCTGGTGCACTACACCGGCAGCGACTGGCGCCATGTGCAGCCATGGATCCTGCTGACCAACTACCACCGCTATGTTGACCAGTTCATCCTGCATGGCCTCGAGCAACTGCGCAGCGACCCACGGTTTATCCGCATGGTGCTGCCGGGCAACGTGATCATCGACAAGAGCATGGACCACGGCGAAGCCTCGGCCATTGCCGCAGGCGTGGTGTGGCACCGTTACCAGATGCCGGCCTACCACCTGCAGGCCACTGATGGCCACGGCGTGACCCTGGTGAACATCGGCGTCGGCCCGTCCAACGCCAAGAACATCACCGACCACTTGGCCGTGCTGCGCCCGCATTGCTGGCTGATGATCGGCCACTGCGGCGGCCTGCGCCAATCCCAGACCATCGGCGACTACGTATTGGCTCACGCCTATATGCGTCGCGACGGGATTCTCGACCGCGTCGTGCCGCCGAACATCCCTATCCCGGCGCTGGCCGAAGTGCAGATGGCCTTGCAGCAAGCCGCTGCCAATGTCACCGGCGAGAAAGGCGAAGAGCTTAAAAAGCGCCTGCGCACCGGCACCGTGCTGACCTACGACGACCGCAACTGGGAACTGCGCTGGGCGCAAGAGCGGCCACTGATCAACCTGTCTCGCGCTGTGGCCGTGGACATGGAAAGCGGCACGATCGCCGCCCAAGGCTACCGTTTGCGGGTTCCGTACGGCACCTTGCTGTGCGTGTCGGACAAGCCGCTGCACAGCGAGATCAAGCTGCCGGGTTCGGCCAACGCGTTTTATGAGCGTGCGGTCAGCCAGCACTTGAAAATCGGCATCGAGGCGGTGGATTTGTTGCGCACCGAACTCAACTCGCTGCACTCGCGCAAACTGCGCAGCTTCGACGAGCCGCCGTTCCGCTAAGCGGTTGGGATGGTCATTTAGCGGTCAGGCCACTAGCATTGTCGGTCCTGACCGTTAGATGTTCCTTTGCCATGTCCCGTCCTACCCGCCCCGATTCGCGCCGCCCTGGCGTGAAACCCCCATATTCTGCAGCACGGCGTGTTGCCAAGGCGCCACCGGCCGAGCCGAAGTTGATCCTGTTCAATAAACCCTTCGACGTGCTGACCCAATTCAGCGACGAAGGCGGGCGCGCGACCCTCAAGGACTTTATCGATATTCCCGGCATCTACCCGGCCGGGCGCCTGGACCGTGACAGCGAAGGCCTGCTGCTGCTGACCAACGATGGCCAGTTACAGGCGCGCATTGCCGACCCCAAGCACAAGCTGGCGAAAACCTACTGGGTGCAAGTTGAAGGCGAGCCCACCGAAGAACAGCTGCAACGCCTGCGTGACGGCGTAGAGCTGAATGACGGCATGACCTTGCCTGCTCAAGCGCGGCAGTTGGACGAACCCGAACTGTGGCCGCGCAACCCGCCGGTGCGCTTTCGCAAAAGCGTGCCGACGTACTGGCTGGAGTTGGTCATCCGTGAGGGGCGTAACCGCCAGGTGCGGCGCATGACTGCGGCGGTGGGCTTGCCGACCTTGCGCCTGGTGCGTGTGCGTATTGGTGACTGGTCGATTGATGGCCTGGACCAAGGCCAATGGAAGGCAGTGCCGGCGCGTTTATAAAGCGCCGGACTCGATCAGTCCGATCACCACGCTTTTGATGATGAACGCGGCTACGCCCAGGCCCAGCACGAAAAACAGGATGAACGACCCAAAGCGCCCAGCCTTGGATTTCTTCGCCAGGTCCCAGACGATAAAGCCCATGAAGATGATCAGGATCGTGACCAGGCCGGTCATCATCCATTCTTCAAAGAGGGCGGGGTCGATGTTGTTCATGGGGATTTTTTCCGACAGGGCAGGCGGGAAGTATAAGGCAGGGCTTCAAGCACAACATTGACCTGCGTCGTAACGCGGTCAATGTGGGAGCTGGCTTGCCTGCGATAGCGGTGTGTTAGCTAAGGATAAGCCTCTGATTCACCGCTATCGCAGGCAAGCCAGCTCCCACAAGCGATCACCAGTGTGCTTGAGATCAGGTACGCAGGTGCGTCAGCGGCAACTCGGTGCTGTTGAGCACCTGGTTCAGCACAAAGCTCGACCTTACGCTGGTCACGCCTTCAATCCGGGTCAAATGCCCCAGCAGCAATTTCTGGTAGTGGTCCATGTCCGGCACCACCACTTTCAGCTGATAGTCCGCATCCATCCCGGTGACCAAACTGCACTCCAGCACCTGCGGCAGGGTGCGGATCGCCGCTTCGAAATTCTCGAATCGCTCAGGTGTGTGACGGTCCATGCCGATCAGTACATAGGCCGTAAGGCTCAGGCCGAGCATCTTGCGGTCGAGCAGGGCGACCTGGCGTGCAATATAACCGTCGTCTTCCAACTGCTTGACCCGGCGTGAGCACGGCGACGGCGACAGGCCGATGCGTTCGGCCAACTCCTGGTTGGAGATCCTCGCGTCGCGCTGCAATTCCGCCAAAATACTCAGGTCGTATCGGTCAAGCTTGCTCATTGGGTTGGCCTTTGTCGTAACTATTGCGGTGAATTATCTATGAAGGGTTAAAAATTGCGCAAGCACTGTTTATTGACGCAATCTTCGCAATCATCTGTCGGACGTGTGCCTGTATCTTTATCAACAGAATCACCGCCTGGACAACAGTCCACTGCAGCGGGCCCAATCAGGCCTGCTGCGGCCGCCGCCCCAGCAGGGTTGAGCCGGCCTCCAGGCTGCACACTGTCCACAAGACGGCGTGAGGTGAGCCAACGTCAAAAGCGTTGAGCCAGGACGAAATTCTCAAGGGGTGGCCGACGGGTCGCCCCTTTTTCTTTGTCTGCGCGTTTACCTCAAAAAATACTTCTCGTGACTGATAACCTGTCTCAGAACCGGGTGAGGCTTTTCCAGTCTCATGCAGTAAGGCCGGACACTCCAGGCCCTAATCCGCAGTGAGGAATAGCATGAAGCGCATCTGGCGTATGGCAGGTGTAGGTTTGCTGATGGTAAGCGTCGGCACCCAAGTGATGGCCGACGACCCGCGCTATGAAGGCGGTGGTCAGCATGAAAGAGGCCCGGAAGTCGGGCGTGGCAATGAACAGGCGCGCCCGCAAAATAACCCACCGCGCCCACAGAACACTCAACCGCGTCCGGAAAACAACCAACCGCGCCCACAGAACCCGCATTTTGATCGCGCCGAGCAACAGCAGCACGGCGGTGGGCAGTGGCAAGGCCGCCCGCAAAATGCCGAGCAACCGCGGCCGGCGCCGCAGCCAGCGAACAACCTGCCGATCCAGGGCCGCCCGGACACGGTGCGGCAAACCCAGGAACCGCGCCAGGGTTACTATCAGGACATTCCGCGCCGTAACGATGGCAACCAGCACTGGCAGGTCGGCAATGGCCCAGGCCCACGTCCGGGCGGCGGCTTTAATAACGGGCACCCCAATGACAACCGCTGGCCGGGTCGGCCCAATGGTCACGGCAACGGCTGGGGGCCAGGCCCGCAATATCGTCCCGGCTACACCGTTGACCGTTTCCCCGATCGCAATTATCGCGTGCCCTACCGTGGCCAGGATTACTTCTTCTCCGGCGGCTACTGGTATCGCCCGCAAGGCCCGCGCTATGTGGTGGTGACGCCGCCCTATGGCATCCGCGTGCAATACCTGCCGGACTACGCACGGGAAGTGTGGGTGGGCAGTGCGTTGTTCTTCCTCGCGGCGGGTTCCTACTACACCTATGAAAACGCCACCCAGCAATACGTCGTGGTGCAACCGCCGACCGAAGTGCCGGCGCCACAACCCGCGCCGCAGGGCAACGGCTATGACGTGGTGGCCTACCCGGCCAACGGCCAGTCACCGGCCCAGGTGCAGCAGGACGGCTACGACTGTTATCGCTGGGCGGTGCAGCAAAGCGGTTTCGACCCACGCACCGTCACCTACGCCCCGGACCCGGCGGTGGTGCAAACCTACCGCCAGGCCCAGGGTAACTGCCTGACCAGTCGTGGTTATCAGGTGCAGTACTAGGCCTTGTTACCCGTCACCACTTCCCGCGGGTCGGCGTGCACCAGCACTTCGGCACGCGGGTAAGCCCTGTGAATGGCATCGGCGGCCTGGTCGCTGATGCCGTGGGCCACTGACAGGGTCAGTTCCCCCGGCAATTCCAAATGCAACTGCACAAACCAGTGGCTGCCGGAAATGCGCGTGCGCAAATCATGCGCACCCAGCACGCCCGGCACACCGCGCGCCAATTCCAGCATGTGCTGGCTGACATCCGACGGTAGTTCCTCATCCATCAGCACGGCAAAGCTCTCGCGGGCGATCTGGATCGCGCTCCACAGGATATAAGCGGCAATACCGAGGCCGAACCACGCATCCACCTGATGAAAGCCAAACCCTGCCAACACCAGTGCCACCAGAATGCTGCCGTTGAGCATCAGGTCGGAGCGGTAGTGCAGTGAGTCGGCGCGCACGGCGTTGGAGCCGGTTTCGCGGATTACCCGGTGTTGCAGCATCAGCAGCGCCACGGTCATCAGCAGCGAAAACACGATGACGCCAATGCTCAGCCACGGCGCGCCGACCGGTTCCGGGTGCTGCAAACGCTGGTACGCCTGGAAGGCGATCAACACGGCACTGCCGGCGATAAACAACGCCTGGGCCATGCCCGACAGCGATTCGGCCTTGCCATGCCCATAACGATGATCGTCATCGGCTGGGCGCAGCGCGTAATGCACCGCGAGCAAGTTCAGCAGCGAGGTCACGCCATCGAGCAGCGAGTCGGTCAACCCGGCGAGCATGCTCACCGAGCCACTGAACCACCAGGCGATGGCCTTGGTGATAATCAGCGCACAGGCCACGCCCACCGAGGCGCGGGTGGCCAGGCGCAGGAGCCTGGCGTGTTCGGGACTGCTGGTCATAAGCGGATACAGTCCTTAAGCGGCGGGTTGCAGGCCCAGGGACGCGAGTTGTTGCACGCTGCCCTTGAACTGGAGCATGCGCGGGTCATCCAGCGGCAGGCGGCGGCCGGTTTCCTTTTCAATGATGGTTTGCAGCTTGGCGTTGTCGACCTTGCCGTCGGCGCCAATGGCTTCGTGCAGTTTTTCCGGCGCGACTTGGGCGGTCTTGCCCGGCTCGAAGTAGATGGCGCCGGTGGCGAAGTCCACGCCAAAGGCGATCAGGCCCGGGATCACATAAAACAGCAGGCCCACGGCGTCGAGCACGGCAATGGCCGGGTCGATCTTGCCGTCGATCTGGCCACGACGGTCCGGGTAGAAAATCGAGCCGCAGGCCGTCAGTTGGCTCAGCAGGGTGACGGCGAGGACACCGCCGATAACACGGGAAGCGATACGCATAAAATGCTCCTGAACACGGTTGATACGAAACTATATGACAATTGTATTGAGCCACGCCGCTCTAATGTGGGAGCTGGCTTGCCTGCGATAGCGGTGTATCAGTGCCACATGGGCGGGCTGACCCACCGCTATCGCAGGCAAGCCAGCTCCCACATTTGCCTGCATTCCAATTAAGGACGAACGTTCGCCGTTATACTCGCCGCTCTGCTTTGGAGCCAGTATGAATTCGTTGCCGATTGATGATGTTTTACCCGCCCTGCGTGACGCCTTGGCGAATCGCCATGAGGCCGTGCTGGAAGCGCCGCCCGGTGCCGGTAAAACCACCCGCGTGCCGTTGGCTTTATTGAATGAGCCTTGGCTGGCCGGGCAAACCATCCTGATGCTCGAACCTCGGCGCCTTGCCGCGCGAGCGGCTGCCGAACGCCTGGCCAGTGAGCTGGGTGAAAAGGTCGGTGAAACCGTCGGCTACCGCATCCGCCTGGACAGCAAAGTCGGCCCCAACACCCGCATCGAAGTGGTCACCGAAGGCATTCTCACGCGCCGGCTGCAAGACGACCCGGCACTGGACGGCGTGGGTTTGCTGATTTTTGACGAGTTCCACGAACGCAGCCTCGACGCCGACCTGGCACTGGCCCTGAGCCTCAACGGCCGCGAGCTGTTTCGCGACGAGCAACCGCTGAAAATCCTGCTGATGTCCGCCACCCTCGAAGGCGAGCGCCTGGCGGGTCTGCTGGACGACGCGCCGATTCTACGCAGCGAAGGGCGCATGTTCCCGGTGCAGATGCGCTGGGGGCGGCCTTACCAGGCCGGTGAATTTATCGAGCCGCGTGTGGTGCAGACCGTCCTCGACGCGGTGCAGGACCAAACGGGCAGCATTCTGGTGTTTCTGCCGGGGCAGGCCGAGATTCGCCGGGTCAATCAACAACTGGCCGAAGCCTTGGGTGATTGCCCTGATGTGCTGCTGTGCCCGCTGCATGGTGAACTCGACCTCAACGCCCAGCGCGCCGCCATCGACCCGGCGCCCGCCGGCAAGCGCAAAGTGGTGCTGGCCACCAACATTGCCGAGACCAGCCTGACCATCAATGGCGTTCGCGTGGTGATCGACGCCGGGCTGGCGCGGGTGCCGCGTTTCGACCCCGGCAGCGGCATGACCCGCCTCGACACCCAACGCATTTCCCGCGCCAGTGCCACTCAGCGAGCCGGCCGGGCAGGGCGGCTGGAGCCGGGTGTGTGTTATCGCCTGTGGTCCGAAGACCAGCACGAAGGTTTGGCCGCCTACGGCAGTGCGGAAATCCTCGCCGCCGACCTGGCGGGCATGGCCTTGCAACTGGCGCGCTGGGGCGTGACGCCCACGCAACTGGTGTGGCTGGACGTGCCGCCGACCGCCGCGTACGCCCAGGCCCAGGATTTGCTGGTGCGCCTCGGCGCGTTAAACGACGACACACTCACTGCCCATGGCCAGAAAATGGCGGAGTTGCCCGCGCACCCGCGCATCGCCCACTTGTTGCTGCGCGGCCAGGACCTGGGGCTGGCCGCGACCGCCTGTGAGGTGGCGGCCTTATTGGGTGAGCGCGATATCTTGCGCGGCGGCGGTGCGGATTTGCACACTCGCCTGGCATTGATGTCGGGCGAAGAACGTGCGCGTGGCACCCAGGGCGGCGTGCAGCGGGCCAAGCAACTGGCCCGTCAGTACCGGGGCTACTTGCGAGGCCAGCCGACTCAAGCGGTGGCCGACCCCGATCACCCGCGTTGGCTCGGCGCCTTGCTGGCGCTGGCCTACCCCGACCGCGTCGCCCAGCAACGCCGCCCCGGTGGCGCCGAATATCGCCTGGCCAACGGCCGCGCCGCGCTGTTCGCCGAGGCCGACAGCCTGATGAAGCAACCGTGGCTAGTGATTGCCGACCTTGGCAGCCGCCAGGGCCAGCGCGAAGAGCGTATTTACCTGGCGGCGGACTTTGACCCGGCGCTGTTCGACAGCGTGCTGGCCGAGCAAGTGCGCACGGTTGACCAGCTTGATTGGGATGAACGCGAAGGCGTGCTGCGCGCCGAACGCCAGCGCAAAGTCGGTGAGCTGGTGCTCAGCCGTGAGCCGCTGACCGGCCTGGATGAGTCCGCGCGCAGCCAGGCACTGGTCAACCTGGTGCGTCGCAAAGGCCTGGAGCTGCTGCCGTGGACGCCCGAACTGCGCCAATGGCAGGCCCGCGTCATGCTGCTGCGCCAGCTGGACGCGGGTAAAACCAGCGAATGGCCGGATATCAGCGACAAAGCCTTGCTGGCCGATTTGGAGCATTGGCTGATGCCCTACCTGGGCAAAGTCTCGCGCCTCAGCCACTTTTCTAATTTGGATATTTCCAGCTTCCTGCACAACCTGCTGCCCTGGCCGCTGCCCCAACGCCTGGACGAGCTGGCGCCACAGCATGTGAAGGTGCCCTCGGGCTCATCAGTGCGTTTGGACTACAGCGAACAGCCGCCGATTCTGGCTGTGCGCTTGCAGGAATTGTTCGGGCTGGCGGACACACCGCGCATTGCCGGCGGGCGCCAGGTGGTCAAGCTGCACCTGCTGTCCCCGGCGCGCCGGCCGGTGCAGGTGACGCAGGACCTGGCGAACTTCTGGCGCAGTACCTACGCCGAAGTGAAGAAAGATTTGAAAGGAAGATACCCCAAGCATTACTGGCCGGATGATCCGTTGGTGGCCGAACCCACCGCCCGGATCAAACCCCGAAAGTAGGTGATGTGAAGATCCAATGTGGGAGCTGGCTTGCCTGCGATACAGACGACTCGGTCTATCCGTTTCACCGAGGCGATGCTATCGCAGGCAAGCCAGCTCCCACAAAAGCCCGCTCCCACATGGGGTGTTGTGGTGTGGGTTATTGCGCTGCCGGCAGCAGGAACCGGGCGATCACTGGCAGGTGGTTGGAGATGCGCAGTGTGTCCTCCTGGCGCACCTTGGCTTCCACCCGCTTGATCCTTGGGCTGTAGAACAAATAATCCAAGGTCCGATCCGGCCCATCCACGCTCGGGTCATTGGGGAAGTGTGTCAGCCACTTCGCCCGGTCAATCCCACTGGATTCACTGTTACTCGGAATCATCGGGTATTTATCCCACAGCAAATGCAGCTCGCTGTCCGGCGAATATTGCCCGCGCTTGCCCGCGTCCAGGCGCAGGAACTGCCCCAGCGGCAGCAGGTTGAAATCCCCACCAATCAGCCAAGGCGTGCCACGGCCTTCGAACTTATCCAACAGTTTTAGCGTGGCTTTGGCCTGCTCCTGCACCGCCGAACGCCCAGGCTTATCGCCGTCCAGGCGGGTGTTGAGCACAGCCAGTTGGCCGCCATCGCTCAACGGCAGGTAGGTCAGCAACAACGCAGGTTTAGGCTGGAACTGGCGGCTGATGAAGTTGGCCGGCGACACCGGTAATTGCAGGCGTTCGGCGTGTTCGATCTGGTAGCGGCTCAGCGTGACGAGCTTGCGGCCGACGCTGCCGAAGATATGCAGGTTGGGCACAAAGTCGGCTTTCCAGTCGAAAGCCTGGGCGCTGCACGGGTAAAGGTCGACCAGGCGTTCCTGGAGCAACGCCACCTGGTCCTGATAGTGAGAGGACTTGGCGCCTTCATCGAGTTCCTGCAACAGCAGGATGTCGGGCTGTTCGTCGCGAATCACCCGCGCCACTTCGTCCAGGCTGAAGGCCATGTCTTCCACAGTGGGGCGATCGTCCGGGCCTTTGCCGTCGGGGCTGTCGTACCAGAACACATAGTTCTTGCCGGCCAGGTATTGCACGTTCCAGGTCATGACCTTGAGCGCCTGCCCCGGCAGCAAGGTCGGCGCACGTGGTGCTACGCAGCTGACGGGCAGGGTCTGCTTGTCGACGGGGCGCCAGGTCAGGCTGTAGATCAGGGCCGCGAGCAGGCCCGCGATGATCAACAGGCTCAGCAGGGTGATGCGCAATAAACGGGTCATTGGCTCGGCTTATAGCGTTATCAGAGGTGGCACGGAGCATATCACCGTGCGTCGGCATCGCCACCGATCAGCATAAACAAACGGAAAAGTACCACGCTGGTAAACAGTTGCAGGAAGCTGTGGGCACTGTCGATCAGCAAACCCAGCAGCGGCGCGGGGTTGGGGTACACCGCCACGCTCGCGCCTTTGAGCAGCCACAATGGCGTCATTACGCACAGCAGGCACACCAGGATTCGCCAGAAATGCCCACGGGTCAGGCGCAAACTTTCCTTCATCGCCTCCAGCGCTGACATGCCGCGCAACACCAGCAGGTACTCGGCAAACGCCAGCACCACCATCAGCCACAGGCCCGGCAGGAAGTACAACGACAGCCCCAGCAAAATCAGCAAGGTGCTGACCGCCGTCAGCAGGGCGAAACGCGGCCACATCGCCAGGGCCATGGCCCACACATCTTTAGTGCTGGGCGACTCACCACGGGTGCGCGCATCCAGAAACAGGATCAAGGCGCCGGTGTACAGCGGGTACACCAACAACCCGACGACCACGCTGTAACCGGGGAACGCATCCGGGCCCAGTGTGTGGTCGAGCACCTGTTGCAGCAGGGCTTCGAGGATCACCAACGGCAGGCACAGCTGGACGATGGCGCCCAGGTTGCGTTGGGTGAAACGGAGGGAGTCGCGCAATACGTCTAACGGATTCATCAGGTTCATCACAGCCCTAAAAGCAAGGCCAACACTTTAACCGATCATGACGAGAGGTAAGCAAACGTAAACCTTACGTAAAGACCATTGAAACGTCTGGTAACACCCCCATAACTACGCTGTAGCTCACCTGATTACAGGCGGGCCCATGATTTCTACCGGCAATCTAACGAGGTCGCCATGAACAGCGAAGAGCAAACCCTGATCGATGGACTGTTTTCACGGTTGCAACAAGCCGAAACGGACTCAGCCCCCCGCGACGCCCTGGCCGAAGCGCGGATCAAGGAGCACATGACTCGCCAACCGGCCGCCGGGTACTACATGACCCAGTCGATCCTGGTGCAAGAACACGCGATCAAGAGCCTCGACGCGCAGAACAAGCAACAGGCGCAGCAGATCCAGCAATTGCAGGATGAGCTGCAACAGGCCCGCTCACAGGCCGCGCAACCGGCGCCGAGCAGTGGTGGCTTCCTGTCGAGCATCTTTGGTGGCAGCAGTTCCCGCGATTCGCAACCGCCACAAAGTGCTCCGCCTACTTCCGGCGGCGGCTGGCGTGAGCCGGCGCGGCCTTCGTTTGGCCAGCCTGCACCGCAGCAGAACTACGCTGCGCCACAGCAGAATTATCAACAGCCGCAGCAAGCCCCCGCCGCGCCTATCGGCAGTGGCTTCCTTGGTGGCGCGCTGAAAACCGCCGCCGGTGTGGCCGGTGGTGTGATGCTGGCCGAAGGCATCAGCAGCCTGTTCAGCCACAACTCGCAGCAGCCGCAGGTGGTGGAAGAAATCATCCGCGAAGAGCCGGCACCGGCCAGTGACAACGGCAACTGGGGCAATGACGACCAGAAGTTTGCCGGCAACGACAGCTGGGGCAATGACAACTCATCCGACAGCTTCGCAGACAGCGACTATTCCGACGATTCCTCCTCCTTTGGCGACGACGACTCCTTCGTCTGACCTACTTCAACCGGGGCGCTTCGTCGCCCCGGGCTGATTTTTCGCTGAAACTTTCCCATGGCTGGCATACTGGCAACCTTTCCGGGCCTTGGCGCCTGGCTGTCATGAGGAACTGCGGTGAAAAAAATAGCGGTGTTCGCCGATGTACAAAACCTCTACTACACCGTGCGCCAGGCGTATGGCTGCCACTTCAACTATGCGGCGCTGTGGGCTGATATCAGTTCACGCGGGCAGATCGTCGAGGCCTATGCCTATGCCATCGACCGTGGCGACAGCAAGCAGCAGCAATTCCAGCAGATCCTGCGCAACCTGGGCTTTACGGTAAAACTCAAACCCTACATCCAGCGCGCCGACGGCTCGGCCAAAGGCGACTGGGACGTGGGCATCACCCTGGACATCATGGACGCCGCCGACCACGTCGACGAAGTGGTGCTGGCCTCCGGCGATGGTGATTTCGACATGCTGCTCGAACGCATCATCCAAAAGCACGGCGTTGAAGCCGTGGCCTACGGCGTGCCGGGGCTGACGGCCAACTCGCTGATTCGCGCCGCCAGCCGCTACGTGCCCATCGAAGGCGCGCTGCTGCTTAAATAAGCGCCTCAGGCTCAATAAATAGTTAGACGGAGTTGGAACAGGTTTGGAACGTATAGCGGTCATCGACTTTGAAACCACCGGCATTACCCCGAGCAGCCACTGCCGGGCCACGGAAATCGCGGTGGTTATCCTCGAACGCGGCCAAATCGTGGACCGCTACCAGAGCCTGATGAATGCCGGCGTGCGCGTGCCTGGGTTTATCGAACAACTCACCGGCATCAGCAACGCCATGCTGCGCAGCGCGCCACCGGCTGAGCGGGTGATGAATGAAGTGAATGAATTTGTCGGCACCACGCCACTGCTGGCGCACAACGCCGCGTTCGACCAGAGGTTCTGGGACTTTGAACTGGGCCTGATCCGCCGCACCCGCCTGCAAAAATTCGCCTGCTCGCTGCTGCTGGCCCGCCGCCTGATGCCGTCGGCACCCAACCACAAGCTCGGCACGCTGAACGCGCTCGCCCAACTGCCCCACACCGGCAAGGCTCACCGGGCGATGGCGGATGCGGAAATGGCGGCCAACCTCACCACGCACCTGGCCCAGCAACTGCGCGGCACCCACGGCTTGCGCGAACTGTCCCACGATTTGCTGTGTACCTTGCAGAAAGTGCCCGCGGCGAAGATCAACGAACACCTGAAAAAGCACCGCGGGTTCTAAACCAACCCCAATTCCAAGAACACTGAAGCTCAAAATGTGGGAGCGGGCTTGCTCGCGAATGCAGTGTGTCAGTCGCCGAATATATTGACTGACCCACCGCCTTCGCGAGCAAGCCCGCTCCCACATTGGGTTATGCGGTGCTCATCGAGGCTTCACACACTCCAACGCCCGATCCACCACACCTTTGGCCATCCCCACCAAATGCATCACCGCCCGCTGCTGGGTGCTGAGCGTCTCCCCCGACACATTCACCGTCTCCACCGCGCAATGCAGCAAGTCGGCCGCATGGGCGAGGGCGTCTTCGAAACTCAGGTTGTCATTGAGCACAAAATTGGGCGCGTCCGGGGCGGATGCTTTGAGGTAATAGTCGATGGCTCGGCGGTTGAGGAGGGCGTCTTCGCTGAGGAAGTTGGGTGGATCGGGGGTAACTTTGGCCATGGTTGAACTCCTTGCTGGAAGAAGTTGGCACCGTCCGCTTGCACGCGAAGAGGGTGGCAACTGTACGTAGGTGTGCAAGACCGGGGCAAGAAGTCAAACCCAGCAGACCCGAAGGTCTCCCACGTACAGCCGCCATAAGGGCAAACGCCAACATGGAAGCTGGCATTTAGCTGTAGGTTGTTTATGGATCTTACTTGCCGTCGGACTTGCACGTCCGGCCACCAAACATTCGATGACGGAGCGAGACTAGCTACCTGATCCGACGGAAACAAGGCCGTGGAATTCTCTAGGAAACGTCCCGCAAATGAAAGGGATCGGTCCTGCTGGCCACCAAAACATCAGCTGTTTTTAGGGGCTTTTTCATTCTTTCCGAATGGTAAGTAGGGGAAGCCCTATTGCGTCGTCGGACCATTCTGGTTTTTCCCTTCACCCGCCTATCGCGCCTTTTTGCGACTTAACATCTCGCCTGCTATTTACGTAAAGGGACTACGTCATGCAGGAAAGCGATCTCCACACAGCAATTATGCGAAGCCAATTTGAACTCCAGCGCAATGGCGTCGATTTCGGCTCGACGTCCAGCATGACTTTTCATTTGGGAAACACGATGACAAGCTGCCCGGCAGTCATGGTTTTGCCTAATTCGCCAGGATGGACTCATGGGGCCAGTTACACGTTACTCAAGCCCGTTCAGGCGGACACCACGGCGCCTGACACCACCGTTGACGACCTCTGGAAATGCACGCAGCAACACTACGGCCTGACGGCAGCAACGGTTCTTACTGGCGCGGCGGGCATACCGATCAGCAAAATCGCCGTGGGGACTTGGGTCCACGTCGGCTCAAGCAAAACGACGAATTTGGCTAGCCTCATTGGAATGCGCTTTTTCCCTCGAACACTGATCCGGCAACCGACAGCGGCCAAGATGGCAAAAGCAACGTTCGGCACCGTTCGAGTATTTGGCATTATTGGGCGGGGCATCCCCTTCGTTGCTGCGGGGTTGGCTATTTTTGACCTGATCAGTATTGGTAAGTGTGCCTATGAGGCGAGAAATGGAAGGTAGTCTGACCCGAACCGAGATCAGCGAAAAAGTGATTCAGCTGTTCGTCGATATCATCGGCTTCATCGACCGAAGCCAGGTGACCGAGCAGACGGATTTCATCCATGACTTCAAGATCATTGATGAGGATTTGACCTGCTTCGTCATGCAGATCAAGTGGCAATTCAACCTGCAAGCGACTCAGGAAGACTGGGATCACATCACGACTTTCCAGCAGATTGTCGATCTGATTGTTCAGCGTTCAAATATGCAGTGATGCAACTGAACCCATCGCACCGCGACGATGGCGTTGTCAGGGAATAAACGCCATCACCGAGACCGGCGATCCCGAGCCGCCTTCCAGTCCCAGTACTCCAATCACAAGGGTCGCGCCCTTGGCCGGCAGCCGCTCCAGATGGGTCAGGCACTCCAATACGATGCCATTGCCGGCCAGTACGGCATGGTTGGTGGCAAAGGCAGTGCTTTGCCCCGGATCAACCCCGTGGGTATCAATGCCCACGCCGGCGATCTGTCGGTGTTCCAGCAGCCAGCGTATCGCCGGCTCGCCAATGCCTGGGAAGTGCAGGCCTTGGGCATCTTCGCCAAAAAAGCCGATGGGGTCGTTCCAGAGGTGCTGCCAGCCGGTGTACATCAGCACGACCGAGCCCGGCTCGATGCGCCCGTGTTGGTGTTCCCAGGCTTGAAGGTCATGCAGGCCGATCTGGTAGTCGCGGTTACCTTGGGTTTGCGCGCGCACGTCAATCACCACGGCAGGCCGAACCAGGTCTTGGGGTTGATAGCCGTCAATCCCGATGCCATCGGCATAGAAGCTGTTCGGTGCATTCATGTGGGTGGCGCTGTGTTCGCCCATACTGAAGCGGCGCAGGAAATAGCCATCTTTTCCCAGGCACGCGACGTCTTCAAATACCACCGGCGGATCCCCCGGCCACAATGGAATGCGCGCAGTGATCGGGTGGCTGAGGCTGACGATTTTGCTGTGCTTACCCAGCATTTTTTACCTCCAAATGGCCCAACGGCACCCGCCGTTCTATCGCGCTGGACAAAATAATCGAGGTCTTGCTGAACCCGAATTTCGCCACGCGGTTAATCAGGTTCTCAAGCTCCGGCATCGAACCCACCGCCGCCTGCATGATCACGCACGGGTCGCCCGTGACCCGGTGGCATTCGGTCAGCTCGGGAATTTCAGCCAGCGCGTCGTAGACCTTCTGGCTGCCGTTATTGGTCAAGCGCAGTTCGATCGTGCATTGGATAGGCAAGCCGATTTTGGATAGATCCACCTTGGCCTGATACCCGGTGATCACGCCGCTGGCCTCCAGCTTGGCCACGCGCTCAGCCACGGCGGGCGCAGAAAGGTTTACCGTGCGGGCCAATTGCGCGTAGGACGCGCGGCCGTCTTCGAGCAGGGCGCTGAGGAGCATGCGGTCGTATTTGTCCATGATAAGGCTCCAGTAACGTGTGGCTTTCGAAAGCACGGTTTATAGCCCTCACAACCATGCTTTGAAAAGTGTATCGGCGCTTTAAACAGGTTTTGTAACTTATGTTTAGCGTGCTGCCTTTTTAGAATAAGCCTCCCATCTCCTGCCATCGAGCCGCCCAATGCCTGGCCCACGTCGCTTTCCATTACCGTTGATCGCCGCTTTTTTTGCGCTGTATGTGATTTGGGGTTCCACCTACTTAGTGATTCGAATCGGCGTTGAATACTGGCCGCCGCTGATGCTCGGCGGGATTCGATTCCTGGTGGCGGGTTTGCTGATGTATGGCTTTTTGCGCTGGCGCGGGGCACCTGCGCCGACGTGGGTGCAGTGGAAGGCTGCGGGCAAGATCGGCATTTTGCTGCTCACCTTTGGCAATGGCGCGGTGTCGGTGGCTGAGCACACGGGGGTAACGTCGGGTGTTGCGGCATTGGCGGTAGCGACGGTGCCATTGTTCACGTTGCTGTTCGGCTATTTCTGGGGCGCGCGTAATACCCGCCTGGAATGGGCCGGGGTGGTGCTGGGGATTATCGGCATTGCCATGCTCAATATGGGTTCCAACCTGCAATCGAGCCCAGCCGGGGCGATGTTGTTGCTGTTCGCCGCTGCCTCCTGGGCTTTTGGCTCGGTGTGGAGCAGGCACTTGCCATTACCTGCCGGTGCGATGGCCAGTGCGGCGGAAATGATCGTCGCCGGTGCTTTGCTGTTGGTGGGCAGTGCGCTCTGCGGCGAACGCCTGCAGGCTGTGCCGCCGATTGAAGGCTGGCTGGCTCTGGCGTACTTGGCCGTGTTCGGTTCGATCATCGCCTTCAATGCCTATATGTACCTGCTCAAGCACGTACGCCCGGCGGCGGCGACCAGCTATGCCTATGTAAACCCGGCCGTCGCGGTGTTGTTGGGGATTGTGTTCGTCGGTGAGACCATCGGCATGGAAGAAGCCTTGGCGATGCTGGTGATCATCAGCGCGGTGCTATTGATCAGCCTGCCACAGTGGCGTAAGCCAAAACCGGAAATAAGGTAAACTGCGGCGCATTGCGGCTTTTTTTACCCGCCTAAGCGCTGAATTTTTCCTACGGTAAACACATGACTTTCGCCACACTTGGCCTGATCGAACCCTTGCTGCGCGCCCTTGAGACGCTTGGCTACCAGACCCCGACGCCGGTGCAGGCGCAAGCCATTCCGGCGGTGTTGGCCGGTCGCGACCTGATGGCCGCGGCCCAGACCGGCACCGGCAAAACTGCTGGTTTCGCCCTGCCGCTCCTGCAGTTGCTGACCATGGAAGGGCCGAAAGTCGCCGCCAACTCGGCGCGTGCGCTGATCCTGTGCCCGACCCGCGAGCTGGCCGAGCAGGTTCACGCCAGCGTCGCCGAGTACGCGCAACACCTGCCGCTGACCACTTACGCGGTGTACGGCGGCGTGAGCATCAACCCGCAGATGATGAAGCTGCGCAAGGGCGTCGACATTCTGGTCGCCACGCCGGGCCGCCTGATCGACCTGTTCCGCCAGAACGCGCTGAAACTCAACCAGTTGCAAACGCTGGTATTGGATGAAGCCGACCGCATGCTCGACCTGGGCTTCTCCGAAGAGCTGGCGAACATCTACCGCATGCTGCCGAAAAAGCGCCAGACGCTGCTGTTCTCCGCGACCTTCTCCGATGAAATCCGCCAATTGGCCGGGCAGATGCTCAACGACCCGCTGAGCATTGAAGTGAGCCCGCGTAACGTCGCCGCCAGCACCGTGAAGCAGTGGGTGGTGCCGGTGGACAAGAAGCGCAAGCCGGAGCTGTTTGTGCACTTGATGCGCAAAGGCCGTTGGAAGCAGGTGCTGGTGTTCGCCAAGACCCGTAACGGTGTGGATGCGCTGGTGGACAAGTTGCAGGGCCTGGGCATCAATGCCGACGGCATCCATGGCGACAAACCCCAAGCCACCCGCCAACGCGCGCTGGACCGTTTCAAATCCAGCGATGTGCAGATTCTGGTAGCCACCGACGTGGCGGCCCGTGGCCTGGATATTGAAGACTTGCCGCTGGTGGTCAACTTTGACCTGCCGATCGTGGCTGAAGACTACATCCACCGTATCGGCCGTACTGGCCGGGCGGGCAACACCGGTGAGGCGATTTCGCTGGTGTGTGCCGATGAAGTGAACATGCTGTCGGCCATCGAGATGCTCACGCGTCAGACGCTGACCCGCCAGATGGAGCCGGATTTTGAACCTGAGCACCGCGTGCCGGACACCGATGCCAGCGGGCAAGTGGTGAAGAAGCCGAAAAAGCCGAAGAAGCCTAAAGCGTCGGGCGGCGGTGGCGGCAAGCGCAATTTGGGTAAGTGGGTGGACAGTGGTGATGTGGCGCCGGCTGAGCCGTCGATTAAACCGGTGCGTAAAGTGCCGGTGTTTAATACCGGGCCGCGTAAGAAGAAGTAAGTCTGTCAGGGCCTCATCGCAGGTAAGCCAGCTCCCACATTTGACGGTGTTCACAGTTCAAAATGTGGGAGCTGGCTTGCCTGCGATAGCGTACTTGAACTCAGCGCTGAAGCCACTCCAACACACCACGCCCAGCCGCTCGTCCACTGGCAAAACACCCCGTCAGCAAATACCCGCCGGTCGGCGCTTCCCAATCCAGCATCTCCCCCGCACAGAACACGCCTGGCAATTGCTTGAGCATCAGCCGCTCATCCAACGCCTCAAACGGTACGCCACCCGCCGTGCTGATTGCCTCATCCAGCGGCCGCGCCTTCACCAGCGTCAGCGGCAGCGCCTTGATATCTACCGCCAATTGCGCCGGATCATGGAAGTGCTCAGCGGGCGCCAGTTCACGCAACAGCGCCGCCTTCACGCCATCGAGCCCCAACTGACTGTGCAAATGCTTGCTCATCGAGCGCGAACCACGCGGCTTGCCCAAGGCAGTCATCACTTTGTCCAGCGGCTTGCTCGGCAACAAATCAATATGCACCGTGGCTGAGCCGTCACGGTTGATCGCTTCGCGAATCGGTGCCGACAGCGCATAGATCAAACTGCCTTCGATACCCAGGGCAGTGATCACGCATTCCCCCAACCGTGGCTTGTCATCTGCCAAACCGATGGCGACGTTCTTCAACGGCGCACCCGCGAATTTGCTGACCATCAACTCGCTCCAGCCCGACACTTCGAAGCCGCAATTGCTCGGTTGCAGTGCGGCGTAGGGCACGCCTTTATCTTCCAGCAACTTGAGCCAGGCACCGTTGGAGCCCAGGCGCGACCAGCTGCCGCCGCCCAAGGCCAGCAACACCGCATCGCTGTGCACAGTTTTATCGCCGTCCGGGCTGTGGATAAGTAAACCGCCGTCGTCGGTCCAACCCAGCCAGCGATGCCGGGTGTGGATAACCACGCCCTGGTCGCGAAGGCGCTTGAGCCAGGCGCGCAGCAGTGGGGCGGCTTTCATGTCGGTGGGGAATACGCGGCCGGAGGTGCCGACAAAGGTTTCAATGCCCAGGCCATGAATCCATTCGCATAAGGCGTCGCTACCGAACGCGCGCAACAACGGCGCCATGTGCGGCGCGCGTTCGGCGTAACGCGACAGGAACGCCGGGTACGCCTCGGAGTGGGTGATGTTCATGCCGCCCACGCCCGCCAGCAGGAACTTGCGCCCCACCGAAGGCATGCCGTCGTACACGTCCACCCGCACGCCCGCCTGGCTCAAGACTTCAGCGGCCATCAGCCCGGCAGGGCCGCCGCCGATAATAGTGACGTGTTGAGAAGGGGTCTGGGGCATGGGCAGGGCTACGGTCGCTTGAATAGGCCGAGCATTCTACCCGACGACGGCGTAGCTGCCTGATCAAAAAACGTACACTTTCCTACACGCCATACGGCTGCTGGCTTTCGGGCCCTTACGCTCAAGTTATCCACAGGCCGTTCCACAGGCATTGTGGGTAACGCGCACAACTCAATGACAACCTGATGACGCCCACACCCGTTGCGCGCTGTGGTGCAGGATGCCGTGGCGGCGGGCCAGGGCCGGGCGGTCTTTGCTGTAGCCACCGCCGATCACGCCCATCACCGGGATGTCGCGGCCCAGGCAGTGGCGCATCACGCTTTCATCGCGGGCGGCGACGCCTGCGTCTGTCAGCTTGAGGTAACCGAGGGCGTCGTCCTTGTGCACATCCACCCCGGCGTCGTACAGCACCAGGTCGGGCTGGTACAGCGGCAACAGGTAGTTAAGCGCGTCGTCGACCACCTTGAGGTAGTCGGCATCGCCCATGCCCATGGGCAGCGGGATGTCCCAGTCGCTCTGGGCCTTGCGCGCCGGGAAGTTCTTTTCGCAGTGCAGCGACACGGTGATGGCATCCGGCGTGTCGTGCAGGATGCGCGCGGTGCCGTCGCCCTGGTGTACGTCGCAATCGAAGATCAGCACGCGGTTGACCCGCCCGCTGGCCAGCAGGTAATGGCTGATCACCGCCAGGTCATTGAAGATGCAAAAGCCCGCGGGGTAGTCGTAATGGGCATGGTGCGTGCCGCCCGCCAGGTGGCAGGCCAGGCCGTGTTCCAGGGCCTTTTGCGCTGCGAGTATCGAGCCGCCGACTGCACGCACGGTACGCCGGGCCAGGGCTTCGTTCCAGGGCAGACCGAGGCGGCGTTGGTCTTCGCGGGATAACTCGCCGCTCATGTAGCGCTCGATATACCCAGGTTCATGGGCCAGGGCCAGAATCTCGGCGGGGCAGACCTCGGGTCGCAGCAGGTGGCTGTCCTGGGTCAGGCCGCTGTCCACCAGGTGGTCACGCAACAGGCGGAATTTGTCCATGGGGAACCGGTGGTCCGCCGGGAACTCAGGGCTGTAGTCATCGTGGTAGATCAATGGCAGAGGCATGGGATTTTCTGACGGGAACCTGCGACGGATCTTACCAGCGCTGTACACTCACGCACATGGCAAGGGAGGGGGACCCATGGAGCCGATACTGGAATTGGAAAGCGCACGGCTGGTGCTGCGCCAATGGCGCGACAGCGACCTGACGGAATTTGCACGCATGTGCGCCGACCCGCAGGTGATGCGTTATTTCCCGGCCAAGTTGAGCCACCTGGAAAGCGCCGCGTTGATCGGCCGGATTCGCGGGCACTTCGCCGAATATGGCTTTGGCTTTTGGGCCTTGCAGCGCAAGGACACCGGCGAATTTATCGGCCTGACCGGGCTGCAAAACGTCAACTTCGAGGCCGACTTTACCCCGGCGGTAGAAATTGGCTGGCGCCTGGCTCGCGAGCATTGGGGCCTGGGTTACGCCAGCGAGGCGGCGTGGACCGCGCTGCGCTGTGGTTTTGACCGGCTGCAGCTGGATGAAATCCTCGCCTTCACCACCGAATCCAATCTGCCATCACAAAAAGTCATGCAGGCCATCGGTATGCATTACGATCCGCAGGCAGATTTTGAACACCCCAAGGTCGCAGCCGATGACCCGCTGCGCCATCATGTGTTGTACCGCATCACCCGCGCCCAATGGTTGGACACGCTGCACGGATAAGCAGCCCGGAATGCTCTATTGATTGTAGGAGTTGCTCTATGAGCCAAGTATTGGAAGATCTGGTGGACTTGCTGACCCTGGAGCCGATCGAGGAAAACCTCTTTCGCGGCCGCAGCCAGGACCTGGGTTTTCGCCAACTGTTCGGCGGCCAAGTGCTGGGCCAGTCGCTGTCGGCCGCCAGCCAGACCGTAGAAGAAGCGCGCCACGTGCATTCCCTGCATGGCTATTTCCTGCGCCCTGGCGATGCAGCGCTGCCCGTGGTGTATTCGGTGGACCGCGTGCGCGATGGCGGCAGTTTCAGCACACGCCGCGTCACGGCGATCCAGAAGGGCAACCCGATCTTCACCTGTACCACCTCGTTCCAGTATGACGAAGAAGGCTTCGAGCACCAGACCACCATGCCCGTGGTCGTCGGCCCGGAAAACCTGCCGTCGGAGCTGGAACTGACCAAGCAACGCGCGCACCTGATCCCCGAGCACATGCGCGACAAGCTGCTGTGCCCCAAGCCGATCGAAGTGCGCCCGGTGACCGAAAAAGACCCGTTCAACCCGCAGCCGTCCGACCCGGTCAAGTACGTGTGGTTTCGTGCTGACGGCGCACTGGCCGATTCGCCGGCGCTGCATAAATACCTGCTGGCTTACGCTTCGGACTTCGGCCTGTTGACCACTTCGCTGCTGCCCCACGGCAAGACGGTTTGGCAGAAAGACATGCAGGTCGCCAGCCTTGATCACGCGCTGTGGTTCCACGCCGACCTGCGTGCCGATGACTGGCTGCTCTACGCCATGGACAGCCCGTGGGCCGGTAATTCACGGGGTTTCTCCCGTGGCAGCGTGTACAACCGCGCCGGGCAACTGGTGGCTTCGGTGACCCAGGAAGGGCTGATTCGCCATCGCAAGGATTGGGCATGAGCCTGTCGGACGTTAAGCATTGGGTTTTTGACATGGACGGCACCCTCACGGTGGCCGTGCATGATTTTGCGGCGATTCGCGCGGCCCTCGATATTCCACCTGAAGACGACATTCTCACGCACCTGGCGGCATTGCCTACGGATGTGGCGGCGGCCAAGCATGCCTGGTTGCTTGAGCACGAGCGCGAGCTGGCCGTGGGTTCGGTTGCTGCTGTTGGCGCGGTGGAGCTGGTGCGCGAGCTGGCCGGGCGGGGTTATCGCCTGGGCATCCTGACGCGCAATGCGCAGGAGTTGGCGCATATCACCCTTGAAGCGATTGGCCTGGCGGACTGCTTTGCCGTCGAGGATGTGCTGGGGCGTGATGATGCGCCGCCAAAACCCGATCCGGGTGGGTTGCTGAAGTTGGCGACTGCCTGGCAGGTCGCGCCGAGCGCGATGGTGATGGTTGGGGATTACCGCTTTGACCTGGTTTGTGGCCGGGCGGCGGGGACGCGCACGGTGCTGGTGAACTTGCCGGAGAACCCGTGGCCGGAACTGGCGGATTGGCATGCGCAGGATTGCGCGGCGTTGCGCCGGATGCTCTAACCCAGACACCTCGGTCGGGCTTGTGTGGGAGCTGAGCTTGCCAGGCAGTTAAGGCATAGCCGGTAATTGTGGCGAGGGAGCTTGCTCCCGTTGGACTGCGTAGCAGTCCCATGCTTTTAAAGCAAAGAGCAGGGGCCGCTTCGCGCTGGAGCGCCAGCCCGGCCCAACGGGAGCAAGCTCCCTCGCCACAGGTTACTGGTTGTCAGTTCTAGCTCTTAACTGGCTGGCATTAGGGCAAGCCAGCTCCCACATTTTTGATCCTATTTCCCGAACAGCACCTTCTCACCCTCAGGCGACGTAAACATCTTATCGCCGTCGTGCCCAACCCCAGGCACTTCCACCAGCTTCTGTGTCAGCTGCGGATGGCGCTGCTTGAGGGAGTCAAAATAGTTATGCCCACGAATCAGGCGATACGCGCCCTGGGTTTCGGCTTCGCAGCTTTTATCCAGCGCCGGGTGGTTGGGGTCGGTGTCTTGCTGGCCCAGCAGGTAGGTGATGTTGCGTGACACGTAAACCTGCTCTAACTGCTGCGCGCTCTGGCCCTTGGCGTAATCCGGCAGGTTTTGCATGCCGTACTTCCAGTCGTTGAAGCCTGGGCAACTGGCCACATCAAACTTCACCGGCCGTTGCGGGGTGAAGTAGGCGTAGGACGACGGGTTGGCCACCACGTAACGCAGGCTGATGCCCTCGGTTTGCAACATCGGGTGGTCGTGGCCAGTGAGGGCGAAGCGCTGCACCACCTGGCCGCCGCCGGAATGGCCGGCTACCACGATTTCTTTCAACGCCGGGAACAGCTTGCGGTTGCCCAAGTGCTTGATGATCTGGTCGAGGGCGCCGTAGGAGCTGACCTGGCCTGGGCCGGTCGACGGGTCGCCGGCCATCCAGTCGTTGTGGTTCCAGCGCAGCACCTGGCTATCGAGATGGTTGCGCTGGGTATCCAGCTCATTCAAAAACTGCGGTGCGATCACCAGGGTATTGGCGGCAACGCCTGCGTGCTGGGCGGCATCTTCGCCGCTTTGCAGGTAGGTCTGCGCATTGCGCAGGCGACCATGCACGATGATCAACGCGCGGGTGACGTTGGGCAACGGCTGGCTCCAGTCCTGGCTCAAGCCCAGGCTCAAGGCGCCGGCATCCAGTTGGAAACGATCGGGGCTGACCACCTTGACGCCATGTTCTTTCTCGGCGGCCCAGTTGGCGGTGGAACACATCGCTAATGCGCTAAGCAGCAATCCCAATCGTTTATTCATTTAAAGACTCTTGGCTGTAAAGGTGTCGCATTGAGAGATCTGGCCCTCTGCGAAGCCGGTCTTGAACCAGCGAACCCGCTGTGCCGAGGTGCCGTGGGTAAACGAGTCCGGCACTACGCGCCCTTGACCCTGTTGCTGCAAACGGTCATCGCCGATGGCGTTGGCCGCATTCAGTGCGGCTTCAATATCGCCGGGCTCCAGCCAGTTCAGGCGTTTTTGCGCGCGGTTGGCCCACACGCCGGCGAAACAGTCGGCTTGCAGTTCCTGGCGTACCAGTAAACCGCCGTCACCTTCCATCTGCCGACCTTGCTGGCGTGCGGCCTGGATCTTGGCCGAGATGCCCAGCAGCGTTTGCACGTGGTGCCCGACTTCGTGGGCGATCACATACGCCTGGGCGAACTCGCCTGAAGCCTTGAAGCGTTGCGACATCTCCCGGAAGAAATCCAGGTCCAGATACACTTGCTGGTCAGCCGGGCAATAGAACGGGCCGCTGGCCGAGGTGGCACCACCGCAGGCGGAATTGACCCGGCCACGGAACAGAATCAGTTTCGGGTTCTTGTAGACCAACCCGTTTTCCTTGAACACCTGGCCCCAGGTGTCTTCCGTGTCGCCCAGCACGGCGCGCACGAAATCGGCCTGCTGGTCGTTGGCCGGCGGCGCCTGGCGCGCCTGCGTACTCGCCGGGGGCGCTTGCTCCATTTGGCCGCTTAGCTGGCCGAGGATCTGCATCGGGTCCTGGCCGGTCAGCCAGCCAATGCCGACGATCAGCACGATCGCCGTGAGGCTCAGGCCTTTGCCGCCACCAAAGCGCATACCGCCACCGCCGCCGCCACTGTCATCACGGGCGTCCACCACGTTGTCGCTGCGTCGGCCTTTTTTCCATAGCATTGGTGCAGTCCTCTCGTTAAGCCTGTGCTCTATATTTTAAGAGCAGTGTTGTCGGTGCAGGGGCATGGCGCCAGCCCGGCTGTCTGACAAGCAACGAGAGCTGCCTAGTATCGCTGCTGTCAGGCCGTGTCGGCAGGGGCGCCAGATGAAAGTTATGTCAGGTTTGCCGCCTCAGTCGCGGCAGTAGCCTTCGCCGGTGTCGACGATCAGGCAGTCTTTTTTATCTGCCAGCCATTTAAGGCCCGTGGCTTCACCGTCGCCGGCGCTCAACTGTTGCGGGCCGTCCGGGCGGGTGAAACTGATGCCGTCTTCATTGGCTTCGCCTTTGAAGGTGCCGGAGTCGTCGGCATCAAGGCCGTATTTCATGGTAAGCAGGTAGTGGCCACGGCCGATGCTGTCGTCCTTGGCGATGGTCAGGTTCAGGCCTTCGACGCCGATCCATTTGCCGACCCATTTATCGGTCGGTGGGGTTGCCGGCACCAGCGTGGCTTGCACGGAAGCGGGGGCGGGCTTTGGGGCCTCCTTGGGTTCCTTGTTACACGCGGTGAGCAGGGCAAGGGCAGAAAGAACAAAGAGTGTTTTTTTCATAGCGACATGGCCTTGGTTAAAAAGGGTGCAACGCGACGGTGAACGTGCAGCGTTGGACTCGAAACCCGTGATTTAGTGCGCTGTTCGCACGGTGTTTGGTTATGCTCTTGGGGCAGACTTCGGCCCGGCTGCTAGATTACCGGGTTGAGTGCTACCGCGTTCAGTGCTCAGCGTTCAGCCCACCATGCAAGAGAATTCAATGACTGTCAGCACACCCCTTTCCGGCGTCAACCATCCTTTCAAAGGCATCCTGCTGATTGTGCTGGCGACGTTTCTGTTCTCCAGCCACGACGCCCTGTCCAAATACCTGGCCGGGTTTTACCCGATTGTAATGGTGGTGTGGGCGCGTTACCTGGTGCACACCTTGCTGATGGCCGGGATTTTCCTGCCGCAATCCGGCTTGCGGGTGCTGCGCAGCAAGCGGCCGGGTATGCAGGTGGTGCGGGCGTTGTGCCTGTTGGGCACGAGTCTGTTTTTTACCGCCGCGCTGCATTACATCCCGTTGGCGGAAGCCACGGCGGTGAACTTCCTGGCACCGATCCTGGTGACGGCGCTGTCGGTGCCTTTGCTCGGCGAGCACGTCACGCGTGGCCAATGGCTGGCGGTGATCTGCGGGTTTGTCGGTGTGTTGATCATCATCCACCCCGGCGGCGAGTTGTTCACGCCTGCGGTGTTGCTGCCGCTGTGTTCGGCGATGTTCTTCTGTTTCTACCAATTGCTCACGCGCATCCTCAGCCAATACGACACACCGACCACCAGCAACTTCTTCGCCGGGCTGTGCAATACCTTGGTGATGAGTGCGCTGGTGCCGTTCTTCTGGCAGGTCCCGACGCTATGGCATGCCTGCCTGATGCTGGCGCTGGGCACCTGCGGCATGACGGCGCACTTGATGTTGACCCAGGCGTTCCGCTTCGCGGCGCCAGCCTTGCTGGCACCGTTCGGCTATTGCCAGATCGTGTTTGCGGGGTTATTGGGTTGGCTGGTGTTCAGCCATACCCCCGACGTGACCACGGTGGTCGGCATCGGGGTGATCTGCATGAGCGGGCTGGCCGCTGCCTGGCAGCAGCGGCGGCGGTGAGTTACACGTCGACTTTGGGAATCTTGCGCGGCGCCATGAAGTACATCCAGGTCAGCGCAATGAAATACATCGCCGGGATCAGAGTGAACAACACGGTGTAGTTGTTGTTGGTCACGGTAAGGATGTGCCCGACGATCTGGGTCATGAACATGCCGCCGATGGCCGCGCACATGCCGCCGAAACCGAACACCGTGCTCATCATGTGCTTGGGCGTGTAGTCCATCACCAGGCTCCAGATGTTGGCGGTCCAGGCTTGGTGCGCGCCGATCGCCAGGGAGATGGCGAACACGGCAACCCACAATTGGCTGGAACCGGCGGCCATGATCACGCCAACGATGCAGCAGGCAAACAGCAGCATCGACAACAGCCGCGCCTTGATCGCATTCATCCCGCGGCCGATCAGGAATGACGACAGAATCCCGCCACCCACGCTGCCGAAGTCGGCGGTGAGGTAAATGATGATCAGCGGAATGCCCATCTGGGTCACGTTGATGCCCAGGTTGTATTGCTGGTTCAGGAACGGCGGCAGCCAATACAGGTAGAACCAGAACACCGGCGCGGTCATGGCGTAGGCGAGGGCGAAGGCCCAGGTGCCGCGCATGCGCAGGATGCGGCTGAACGGCACGCTCGGTTGCTCGGGTTCGGCTTCCTGTTGCACGTAGTCCAATTCGGATTGTTTGGCCGTCGGGTGGTCTTCCGGGTTGTAGTACTTCAACCCCCAGAACACCAGCCAGATTGCGCCGAGTGCCGACATGCACAGGAATGCCGCCTGCCAGCCCCACACGTGCAGGATCAACGGCAGCAGCATTGGGGTCATCATCGCGCCGACGTTGGTGCCGGCGTTGAAGATGCCGGTGGCCACTGCGCGCTCACCGGCCGGGAACCACAAGCGCGTGGTCTTGACGCAGGCCGGGTAGTTGGCGGCTTCCGTCAGCCCGAGAATAAAGCGGCAGACCATAAAGCCCACCGCCGAGGTGGCCAGGCCGTGGGCACCGGTGGCCAGGCTCCACAGCAGCACGGCGCAGAAGAACACGCGCTTGACGCCCACGCGGTCAATCAGCCGGCCTTGCAACACAAAACCGATGGCATAACCCACCTGGAACCAGAAGTTGATGTTGGCGTAGTCCATCGCCGTCCAGCTCATCTCTTTGGCCAGGATCGGTTGCATCACGCCCAGGGCGGCGCGGTCGATGTAGTTAAGGGTGGTGGCGAAGAACACCAGGGCCAGCATGCCCCAGCGCGTTTTACCCACGGCCATGGCGCCACGGATCTTGTCGCCGATGCCGGCGTGCGGGTTGCCCGGGCGCGCGGCCAGAGCGGAGTTTTGCGAAGGCATGAGGTCGTACCCGTTTTTGAAATTTTTATGGTGTGTTCTGGGTCTTGGTGCAGGTTCGATGGTGCGCAGCGGTTAAAAAGTCGTCAATTCGCCAACAGGGCATAGTGTTCGGTAATCGCACAAAAAACTAACCGGTTCGTACATTTTAATTGCTGCGTGTAGGCTAGGGGCCAATAATTTGCTGCAAATAACAACTCCGGGAGTCGCCCCATGCAACGTTCCATTGCCACCGTTTCCTTGAGCGGCACCCTGCCGGAAAAGCTCGAAGCCATCGCCGCTGCCGGGTTTGACGGGGTGGAGATCTTCGAGAACGACCTGTTGTATTACGACGGCAGCCCGCGGGAAGTTAGGCAGATGTGCGCCGACCTGGGCATTGCCATCACCTTGTTCCAGCCGTTCCGCGACTTTGAAGGATGCCGCCGCGACCGCCTGGCGCGCAACCTGGAACGCGCCGAACGCAAATTCGATTTGATGCAGGAGCTGGGCACCGACCTGGTGCTGGTGTGCAGCAATGCCTCGGCAGATTGCGTGGGCGATGAACGCATTTTGCTCGATGACCTCAGCTTGCTGGCCGAGCACGCTGGCCGCCGTGGTTTGCGCATTGGTTATGAAGCACTGGCCTGGGGCAAGCATGTGAACACCTGGCAGCAGGTGTGGAACCTGGTGCGCCAGGTCGATCACCCAAGCCTGGGCGTGTTGCTCGACAGCTTCCATACCTTGTCGCTCAAGGGCGACCCGAGCGGCATTGCTGGCATTCCCGGCGACAAAATCTTCTTTGTGCAAATGGCCGACGCGCCGGTCCTGGCCATGGATGTGCTTGAGTGGAGTCGGCATTTCCGCTGTTTCCCAGGGCAGGGCGAATTTGACCTGGCAGGCTTTCTCGCGCCGATCATCAAAAGTGGCTACACCGGGCCCTTGTCCCTGGAGATCTTCAACGACGGTTTCCGCGCCGCGCCGACCCGCGCGAATGCGGCGGATGGCTTGCGTTCGCTGCTGTACCTGGAAGAGAAAACCCGTGAACGCCTCAAGCAGGAGGCGCCGGCCCAGCCCGTCGAGATTCTGTTTGATACCCCGGCGGCCAGCGAATACAACGGCATCGAATTCCTCGAGTTTGCCGTGGACGAAAGCCTCGGCGCCAAGCTGACCCACTGGCTGGAGCGCCTGGGGTTCGTCAAGGCTGGGCAGCACCGTTCCAAGAGCGTGAGCCTGCTGCGCCAGGGGGATATCAACCTGATACTCAACTGTGAACCCTATTCCTTTGCCCACAACTTTTTCGAAGCCCACGGCCCGTCGTTGTGCGCCACGGCGATTCGGGTCAAGGACAGCGCCAAAGCGCTGGAGCGGGCCGTGGCCTACAAAGGCCAGCCGTATCGCGGGCTGGTCGGGCCTAACGAGCTGGAACTGGCGGCCGTACGTGCGCCAGATGGCAGCCTGATTTATCTGGTGGACCCTGCCGAGGGTGCGCTGTACGACACCGACTTCAACTTGCAAGCGGCAACGGCGTCCAGCGGCGGTTTGCTGCGCATCGACCATATGGCCATGGCCTTGCCGGCCGACAGCCTCGACAGTTGGGTGTTGTTCTACAAGAGCCTGCTGGATTTCGAAGCCGATGACGAAGTGGTGCTGCCGGACCCGTATGGCCTGGTGAAAAGCCGAGCGTTGCGCAGCCGTTGCAGCTCGATCCGCTTGCCGCTGAATATTTCCGAGAACCGCAACACGGCGATTTCCCACGCGCTGTCGAGCTATCGTGGTTCGGGTGTGCACCACATTGCTTTTGACTGCGCGGATATTTTCGCGGAGGTCAGCCGGGCCAAAGCGGCCGGCGTGCCGTTACTGGATATCCCGCTCAACTACTACGACGACCTGGCCGCACGGTTTGATTTCGACGATGAGTTCCTCAGCGAACTGGCGTACTACAACGTGCTGTACGACCGTGATGCCCAGGGCGGTGAGTTGTTTCATGTGTACACCGAGGCGTTCGAAGGGCGGTTTTTCTTCGAGATCATCCAGCGCAAGAACGGTTACGCCGGGTATGGCGCGGCCAACGTGGCGGTGCGCCTGGCGGCGATGGCCAAATCGCGCAGCGGCGCGGCACGTCAGGCGCGTTTATAACGGCCGGCCAGGTGCTTCCTTCGGGAAGCGCCTCGGCCCATAATCGCCGCTTGCACAACAAAAATGGCCGTGAGCGCACCATGACCCTGACCCCCGACCTCTCCGCTGTGTCAGACACACCGCGCAAGAGTCGCAAGAACAACCCGGAAAAGACCCGCGAAAACATCCTGCAGGAAGCCATCGTCGAGTTTGTTCAGCAGGGCCTGTCCGGCGCGCGCGTGGATGCGATCGCCGAGCGTATCCACACCTCCAAACGCATGATCTATTACTACTTCGGCAGCAAGGAGCAGTTGTACGTCGAGGTGCTGGAAAAACTCTACGGCGACATCCGCAACACCGAAACCCGCATGAACCTCACCGCCCTGGAACCGCGTGAAGCGATCCGTCGGCTGGTGGAGTTCACCTTTGATCACCACGACCAGAACGTGGATTTCGTGCGCATCGTCAGCATCGAAAATATCCACAACGCGGAATACGTGAAGCGCTCGGATTCGATCAAGGCGATGAACAGCAACATCCTCGAAGCGCTGGGCGCCACATTGCGGCGGGGTGCCGAGATGGGGGTGTTTCGCGAGGGGCTGGAGCCGCTGGATGTGCACCTGCTGATCAACTCATTCAGCTTTTACCGGGTGTCCAACCGCCATACGTTCAGTGAGATTTTTCAGATCGAGCTGTCGGACGAAGCGATTAAACAGCGGCATCGGGAGATGATTTGTGAGTCGGTGATGCGGTACTTGCAGGCTTGAACCCACCCGACTCCCAATCTGGAACGCAATCAGTGTGGGGCCTGGCTTGTTGTGGCGAGCAAGCTTGCTTGCGCTGGGGTGCGAAGCGCCCCCAAAAAAGCGGGAGACTGCTGCGCAGTCAGCGGGAGCAAGCTCCCTCGCCACAACAAGCCAGCTCCCACATTTTTTGATTCGGTTTCGGCAGTCAGCTATTCATGCTCTGAAAGTGCGCCAGCATTCGCTGCGCATCCGGCGTTTGGCCACTGAACAACTCAAACGCCTTCACTGCCTGAAACACCGCCATATTGCCGCCGTCCAGCGTGCGACAACCCAGGGCGCGGGCGTCGCGCAGCAGTTCGGTTTCCAGCGGGAAATACACGATTTCCGCAACCCATAGTTCGGCTCGCAACAGCGCCGGCGGCACCGGCGTGCCGGGCAGCTTGGCCATGCCCATGGGCGTGGTGTTCACTAGGCCATCCGCCTCGGCCATCGCGTTTTCCAGGTGGTTGCCAACCTGGGCGCGACCGGCACCAAAGCGCTGCGCAAGGTTATCCACCAGGTCGCAGGCGCGGGCCATGTCCACGTCAAAAATACTCAAGTGCTGCACGCCTTCGGCCAGCAATGCATGGGCCACTGCTGCGCCTGCACCGCCGGCGCCCATCTGTACCACCCGTGCTCGGGCGGCATCATGCAAGTTGCGCCGGAAACCTTCGGCAAACCCCAGGCAATCCGTGTTGTGGCCAATGCGCTTGCCATCCTTGAACACCACGGTGTTGACGGCGCCAATGCCTCGCGCCTCGTCAGACAACTCATCGAGCAGCGCCAGCACTGCCTGCTTGCACGGGTAGGTGATGTTCAAGCCGGTAAAGTGCATCAACTCGGCCGCGTCCAGCAGGTCGGGCAGGGCGTTGATGTTCAGTTGCAGGGCTTCCAGGTCGATCAACTGGTACAGGTAGCGCAGGCCTTGGGCGTCGCCTTCCTGTTCATGCAGGGCGGGCGTGCGGGAGGCTTGGATGCCGGCGCCGATCAGGCCGGCGAGGATGCGCGGTTTCATCGGGCGGATCCTTTGAGGCTGTGGCTGAAGTGTTCCAGCGCCAGGTGATAACCGTGGCTGCCGAAGCCTGCAAGCACCGCCTTGGCAATGGGCGATACAAACGAGTGGTGCCTGAACGCCTCGCGCGCATGCACATTGGATAAATGCACTTCAATCACCGGCACTTCACTGGCCACCAGTGCGTCGCGAATCGCTACGGAGGTGTGGGTCCAGGCCGCCGGATTGATCACGATACCGGCGCAACGGGCACGGGCACCGTGGATCCAGTCGAGCAGTTCACCTTCGTGGTTGGTCTGGCGAAATTCGATTTTCAACCCGAGGTTTTCCGCGCTGCGACCGCACAGTGCGGCGATGTCGGCCAGGGTTTCATGCCCGTAGGTAGCAGGCTCACGGGTGCCGAGCAGGTTGAGGTTGGGGCCGTTGAGCACCAGCACGATGGGCGGCATAAAGGGTATCTCCACACTTCTTATTGGTTGTGCGGATAAAATGTACTGGATGGTTAATTTGGTCAATTGAAGGCGGCTGATGTGTTCGATTATCGAACGCTTATTCAGACACACCCGAACACCGAATCAGATTAGATATCAATTGAAAATCATTCTCGACAACGCTTAAGATGCCCGCCTGTTTCCTTAACATTCCAGGGAGTCGGTTTGTCGGACGTGGATCTCAAGGGCCTGTTTCTCAAGCACGCCGATACCCTGCGCGGTTATCTGGCGCGCAAGGTACGGGACCCGCAGTTGGCCGCGGACCTGGTGCAGGAGAGCTTCCTGCGCCTGGCGGAAAAACCGGCCGGCGAGCGCATCGACAATTCCCAGGGCTATCTCTATCGAACGGCAAGCAATCTGCTGATCGACCATATTCGCCAGGAAGCGCGGCGCAAGACAGATTCCGTGCCCCACGAGGCGTTGGCCGAGATTGAAGATGACGTGGCCGGGTTGGAGGCGCAGGCAATGGCGCAGCAACAGCGACAGGCTTTGAAGCAGGCACTGGCGGAGTTGCCGGAACGCACCCAGCAGGTTTTCCGTCTGAACCGCATCGAAGGCATGACCCACGCCCAGGTTGCCCGGCACCTGGACATCTGCGACAGCTCCGTGCAAAAGCACCTGGCCAAGGCCTTGGCCTATGTGATGCAGCGCTTGCAGGACGGTGAGGTGAAGCCATCCGACGAATGAATTACCGAAACGGCCCGCGTCAGACGTCACAGCGTTTACATAACGAAAATTCGAGATTCACACGTGAATAGCCAGGGTCCGCAACAGCACAGCATTACCGAGGCGGCTGCCGAATGGGCGGTGCGCCTGCACGCGGGTGCCCTGACCGAACAGGAGCAGGCCGAGCTGCGCCATTGGATCGCCTGCGACAGCCGCCATGAAGCGGCGCTGCGGTTCGCCGAGCAGACGTGGGCAGCCTTGGGCGAAGTGCATAAGGATGAACCCGTGCACCGTCAGCGCCCGCCTTCGGCAGCGTTGCCGTTGCGTCGGCCCACGCGGCGCAGGCCGTGGCAGCGTGTGGCCGCCGTCGCACTGGTGGTGGTGGCGGCAGGCGTGGGGTGGCTGCGCGGGCCGGATACGTTGCTGCGTTTGCAGGCTGACTATGTGACCCAGAAGGGCGAAATCCGCACTGTGCACCTGGCCGATGGCAGCACGGTGGAGCTGGATTCCGCCAGTGCGATCCGCCTGGACTATGACGGCGTGCAGCGGCGCATCAGCCTGATCCAGGGTTCAGCGATTTTCGACGTGGCACCGATGAAAGGCGAAGAAACCCGACCGTTCGTGGTGCAAAGCGCCGGGGCGCAGACCCGTGCATTGGGCACGCGGTTTGTGGTCGAGCGCGAGGATGAGCGTCAGGCCTGGGTGGGCGTGTTGCAGCACAGCGTCGAAGTCGCGCTGCAAACCGTACCGAAACAAGGTGCGAGCGAGCGCGTGCTCAAGGAAGGCCAGGCGGCGCGTTACAGCGCGCAGGACGGCGTGGTGCCCTTGGATCAATTCGATGTGGAGCGCGCCACCAGTTGGCGACGCGGCGTGCTGATCTTCGACCGGCTGCCCTTGGCCAAAGTCATCGAGCAACTGAACCGCTATCGCCCTGGCCGCGTGGTGTTGACCAACGCCGCCCTGGGTGATCGCGAAGTCAGTGGCGTGTTCCGCCTCGACATGCTCGACACCGCCCTGGCGACCTTGACCCAGGAACTTCAAGTGCAACGCTTGGACCTGGCAGGCCTCAGCCTGATCTATTGATGCCCCGGCGGGAGGCACCTCCCGCTGCTCGCCAAAGCCCCTCTAAAAAAGCCCCTGTCTGAAAAACTTTCAAAAAAGTCTTACTGACTTCCAGCGCCTCGCTCGTCTTGCTAGGTGAGAAGCATTCGCATAAACAAAAATACGCTTAGCGCAGGGAAATCAAACATGTCAGCACTCACCAAGGGGCGCATCACCGGTAGCCGGTTAGCCCTGGCCATCCACTTGGGCCTGTTCGCTGCAGTGGCGCCCGTGTACGCCGCGCAGCCTCAAGCCGGCGCGGCCCAGCCTGTGGTGTTGATGTTTGATATCCCTGCGCAATCCCTGGGCAGTGCGGTGCTGGCGTTCGCCGATCAGGCAGGTTTGCAGGTGCTGTTCGACAGCCAACGCCTGCAAGGCTTGAGCAGCACGGCGCTTAAGGGCAGCTTCAGTGTGCAGGAAGGCCTTGGCCGTTTGCTCGGCGGCGCGCCGGTGGAATACCGCTTTACCGGCGAGCGCCAGGTCACCCTCAACCGCGTGGCGGCCGAACATGACGGCGCCATGACGGTCGGCACCACCACCATCACCGGCAACACCAACGGCCAGCCCGGCGACTGGGTATACCAGAGCCCAAAGTCCGTGGCCGTCATCAGCCGTGACATGATCGACAAGCGCCCGCCCCGTCACGCCGCCGACATGCTCGAAGAAACCGCTGGCGTGTACACCGCCGTCAACCAGCGTGACCCCGGCCTGTCGGTGAACATTCGCGGCGTGCAGGACTACGGCCGCGTGAACATGAACATCGACGGCATGCGCCAGAACTTCAACGTCAACGGCCACCAGCAGCGCAACGGCACCATGCTGATCGACCCGGAATTCATCTCCAGCATCCAGATCGACAAGGGCAGCCAATCGGGGCAGGGCGGTGCGGCGGTGTTGGGCGGGATCGCCTCGTTCAAGACGCTGGAGGCCAGTGAGTTTCTCAAGGACGGCAAAGAGATCGGCGGACGTTTTCGCGCCGGCAGCGGCATGGGTGAATTGGGCAATGGCACCTACTTCAATGGCAGCGGCGTGTTTGCCTTTGGTGACGAGCGCGGTGATGTGTTGCTGGGCTACAGCGAGCGGCATTTCGGCAACTACCGTGCCGGTACCCATAACGACCACAAGCTGGGCACCAACCTGCGCGCGCGCAAATACGCACCGGCAGCCTTTGATGATTGGTTGAACAGCGAAGTCGGGGACATGGGCAGCGTCACCCGCTCGCAGATCGCCAAGTTCGGTCTCAACTTGCCCAACGATCAGCGCGTGCAATTGAGCTACCTGGAAAGCGACAGCGACAGCAACGATGCCTGGGCCTACATCACCGATGACCTGCAGAGCGTCGACTACCGCCGCGTCAGCAAAAACAACCTGAATGCCAAGAACTTTGCGCTGGACTACAGCTACACGCCGGATAACCCGCTGATCGATCTGAAGGCCAAGGTCTATTACGTCACGACCCAGCTGGATCGTGACAATTCGCCCAACCTGTCGACGCCGGGCACGGGTAACTACGTCGGTGCCTACAGCGATCATTTCCAGACGGATACCTGGGGGCTGCAGGGCGACAACACCTCGCGTTTTGACTTCGGCGAGCGTGGGCATCTGAGCTGGAACTACGGCGTGGAGATGTATCAGGACGAGTTCAAGCCACGCACCAACAAGGTTGAAGCCGTCAACAACCTCGGCCTGCTGCCCTATGCCGAAGGCAGTACGCCGAGTGGCAAACGCACCATCGCCAGCCTGTTCAACAACCTGCAATACGAATATGGCGACTGGCTGACCCTGGATGCGGGCTTGCGCTACGACCGTTATCGGCTGGAAGGCCAGACCGGCTTGACCCTGTATCGGCGTGATCGCTTCTTCAGCAGCCTGGTGGGCGCCAAGCGTGTGTCGCAAGTGTTCGATGTGGACCGTGAAGAAGGGCAGTTCTCGCCGACCTTCGGCATCGCGGTCAAGCCGGGAGTGGACTGGCTGCAACTCTATACCCGCTGGGGCAAAGGCTGGCGCCCGCCGGCCGTCACCGAAACCTTCATGACGGGCCGCCCGCATGGTGGCGGTTCCGGGGAGCGCGTGTTTCCCAACCCGTACCTCAAGCCTGAAGAGTCGCGGGATTGGGAAGTGGGCATGAACGTCTTCAAAGAGGGGCTGCTGTTCAGTGATGACCGCCTGGGCATGAAGGTGGCGTACTTCGATACCCGCATTGAAAACTTTTCCTTCCTCAACACCAGCGTCAGCCTGCCGGAAACTCAGTCCGGCGGGTTTCTGGGGACCATGGCCTACGTCAACAACACCAACCCGACGCGCTTCCGCGGGGTGGAATACCAGCTCAATTACGACATGGGCCGGGCGTACGCCAACCTCAGTTACACCCACATGATTGGCAGCAATGAGTTCTGCTCCAAGAACTATTACATGGGCGGCGCCAAGACCACCGGGCCGCGCACCACACGCCTGGAGCGTTTCACGCTGCCGAACGGGCGCATCGGCATTCGCCCGGTCACCACCTATGAAGTGCTGGACGACAACGTCGCCAACAACAAGGAAAGCTGCGGGCGAATCATGGGCAACGCCACGTATATGCCCGCCGATCGCGGCTCGCTGACGCTGGGTGCGCGTTTCCTCGACAAGCGCCTGGATACCGGTGTGCGCGTGCGCTACAGCGCGGGCAATGGCGAAAACCTCAATCAGCAGGGCTACGAGCTGATGGACCAGGCGATGTGGCCTCAATACACGCTCTACGACCTGTACGCCAGTTACTGGATGACCGATCACCTGAACATTGCGCTGGCCTTGGAAAACGCCACCGATGAAGCCTATTTCGTCGCCATGGGCGACGCCAACAACCTCAGCCTGGCGCGGGGGCGAACCCTGAGCGGGATGTTGGAATACAAATTCTGATCGGTGTGCTGATGCACCTGATCAATGGTTTTGCCCAAGCGTGGGCAAAAAAGTGCGCCGCACCGGCGTGCTCATCTAAAACGTTGTTTAACGAGGTTTAGCGATGACTATTTCTGTTAGCTACGATTCGGGCCTGGGTTCACTGTCGGTCTCCGACTACTTGAGTTCTTGGGCTGTGGGCTTTAATACGGCCGGTCATGGCACCGGCAACACCGGTGGCTTCAGCAACGGCTCCCTCAGTGGTGACCAGTATTCGACCCACGGCGCCAGCAACTCCGAATACGCCTTTATCGCCGACAGCAACACCAGCAACGGCCTGCACTATGTGTTCAACCCGTCGCTGCCTGCTGGCAACAACCTGAACCACTACCTGTGGGGCAACCTCGATAACGTGCAACTGGGCACCGGCCTGGGCGGCGGCAGTGGCAGCGACTTCACCCTTAATGATTTCAAAGTTGCGTTCAACGGCCTCGACCTGAGCGCTGCCGAAGGCGCCGGTCGCGTGGGCAACGAAGTTCAGAGCGTGATCTACGGCCTGATGCAGGGCAACACCGCCGCGCTGGAAAGCGTGCTCAACAACCTGCTGGACGACTTCGGCCTGTCCACGGCCTCGACCTTCGACCAACTGGCCGCTGCCGGGCTGGGTCACGCCGCACCGTCGGCCGATGTCGCCCTGGTCGGCGTGCAAGACGTGGCGCAGGACTGGGCACTCGCTGCCTGACGTTGCTGCATAAAAAAAGCGAAGGGGAGATCACTCTGCCCTTCGCCGCATGACACACCGCCGTCGCCAAGCCTTCTAACTCTTCAGCGACAGCGGTGCCAAATTCTGCGCAGCGCCGTATCGCCTGTCAACGCGGCGGCACTGCCCGCTTAACCCCACGAGAATCCCCAGATGCGCCACGCCGGCAACGAAACCCTGGCTGCTCTCACGGCCTATAAAAGTGGCTTCTTCAACATCGGCCTGTTCTCGGCGGTGATCAACCTGCTGATGCTGGCCCCGGCGCTCTACATGCTGCAGGTGTACGACCGGGTGCTGGCCTCGGGTAACCTGATGACCCTGTTGATGCTGACGCTGATGATCCTCGGCCTGTTCGGCCTGATGGGCGCGTTGGAATGGGTGCGCAGCCAGGTGGTGATCCGCCTCGGCACGCAAATGGACATGCGCTTGAACCAGCGCGTATACGATGCCGCGTTCGAAGCACAACTCAAGGGCGGCACCCAGGCGGCGGGCCAGGCGCTGAACGACCTGACCACGCTGCGCCAATTCGCCACTGGCCAGGCGTTGTTCGCGTTTTTTGATGCGCCGTGGTTTCCGGTGTACCTGCTGGTGATCTTCCTTTTTCACCCCTGGCTTGGCCTGCTGGCGCTGGGCGGTGCGCTGATTCTGATCGCGCTGGCGTGGGTCAACCACCATGTCAGCCATGCACCGATGGCCCAGGCCAGCCAACTGTCCATCAGCGCCAGCCAGCAGGCCACGGCCAATTTGCGCAATGCGCAAACCATCGAAGCCATGGGCATGCTCGCCACCTTGCGCGACCGTTGGTTCACCCAGCACCAGGCGTTTCTGGCGCAGCAGAACCTGGCCAGTGAAAAGACCGCTGCTGTCACCGCCTGGTCCAAGGGCGTGCGTCTGGCTTTGCAGTCGCTGGTGTTGGGGTTGGGCGCCTTGCTGGCGGTGCAGGGTGATATCACGCCGGGAATGATGATCGCCGGCTCCATCTTGATGGGCCGCGTGCTCAGCCCCATCGACCAGTTGATTGGCGTGTGGAAACAATGGGGTTCGGCGCGCCTGGCATTCGAACGCTTGTCGCAGATGCTGGCGGACAACCCGGCCCGGCCAGCCCGCATGAACTTGCCGGTGCCCAAGGGCCAGCTGAGCGTCGAGCAGGTCAGCGCCTGCGCGCCGGGCAACCGTCGTCCGGCCGTCAGCAACCTGGGCTTCAGCCTGCCGGCGGGTGAAGTGTTGGGCGTGATTGGCCCGTCGGGTTGCGGCAAATCCACTCTGGCCCGCGTGCTGGTCGGTGCCTGGGCACCGTTGGCCGGTAAAGTGCGCCTGGACGGCGCCGACCTGGCCCAGTGGGACAAGCAGCAACTTGGCCCGCACATGGGTTACTTACCCCAGGATATCCAGCTGTTTGCCGGCAGCATCGCGCAAAATATCGCGCGTTTTGCCGACGTGGACGCCGACAAGGTAATCGCCGCCGCGCAAATGGCCGGCGTGCATGACTTGATCCTGCAACTGCCCCAGGGCTACGACACGCAACTGGGGGAGGGCGGTGCCGGTTTGTCCGGCGGCCAGCAGCAGCGCGTGGCCCTGGCGCGCGCGTTGTACGGCCTGCCCGCGCTGATCGTGCTGGATGAACCCAACGCCAACCTTGATGAAGCCGGTGAACAGGCCTTGCTCCAGGCTATCGCCCAACTCAAGCAGCAGCGCCGCACGGTCATTCTGATTACCCACAAAGCCAACGTGCTGTCCCTGACCGACCAGTTGCTGATTCTCAAGGACGGCCAGTTGCAAGCGTTCGGCCCCACAGCGCGCGTGTTGGACGCCCGCCAGAAACCCGCGCCGGCCAAGCCGGTGTCGACATTGAGCATGAGTTACCGCCTCGGTGAAGGAAAACAGGCATGAGCCAAGTCAAACCCGTACCGAATAATGTGCTGGCGCTGGATGACAAGAAGTACTCACGCCTGGGTTGGCTGCTGGTACTCGGTGGTTTTGCCGGGTTTCTTGGCTGGGCGGCATTGGCGCCGTTGGACAAGGGCGTAGCGGTGTCGGGCAAAGTGATGGTCTCGGGCCATCGCAAGACTGTGCAGCACCCTAGCGGCGGTATCGTCGAGCGCATCGAGGTGCGCGATGGCGATGTGGTCAAGGCCGGCCAGGTGCTGTTGCGCTTGAAAGAAACGCCACTGCGCGGGCAGATGCAATCGTTGCGCAGCCAGTATTGGGCGTCGCTGGCCAGTGAGGCGCGCTTGAGTGCCGAAAGCGAGGGGCTGCCAACCATCGACTTCGGCGCCGAATTGCTCAGCGAGCCTGACGCGGCCAGCCTGCTGGATTTACAGCGGCAGTTGTTCAGCAGCCGCGCTCAGGCGCTGGCCACCGAGCAGCAAGGCTTGCGCGAAACCATCGCCGGGGCCGAGGCGCAGTTGCGCGGCACCCGCGATTCCCAGGCCAGCAAAGTCCAGCAACGCGCGGCGCTCAACGAGCAATTGCAAGGCCTGCGCGAATTGGCGCGCGATGGCTATATCGCGCGTAATCGCCTGCTCGACAGCGAGCGCCTGTACGCGCAGATCGATGGCACCATTGCCGAGGATTTCGGCCGCATTGGGCAACTGCAACGCCAGGTGCTCGAATTGCGTTTGCGCATTCGCCAACTGGGCGAAGATTTCCAGAAAGACCTGCGCGGCCAGTTGGCCGACACCCGCACCCGCAGTGATGACTTGCGCAACCGCCTGGCGTCGGCTGAGTTCGAGCTGGCCAACAGCCGGGTGCGCGCGCCCGCTGCCGGTGTGGTGGTGGGGCTCGATGTGTATACCGAAGGCGGCGTGATCAAGCCCGGCCAGGTGCTGATGGACATCGTGCCTCAAGGCGAGCCGTTGCTGGTGGAGGCGCGCGTGCCGGTGCAGATGGTCGACAAGGTACACCCAGGCTTGCCGGTGGAATTGTTGTTCTCGGCGTTCAACCAGGCCACCACGCCGCGGGTGGCCGGTGAAGTGACGCTGGTGTCGGCCGACCGCCAGGTGGATGAACGTACCGATGAGCCGTACTACACGCTGCGCGCTCAGGTCAGCGCGGCCGGTATGCAGCAACTCGATGGCGTGCAGATCCGGCCGGGCATGCCGGTGGAAACCTTCGTCAAAACCGGTGAGCGTTCGATGCTCAACTACCTGTTCAAGCCGCTGCTCGACCGCACGCACATGGCGCTGGTGGAAGAATGAAGGCGCTGCTGTTTACCCTGTGTTTGAGTTGTGCGCCGGCCGCGCAGGCCTTGGGTTTGCTGGAGGCTTACGATTTGGCCCTGCGTAATGATCCGACCTTTCAGGCCGCGATCCAGGAGCGTGAGGCCGGTGAGGAGAACCGCGTGATCGGCCGGGCGGCGTTGCTGCCGAACCTGTCCTGGAGTTACAACAATTCGCGCAATGAATCCGAAGTCACCCAGAACCGCACCACCAGCGACCGCGACTATCGCAGCTACGCTTCGACCTTGACCCTGCAACAACCGCTGCTCGATTACGAAGCCTACGCACGGTTCCGCCAGGGCACCGCCCAGGCGCTGATGGCCGATGAGCGCTTTCGCAGCAAAAGCCAGGAATTGGCTGTGCGGGTACTGGGCGCCTATAGCCAGGCGCTGCTGGCCCAGGAGCGCATCGAGTTGAGCCGCGCGCAGAAGCGCGCGTTTGCCGAACGCCTGCAACTCAATGAACGCCTGCTTAAAGGCGGCGAGGGCACGCGTACCGATGTGCTGGAAACCCAGGCGCGGCTGAGCCTGGCCCAGGCTGAAGAGCTTGAATCGCAGGATGCCCAGGACAGCGCCTTGCGTGAATTGGAAGCCATCGTGGGTCAGCCGTTGCAGATCGAAGCGCTGGCACCGCTGGCTCGCCAGTTCGAGATTGCGCCCCTGGAACCGAACCGTTTTGAGACATGGCGTGAAATGGCCATGGCCAACAATCCTGAGCTGAAGTCTGCGCATCACGCGCTGGACGTGGCTTCCTATGAAGTCGAGCGTAAGCGCGCCGGGCACTTGCCCAAGGTCAGCCTGTACGCCAGCAGCCGCAAGACCAGCTCCGATTCGGAAAGCAGCTACAACCAGAAGTACGATACCAACAGTGTCGGCATCCAAGTCAGCCTGCCGTTGTTTGCCGGTGGCTCGGTCTCGGCCTCCACACGCCAGGCGGCTAGCCAATTGTCCCAGGCTCAATATGAACTGGACGCGCAAACCGCCAATACCCTGGTGGAGCTGCGCAAGCAGTTCAACCTCAACACCAGCGGCGCGGCGAAAGTACGTGCTTACGGGATGGCCGTCAGCTCGGCTACAGCCTTGGTCAGCGCGACCCAAAGGAGTGTGGCTGGCGGTGAGCGGGTCAACCTCGACGTGCTCGACGCCGAACAACAACTGTTCACCGCCCGCCGCGACCTGGCAAACGCACGGCATGCGTATTTGCTGGCGCGGATTCAGTTGAAGTATTACGCGGGGTTGCTGAGCGAGCAGGACTTGCGGGCGTTGGCAGGGTATTTCCAGCCATCGGCATGAGTGGTTACAACGCCGCATTCGCGGGGTTGTTCGTCGTTACTAATCTGTGAAACAGCTTCGCAAGGATGGAGCCGGTTGTCGGGTGCCACGGAAAAATTGTTACCTGGCGGAAAATAACCTAACAGATGGGTTACGATGAAAGTAGGTGCTTACAAGGGATATGTGATTTCAGTGTTTCTGCGGGATGAACACTGCCCGCCCCACGTTCATGTCAGAGGCATGGCATGGGATGCGCGTTTTCGTTTCAGCTTTCTGGATGGAGACGTGGAGTTGTGGGATGTAGAGCCGGATCGCAGGCGGCCATCCACTGCGCTCCTGAAGGAAATACGTGAGGCGATCATGCAGCCGCACTACCTGGCGCGGGCACGCAGGATCTGGTGGGAGAAACTGCAAACGGTTTGCCTGGAGAATCATTCCTGGGATTGGGAAGCCGATGAGGTATTGCCGGGGTTGATCATTCAGCGTGGTGTTTATGTGATTGCACGTGCCCGGCACGATGTTGTGGGGCAGAAGACAATTTTGAATCTGGTCAGGGCACCAGGTTTTGTGGAGATTGATTTATGAAAAAAATCGTAAAGGCCAAAGTCGTGCCCTATAAGCCGCTCACTGACGCCGATGTCGACAAGGCAATCGCCCGTGGGCGCAAGCTCAAACGTCTGTACGCCAATGCCAGCAACGTGCGCTATGAACACGAGTGCATTTCCATCGGCTTCAGCGACGGCAGCCGCGTCATGTTGCCTGTGGCCGGGTTACCGGAATTCGAAGGGTTTTCCCTGGAGGACTTTCAGCAACTGGAGGTCGGCTTTGGCGGCAAGGCGCTGTGCTGTGAGGCGCAGGATCTGGACGTGTCGATCACCGGCCTCATCGCCACCAGCCAGCCCTTGATGGACCTGGCGACGAGCCTGGTAGCGTCGCGCAACGGTCGCAAGAGCAGCGCCGCCAAAACCGCCGCCGCCCGAGCCAATGGCAAGAAGGGCGGTCGGCCACGCAAGGAGCCGTTGGATAACGGTGATTCAACAGATGCATGAAAACCCAGTGTGGGAGCTGGCTTGCCTGCGATAGCGGTGTATCAGTTGACCGATGCAGGGCAGGCCTACCGCCATCGCAGGCAAGCTGAACTGGTCAAGTAATCTTGGACACCATTTAAGGTTCACGCCGCCAGTCTCTCCCTGACGACCGGCGACCGGTAATCGTTGTAACTGTGAGGCCTGGAGATGTTGTAGCGAGAGACATAGCGCTGCACATCTGCCCGGGCCTCATGCTCTGATTCATAGCCCGTCTCAGGCACCCATTCTGATTTCAAACTTCCGAAGAAGCGCTCCATCGGAGCGTTATCCCAGCATTCGCCTTTACGACTCATGCTTTGCCGTAGCTCATGTTCCAGCAGCTCATTCCTGAACTTATGGCTCGTGTACTGACAACCTTGGTCTGAGTGAAACAGCACGTCTTTAGGGCGGCCTCTAAGCTCAACTGCCATCCGCAAAGCCTCGCAGGTCAGCGTGGCATCGGAAATCATAGAAAACGACCAACCCACGACCCGACGAGCAAACAAATCCAGAACTGCGGCGAAATACAGCCACCGCTTCCCGACTTTGATGTACGTCACGTCTCCACACCACACCTGGTTAACCGCCGTCACATCAAACTTGCGCTTGAGCACATGCGGGGCCACTAACGCTTCCACGCCGGGCGATTTGTACTTGTGACGTCGGCGCTGACGGCTGGCGATCCCCGCTTCGCGCATCAAACTGCGAGCCAAGTACCGCCCGATGCGATGCCCTTTCTCTTGCAGCTCCTTCGCCAAAGTTCTCGCTCCCGCAGAAGCCCGCGATGCCTTGTGATGCCTGACCAGCGCGGCCTTGAGCTTCTCCCGCTCAGGATTTGCTCTGCCTTGGCGCTGACGCCAAGCGTAAAAGCTACTTCTGTTGACGCCGAACGCCCGGCAACACCTGTTGACGCCGTACTGCTCGTCCAGCTCATCGATCAGCGTGAATGATCTTTGGCGTCCAAAAGCAGGAGAGCACTGGCCTTTTTTAGGATTTCGATGTCCAGGTCTTTCTCCCGAAGCAACGCTTTGAGCCTCTGAATCTCTCGTTGATCGGCAGTAATCGCCTTGGCGCCTACCGGCGTCGAGCCTAATCGCTCTTTACGCACCTGATCCACCCAGCGGCGCAAGGCTGTAGGGCCAATATCCAAACTGGCGCACACCTCGGGAACCTGCAGCCCTTCATCCAGCACCATGCTGGCAGCTTTGAGCTTGAACTCACTCGAATAAGATTTGCGCATATCCAAACACCTCAGATTTGGGCGCCATCATAGCGCCCGATTGAAGTGTCCAAAATCATTAGGCCAGTTCAAGCCAGCTCCCACAGTTTACCGCCGGGTCAATAACACCCCGGATTCCATATGGTGCGTCCATGGGAACTGGTCGAACATCGCACACTGGGTAATCCGGTGCGTGTCATGCAGTTGCGCAATGTTCGCCGCCAGCGTCTCCGGGTTGCAGGAGATGTACAGGATGTTGTCAAAACGTCGGGTCAGTTCGCAGGTGTCCGGGTCCATGCCGGCGCGCGGTGGGTCGACGAAGACGCTACCGAATTCGTAGCTCTTCAGGTCGATGCCGTGCAGACGGCGGAACGGTCGAACTTCGTTGAGTGCCTCGGTGAGCTCTTCGGCAGACAGGCGCACCAGGGTGACGTTAGCCACTGCGTTTTCATCAAGGTTGCTTAAGGCCGCATTCACCGAGGTCTTGCTGATTTCGGTGGCCAGCACCTTACGTACACGGGTTGCCAGTGGCAGGGTGAAATTGCCGTTGCCGCAATACAACTCCAGCAAATCATCCGGGCGATCGCCCAAGGCTTCATAGGCCCAGTTGAGCATCTTCTGGTTCACGGTGCCGTTGGGCTGGGTGAACGCGCCCTCGGGTTGGCGGTAGCTGAAGGTGCGCCCGCCGACCTCGAGTTTTTCCACCACGTAGTCGTGGCCGATCACATCACGCTTGCCCTTGGAGCGGCCGATGATGCTGACATTCAAATCCGCCGCCAGCTTGTTCGCAGCAGTGTGCCAATGCTCGTCCAGCGGGCGGTGATAGCACAGGGTAATCATCGCGTCGCCGGCCAGTGTGGTCAGGAACTCCACTTGGAACAGCTTGTGGCTCAAGGCTGCGCTGGCTTGCCAGGCGGCTTTGAGTTGCGGCATCAACTGGTTGATGCGCTGGCTGGCGATCGGGAATTCTTCGATCAGGATCGGCGTGCGTTTGTCGTCCTGGGAGAACATCGCGTAGTGGCGCTCACCGCCTTCGCGCCACAGGCGGAACTCCGCGCGCAGGCGGAAGTTCTGCAGCGGCGAATCGAAGACCTGCGGTTCGGGGGCGTCGAACGGTGCCAACAGGTCACGCAAGCGCGTGACCTTGTCTTGCAGTTGAGCGGTGTAGCTTGCGGCGTCAAAAGTCATGCGTTGAACCAGCCCAGCTTGATCACAAACAGAATCGACAGGATCACCAGTGCCGGGTTCAGCTCACGGTAGCGGCCCGAAAGCAGCTTGATGGCGGTCCAGGCGATGAAACCGAAGGCGATGCCGTTGGCGATGGAGTAAGTGAAAGGCATCGCCAGGGCGGTGACCACCACCGGCGCTGCAACAGTAATGTCATCCCAGTCGATTTCGGCCAGGCCCTGGGTCATCAGCACGGCCACGAACAGCAGCGCCGGCGCGGTGGCAAATGCTGGAACACTGGCGGCCAGTGGCGAGAAGAACAGCGCGAGCAGGAACAGGATGGCGACCACGATGGCGGTCAAACCCGTACGGCCACCGGCACTCACGCCCGCAGCCGACTCGATGTAGCTGGTGGTGGTCGACGTACCCAGCAGCGAACCGGCCATGGCGGCGGTACTGTCGGCGATCAGTGCACGGCCCATTTTCGGCATGTGGCCGTCCTTGCCCATCAGGCCGGCGCGTTTGGCCACGCCGATCAGGGTGCCGGAGTTGTCGAACAGGTCAACGAACAGGAAGGCGAAGATCACGCTGACCAGGCCGATATCCAGCGCGCCTTTGATATCCAGTTGCAGGAAGGTCGGGGCCAGGGACGGTGGCATCGAGGTCACACCGCCGAACGGAGTGAAGCCCATCGCGATAGACACGATGGTCACCGCCAGGATGCCGATCAGTACTGCACCGCGCACCGCCAGGGCTTCCAGCGCCACGATCAGCGCGAAACCCAAGGTAGCGAGGATCGGCGCCGGTTGTTTCAGGTCGCCGAGGCCGACCATGGTGGCCGGGTTGCTGACCACGATACCGGCGTTGTGCAGGGCGATCAGCGCCAGGAACAGGCCGATACCGGCGGCAATCGCCGAGCGCAGCGGCAGCGGGATGCTGTTGATGATCCACTCACGGATGCGGAAGATCGACAGCAGGAAGAACAACACCGCCGAAATGAATACCGCGCCCAACGCGACTTGCCAGGTATGGCCCATGTGCAGGACCACGGTGTAGGTGAAGAAGGCGTTGAGGCCCATGCCCGGTGCCAGCGCGATCGGGTAGTTGGCGATCAGGCCCATCACGGTCGAACCGATGGCGGCGGCCAGGCAGGTGGCGACAAACACCGCGCCCTTGTCCATGCCGGTCTCGCCGAGGATGCTCGGGTTCACGAACAGAATGTAGGCCATGGCCAGAAAGGTCGTGATACCCGCGAGAATCTCGGTGCGCACGTTGGTGTTGTGTGCTTTGAGTTGAAACAGCTTTTCCAGCATGCCGGCTCCCTGTGACGCTATTTTGCGTCGTTATTTGTTGACCTCTAAGTCAAAGCACAAACTGCGCCAAGCGCCTGTGGTTTCAGAGAGGATCGGAAAAAGCGGCGCATGATACCAGCAGCCGACGCGATGTGGCGGATAGGCTGCGTATTCTCCAATCTGGCCTTGAGGCATACTGCGCCGACGTTAAACACAGGGTCGTTATCAGCATGAAAAAAGCCAACGCCAGCAGTCTAGCTCTGTTCGCCGTAATCGGCCTGGGGCTCGTGGCACCGGCGTGGGGCGCGGCTGCACCGCCCTTGAGCGAGGTGCGGGTATTCAAGGTCGAATCGGCACGTTGCACGGAAACCATCCCCACGGGCGTGACGACCACCCAGATGTGCACCCATCGTGGGCAGACCAAGGTTTCGGTGATGGAAGTCGGCCTGGGCAAAAGCCCGATGGGGCGCTTCAATGGCGCCGAATTGAATGGGCAACGCACGCCGGTGTGTCAGGTGGGCAACATCAGCGAAGTCTGTAACGGCGCAGGCACTGTGATGGGCTACATCTATGTGTTTGACCTGAATGTCCAGGCCCAAGGCTGGTTCGAATACAGCAATATCTCGATCAATGGCGCGCAGAACACCTTGAAACTCGAGTTCAACATCCTCTGATCAATCCCCTTGAACGCTCACTACCTCGGGAAGTCGTAGCCCTAAGACGGCGACTTTCCTGAACGCCGCGGATGTGCACCAACCCGTGAGGTGTTTATGAGCGCGAACCCTAATGGCACGACGACCAAACCGTTCGTCAGCCACCCGATACGCCTGACCCTGAATGGCCAAGACCGCCAGCTGCAGGTGTTGCCCTGGACCACCTTGCTGGACCTGCTGCGCGAACAGCTGGATCTGGTGGGTAGCAAAAAAGGCTGTGACCACGGCCAGTGCGGCGCCTGCACGGTGTTGCGCGATGGCAAACGTATCAACGCCTGCCTGACCCTGGCGGTGATGTGTGACGGTGCCGAATTGACCACCATTGAGGGCCTGGCCGACGGCGACCAGTTGCACCCGATGCAGCAGGCCTTTATCCAGCATGACGCGTTCCAGTGCGGCTACTGCACGCCGGGGCAGATTTGCTCGGCCGTCGGCCTGGCCAATGAAGGCCGCGCCCACAACACCGGGCAAATCCAGGAACTGATGAGCGGCAACCTGTGCCGCTGCGGGGCCTACAGCAATATTCGCGATGCCATTGAAGACGTTGTGCTGGGAGGTGACCAATGAACCCCTTCCAGTACAGCAAGCCGGCCGATGTGCAGGAAGCCGTGCACCTGAGCAGCGCAACGTCGCGGTTTATCGCCGGTGGCACCAACCTGCTGGACTTGATGAAAGAGAACATCAGCCGCCCCGAACACCTGATCGACATCACCGGTTTGGCGCTCAACGGCGTAGAGGCGACCGCCGGCGGCGGGGTGATGATCGGCGCGTTGGTCAGCAATGCCGACCTGGCCTGGCACCCGCTGATCGAAGCGCGTTACCCATTGCTGTCCCAGGCCATCCTGGCGGGCGCCTCGCCGCAACTGCGCAATATGGCAAGTACCGGCGGTAACCTGTTGCAACGTACCCGTTGCTACTATTTTTATGATGCCAGCGTGCCGTGCAACAAGCGTGAACCTGGCAGCGGCTGCCCGGCGCGCGCGGGGTTGAACCGCATCCATGCGATCCTCGGTGCCAGCGAACACTGCGTGGCCACCCATCCCTCGGACATGTGCGTCGCCCTGGCAGCGCTGCAGGCGCGGGTGCATGTAGAAGGGCGTGGCGGCGCACGGGTGATCGAATTTGCCGACTTTCATCGCTTGCCCGGCGACACGCCTGAGCGCGACAACCTGCTGGCCGACGATGAGCTGATCACCGCCATCGAACTGCCGCCTGATCATCTCGCCAACCATAGCCACTACCTGAAGATTCGTGACCGTGCGTCCTACGCCTTCGCGCTGGTCTCCGTTGCCGCCGCGCTGGAACTGGAAGGCGACACCATCGTCGATGCGCGCCTGGCCCTTGGCGGTGTGGCCCACAAACCTTGGCGCGATCGCGCCGTGGAAGCCGCGCTGATCGGGCAAGCGGTCAGCCGCGAAACCTTCAGCCAGGCCGCTGACGCCTTGCTGCAGGACGCCGAACCCTTGGAGCACAACCGCTTCAAAATCAAGCTGGCACGCCGCGCAATTATCCGTGCCCTGAGCGACGCCGCTGTCGCAGGAGAACGCTCATGACCGCCGTCGGCAAACCCCTGGACCGTGTTGACGGTCTGCTCAAGGTCACCGGCCAGGCGCGTTATGCCGGTGAGTTTCCAGGCAACGACTTGCTGCATGGCAGTGTTGTTTCAAGCACGATTGCCAAGGGCCGGGTAATCCGGATCGACGCGTCCAAAGCCCTGGCGCTGCCGGGCGTGGTCAGGGTGCTTGACCATCTGAACCGCCCCCAACTTGCCAGCTACGATGAGGCCTTCGCCGACGCCGATGCGGCCGACGGCTCGCCGTTTCGCCCGCTGTATAACGACCGCGTGCTTTATAACGGGCAACCTCTGGCCCTGGTGATCGCCGACAACCTTGAACTGGCGCGGCACGCTGCCTCGCTGGTCGAGATCGAATACGCGAGCGAGGCGTTTGCCACTGACCTTGTGGCCCTGCAGGAGCAGGCGTACCCCTCGCCGCAAACGCCGCCCAAGCCACGGGGCAACTTCCAGGCCGAATGGGCTGCCGCCGCCGTCAGCCTGGATATGCACTACAGCACGCCCATCGAGCACCACAACCCGATGGAGCCCCACGCCAGCACCGTGCTGTATCAGCCGGACGGCACCCTGCATATCCACGACAAGACCCAGGGCCCGCAGAACTGCCAGGCCTATGTGCAAAAAGTCTTCGGCCTGGATAAAAGCCAAGTACGGATTTTTGCCGCATTCGTCGGCGGTGCCTTTGGCTCGGGCCTGCGCCCGCAGTATCAATTGCCGCTGGCGGTGATGGCAGCGCTGGCGCTCAAGCGATCGGTGCGCGTCACCTTGACCCGTCAACAGATGTTCACGTTCGGCTACCGCCCGCGCACCCTGCAGCGTTTGCAATTGGGCGCTGCTGCCAATGGTCGCCTGTTGGCGTTGGGCCACACTGCGATTGGCCAGACCTCGCGCTTCGAAGATTTCAGCGAACATGTGGTGGAATGGAGCGGGATGCTCTACCACTGCGACAACGTGCAACTGACCTACCAACTGGTGCCCTTGGACGTTTCTACGCCGATGGACATGCGCGCGCCGGGCGCCGCGTTGGGCGTGATTGGCCTGGAGTGTGCGATGGATGAACTGGCCTGCGCCCTGGGGATGGACCCTGTGCAACTGCGCCTGATCAACTACGCCGAGCGCAACCAGAACGAAGACAAACCCTGGTCAAGCAAAGCCCTGCGCGAGTGTTACCGCGAAGGCGCCGAGCGCTTCGGCTGGAGCCAGCGCAACCCAGAGCCGCGCAGCATGCGTGACGGCAACCAGTTGATCGGTTGGGGCATGGCCGGTGGTGTGTGGGAAGCGCTGCAGATGAAGGCCAGCGCCAAGGCGCAGCTGGATGCCCAAGGCCAATTGACCGTCAGCAGCGCCACCACCGATATCGGCACGGGCACCTACACGGTGATGACCCAGATTGCCGCGCAAACCAGCGGTGTGGCGATGGCCGATGTGCGTTTTCTGCTGGGAGACTCATCGTTACCCACGGCGCCGTTACAGGGCGGCTCGTTTACCGTCTCGTCCGTCGGCACAGCCGTGCAGCAGGCCTGCGAAGCGCTGAACGCCAAGCTGCTGGCGATTGCCCGGCAGACTTACCCGGTGTTCAAAGAGGCTGAATCGGTGCGCTTTGAAGACGGCCAGTTGCACACAGGGGATGTGAGTGTGTCCCTGGCGCAACTGGTCAAGGACAGTGGCGAAGAGGTATTAGCCGTCCAGGTTGACAGCCAGCCAGACAAAAAGCGTGAAGGCTATGCGACGGCGACCCATTCGGCGGTGTTTGTCGAGGTTCAGGTCGACGAAGACTTGGGCACGATCAAGGTGCGTCGGGTGGTCAGCGCCATTGCTGCCGGGCGAGTGGTCAACCCGAAAATGGCCCGCAGCCAGATCCTCGGCGGCGTGGTCTGGGGCATCGGCATGGCACTGCATGAAGAGACCCAGGTCGACCATCAACTGGGGCGCTACATGAACCACAGCCTGGCCGAGTACCACATCCCGGTAAATGCCGACATCGGCGACATTGAAGTGATTTTTGTCGACGAGCACGACGAAATCGTCAACGCACTTGGCTCCAAGGGCGTGGGTGAAATTGGCATTGTCGGGGTGGCGGCAGCGGTGGCGAATGCGATTTACCATGCCACCGGCAAGCGGGTGCGGGAGTTTCCTATCACCCTGGATAAGGTGTTGTAGCGCAGGTCTTCAAACCGCCGTAGATCCAATTGTGGGAGCTGGCTTGCCTGCGATTGCGGTATGTCAGCTAAAAATCAGTGACTGACACTCCGCCATCGCAGGCAAGCCAGCTCCCACATTGACGGTTTTTCAACCGGCTTATAGCTTGGTTTCCTCCACCGGCACATGCATCCGATCGCGGTTGGCCAGGGTCGGAAACAGTTTTATCCACACCCCCGTCACCAACAGCGTACCAATCCCGCCCATGACCACGGCGGGCACGGTGCCGAACCAGTGGGCGGTAATCCCCGATTCAAACTCGCCCAGTTGGTTGGATGCGCCGATAAACAGGCCGTTGACCGCACTGACCCGCCCGCGCATTTCATCCGGTGTTTCCAGTTGCACGAACGATGCGCGGATCACCATGCTGATCATGTCCGCCGCGCCCAGCACCACCAATACCGCCAGGGAGAACCAGAACGACGTCGACAGGCCGAACGCAATGGTTGCCACGCCAAACACACCGACGGCGGTAAACATCACGCGCCCGACATGCCGGTCTACCGAGAACCTCGCCAGCCACAGCGACATCAACAACGCGCCCACCGCCGGTGCCGAACGCAACAGGCCCAGCCCCCAGGCGCCGGTCAGCAGAATGTCCTTGGCGAACACCGGCAGCAACGCCGTGGCGCCGCCCAGCAACACGGCGAACAGGTCCAGCGAGATGGCACCGAGAATGTCCGGGCGGCTGCGAATGAAGCGGATCCCGGCCAGCAGCGAATCCATGGTTGCCTTGGCTTTATTGAGCGGCGTCTGGCGCGCGGGCAGGTTGAGGGTCAGCACGCAGGCGATCAGGTACAGCACCACGGTTGGGCCATACACCCACACGCTGCCAAACGCATAGAGCAAGCCGCCCAACGCCGGCGCGACGATGGTGGCCAGTTGCTGCGCCGATTGCGACGAGGCCACGGCACGCGGGAACAGCGCGCTGGGCACGATGCTCGGCAGCAGCGCTTGGGTGGTGGGCATCTCAAACGAGCGTGCGGCGCCGAGCAGGAAGGCGAGGATAAAGATCATCTCGCGGGTCACGTTGCCCGTCAGGCCGCCGATGGCCAGGGACAGGGCAATCAACGCCTGCACGGTCTGGCAGATGGCGGCGACCTTGCGCCGCTCATAACGATCGGCCACGTGGCCTGTGTGCAACATGAACAGCACGCGTGGAATAAACTCCACCAGGCCGACCAGGCCCAGGTCCAGCACATTGCCGGTCAGTTGGTAGAGGTTCCAACCGATGGCCACGGTAAGCATCTGGAAACCGCTGGCGGTGAAGATGCGCGCGAGCCAGAACGCGATGAAAGGGCGGTGGTGACGCAACAGCAACGCAGGTTCACTAGGCATCGGGAAGTCAGGTCAGGAGCAGAGGGAGCAGGCAGATTAGCATCAAGCTGTAACAAATAGTTGCAAGAACTGAGCTGAGGCAACCTGTCACGCGTCAATGAACCACACGGCTTTCGTTCGAAAATGGGACTACTCTTTCAGCAATGCTTGATCCAGATCAAAACCGGCCCCGGGATTGGTCTGGCGGCCGCAAGGCCAGAATCCCTACGTGATGGGTAAAAAAAGAAACGAATTGAAATTCGCCACACTCCATATCCGTGGGGGCAGTGGGTGCAGGCTCCCGCCAGCAGCCGGTATTACCTGACAGAGGAAGACTTATGTTCGGTTTGGAGGCGCTAGATCTCGCCCGAATTCAATTCGCGTTCACCATCTCGTTTCACATCCTGTTCCCGGCGATCACCATCGGCCTGGCCAGTTACCTTGCGGTGCTGGAAGGCTTGTGGCTCAAGACCCATAACGATACCTACCGTGACCTCTACCATTTCTGGTCGAAGATCTTTGCCGTCAACTTCGGCATGGGGGTGGTTTCGGGCTTGGTCATGGCCTATCAGTTTGGCACCAACTGGAGTCGCTTTTCGGACTTCGCCGGCGCCGTCACCGGGCCGCTACTTACGTACGAAGTGCTCACGGCCTTCTTCCTTGAGGCGGGTTTTCTCGGGGTGATGCTGTTCGGCTGGAACAAGGTGGGGCGCAAGCTGCACTTCTTTGCCACGGTAATGGTGGCCGTCGGTACGCTGATCTCGACCTTCTGGATTCTGGCCTCCAACAGCTGGATGCAGACCCCACAAGGCTTTGAAATTATCGACGGCCGCGTGATTCCCACCGACTGGCTGGCAGTGATCTTCAACCCATCGTTCCCCTACCGCCTGATGCACATGGCCACGGCCGCCTTTGTGGCGACCGCATTCTTCGTCGGTTCTTCGGCAGCCTGGCATTTGCTGCGCGGCAAGGACAACCCGGCGATCCGCACCATGCTGTCGATGGCGATGTGGATGGCCCTGATCGTGGCGCCTATTCAGGCGGTGATCGGTGACTTCCATGGCCTCAACACCTTAAAGCACCAACCGGCGAAAATCGCCGCGATTGAGGGCCACTGGGAAAATATCGGCAATGAGCCGACGCCGCTGATCCTGTTCGGCTGGCCGGACATGAAAGCCGAGAAAACCAAATACGCGGTGGAGATTCCGTATCTCGGCAGCCTGATCCTGACCCACTCCCTGGACAAACAGGTGCCGGCGCTCAAGGAGTTCCCGCCTGAAGACCGTCCTAATTCGACCATCGTGTTCTGGTCGTTCCGGGTCATGGTCGGCCTGGGCTTCCTGATGATTTTCACCGGTTTGTTCAGCCTGTGGCTGCGCCGGGGCGACAAGATGTACACGTCCAGGCCGTTCCTGTACCTGGCACTGTGGATGGGCCCGTCCGGCTTGATCGCGATTCTTGCTGGTTGGTTTACCACCGAAATCGGCCGCCAGCCGTGGGTGGTGTATGGGCTGATGCGCACGGCGGACGCGTCCTCCGGGCATAGCCTGGCGCAGATGACCATTACGCTGGTGCTGTTTGTGGTGGTGTACTTCGCGCTGTTCGGCGCCGGGTTGGGCTACATGATGCGCCTGGTGCGCAAAGGTCCGCAGACTCACGAAGGCAGCGAGCCAACCCATGGTGGCCCTGGCCAGAAACGTACTCCGGCCCGTCCGTTGTCCGCCGCCGATGACGGCAGCGACGACGACCACGCCCACATCCAGCACAAGGGGAATTGAGATGGGTATTGATCTTCCGCTGATCTGGGCCGTGATCATCATCTTCGGCATCATGATGTACGTGGTGATGGACGGTTTCGATTTGGGCATCGGCATCCTCTTTCCGTTTATCCCCGGCAAAGTCGACCGTGATGTGATGATGAACACCGTCGCACCGGTATGGGACGGCAACGAAACCTGGCTGGTACTCGGTGGCGCGGCATTGTTTGGCGCGTTCCCGCTGGCCTATTCGGTGGTGCTGTCGGCGCTGTACCTGCCGCTGATCCTGATGCTGATCGGGCTGATCTTCCGGGGCGTGGCCTTTGAGTTCCGCTTCAAGGCCAAGGACGACAAGCGTCACCTGTGGGACAAGGCGTTTATCGGCGGCTCCATCGCCGCGACGTTTTTCCAGGGCGTGGCGCTGGGGGCGTTTATCGATGGCATTCCGGTGGTGAATCGCCAGTTTGCCGGCGGTTCGCTGGATTGGCTCACGCCATTCACCCTGTTCTGTGGCGTTGCACTGGTGGTCGCCTATGCCTTGCTCGGCTGCACCTGGCTGATCATGAAAACCGAAGGCAAGTTGCAGGAGCAGATGCACAACCTGGCGCGGCCCTTGGCTTTTGTGGTGCTGGCAGTGATCGGCATCGTCAGTCTGTGGACGCCGCTGGCGCACCCGGAAATCGCCTCACGCTGGTTCACCCTGCCGAACCTGTTCTGGTTCCTGCCGGTGCCGATCCTGGTGCTGGTGACCATGTATGGCTTGATCCGCGCGGTGGCACGTAATGCGCACTACACACCGTTCCTGCTGACGCTGGTGCTGATCTTCCTCGGCTACAGTGGCCTGGGCATCAGTTTGTGGCCGAACATCATTCCGCCTTCCGTGTCGATCTGGGACGCTGCCGCACCACCGCAGAGCCAGGGCTTCATGCTGGTGGGCACGTTGTTCATCATCCCGTTTATCCTGGGCTACACCTTCTGGAGCTATTACGTGTTCCGCGGCAAGGTCACCCACGAAGACGGCTACCACTAGGAGGGTCGTTGTATGTCCGGCAAACCTTCGTTACACGAGATTGAACAGGCCGAGAAACAACCGCTGTGGCGGCGCCTGGGGTGGCTGGCGATGATCTGGACCGGCAGCGTGCTGGCCCTGTTCGTCGTGGCCAGCCTGATGCGCATGTTCATGAATGCGGCCGGCCTGACCACTCACTGATATCCCGATCCGGGCTTTGCGGCCCGGTTTTCCAGCCCTCGCTACGAGGGCTTTTTTATTTGCGGGCTTTGAGAATGACGAACTTCGGTGTGGCGGCTACTTGTTCAACGCCACGGAACAAACGCGCCAATTTGCTGTGATAACCCAGGTGGCGGTTGCCGACGATATAAAGCGCGCCGCCCACTACCAGGGCTTCGCGCGCCTGCTGGAACATGCGCCAGGCCAGGAAGTCGCCGACCACCTGTTGCTGGTGGAACGGCGGGTTGCACAGCACCACGTCCAAAGATTGCGGTTCCTGGCCGGCGAGGCCATCGGCAGCGCGTACGCTAACCTCGCGCGCACCGAAGGCGGCCTGCCAGTTTTCGGCCGCTGACTGCACAGCCATGTAGGACTCATCCACCAGGGTGTACTGTGCGTCGGGGTTTTGCAGGGCGCTGGCGATCGCCAACACGCCGTTGCCGCAGCCCAGGTCCGCGACGCGCGCGCTGCCGAGATTGTTTGGCAGGTGCGGGAGGAAGGCGCGGGTGCCGATGTCCAGGCCTTCGCGGCAGAACACGTTGGCGTGGTTCAACAGCTCGATGGCCGGTGTGTCTAGTGTGTAGCGAGTAGGGTAGGGCGAGACGGCGGCCGGGCGGTCTTCAGCCGTGGCGATCAGCAACCGGGCTTTTTTCATGGCAAGGGAGGCGTGCATCGGGCCGATATAGCGCTCCAGCAACTCGCCCGCCGCCCGTGGCAGGTGCTTGATCATCGCCCCGGCAATGACTTGAGCGCCTGGCGCCAACTGCCCTTGCAGGCGGATCAACTGTTCTTCCAGCAGGGCCAGGGTCTTTGGCACGCGGATCAGCACGCGGTCGAACGGCCCGGCCGGCAGCTGGCTGGCGGGCACGAATGGCACGGCATCAAAGGTCTTGCCGTTGCGTATCAGGTTTTTTTCCAGACCCTGGGCCGCCAAAAACGAGTCGCCGCTGGACGTGACCTGCACCTGGCCTTCAAGGCTGGCCGCCAAGGCGCCGAAGCTGTCGTTGAGCACCAGTACACGGGTTGCCGCGCCTGGCTGCTGCTCGGCCAGGTGGCTGAGCAGGTACTCGTCGGCGGCATCGAAGGCCTGCAACGGGTCATTGTGTTGCTCTGGCTGGCGAATCAGGTCGAGCTGGGCGAAGGGGCTGTCAAGCAGGGGCATGGCGCGGGGAGCTCTGGGTCATCGATGGGGCGGCAGCGGGCACTGGCGGCCGGCGCAACCATCTGAGTGAACAACGAAGTGGCACCAATGCGCCGTATCAACACTCAGAATTGGCCGTAAATGTTACTTTTTTTTCGGCGGGATTACATGCGGTGTTTCTTCAGCGGTTAAAACAACCCGGCTTTGGAGGCGCAAAGCACGGCCGCAATCTTGTTATTGACCCCAAGTTTTCTCAAGCAACTGCTGATATGGAAGCCCACGGTGCGCTCCGACAGGCACAGGATCATGGCAATTTCGCACGCCGTCTTGCCCAAGGCTGAATACCTGAGGATTTCTGTTTCTCGTGGCGTCAACTTGCAAGGCGCCGTGACGCTGGTTTTTTCGGCATATTCTTGTGCCACCGCCGCGTGCATCACGTGGCAAAGCCAGAGGACCTGGCCGGCTTTCTCGTAAAGCTCTTCCGGGCTGACTTCGCCGTTACTGCGGCCCAGGGTGAGCATGCTGAACACGCCTTGAAAGTCGTGCACGGCCTGGGTCCACCCCAAATGCACACCAAAGGATTGGGCCAACGACCACAAGTGCGGCGTGGTGTTGAATGTTTTTTCATCCCACACGATGGGCATCACACTACTTTTGCAGTGGGCGACGACCGGATCAATATCAAAGAAATGCGCTTGTTTGTACACGTTGTTCCATTCGTTTGGGTAGTTGTTGAAGTGAATGGGTTTTGTTTGAGTGCCTGATTGTTGTGAACTCATCGTGAATGAGCAGTATTGGAACCCGAGCTCATAGGTGTGATTGATCACCATCTCATAAATAGTGTTAATCCTGTTCTCACCTTCCAATTTTGGGAGTCGTGTATTGCGCCAGTTGACCATCGGTAACTCTCCATAGGTGTTGTTGCCTGGGCACGTCCTATCTCCCAGCGGGTACGGAAATCAGTGTAGGACAAAGCCTACAAATCGTAGCGTGAAAAAAATTTACTGATTGTTCGTATTTTCTTTGTTTAATACTTATACGCCGAGTCATCTTTTGTACATGTATCGCGGTTGCGCTGAGAAAACTAATGATATTAATGTGTTGGCAGTGATATTAAATTGATAGTGGTTTAAATACACAGTGACAGGTAATGGCCTGTTGGAAGGTGAGAAATAGCTAAATGTTTAGTTGGACTGGATAGATTCGATTTCAGCGCTTGCACGCGAACGGCTACCCGGTGCGCGTCGCAATGCCAGTACAAACCACCGGTGTTTCCCTGCGCGACTTTGAGGGACACTAGGGCACCTGTTCAACGGAGCCCCTCATGACGTCCAGTGCTGAGAAATTTACCCGCCAGACCTTGCTCGAGGTGCAATCGCTGACGCCCAGCCTGTTTACCCTGCGCACCACCCGTGATCCGGGCTTTCGGTTTACCGCCGGCCAGTTTGTGCGCTTGGGTGTGACCAAGGCGGACGGCAGCACGGTGTGGCGCGCCTATTCCATTGTGTCCTCGCCATTTGATGAACACTTGGACTTCTTCTCAATTGTCGTTCCGGGAGGCGAGTTCACCAGTGAGTTAAGCCGCCTCAAGGTGGGCGATACCTTGATGGTGGAGCGCCAAGCCACTGGCTATCTGACTTTGAACCGCTTTGTGGACGGGCGTGATCTGTGGCTGCTCGGAACCGGCACCGGGGTGGCACCGTTTTTGTCGATTCTGCAGGACTTCGAGGTCTGGGAAAAATTCGAGCGCATCGTGCTGGTGTACAGCGCCCGAGAGGCCAAGGAGCTGGCGTATCAGTCGCTGATTGACACGCTGGGCGAGCGTGAGTACCTGGCCGAGTACGCGCATAAACTCACCTACATTCCCATCGTCACCCGTGAGCAGCACCCTGGGGCGCTGAACGGGCGCATCACCACGCTGATCGAGAATGGCGAGCTGGAGCGCGCTGCCGGCGTAGCACTGGCGCCGGAGCACTCTCGCGTGCTGATCTGCGGCAACCCGCAGATGGTCGATGACACCCGCCAATTGCTCAAGCAGCGCGACCTGCAACTAAGCCTTAGCCGGCGCCCTGGGCAGGTGGCGGTGGAAAACTACTGGTAATAAAAAAGGCGCCTGAAACAGGCGCCTTTTCCAAGCAAACACGGGTTAAAGCGGCTTGTCGTTCTGTGCTTTGAGCAGATCACGGATCTCACCCAGCAGCAGCTCTTCCTTGGTCGGCGTCGGCGGCAGGCTTGGGGCTACAGCTTCTTCGCGCTTCAGGCGGTTGATGGCTTTCACGCCCATGAAAATGGCGAAGGCGACGATCACGAAGTCGATGACGCTCTGGATAAACTTGCCATAAGCCAGGACCACGGCGGGCACATCACCCTGCGCGGCCTTGAGGGTTATCGCCAGGTCCCCGAAGTCCACACCACCGATCAGCAGACCAATGGGTGGCATCACCACGTCGCCTACAAACGAAGAAACGATTTTGCCGAACGCGGCGCCGATGATGATACCGACGGCCATATCGACCACATTACCTTTGACCGCGAAGGCCTTGAACTCACTGATCACGCCCATAGGTTATTCCTTGTTACAGATGAGAAGGGTGGAGGTCAGTGTAAGTCAGTCGTAGCCCGCTCGCTCGACACAACCGTTAACACTGTCAATTTTTATCGACCCATTAAATCGCAAATAGTTTGCAAAGTGCCACCAATCGCGCGCGGAATACGCTTCAATTCAGGGGCTTACCACATTTTTTTCTTAATCAACCCGGTGGTGTTTTTCTATTTATCTTCTGACTCGCAGGTCACTAGCCTCTGGCAAGCACAACTGAATGTGCACTAAAAAAGCCAGAGGAAACCTCGATGAACACGTCAATGAGCCGCGGGCCCGTTTCAGCGCGCTATGCGCTGGCGCTGGTCACTGCCAGCCTGCTGTCCCTTTCCGTACACGCCGCCAACCTGACCCGCGATAATGGCGCCGCCGTGGGCGACAATCAGAATTCACAAACCGCCGGGGCCAACGGCCCGGTGCTGTTGCAAGACGTGCAACTTATTCAAAAGCTGCAGCGCTTTGACCGTGAACGCATCCCGGAGCGCGTGGTTCACGCCCGTGGCACCGGCGCCCACGGCACTTTTACCGTTACCGACAACCTCAGCGACCTGACCAAAGCCAAAGTCTTCGCAGCCGGTGAAGCCACCCCTGTATTCGTGCGTTTCTCGGCGGTGGTGCACGGCAACCATTCCCCGGAAACCCTGCGTGACCCGCGCGGTTTCGCCACCAAGTTCTACACCAGCGAAGGTAACTGGGACCTGGTAGGCAATAACTTCCCGACGTTCTTTATCCGCGACGCCATCAAGTTCCCGGATATGGTCCATGCGTTCAAACCGGACCCGCGCACTAACCTCGACGATGACTCCCGTCGTTTCGACTTCTTCTCCCATGTTCCAGAATCCACCCGCACACTCACCGAGTTGTATTCCGACTCCGGCACGCCAGCCAGTTATCGCGAAATGGACGGCAACGGTGTACATGCCTACAAGTTGATAAACGCCAAGGGCGAAGTGCACTACGTCAAGTTCCACTGGAAGAGCCTGCAGGGCATCAAGAATCTGGACCCCAAGCAAGTAACCGACGTGCAGGGGCGTGACTACAGCCATATGACCAACGACCTGGTCACTCACATCAACAAGGGCGACTTCCCCAAGTGGGACCTGTACGTGCAAGTGCTCAAGCCTGAGGATTTGGCCAAGTTTGATTTCGACCCACTGGACGCCACCAAGATCTGGCCTGATGTACCGGAACGCAAAGTCGGGCAGATGGTGCTGAACCGCAACCCGGCCAACGTCTTCCAGGAAACCGAGCAAGTGGCCATGGCCCCGGCCAACCTGGTGCCGGGCATTGAGCCGTCGGAAGACCGCCTGCTGCAAGGTCGGGTGTTCTCCTACGCCGACACGCAGATGTACCGCCTGGGGCCGAACGCCCTGCAACTACCGATCAACGCACCTCGCGTTACCGTCAATAACGGTAACCAGGATGGCGCAATGAACACCGGCAAGACCACCACGGGCGTGAACTACCAGCCAAGCCGCCTGCTGCCGCGTGAAGAGCCGCAAGCCGCGCGTTACAGCCAGTCGGCGCTGTCGGGCAGCACCCAGCAGGCAAAGATCCAGCGCGAGCAAAACTTCAAACAGGCCGGTGACTTGTACCGCTCCTATAGCAAGAAAGAGCGTCAGGACTTGATCGAAAACTTCGGCGGCTCCCTGGCCACCACCGATGACGAAAGCAAGCACATCATCCTGTCGTTCCTCTACAAGGCTGACCCTGAGTACGGCACTGGCGTGACCAAGGTGGCAAAAGGCGACCTGGCGCGCGTCAAGGGGCTGGCAGAAAAACTGACTGACTGACGTTGGTGACGGTCGGCGCCCGCTGATGGGCGTCGACCCCGCGCTGGAGAAAACCATGCGAATTTCTATCGGTTTACTGATGGCCATGCTGGCCTTTGTCGCCCATGCCGAGTCGCCCGACCCGGTCGCGCTCAAGGCCCAGTTGCAGGACTACTATTTCGACGCCGCCCGCCGTGGCGATATCGACATGCTCAACACCTTTATCGAATCCGGCTACAGCCTCAACACCCAGGACGATAAGGGTTACACCGCGTTGATTCTTGCCGCCTACCACGGCCAGGCTCCGTTCGTGGAACGCCTGCTCAACGCCGGCGCCGACGCCTGCGTGCAAGACAAACGCGGTAACACCGCCCTCATGGGCGCGATCTTCAAAGGCGAGCTGAAAATCGCCCAGCGCCTGCTCGCCACCGACTGCAACCCCGACCAGCGCAACGGCGCCGGGCAGACCGCCGCCATGTACGCCGGGCTGTTCAAGCGTGTTGAATTGCTGGATGAGTTAAAGGCCAAAGGCGCCGACCTTAACGCCGAAGACCCGATCGGCAACAGCGCTTCACGTTTGGCCAGTGGCGAAATCCGGACCCCGGCGCCGCGCTGAGCTATCATCGCGGTTTTTCGGTTGGAGGTTTTCAAATGGCAAAGGCCAAGCGCATGTACGGCTGCACCGAGTGCGGCGCGACCTTTCCCAAGTGGGCCGGCCAGTGCACCGAGTGCGGTGCATGGAACACCCTGACGGAAACCATGATCGAAAGCGGCGGCGCTGCAGCCCCCACCGGCCGTGCCGGTTGGACCGGGCAGCAGGCGCAGATCAAGACGTTGGCCGAAGTCAGCGTCGAAGAAATCCCGCGTTTCTCCACCGCGTCCGGCGAGCTGGACCGCGTACTGGGCGGCGGGCTGGTGGACGGCTCGGTGGTGCTGATCGGCGGCGACCCCGGCATCGGCAAATCGACCATCCTGCTGCAAACCCTGTGCAGCATCGCCAGCCGCATGCCGGCACTCTACGTCACCGGTGAAGAATCCCAGCAGCAAGTGGCCATGCGCGCCCGCCGCCTGGGCTTGCCCCAGGATCAACTGCGGGTCATGACCGAAACCTGCATCGAAAGCATCATCGCCACGGCGCGCGTCGAAAAGCCCAAGGTCATGGTGATCGACTCGATCCAGACGATTTTCACCGAGCAGCTGCAATCGGCACCTGGCGGCGTGTCCCAGGTGCGTGAAAGCGCGGCGCTGCTAGTGCGCTATGCCAAGCAGAGCGGCACGGCGATCTTCCTGGTCGGCCACGTAACCAAAGAAGGCGCGCTGGCCGGGCCGCGGGTGCTTGAGCATATGGTCGACACCGTGCTGTATTTTGAAGGCGAATCCGATGGCCGCCTGCGTTTGCTGCGGGCGGTGAAGAACCGCTTTGGAGCGGTCAACGAGTTGGGCGTGTTCGCCATGACTGACCGCGGCTTGAAAGAAGTCTCCAACCCGTCAGCCATTTTTCTCACACGTGCCCAGGAAGAAGTGCCGGGAAGTGTGGTGATGGCGACGTGGGAAGGCACCCGCCCGATGTTGGTGGAAGTGCAGGCGCTGGTGGATGACAGCCACTTGGCCAACCCACGGCGTGTCACGCTCGGCCTGGATCAGAACCGCTTGGCGATGCTGTTGGCGGTGCTGCACCGTCACGGCGGCATTCCCACCCATGACCAGGACGTGTTCCTCAACGTGGTCGGCGGGGTCAAGGTGCTGGAAACCGCTTCCGACCTGGCGCTGATGGCGGCGGTGATGTCCAGTCTGCGTAACAAGCCGTTGCCCCATGACTTGCTGGTGTTTGGTGAGGTCGGCCTGTCGGGCGAGGTGCGCCCGGTGCCGAGCGGCCAGGAGCGTTTGAAGGAAGCGGCCAAGCACGGCTTCAAACGCGCGATCGTGCCCAAGGGTAATGCGCCGAAGGAAATGCCGGCGGGGTTGAAGGTGATTGGCGTCACGCGGCTGGAACAGGCGCTGGATGCACTGTTCGAGTAATCAGTAACACTGCAAAACCAATGTGGGAGCTGGCTTGCCTGCGATAGCTTCACCTCGGTCTTCCTGAAAGACTGCGGTGAAGCTATCGCAGGCAAGCCAGCTCCCACATTTAGTCAGTGTTGGCTGTTAGGTTTCCAACAGGGCCGCTAACTCGCGGTGCAGCTCTTCCTCATCCCCGAGGTTCAATTCGATCAACCGCCGCAAATGGCTGATCGACTCCAGGTCTATGTGCTCACACACAAACCCCAACTGGCCATGGTCATCGTGGGCCAGTCTGACCTGCATCTTTATATGCGCCTGCGGATCCAGACGGATATCCACATCAAACGGTTGAGCGCGATTGCCCTGCCAATCTTCAGGGCGCTGCACCAATAAACCTTTGAGCGACAGATCCACCAATTGCACCGGCCAATTCCAGCGGTCTTGCGCAATGGTCGTTCGCGCATCAAAGGCAATACGCCGGAAACGGCGCCGATCTGACGGTTGTTCACTCATGGTCAAACCCTCTGTGGATAAGGGAATTGTAGCCCTACGCCATCATCGGGCCTTTATTTCTGCTTTTTTTACCGTTGCAAGGCTCTAGACCAACGTAGGGGGGTGGCCTTTAGGGCCAACAGCGCTAAACTCGGGCTGGCTGTCTTTCTGTCCACCCTGGCTGGAATATAAAAATGAAAAATAATAATAGCCTGCTACGCCACCTACCCTGGCTGGTGCTGGCAATCGTAGGAGCATGCGCCCTGGGCGTAGTGGCCTTGCGCCGCGGCGAGGCGATCAACGCCTTGTGGATTGTGGTTGCTGCTGTCGCCATCTACCTGGTTGCGTACCGTTACTACAGTCTGTTCATCGCTAACCATGTGATGCAGCTCGACCCACGGCGGGCCACCCCCGCAGTGCTCAACAATGACGGTCTGGACTATGTGCCGACCAACAAACACATTCTTTTTGGTCACCACTTTGCGGCGATTGCCGGTGCAGGTCCGCTGGTCGGCCCGGTACTGGCGGCGCAGATGGGCTACCTGCCCGGCACGCTTTGGCTGATTGCCGGCGTGGTGCTGGCCGGTGCGGTGCAGGACTTCATGGTGCTGTTCCTGTCCACTCGTCGCAATGGCCGCTCCCTGGGGGACATGGTTCGCGAAGAGATGGGCCGCATTCCGGGGACCATCGCGCTGTTTGGCTGCTTCCTGATCATGATCATCATCCTTGCGGTGCTGGCGCTGATCGTGGTCAAGGCTTTGGCCGAGAGCCCGTGGGGCATCTTCACGGTGATGGCGACCATCCCGATTGCGATGTTCATGGGCGTGTACATGCGCTACATCCGTCCTGGCCGCATTGGGGAAATCTCGGTCATCGGCGTGCTGTTGCTGCTGGGTTCGATCTGGCTGGGCGGGCAAATCGCCGCTGACCCGGTGTGGGCCAAGGCCTTCTCGTTTACCGGGATCCAGATCACCTGGATGCTGGTGGGCTATGGTTTCGTCGCTGCGGTACTGCCGGTGTGGCTGATCCTCGCTCCGCGTGACTACCTCTCCACGTTCTTGAAAATCGGCACCATCATTGCCCTGGCGATCGGCATTCTGGTCACCATGCCAGAGCTGAAAATGCCGGCCCTCACCCAATTCATCGACGGCACCGGCCCGGTATGGAAGGGCGGCCTGTTCCCGTTCCTGTTCATCACCATTGCCTGTGGCGCGGTTTCGGGTTTCCACGCACTGATTTCCTCGGGCACCACGCCCAAGCTGCTGGATAACGAAGTCAACTCGCGCTACATCGGTTACGGCGCGATGCTGATGGAATCGTTCGTGGCCATCATGGCCATGGTTGCCGCTTCGGTCATCGAGCCTGGCGTGTACTTCGCCATGAACAGCCCGGCTGCGGTAGTCGGCGCTGACGTGGTGACGGTGGCGCAAACCGTCAGCAGCTGGGGTTTTGCAATTACCCCGGAAGCCTTGACGGCAGTGGCCCATGACATCGGTGAAACCACCATCCTGGCGCGTGCCGGCGGTGCGCCGACCCTGGCGGTGGGTATCGCGCAGATCCTGCACAGTGTGCTGCCGGGTGAAAACACCATGGCGTTCTGGTACCACTTTGCGATTCTGTTCGAGGCTCTGTTCATCCTGACCGCCGTCGACGCCGGTACCCGTGCCGGACGCTTCATGCTCCAGGATCTGCTCGGCTCCTTCGTGCCGTCGCTCAAGCGTACCGAGTCCTGGACCGCCAACCTGATTGCTACGGCAGGTTGCGTGGCAATGTGGGGCTACCTGCTGTACCAGGGCGTGATCGACCCGCTGGGTGGGATCAACACCTTGTGGCCGCTGTTCGGTATCTCCAACCAGATGCTCGCCGGTATCGCGCTGATGCTCGCCACCGTTGTGCTGATCAAAATGAAGCGCCAACGCTACATTTGGGTGACCATGCTGCCGGCTGTCTGGCTGCTGATCTGCACCGTGACCGCAGGCTTCATCAAGCTGTTCGACGCTAACCCGGCGATCGGCTTCCTGTCGCTGGCCAAGAAGTACAGCGATGCCCTGGCCAACGGCCAGATCCTCGCGCCGGCCAAGAACATCGACCAGATGCAACATGTGATCTGGAACGCCTACACCAACGCAACGCTGACGGCGCTGTTCCTGTTCGTGGTCTTCAGCATCCTGTTCTATGCGCTCAAGGTCGGCGTCGCCGCCTGGGGCAACAAAGAGCGTACGGACAAAGAAGCCCCGTTCCAGGCTGTACCGGACGCGTAAACGAGGATTGCAACCATGTTCAATGACATCAGTCGCCTCGGTAAATACCTCGGTCAGGCCGCGCGCCTGATGGTCGGCATGCCCGACTACGACACCTACGTCGAGCATATGCAAACCAAGCACCCGGACAAACCGATGATGGACTACAAGGCGTTCTTCCGCGAACGCCAGGAAGCCCGTTACGGTGGCAAGGGTGGGCCCAAGTGCTGCTGACCCGGTATTCGGGCTGGCGGTGATCCCATGTGGGAGCGGGCTTGTGTGGGAGCTGGCTTGCCTGCGATAGCGTCACTGCGGTGTAGCTGATACACCGCGGTGCCTGCATCGCGGGCAAGCCCGGCTCCCACATGGGTCTGCTCCCACATTTGTTTCTGTGTTTCTTCAAGGAGAATTTTTTGTCCTCTCCCATCCCCGTCACCATCCTCAGCGGCTTCCTCGGCGCCGGCAAAACCACCTTGCTGCGCCACCTGCTCAAAGCCGAGCACGGCCTTAAAATCGCCGTGATCGAAAACGAATTCAGTGATGCGGGCATCGACACCCAACTGTTGGGCGCCGAGCCTGTACAAGTCATGACCCTGTCCAATGGTTGCGTGTGCTGCACCATCCACACCGACCTGACCAAAGCCCTGTACCTGCTGCTCGAACGCCTGGACAGCGGCGAGATCGCCTTCGACCGCCTGGTGATCGAGTGCACCGGCCTGGCCGACCCTGCGCCCGTGGCCCAGACCTTTTTCATCGACGAGGAGCTGCGCGAGCGCTACATCCTCGACGGCATCATCACCCTGGTGGACGCGGCCCACGCCGAACACCACCTGACCCAGACCATCGCCCAGGCCCAGATCGGTTTTGCCGACCGCCTGCTGGTGAGCAAGCGCGACCTGGTGGACGAAGCCACCTTCGACGCCCTCAGCCAGCGCCTGACCCGCATCAACCGACGCGCGCCGATTCGGGTGGTCGACCACGGCAAAATCGACCTGGCCGAACTGCTCGACGTGCGCGGCTTCAACCTCAACGCAGGCATGACCCTGCGCCCGGTCAGTGCCGCGCCATCCATCGACCGTATTTCCAGCCTGGTGCTGCGCACCGACCAGCCGCTGGATATCGACCGGCTCAGCGAGTTCATGAATGAGTTGCTGGAAGATCACGGCAAACAGCTGCTGCGCTACAAAGGCGTGCTGAACATTGCCGGGGAAGACCGGCGCATGGTGTTTCAGGGCGTGCTCAAGCTTTACGGTTTCGATTGGGACACCGAATGGGCCGAGGGCGAGGCGCGTGAAAGTGTGATTGTGTTTATTGCCGACGAGTTGCCGGAAGACAAAATCCGCGAAGGCTTTGCCCGGGTCTACCAATAATCCTGACTTGAATTGCAATCCTGTGTGGGAGCTGGCTTGCCTGCGATAACGGTGGGGCAGCTAATGATGTGCCAACTGACAGGCCGCTATCGCAGGCAAGCCAGCTCCCACATTGAACCGTATTTCAATTTGAGATCGGGCATAAAAAAGCCCGGCTCAAGAGCCGGGCTTTTCAGTCACGCAACTGCAATCAAGCGCCGTACACCGGCAGCTTTTTGCAGATGGCCTTGACCTTCTCACGGACCGCGTCAATCACGGCTTCGTTGTTCAGGTCTGCCAGGATGTCGCAGATCCAGCCGGCCAGCTCTTTGCACTCTGCTTCTTTAAAGCCACGAGTGGTCACAGCCGGGGTGCCGAAGCGCAGGCCGGAGGTGACGAACGGCGAACGTGGGTCGTTCGGCACGGAGTTTTTGTTCACGGTGATGAAGGCTTTGCCCAGGGCAGCGTCAGCATCTTTACCGGAAATGTCCTGCTTGATCAGCGACAGCAGGAACAGGTGGTTTTCAGTACCGCCGGACACCACGTCAAAGCCGCGCTCGATAAACACGCTGGCCATGGTCTGGGCGTTCTTCACCACTTGTTGCTGGTAAGTCTTGAACTCAGGCTGCAGGGCTTCTTTGAAGCAAATCGCTTTGGCAGCGATGACGTGCTCCAGTGGGCCGCCCTGGGCGCCTGGGAATACCGCGGAGTTGAGCTTCTTCTCGATCTCGGCGTTGGCGCGCGCCAGGATCAGGCCGCCACGTGGACCACGCAGGGTCTTGTGGGTAGTGGTGGTGACCACGTCAGCGTAAGGCACCGGGTTCGGGTAGACGCCAGCGGCGACCAGACCGGCTACGTGAGCCATGTCCACGAACAGGTAGGCGCCAACCTTGTCGGCGATAGCGCGAAAGCGCGGGAAGTCGAGGATCTGCGAGTAGGCAGAGAAACCGGCCACGATCATTTTTGGCTTGTGTTCAACCGCCAGGCGCTCGACTTCGTCGTAGTCGATCAGGCCGTTGGCGTCGATACCGTATTGAACGGCGTTGTACAGCTTGCCGGAGGAGGAAACGCTGGCGCCGTGGGTCAGGTGACCGCCGTGGGCCAGGCTCATGCCCAGGATGGTGTCGCCGCCTTGCAGCAGGGCCAGGTACACGGCGCTGTTGGCTTGGGAACCGGCGTGCGGCTGAACGTTGGCGTAATCGGCGCCGAACAGTTCCTTGGCGCGGTCGATAGCCAGTTGCTCAACTACGTCGACGTACTCGCAACCGCCGTAGTAGCGCTTGCCAGGGTAGCCTTCGGCGTACTTGTTGGTCAGAACCGAACCTTGAGCCTCCATCACCGCAGGGCTGGTGTAGTTTTCCGAAGCGATCAGCTCAATGTGCTCTTCCTGGCGCACGGCTTCTTGCTCCATGGCGGCGAAGAGATCGGCGTCGTACTTGGCAATAGTCAAATCACGGCTGAACATGGCGGTCCTCAAGGATCGGGGGCAGAAAAAGAGGGCATTCTAACTCAATGGGTTTTAGATGGCATATGAAAGGACATCATGTCGCGGACAAGTGGGATTCACTTGGGGATCAGCGGTGCCTTGACGGGCCCCATCGCAGGCAAGCCAGCTCCCACACTTGAATGGGGTTCACACATCAAAATGTGGGAGCCGGGCTTGCCCGCGATGCGGCCATCAGCCCCAGAGCAACCTCTCAGTCGAACATGAAGAGGGCATCATTGCTGAACTGCGCCTCAAACCGGTTCGCCGGCATCGGCCGCCCAAACAGATACCCCTGCACCTCGTCGCAACCATGCTCACGCAGGAAATCCAGCTGCTCATGGGTTTCCACGCCCTCGGCGATCACCGCCAGGTTGAGGCTGTGGGCCATGGCGATAATTGCGCGGGCAATTTGCGCGTCCTGCTCGCCGGACGGCAGGCCGTCGACAAAGGTGCGGTCGATCTTCAACACATCAATGGGGAATTGCTTGAGGTAGTTGAGCGACGAGTAACCGGTGCCGAAGTCGTCCACCGCAATGCTCAGGCCCAGGTTTTTCAGGCTGGCGAGGATCTGCATGGCCTCGTTGACTTCGCGCATCAGAATGCTTTCGGTCAGCTCCAGCTCCAGGCACGCCGGCGGCAGGCCGGTGTCCTTGAGAATAGTGGCGATACGCTCGCCCAACTGCCCATCGGAGAACTGCCGCGCCGAGATGTTCACCGAGACTTTCGGCACGCGCACCTTGTTCTGGTGCCAGGTCTTGAGCTGGCGGCAAGCCTCAGAGATCACCCAGTCGCCCACGTCCACCACCAGCCCCAACTCTTCCAGCACCGGAATGAAATCCCCCGGCGGCACCAGCCCACGGCGCGGGTGACGCCAGCGCAGCAGGGCTTCGGCGCCGGTCAGGCGCTTGCCGTCGCCGCTGAACTGCGGTTGGTAATACAGCACGAATTCGTTCTGTTCCAAGGCATGGCGCAGGTCGCTTTCCAGCTCCAGACGCTCCAGGGCGCTGGCGTTCATGTCGGCCTGATAGAACTGGAAGTTGTTCTTGCCGCGCTCCTTGGCGTGGTACATCGCCGTGTCGGCGTTTTTCATCAACTGGCTCAACTCGTTGCCGTCCTGCGGGCTTAAGGCGATGCCGATACTGGCGGTCACAAAGAACTCGCGGCCCTCCAGCACAAACGGCTTCACCAGGCTCGCCAGAATCTGTTCGGCCACGCTGATTGCGCGGTTCAACGCCATCTCGCGGCTCACCCGTGGTTGCAGCAGCAGGGTGAACTCGTCACCGCCCATGCGCGCCACGGTGTCGTCTTCGGCCACGCAGCCCAGCAGGCGCGTGGCCATTTCCTTGAGCATGCGGTCGCCGGCGGCGTGGCCCAAGGAGTCGTTGATCGGTTTGAAACGGTCGAGGTCGAGGAACATCAGCACCACCCACGACTTTTGCCGTTCGGCCGACTGCAACGCGGTGTGCAGGCGGTCCTGGAACAGCGTGCGGTTGGGCAGGTGGGTCAGGGCGTCGTAATACGCCAGGCGATGAATGCGCTGTTCGCTGGCCTTGCGCTCGCTGATATCGCTGAAAAAACACACGTAGCTGGCCAGGTCGCCTTCATCGTCGAACACGGCGGTAATGCCGACCCAGGCCGGGTAATGCTCGCCATTGCGACGTTTGAGCCACACTTCACCTTCCCAGGTGCTGTGCTGATGCAGCTGCTTGAGCACGTAACGCAGGTGGGCTTCCTGCTGTTCGTCGACGGTGAGCATGTTCGGCAACTGGTCGAGCACATCCGCCACGGCATAGCCGCTGACTCGGCTGAACGCCTCGTTGGCCTGCACGATATAACCGGCCGGGTCGGTGATCAGGATCGCCGAGGTTGAGTGCTCGAATACCGTGGCCGCCATGCGCAGGTCTTTTTCGGCGCGGCGTTGCTGGCTGATGTCACGGCCCACGCCAAGAATGCCTTCGAACGCGCCGTGCTCATCCCACACCAGCACCAGGCGCAGCTCAATCGGCACCTTGCGGCCATCGGCGCGCAGGCAGTCGAACAGGAACAGCTGGGTATGCACTTGATCACGCAGCGTATTCAGCGCGGCGGGGTCGCCCAGGGCACGGCTGACCTGTTCCATCAGGCTGTAAATGCCGGCCAGTTGCTGCGGGTTGGCGATGATCGACTGCCAGCCGTTCTTGAACACCCAGTCCACGTCATAACCCAGCACGGCGTTGACCGACGGGCTGACGTAGTTGAGGGCCAACTGGCTGTCGGTGGAGCAGATCACGTCGCTGATGCTTTCGGCCAGCATGCGGTAGCGCTGCTCGCTGTCGCGCAGGGATTCGCTGGCTTCGATCTGGTCGGTGATGTCCTTGGCCACGCCGATGATGCGCGTGACCACCGCGGTTTTGTCGCGGGCCAGGGCCTGCTCGCGGATATCAAAGCGCCGCCACTGGTTATTGCGATGACGAAAGCGCAACTGGCACTGCAACTGCGTGGTGTAACCGACCTCACGTTGGCGTTGGCGCAAGTCGTGGTAGTACTCGGCATCTTCGGGGTGCAGCAGGATTTCCCAGAAGTACTCGCCCATTTGCTGCAGTTCGGCCTTGTTGTAGCCGAGGGTGTGGCCCAAATGGTGGTTGCTGAAAATCATGCGCTGGCTGATCACGTCCTGCACATACAGGTGATCCGGCACGGTGCGCACCACGTCCGACCAGAAACTCTCACGCTCCACCAGCGACAGCTCGATCAGCTTGCGGCTGGTGATATCGTTGATGCTGAGGATCACGGCTTTGAAGTCGTCCTGCTGCTCCGGCAGGCGCATCACCAGCCACAAGTACTGATCGTTGCCGGCGACGTCATTGAGCTGGATTTCCAGCTCCAACTGCTTTTGCTGGGTCAGCACCGCCTCAAGCACTTGATAGCCGATGGCGGTGGCATTGCGTGGGCAATCATCGATCAGGCGTTCCCAGGCTTCCTCGCATGAGCCAACATTCAACAGGCGCACGGCCACCTGGTTGACTTCGGTAATGCGCAATTCCCTGAGCAATTGCTGACGTTCTGCGGCGTTATTGTGCAGCCAGGCCTGCAATTGCTCGCGAGTCTGCTCCCGGGTTTTGTCAAAAAACGCCTTGAGCCCTGACAGGTCCAGCACGCACAGGGCCACGCCGGTGCCTTCGAAAATATCCTGGTAACGCCGGCGGCCCTCATGCACCTGGCGCTGGCGGCGGCGCATGTTCAGCAGCACGATCAGCGGGATCAGCGAGAACGCCAGGCCCAGCAGGCATTTACCGATAAACGCCGGCAGCAGTTGTTGCAGCACCGCACTGCGGTCGAACAGGCCGCGCAATTGCCAGTCGCTTTTGCTCAGGGGCGTGACCAGTACGCTTTTGCTCAACTCATCCGGCGTCAATGCCGTGGCCCACTGTGCGGGCATGCCATTGTCACGGCTGACCACGCGGTGGTTCAGGCGGTTCTCGATGGCCCACATCGGGCGCTGGCCCTGGCCGTCCTGGCGGGTGAGGTTGCTCAGGTAGTTGGGCGCCAGGCGCAAGGCCCAGTACATTTTCGAGCCGCCACTGGGCTGCTGCAGCAACAGATAGATCAGGGTGCCGTCGGCGTTGTTGCTCAGGTAATAAGGTTGCGAGTGGCTGCGCTGCACCAGTTCTTCGAGCCAGGCGCGGTCCTGGCTGTCTTTGGCGCTGTCACTGATCAGCGCGCCGCTGGGGGCGAGCAGGGCGACACTGCGCAGCTCCGGCAGAGTACGTTGCAAGGTACGCATCAAGGCTTGTTGCTGTTCGTCGTTGCGCGGCGGCTCGACCATCGGTAGCAGGTTCAGGGCGATTTTCGCACTCAGGGCCATGCTCAGGCTGATTTGTTCAGCCAGGTCGGCGCTGTAGTCGATGGTGTATTGCTGCTGGTTTTTCTGGTTTTGCTGCAGCTGGTCCAGCAGTTGCCAGAACAATAAGGCCAGCAGCATCAGCACCAGCATCGCCAATGCGCCTTTAAAAGTGCCGTGCAGGGGCGCGCCCGGCGCTATATGAGCGGCGCGCAAGGGCGTAGGCGGCGTGACTTTGGACAAGCTGTGATCCTGCGGTTTGGCTGGACTGGCGCGCGACGTGCACTATAAGCCGGACGCCCGGAGGGCGGCTAGCATGCCTTGCCTTGTGGCAAAGTGCCAGCCCCGCCTGGCTGGACTGCCCAAGCGCATTCAGGTAGCTTTGCCGGTTACGCGGGGGCGTTCCAGCCCCAGACATTCAGGCTTTTTTCCGCTCGCAGGCATTGATGATAGTCAACGGCCCGCGCGGCGCATGGCCTGCACGGGCTTCGCCCGCTTAATTCATCAGTCACTGACGCTAGGTTCACCATGGCTCAATACGTCTTCACCATGCATCGGCTGGGAAAAGTTGTTCCGCCGAAGCGGGAAATCCTGAAAAACATTTCGCTGTCCTTCTTCCCCGGCGCCAAGATCGGCGTGCTCGGCCTCAACGGTTCGGGTAAGTCCACGCTGCTGAAAATCATGGCCGGCGTCGACACCGAGTTCGAAGGCGAAGCCCGCCCGATGCCCGAACTGAACATCGGCTACCTGCCGCAAGAGCCGATCCTGGACCCGACCAAGACCGTGCGTGAAGTGGTCGAAGAAGCGGTGGCCGTGATCAAGAACGCCCAGGCCCGCCTGGACGAGGTGTACGCCGCCTACGCCGAAGAAGATGCCGACTTCGACAAACTGGCCGCCGAACAGGCCAAGCTCGAAGCCATCCTGCAGGCTGGCGACGGCCACAACCTGGAGCGCCAGCTGGAAGTCGCTGCCGACGCGCTGCGTTTGCCGGCGTGGGATGCCAAGGTCGAATTTCTCTCCGGCGGTGAGAAACGCCGTGTGGCCCTGTGCCGCCTGCTGCTGTCGGCTCCCGACATGCTGCTGCTCGACGAACCGACCAACCACTTGGACGCCGATTCCGTCGCCTGGCTGGAGCACTTCCTGCACGACTTCCCGGGCACCGTGGTAGCGATCACGCACGACCGTTACTTCCTCGACAACGTCGCCGGCTGGATCCTCGAGCTCGACCGTGGCGCCGGTATCCCTTACGAGGGCAACTACTCCGGTTGGCTGGAAGCCAAGTCCGACCGTCTGGCAGCCGAATCCAAGCAACAATCGGCCCACGAAAAAGCCATGAAGGAAGAACTGGAGTGGGTGCGCAAAGGCGCCAAGGCCCGCCAGTCCAAATCCAAGGCACGTCTGCAACGCTTTGAAGAAATGCAGTCGCAGGAATTCCAGAAGCGCAGTGAAACCAACGAGATCTACATCCCGGCCGGCCCGCGCCTGGGTGACAAGGTCATCGAATTCAAGAACGTCTGCAAAGGCTATGGCGACCGCGTGCTGATCGACAACCTGTCGTTCTCCATGCCAAAAGGCGCGATCGTCGGCGTTATCGGGGGTAACGGTGCGGGTAAATCCACACTGTTCCGCATGCTGATGGGCAAGGAAACCCCGGATTCGGGCAGCATCGAAATCGGTGAAACCGTGCAGCTGGCCTGTGTGGACCAGAGCCGCGAAGACCTCGACGGCAGCAAAACGGTATTCCAGCAAGTCTCCGAGGGTTCGGACCAGATCCGCATCGGCAACTATGAGATCCCGTCGCGCACCTACGTCGGCCGTTTCAACTTCAAGGGCGGTGACCAGCAGAAGTTCGTCAAGGACCTGTCCGGTGGTGAGCGCGGTCGCTTGCACCTGGCCCTCACCTTGAAAGAAGGCGGCAACGTGTTGCTGCTCGACGAACCGTCCAACGACCTCGACGTTGAAACCCTGCGTTCCCTGGAAGAAGCCCTGCTGGACTTCCCGGGCGCCGCCATTGTGATCTCTCACGATCGGTGGTTCCTGGACCGCGTCGCGACGCACATCCTGGCCTACGAAGATGACTCCCAAGCGGTGTTCTTCGAAGGTAACTACACCGAGTACGAAGCGGACCGTAAAAAGCGTTTGGGCGATGCTGCTGCCCAGCCGCACCGTGTACGGCACAAAAAACTGGCCTGATTCGGGTGGGTGGTTTGAAAAAGCGGAGCCTTCGGGCTCCGTTTTTTTTGCGCGTGATTCAGGAGTACCGAGGTGGATTCATCGCAGGCAAGCCAGCTCCCACCTTTGACCATTTTTCAAATTGGGAAACCGATCAAATGTGGGAGCTGGCTTGCCTGCGATAACGGTTTGCCTGTTGGTGCATTCGCTGATTTGAAATCCCCTTAATGGTGCAAAAAATCACAGTAATTTATATATAAAGCACCATTTAAATTCACAAAGGCGACATTTTGCGCTTTTCAGGTGCAACATGAATTGCTAAGGTCCGGCTCAATCTCATTTAAAAACAATCAATTTGCCGAGACTTCTCCATGATCGAATCTGTCGAATCCTTCCTTTCGCGTCTCAAGAAACGCGACCCCGACCAGCCGGAGTTCCACCAGGCCGTAGAAGAAGTCCTGCGCAGCCTGTGGCCGTTTCTCGAGGCCAACGCTCACTACCTGACGTCGGGTATTCTGGAGCGCATCTGCGAGCCGGAACGCGCGATCACGTTTCGGGTGTCGTGGGTGGATGATCACGGCAAGGTTCAGGTCAATCGCGGGTTTCGCATCCAGATGAACAGCGCCATCGGCCCCTACAAAGGCGGCCTGCGTTTTCACCCGTCGGTGAACCTGGGCGTGCTCAAATTCCTCGCCTTCGAACAGACCTTCAAAAACTCCCTGACCTCGCTGCCCATGGGCGGCGGCAAAGGCGGCTCGGACTTCGACCCCAAGGGCAAGAGCGACGCCGAAGTGATGCGCTTCTGCCAGGCATTCATGAGCGAGCTGTACCGCCACATCGGAGCCGACGTAGACGTGCCGGCCGGCGATATCGGCGTGGGCGCGCGTGAAATCGGCTTCCTGTTTGGCCAGTACAAACGCCTGAGCAACCAGTTCACCTCAGTACTGACCGGCAAAGGCATGGCCTACGGCGGCAGCCTGATCCGCCCTGAAGCCACCGGTTTCGGCTGTGTGTACTTCGCCGAAGAAATGCTCAAGCGCAACGGTCAGCGGGTGGAAGGCAAGCGCGTAGCCGTTTCGGGTTCCGGCAACGTCGCGCAATATGCTGCGCGCAAAGTCATGGACCTGGGCGGCAAGGTGGTTTCTCTGTCCGACTCCGAAGGCACCTTGTACGCCGAAAGCGGTTTGACCGAGGAGCAATGGTCGGCGCTGTTGGAGCTCAAAAACGTACAGCGCGGGCGCATCAGTGAACTGGCCGAGCGTTTTGGCCTGGAGTTCCGCAAAGGCAAAACCCCGTGGGAGTTGGCCTGCGACATCGCGCTGCCCTGCGCCACCCAGAACGAACTCGACGCCGAAGCCGCCCGCACGCTGCTGCGCAACGGCTGTATCTGCGTGGCCGAAGGCGCCAACATGCCAACCACGTTGGAGGCTGTGGATATCTTTATCGAGGCAGGCATTCTGTTCGCGCCGGGCAAAGCCTCCAACGCCGGTGGTGTGGCCGTGAGTGGCCTGGAAATGTCGCAGAACGCCATGCGCCTGCTGTGGACCGCAGGCGAAGTCGACAGCAAGCTGCACAACATCATGCAGTCGATCCACCACGCCTGCGTGCACTACGGCGAAGAAAATGGCCGGGTCAACTATGTGAAGGGCGCGAACATCGCAGGCTTTGTGAAAGTCGCCGATGCGATGCTGGCACAAGGCATCGTCTAAACCTCGGGCTCGACGCGCAGCACCTCGATCAACTGATCGCCGACGGGGCGCTTCCACAGCACCTCGTCGCCGACTTGCGCACCCAGCAATGCGCGGCCCAGCGGTGAGCCCCAGTTGATCAGGTGGGCATGGGCGTCGGCCTGGTCTTCGCCGACCAGTTGAATGCGCTGTTGTTCGTCCTGCTCGTTGGCAAAAGTCACCCAGCTGCCGATCTGTACCTTGTCGGTGGAAGTGGCCGGTGCTACCACTTGGGCGCTTTGCACACAGCGCAAATCGCGCTCAAGGTCTGCCAGGCGCTGCTTATTGTCCTGGGCGGATTCGAGGCTGTATTCCTCCTGCAACTGTGCAACCTTGGCCTGCAACTGCACCAACCCTTGCGCGGTGAGACGATTGGGCTGCTCACTCACCAGGCGCTCCACCGGCTGGTCGGCCTGGGCGGCGGCGTTGTCTTCATTTACAAAAGCTCGGCTCATGACGTTCTCCTTCTATGAAGGTTGGGCCATGGTCGCCGCGTGATCGTTCCCACGCTCTGCGTGGGCATGCAGCCCTGGACGCTCTGCGTCAGCTTTTCAGGAAAGCGACCTATTGCGTGCGATAGGCGCGGGCAGCGTCACGATCCTTCTCCTGCTGCCAGGCGCGTTCACGGTCATCCCAGTGATTGTCCTTGTAGTCGCGCAACTCCTCGTTCTCGCGCATGGCCTTGCACTGGCGAAAGCCGTCTTCCCAGCCTTCGGCGTATTCACGGTCTTTCAGATAGCGCGGCACGTTCTTGCGAAACTCCCCACTGATCACGCCAGCCGCCTGGCGACCACTGCTGCAACCGTCGTCAAAGCCATCGGCAAAGGCCGGAGGATAACCCTTGGCGATTAAATCCTGATGGGTGGACTGGCAACCCGACAACCACACTAGCGCACACAGCATTACCGCAGACCGCCACATGGCGTACTCCCTGGCCGCTTTACGGCTGATAGGGGAAGTCTAGTCAGGGATTTGTCGGGGAGGCGTGAAAGGGCGGTGAGAAAAGTGTTGAGTTAAAGCGCCATCAACGACGATTCCCTTTAACTTGCAGGACGTTTCCTAGAGAATCGCTGGCCTATTGTGCCTTAGGGTTTGGGGCACTAGTCTCCTGGCTCCGCTGTGAAAACAGCGGCCGGGTTTAGCGACCCGAACCATCGAGACTCATCCTCTTTACACACTTGGCAGGCGGTTTTTATACCTGTCGATATCGTGTTATGGCGGCTGTGCGCGGGAGATCTTCGGATCTGCCGGGTGTCTAGGTGACCGGTTCGCTAACCTGCGTACAGCTGCCACCCTTTCATGTTTAGCGACGTGCTTTGGTGGTCCTTTATCTCACTTGGAAGGTACACCATGTCTAAAGTCGTCCCCGATCCACCCCTGTCCTCAATCACCACCCTCGGCGTCGTCACCTTTGGCGACTACGGCGAAAACCAAAAGCCGCTGTTCCGCATCAATGCCGGCATGCCGATCGACGAAGCGCTGGAACACGCCTCCACCCTGCTGTTTTATTCCAAAAAACTCGCCATGGAAGCCGCCATGGACGTGCGCGGCGAGCAATACGCCTGGGCCGCGCATTACCTGTGTGAAATGGGCAAAGCCGTCGTCGACGACCTCACCCAAGCGATGACGCCCGCAACTTAAAGCCTGACACTATCGTTGTGGCGATCACGCTTGTTGTGGCGAGCGGGCTTGCCCTGCGTTGGGCTGCGAAGCGGCCCCAATAAGGAGGAGTGCGGTGTATCTGGCACTCCTCGGTTAACTATTTTGGGGCTGCTACGCAGCCCAACGCAGGGCAAGCCTGCTCGCCACAGGGTTGTCGATAGTTTCAGTTAAAGCTGTGCGGCCTTCAATCGTAATAGCCCACTGTTTTTTTTAGTTGATCTGCGTACTCGTAAATCTCGTCTATTGACGAAATCGCGTGTCGGGTCTCATTTTTATCTTCGTCAAATATCCCGATGTACTTCTGGCTGCGATTAAAGTGAAGGCGGCAAATAGGTTTGCGATTGTTGTCGTCCAGCAGTATCCCAAAATAGCTTTGGGTATCTCGTTGAACAATGCGCTTTGCATCGACTACGGATCGGACCAGGGCGCGAACGATGTGATAGCCCTCCAGCTCTTCAAGCGTTGTCAGAATCTTGTCTTCTGACTCGTCCCTATCCTGCGTATCTGCATTCGCGCTGTTTGCGACGGGGAGTGATGCCATTGTCGGTTGGATCGCGCCACTCATTGCAGACTTCAGCCGATCGTTGATCTGGTCATTCAAAAATTGGGCTAACGCTTTTCGTGTCAGTTCGAAAAATTGTTCGCGCACTTTCTGTGTGATTACACCTTCGTAGACACGGGATGCGAAGAATTTCACGAAATCATCTTCTGGCTTGCTAACTTGAGCGCCGATGAGTTTTTTGAGTTGGCTGACGTATTTCAGCTCTCCGGCTGCATTGATGATCGAGTCAACATCGAAAGCCGACTTGGTGAGCTTGATCAACTCAGGTACGGCGTACTCATCAATGTCCAGTAGGTCGAGCTCTAGAAATGGCTTTTCGTCCATTTTATTAGGGGCGTCTAAGTCAGTAAAAAACCTGTAGACCTGGCCGTTGGTGAGAATTGAAATTCTTGCGCTCGTAACGTGAAAATACCGAAAAAGCTGTGAGGCATGGTTGATGCTCAATGACTCACCGATTTTTTTGCATTCGATGAGTATTTGGACTTCACCTTCTTTCATGATTGCGTAGTCGATTTTTTCACCTTTCTTCGTCCCTACATCACAGACAAATTCTGGCGTCACTTCCTGTGGATCAAATACGTCGTAGCCCAATACGGTGTTGATGAAAGGCATTACGAAAGCATTTTTTGTCGCTTCTTCTGTTTGAATGGCAGGGCCTTGTAACCGAACTTTTGCTGCCAAACTGGTTAGCTTTTCAAAGAAATCCATGGTGAGCCTCTTACCTATTCAGATCCGTGTATAGATGGGATGGCAATTTGATTGCCATCCGATACTAGTCACAAAACCCCACAAAGAGAATAAAGTAAGAGCCTGTTTTGCTCGACTGAAAAAAGCTAAAAAACTGTCTGAAATTTCCTGTCTATTTATCAATAGGTTAGAAGCAGGCTACGAGTTTGTGTGTGTTGATGATGGTTTTTCTAGACTAGTTAGAACGGCATGTTCAGCCAATTCCTGCTGGATAAACGCCGCAATCATGGCGCGATACACCTGCTCAGTGACCTCAGGGTTGGCGCCCGCCGCTTCGGATAAGCCCCTCACCTTGGCAATCACCTGTTCGACCCGTTGCGGCGCCTTGACGCCATCGGCGTCTTTTTTAAAGCGCGCCGCCTGGGAAACGTAGTGGCCGCGCTCGGCCAGCAGGGTGACGATTTGTTGGTCGAGGCGGTCGATGTTTTCGCGGACTTGTTCAAGGGAGGTGCAGTTAACAGCCATGTTGAGGGAGCTCCAGATTGCGATGTATTGGGATATGCACGGGCCAAATGTGGGAGCGGGCTTGCTCGCGAAAGCGGTGGGTCAGTCAATACATCGTTGCCTGAACGAGCGCTATCGCGGGCAAGCCCGGCTCCCACATTTGAGCTGCGGCGGGCGCAGAACTCAAGCCAGGTGCACAAAAAGGTGGGAGCTGGCTTGCCTGCGATGGTGGTGGGTCAGTCAATACATCATTGCCTGAACGAGCGCTATCGCGGGCAAGCCCGGCTCCCACATTTGAGCTGCGGCAGGCGCAGAACTCAAGCCAGGTGCACAAAAAGGTGGGAGCTTCGCCGGGTCTCAAAGATCAGTAGTGATACCACTTCACTTCAAGCATCACTTCATTCACCGGCGTCGACAAATGGCTGTACTCACGCTGGGCACTCAAGCGCAGGCCCAGGTTGCGCGACAATTCCCACTGTTGGTTCAGGCTGATGCTGCGCCGTACTTCGCCATTGGTGAAGAAATCACCCTTGGCTTCCAGGCTCAGATTCCCCAGCGGGTTCTTCCACAGCACACCCGTGTTGAACCCGGCAGCCGGTGAGATGGCTTCGCTGAAGTCGTTGTTATGCTCCACACGCACGGTGCCGAGGGCAAAACCCAGCATGTCGTCGGTGAGTTGCCAGGTGCCGCCGGCGCCGCCGTTGACGTGGGCAACCAGGGTTTCGTCGTCGTGTTTGCCCGGCACGCGTTCCAGGCCGCCGGTCACTTGCCAGGACCACGGTTGCAACAGCGCGTTGCGCGGGGTCAGGGAGCGGATGGTGGCCAGGTCGAGTTGCTGCAGTTGCCAGTGGTTGCCCTCGTACTGGCGCAGTTTCATTTGCAGGATTTCGATCTGCGCGCCCAGCGGGAAGCCTTCGGCGTTGTCGTTGAGGTCATGGTAGGCCATGCGCAGGCCGTATTCGCCGAAGGTTTTGCTGCCTCGGGTGCCGATGCCGGCTTGCCAGGTGCGCGATTCGTGGCCGTCTTCCGGCAGGCCGGGGCGTTCGATTTTAAGGTCGGGCGCCGGGTTCTGGTTGATCGCGCGCAGCAGTTCGAAGCTGCGTTGCGAGCGTTCGGTGTCACGCTCCAGGCCATTGGCGCGGTAGCGGCCGAGGCGATAGGCGGCGTCGATAATCAGCGCCTGACGTTCGCGGGGCAGGGCTTTGAAGGCCGGTTCCTGCAACTGCTTCTGGTCATCGCTGATTTTCAGCACCCATTGCTGCTCGTCGCCATCCAGTGGCTTCGCGCGTTCCAGCAACTCGCGTTCACGGGACGGACGGTAGTCGATCTTCTCCACCAGCCCAGCTTCTTTTACGGCTTTGACGGTGTCGGTGGGAATCGCCGTGAGCGGGAATTGCTCGGTCAGGCGCAGGCTCGGGCGCGCTACTTGCAGCAGCTCCAGCAGGCGATAGGAGCAGTTTTCATCGAAGAAGAAGTAGTCGAACTGGATCTGCTTGAGCTCCCACACGTGCTCGACCATGCGCTTGGTCTCGACTTCGGTAAGGTTCAGGCGGTATTCCCACAGGTCGCGGTTCTCGAGGCTGCGGTATTCCGAGAGTTTTTCCTGGTACGGCACCAGCGCGAACAGGCCGGGGTAGCCGCCCATCAGGCCTTTCCAGGCGTAGAGGATGCTGTTGTCGGAGCCTTCGATATAGGCGCCGAAGTTGATCGCGTAGCTGAGCAGGGCGGTGTTGTTGCTCTGCACGTCAGCCTGGTCGATACGCAGCAGCGTGTGGCCGAACATCGACGACGGGCTGTTGAGGTAGGCCGCCGGGAAGATCATCACCGCGCTGTGGGGCGCGACGTCCTTGAACCATTGGGTGAATTCTTTGCACTCCAGCGCGGGCAAATCGGTCAGGTTCAACTGACTCTTGAGCCAGCGGGTACGTGCGGGGTAAACGCATTGGGCGTGCTTTTCGCCGAGGCTTGCCGGGGCGTACAAAGCCTGCACGGTGGCCTGCAGTTCCTGGTCCGGGTGGTGGGCGCCATCGGGGGCGAGGAAGAACTTTTTGTCGCTGACATAGCTGCGCCAGCCCTTGAGCTTACCGGCCTCGTAATGGCCCAAAGACAGCCAGAACGGATCATTAGCCAGTTGCTGCAAACGTTGATCATCAATATGCGGCGCCGCGTACAGCGGGGCGCAGGCGAAGAGTGCCAGCCAGGCAAAGCGTTTGAGCATAAGGGCAACTTAAGTCGGAAGTAGTGAGACCCAAAGGGGAAGCGGGCCCAAAAATAGAATCAAAAATAAAACCAGAAATAAAACCCGCGCCTCGAAAGGCGCGGGCCAGTCGAGCTTAAGCCTGGGTGGCGTATTTGGCCAGGCGGGTATCGCTTTTCAGTACAGCCAGGGTGTTGTTGTGAACGTCATCGGCGGTCACGTCAGCTTTGCTGAAGATCTGCTGGAAGTGCTCGTGGGTCACGGCCGCGAAGTGCTCGCGATCTTCCGGTGCAACGCCCAGTACCACCGCGTAGGTGGTCAGCGCTTCGCCGTTGCCTTTGGCCATGTCTTCGGACAGCTCGTTCATCATGCCATTCATGGCAATCCAGGACTTGCCGCCGTAGGTCAGGGCGCTGTTGGTGCTGCAACCGTTGGTGCCCGAGGTCATGCCGAAGGTGGCGTTACCCGAGGTGCCGTTGGTGGTGGAAGCGAGGAAGTGAGCCGGAGTACCGCGCTGGCCTTCGAACAGCATGTTGCCCCAACCGCAGTTCGGGCCACCTGGCGATTCAGCCATTGCATTGAGGGAGACAACGGTGAAGAGAGTACCAAGAAGGATCCGTTTCATAGCTTTGTTCTCTTTGTGTGCAAACCAATGGACAAGGGTTCAGGCGCGTCGCAGCGCCCTAGGGGCCAGTTATTAGTCCAACCCGCGCAATTTGGAGTTTAGGCACGATCCCAGGGTTCCGTGATTTTTTATAAAACAATCGGTGTGGTTGTCGAGCGTGGCAGCGATTTTTTTGTAAGACGCATGCCCTGTCTATGCTTTCCCACAGCCTCGCCTTGCCAGAGCGCGTCAGCGAGAGCCAGAATGCCGACATCTGCCCCGCCTGATGTAAGGAAGCCCGATGCCTGATCCTGTTGCTGCCAGCTTGCGTCTAGCGCCCGAAGCGCTGACTCGCCCTTTCTCCGCTGAACAGTTCAGCTTCTCGACCACCAATGATTTGGAGCCCTTTCGCGGTGTGCTTGGCCAGGAACGCGCAGTAGAAGCGTTGCAGTTCGGTGTGGCGATGCCACGCCCCGGTTACAACGTGTTTGTCATGGGCGAGCCCGGTACCGGCCGCTTTTCGTTCGTCAAACGCTACCTGAAAGCCGAAGGCAAACGCCTGCAGACCCCGGCGGACTGGGTCTACGTCAACAACTTTGATGAGCCGCGCGAACCGCGTGCCCTGGAATTGCCGGGCGGCGCTGCGGCGGCGTTCATTGCCGATATCAACGGCTTGGTCGACAACCTTGTCGCCACGTTCCCGGCGGTGTTCGAACACCCGACCTATCAACAGCGCAAAAGCGCCATCGACCGCGCCTTCAACCAGCGTTACGACAAGGCCTTGGACGTGATCGAGCGCCTGGCGCTGGAAAAAGACGTGGCGCTGTACCGCGACAGCTCCAACATCGCTTTCACGCCGATGCTCGACGGCAAGGCGCTGGACGAGGCCGAGTTCTCGCAACTGCCGGAAGTCGATCGCGAGCGTTTCCACACGGATATTTCCGAGCTGGAAGAACGCCTCAACGAAGAGCTGGCCAGCCTGCCGCAGTGGAAACGTGAGTCCAACAACCAACTGCGCCAATTCAACGAAGAAACCATCACCCTGGCCCTGCAACCTTTGCTGGCGCCCTTGTCGGAAAAATACGCAGAAAACGCAGGCGTTTGCGGTTACCTGCAAGCCATGCAGGTCTACCTGCTGAAAACCGTGGTCGAGCAATTGGTCGACGATGCCAAGACCGACGCCCAGGCGCGCAAGCTGCTCGAAGAGCAATATTGCCCAAGCCTGGTGGTGGGCCATTCGGTCAACGGCGGCGCGCCGGTGGTGTTTGAGCCGCACCCGACCTACGACAACCTGTTCGGCCGTATCGAATACAGCACCGACCAGGGCGCTCTCTACACCACCTATCGCCAGTTGCGCCCAGGTGCGTTGCACCGTGCCAATGGCGGTTTCCTGATCCTGGAAGCCGAAAAAATGCTCAGCGAGCCGTTTGTGTGGGACGCGCTCAAGCGTTCCTTGCAGTCGCGCAAGCTGAAGATGGAATCACCGCTGGGTGAGCTGGGCCGCTTGGCCACCGTGACCCTCAACCCGCAGATGATCCCATTGCAGGTCAAGGTCATCATCATTGGCTCGCGCCAGCTGTACTACGCGTTGCAGGACGCCGACCCGGACTTCCAGGAGATGTTCCGCGTGCTGGTGGACTTCGACGAAGACATCCCGATGGTCGACGAAAGCCTGGAACAGTTCGCCCAGTTGCTCAAAACCCGCACCTCGGAAGAAGGCATGGCGCCGCTGACCTCGGACGCGGTGGCGCGGTTGGCCACTTACAGCGCTCGGTTGGCAGAGCATCAGGGCCGTTTGTCGGCGCGCATTGGCGACTTGTTCCAACTGGTCAGCGAGGCGGACTTTATCCGCCACCTGGCGGGCGACGAGATGACCGATGCCGGCCATATCGAACGTGCGCTCAAGGCCAAGGCCACGCGCACCGGGCGTGTATCGGCGCGGATTCTCGACGACATGCTCGCCGGGGTTATCCTGATCGACACCGCCGGTGCGGCAGTGGGCAAGTGCAACGGGCTGACGGTGCTGGAAGTCGGTGATTCGGCGTTCGGCGTACCGGCGCGGATTTCCGCCACGGTGTACCCCGGCGGCAGCGGCATTGTCGACATCGAGCGCGAAGTTAACCTCGGCCAGCCGATCCACTCCAAGGGCGTGATGATCCTCACCGGTTACCTGGGCAGTCGTTATGCCCAGGAATTCCCGCTGGCGATCTCGGCGAGTATCGCGCTGGAGCAGTCCTACGGTTACGTGGACGGCGACAGTGCGTCTCTGGGCGAGGCGTGCACCTTGATTTCGGCCTTGTCGAAAACCCCGCTCAAACAGTGTTTTGCCATCACCGGCTCCATCAACCAGTTCGGTGAAGTGCAGGCCGTGGGCGGGGTGAACGAGAAGATCGAAGGCTTCTTCCGCCTCTGTGAAGCACGCGGCTTGACCGGCGAGCAGGGCGCAATCATCCCGCAGGCCAACGTGGCCACGCTGATGCTCGATGAGAAGGTGCTGCAAGCCGTGCGCGACGGGCAGTTCCATATCTATGCCGTGCGCCAGGCCGACGAGGCGCTGAGCCTGTTGGTGGGCGAGCCTGCCGGTGAACCGGACGAAGAAGGGCAATTCCCCGAAGGCACGGTGAATGCGCGCGTGGTTGAGCGGTTGCGTGCGATTGCCGAGATGATCAGCGAGGATGATTTGAAGGAGGCCGAGAGGGAGCTGGCGCAGCAGGCGCTGGCCGAAGCCAAGCCAACCTGATCTTTCGTCGCAGTGCAGTCAATGTGGGAGCGGGCTTGCTCGCGAAGGCGGTGTATCAGTCGACTTGTAAGTGGCTGATACACCGCCTTCGCGAGCAAGCCCGCTCCCACATTGGTTCAGTGGTGTGTTTGGGAATGGCGGGTAGCTCGTCACAAATTTGACTCCCATTTCAGGGACCAACGCCCGTTGGTCCCTACAACCTTGGTTTGCACCGGTTTTCTTCTATTCTCACTTCAAGGGATATCCACAGGAGTCGCAGGACAGAGACAGCCTCGCCGCGTGATTGGGGCTGAACACCGATCTACCGAGGGTCGCCGCCATGCCGCGCAGCCTTTGCCTTACCCGCCAATGCCTGGGCCTGGTCACCCGTATCGAATGTTCCATTCGCCCTCTCGCGGGGGAAAATGGAATGTGGACCTTGTTGTTTGCTGCCGGTATGACCGGCGAGCAGCCGTCCACCGTCAAGTCCCAAGGCCCGTTCCATGGGCCTTTTGTGGCAGAAACCATTCTGGAGTCGATTGTGCAAAGCCTGACCCTGCACGGCTATGCGCTGGCCGATGACCCGCAGATCTGGTGCCTGCACCTGCAGGCTCATCTGCGACAACTCAACGGCGGGCGCTCGCATCCGGCCAGCGATACTCACCATTGAGGGTTACTTGCCCTCGGGCTTATCCAGCTTGACCTCAAAACCGTATTGCACGGTATCGAGGTCAGTGCGCTGGTAGCTTTCCAGGCTGGTCGGCTGGCCGTAGAAGTAATGCACATCAAACAGCGCCGTGCCGTACTCCTCGGCGCGGTGGCTTACGCCGAGGATCTCCTTGAGGTACTTGCCCGTCGCGTCCTTGGCGTAGAAACGCCAGCTGTCGGCGGGGAATTCCTTTTGGTCGACGATCAGTGCGTTGTCCTTGAGCGACAGGCCTTTAGGCAGCTTGGTCGCATCCAGGGTATTTTTTTCGATGGTGGCCAAAAACAGCGGCACCGAGCCCACCACAAAGGCCGGGTTTTCCGGGAACAGGTTGAGGTCGTATGTGAGTGTGCCGCTGCCGGCGTTCAGCTCGAAAGCTTCGGTGGGCAGTTCAATCGGCTCGCCGCGCTCGCCTTTGTCGTCCGCCGTGAAGAAGGTGATAGGTGCATCGCTGTTGTTGCGATCAGCGCCGACCAGGTCGTCATTGAACGTAAACGGGTGGTCAAACACGATTTTTGCGGCGCTTGCGTCTTCGGTCGACTGGGTGATGGTCACGCTTTTTTTCAGCTGGTCCTCGGTCATGGCGGCGTCTTTAAGCCAACTGGCGGCGCTGTCGTCGTACACGGTGACCGGCATCGGCAGCGCTTGCACGCTGCTTTGCAGGCTGTTCTTGTCGAAACGCTGCACCGGCAGGTCGAGGTCTTTGCGGGTGAGGGTGGCTGTGGAGAAGTCCAGGACATCGACCTGCAGCGTGTCGATCAGGCCATTGAAATACACCTTGGCGTAATGGCTGTTCTGTTTGTGCTCGAAGGCTTTTTGCTCGTCGGTAAGTTGCTTTTCGAAGTCATCCGACCAGGCCTTCTGCTTTTGCATCTCGGCCAGTTGTTTCTCGTAGAACGCCACTTGCGCGGCATTTTCGTTGATCGAACCCGAGCGGGTCAGGTACTGCCCGGTGCTGTCGCGTGCCTGCACCAGCAAAGGGTTGGGCGATTCGTCACCGACTTCCGGCGCCAGCGGTGCGCTGTTGGTCAGTTCAATCTCGGCGTAGTTCTTCTCCAGCAACAGCAGGTTGAGGGTGACAGTGCCCTCGGTGCGTTTGTGGCCCACGTCTTTTTTCGACAGGTCGAAGGTCAGCACCTTGCCCGGCGCGACCACTTCAACCGAGCCTTTGAGGCTGACGGGTTGCGGCTGGCTCTTGTTGTCGGTCTCGATGCCTTCGATAAACGGGTAGGTGACGGTCAGGTCATCGGGGTTGGTCAGGTTGGAGCTGCTGGGGCTCAACTGGATACCCGGGTCGGTTTCCGACCATTCCGGCTGGAAGGGGATGACCTTGTTGTTGCTCAAGGTCACCGACTGCCATTCCAGGCCGTGGGGGAAGGGGAACTGGTCGGGGCTGTTGAAACTGAACGGGAATACTGGCTGCAAATCGGTCAGGTAGTCGGAGTGCGAGGCTTTGTGCAGCACGAACAGGCCATTGATGTAAGTGTCGACCAGCGCCTGGGGCGTGGGGTAGTGCGTGAGCAGGGCCAGGGTGTCTTCGCCGTATTCGGCTTCGACAGGCTTGTTGGCGAGCTTGACGCGCGCCCGTTCCAGCAACAGCAGGGAGCCGCCGAGGTCGGCGATGGCGTCTCTGAGTTTGGGGTCTTGAATGCTGTCCAGCGACTGTTCGAACTTCGCGGTTTTCTCTTCGAGGGTGGCCTGCTTCTGCTCTTCTTTCGGGGAGCAGCCGCCAGCCATCAGCAACACCGCACACAGGCCAAGGGTGGCCAAAGGGGATCGCACATCCGTCATCTGAATCTTCCTGTCCGACATCATCAAGCCGAGTGAGAGGACTCGACACTAGCAGAAAAATTCTCTTACAGATGCCGTACAGATCAGTTTTCTCGTGGTTCCAGCTGTTTGGAAGTGGCTGGTATACTCGCGGCCATTTTTAGCCTGGCTGTGTGAGATCTGATGGAACGCTTTATCGAAAATACGATGTACGCCTCGCGCTGGCTGTTGGCGCCGATTTACCTGGGGCTTTCGTTGGGTCTGCTGATCCTGGCGCTGAAGTTCTTCCAGGAAATCATCCACGTCCTGCCTGACATCTTCACCATGCTCGAATCGGAAGTGATCCTGTTGCTGTTGTCGTTGATCGACATGGCCCTGGTCGGCGGTTTGCTGGTGATGGTGATGATTTCCGGCTACGAGAACTTCGTCTCGCAGCTGGATATCGATGAGAACAAAGAGAAGCTCAATTGGCTGGGCACCATGGATTCTTCGTCGCTGAAGATGAAAGTGGCGGCTTCCATCGTGGCGATTTCGTCCATCCACCTGCTGCGGATCTTCATGGACGCCAAGAACGTCGATCCGCAGCATTTGATGTGGTACGTGATCATCCACATGACCTTCGTGGTCTCGGCGTTTGCCATGGGTTACCTGGACAAGCTCACCAAGCACTGATGTGCAGCGCCGGCCTTACTGCTCGACGAAGTAGTAAGGCTGGCGGTTGATCGCTATTTCCTTGATCACCGTCACTTTCTCGCTCAGTTGCTCAGTACGGTCCAGCAGTGCCACGTTGCCGGGTTTTGCTGTGAGGTAACTGCGCAGCTCGGCTTCGGTTTGCAGGATCGGCAAGTAGGCCTGCAGGTAGAACACACTGGCCCCGGCGATGCGTTCGTTGGGCTGGAACAGCACCACGTCTTTGCCTTGTGCCTGGTAGGCCTGTACCTGGCTGATCACCGGCACAAACGACTGGCGCACGTCGGCCTTGGGGGCAAACCAGAAGGCCGCCGCCAGGTAGCAGGCAATCGCCAGGGTGAAAACCCCGCCGATCACCCTGCGGTGGTAGCGATAAATCGACGGTTTATTGGCTTTAAGCCACTCCAGTAACACCCCGGCATATTCGGCTGCCAGTACGGCGGCAGCGGGCGTGAGTGCCATCAGGTACACCACACGTTTGCTCGACGCCAGGGTCAGCAGGGTGAACTGCGCCACCAGCCATACGCTGAAAAACAGACGGTAACGGTTACGCACCAGGCTTTTGCGAAAGTGCCACAGGCCCAGGTACACCAGGATGTTCCACGGCAGGAAAGCCTCGGGCAGCTTGGCGATGTAGTAATAGAACGGTTCGTAATGCCCGGCCTCGACGAAGGAGCCGTTGAAGCGCCCGACGCTGTTGGTCCACAGCACTTCCGCCACCGATTGCATACCGCCGCGCTGGAACAGGAAGCCCAGCCAGATCAATAGCGGCACCAGCGCCAGCAAGGTGAACAGCGCCGGCTTGAGCCAGTCGCCCAGGCGCAGGCGTTTATCCATCAGGCTGGTGCTGAGCAAATACACAAAAATCACAATGCCTGGCATCGCCAGGCCCAGCACGCCTTTGCTCAAGGTGGCGATGACCATGCCGACGGTAAACATCGCCCAGGCCCAACCGCTTGAGCCTTCGCGATCAGTGCGCACGGCCTGGTAGAACCCCAGCAGCGCGGTGGTCACGCCAAGGCTGAGCAACGAGTCCTCGCCCACGCCGCGCACATTGCCCCAGTAACTGGCCATGGTCGCCAGGATCAGCGCGGCGCAGAACGCCAGGGTTTGCGGCCGCCCGAACTTGCGCAGCATCGCGTAAAACAGCATCACACTGAACAACCCGGCAAACGCCGACGCCAGGCGCACGGCCCAGGTGGTGCCGCCAAACAGGCGAATCGCGCCAGCATCCAGCCACAGGCTCAGGGGTGGTTTTTCCAGAAAGGGCTCGCGGAACAGGCGCGGGATCACCCAGTCATTGTCCAAGTGCATGGCCATGGCGATCCCGGCGACGCGGGCTTCAGTGGAGCCTTGCAGCTCATGGCCGCCGAGGGCGAAGAAGAACAACAGACCAGCGAGAAGAAAGAGCAGCAGAGGAGCGGGACGCGTCATGGTTCTGGCTACCGAAGCAGGGGACCGCTCGGGGGAGCGGCCATGTTAATCGGTCAGTATAGGTAGCCGTTTCTTAACATTTCGTGAACGAATGTGGGGTTTTTGTAAGGCTCGCTCAGCCCCGTATTCAGGGCAGTTTCAAGCTGGGCAATGCCGCTTTGCCTGACTCGGTGAGTACCGGCTCCAATTGCGCCCAGGTGAAGCTCAATTCATTGTCGCAACCGTCGCCCGTGGCGCGTGTGGCGAGTTGCAAGCCTTGGGTGTTGAAGCTCAGGTCGAAGCTGTCGTAGCGGGTGATTGCCGGGCAGCCCTCGTCGGTGGTGGTTTGTTTGGCCAGCCAGGCGCTGAACTTGGCAGGCAACTTCACGTGCCCGGAGTAGACGTCATACCCTTGTTGTTGGCCACCGAGCCAGGTCCACGGGTCAACACGTTCGCCGGTTTGCAGGTTCCAGGAGTGCAGGCCCCAACTGATGCCCCGCGCGCCAGTGCCCGCCGCCCAGCGATAAAACTTTACCGTGATGAATTGCGACGACCAATACACAGGCTCGACGTCGATTTCGCTGGTGTAGCCCGAGCCGTTGCGCCCGAGGTACTCGCGGCGCTCCTGGAAGTAGTCCGCCTGCGCTTCATTGCTGACGGCCAGGGCGGCGAGTTGCTGGTTGATCTTCCGGATCGCCGGGCTGTCGCCCTCGAGCTTGATCGTGACCTGTGCGCCTTGGGCCTTGAGCAAATACGCGTGGTTTTCGAAGCTTTTTTTCTCGGTCTTCACCGGCAGCGGTGCGGCTTCCATGGGCGCGTTGTAGGCATCGCTGCCGCAGCCGTCGGTGCTGATGCGTTTCAAGGCCAGTGGCAGCGATTTGGCGCCTTTGGTTTTGCTCCAGCCGCCCGCGAGCGTATCGCCCTGGGGTTTGTCCAACTGCCAGAACCCGGTAGTGCCAGCCTCCACCCACGGCGCGTTGTCGCTGGCCTGGGTCAGTTGGATCGGCGTGAGAATGCGCTGGTAGTAGTAACTGCCCTGCTCGCCGTCGGCGCCATTGAAACAGGCGGTGATGGCGGATTTGCCCAGCGTGCCCTGCCACACGCCCGCAAGGTCGGCGGCGTTGGCGAGCAAGGGCGTGAAGGCGAGGGCGATGACGGCGAGGGGCTTGAGCACGGGTATCTGACTTCCGGTTGTCTGATAAAGGCCGTCAGGGTAATGGGAAGTGTGGGGGGATTCCATAGGGCGAGGCGTTGTGAGGCGACTCGCCCGTTTCCAAACGCTCAAGCCCTTATCGAATCTGCTTGCCCACATTAAACCGAAGCAACATCAGCGCCGCATCGCAGGCATCGCCGGCATAGTGGCTTTTGCTGAACGCCTGGGCATTCACCGTGGCCCCATCGAGCAGCATCATGATGTAGGTCGCGAGGGTTCTCGCGGTCTCGGGCGTGTGGTGGCGGGCTATCTCGTGTTCTACCAGCGCATGCAGTTTGTGCTTGTAGTCCAGGGCGATCTCGCGGATGTCGGAGTGCTCCGGGTATTCGGCCACCGCGCGGCCGAACAGGCAGCCGGCGAAGCTGGTGGAGCAGAACCACTGGCCACGCCAATCGAAGATCGAAATGATCTTTTCTTCCAGGCTGGGCTTTTCATCCATGCGCGTCTTCAATTGCTCGATCAGATGCGCCGAGCGTTGCGTCAAGACGGTTTTGACCAGGTCTTCCTTGCCGTTGAAATTACGGTACATCGTCATTCTGGCGACGCCCGATGCTTCGATGATCCAGTCGACGCCTACGGGGTGGAAACCGTGCTGGGAAAACAGGCCGGTAGCAGTGTCGACGACATGCTGCTTCTTCGATACGGACAACTCGGAACTCCAGGTTCAAGTAGTTGGGATGGGCGAAAACCGTAACATTATGATATAGACCAGTCTATCTCAGTCTCGATTCGGTGTTTCGCCCATATGTCGCAAAAACTCAGGTAAAGCTCACGGTATCCCCGCCGTCGACGGCCAGTACAGTGCCGCTGATCATCGGGTTGGTGGCCAGCAGCAGGGCCGCCGAGGCGATGTCTTCCGGCCGGGCGATGCGTTTGACAGGCAGTGATTGGCTGCGTTGGCGCATTTTCTGTACCAGTGCTTCGGGGTGCATGCCGGTGTCGACAAAACCCGGGGACAGCACGTTGACGCGCACCGGCGAGAGTTCGCTGGCCAGCCCACGGGCAAACCCTTCGATACCGGCGTTGACCGCGCTGATCAGTGCCGTCTGCGGCCCGGCGCGCTGGGCAAAACGCCCCGAGACCAGGGTCAGTGAGCCATCCTCGTCAAAAGGTGCGAGCCGGGCAATGTGGTACGCCGCCCAGAACTTGCTGTCGAAGATGCGCTGCGCATCCTCCAGCGCAACGCTGCGCACCGGCCCGAACGTCAGCGAGGCGGCGGTGACAATGATGTGCTTCCAGCGCGTGGGCCGGGCAAAAAAGCGCTCCAGTTCGGCCGGCTGCGTGACGTCCAGTGGCACGGTCGCAACCTCGGCGCCGATGTCGTGCGCTGCCTGGCTTAGCCGCGCGGCACTGCGCCCGGCCAGGGTGACCATGGCACCTTGCTGGTGGAACAGTTTGGCGATGGCAAAGCCGATACCGGCGGAGCCGCCGATGACCAGCACCTGGGTATTGCGCTCAAGCGTAGGCATGGCGGTCTTCCTCCTGTGGCAAAGGGTGTGTGAGCGGGTAATCGAAAATCAACATCTCGCACAACGCACGCAAGCGGGGGCGAAAGCCTGCGTGCAACGGGTGTTCTCGCCAGCTGGGGAGCACGGATTCGTCGGTAAAGGTGAGGATAAAACCCTGGTCGTAACCCAGCGAACGGTCGCCGCTGTCGGCAATCACCTCCACTGCGACCAGGCCGGGCACGCGGCCGGGAAAGCCGTGCAGTTCCTGCAGCAGCGTCGAGACCGCCGGGGCGTCGGGGCTTTTGAGTAAAACGATGCGCTTATACATGGACGTTCTCCCATTCGATCAAATTGCTCAGGCGCGGGCCGCTGTCGAACTCGCACACCACGGTATCGCCGTGGCTGAGGTGGATACCGGCGTCGGCACTGTTGCGATCGGCGCCCATATAGAGGTAGATCAGCGTGCCGGGCAGGCGCAGTGACGGGTGCTGCCACAGGGTGTCGAACAGGTCATCGGCGTCATAACACAGGCAGGAAAGGCCGGTGCTGAAACGCTGTTCCCAGTGCAGGTCGCCCGCGCGGTAGATGGAGGTGGTGCCCCTGATCAGGTCGGGCAGGGGCTGCCAATACAGCAGGTGGGAAATGGCGCTGGGCTGCAACTTGGCGTAGGCCAGGTAGTTGCGCTTGGATTTGGCCAGGGCGATATCGGTAAGGTCGTTGCCGAAGGTGTAGCCGATGTAGTCCGGGCGGCCGTTGTCGGCCACCAGAAACAGCGCCACCACTTCCGCCTCTTCACACGCCGACAGCGCGCCGCGACTCATGCGCAGCACATCGCCGCTGCGCTTGAGCGTGTCGGCAAAGCCCTTGATAAAAAAGGCCGGGCGCTCGTCGCTTTCCGGTGGCTGCGCGACTTTGCTCTGGTGGGTCAGGCCAAAGCCGCACACCACGCCCTGGCGCGGGTCGGGCGGCAGCAGGCATGGCAGCAGCTCGAAGCCCGCGAGGTCGGTAACCGTCAATGGCGCTGGCGAGTGTTCGCGCAGATACGCCAGTGGCCCACCGGGGAATTCGCGCGCCGGTGTGTCGCGCAACAACGCATACAGGTCGGTGACCGGGTAGAGGCTGTACTGCCCGGCGGCGCCGGGGCTGGTGACATAGCGCTGGCCGTCCCGCACGCATTCAAAAATGATCGACATGGGCAAGCTCCTAGAGGGTCTTGATTTCAAGCAGGGCGGGTTTGCCGTGGGTTTCCATATAGGCCAGGCAGTCGGCGATCTTTTCTTGAATCGCCGCCGGGGTGTCGGCGCTGCCGGGGCTATAGAGGTCGAAGGTTTTCGCCAGGGCGACAAAATCCACTTCGTTTTCAAGGAAGCTGGTGCCCAGGTTGGACAAGTCGCTGGGCCGCTGGCGCAGGTCGGCAATGCGTTCGGCGTGTTGCTTGGAATTGAGGTAGAGGCGGTTATTGATCACCAGCACCAGCAACGGAATGTCGTAGGCCGACAAGGTCCACAGGGCGCTCGGCGTATAGAGCAAATCGCCATCGGATTGCAGGTTCACGCTCAGCCGGCCCGTGCCCTTGTGGGCAACGGCCGCGCCGATGGCTGCACCCAGGCCATAACCCAGCCCGGCACCGCCGCTCATGCCGATGTACGCCTCGCTGCGATCGATCGGCCAGAGCTGGCGCACCAGCGTGTCGATGGTCACGCTGCCGGTGTTGGTGAGTACCCAACGCTGGTGCCCGATGGCTTCGTGGATAGCGATCAGCGCCTGGGCGATGGTCAGGCCATCGGCAGGTTGAGTGACCTGTGCAAGCAACGCTTGGCGGCGCACCTGCTTGTGCGCCGTAATACGCGCGATGCGCTCATTGACCAAGGCCTGTGCCGTGCTGTCGCGGCGTTCGGCGGATGCCTGCACCGCCTCGGCAATACGGGCGATGGAGGCGACCACGTTGGCGTGCAGGGCCAGGTCGGCGCACACCAGTTTCTGGCTGTCGGCCACCCAACTGCTGATGAGCAGGGAATGGGTGCCCAGGGTGGCGATGTACAAACCTGGGTGGGGTTTTTGCCCGGAGTTGGCCAGCAGGCCGTACAGGTCCTGGACTTCCAGGGCCAACAGAAAGTCGCATTCGCCCAGCAGGTGCGCATCATGGTCCTGGAACACCAGAGCGTGGGTGTTGGGCACGTTATAGCGGCCATTGCGTGAAATCACCGCAGCACCGGTGAGGCTGGCGATGCCCAGCAGCTGCTCGGCCTGCTGATCGTCGAGTGCGGCGTAGTCGATGGCGATGACGGGGTGCTGCGCGCTCATCAACTGGGTGACCAGTTCAGCCAGTTGCTGATCGTCCAGCGCCGGCAAGCGTTCCGGGCGCACCGGCCCGGCGGGCAGCGAGAGCCCGTCGGCCAGTGACTCTTCCTGAACCGCACTGTCGATGGCCACATAACACGGGGCATGGGGCTCGGCGGCACAGAGTTTGAGCGCGCGTTGCACCGACTCCAGGGTGGCGGCCTGGGACACTGGCATGTCGGTCCATTTGGTGTAGCCCGAGAGAATTTTATCGATGCTCTGGGACGTGTGGATCCAGTCGATCCACGGGCGACGCAGCGCCGCATCGATCGGGCCATTGCCGCCCAATACCAGCAAGGGCACGCGGTCGCACCAGGCGTTGAAGATGGCCATGCTCGCGTGCTGCAAGCCGATATTGGCATGCACCAATACCGCCATGTGCTTGCCGCTGGCCTTGTAATAACCGTGGGCCATGGCCACCGAGATTTCTTCATGGCAGCACATCAGGATGGCCGGCACGGCAGGGTCGGGGTGATGCACCAGTGAGTCATGAATGCCGCGAAATGACGCGCCGGGGTTGAAGCAGACGTACTCGATGCCCTGGTTGATCAACAGATCCACAAGCAAATCGGAAAAATACTTCATCGCGCACGCTCCATGTGGTGGGGCAAATAAGTGTGTTGGTCTGCGCCGAGGGCGCAACGGTAGGGCAGTACGTGGGCGGTCAGCCGCCCGCCAAGGCCCGGTTGCAGGTGGGCTGGCAAGTGAATGGCGTTGTGTTGCCGGTCTATCGCCGGCATGGGGTCGAGCAGGTGGTCGTCGAAGAAGCGGTCGTGCTGGCCGGCCTCCACGCCGATAAAACCGTCAAAGGCCGCCAGCAGTGCGCGGTGGGCGGCAATCAGCGGGCCGACTTCAGCGACCTGCACGCCCAGGTAAACCGGCAGGCCCCAGCGGCGGCATTGCTCGATCATTTTTGCGCTGCTGAGCAAGCCACCGCACTTGGCAATGCGCAGGTTCACCGCATCCAGCGCCTGGTGTTGCCAGGCGCGTTCCAGGCTCAAGGCCGAGGTGACCGACTCGTCGAGCATGATCGGCACGCCATGCTTGAGGCGCGCCTGGCGGTAATCCTCCAGGCTGCCACGCGGCAAGGGCTCCTCGAACAAGGCCACGCCGAGCTCGCGAAACTGCGCGGCGCTGCTGTGCAGTTGCGCGGGTGACCAGCTCATGTTCGGGTCGACATACAACACCAGGCTCGGCGCCAGCGCCTTGATGCTGCTCAGGCGCTGTTGATTGGCTTGGGCATCGCCGGCCAGTTTGAGCTTGAGCGAGCGCAACGGTTTGCGCTGTTCGAGGAACGCTTGCACCGGTTGCGACAGGTCGAGCACCTGGGTGATGTTGACCTGGGCGGGCAGGCTGCGGCGTGCCGTCGGCGCCGCCTCGGTGATGCGCAGCAGGTAGGCGGACAAGGGCAGGCCGGCCTGTTGCGCCAGGGTGTCGAGCAGCGCCATTTCCACCAGGCAGCGGGTATTGTTGCCCAGGCTTGCATCGGCTTCGCCGGGCAGGCCGTGCTCATAGAGCGCACGGCCTCGGTCGACCGGGTCGCCGCTGGCCAATGCTTTTGCCAGATGCGCGAAGTCAAGGCTGCGCAGTTGGGTCAGCACCGACTCGCAGTCTTCGCCGGTCACGTAGCGGCGCGGCGCGCATTCACCGATCCCGGTAAAGGCGCCGAGCGTCCAACTGAGCACCACACTGTCTGAGGTGAGGCGTCGGTGGGCGCCATGCACGAAAGGGTTGGCCATGGGCTGGCGCACGAGGTAGACCTCAGGCGGCGTCATAGGCGTAGCGTCCGTTGGCTTTGACGAAGTCGGCGGTGAACTGCACGACCTGCCCCATGGCTGGGGTAAAAAACAGGTAGTGCTTGTCCTGGTTCACCAGCAGGGTCGAGCCGTTGCGGCACAGGCGCTGGAAGTGGCCCACCGTGGCATTCACATCCACCAGCGGGTCTTTATTGGCGCAGATAAACAGGCTGGGCGCGTCGATAGGGCGGGCGTCGGCCGCCAGGTAAACCTTCTCCAGGGCCAGCAACTTCTTGCGTTCGCGATGCTCCAGGTGAGTGGTCGCCAGCGCGTCGTTACGGATAAATTCGACCAGGTGCGGGTTGGCGGTGAAGTCTTCGGCGTCGAGGCCCGAATCCCACAGGCTTTGCCGGTCGTCCAAGTCGATACTGGCGCGCTCCTGCTCACTCAAGCGGTCGTGCATCTTGCCCAGCCACGCCGAGCAGATCACCAGATTGTCATAGGGCAATTGCGCATAGGCGCTGCTTGCGATGGCGGCCAGCACCGACCCGCCCAGGCAGTGGCCGAACAGGCACAGGGGAATGTCGTCGGGTACTTCACGGCGGATGTGTTCGATGGCTGCCGCCGCATCTGCGTGCAGCGTGCGCACATCCGGGAAACCATGTTTCTGGCCGCTGCTGATGCCGCACCCTTCGCGGTCGAGGGCGTAAAACGCGATGCCCAGGTTGGCAAAGGCATTGCCCACCGCCCATAGCCAGCCGGCGTGGCTTTGCAGGCCATGAAAATACAGAATGGCCCCTTGCGGCCGCTGCGGGCGCCAGGCGTGCAGGGCCATGCGCCGATCTGCCTGAGCCAAGTGGTGAACTTCACGCGCAATGCTGTGTGCAAACAAGTGCATATTCATGAGTGCCTCTCAAGATCAGAATTGCTGGATGCCCAGCAGGGACAGGTCCGGTTGGAAGGGCTTGTATTTGATCTGCAGGGTTTTCCTCGCGGCCTTCTCGCGCTCGATGGCCATGGAGATCGCGTTGCCGGGCACCGTGATGACCTTGATTTGCCCCAGGCGCTTGCTGGAGCGCTTGGACTCGTACTCGATATTGATCGCCTGCAAGTGCCCGTCGAGCAGTTGGCTGAGGGACTGCGACTCGCCGCACGACGCGCCGCCGGCCTCGATGGCGACGGCGTAGTAAGGCGTTTCGTGCCAGACCGGGGCGCACAGGTACAGCCCGGCATTGGGAATGCCGCACATCTGCACGGCTTCGTGCAGTTGGGTCTCGGTGATTTTTTCGCCGGTAAAGGAGTGCATGACGCCGTTGCGGCGGCTGAAACTGATGCGCGGCACGCCACGGTAGTAGCCGTGCACACGGTAAATATCACCGGTGTACATGCGGACCATGCCGTTGCCCTGCCACATGACCAAGTGGTATTCGTCGCCTTCTTTGAGTTGGTCCAGGGCAACGGTTTCCGGTTGTGCCTGGTCGCGCACCAGTGCATCCATGTCCACCGACACAGGGATGAACTCGAAGAACGCCTGGTCCACCGCCAGTGGTTGGCTGTCCTGGTCAGCGTCCACCGGTAAGGTCACCACGCCTTCGGTACCGCACGACATGAAGGGCAGCACCTTGGCCTGCCCCATGATCCGCTCCAGCTGTGGCTTGTAGAGTTTGGCCGACGCCGCCGTCCAGCAACTGAAGCGCTCAAGCCCCGGCCATACATCGGTCAGCGACACCCCGTCAGCCGCGAGCACCGTCTCCAGCCGTCGCGCGGCGGCCGGGTCGGCCGCGCGCAAAAGGCTGCCGGTGTGGGCGCCGTCATGCAGGTCACGCAGCAGACGCTCGCGGTTTTCCAGCAGGCTGTGGTGCAAGGAAAGCAGGGTGCTGGGGTTGATCGCGGTAAGTAGCCTTACGTCTTCGCCCAAGGTCCACAACAGCCGGGCGTACATCTTTTGTTCATGGCTGGCATCTTGGGTCGGCGTGAACCAGGGGGCTTCATACCAGGGCGGGTTCCAGTCGCCGCTGCCGATTTGCGGGTGGCGATTGCTGATGGCCTGGTAGGGCAGGCCTTCCACGTATTCGTTACTCGGGTCACGCACGGTCTGGGTGTCCAGCGTGGCCCAGGGGTTGGCATGCAGCGCCGGGTAGTCATGGCCAAAAAAGCCCCACATGGCCTGGATGGCGGGCACCCGGTACTGGCGGATCCAGTGCAACGTGTAAGGAATGCGCTTGGACTGGCCGGTGGTGCCGCTGGTCTTGAGCCAGCGCACCACCGGGCTGCAGCTGAGTATCCCGCCTTTTTGCTGGCCTTCACGCACCAGGATTTCGCGGAACCCTTCGTAGGTCATGACCGGGATGTTGGTGCGGGTGATGCGGCCGTTGCAGTGGCTGACCTGAAAGCCGTTTTCCTTCCAGAACAGCGATTTCTGGCACACCGAAATGATGTCCTCAAGCACGTGTTCCTGTGCCCGGAGGGGTTTGTCGAGCCTTTCCAAATAGTTCGCTTGCGCTTGGGCGCATTCAGCTTTGAAGGTCGGCACCCTGCGTTCCCAATGGCCGATCCAAGAGTCCATCTTGCCCATGCGTTCGTCCTCGATCACGTGAAAGGAAAGAGAGACTGGTATGTCTCTGTTGTGAGTGTTTAGTCCCTCGAAATTTATGTGTCAATATGTTTCTTGTTATTGGATCCAATCATTTGGTTTGTATGACGAGATTAATAAAGTGCCGTTTTTCTTGACCAAATATTTGTTATTTAAAGGTTTTTAGTGCCGTTTCGGGATTGTTCTTTCAGCGTTGAGGCGAAAATTAAATTTTATTTATTGAAGTTTTGTGTTGACGGAGTAGCGATTTTTTGAAAATTATGTAGAACGATCAGTATCACAGGGAGGGCGATTCCATGGTTTCCAGGATCACATTGGGTACTCAAGGGCTGCGTGTCGGCCGCATCGGCCTTGGCTGCATGGGCATGAGCCAGTGGTATGGCGCGACGGATGACAACGAATCGGTGCGTACCCTGCACCGTGCGCTGGAGCTGGGCGTGGACTTCTTCGATTCGGCCGAGGCGTACGGGCCGTTTACCAACGAGCGGCTGTTGCAGCGCGCGTTTGCCGGTCGGCGTGAAGAGGTGGTGATCGCCACCAAGTTTGGTTTCCGCATCGTCGACGGCCAGATCGTTGGCGTCGACAGCTCGCAGAGCAATCTGCAAAAGGTCGTCGAGGCCTCCCTCAAACGGCTGGGCACGGACCACATCGATGTGCTGTATCAACACCGGCTCGACCCCACCATTCCCATCGAAGAGGTGGTAGGCGCGATGGGGCGCCTGGTTGATCAGGGCAAGGTCAAATACCTGGGCCTCTGTGAGGTGGGGACAAGCACGATCGAGCGCGCCCATAACACCCACCCGATATCCGTGGTCCAGGGCGAGTACTCGTTGTGGGAGCGCAATGTCGAGCAAGAGATCTTGCCGCTGCTGCACAACCTGGGGATCGGCTACGTCGCGTTCTGCCCCTTGGGCCGAGGGTTTTTGACCGGCAAGGCCGTCAGCGCCGCGAACTACGACGCCAATGATTTCCGCCAGCAGGACCCGCGCTTTCGCGAAGAAAACTTCGCGGCCAATACCTTTCTGACCGAGTCGATTCTGGCGTTGGCCGCCTCCTGGTCGATGACGCCTGCGCAACTGGCGCTGGCCTGGCTGCTGACGCGCAGCCCGCACCTGGCGGTGATCCCCGGCACCAAGCGTGTGGCCTACCTGGAAGAAAACGTCGCCGCCGACGACTGCGTGCTCAGCGCTGAACAGCTTCAGGCGATCGAGGCCTTGCTGGGGCAGTGGGCGGTTGCCGGTGAGCGCTACGAGCAGCGAATGATGCAGTTCATCGACCGATAGGCACTGCCAGGGAGGCCAGCCATGCAACCGCACCGCTTGCTCGACGAAACGGAACAGCGCTTTCACCAGAACTTTTTGCAACGTAACGGCAACACGCAGGTGACCTCGTTGCTGACGGTGCCTGGGTGTGTGGGCCCTGTGCAGGCCCGCAAAGCGTTCGCGCAATTGGTGGCGGAGTATCCGTTTCTGCACCAGAAGATTGTGCCTGTCGGTGATGACCGGTACGGGTTTGTGCCGGTCGATAATCACGTGCAGTCGTCGGTCAGCACGACGCCACCGTCGCGGCGTACCGACGTGTTGCTCAAGCTTGAATTGAACCGCTTGCTGGGGGATCAAGAGGGCTGGCGCGCGTTAGTGGTTGCCGATGCCGAGATCAACCAGACCCATATTCTGCTGACACGTAACCATGCGATCTCCGACGGTTACAGCACCGCCAGGCTGGTCAACAGCCTGGCCGGTTACCTCGGCGCGACGCCCGCGAGCCTCGATAGCCGGGTGTCGCAGGCGTTCCATATCCGCCTGAAGCATTGGCGCGGGTCACCCCTTGAGACGGGTAAAGCCAGCTACGCCGATTTTGTCCAGCTGCAGGTCAGCTGCCAGGCCGCAGAACGCCTGGATCAACTGCGCGCGGCGTCTGGTTTCACCACCAATGCGATTTGGGGCGGGGTGCTGGCGCACAGTTATCTGAGCTACGCGGATGTGCCGGCGTTCGACTTGTTCACCGCGTATTCACTGCGTGAACCCGCCAGCCATGGCCATCCGTTGACCAAGGCCTGCCTGATCGATGTGCGCAAAACCACCTTTGCTCGGCAAAACCCAGGCGTGCTCGGCTGTATTGAGCGCTATGCGCAGGCGGTCGCCGAGGGCCGGGCGCAACTGGGCGCACCCCCGACCAGTGCGGCCAACGACAGCCCGCGGCCCGCGCTGGCCTTTACCAATACCGGGCCGCTGGACCGCTTCTTGACTCACCCCGCGCCGGCTGTGCTCGGTTTCTCAACCCTGGTTAACCGCTCCGGCGGCAACTACGACTTCGTCCTGCACCTGGGCAGATTCAATGGCAACTGGCATGCGGCGCTGGCGTTCAGTTCGCTGAAAGTCGAGCGCGCTACGGCACTGGCGTTCAAGGCGCAGATCGAGGCGACCCTGGCGTCGCTGCCGGCTGCGCTCCACACCTCCTGAGGAATTGATAATGGATACTTCCAGTCATAAGAAGTTGACCCTGTTCGCCACCTGCCTTGGCTTTGTGGTGGTGCTGCTCGATGTGAGCGTGGTCAACGTGGCCCTTGAAAGCTTCAAGGCCGAGTTCGCCACCGACGTGCTGCAACTGCAATGGATCGTCAACGCCTACACGCTGTTGTTTGCCTCATTCCTGCTCACCGGTGGCGCGTTGGGTGACCGGTTTGGCCACAAGAAAATCTTCCTGTGGGGGTATGCGGTCTTTACCTTGGCCTCGCTCGGCTGCGGCCTGGCGGACACCTTGCCCGCGCTGATCGGCTTTCGCGCGCTGCAAGGCATCGGCGCGGCACTGTTGGTGCCCACTTCCCTGGCGCTGGTGCGAATTACCTTTGAGGTGCCCGCCGAACGCAGCAAGGCCATTGCCTTGTGGGCGGGCGTCGCCGGCATCGCGCTGGCGGCCGGCCCGGTGGTGGGCGGCTTGCTGATTGGGGTGTTCGGCTGGCGCAGCATCTTTTTCATCAACTTGCCCATTGGCCTGATCGGCATCGTGCTGTGCCTGATCAATGCGCCACGTATCCCGGCCAACCACAAAGGCGGTTTCGATGTGTGGGGGCAGTTGCTGGCGTTGTTTACCTTGGCCAACTTGACCTACGCGGTGATCGAGTTGGGCCGCCAGAACGGCGTCGACCTGCGCGTTGCGGTGCATGCCGTGTGCTTTGTCGGCGGCTTGCTCGGGTTTTTGTGGGTCGAGTCGCGCACGGCCCGGCCGATGGTGCCGCTCACGGTGTTCAACAACGCGGCGTTCAGCCTGGCCTCTATCCTGGGCGTGATCGTGAACTTCGTGTTCTACGGGCTGATTTTCGTGTTCAGCATCTTTTTACAGCAGGTCAATCACTACTCGGTGATCAATACCGGGCTGGCCTTTATCCCCATGACCGGGGTGCTGTTCTTCGGCAATCAGCTGGCTGCCCGCTGGCTGCCCAAGTTGGGTGAGCGGCGCCTGCTGGCGCTGGGCCTGGCCATCGCGTTGCTCGGCGTGGTGGCACTGACACCCTTCGTGGGGGGCGCGCCTTACGCCAACATCGCCGTGCAAATGTTTGTGATCGGCTTTGGTATTTCACTCACGGTGCCCACCCTGACCGCCACTGCCGTCAACCACGTCAGCAGCGATAAGTCCGGCGTGGCCTCGGCCATCGTCAATGCCTCGCGCCAAGTGGGTGGCCTGATCGGAGTGGCCATCTTCAGCCTGTTGATCAACGTGACCGATGCAGCCCAGTTCGGCCACGGGTTCGCCCAAGTTATCGCCTTGTCCTCGCTGCTGTTGGCCGCGGGCTGGGCGTTGACGCTCGTGTTGTTGCGCAAGCAACCCCTGGCCGCGCAATCGGCCGCCTGAAGCAGTGCTCAATAAACCCTGGAAGCAATGGAGATTGAACATGCAAGCAGTCATGAAGACCGAGGCAAATTCCGGCTACGCACCGCGCCAACTGGATTCCCAGCAAATCCTGGATTTTCGGGCCAATGGGTGGATGAAACTGGAAAATGTGATCAACGCCGAGACGGTGCAGATGTTGCTCCAGGAGGCCAAGACCCGCATGGGCGAGGTGGCGCGCACGGTCGATCGCAACGACCCGGGCAAGCAGATCGAGAATGCCTACCGCTGGTATGCGCGCTGGGATGAAGTCTCCAGCACCTGCCCGCAGATCAAGGCGCTCAGCCATTCGCCGCAGTTGGCCAGCATTGCTTCGCAGCTGGTGGGCGAGGAAGTGCGGTTCTATTCCGACCACGTGTTCGCCAAGAACCCCGAGTCCGAGGCGGGTGGCGACACCCCTTGGCACCAGGATTTTCCTCACCATCCGCTGGATCGGCAGGGCGCGTTGAATATCTGGATCGCCTTGGTCGACCTAACGCCGGAAATGGGCACCATGCAGTTTCTCAGCCGCAGCCATCGGGCGGGCATGCTGGGGCGTTACTTCAACCGCCGCGACAACGTGACCTTGCTCGACGAGCACCCTTGGGTGCTGGACGAGTTCGAGATGTCGCCGCCCATTGCGCTCAAGGCCGGCGATGCCACCGTGCACGACATGAACGTGATCCATGCGGCGCCCGCCAATAGCTCCAATGTGCCGCGCTGGGTGTATTCCACCCTGTGGCTGCCGGTGTCGGCGCGCTACACCGGCGCCTCGAACCATCGCACCGACCCGCTTGGGCTGACGCTCGACATGCCCATGGAGCACCCCAAGTTTCCCGTTATCCCGACCCGCTGACAGCCGTGTACTCCGGCCGGCACTTGCCGGTCGGCGTTCTATTACGAGAGGGGGAACCGAACATGCCACATGTCTATCTTGAGTACACCGCCGGGGTGGCTGACGAGGTTGATTTCAAACGTGCCTGCCAGCGTCTGCATCGAACACTGGTTGAGGTGTCGGGGTTGCGACTGGACCTGGTCAAAACCCGCCTGGTCAGCTACGACCACGCGTTCGTTGGCGATTGTGACGAGCGCCAGCATTTCATCCACCTCAACGTCTCCACGGTGACCGGCAAGGCCGGCGACGATGAGCAGCGACGCGCGATCAGCACAGCGCTGCTTGAGGTGATGGCCGATATCTTCGCGCCTGCGCTGCTGCGGCATAAGGTGGATCTTTCTGTGCAAGTCACCGAGGTTCCGGCCAGCGGCTATGTGCGCAAGCGATCGGCGACTTTGCTGCCGTGAGTGCTAAGTAAATAACCAATGCCGTTATTCACAAGATTGTTTTGTTGCAGTCAATTCGACGAAACGTTTTTTATAACCTTATGACGTAACAGTATTGGTCTTTGAGATTTTTGCGATGTACTAATCGCTGCGTAATCACGCCGGGATCCAAAGAGATCAAGCCGTTCTCATGCCAGGCTGTCACACCACTAGGAACGTAACCAGGACGGTGGCTCATGGATGATCAACAGATAACCGAAGAAATAAAAGAGTGGTTTACCAGCTGCCTGGGCTGTGCAGCCGGGCGACGCGAGTTCAGTAAAAATCGTTATATGTTGGCGATTGCGCGGACCACGCAAGAGGCCAGGGATAGTTTTGAGGCGTATGTACGCGCCCTTGAAGCTCGAGAAGTAGTGGCCTGCCTGATCATCTGCCCGACCACCCACCCCGAGCAGAGCCAATACAGCGTGGCCCAGGAAGTACGGCGCTTGTCGGCGCTGTTCAGCCCGCTCAGTGAGTTCTCTGCCGAAGCATTGGCGACCGGCCATGCGCTGAATAAGAAGCTCTACCTGACGTGCCCGGTGACCAATGCCAAGGTGTTATTCGAAGACTTTGATGCGGTAGCGTTTTGCCCACAATCCGATGATCTGAACGACGAACTTTATGACCCTTTGATGTCAGCACCGATTCCGGCGGTGAACTTCAACTCGGATGTTTATGCCTTTTCAATGTTCTGTCGCGACATGAGCGTGCAGAAGTTCAAACGCGAAGTCTATGAGTTGACCCCCGCAGAGCGCGGCCAACTCTACGAAGTAGTGTTACATGGTTGGCAACGTATTGCCGAAAAAACCTTGGGTAACTACATCGCCATGACCGATGTTCAAAAGTGCCCGGTGTACTTGCATGACAATAATCGGTACTGGTTCGCCAACCATCAGGACCCGGCGTTTGCCGAATCGGTAAAGGTCTTGTATCGGCACGACATGCCGTTGATCTACGTGCCGAAGATATTTTGTGAATGGGAACAATATTTCGCCAGCGGGCGTATCCCGGACTTCAGCGAAACAGCCACGCCTGGCAGCCAGCACCTGGATACAGCTGAAACGACTCTTGAGGCCATTTGAAATGAGCAAGGACGCGATTGTTTCCGGCAAAAAGTGGGTGTTCATCGGGTTCGGCTCGATCACCAAGGCGACCCTCGGGCTGCTGGTGAGCGCGCGTACATTCGAGCTTTCATCGGTGGTGGTGATCGCGCCGCAGATCGAGCAGCACCAGCCCTTTGTTGACCTCGGCGTGAGCTTTATCGACGTGGCGCTCACGCCCGAAAACCTTGGTGGCGTGTTACGCGATGTGGTGCGTCAGGGGGATTTCATCGTCAACCTGTCGGTGAATGTCAGCAGCGCCGACCTGATCCGCTTTGCCCATGCCCACGGCGCGTTGTACCTCGATACCTGCATTGAGCCCTGGGCCGGTACCTACAACGAACCGAGCCTGAGCACTTCGCAGCGTTCCAACTACGCGTTACGCGACCAATTGCTGTCGCTAAGAAGTGAGCTGGGCCCAGGCCCGACAGCGGTGGTGACCCATGGCGCGAACCCGGGCCTGGTGTCGCACTTCGTCAAATCTGCATTGTTGCAGCTCGCGGCGAAACTCGATGTGAGCGTCCCCGAAGGCCAAGAGGGCGTGGCCTGGGGCGAGCTGGCGATGGCACTGAACGTCAAGGTGATCCACATTGCCGAGCGCGACACTCAGCGCTCATCACGCATCAAAACCGACGACGAGTTCGTCAACACCTGGTCCGTCGACGGCTTCGTCAGCGAAGCCGGGCAGCCTGCCGAACTGGGCTGGGGCTCCCACGAGAAAACCTGGCCGCCGTTCGCCCATCATCATCTGTTCGGCTCCAATAACGCCATTTACCTGGAGCGCCCCGGCGCCTCGGTGTCGGTGAAAACCTGGACACCCAATGGCGGCCCCTGCACCGGCCTGCTGATTACCCACAATGAAGCCATCTCGCTGCCCGACTTTCTGACCGTCAAAGTGGGCGATACGCTGCTGTACCGGCCCACCGTGCATTACGCCTATCACCCTTGCGACGATGCGCTGTTGTCGGTGCATGAATATGTCGGCCGAGGCTGGAAGCTCCAGGACACCAAGCGAATCATGAACGACGAGATTGCCCCCGGTGGCGTCGATGCCCTGGGCGTTTTGCTCATGGGCCACGCCCTGAATGCCTACTGGTACGGCTCGATCCTGAGCATCGACGAGGCGCGCCAGATTGCCCCGTTCAACACCGCTACCAGCCTGCAAGTGGCCGCCGGTGTGTACTCGGGTATTCTCTGGGCCATCGAAAACCCCGACCGTGGCATCGTCGAGCCGGAACAGATGGACCACCAACGCGTGCTGGAAATTGCTCTACCCTTCCTTGGCAGCCTCCAAGGCATCCAGACCGACTGGACGCCGCTGGACACCATCAATGCCCTGTTCCACAAGCCCGAAGGTGAATTGTGCCCGTGGCAGTTCGAACACTTTACGGCGGTTTAACCCAGGCCTGTCACCCATGGAAAGTTCGAGCATCGAATACACCGACAAACAACGCTGGTTTGCCCTGACCAAGATCAACACCCTCTCGGCACTCTCGCAGATCGTGCAGATCGGCACCGTCACGCCGCTGCTTTCGCTGTCGCTGGAACAGCAAGGCGTGGAGCCGGCCAAGATCGGCGTGATCGTCAGCGCCTCGTGGCTGGCGATCCTGCTGCTGTACAAATGGGTGCCGCGTTTGCTCGCCCACCTGGGGTTGGTCAAGACCAACATCCTCAGTGCGGTGCTCACCGTGGGCGCATTGATCGGCATGACCTTGACCCACCACCTGGGGCTGATTTTTGCGCTGAATTTTGTCCTAGGTATCGGCCTGATCCTGCGCTGGATCGCCTGCGACACCTGGATCGTCGCCGTCGCCTCCAAAGACGAACGCGGCCGCGCGATCGGCGTACACGAAACCCTCATGGGCCTGGGCATCGCCGTCGGCCCGTTGCTGCTGGTGGTCTTCGGCGTCGGCAGCGCCGCGCCATACTACGCCTGCGCCGTCATCGTCCTGCTTTCCGGCCTACTGGCACTCACCCTCAAACCCTACGACACCCAACCACAAACCCCGGCAGAAAAACGCCACGGCAAATTATTCAGCATCATCCCCACCGCACTCTGCGGCGCATTTATCGCCGGCTTCGCCGAAACCTCATCCGTATCATTTCTGGCCGGCTACAGCCTCTCGGCCGGCTACCTCCTCACCGCCGCGACCCTGCTGATCTCAGTTTTCGGCATCGGCGGCACCCTCCTGCAACTGCCCATCGGCTGGATGGCCGACCGCAGCTCCTACAAAATCGGCCAATTGGTTTGCGGGTTAGTCTTGCTGCTGGGCACATTCGCCATCCCGTTCAGCCAACCGCTTCCCTGGTTGGCGACGCTCATCGTATTCCTGTGGGGCGGCGCGATTGGCGGCATGAACACCCTGGCCGTGATCGAAGCGGGGGATCGGGTGGGGGAGCATCAGGTGTCTACGGCGATGACGGCGATTGCGATGTTTTATACGTTGGGGAGTGTATTGGGGCCGATTGCGACGGGGGCGATGGTTTCTTATGTGAGTGGGCATGGGTTGATGATATCGGTGGGGGTGGTGGGGGTGTTTTTTGTGGGGGTGTTGGTGCTGCGTAGAGATCCGGTGCGAGGGTGATTGGCGGCGAATTTCAGGTACAAAAAAAGACGTCTGTGGACGTCTTTTTATGTTGAGGTGGTGGGGCGGGGTAACCTGTGGATGTTGGCTTCAGACCGGGTTTATTTCGAGTGAACGGAGGTATGCCGAGGATTGAAGATTCTTAAGGCCGAGTTGCTGCGGAGCGACTCGGCCTTTTGATTTTTGCTACTGCGGGGACGGTGACGTGTCGGTTGTGGGGTGCAGTACGGACAACACCCGCTCGATCAGTAACTCACCCGGCACGATTAATTGTTGGCTGCCCAAAAGCTTTTGACGGTTTTCGCCTTCGAGTTCGAAAGCCAGGTCAGTGGTGATAGCGTTCAGCGAGGCCAGGGTTTCACTGGCTTGAATCAGTAGGGTTTCGGGGTCGATGTTTTGAGCGACCGTGAAAAGGCTCGCTGGAGGATTGGGGGTGATTTTTTTCATAATGAAGCTCCCACACTGTTTAGGGAGCTGCCGCCCCCTGCTGTCAAACAGGATTGGGTGGCAGCTGTACGCGGGTTGACAGACCGGAAGTGTAGGAACCCGGCGCACCCGAAGATGCCCCACGCACAGCCGCCATGAACGAGGCGGGATGCGTGAAGCATGCCGTTAAATCATGGGGTGTGAAAGGTTACACTTTTCGGCCTGTCAAAGCCGGTCGCTGATGAGCAGCGACGGGGGAAAGTTAGCGTTGTAGTGGGGGTTGCGCCAGTTCACCAACGGCGCGACATCTTGAAGGAAAAATCCGAGGGCCCGCTGGCTGGGCTTTTCAGACCTCAGAAACAACAAAACCCGCACTAGGCGGGTTTTGTCGATGCTTCGAATTGGGCCGGGGTGATCTGAAAAAGCTCTGTAGCCATCTGTTTTTATTGGCTAATAGTTAATCAGATAAACTCCTTGGAATACCAGCTGGAATGCTGCGTGGTCTGGCTTCCGATGGATGGTCATTTTTGAGTTCGGCCCCCTCCAGAGCTTCGACGTTAAAGCTCCAAGCAAATGGGCGTGACGGCGTTAGCTGTATGGACCGGACATGCTGAGACACATCGAGCTTGCACACATCTCAGCCCAGCATGCTCCTCATGCTCTGCTGCAACGAAGACTTGAGCGCTTCATCACTGGCTACCAGCCGGTAAAGCTCTAGGTCCTGCCGGCGGCGTATCAGCATGACTTCCTCGAAAATCTTCTCGAACGCCAGTGCACGATGGTCTTCGTCCTGGCTCTTTTGGTACTTTGGCTCAAAGTCCGGATGTTCCTGAATGCCCTTTAGAATACTCAGGAACTTCACGCGCTTCTCTTCTGTGGTTACACCCCAGCCCTGGAACCAACGCTCGTTGAAGCTCAGGATGATTTGGTCCAGCAGGTCTTTTTCCTGCTCACCACCATGTACCCCACGCGGATTTGGGTTGGCTGGGTCCAGCTCGGTTTCCACGTCATCCAACGCAATGCTGTGGTTCAACTTGACCCGTTCCAGCCCATAGGACGCGAGGTCAACCGAGTTAAGCAGAGCGTCGATTTCGTCGGCGTCTTTGTCCTGCACTTTGAGTTTCGGGATCAGGAACTTGAGGAACCAGAACAGCTTTTCCCAGGCCACAATCTCGTACGGCATGATCGAGGCCATCTGGCCGTAGATCTTCACGAACTGCTTGGCCTTGATCTTGAAATCGACCTTGGCCTCATCCTCTAGCTCTAGTTCCACGTCGAAACGCTCAGCGGCGATATCGATCAGCACAGCCAGCTTTTCAGCATCGACGTTGTCGAAATACTGCGTGGCAAATGCCTCTACTTCCGGCCACTCGTAGACGCCGACCTCGTCCAACTGGTCCTTGAGTTCGTGCAGCACATTGATATCCGTTGCTCCGGACAGGCTGGTGGCCGTGTAGAAAGGGTCGAAGGAGGCTTTTATGTCCTCCACCTGGTTGAAGAAATCCAGAACGAACAGGTCTTCGGTCTTCTTGCCCCACCTCGGTGCGGCACGATTAAGACGCGACAGCGCTTGCACCGCGAGTACGTACTGCAGCTTCTTGTCCACGTACATGGCACACAGCTTAGGCTGATCGAAGCCAGTCAGGTACTTGTTGGCCACTACCAGCAATCGGTATTCGTCGGTGTCGAACTTGTCTCGCGTATCCGCTTCGGCGAAGCCGTTGATGCCGGCTTCGGTATACTCGATACCATCAACCAATTTTTCGCCGGAGAAGGCAATTAGCGCCTTGAACGGGTTGCCGCGTGCTGCCAGCAAGCGGCTGATGGCCTTGTGATAGCGGATTGTGGCTTCGATGTTTTGGGTTATGACCATGCACTTGGCCTGGCCTTTAAGCTTTTTCGGCTTGACCACCTGATCAATAAAATGCTCCAGCATCACCTCGGCTTTAATGTCGATGGTCTGCTGGTCGCGTTCGACATAGGCGCGTAGCTTCTTCTGTGCTTTCAGCGTGTCAAACAGCGGATTGTCCTCGATGGACTTCTGAATTTCGTAGTAGCTGCGGTAAGTGGTGTAGTTCGCCAGCACATCGAGGATAAAGCCCTCTTCAATGGCCTGTTTCATCGAATACAGATGGAAGGGCGCGAAGCGGCCATCGGCCTGCTGCTCGCCGAACTTCTCCAGCGTGCTGTTCTTCGGCGTAGCGGTGAAGGCGAAGTACGAGGCATTGCCGCGCATCCTGCTGTTCTTGATGGCGCTGAGGATTTTCTCTTGGGTGTCGTCTTGCTCGTCGCCGCCCATCACCTTGTTCATCGTGCCGTGGCTGCTACCGTCCTGCGAGCTGTGTGCCTCATCGATGATCACGGCAAAGCGTTTGCCAGCCATGTCGTCGATGCCATCCACGATCACCGGGAATTTTTGGATAGTGGTAATGATGATTTTTTTGCCCTGCTCCAGCGCCTGCTGGAGGTCAGAGGACTTTAGCGCCGGAGCAATGATGTTTTTCACCTCGGAGAACTCGCGCAGATTCTCGCGCAGTTGCTTGTCCAGCAGGCGGCGGTCAGTCACCACAATCACCGAGTCGAATAGAGGCACATCCAGGGCGCGCGCACCGGCAACCTCCAGCGAAGCTGGATAGGTTTCTATCAACTGATAGGCTGCCCAGGTGATGGAGTTCGATTTACCCGAGCCGGCTGAGTGCTGGATCAGGTAACGCTGTCCCACACCATGCTGGCTGGCATGCGTTACCAGGCGGCGTACTACATCCCGTTGATGGTAACGCGGGAAGAACAGCGTACGCTTGGCCAGAGGCATCTTACTGCTGCCGTCCAGGCGCACAAAGTGCTGGATGATATTGGCCACACTTTCGCGGCTGAAAACTTCCTGCCACAGGTAGGCGCTCTTGTGCCCGGCAGGGTTGGGCGGGTTACCAGCGCCGTGGTTATGGCCCTTGTTGAATGGCAGGAAGAAGGTCGCGACACCGGCCAACTTGGTGGTCATGTAGACCTCGTCGGTGTCTACCGTCATGTGCACTAGGCAGCGGCCGAATTGCAGCAACGGCTGGCCCGTATCGCGGTCGTGCTTGTACTGCTTTTGTCCGTGATAACGGGCGTTCTGGCCCGTCCAGGGGTTCTTCAGCTCCAGCGTGGCGAAGGGCAATCCATTGATAAACAGCACCAGGTCGATCTCTTCCAGCGGATTACTCCGCGAGTAACGCACCTGGCGGGTACTGCTAAAGATATTCGCTGCAAACTGCTTCTTGACTCGCTCCGAACTGCTGGCAAGTGGCGCGGGGTACATCAGGTTGAAGTGCACATCGTCGATGGCCAGGCCGCGTTTGAGCAGGTGCAGCGCGCCGTACTTCTTCGCGAGCCGATCGAAGCGTTCGAGTATGCGCAAATCCCAATCATCGTAGCGCTGCTTGAGGCGTTCCAAATCATCACCCTGGCTGGCCTCAAGAAATTGCCACAAGCAACGGCTATCCACAGCATAGCGGGCATTAAAATCCGAGGCGCGGCCCAGTTGATAGCTGTGGTTCGGGCCTGCAGGCATCTGCTCTGCGCTGTCGCGGATCGCCGCCTGCTCCTCCAGACAGGTGCCGGTCAGGTATTTCTCGATGCTCGCTTCTAACGCCTGTTCGTTGGTCTTGCTTACCATGCCGGCTTCCTTGTGCCTGTTCTTTCTTATCTCTGCCAGGCGAGCCCGGCGCGGGATGCAAATGTCTAAATCTATCCTGCCAACGGGTACAGACATTCGCCGCTACCCACCTGACTTACCACTAACCCATTGATTCAGCTGACAGCACAGACATTAACAGAGCTGGCTGACAGCCTGCTAAATGTCTAGCGGCTCAGCTTGGCCTAGTTTCTCAAGCCGGAGAAGTATTTACCGAGCTTGGCGAAGTTATAGCCGTTCTTGGCCTCCTTAAACTCCGCCACCTCGCTCCCGCCGCTGCCGGCCAGCAAACGCTGCAGGTGCCGCTGGGCATACATCAGGCTACCTCCATATCCTGCACTTGCGGTTCCACTACCCCCGTCACCTTGATCTTGCCGGTAACGGCGCTATTGATCAGGGTGGCCTTGTATTCTTTGAGTGCAGAAATTTGACGCTCTTGGATTGCAAGAGCTTCACTGAGGCTTGAGCACTCACCGCGTAAATACGATGAAATTTTTTCTTGCTCGGCTTTAGAAGGGAGAATGATTTTTAGTGACCTGACCCTACCAACGCTTAACTGCGGCAACGCAGCACCCCTCAAAGTCGAGCCATATTGTGCTTCCAAATAGTTAGCTGAAAGAGCCCAGAAGAGAAAGTTAGGTAGAGCGTTTCCCTTAGGGTTTATTACGCAAAGCGAGTCTAGAATTCCAAGCCTAACTCCCTCTGGAAGAACCCGAACCGCACCAATAGTGCCCTTTCGAGAAAAGACCAAAGACCCTCGTTGAAATCGACATCTTGCTTCCTGTTCCACGACAGTTCTTTCCGAAACACGTCGCGGTGTATTAATCTCAATTTCATCAAATCCGTAGAATTCCTGAGTCGATATGAAGGGAAATCCTTCTTCAACATACTCAGGATTCCTGTGGCTTGGATTGGGGTCGATGACATCAGAAACAGCCATAATTGGCTTGACCTCCCAATGCGCTGGGATTTGGTCGATCCAATCGACACCGCTATCTTTCATCTGGACGCTCGTATCAAGTCCACGAGTTACGGCATGCTGGATCAGTACTTGCTTACGCTCTTTAAGTCGTGCCATCAGGCACTCCTTGGTCTTAATTGCCTTATCGATCTGAGCACATTTATGATCAAGAAATTTCGAAATCGACAACTGTTCTTCGAGCGGTGGATAGATCAGAAGACTATTTGAGATATGATTAAAACTAATGGTTTGTCTGACGCCAGACCCCAGTAGCTTCATAAATGCCACGTCATATCTGTGCAGCAAGTACTTGAAATACTCTTTATTTATATTTGCCACTTCTTTTAAAACAATATAGCCCGCACTTACAACTACATCAAATTTTGACAAGGCAATTCGAAGACTAATCAAATCATAATTTAGGTTTAGTGGATTTATTAAAAATTCACCTGACAAAACCTCTTGATATGAACGCTTTGTGGAGTCAGCAACCATTTCATCATTCTTATGGACAACCTCGCCAAAACTAATTGCGCCACAAGAAAGTTCCATGTTGCTTGTATGCTTTTTTTCGCGAAATAAAGATTTCAGTCGTAGAACAGTCCAGTGGTCTGGGATTTCGCCAATCCAGCCCTCACCAGAGTCCATATATTTTTCGTATTTAGGCGCGAGTAATAATTCCATCGGATTAGTTTACCTGCATTGTAGCTATATCTATGCCCAATACTGCGGCAATCAACCCCTCAGCCTGCTGCTCCAACGCCACAATCTCCCTAGCCACTTCCTCCATGCTGCGCAGCGGCTGATGCTTGTAGAAGTATTTGTTAAAGCTGATCTCGTAGCCGATTTTTACCGACTCCAGATTTATCCAGGCTTCCGCCACATGGGGCTGCACTTCGGCCTTAAAAAAGCGATGGATGGAGTCGGCCAGAGGAATGCTTTCGCTGTCGCGCAGGTCGCTGTTGGATTCGTAGGTAATAAATTCGCAGGCCTTGCCGCTGGGGTAGTAGCCAAAATCAGGCAGCTCGGCCTCGCTGCAGTCCAGCCGTTGCAGCAGCGCGGCCAACTCAGCACGGTCGAACTTCTCCACCTTGCGGATGACCTTGACGGCGTTTTCGTCGTACCAGCTGACGGCGTTAAGCACCTGATTACGCTCGCTGGCACCGAGCTTGATGCCAGCCTCTTTGCTCAGTTTTTTAAGCGCCTTGTCCACTAATTTGGCGAACAGGTTGAAGTCGTCGAACGTCTCGCTGCCGATGGCCTGCATCAGATACTTGGCCACAGTTACCAGCAGCGACTGCTTGGCCCAGGTTTCCAGGCTCAGAATCTTTTTACGCTGCTTGGCGTTGAGCTCCAGGCCTTGTTCTTCACACCAGGTGAGGATGGCTTTTTCATGGGAGGCTAAGGTGGCGTCCTGGTACAACGCCTCGCCCCACTCTTGGTAAATCCACTGCATGGGTTCGCGCAGGGCCTTGTCGAAACGCAGGGTTTCGATGCGCTCGGCGCTGAACTGCGCCTTGCGCCGGTCCGGCCGCTCTATGCTGACCTTGTGGTAGCCGAAGTCGCGGTTATCGAACACCTGCGCGGCAATGCCGTCGCCACCGGCCGGGCGGTCGATGCTGGCGAGGTCGAGGTAGGTTTGGGTGATGCGCTCGATATGCTCGGAGGCAAATTCACAGTTTTTGTTACCGAGGTTTTTGCGCAGTTTGCGGTGCAGCAGGCTGGCATCGATTAACTGCACTTTGCCTCGGCGCTGCGCCGGTTTGTTGCTGGAGAGCAGCCAGATATAGGTGGTGATGCCGGTGTTGTAGAACAGGTTGTTGGGCAGCTGAATGATGGCGTCGAGCAGGTCGTTCTCGATCACGTGGCGGCGGATATTGCTCTCGCCGCCGCCTGCGTCGCCGGTGAACAGGCTGGAGCCGTTGTGCACTGAGGCGATGCGCGAACCGAGACTGCTTTCGCCCGGCGTCTTCATCTTGTTGACCATTTCCATCAGAAACAGCAGTTGGCCGTCGCTTGAGCGCGGGGTGGCGTCCTGCATTTCGGCGTTGCCCCAATAGTCCGCGAGGCTGACCTTGAAGCGCGGGTCGATAACATCGCCGCCGTCTTTGATGAACTTCTGCTCACTGGCCCAGCTTTTACCGTAGGGCGGGTTGGACAGCATAAAGTCGAAGCGGCTGCCGGCGAACTCGTCCACCGAGAGGGTGGAGCCGGGGCGGATGTGGGCAGGGTTGTTACCCTTGATCATCATGTCCGACTTGCAGATGGCATAGGTCTCGTCGTTGATCTCCTTGCCGTAGAGGTGGATGTCGCGCTGGATGGTCGAGTCCGGGTATTTTTCTTCGATAAAATTCTGCGACTCGGTGAGCATGCCGCCACTGCCGCAGGCCGGGTCGTAGATGGTCATCACAGAGGGCAGGCGATTTTTGATCGGGTCGAAGACCAGGTGGGTCATCAGCTCGATCACTTCGCGCGGGGTGAAGTGTTCGCCGGCTTCCTCGTTGTTCTCTTCGTTGAACTTGCGGATCAGCTCTTCGAATACATAACCCATGCCCAGGTTGCTCAGGGCTGGCAGGCGGTTGCCTTGTGGGTCTTCGCTGTCCTGTGGGGTGAGGTTGATGGTGGGCGAGGTAAATTTTTCCAGTACGTCGAGCAGCACATCTTTGCTGGCCATGTGGCGCATCTGCGACTTGAGATTGAAGCGCCGGATGATGTCTTTGACGTTGTCGCTAAAGCCGTCGAGGTATTCCTCAACGTTGCTCAGGAGGATCTGCTGGTTGTTGGTGGCGGTCTTCTGCAGTTGGCTTAGCGTCCACTTGCTGGTGTTGTAGAACACATAACCGGAAGCGGCACGCAGGGCGCTGTCGTCCAGTTCGGTCTGGCTCATTTCATGTTGCTGAAAGGCCAGCTCTTCCATCACCTTGACCTTGCTCGCCTCCAGCAGGGCATCGAGCCGGCGCAGCACCACCATGGGCAGGATGACGTCACGGTATTTTCCGCGCACATACACGTCGCGCAGGCAGTCGTCGGCAATCGACCAGATAAATGAAACCAGTTTGTTGTGGACCGCGTGGTTCAACTGCAGATACTCCAAATCAAAGCGCCGAATAGCAGCGCTGCTAGGGCGGCTGTACCGCACCCATGTGCAAGCTAAGGAGCGCATCATAACCAATACAGCTGCGCTTTTGGCGGAGGTGAGGTAAGCGGATGGCGAACACACCTTCCGAACCCAGCATTAAGGTCGACGATGGTTGAACTCTTTAAGAAGGCGCCATGATGCTTGCTGAACGAGTCTAGGCTCCGCAGGTGGTGGCCTGCGGCGCGTATTTTATGAGGGGAGAGATAGCGCTTCGCGCCAGAATCGTAACGGCACTTGATCGCATGGCTCACGCGTTTGCTGGATAACCTCTTCCAGGATGACGAACAGCCTCTGCGCCTGTGCCCGGTGGCCCAGTAAGCACAACGATTTCAGGATGCGCGTCATTCGCAGGTCGTTGTGATTCTGCCTGAATGCCCAGTTCTGACTCCGGCTATCCCAGTCGCCTGATTTCTCGATCAGCCCTGACGCTTGCTGGCGTAAACCATAAAAACTCAGCATGCGACGCAGAGCGCGTCCTACCCCGCCTCTGACGCGCTCGTCGTTCGCTAGCTCGTCGAACTCAGCAATGCTCGCCACTGGCGAGTGGCTGTTGAAAGCACTGGGCTCATCCAGCGGAAACCACCATTGTATGAAGTCATGTATGCTTTCCAGAGTTTCATCATCCCAGGCCAATGCCTGGCCTAATGTACGCTGGCGATGGTCCATGCCATCGTAACCCAGATAGTTGCGAATCAATTCTTTCGCACTCGCCATACATTGCCCTCGTTACGCTTTATTGGCCACCAGTTCCAGCGCTTTACGGATGACATCAGGCGCTACTTCTGGTTGGTCTTGTGTTGTCCGCTGGAAGACAACGATAGTGATCTTTTTGCGACGCTGCCTATCAGCACCGTAACGAGCGGCCTCCGTCAACGCCAATACCAAGCCGGCAATCGCCAACGATGGATCAATTCCACCGTGCCCGGCGCCTAGCACTGGCATGACCACTTCGTTGATCCGCTTGTCAGCAAGCAGCTCGAACAGTTCCTGCATACCATCGAATACGTAGGACATCCTGGCGGCAAGCCCTTGCCCGGCGCGCTGCGTGGTGGTGGAAACTAAGGCTATTGCGGCCGCGTTTTTCGAGGGGTCCGAAACAAGGATGGCTCGGCCGGGACCATAGCTTTCGCTAGACTCATCCATAGTCTTTTGTTGCTGCGTACCGACGCCAAAGCGCATCTGGCATTGCTGTCTGACAAGATCCGAGAATTCCGGCGCCGTATCGGGGCAATGCCGGTTGATATAAACGCCCAACGCACTCCGGGTATCGCGGGTGCAATGGTCTTCGAAATACTCATTGCAAGGTAACGCCACCACGGTTGTTTTCGCGTCCACCGGATGGTTTTCGATACGCCCAGTGACGATGCTGATCTCACTCTCTCCGACGCTGGTACAGAAGCCGCCGGGGCATTCCCAGACATTGGTGGTATTGCCCTTTTGCTGCACGATACCTTCGATGAAATCACACAACACGCGGTGCTGAATGGCCTGTGCATCCGCCGGCTTGGCGATGGAAAAATGATCTGACAACGGGACCTTTAGAGCATCGCCGAAATAGATGGCCCCACTGACCGGGGGCACGACCTGTGCCAACCACAAAAAGCGCTTGAGCACCACGAACTGGTCTTCCACCAATTCCCGACCATAGATCACCAGCTTGCGGCTCATCAACGCATTGCGAAAATCGCTATTCAGATCGTTGAGCCAGACATTGTTCTGACAAAACGCCAACGCCTGACCTTGAACATGCCCCATGAACTTTGCGATCGGCCCAAGCCAATTAGCATAGGAGGAACCCAGTGAGGGAGAGGCGATCAGGAAAAGCCCAACTTCAGCACCACGCTCCACAAGGTCATCCAAGCGCTGCACGATATAGCGTCGGGCCACGATGCCACCCATGCTATGAGCAACGAAGACAATTTTCCGCGCCCTGTTGACACCATCGAGGTGCAGGCTTTCCTTCAATGCATCGACAACATCGCCTAGGCTGTAGGACCCGCTGAAGAACTCCGTGCGATAGGTGAACTCATAAATGCCCACGCTCCCTATAGCCGCATGCTGGGAAAGCAGGTCCGGCCAGTAGGTTTTATTTTGATGACGCCAGCACGTTTCACCGTCGGACAGCACCCCATGCAGAAACACTACGGCCATCGGCGATGCCGTATCGTCCATTGCTCTGATCCAGCGCCCCTTCATAGCGTTTCTCTCACGTCCATTTCCGTACATTCACGAATCATAAAAAGGCGCAGTTAACCAGTGCCGGTAAGGCGACTCCAGCCTTCCCCCGAACATTCCAGGTACAGACGCTGTCGAGCGCGGTTTTCTCTGGATTGATCTGGATAACTTTGCAGCCCGCCCGGCTCGCCTCTTTTGGAAGCCGAGCGGCAGGGTGAACATTGCCCGAGGTGCCCACCACGATGAGCAGATCGGATGAACTGGTTGATTTAAATGCCCTATCTAGCATGCCCTCAGGCAACAGCTCGTTGAACCATACGACGCCTGGCCTGACCTTACCTGCGCATGTCTGGCACTGGGGTGGCGACAAACGCCCGTCCCCCCCAGGCACCTCAGACAGGCTGTCCACCAACGAGAACGGGCTCGCGCACTCGAAGCACCGCGGATGGTGAAGACTGCCGTGAAGATGCTGCACATCGGTGCTTCCGGCACGCTCATGCAGATCGTCGACGTTCTGGGTAAACAATGTAAGTTGCGGGACACGGCGAGCAAGCTCGGAGATGGCCACATGAGCGGCATTAGGCCGCGCCGCAAGAACCTGCGCGCGCCGCCACTCGTACCAGCCCCACACCAAGGCAGGATCGCGCCGGAACGCTTCGGGCGTGGCAAGCTTCTCGGCGTCGAAATTCGCCCAAAGCCCGGTCAGTGCATCGCGGAACGTCGGAATACCGCTTTCAGCGGATACACCCGCACCTGTCAACACGGTGATCTTTTGCGCACCTTGCAGTGCGGTGATCAATATGGGATCAAAATTGGTGAAGTCCATGGCACCTTTCTGACGGCCTACTCAACGTGACCAGCACGTGGTGCTAACCGAATCAGTCCTTAGGATGAGCGGGGCTCGAGACCTGACAATCCGAAACCAGAACGATCCCGGCTCCCAAAATTCCAGAGCAGAATGTTACGTGCAATCACTAAATAAAAAAGCCCCTTAGGTTGTGTACGAAAGGTTCTTAAACGCAGGTTCGGCAAGGCGAAAACCGGCGAGGAAGCGGACTGGGCCCGCTCTCGGGTTGACTGGTTGCCAGTGAGCTTTCCGACCGGGTCGCGTCCGACCTGGCGCGCGATCGAGCCTGTTTTCAACGGGGCATGGGTGAACTCGGATGCATTTCGTACTGAGCCTAGAGCTTACAGCGACGAGTTGGATCATTGGGCACATTCCCGCCCGCGACTGTTCAGCCCTGCGGTCGACCTGAAACGCCAGCCAACTGTGCCCATGAGGCTCAAGCAAGTATCGAAGCGGCGAAATGAAATAAAGCCAGCGATTGGGAGCAGATGACGCAACAGATTCGTGCTTTGAGCGCACGCCATCATTCCTGACATATCACGCATCCGAAGGCTCCGACCTCCGTACAGGCAGCAAAGAAAGACGACAGTAACCAATAGAGCTGGACGAAGTAGGGGCTGGCGGTGTGACCCGCTTTGATGTCCTCAAAAGCTTGCTCAACTGCGGCCTTGCTCAGGGATGAGGTAACGATGGCCACCCGTTTGAAGGTGTGAGGGGCATTCCTGCAGAACTCCACTGCAGTTCGAGAATCTGCGGTTGTGCCTCGGCATGTGCGATGAATGCCTGTTTTTACCCTGTTGTTGGTATAAAGCCGATTCCATCGCGCGAATTTCTTGGTCATGGCCGGTACGGGCAAATTGAGGTTGCCCAGGTTTTTGATAGCCTGGCTGACAGAAACGTGGAACGCGCTCGCGCCGAGAGTCAACTCCCCGTGCTTGGCATGGTAGAAGGTGATTCTTGGAGAGGCTGGATCCGTTCGGAAGCCAATGAAATCAGCCCATTCGTCACCAAGATCATCGCAGACCATAACATCGTCTTCGGGCGCGACCGTCGATAGTACTGCGCCGAACGTGGAGTCAAGATCGAACGTATGATGGACAGCGGTAAAGGCACCTTTCTCGTCCGTGACAGTAGCCAGCTCTGCATTGCCGAAGAGGTAGCCCAGGAACTGATTGCCACCGTTCACCAAGGAGTCGTCCTGGTAAAGGTTGCCGTCCAGATAGGCAAAGCGAGGCTGGTCGAATAGGACAATGTACGTGTCTTCCTTGTCGATGAACTGCTTAAGCAGAACGCGACCTTCGTCCGCTCCTAGAGCGAACTGTGTGTCCTCGACATAGACATTGGCGAGCAGAGGTAGCGTGAGGCGTTTCAAGGCGATTCGCGTTTTGTTGATCGCGAGTTCGCCCACTTCGGCGCCTGTTGCAAGCTGGGACACGAGCAGTTTGCCGGCGGCGTTTTTGGCAACTCCCAAGACGTCTGTCAGCTCTGCGAGTATCGGATCGACTTCAACTTTTGGCAGCTCTCGATAGCCACCTCCGTCCCGCTTGACCAAACGAATAACTTTGTCGTCAAAGATGGCCTGTCCGAGGATGGCGGTATCAACCGCAAATTGGGTAGGGCTAGCCGTCAGATCCGATAGCTCCAGCGGTCGCGCGAAAGCTGCCAGAAAAGGGGAGGACGATGGCCTTCCAGGTCGAGGGTGCAGGCGGTCAATGATACTGCAGGCATAGTCCACCAGTTCCAGGTAGCCAGCACGATCCGCTCGAAGTGAAATCCGGCCGGTTCGCGGTGTTGTTGAGAAGTGCTCGTCCGCCTCTGTGAAGCTGTAACCCAGCGGGGCAAATCGAGCCGAGGAGGCCATGCCCACGTTATTCTGGAGGTTCTCGCCCTCAAGTGTCTTGCTGCGCAATGCAAAGCGGGACAACGTCATATGGCGCAGCCGAACCCGGGCAAATACTGAATCCTTGCTAGTGAGTCCACGGTCAACATCTTGGGAGCTGATGCGCTGCAGGTGCCGCTTGGTGAAATCTGCGGGGACGTCGATCTGGGATTTGAAAATGGCGACGTAATCACGGTGCTCGACGATCAGCAAATATCCGGTTACTCGGTCGATCACGTCGTCAGCGTCAGGTAGGAAAGCTGGTGTCTTGTCGAATTGAAAGCATAGTGCAGACCAGATTGATGCCCCGTGGGCCTGCCGTATGAAAGAGAATAGGTTGTTCGAGGGAGATGTGTGAGCACATCTGATCGCCCGGAACAACGCCGTGATTGCGCCCATTGTGATCGGAGCTTTTCGGCGATAGAAGTAGCAGGATTTGCTGGCTTGAAGCTCATCGATCATGTCCGTTTCCCTACGGCAAGGGGTAAAACGTGGAGTCCATCAACTCGATGAGGGTAGCCCAATGCCACTAAGGCTGTATAGATGGATACGCTTTAACAGGGAATGGCTGCTTGCGAGCAATCATAGGCTGACATGAAGGACTGCTAATGGTCGTTTGATGGTGCGTTGATGTATGGCTGCTAGCTAAAGGCGCTGCCTTCTGTTAGCTATGCAGCCACCGCCCCCATGCGCAACGGAAATCCCATGGCTTTCAATCCAACAAAAGCATTCGAAAGGCTCAATAGGTTCAAGTACCTGCCGTTTACGGAGGGGAGCCTAAAAATGATCACCGAGGGGACTCTGAAATTCACATGCCCGTTGGAGTTTAACGACCCGTTCGACTGCATGCCTGCGTACAACACGACGAGCATTGAGAATATCCACATTACTAGGCCCGATCTCATTCAAGCAGTGGCACGGTTTCATGGGGTTTCATTAGAAAGCGCTCGCGAGCTAGGAATTGCAAATGCTCGAAAGGGTGTGGATTCCGGTGAATTTGTTAAAGGGCTGATCTCCAACTTGGGGGTGGTTTCGCTCAGTAGGGCCGCTACAAATTTGCTCATGTGGTCGCACTATGCTGAACATCACAAGGGATTCGTCGTTGAGTTAGAAATTCCTATGGGTGCCCCTTCGCATCTATTGGAGCAGGTTATGCCTTTCCCTGTTGTGTACAAACAAGCTAGACCTGTCGTGGACTGGGCTACCGGTTGTGATATAGACCAATATTTTCTGACGAAGAGCGAGGACTGGGCCTATGAGCAGGAGGAGCGAATCCTCACGACTTGGCAAGGCCCAGGCATCCACCCTTACTCGCGGCAGCATTTTTTAAAATCTGTGATAGCCGGGGGCAAAATGCACCCTGAGTATTTTCAGCTCCTTGAGACCGCTGTAAACCAAGCTAGCCAGGAAATCGGAAGGGACATTCCGCTCTACAAGGCCGAGCTCGCGAAGGATAAGTACAAGGTCTACGTACCCGGCCATCCAAGCCCGGATATCTGCCAGTCGTAGTGCATCCATGACCGCATGCTTAGTTTGCGGGTCATCTCGTAAGCAGGGTGTCATACCGTATGGTTTCGCCGCTCGATGCTTGCTATCGTCACGGCCAGCGGAGGTAGCGTCTTAGCGTGGTATTCACATGTTCTGCTGTGGATAGCTAGACCAGATGTAGAAACCTCGGATCATCTTTGAAAGTTCATGAAGGGATGTATGAAGAAGATTTTGATGGACAACGTTGAGGGCCTCGGCCAGATAGCGAATGCTGGCGATTGCAGGCTGGCGGTTCTTGGTCTCTACAGGATAGCCATGCAGCATGCGTGCGTATCTTTAGCTGAGTGGTTGGTAAACGAAGGCACTAAAAATTCCCATAAAGTTCTTTCTCAGAGTGATCTGGAATTTTCTGATTTCGCCACCGCTGCCGATGGAAGCTTCATCAACATATTATCCGAGCTGTTGTTGATGGCTGAAAATATCGGCTGGACTTCTATCGGGAGAAAATATTGGGAGCTAGTTGATACTCCGGCAAATCTGCTTCCGTTAATTGGGGCCAAAAAAACACGTATTGATACCATTCTCTCGAAGTTTGTCCGGGAACGGAACGATGGAGGTGAGGGGCATGGGCTCGCTGGTAACTATGATAAAGCCGCCGATATCGAGCTTCTTAGGCTCCTGATTGACAAGCTATCACCTTTTTTACCGCGAGCTGATGTAACCACTGACAAACTTTATATCCCTTCAGCCGCTTCCGCTAAGCCGGTTGAAATGGGCACGCTTCGTCTACGTAACGGGCGACCCTTGGTATATAGAAAAATTCTAAAAGTCGAGGGTGGGCGATTACTGGTTGATGCTCAGGTTCTTAAGTCGCCTACAGAAAAAGAAGTTTTCAAGTATGAAACGGCGAGTCGATTGCTGGAGCTCGCAGGTAAGAAAGATGCTGAATATGAGATATGTGAAACCAGTTGGTGTGATGATTGGTCTCCACTAACTTATATTCCAAGCAGGCTAAGCTCTAAAGATGATTTTACCGGCAGAAGAACCGAGCTCCAATTGCTTGCTGATTGGGCGGATAATGATGATTATCGTATGTGCCAAGTATGGGGCGATGGAGGAATTGGTAAAACTACCCTAGTGGTAGAGTTTTTACATCGTATGCTCGAAAAAGATTTGGTGCGTTGGAAGCCGCAACTGATTACGTTCTATACCGCTAAAAAAACTCGATGGGGGCTCGGTGGGTTGGAGCATATTACAACTCAAGAGCTGGGTGTCGCGGATGCGGCGGTGACTATCGCTAGAATGTTGAGCACGGATAGTTTAGATAGAGGCTGGTACGAAAAAGACGCCAAAGGAACTATCGATAAGTTGGCGACCCTGCAAGGTACATGGGGTGTGGATAGAAACTCGCATCTAATAATTTTAGATAACACTGAAACAATGGCGGAGAACGAGGAAGATCTACAGGCGCTTAATGAGCAAATAAAATATTTGGCCCGGAAAGTTGGGCGTGTCGTAATTACAAGCCGCCGCCGAGAGTCAATTCCTGCTGAGTTAGTACGGGCTGGTTTTTGGTCTGACGACGAGGGGGGGGAATATTTGAATAAGCGTGGAGTGAAACTGGGCTGTCAGCCTATTATTAGTGCTGGTGATTCCACGCTGCGTAGGTTCAGTCGGGACCTGGGAAATAAACCGATTGTTCTTGAGGTGTTTGCTCAGGCGGCAACTGTGCAGGTGGGGGGGCTAGATAGTGCATACGAAACAGTTCAGCGCATGCAGCGTCAGGACCTTGGGCAGTTTTTGTTTGAAGACGCATGGGCGCGTATATCCCCCAATATGCGTTATGTCCTTCTTCTGATGACCAGAATTAGCCAGACTCATGACGAGTACTCTATGCAGCTTTGTTGTCAGCGCGCTAATGTGACTTTGATGGCTGCTACCGAGGCGTTAGAGGAAAGTAAGGGTATTGCCACCATTGCAAGGTTTGGTATGGGATTGCAGCTAACCTTCAATCCTGAGTTCTTTCAGTTTTGTAAGCAACGACTCGAACCTATCGGGGAGCAGATGGTTCCTACTGATGAGGACGTTACCACCGTCAAGAAAAGGTACGGCGATTTCATCAAGAGTTCGACCTCTCATATCAAGGATAAGCATATGCTTGCTTATCGTACCCCTTATGCTAAGGCTGCTTGGGCATTTTTTCATGAGGGTAACAAGGAGGAGTGTATTCGATTTTATGACCTTGCAATAAAAGTCGACAGCGAAAATGGTTGGTTATATGACCGCTATGCCTACTCGCTTTTTTCTTTTAGATCTTATCCTGAAGCACTCAGCATATCACGCAAAGCGACGTCGTTGATTCCGGAGGACCCAACTGCATGGTTCACCAGGGGGCTTATTGAATCTCGAAGTGGGGACTGTCCCGCTGCGCTAGTTTCTTACCAAAACGCTGCTCTAAAAGGTCAGCCTGAGCACTTATGCCATTTGCAGAGTGCTGCGGCGTGGCTTTCAAATACTACGCCAGATTTGGGTAGTGCTAGAAGGAGTTTGGAGCGGGCAAGAAAAACAGTTCCGCAGGACAAGTTTTTCATAAAATTTATGTCGGAGTTTAAGCGAGTTGAATTCAAGCTTCAGGACGCTTTGGATAAAGCTGAAAGGCCTAGCTAGGGTTTTTTGAAGACTCGTAGTTAGGTCGAGACGAGATTTTTTCTGCACCACCTCTGACGTGGGGTGGTTTTTTGGTATGCGGGGAATCCATGGGAGTGCTGCCAATTTATGTTTTCAAGAATAGTTTTAGTGCTCTTTTGGGAGCAATTAGTGAGGGTGAGCTTCACTATCAAATTCGTGAAACTCGATCAGCTGCACCCCTTGCTTCATCAGGAGTCATTGAACTTCTGCTCTCGCCAGGAGTTTGGGCTGCGGTGGCGGCAGTCTTGGTCGCCTTCATGCACCGCCGACGCGGGTGCAAGGTGATTATTACAACAAAAGAAAAAACGATTATTCATGCGGAGGGGCTTACACAAGCTGAGCTAGAGAAGGTTTTATCTCTCGCCCAAAGAATCACTATCGCTGAAGCCCGGTCAACTGATGTGCCCGATTTTTGAAGCTGGCGATTAGATAAATTTCCAGAAAGTCAGACTTTGCCTATTAGGGGTGGAAATGGATTTTACAGTAATCGATGTGGAAACAGCGAACCCCAATCTTGCAAGCATATGTCAGGTGGGAGTGGCGGTATTTCGGAGTGGAAAGCTTCATGAATCATGGAGTTCGCTAGTTAACCCGAATGACTATTTTCATCATATAAATGTTTCAGTGCACGGAATTGATGAAAGTATGGTTCTCTCTGCCCCGTCCTGGGCAGAGGTTTATCATCAGATTCTACCCTTCGTTACTGGTCAAATCGTAGCAAGCCATATGCCGTTCGATAGAACTGCCACTCTACGCGCCTGTCATAGTGCAGGCTTGGAGCATTTCGACTGTACATGGTTGGATACTGCGAGAGTGGCCAGGCGCGCTTGGAGCGAGTTTTCAAGGTTTGGCTACGGCCTGAAGAACTTAGCCGCAAATTTTGGTATTTCTTTTGAGCACCATGATGCTGCGGAGGATGCACGTGCAGCGGGGGAAATATTGCTTCGAGCAGTTGCCGATACAGGGTCTACTCCTGCGGAGTGGTGCTCGCTTGTGCAGCTACCACTCTCGCCCTTGGCTAAGCTCACTGAAACCGCAATCGATCAGGATGGGGTCTTGGGTGGTAACTTTGTAGTATTCACCGGAGCGCTGTCTATACCTCGTCGTGAGGCCTCTCAGATGGCTGCTGCTGGCGGCTGCGAGGTGGGCAATACTGTGACGAAGCAAACCACGTTATTGGTGGTGGGTGACCAGGACATCAGCCGACTAGCTGGAAAGGATAAGAGCTCAAAGCATGTGAAGGCTGAAGAGCTGATTGCCAAAGGGCAGAAAATCCGGATCTTGGGAGAGAGCGACTTTCAGGCTCTTCTCCAGTCGGTTTAGATCAGGGAAACGTACTTGGCTTGATCAGGGGTAAAGGTCACGGTCATTTTGGTTTTCGTGCAAGTTAGGACTCGCTCAGTTGCGAGATCGACATCCAGGTCTTCGCCCCGGAGACCTTGCCACTGCGCCAGATACTTGAGCGATCCGAATTTTTCCACCTTGAGCAGTTTACGACTTACACCACCTTTCCAGCCGAGTACTGGAAGCTCGCCATTGATGCATTGTGTGGCGAGCTCAGGGACTTCTTCAGCGCGCTTCCGGCCAACCTCCCAACACTTGATCAAACCTTGATCTACGCTGCTCCAAATTTCCTGATGTTGTAGCGCGGCCCTAAGCGGCTCAGTGATCTTCCGTTTAATGATCATGTTATTTTGCTCCTTGATCCTAAGTGGCCTGGCCCGCTCGTTCGAGCTGCGCGCATGTAATTTAGCTAGGGGTGCTATCTGAAGGGCCGGGGCCAATCGAGCGGCAAGTTTATGCTGGGAACGGTCAAACGGGCATTGCTGTTCAAACTCTCTAGCTGTCTCTGATAGGCAGGGGTATTTCTTTCTGTGAGCAGCGATGCTTTTGGAGAGGATGTCCCCAAATCGATCAACGAAATTCACCTGATAGCTGATGAGCCTTTCGATTGCTAGCGACGTGGGTAGATATCCAAGGGCGTGGAGTTTTTGTTCCAGCGTGGCACCAGCATCATAGTGTTTTCCGGATATTGTTTGGGGTGCATGGCCGGTAATCGCGTCGACGGTATCCTCATGAATGTACCCATCGCGCTTGCTGTTACCCAGGTTTGTTTCAAGGGTATGCCTGAACGAGTAAAGGCTTTTACCATCATGAGGCACGTGAACGCCAATAGAGACTAAATAGCCTTTTGGTTTCTCATTGAAGAACTTGCCCGCAGTCTTGGCCCAACCCTCCTTGTTGTGATCCGTGCCATCGTCCCGTGAGCGTAGGTAGGTAAGCCCATCTCCGAAAAGTTTCTTCTGCTGGGCACGGCGCTGGCTCTCGACGTACTCGAGAAAACCCAACTCAATCAAGCGTGGGTGAATCGGAACCTGTCTAGCTTCGTCGGTCTTAATCCGTTTTGCTTCCGGTGCCTTCGGATCGTCAGCGCAGAAGTCGAAGCATGAATAGCCGTCGATAAACTTGATGTCGGCGGTATCGAGCCGCGCGATTTCATTTGTACATGCACCTGTGAAGTAGCCAACCAATGGCATCCAGAACCAGAATGGGTAAGCCTTAGTCCGATCTGATGGAACTGTGCCTTGGTAAATGAAACCAGAAAAAATAGCGTCTACATCAGACGATGAGAATGGAACGCCATCACGACTACGATCATTTTGCCTCTTCTGTACAGGCTTGATGATCAGGTCGTCTACTCTGGTTGAGGTCAAATCTAGGTGCCTGGCATGGTTCTGTATCTGCTTCATCGATGCGAGGAGGGAGCTCACTCGCTCGTGCCCAGTCATTTGCTCAGGGTCGTCTGTTAGGAATTCGTCGAGTGGCGTTGGTGACGGCCGCTATGGAGGCATCAGCAACGCTTCGCATCTTCCGTGCAGCGTCGTAGGCTGCTTGCCAATCGCGTTTACTCAGTTGAGTTACAGGCTTGTGTTCTGTCAGGACAGTCATCACTCGGGCGCGTCGTTCTCGCTCTTCTTGCGTGCCGCCATGATTAGCCTGGCCGCCTTTCGATGACTTGTCCGCTTTATCACGCTTTAGTTGGTGCTGCCAAACTTCATACAAAGTCCATTCCGCCATAGCAGAATCATGCTTTAGCGGTGACTCGACCGCTTCAAGGACTCTCTGATTGCATTGAGCGGCGTTTAGCTTGCGTAGTACCACCTCATTTCGAAGCTTCGGCAGAACAGCTCTCAGCTCGGTTGGCATGTACGGACGAGAAAGTTCTAGCAACTGCTGCGCCAGCGATTCTTGCTCGCTTGGGATTGGTCGCCCATACGCTCCCGTCAGCAGGCGCTCGACCTCCCGTCTTCATTGCCTAGCCTCAATTTCGTCGTTCGAAAGGATCGGTTCAACGGGTTTGTCTGCGCTCGTCGGGTTGGAAAAATCCGGCATCAGATCCAGCAGTTCGGTGTAGTCGTCCTCTGAAAAACCCAGTTCGTCCCGCTCTATCACGTTCGTCACTCTGTCAAAGGCTGCTTGGTAGCGAGCAGCATACTGCCGCGCCCGTCGGCGGGCCAACGTTAGGCTATCTGTTTTGAGGGTCCGTCTGATTTCACGTCGTCCGCGCAGGAGAGAGCGCAGGTGCTGAGGGATAACGATAAGGAAGTAGAAGGTTCCGTGGCGGTTGAGGGTCAGATAAGAAGGATTGCGCTGCATGGTAGGCACCGGAAATGCCTCACCTGAATGTCACACCTCAGTGGCGCACTAGCCGAAAACGCTAGCTCCAGACAGCACAACGCCCCACGAATGGGGCGCTGTGTAAGGATTTTGGTGGAGCCGGGGGGATTTGAACCCCCGTCCGCCAGTACTCCGCTGTCGGTACTACATGCGTAGCCGTTTCTATTAAGTTAACCCTCAGCGACCCGAAGGGCAGGGTGCTTTGGGCGAGTTGTGTAAGTTTTAGCCGCTTCGTCCACAACGTACTGCACGGCGATTCTGTTCTATATGACAATCACTTTGGGTTTACAGACATCCCCTGGTGATTGCTGGACCCGAAGGTACCAGAAGCTCAGGGCTAAGGCTGCTTACGCAGCGAGAGCGAATTCCTGGCCGTAGTTTTCGTCATTGGCAACTATAAGAAGTTGCAACAGTGGATTTACGAGTTCTGTTACCAACTCGGCATGCACCTAAAGTTTCGCGACCGGCGTCGAATCCTAAACGGCCCCTTGCTTGTAACTCGTTGTTTCTTAGTGAGTGACAAGCCTGTGCAGTGTACGCCAAACCGTCACGGAAGGCCAACCCGAAGGTTGGCCCTCAGCGAGTGAACCGCTTATTGGCCGCCTTTGTCGCCGTTCTGCAGATCTTGCAGGGCCTTGGAGGTGATCTCGATGCATTTTTTGTCATCGCCAGCGGCGTGCGCGGCTTTGGCCTGGGACACGGCGGTGTCGATTTCGCCCTTTTTGCCACTGGTGTCGGTGGCGAGCAGGGCTTGGCCGTTGTTGATTTTATCCAGGTTGATTTTGCACAGGTCCGTCTCGCCGGCAGCAAAAACAGGCGAGGCCAACATTGCGGCGGTGATGAACAAGCCAGCAAGAGCAGTACGCTTCATGGGGTATCTCCTTGAGCAAATAAGGCTCGATGCTGCGCCGAGGCGGGGCAGCCAGCGAGGTCACGGGTGAGCCTCGTTCGCCGAGGCCTATTCAAATGACTGCGCCGGCACGCAGGGGTTCTGTTTTATTTGCAGGTTTCATGGGCGCGGGCCTGGGTGACGCGGTCCACGAGGTACACCAGGCCGTGGTAATCAATGCCGCCATGCTGGCTCAGGCCGATCTCGCAGGTGCGGCTGGTGGAAATGCCTTCGCTGCACTGTTGTACCGCGTCCTTGAGCGAGCGCAGTGAGTGGGCGTTGAGTTCCGGGGTGGTGAAGCCTTTGTCGCCGGCGAAGCCACAGCAGTGAATGCCTTCCGGGATCACCACGGTGGTGGCGCAGCGCCGCGCAAGGTCGATCAAGGCCTGGCTTTCGCCCAGATGCTGGGTGCTGCAGGTGACATGCACGGCGATGGGGGCTTGCTGTGGCGTGAAGTCGAGGCGGTCCATCAGGTGGGTGCGGATAAAACGCACCGGGTCGTAGAGGTCCAAGCGGGTTTCGCCGAGGTCTTGCACCAGCCGCAGGGTGCAGGGGCTGGTGTCGCAGTAGATCGGGTCGAGGCCGCCACGGCTGGCGTGGAGCAGGGCGCCGATCAGTTCCTGGCGCTTGTGCTCGGCTTGTTCGGCGTAGCCTTTGGAGGCGAACGGCTGACCGCAGCACAGGCTGTCCTGGTTGTCGGGGAACACGACTTGGTAACCGGCTTTTTCCAGCAGGCCGCGGGTTTTGTCGTACAGCGACATTTGTTCTTTATCGTCGGCTGATGGGCCCATGGCGCGTGAGACGCAGGCGGCCAGGTAAACCACGCGCGGGCGCTCGTCAGTTACTGCCGGGCTGAAGCGGATGGCTTTTTCCGGCTGCGGCATGGCGTTGGTCCACTGCGGGATCTGCCCTTTGGACAGCTGTGTGATTTTGGCCGAGAGCTTCGCCAGGCGGGGCGCGCCCAGCAGCATGCGCGCGCCATTGGCAACATGCAGGGTAAAGCGTGCACCTTGCATGGCCGTGGCGAAATGGCTGGCCAGCCAGTCGGCGGTTTTCGTACGGTCGGCGTCGCGGGCACGCAGCTTTTTCACCAGGTCGCCGGTATTGATTCCCACCGGGCAGCGTTGCGCGCACAAGCCGGTGGCGGCGCAGGTGTCGATGCCTTGGTAGTGGTAGGCGGCTTCCAGTTCGGTGGTGTCGACGCCTGCGCGTCTCTTCGCCTGGATATCGCGCCAGATCACGATGCGCTGGCGCGGGCTGAGCGTCAGGCCTTTGGAAGGGCACACTGGCTCACAGAAGCCACACTCGATGCACTTATCCACAAGCTCGTCGGCGGCGGGTAGCGGTTTAAGGTGCTTGAGGTGGATTTGCGGGTCTTCGCTCAGCACCACGTCGGGGTTGAGAATGCCATTGGGGTCGAGCAGGCGTTTAAGTTGCCACATCAACTGGTAGGCATCGCTGCCCCATTCCAGTTCGACGAAGGGCGCCATATTACGGCCGGTACCGTGTTCGGCTTTCAGCGAACCGCCGAACTCCACCGCCACAAGCTGTGCGACGTCGTCCATGAACGCCTGGTAGCGTGCGACTTCTTCCGCGCTGTTGAAGCCTTGGGTGAAGACAAAGTGCAGATTGCCTTCCAGGGCGTGTCCGAAAAGGATGGCTTCGTCGTAGTGATGTTTGTCGAACAGCTCGATCAAGCGGTTTACGCCGATAGCCAGTTGCTCGACCGGGAAGGTCACGTCTTCGATGATCACCGTGGTGCCGGTTTTACGCACGGCGCCGACGGCTGGGAAAGTGTCTTTGCGGATGGCCCACAGGCGAGCGTTTTCCAGCGGGTCTTGGGTGAAGTCGACCTGTTTTTCCACGGGGAAGGCGGCCAGGGACGCCATGATCAGCGCCAGTTGTTCCTGGAGTAATGAAGGTGATGCGGCCCGTGATTCGATCAATAGCGCGCAGGCGTTTTCCGATAACTGCTGTACGAAAGTCGGCATGCCCGGTTTGTCCTGCACCGAGCGCATGCTGCGTCGGTCCAGCAGTTCAACGGCGGAGACGGGTTGGGTTTTGAGCACCGTCACGGCATTGCAGCAGGTTTCCACGTCCGGGAACACAATCAGCGCTGAGGCCTTGTTCGGGTGGTCGATCACCGTGTCGTAGGTTACTGCGCTGATAAAACCCAGGGTGCCTTCGGAGCCCACCAGCAGATGGCTGAGGATATCCAGGGGCTCATCGAAATCCACCAAGGCGTTGAGTGACAGGCCGGTGGTGTTTTTCAGACGGTATTTGTGGCGGATTTTTGCAGCCAGTTCGGCGTTTGCCCGCGTTTCCCGGCCCAACGTGGCCAAGTGCTCCAGCAACTCGCCATGCTGTCGGCGAAAGGCGCTGACACTGGCTGCGTCTTCGGTATCCAGGCGGCTGCCGTCAGCCAGTACCAGGCGGATGCCGGCCAGGGTGTGATAGGTGTTTTGCGCGGTGCCGCAGCACATGCCGCTGGCATTGTTGGCGACGATGCCGCCGATCTTGCAGGCGTTGATCGAGGCCGGGTCCGGGCCGATCTTGCGCCCAAACGGCGCCAGCCACGCATTGGCCTGGGCGCCGATTACGCCAGGCTGCAGGCGAATTTGCGTGCCTTGGCCGCGAATCTCGCGGCCATTCCAATTGTCCCCCAACACGATCAGCACCGAGTCGCTGATGGCCTGGCCGGACAGGCTGGTGCCCGCTGCGCGGAAGGTCACGGGGACGCGGTCGCGCTGGGCCAAGTGCAGCAGCGCCACGACTTCATCTTCCGACTCCACGCGAACCACCAGCTGTGGGATCAGTCGGTAAAAGCTGGCGTCAGTGCCGAAGGCGAGGGTGGAAAGAGGGTCGTCGAAGCGACGATCTTTCGGGATCAGTTGTGCGACGTCGCTCAGGAAAGCAGCAGGCAGGCTCATCGGTCCTCCAGAAATAGCTGACGCCGGAACCGTTGTCCGGCGTCGATTCTTACCCTACTTACGTGCAGGCTTTTAGTGCACCAGCATACCGGTGAACCAGTAGGCCTGCGCCAGCGTGATCAGCCCGACGATGGTGGCAAAAAACAGGCTGTGCTTGAGGGTAAAGCGGAACAGGTCGGACTCTTTGCCCACCAGGCCGGTGGCGGCGCAGGCCACGGCGATCGACTGTGGCGAGATCATCTTGCCGGTCACGCCGCCGCTGGTGTTCGCTGCCACCAGCAAGGTGTCGTTGACGCCGATCTGATGCGCCGTGGTGGCTTGCAGCGAGCTGAACAGGGCGTTGGACGAGGTGTCGGAGCCTGTCAGGAATACCCCCAGCCAGCCGAGGAACGGCGAGAAGAACGGGAACGCAGCGCCGGTGCCGGCCAATACCAAAGCCATGGTCGAGGACATGCCGGAGTAGTTGGTGACGAAGGCGAACGCCAACACCATGCCAATCGACAGGATCGGCCAGCGCAGTTCGTAGAAGGTCTCTTTTAAAGTGGTAAGACCAGTCTTGAGGTTGATTTTCAGCACCAGCATCGAAATCAGTGCCGAGAAGAAAATCGCGGTGCCAGTGGCTGAAATCGGGTCCAGCTTGAACACGGCCGGAATCGCTGTGGGGTTGGTGACGATCGGGGCGACCTTGATCACCAATTGATCCAGGTGCGGGATCGCGAAGTTGAACACCCAGCTGTACATCGAGCCGCCGGCGGCGAACATCGCCTTGAACGGCTTGAGCGTCCAGATAGTGACCAGCACGGTGAGGATCAGGAACGGCGACCAGGCTTTGAAAATCTGCCCCAGGCTGTAAGGCGAGGCGACGGTTTGGCGTGGTTGACCGAAGCCGCCTGCGCTGGCGGTGACCGCTGCGGCGGAGGTGGCGCCGGCAATTTGTGCGCCGGCGCTGCGTTTGGGCTGCCAGACTTTCAGGAACAGGGTCAGCGCTACCAGGCTGGCCAGGGCTGAGGTGATGTCCGGCAGCTCCGGGCCGATGAAGTTGGAGGTGAAGTATTGGGTGACGGCAAAACTCAGGCCCGCGACCAGTGCGGCTGGCCAGGTTTCGCGAACGCCGCGCAGGCCGTCCATCATGAACACCAGCCAGAACGGCACAAACAGCGACAGCAGCGGCAACTGGCGGCCGGCCATGGCGCCGATCTTGAACGAGTCAATACCGGTGACTTGCCCGGCGACGATAATCGGAATACCCAGCGCACCGAATGCTACGGGCGCGGTGTTGGCGATCAGGCACAGGCCGGCGGCGTACAGCGGGTTGAACCCCAGGCCGACCAGCAGCGCGGCGGTAATCGCCACGGGGGCGCCGAAACCGGCCGCACCTTCGAGGAAGGCACCGAAGCAGAAACCAATCAACAGCACCTGCAAGCGCTGGTCATCGGTAATCGACAGGACCGAGCTGCGGATGATTTCAAACTGCCCGCTCTTGACCGTCAGTTTGTAGAGGAATACGGCGGCGACGATGATCCAGGCGATGGGCCACAGGCCGTAGGCAAACCCATAACCGGCGGCGGCCAAGGCCATGTCTACCGGCATCTGGAACGCAAAAATGGCCACCAGGATCGACAACGCCAGGGTGATGCTGCCTGCCACGTGGCCTTTGAGGCGGAACACCGCCAGTGCCAGGAAGAAAAATACGATCGGGATAACGGCGGCCAGTGCGGACAGGCCGAGGCTGCCGAGTGGGCTGTAGAGCTGTTGCCAGGTTTGCATAATGGGGTGGCCCCTGATTGTTGTTGTTTGGTCAGATTGGCTAATTGGTAATACCAATTTACAGTCGCTGTTGGCTAGAGTAAAAGCCTTGGCAGGGGTGTGTCAATTTGCCGCCCACGAAACTTTGGTCGTAGCGGTGTGGGTGAGGTGTTCTGGTTGGGTGAATCGAAGGCGTTCTGATAGGTGCCGCAAGCGCGGCGATAGGCGAGAATAGAGGGCCTGGCGAGTGGTCGGGTTTGTGGAGAGTGAGTTATGGGGTTTGATCAGGTGCGTCAGCGCCGTTTGTCTGACGATATTGTCGAGCAGCTTGAGGGCATGATCCTCGAGGGCACGCTCAAGTCGGGCGAACGCTTGCCAGCCGAGCGCGCTTTGGCTGAACAGTTTGGCGTGTCGCGGCCTTCGCTGCGGGAGGCGATCCAGAAGCTCGCGGCCAAGGGGTTGTTGGTCAGCCGTCAGGGCGGCGGTAACTATGTGGCGGATTCTCTGGGTTCGACCTTCAGTGATCCGCTGCTGCACCTGCTGGAAAATAACCCGGAGGCTCAGCGGGATTTGCTGGAGTTTCGTCAGACCCTGGAAGCGTCCTGCGCTTACTACGCCGCATTGCGTGCTACTGAGGTCGACCGCGAGCGGCTGACTGCAGCGTTTGAGGCGCTACAGGATTGCTACACCCGCGCCGATGAAGTCAGCCGGCTGGAAGAGGGTGCGGCGGATGCACGGTTTCACTTGGCCATCGCTGAAGCCAGCCATAACGCTGTGTTGCTGCACACCATTCGTGGCCTGTTCGATTTGCTCAAGCGCAACGTGGTGACCAATATCGGTGGCATGTACCAGCAGCGCACAGAAACCCGTGACATGTTGATCAGCCAGCATCGGGATTTGTATTTGGCGATTATCGAAGGGCGCGCCGAGCAGGCGCGGGACGTCTCAACACGTCACCTGCTGTATGTACAGGAAGTGTTGGAGGAGGTGCGTCAGGAGGTCCAGCGCGTGGCTCGGGCGGAGCGACGTAAAGGGATGTAGCCCGCGTGGGGCTACACCGTTACAAGGATTACTCTTCCTTGCCCTTGTTGCGCACGGCGCGATGCAACTCACGGTTGGAGTCGCGCTCACGCTCGGTATCGCGCTTGTCGTATTCCTTCTTGCCCTTGCCCAGCGCGATCTCGCACTTGACCAGGTGCTTGCTCCAGTACCAGGACAGGCAGATGCAGGCATAGCCTTTCTGCTGTACGGCAGCCGCGAGCTTTTCCAGTTCGCGGGCGTTGAGCAACAGCTTGCGCGTGCGCACCGGGTCGGCAATCACGTGGGTGCTCGCGGTGGTCAGCGGGGTGATATGACTGCCCAGCAGCCATGCCTCGCCATCTTTGAGCAATACGTAGCTGTCGACCAGTTGCAGCTTGCTGGCGCGCAGACTTTTTACTTCCCAGCCGGCCAGGACCAGACCAGCCTCGAACCGATGTTCGATGAAGTAATCGTGTCGCGCCTTTTTATTTTGCGCGATGGTCCCTGTGGGGTGTTTCTTTTGTTTAGCCATAGGGGCGGCATTATAGGGAGTTGCGAGCGTGTCGGCTACGGTCAACCTGCGTGCTTGAGCGTGTTGGACGAATCCCGGACAATACCGGCAGTTCTCTGGTTTTTTTCTCTCGCGGATCGGGCTGTTCTTTCGCGATGTTTGCCTCAAGCAGTGGAAGTAACGCTCACATGACGACGCATATTCAACGTTCGGCTTTATTGCCTTATCCGGCGCAGGCGCTCTATGACCTGGTCAATGACGTAGCGCGTTACCCGGAATTCCTGCCTTGGTGCTCAACCGCCGACGTGCTGGAAAGCAGTGATGAGCATATGGTTGCCAGTGTCGGGGTGGCAAAGGGCGGGCTTAGCCAGCATTTTGTAACGCGTAATGTGTTGGTGCCGGGCAAATCCATTGAGATGAACCTGCAGGAAGGGCCGTTCACCCAGCTGCATGGGGTATGGGTATTCAAGGCGCTGACCGACAAGGCCTGCAAGATCAGCCTGGACCTGTCCTTTGATTACGCCGGCCCGATTGTGCGGGCGACCTTGGGGCCTTTGTTTAACCAGGCGGCCAACACCCTGGTGGATGCGTTTTGCCAGCGGGCCAAACAACTGCATGGTTGAGATTGAAGTGGTGTACGCCGCTGAGGCTCGCCAGGTCTTGCTGGCGGTGACGGTGCCTGCGGGTACTAGTCTGAGGGCTGCAGTGCTGGCGTCGGGGATTGCTGAGCAATTTCCAGGCTTGGTATTGGCGGATTGCCCGCTGGGCATATTTGGCAAAGTGGTCGCCGATGCGCACGTGCGTGTTGTGCAGCCAGGTGATCGAATCGAGATTTACCGGCCCTTGCTGGCAGACCCCAAGGAAGTGCGCAGGCTGCGTGCGGCCAAGGCGACCTTGGCGCGGCAACAGAATCCATAAGGCTGCCAATCGGCAGGCAATAAAAAGCCCGGCATGCCGGGCTTTTTATCGAGCGCCGCAAAATTACTGCGGGCTGGTGTCCAGAGGCTGTGGCGTCGGGACAGGAACGGTCTGCACGCCGTCGACGTCCTTCTGGATCTGATCCAACAAGGAGCCAGGCTTGGCCGGCACTTCGGACTTAGGCTTCTCTGCTTCCTGCGCTGGCGCAGTCACATTGGTGCCGTTGTCCTTGCCGAGCAAGGCTTCATCACGGCTTACGCCGGGCATGAAGTCACCGGACAGGCTCACAAGCTGGTCATTGCCATTAAAGATGACACTGACGCGTTCCTGCTGGCGCTCACCGCCACCTGGCTGGATGCTATAGAGATAATCCCAGCGATCGGCATGAAAAGTGTCGGTCAGCAGGGGGTTGCCCATAATAAACCGTACTTGCCGTCGGGTCATTCCCGGGCGTAACTGGTCTATCATGTCCTGCGTGACGACATTGCCCTGCTGGATGTCGATTTTGTAAACCCCGGGGAATGAACAACCGGCGAGTGCGAGCAGTCCCACAAGGGTGAAACTGGTTAGCAAGAGCTTGGTGTTTTGCATCGGTGGGCGACTTCCACTATCTTGGCTGGGACAACGTAAACGCCGATCATACCCGTATTAAGAGAAGCTGCGAAGCAGCATCCGCGAGAAAGCTAACCATGGTTGAAAATAGCGAACTACGCAAAGCCGGTCTTAAAGTGACTCTGCCACGAGTCAAGATTCTACAAATGCTCGATTCTGCTGAGCAGCGCCACATGAGTGCCGAGGATGTTTACAAGGCGCTGATGGAGTCTAACGAGGACGTTGGCCTGGCCACGGTTTACCGTGTGCTGACCCAGTTTGAAGCCGCAGGGCTGGTGGTTCGTCATAATTTCGACGGCGGTCATGCAGTGTTCGAATTGGCTGACGGTGGTCATCACGATCACATGGTTGACCTGGATACCAATGAGGTTATCGAGTTCACCAGCCCGGAAATCGAGAAGCTCCAGCACCAGATCGCTGAGCAGCATGGATTCGATTTGGTGGACCATAATCTGGTCCTGTACATCCGTAAGAAAAAGTAAAAATCGACACAGATTTGCTCTGTGAAACGATAGAAGGCGACCCCAGGGTCGCCTTCGTGCTTTCTATAAGAGAGAAAATAGAGCGAAAAAAGCTCGAGTCAGGCCTTGGCAGCCACCACCATCTTCTTCGCGTGGGCCAGGGACTCTTTCGTCAGGTCGATACCGCCCAACATCCTCGCGACTTCTTCTACCCGCTCCGATTTGTTCAGTTTGGACACGGCCGTATGTGTTGCATCACTGCCGCGCACTTTGTGCACAAATAGATGCTGATGCCCTTGGGCGGCCACTTGCGGCAAGTGAGTCACGGTGAGTACCTGGCCACGCTCGCCGAGGCGGCGCAGCAGTTGGCCGACAATCTCCGCCGTCGGCCCGCCAATACCCACGTCCACTTCATCGAATACCAAGGTGGGTACGCGTGAGGTCTGGGCGGTAATCACCTGGATTGCCAGGCTGATCCGCGACAGCTCACCGCCGGACGCCACTTTCGCCAGTGCCTTGAGCGGTTGGCCAGGGTTGGCGCTGACCAGCAGCTCCACCTGTTCCAGGCCATGGGGTTGCAGCTCGTTGCTGGTGTTGGCGTGCAGCTCAATGGTGAAGCGCCCGCCGGGCATGCCCAGTCGCTGAATTTCCTGCTCCACGGCACTGGCCAGGCTGGTAGCGGCTTGCTGGCGCAGGTCGCTGAGTTCGCGAGCCTTTTCCTGGTAGTGGCGGGCGAAGGAGGCGAGTTCATCGCCCAGCCGTTCAATCGACTCGTCGTTGGCGTTGAGGGTTTCGATCTCATCCAGCAACTTTTGCTGCATCGTCGCCACTTCGGTCGGCTGAATACGGTGTTTGCGCGCCAGGGTATAGATAGTGTCCAGGCGCTCTTCGATTTCTTGCAGGCGCGCCGGGTCGGCGTCGAAGTGATCGAGGAAGCGATTCAGTTCGCCAACGGCTTCTTCTACCTGGATCTGCGCACTGGTCAGCAGGGTGGTGGCCTCGCTCAAGGAGCCCGACCCGCTGTTCACGCTCGATAGGCGATTGAGGCTGGCGGTCAGTGCATTCAGTACATTGCCCGAATCACTTTCGCTGCATTGCTCTACCACCTGCCGGCAGATACCCAGCAGGGTTTCGGCGTTGGTCAGGTTCTTGTGTTCCTGCTCCAGTTGCTCCAGCTCGGTTTCGCCAAGGCCCAGGCTTTCCAGCTCTTCAAGCTGATAGCTGAGCAGTTGATGGCGAGCACGTTGTTCGTCGCCGGAATTGGAGAGTCGCTCCAGCTCCTGGCGGGTTTGCCTCCAGCGCTGGGCGGCAAGCTGCACCTGGCGCGCCAGGTCGGTGGCGCCGGCGTATTCGTCGAGCAGGCGGCGATGAGTGTCGGTTTTCAGCAGGGACTGGTGTTCGTGCTGGCTGTGGATATCGATCAGCAACTCGCCCAGTGCCTTTAAATCGCCAAGCGGGCAGGGTGTGCCATTGATGTAGCCGCGTGAACGACCTTCTGCGGTGATAACTCGGCGCAGGATGCACGGGCCTTCATTATTAAGGTCGCGCTCGGCCAGCCAGGCCTCGGCTTCGGGAATATCGGCCAGGTCGAATGTGGCGAGAATGTCGGCCTTGTCTGCGCCGGGGCGTACCACGCCACTGTCGGCGCGGTCGCCCAGGGTCAGGCCCAGGGCGTCGAGCATGATCGATTTGCCGGCGCCGGTTTCGCCTGTGATTACGCTCATCCCGCGATCCAGTTCGAGGTCCAGGTGTTCAACGATGGCGTAGTTATGTACGGACAGGTGCACCAGCATGACGGCCGCTCCCAAGCTTTAGGTCTGGTTATTTATACAGTGTTTTATTCAGGGCTGACAATCCTGATGCTTAGCTCAATTTGCTTGAGTGGACGTATTTTTTAGCGCAAAGCGCAATGACGCTGCCGGAATTGATCCAGGGCAACTGAAAGACTTTTGGTAACGCCTGCGCCCTTGAACCTGAAAATTGTGGCCCCATATACCGGAACAGAAGCGCGAGTTGAGTTCGCGCATGATTTTGAAAGGAGAAATCTATGGCTGACGAACAGACGCAGGATACGCAAACTCCAGACGCCAATTCGGCTGCCGGGGATGAACTGGCGACTCGTGTGCAAGTGCTAGAAGAGCAATTGGCCGCTGCGCAGGATCAATCTTTGCGTGTTGCCGCCGATCTGCAGAACGTCCGCCGCCGTGCCGAGCAGGATGTCGAAAAGGCTCACAAATTCGCGCTGGAAAAATTCGCCAACGACCTGCTGCCGATTATCGACAGCCTGGAGCGTGGCCTTGAGTTGTCCAACCCGGACGACGAAAACATCCGTCCGATGCGCGAAGGGATCGAGCTGACCCTGAAAATGTTCCAGGACACCCTGAAGCGTTATCAGTTGGAAGCCATCGATCCACAAGGCGGTGAGCCGTTCAATGCTGAGCATCACCAAGCCATGGCCATGCAGGAAAGCCATGACCTGGAGCCCAACAGCGTATTGAAAGTGTTCCAGAAAGGTTATGTGCTGAACGGTCGTTTGCTGCGCCCGGCGATGGTGGTGGTGAGCAAGGCTCCTGCACCCGTTGCACCTTCTATTGATGAGCAGGCTTGAAATCAGTCGTAACGGCCCCATCTATAAGTCAAGCGTTTAAGTGCTACCGCAGTTAGCCACCACTGCTGCGGCAACCAAATTAAAGTTTCGGGAGAGTAAATCATGGGCAAAATTATCGGTATCGACCTGGGGACTACCAACTCCTGCGTCTCCGTGCTGGAAAACGGCGTTGCTAAAGTTATCGAAAACGCCGAAGGCGCGCGTACCACGCCGTCGATCATTGCTTACGCCAACGACGGTGAAATCCTCGTCGGTCAATCGGCCAAGCGCCAGGCTGTGACCAACCCGCACAACACTCTGTACGCGGTTAAGCGTCTGATCGGTCGTAAGTTCGACGAAGAAGTCGTACAGAAAGACATCAAGATGGTCCCTTACAAAATCGCCAAGGCTGACAACGGTGACGCCTGGGTTGAAGTAAACGGCCAGAAAATGTCGCCGCCGCAAATCTCGGCTGAAATCTTGAAAAAGATGAAGAAAACCGCCGAAGACTACCTCGGTGAGACCGTGACTGAAGCGGTGATCACCGTTCCGGCCTACTTCAACGACAGCCAGCGTCAGGCGACCAAAGACGCCGGCCGCATCGCTGGCCTGGACGTAAAACGTATCATCAACGAACCAACCGCAGCCGCTCTGGCCTACGGTATGGACAAGGCCAAGGGCGACCACACCGTGATCGTTTATGACCTGGGCGGTGGTACTTTCGACGTCTCCGTTATCGAGATCGCTGAAGTTGACGGCGAGCACCAGTTCGAAGTGTTGGCCACCAACGGCGACACCTTCCTGGGTGGTGAAGACTTTGACATTCGTCTGATCGACTACCTCGTTGACGAATTCAAGAAAGAAAGCGGCATGAACCTTAAGGGTGACCCGCTGGCAATGCAGCGCCTGAAAGAAGCCGCTGAAAAAGCCAAGATCGAGCTGTCTTCCGCTCAGTCGACCGATGTGAACCTGCCGTACATCACTGCAGACGCCACTGGTCCTAAGCACTTGAACGTGAAGATCTCGCGTTCCAAGCTGGAAGCGCTGGTTGAAGACCTGGTTCAACGCACCATCGAGCCTTGCCGCATCGCGCTGAAAGACTCCGGTATCGACGTTGGCTCGATCAACGACGTGATCCTGGTTGGCGGTCAGACCCGTATGCCACTGGTTCAGAAGCTGGTCACCGAGTTCTTCGGTAAAGAAGCACGTAAAGACGTGAACCCGGACGAAGCGGTTGCCATGGGTGCTGCGATCCAAGGTGCGGTACTGGCCGGCGACGTGAAAGACGTGCTGCTGCTGGACGTCAGCCCGCTGACCCTGGGTATCGAAACCATGGGTGGCGTGATGACCGCGCTGATCGAGAAAAACACCACGATTCCTACCAAGAAATCGCAAGTGTTCTCGACGGCCGACGACAATCAGGGCGCTGTGACCATTCACGTGCTGCAAGGTGAGCGTAAGCAAGCCGCTCAGAACAAGTCCCTGGGCAAGTTCGACCTGGCCGAGATTCCACCAGCACCACGTGGCGTGCCGCAAATTGAAGTGACCTTCGACATCGATGCCAACGGTATCCTGCACGTAGGTGCCAAAGACAAGGCGACCGGTAAAGAGCAGAAGATCACCATCAAGGCCAACTCCGGTCTGTCTGATGAAGAAATTCAACAGATGATTCGTGATGCTGAAACCAATGCCGAGGCTGACAAGAAGTTTGAAGAGCTGGCCGCTGCCCGTAACCAGGGTGATGCACTGGTTCACTCGACACGCAAAATGATCTCCGAAGCGGGCGACAAAGTGACCGCCGAAGAGAAAACAGCGATCGAGGCTGCTCTGGTTGCCCTGGAAGCCGCCGTTAAAGGCGACGACAAGGCTGCCATCGAAGCCAAGGTTGAGGAGCTGTCGAAAGTCTCCGCACCGGTTGCCCAGAAAATGTACGCCGAGCAAGGCCAGCCGGCAGAAGGCGCTGCACAGCACGCAGAGCCTGAAGCCAAGCACGACGATGTTGTCGATGCCGAGTTCGAAGAAGTCAAAGACCAGAAGTAAGTTGGTCGCCCGGTTGACCGCTATCAAGCGGTGACTGGTAGGATGTCGCCGCGCGGGAGCTTGCTCCCGCGTTGGCGTGTCTGGGGTATGCGAATTTTTACAGCATGCGACAAGGTTCGGATGCTGGCGGTGTGATCGGGAATGCTCCTGCTTTCCGAGCAGTAAATACCGCATCTTTGGCCGGGTCCCTGGCTAAAAAGTAGTTATGACCAGGATCGTTGAATTGACGTGAGTTGGGTCCGGGCCTGTATTGGGGCTCAACGAGTTTGGCAAGGCTCAGGAGGGCCGGGCTGGACGTCCTTAAGAGTGCAAAGACTTATGGCAAAGCGTGACTATTACGAAGTGTTGGGTGTGGAGCGCAGCTCCAGCGAGGCGGACCTGAAAAAGGCTTACCGTCGCCTGGCGATGAAGCACCACCCGGACCGTAATCCGGATAGCAAAGAATCCGAAGAGATGTTCAAAGAGGCCAATGAGGCCTACGAATGCTTGTCTGATCCCAATAAGCGCGCGGCCTACGACCAGTATGGCCATGCCGGTGTCGACCCGAGCATGGGCGGCGGCGGTGCCGGTTTTGGTGGTCAGAACTTCTCCGATATTTTCGGCGATGTGTTCAGTGACTTCTTTGGCGGCGGCCGTGGCGGTCAGCGCGGCGGTGCCCAGCGCGGCAGCGATTTGCGCTACACGCTGGAGCTGAACCTGGAAGAGGCTGTGCGCGGCACCACGGTCAATATCCGTGTGCCGACGCTGGTCAATTGCAAGCCGTGCGACGGTTCGGGGGCCAAGAAGGGTTCCTCGCCGATCACCTGCCCAACCTGTGGCGGTATTGGCCAGGTACGCATGCAACAGGGCTTCTTCTCGGTGCAGCAGACCTGCCCGCGCTGCCATGGCCAGGGCAAGATCATTTCCGACCCGTGCGACTCCTGCCATGGCGAAGGCCGTGTCGAAGAGTACAAGACCCTTTCGGTGAAAGTGCCGGCGGGTGTTGATACCGGTGACCGTATTCGCCTGTCGGGCGAAGGCGAGGCGGGCACTCAAGGTGGCCCGACGGGCGACCTGTACGTGGTGATCAATGTGCGTGAGCACTCGATCTTCCAGCGTGATGGCAAGCACCTGTTCTGTGAAGTGCCGATCAGCTTTGTCGATGCGGCATTGGGTGGCGAGCTGGAAATTCCGACCCTTGATGGTCGGGTCAAGCTCAAGATCCCGGAAGGCACTCAGACCGGCAAGCAGTTCCGCATTCGTGGCAAAGGTGTTGCGCCGGTGCGCGGTGGCGGTGCTGGCGACTTGATGTGCCGTGTGGCGGTAGAGACGCCCGTCAACCTCGGCCGTCGTCAGCGTGAACTGCTTGAGGAGTTCCGCAGCTCGTTGGAAGGCGATGACTCCCATTCGCCGAAAACCACCGGCTTCTTCGATGGCGTGAAGCGCTTCTTCGGCGACTTGTAAGGACGTGAATATGCGACGTATAGCCGTAATGGGCGCTGCCGGGCGCATGGGCAAGACGCTGGTCGAGGCGGTGCAGCAGCGCTCGCCGGCCTCCGGGCTGACGGCGGCGATTGTTCGCCCCGGCAGCACGCTGATCGGTGCGGACGCCGGTGAGCTGGCCTCGTTGGGTCGCATCGGCGTTTCGTTGTCGGGCAACCTGGAGCAGGTGGCTGACGAGTTTGATGTGCTGATCGACTTCACCTTGCCGGAAGTGATGCTGAAAAACCTGGCGTTCTGCCGCAAGGCGGGCAAGGCCATGGTCATCGGCACCACAGGCTTGAATGCCGAGCAGAAGCAGTTGCTGGTGGAGGCGGGCAAGGATATTCCGATCGTCTTCGCCGCCAACTTCAGCGTCGGCGTGAACCTGTCGCTCAAGTTGCTGGACCTGGCCGCGCGCGTGTTGGGTGATGAGGCGGATATCGAGATCATCGAGACCCACCATCGCCACAAGATCGATGCGCCGTCGGGTACTGCGTTGCGCATGGGCGAGGCGATTGCCGATGCCCTGGGGCGCGACCTGTCCAAAGTCGCTGTTTACGGGCGTGAAGGCCATACCGGTGCGCGTGCCCGTGACACCATAGGCTTTGCCACTGTGCGCGGTGGTGATGTGGTCGGTGATCACACCGTGCTGTTTGCCAGCGAAGGCGAACGCCTGGAGATCACGCACAAGGCCTCCAGCCGCATGACATTTGCCAAGGGTGCGGTGCGTGCGGCGCTCTGGCTGGAAGGTCGTGAGCCTGCTCTGTACGACATGCGCGACGTGCTGGATCTGCACTAATCAGTAGCTAAAACCGGGCCTCAAGCTTATGCTGAGGCCCCGTTTTTACCCGCTAAGCGACGTCCTGTCGCATTCCCCTGCCTTTAAGGCTCATTAGCGGTGGACCAAAAAAGCCTTTTTCTGTAAGCTACAGCTTTAGTGTGTCCACTAAAAGCGCGCAGAATAATTCAGTGAAGAAGCGGGGTGACGTGTCCATACGTCACTCCGCTTTTTTACAACCTGCGATCGCCCTTTCAGGCTTTATTTACGGGAGGTCTTCTTGACTAAGCCAGCCATACTCGCCCTTGCTGATGGCAGCATTTTTCGCGGCGAAGCCATTGGAGCCGACGGTCAAACCGTTGGAGAGGTAGTGTTTAACACTGCCATGACCGGCTATCAGGAAATCCTTACCGATCCTTCCTACGCCCAGCAGATCGTTACCCTGACCTATCCGCACATCGGCAACACCGGTACTACACCGGAAGACGTCGAGTCTGATCGTGTCTGGTCGGCCGGTCTGGTGATTCGTGACCTGCCCCTGGTTGCGAGCAACTGGCGTAACACGATGTCGCTGTCCGATTACCTGAAAGCCAACAACGTTGTGGCGATCGCCGGTATCGATACGCGCCGCCTTACACGCATCCTGCGTGAAAAAGGCTCGCAGAACGGCTGCATCATGGTCGGTGACACTATCTCCGAAGAGGCGGCGATCGCCGCTGCGCAAGGTTTCCCAGGCCTGAAAGGCATGGACCTGGCAAAAGTTGTCAGCGTCAAAGAGAAGTACGAGTGGCGCTCCACTGTCTGGGACTTGAAGACCGACAGTCACGCGACCATCGACGCCAGCGAGCTGCCCTACCATGTTGTGGCCTACGACTATGGCGTGAAGTACAACATCCTGCGCATGCTGGTTGAGCGCGGCTGCCGCGTGACCGTGGTGCCGGCGCAAACCCCTGCGAGCGACGTGCTGGCCCTGCAACCGGACGGCGTGTTCCTGTCCAACGGCCCGGGCGACCCTGAGCCATGCGACTACGCCATCCAAGCCATCAAGGACGTGCTGGAAACCGAGATTCCGGTATTCGGCATCTGCCTCGGTCACCAACTGCTGGCCCTGGCCTCCGGCGCCAAGACCCTGAAAATGGGCCACGGCCATCACGGTGCCAACCACCCGGTACAAGACCTTGACACCGGCGTTGTGATGATCACCAGCCAGAACCACGGTTTTGCGGTGGATGAAGCCACCCTGCCGAGCAACGTTCGCGCGATTCACAAGTCGCTGTTCGACGGCTCCTTGCAAGGCATCGAGCGCACCGACAAGAGCGCGTTCAGCTTCCAGGGCCACCCTGAAGCCAGCCCTGGCCCGAACGACGTGGCGCCGCTGTTCGACCGTTTCATCAATGAGATGGCCAAGCGACGCTGACTGAGTGGCCTGCGGGCGGCCCCGAACCTCGGTGGCCCCCGCAGGCTCTTCAACGATTGTTCAAGACGGCTTGCCGACTGACCTGCGGATTTGAGTGACAAACCCATGCCAAAACGTACAGACATAAAAAGCATCCTGATTCTCGGCGCTGGCCCGATCGTGATCGGCCAGGCCTGCGAATTCGACTACTCCGGCGCCCAGGCCTGTAAAGCCCTGCGCGAAGAGGGTTACCGCGTCATCCTGGTGAACTCCAACCCGGCCACCATCATGACCGACCCGGACATGGCCGACGCCACCTACATCGAACCGATCAAGTGGCAGACCGTTGCCAAGATCATTGAAAAGGAGCGTCCGGACGCGTTGCTGCCGACCATGGGTGGCCAGACCGCACTGAACTGCGCCCTGGACCTGGAGCGCGAAGGCGTTCTGGAGAAGTTCGGCGTAGAGATGATCGGCGCCAATGCCGACACCATCGACAAGGCTGAAGACCGTTCGCGTTTCGACAAGGCCATGAAGTCCATCGGCCTTGACTGCCCGCGCTCCGGCATTGCCCACAGCATGGAAGAGGCCAATGCGGTACTCGAAAAGCTGGGCTTCCCGTGCATTATCCGTCCGTCCTTCACCATGGGCGGCACCGGTGGCGGCATCGCTTACAACCGTGAAGAGTTCGAAGAAATCTGCGCCCGTGGCCTGGACCTGTCGCCGACCAAAGAGCTGTTGATCGACGAATCCCTGATCGGCTGGAAAGAGTACGAGATGGAGGTTGTCCGCGACAAAAAGGACAACTGCATCATCGTCTGCTCCATCGAAAACTTCGACCCGATGGGCGTGCACACCGGTGACTCGATCACCGTTGCTCCGGCGCAGACCCTGACGGACAAGGAATACCAGATCATGCGTAACGCCTCCTTGGCGGTACTGCGTGAGATCGGCGTTGAAACCGGTGGTTCCAACGTTCAGTTCGGCATCTGCCCGGACACTGGCCGTATGGTCGTCATCGAGATGAACCCGCGTGTATCGCGTTCCTCGGCCCTGGCATCGAAAGCGACCGGTTTCCCGATTGCGCGCATCGCTGCCAAGCTGGCGATCGGTTACACCTTGGACGAGCTGCAAAACGAAATCACGGGCGGCGCCACGCCGGCGTCTTTCGAGCCGTCCATCGACTACGTTGTGACCAAGCTGCCGCGCTTTGCCTTCGAGAAATTCGCCAAGGCCGATGCACGCCTGACCACTCAGATGAAGTCGGTTGGCGAAGTCATGGCCATCGGCCGGACCTTCCAGGAATCCCTGCAGAAAGCTCTGCGCGGCCTGGAAGTAGGTGTTTGCGGCCTGGACGAGAAGCTCGACCTGAGCAACCCGGAAAGCATGAGCGTGCTCAAGCGCGAGCTGACCGTGCCGGGCGCCGAGCGTATCTGGTACGTGGCTGACGCGTTCCGCGCCGGCATGACCGTTGAAGATATCTTCGGCATGAACATGATCGATCCGTGGTTCCTGGTGCAGATCGAAGATCTGATCAAGGAAGAAGAGAAGGTCAAGACCCTGGGCTTGTCCGCTATCGACCGCGACCTGATGTTCCGCCTCAAGCGCAAAGGTTTCTCTGACCAGCGCCTGGCCAAGCTGCTGGGTGTGACCGAGAAGAACCTGCGCACCCATCGCCACAAGCTGGATATCTTCCCGGTCTACAAGCGCGTTGACACCTGCGCCGCCGAGTTCGCCACCGACACCGCCTACCTGTACTCCACCTACGAGGAAGAGTGCGAAGCTGCGCCGTCGGGCCGCGACAAGATCATCATCCTGGGCGGCGGTCCGAACCGTATCGGCCAGGGCATCGAGTTCGACTACTGCTGCGTACACGCCGCCCTCGCGCTGCGCGAAGACGGGTACGAGACCATCATGGTCAACTGCAACCCGGAAACTGTTTCCACTGACTACGACACGTCCGACCGCCTGTACTTCGAGCCGGTAACCCTGGAAGACGTGCTGGAAATCTGCCGCGTCGAGAAGCCAAAAGGCGTAATCGTGCAGTACGGCGGCCAAACCCCGCTGAAACTGGCGCGTGCCCTGGAAGCGGCCGGCGTGCCGATCATCGGCACCAGCCCTGACGCCATCGACCGTGCTGAAGACCGTGAGCGTTTCCAGCAAATGGTTGAACGCCTGAACCTGCGTCAGCCGCCAAACGCCACCGTACGCAGCGAAGACGAAGCCATCCGCGCAGCCAGCAAGATCGGCTACCCGCTGGTGGTGCGTCCGTCCTACGTATTGGGCGGCCGGGCGATGGAAATCGTCTACGAAGAAGAAGAACTCAAGCGCTACCTGCGTGATGCGGTGAAAGTGTCGAACGACAGCCCGGTGCTGCTGGACCACTTCCTCAACTGCGCCATCGAAATGGACGTGGATGCGGTGTGCGACGGCACTGACGTCGTCATCGGCGCGATCATGCAGCACATCGAACAGGCTGGCGTTCACTCCGGTGACTCCGCTTGCTCGCTGCCGCCGTACTCGCTGCCGGCGCACATCCAGGACGAGATGCGTGAGCAGGTCAAGAAAATGGCCTTGGAACTGGGCGTGGTGGGCCTGATGAACGTTCAGTTGGCGCTGCAAGGCGAAGACATCTACGTCATCGAAGTGAACCCACGTGCTTCGCGTACCGTGCCATTTGTTTCCAAGTGCATCGGTGTGTCCCTGGCCATGATCGCTGCCCGCGTGATGGCGGGTAAGACCCTGAAGGAAATCGGCTTCACCAAAGAAATCATTCCGAACTTCTACAGCGTGAAAGAGGCGGTGTTCCCCTTCGCCAAATTCCCTGGCGTGGACCCGATCCTGGGCCCGGAGATGAAGTCCACTGGTGAAGTGATGGGCGTGGGCGATACCTTCGGTGAAGCGTTCGCCAAGGCCCAGATGGGCGCCAGCGAAGTGCTGCCGACCGGCGGTACTGCGTTTATCAGCGTGCGTGATGATGACAAACCACTGGTTGCAGGCGTGGCCCGTGATCTGATCAACTTGGGCTTTGAAGTCGTGGCGACTGCCGGGACGGCCAAGCTGATCGAGGCTGCCGGCCTGAAAGTACGTCGCGTGAACAAGGTGACGGAAGGCCGTCCGCACGTGGTCGACATGATCAAGAATGACGAAGTCACCCTGATCATCAACACCACCGAAGGTCGCCAGTCGATCGCGGACTCCTATTCCATTCGTCGTAATGCCTTGCAGCACAAGATCTACTGCACCACCACCATTGCTGCTGGCGAAGCCATCTGCGAAGCGCTCAAGTTCGGTCCGGAAAAGACCGTGCGTCGCTTGCAGGATCTACACGCAGGATTGAAGGCATGACCAAATACCCAATGACCGTCCAGGGCGCCAAAGCCCTGGAAGAAGAACACGCCCATTTGACCAAGGTCGTCCGTCCGAAGCTGAGCCAGGACATCGGTACGGCCCGCGAGCTGGGTGACTTGAAGGAAAACGCCGAATACCACGCTGCTCGTGAGCAGCAAGGTATGGTCGAGGCGCGGATCCGTGATATCGAGGGTCGCATGCAGAATGCGGTCATCATCGATGTCACGACCATCCCAAAGACTGGCAAAGTGATTTTCGGCACTACCGTGGAAATCGCCAACGTCGAGACCGACGAGCGCGTGGTTTACCACATCGTCGGTGAAGACGAAGCCGACTTCAAACTCGGCAAAATCTCCGTCGGTTCGCCACTGGCCCGCGCCTTGATTGCCAAGGAAGAGGGTGACGTGGTGGCTGTGAAAACGCCCGGTGGTGTAATCGAGTACGAGATAGTTGAAGTTCGTCACATCTGAAAGACGGCGCCCGCTTCGTGCGGGCGCCATGCTTTGGCAGCTTGCCCAGATGCTGTGGGTGGGCGGCCTGTGGTTGTTGCACATCGGTGTGCTGCCGGTGTTGGGCCTGATTGGCCTGGCGCCGCTGCTGATTGATGAGCTCAACGGAATGCTGAGTGCGCTGCTGGTGGGTTTTGCAGCGGCGTGCGTGACGCTCCAGGCATTGGTGCTGGTCAAGGCCGAGGGTTTGGGGAGTTTGTGGCGGGATATTCGCGGCCAACTGCTGTTGATGGCGCTGTATGCGTGCGCAATGTTCTGCGTGGTGCATGTGTGGCTGCCGGAAGCGTTGCGCTGGCAGCTATTCAGCTATCTTGTGCTAGGGTTCTCCGGCCTGGTGCTGGTTATACAGCCGGCACCGGGATGGAGCGGCAGGGCGCGCGAAGCACGCCCGTGACCCTTGTATTACTTGAAGCGGTGTACGTTCGACAGCTGCTTGTTGACGCTGAAGTTCTTGCGATACAGCAGTGCCATCTTGCCGATGACCTGTACCAGGTCCGCTTTGCCGACCTTGCACAGTTCTGCAATGGCGGCCAAACGCGCTTCGCGGTCAAGGATGTTGACCTTGATCTTGATCAGTTCGTGATCGCCCAATGCGCGTTCCAGTTCGGCTAACACACCTTCAGTCAAACCGTTGTCTGCCACAATCAGAACTGGTTTCAGATGGTGGCCAATGGATTTGTACTGTTTCTTCTGCTCTTGAGTGAGCGGCATAATCTGACCCCTGCGTCTGATCTTGTAAAAAGCGGCGGCCAGTTTACCCGAGCGAGTCCGGGACCGCCCAGTTAATCACGACCCGTTTTATTTTCGAGGTGGCCCGTGGCCCGTTCCAAAACCAGCCTTAAGTGGCTACAAGAACATTTCAACGATCCTTACGTCAAAAAGGCGCAAAAGGACGGCTACCGTTCCCGGGCCAGCTACAAGCTGCTGGAGATCCAGGACAAGGACAAATTGATTCGTCCAGGCATGAGCGTTATTGACCTTGGCGCAGCCCCTGGTGGCTGGTCCCAAGTGACCAGTCGTCTGATTGGTGGGCAAGGTCGATTGATCGCATCCGACATCCTTGAGATGGACAGCATCCCGGATGTGACCTTTGTACACGGCGACTTCACCCAGGACACGGTGTTGGCCGAGATCCTCGAGGCTGTGGGAAATTCGCAGGTAGACCTTGTGATTTCCGACATGGCCCCCAATATGAGTGGATTACCGGCCGTTGATATGCCGCGAGCCATGTTCCTGTGCGAGTTGGCACTGGATCTGGCGGGTCGGGTTTTGCGTCCGGGCGGTGATTTCCTGGTGAAAGTCTTCCAGGGCGAAGGTTTTGACGAGTACCACAAGAACATCCGCAAGCTGTTCGACAAGGTACAGACGCGCAAACCTGACTCTTCGCGAGACCGGTCACGCGAGCAATACCTGCTGTGCCGCGGCTTCCGTGGTGTTGAAGGGGCTGAGAGCGAAGAGCGTTTTTGAGGAATTCGAGGAGGGCGATAGGTTTTTTTATATCGCTTTCGTCACGAAGCTTTACGAATATTGTGTAGTCAAAGTTTCACAAAGGGTTACAGACGGCGCCTGCCAGAGTTGTAGGTAATGTAGTAAGTTAGGCCGGTGAATATCATGCGAAGCGCGCGCCACTAGCGGAGCTTGCTTCAGAGGGTAGTTAATTGAACGATATGGCAAAGAATCTGATCCTGTGGTTGATCATCGCGGCTGTCCTGGTGACGGTGATGAACAACTTCTCCAGCCCTAACGAGCCGCAGACCCTCAACTATTCCGACTTCATCCAGCAAGTTAAGGATGGCAAGGTCGAGCGCGTAGCGGTTGATGGCTACGTGATCACCGGCAAGCGCAACGATGGCGACAGCTTCAAGACCATTCGTCCGGCAATCCAGGACAACGGTCTGATCGGCGACTTGGTGGATAACCACGTAGTGGTTGAAGGCAAACAGCCTGAGCAGCAGAGCATCTGGACTCAGCTGTTGGTAGCGAGCTTCCCGATCCTGGTGATTATCGCCGTGTTCATGTTCTTCATGCGCCAGATGCAAGGTGGTGCGGGAGGCAAGGGCGGGCCGATGAGTTTCGGCAAGAGCAAGGCGCGTCTGCTTTCCGAAGATCAGGTGAAAACCACCCTGGCTGACGTCGCAGGTTGTGATGAAGCCAAGGAAGAAGTCGGCGAACTGGTTGAGTTCCTGCGTGATCCGGGCAAGTTCCAGCGCCTGGGCGGCCGCATTCCTCGCGGCGTGCTGATGGTCGGTCCTCCGGGTACCGGTAAAACCCTGCTGGCCAAGGCAATTGCCGGTGAAGCCAAGGTGCCGTTCTTCACCATTTCCGGTTCTGACTTCGTCGAAATGTTCGTCGGTGTCGGTGCCAGCCGTGTTCGCGATATGTTCGAGCAGGCCAAGAAGCACGCACCGTGCATCATCTTCATCGACGAAATCGATGCTGTGGGTCGTCATCGTGGCGCCGGCATGGGTGGCGGTCATGATGAGCGCGAGCAGACCCTCAACCAATTGCTGGTTGAGATGGACGGCTTCGAAATGAATGACGGCATCATCGTCATCGCCGCGACTAACCGTCCGGACGTACTCGACCCAGCGTTGCTGCGTCCAGGCCGTTTCGACCGTCAGGTCGTGGTCGGTCTGCCGGATATTCGCGGTCGCGAACAGATCCTGAAAGTACACATGCGCAAAGTGCCAATGGGCGACGACGTGGCTCCGGCCGTGATTGCCCGTGGTACGCCAGGCTTCTCCGGTGCCGACCTGGCCAACCTGGTCAACGAGGCTTCGTTGTTCGCTGCCCGTACCGGCAAGCGCATTGTTGAAATGAAAGAGTTCGAACTGGCCAAAGACAAGATCATGATGGGCGCCGAGCGCAAATCCATGGTCATGTCCGAGAAAGAGAAGCAAAACACCGCTTATCACGAAGCCGGTCACGCCATTGTTGGTCGCGTTGTGCCTGAGCATGACCCGGTCTACAAAGTGTCGATCATTCCTCGTGGGCGTGCGCTGGGTGTGACCATGTTCCTGCCGGAAGAGGATCGTTACAGCCTCTCCAAGCGGGCGCTGATCAGCCAGATCTGTTCTCTGTATGGCGGCCGGATTGCTGAAGAGATGACGCTTGGCTTCGATGGTGTGACCACCGGTGCTTCCAACGACATCATGCGTGCCAGCCAGATCGCACGGAACATGGTGACCAAGTGGGGCTTGTCGGAAAAACTCGGTCCTTTGATGTATGCCGAGGAAGAAGGCGAAGTGTTCCTGGGTCGTGGTGGTGGCGGTCAAGCTGCCAGCTTCTCGGGTGAGACGGCCAAGCTGATCGACTCCGAGGTGCGCAGCATCATTGACCAGTGCTACGGCACGGCCAAGCAGATCCTGACGGATAACCGCGACAAGCTGGATGCAATGGCTGATGCGTTGATGAAGTACGAAACCATTGATGCCGATCAGATCGACGACATCATGGCGGGTCGCGCACCGCGTGAGCCTCGTGATTGGGAAGGTGGTTCGGGCACTTCGGGCACCCCGCCTGTGGTGCAGAACGAGCGCCCTGAAGCCCCGATCGGCGGCCCCGCAGCTGACCACTAAGGTTTGAAATGACTTCTGTGCTGTCCTCCACCCGGTTGCCTTGCGGCAACCGGGTTCTTGATTTGGCCCATACGCATGTCATGGGCATTCTTAATGTAACCCCCGATTCTTTTTCTGACGGCGGCCGCTTCAGCCAGCAGGATGCCGCGTTGCGTCATGCCGAAGCGATGGTGGCGGCCGGCGCGACATTGATTGATGTCGGTGGTGAGTCAACTCGGCCGGGCGCTCGCGTGGTTTCCCCCTTGGAGGAGCTTGAGCGGGTTGCGCCAATTGTCGAGCGAATTGCCCGTGAGCTGGACGTGATCATTTCGGTGGACACCTCGACTCCCGCCGTAATGCGCGAGACGGCGCGCCTCGGTGCGGGGCTGATCAATGATGTGCGCTCCCTTCAGCGTGATGGCGCCCTGGATGCGGCGGCGGCTACCGGGCTGCCGGTGTGCCTTATGCATATGCTGGGCGAGCCCGGCAATATGCAGGACAACCCGCATTACAATGATCTCGTGGGTGAGGTGAGTGGGTTTCTTGCGCAAAGAATGGCTGAGTGCACCAAGGTGGGTATCGCCGCCGAAAAGATTATCCTGGATCCCGGGTTTGGCTTCGCCAAGACCTTGCAACACAACTTGAGCCTGTTCAAGCATATGGAGGCCTTGCACGCACTTGGTCGACCCCTGTTGGTCGGCGTGTCGCGCAAGAGCATGATAGGGCTGGCCCTGAATCGCCCGGTGGGTGAGCGGTTGTACGGTGGCCTGGCGTTGGCGGCACTTGCCGTGACCAAGGGCGCGCGTATTTTGCGGGTGCATGACGTCGCCGAGACGGTTGATGTGGTGCGCATGCTGGCCGCGGTAGAATCAGCCGAATAAGAATGATGGAGCACTTATGACTAAAAAATATTTTGGCACCGACGGTATTCGTGGCCGGGTCGGCGAATTCCCGATTACTCCTGATTTCATGCTCAAGCTGGGTTGGGCGGCCGGTATGGCGTTCCGCAGCATGGGCGCTTGCCGCATCCTGGTGGGCAAAGACACCCGCATCTCGGGTTACATGTTCGAATCTGCGCTGGAGGCGGGGCTGTCTGCCGCAGGTGCCGATGTCATGCTGCTGGGGCCCATGCCGACACCGGCAATCGCTTACCTGACGCGTACCTTCCACGCTGAAGCCGGTATCGTGATCAGTGCCTCGCACAATCCCCATGATGACAACGGCATCAAGTTCTTCTCGGGCCAGGGCACCAAGCTGCCGGACGAGATCGAACTGATGATCGAAGAGTTGCTGGATGCGCCGATGACCGTGGTTGAGTCCAGCAAGCTGGGCAAGGTCTCGCGTATCAATGACGCCTCGGGCCGTTACATCGAGTTCTGCAAGAGCAGTGTGCCGACCAGCACCAATTTTGCCGGCCTCAAAATTGTTGTCGACTGTGCTCACGGTGCAACCTACAAAGTGGCTCCCAGCGTATTCAAGGAGCTGGGCGCCGATGTGATGGTGCTGTCGGCCCAGCCAAATGGTTTGAACATCAACGATAACTGCGGCTCCACGCATATGGAGCAGCTGCAGGCTGCTGTTCTGGCTGAGCACGCTGACCTCGGTATTGCCTTCGATGGCGACGGTGACCGCGTATTGATGGTGGATCACACCGGCGCAGTGGTGGATGGCGATGAGCTGTTGTTCATCATTGCCCGCGACCTGCATGAGCGTGACAAGCTGCAAGGCGGTGTGGTTGGCACGCTGATGAGCAACCTCGGGCTTGAGTTGGCCTTGGCCGAGCTGGGGGTTCCGTTTGTACGCGCCAACGTCGGTGACCGCTATGTCATCGCCGAGCTGCTGGAGCGTAACTGGCTGGTGGGCGGAGAGAACTCGGGGCATGTGGTTTGCTTCCAGCACACCACCACGGGCGATGCCATTATTGCTGCGCTGCAGGTACTGCTGTCGTTGCGTCGTCGCAAAGAGAGTCTGGCTCAAGCGCGCCAAGCGCTGCGCAAATGCCCGCAGGTTCTGCTGAATGTGCGCTTTGCCGGTGGCGAAAACCCTATCGAGCACCCTGCTGTCAAAGACGCCTGTGAGCGTGTGACCCTCGCAATGGCGGGGCGTGGCCGCGTGTTGTTGCGCAAGTCCGGCACAGAGCCGTTGGTGCGTGTCATGGTCGAAGGCGAGGACGAAACGCAGGTTCGCGGCCACGCCGAAGACCTGGCAAAACTGGTAACTGAAATTTGCGCCTGAATTCGGCTTGCCAGTGATGATGTGGTTGGGTAACATCTGCGCCCACTTTGACCGACGAGGTACAGCATGCGTCGCACTATGGTAGCTGGTAACTGGAAGATGCACGGTACCCGCGCCAGTGTCGCTGAGCTGATCAATGGCCTTCGTCACTTGGCCTTGCCTGGCGGTGTTGATGTTGCGGTTTTCCCGCCTTGCTTGCATATCAACCAAGTGGTTGATGGCTTGAAAGGTAAGTCGATTCAGGTCGGCGCGCAGAACTCTGCGGTGGAACCCATGCAAGGTGCGTTGACCGGTGAGATTTCACCGAGTCAGCTGGTTGATGCGGGTTGTTCCTATGTGCTTGTCGGGCACTCCGAGCGCCGTCAGATGATGGGCGAGCGTGATGGGACACTCAATCGCAAGTTCGCAGCGGCACAGGCTTGTGGCTTGATTCCAGTGTTGTGCATAGGGGAGACCCTGGAGCAGCGTGAATCGGGCAAGACTCTTGAAGTTGTCTCGCGTCAGCTGGGCAGCATCATCGAGGAGCTGGGTGTTGGTGCGTTTGCAAAAGCAGTAATCGCTTACGAGCCGGTCTGGGCCATCGGCACCGGGCTGACTGCAACGCCGCAACAGGCGCAGGATGTGCATGCAGCCATTCGCGCGCAGTTAGCGGCAGAGAATTCTGAAGTCGCACAAGGTGTGCGGCTTCTATACGGCGGCAGCGTGAAGGCGGCCAATGCGGTCGAACTGTTCGGCATGCCGGATATCGATGGGGGGCTCATTGGTGGAGCTTCCCTGAATGCAGATGAGTTCGGTGCGATTTGTCGCGCCGCGGGAAACTGAAAAAATGCTGGAAACAGTCGTAGTCGTTTTTCATCTGTTGGCTGCCCTGGGCGTAGTTGCCTTGGTTTTGTTGCAACAGGGTAAAGGTGCGGATGCTGGTGCGTCTTTCGGTGCAGGTGCTTCAAATACTGTGTTCGGAAGCCAAGGTTCCTCTACCTTTCTTAGTAAGTTTACTGCTATACTTGCCGCCGGTTTCTTCATAACCAGCTTGGGGTTAGGTTACTTTGCTAAAGAGAAAGCTCATGTGCTGACTCAAGTAGGTCTCCCAAACCCAGCAGTGTTGGAAGTACCAAAAGCAAAACCGGCTTCTGATGATGTCCCGGTGCTTCAAGAGCAAAAGTCGGCTACTCCAGCGACTGACGTACCTCCAGCTCAAGAGCAAAAGTAAGAAGGGTTGTAAACGCTGTATTGCCGAGGTGGTGGAATTGGTAGACACGCAACCTTGAGGTGGTTGTGCCCATAGGGTGTAGGGGTTCGAGTCCCCTTCTCGGTACCAATTATCAGGAGAGCCCGCTGTTGCGGGCTTTCTTGTAGGTGGAAGGTTACATTGACCCTGTAAGGGATCGGTCGTATACTTCCGCCCCAGCTTTGTCGCGGGGTGGAGCAGTCTGGTAGCTCGTCGGGCTCATAACCCGAAGGTCGTCGGTTCAAATCCGGCCCCCGCAACCAGTTTTAGCGGAGCCCCTTTTAAGGGGCTTTTTGTTAGCTGGACACTTTCAACGCCGCTGTTCGACGGCGTTTCAAGGATGGGCGTTTCGCCCATTTTTTTATTTTGCACAGCATGCACATACATGCACGAGGGGGTTCAGGTGTCGAGCAAGCTAGAAGAGTTGCAGGCCTTGCTGGCCCCGGTGGTCGTGGCCCTAGGCTATGAATGCTGGGGTATTGAGTTTTCGGCTCAAGGTCGCCACTCAATGTTGCGCGTTTATATCGATAAAGAGGGCGGCGTGCTGGTGGACGATTGTGCCATTGTCAGCCGTCAGATCAGCGGTGTCCTGGATGTTGAAGATCCAATCGCCGTTGAATACACCCTCGAAGTTTCCTCGCCAGGCATGGAACGCCCACTGTTCACTATTGATCAGTTTGCAAAATTTGCCGGTGAACAAGTGAAGATCAAGCTGCGCTCTCCCTTTGAAGGGCGACGCAACTTTCAGGGCCTTCTGCGCGGTGTAGAAGAACAGGATGTCGTGGTGCAGGTAGAAGACCATGAATTCCTGTTGCCGATCGATATGATCGACAAGGCCAACATTATTCCCAGTTTTGACTGAGACGCGGATCCCGCGGATCCAATGGCTTGCGAAAGGCGAGGCGTACGATGAGCAAAGAAGTACTGCTGGTTGTTGAGTCGGTATCCAATGAAAAGGGCGTACCGGCAAACGTGATTTTTGAAGCGCTGGAGCTGGCCCTGGCCACTGCTACCAAAAAGCGTTTTGAAGACGAAGTTGATCTGCGTGTGGAAATCAACCGCCACACCGGTGCCTATGAGACTTTCCGTCGCTGGACGGTCGTCGAAGAAGCCGATCTTGATGATCCGGCCATCGAAACCTGGCCGAGCAAGGTTGCGCAAACGCATCCGGGCGCCCAGGTCGGTGATGTCGTCGAAGAAAAGATCGAGTCGATCGAGTTCGGCCGTATTGCTGCACAGACCGCCAAGCAGGTCATCGTGCAGAAGGTTCGCGAAGCTGAGCGCGCTCAAGTCGTTGACGCTTATCGCGAACGCCTGGGTGAGATCATCTCCGGCACCGTGAAAAAAGTGACCCGCGACAACGTGATCGTCGACCTGGGCAACAACGCCGAAGCGTTGCTGGCCCGCGAAGACATCATCTCTCGCGAAACCTTCCGTGTCGGCGTGCGTCTGCGTGCGCTGCTCAAGGAAATCCGCACCGAGAACCGCGGCCCTCAGTTGATCCTGTCGCGTACCGCGCCGGAAATGCTGATCGAGCTGTTCCGCATCGAAGTGCCGGAAATTGCCGAAGGTCTGATCGAAGTCATGGCTGCGTCCCGCGATCCGGGTTCGCGCGCCAAGATCGCGGTCCGCTCCAAGGACAAGCGCATCGACCCGCAAGGTGCTTGCATTGGTATGCGCGGTTCGCGCGTCCAGGCAGTGTCGGGCGAGTTGGGCGGTGAGCGTGTGGACATCGTCCTGTGGGACGATAACCCGGCGCAGTTCGTGATCAACGCCATGTCGCCGGCTGAAGTGGCGGCAATTATCGTTGACGAAGATGCCCATGCAATGGACATCGCCGTTGGCGCAGACAATCTGGCTCAGGCCATTGGTCGTGGTGGTCAGAACGTGCGTCTGGCCAGCCAACTGACCGGCTGGACCCTGAACGTGATGACCGAATCGGACATCCAGGCTAAGCAGCAAGCTGAAACCGGTGACATCCTGCGCAACTTCATCGAAGAGTTGGAAGTCGATGAAGACCTGGCACAGGTACTGGTTGATGAAGGCTTCACCAGCCTGGAAGAGATTGCCTACGTACCGTTGGAAGAAATGCTCAACATCGACGGCTTTGACGAAGACACCGTCAACGAGCTTCGCGCTCGGGCCAAGGATCGCTTGTTGACTAAAGCCATCGCTACTGAGGAAAAGCTGGCAGACGCCCATCCGGCCGAAGACCTGCTCTCGCTTGAGGGTATGGACAAGGATTTGGCGATGGAACTGGCGGTGCGCGGCGTAATTACCCGCGAAGACCTGGCCGAGCAGTCTATTGACGATCTGCTCGACATCGACGGCATTGACGATGATCGTGCCGGCAAGTTGATCATGGCCGCCCGAGCCCATTGGTTCGAGTAACTAGGCGCGGCCTGAGGAGAGAAGTGCATGACGCAAGTCACGGTGAAACAACTGGCCGATGAGGTCAAAACACCGGTAGAGCGCCTGTTGCAGCAGATGCGTGAGGCAGGTCTGCCGCACACCGCCGCCGACGAAGGTGTGAGCGATAGTGAGAAGCAGTCTTTGCTGACTCACTTGAAGAGCAGCCACAAGGCGAAAGTGGAAGAACCGCGCAAGATTACATTGCAGCGCAAAACCACCAGCACCCTGCGTGTTGCTGGTAGCAAGAGCATCAGCGTTGAAGTACGCAAGAAGAAAGTCTTCGTACAGCGCAGCCCGGAAGAAATCGAAGCCGAGCGCAAACGCGAGCTGGAAGAGCGTCGCGCAGTAGAAAATGCTGCTCGTCAGAAGGCTGAAGAAGAAGCCAAGCGTCGCGCCGAAGAAGAAGCGCGTCGCCAGCCTGCAGCTGCGCAAACTGCTACTACTGAAGCAGTCGCCGCGCCTAGTGCGCCTGTTGAAGCTGTGCGTGAGGCCGCTCCGGTTGCCGCCGCACCTGCTCCTGCAGCTGACGCTCGCAAGCGCGACGAACCTCGTCGTCCGGACAAGCCACGTGCCGACGATAACAATCGTCGCGGTGGTGGTGGCGACGGCGAGCGTAAAAACGCTCCGCATCGCGCCTCGGTCAAAGAGAAAGCGCCTGCACCACGCGTTGCCCCACGTACTACCGACGAAGAAAGCGATGGCTTCCGTCGTGGTGGTCGCGGCAAGGCCAAGCTGAAAAAACGCAACGCCCACGGTTTCCAGAGCCCAACCGGCCCTGTCGTGCGTGAAGTGAAGATCGGCGAGACCATCACTGTTGGCGATCTCGCCCAGCAGATGTCGGTCAAGGCAGCTGAAATCATCAAGTTCATGTTCAAGCTGGGCACTCCAGCCACCATCAACCAGGTACTGGACCAGGAAACTGCCCAGTTGGTTGCTGAAGAGCTGGGCCACAAAGTGACCCTGGTCAGCGACACCGCCCTGGAAGATTCCCTGGCCGAGTCCCTGAAGTTTGAAGGTGAGGCTGTTTCCCGTGCACCGGTTGTGACCGTAATGGGCCACGTTGACCACGGTAAAACTTCCCTGCTCGACTACATCCGTCGTGCCAAGGTTGCTGCAGGCGAAGCCGGCGGCATTACCCAGCACATCGGCGCGTACCACGTTGAAACCGAGCGTGGCATGGTGACTTTCCTCGACACCCCTGGTCACGCTGCGTTTACCGCAATGCGTGCCCGTGGTGCCAAGGCCACCGACATCGTGATCCTGGTCGTTGCAGCTGACGACGGCGTGATGCCGCAAACCATCGAAGCTGTTCAGCACGCGAAAGCGGCTGGCGTACCGCTGGTGGTTGCAGTGAACAAAATCGACAAGCCGGGCGCCGATCTCGATCGCATCCGTAGCGAACTGTCGGTTCACGGCGTGACTTCTGAAGAGTGGGGTGGCGAGACGCCATTCGTGTCGGTATCCGCGAAAATGGGTACTGGCGTTGACGAACTGCTCGAAGCCGTTCTGTTGCAAGCCGAAGTACTCGAGTTGACCGCTACCCCATCGGCTCCTGGCCGTGGTGTTGTGGTTGAATCGCGCCTCGACAAGGGCCGTGGCCCGGTTGCGACCGTTCTGGTTCAAGACGGTACCCTGCGCCAAGGCGACATGGTGCTGGTCGGTTCGAACTACGGCCGTGTACGTGCCATGCTCGACGAGAACGGCAAGCCAATCAAGGAAGCCGGCCCGGCTATCCCGGTCGAGATCCTCGGCCTGGACGGTACCCCGGACGCTGGCGACGAGATGAGCGTAGTGGCCGACGAGAAGAAAGCCCGTGAAGTGGCTCTGTTCCGTCAAGGCAAGTTCCGCGAAGTCAAGCTGGCCCGTGCTCACGCCGGCAAGCTGGAAAACATCTTCGAGAACATGGGCCAGGAAGAGAAGAAGACGCTTAACATCGTCCTCAAATCTGACGTTCGTGGTTCCCTCGAAGCGTTGAACGGCGCCTTGAATGGCCTGGGTAACGACGAAGTGCAAGTGCGCGTTGTCGGTGGCGGTGTCGGTGGTATCACCGAATCCGACGCCAACCTGGCACTGGCTTCCAACGCTGTACTGTTCGGCTTCAACGTGCGTGCCGATGCTGGCGCTCGCAAGATCGTCGAGCAGGAAGGCCTGGACATGCGTTACTACAACGTCATCTACGACATCATCGAAGACGTCAAGAAAGCCCTTACCGGCATGCTTGGCAGCGATGTCCGGGAGAACATCCTGGGTGTTGCCGAGGTGCGTGACGTGTTCCGCTCGCCGAAATTCGGTGCGATCGCCGGTTGCATGGTTATCGAAGGTACTGTGTACCGTAACCGTCCGATCCGTGTACTGCGTGAAGACATCGTTATCTTCGAAGGCGAGCTGGAATCCCTGCGCCGCTTCAAGGATGACGCTTCCGAAGTACGTGCCGGCATGGAATGCGGTATCGGCGTCAAGAGCTACAACGACGTCAAGGCTGGCGACAAGATCGAAGTCTACGAGAAGGTCCAGGTTGCTCGCAGCCTCTAACTCGCGCACTTCCGGAGCCACGTCGCGTGTGGGCATGCAAATGCCCCGCGCAGCGTACGGACTCTAAACGCAACGCCCGGTCTGGCTTTTGTCAGGCCGGGCGTTTGCCGCTTTCAGACCCCACGGGTTTCACCGTGTGGCAGTAACAGGTAACAAGACATGGCAAAAGAATACAGCCGTACCCAACGTATCGGCGATCAGATGCAGCGTGAGCTGGCCCAACTGATCCGTCGTGAAGTCAAAGACCCGCGCGTTGGCCTGGTCACCATCACCGCCGTTGAAGTGAGCCGTGACGTGGGTCACGCCAAGATCTTCATCACCGTGATGGGGCAGGACAACAGCGAAGAAATCGCGCAAAGCATCAAGGTGCTCAATTCGGCTGCTGGCTTCCTGCGCATGCAGTTGGCCCGTGAAATGAAGCTGCGCAGTGTTCCCCAGTTGCACTTCCACTACGACGAAAGCGTCGTGCGTGGTGCGCACCTGTCGGCATTGATCGAGCGCGCAGTGGCTGAAGACAGCCAGCACCCGTCCACACCTGAAGACGCCAAGGAGTAAGCGGTGGCTCAGGTCAAACGTATCCGTCGCAACGTCAGCGGCATCATTCTGCTCGACAAGCCCATTGGCTTTACCTCCAATGCCGCGCTGCAGAAGGTTCGCTGGCTGCTCAATGCCGAGAAGGCCGGGCACACCGGCAGCCTCGACCCATTGGCCACCGGCGTACTGCCGTTGTGCTTTGGCGAGGCCACCAAGTTCTCGCAATACCTGCTCGATTCCGACAAGGGTTATGAAACCCTCATGCAACTGGGCAAGACCACTACCACGGCCGATGCCGAAGGTGATGTTCTGCAGGTTCGCGACGTGACCGTTGGTCGTGCTGATATCGAGGCCGTTTTACCCGCTTTTCGTGGGCAAATCAGTCAGATACCGCCGATGTACTCGGCGCTCAAGCGTGATGGCCAGCCTCTTTACAAGCTGGCACGTGCGGGCGAAGTAGTGGAGCGTGAACCGCGTTCTGTTACTATTGCGCGGCTTGAATTGCTCGCCAGTGAAGGCGACACCGCACGACTGTCGGTGGACTGCAGCAAAGGCACCTATATTCGTACCCTGGTGGAAGATATCGGTGAGCAACTGGGCTGTGGTGCATACGTTGCAGAGTTGCGACGTACTCAAGCCGGACCTTTCACCCTGGCCCAGACGGTCACGCTGGAAGAGTTGGAAGCGGTACATGCCGAAGGCGGCAATGAAGCGGTTGATCGCTTCCTGATGCCATCGGACAGCGGTTTGCTGGATTGGCCATTGCTGCATTTCTCGGAGCACAGCGCGTTCTACTGGCTAAACGGCCAACCGGTACGTGCCCCGGATGCTCCGAAGTTCGGTATGGTGCGGGTACAGGATCATAACGGTCGCTTTATCGGTATCGGTGAAGTGAGCGAAGACGGGCGTATAGCGCCGCGTCGACTGATTCGGTCAGAATGACCGGACGAGTGTGGCTGTTAACAGGCACGGTCAACACTCATTTTTAGATACAGGGATTTGTCCCTGGCCTGTTGAAACTGCCCTTTGGGTGGTTTCCTGAAAAAAGGATTGCCTCATGGCTCTCGACGTTCAAGAAAAAGCACAAATCGTTGCTGACTATCAGCAAGCTGTTGGTGACACTGGTTCGCCAGAAGTGCAAGTTGCACTGCTGACCCACAACATCAACAAGCTGCAAGGTCACTTCAAGGCCAACGGTAAAGATCACCACTCCCGTCGTGGTCTGATCCGCATGGTAAACCAGCGCCGTAAGCTGCTGGACTACCTGAAAGGCAAGGATCTGGGTCGTTATCAGGCTCTGATCGGTCGCCTGGGTCTGCGTCGCTAATAAGCGATTGCGCTAGAGGTTGGTTGTCTGCCGTGTGTCAGTGGGATTCCCGCTGGCCCATGGCAGGCTCCCAGCCTCAAGTTTTATCTGGATACACGTTTTACCCTGGACGAGCGTCGGGCCGATTCCCGGCATTGCCCAAGAATTTCGCAAGAAGACAAGTTCCCCCAAGAGCCACAAAGAAGGTAGGACACCGTGAACCCGGTTATCAAAAAATTCCAGTTCGGTCAGTCGACCGTTACCCTCGAGACAGGCCGTATCGCCCGTCAAGCCTCCGGCGCAGTGCTGGTTACCGTTGACGACGACGTGACCGTATTGGTGACCGTTGTTGGCGCCAAGACCGCTGACCCGAGCAAAGGCTTCTTCCCTCTTTCCGTTCACTACCAGGAAAAGACTTACGCTGCCGGTAAGATCCCTGGCGGTTTCTTCAAGCGTGAAGGCCGTCCTTCCGAGAAAGAAACCCTGACTTCCCGACTGATCGACCGTCCGATCCGTCCGCTGTTCCCAGAAGGCTTCATGAACGAAGTGCAGGTTGTCTGCACCGTCGTTTCCACCAGCAAGAAGACCGATCCGGACATCGCTGCGATGATCGGTACCTCGGCTGCCCTGGCCATCTCCGGCATTCCTTTCGATGGCCCGATTGGCGCGGCGCGCGTTGCTTTCCACGAAAGCACCGGCTACCTGCTGAACCCGACTTACGAGCAACAGAAAGCGTCGAGCCTGGACATGGTCGTTGCCGGTACCTCTGAAGCCGTATTGATGGTTGAATCGGAAGCCAAAGAGCTGACCGAAGACCAGATGCTGGGCGCTGTACTGTTTGCTCACGACGAGTTCCAGTCCGTGATCAAAGCCGTTAAAGAACTGGCTGCCGAAGCTGCCAAGCCGACATGGGCCTGGGCTCCACAAGCTGAAGCGACTGAACTGCTGGGCGCTATCCGCTCCGAGTTCGGTGCTGCCATCTCCGACGCCTACACCATTACCGTCAAGGCCGACCGTTACGCGCGCCTGGGCGAGCTGAAGGATCAGGTTGTAGCCAAGCTGTCCGGTGAAGAAGGCCAGCCTTCTTCCAGCGAAGTCAAAGCTGCCTTCGGCGAAATCGAATACCGCACCGTTCGCGAAAACATCGTTAACGGCAAGCCACGTATCGACGGTCGCGACACTCGCACCGTGCGCCCACTGAACATCGAAGTCGGCGTTCTGCCGAAGACTCACGGTTCGGCGCTGTTCACCCGTGGCGAAACCCAGGCTCTGGTCGTTGCAACACTGGGTACTGCCCGTGACGCACAGCTGCTGGACACCCTGGAAGGCGAGAAAAAAGACCCGTTCATGCTGCACTACAACTTCCCTCCGTTCTCGGTAGGTGAGTGTGGTCGCATGGGTGGCGCTGGTCGTCGCGAAATCGGTCACGGCCGCCTGGCTCGTCGTTCGATCGCTGCGATGCTGCCTGCTGCCGACGTGTTCCCGTACACCATCCGTGTTGTGTCGGAAATCACTGAGTCCAACGGTTCCAGCTCCATGGCTTCCGTTTGCGGTGCTTCCCTGGCACTGATGGACGCTGGTGTACCGATGAAGGCACCGGTTGCCGGTATCGCCATGGGCCTGGTTAAAGAAGGCGAGAAGTTCGCCATCCTGACCGACATCCTGGGCGACGAAGACCACCTGGGCGACATGGACTTCAAAGTAGCCGGTACCGCTAAAGGTGTTACCGCGCTGCAGATGGACATCAAGATCAAGGGCATCACCGAAGAAATCATGGAAATCGCTCTGGGCCAAGCCCTGGAAGCGCGCCTGAACATCCTCGGTCAGATGAACCAGATCATTGGTCAGTCCCGCACCGAACTGTCGGAAAATGCTCCGACCATGATCGCGATGAAAATCGACACCGACAAAATCCGTGATGTTATCGGTAAAGGCGGCGCGACCATCCGTGCGATCTGTGAAGAAACCAAGGCTTCGATCGACATCGAAGACGACGGCTCGATCAAGATCTTCGGCGAAACCAAGGAAGCTGCTGAAGCTGCACGTCAGCGCGTTCTGGGCATCACCGCTGAAGCCGAGATCGGCAAGATCTACGTGGGTAAGGTTGAGCGCATCGTCGACTTCGGCGCATTCGTCAACATCCTGCCGGGCAAAGACGGTCTGGTACACATCTCCATGCTGAGCGACGCTCGTGTTGAGAAAGTGACCGACATTCTGAAAGAAGGCCAGGAAGTGGAAGTGCTGGTACTGGACGTGGACAACCGCGGCCGTATCAAGCTGTCCATCAAGGACGTAGCAGCAGCCAAGGCTTCGGGCGTTTAATTACCCGCTGGCTTTACGCTGAAAAAGAGGACTCTTCGGAGTCCTTTTTTTATGCCCGTAGGAAAGTACCGGGAAATCAGTTGCTTAGTAAATTCTAAAAGCCGCAACTTGCATGCAGGCACGGTCGACTTCATGCAAGATGCACGATTTCGAAAATTAGCTGTTTTTATAAGTCGTTGTTTATAAAGGAATTAATCTGATTCCGTGACTTGGCACACTGCCTGCAATAACCCTGTTAACGCTGCAGCATCAAGGTTTACACGCTGCAGACTTTTCATAAAACAGGAGTTACTCGTATGAAGAAGTTCGCTCTCGCTACCGCTACCGCTCTGACTCTGGCCATGGGTGCTAACGTAGCCTTTGCTCAGACTTCCCAAGCCCCTATGACGTTGGCGGCTGGTGAAGCCACCAAGGCTAAGGAAAGCGTTTCGGATACTTGGATCACCACCAAAGTTAAATCCGACCTGCTGACCGAGAAAGGCATTCCTGGTTCGGACATCAAGGTTGAAACCAACAAAGGCGTGGTTTCCCTGTCCTCCACAGTCGCTATCTCTGACTCCCAGAAAGCCACGGCTGTAGCGATCACCAAGAAAATCAAAGGTGTTACCGCTGTTTCCGCTGACGGCCTGATGGCTGGCGGTGCCACTAAGGCAGATAACATCGACAAAACCAAAGGCGCAGCAGCAGGTGCCAAAGAGTCCACTTCGGACACTTGGATCACCACCAAAGTAAAAGCTGACCTGGTTACCGAAAAAGGCATTCCTGGTACCGACATCAAAGTCGAAACCAACAAAGGTGTAGTGTCGCTGTCGTCGACTGCTGCCGTTACCCAGGCTCAGAAAGACACCGCAGTTGCGATCACCAAGAAAATCAAAGGCGTTAAAGCTGTATCGGCCGATGGCCTGAAAGCTGAGTAACGCTAAAAGAATCGTCTGAGCTAGACGGCGGCGGCTTAGGGTGAGTTAGATATCCACCCGATGCACCTCTAAAGTTCATGCGACCGACCACACGGATGTGGTCATTACAGGCCCCGGCACTTGTGTCGGGGCCTGTTCTATTCAGGGGGCGGAAAGATTCGCAGGACAAATGAAGATCAACTGTGGGAGCTGGCTTGCCTGCGATGCAAACACCTCGGTTGTTCAGTTAAACCTGGGTGATGCTATCGCAGGCAAGCCAGCTCCCACACAAGCCCGCTCCCACATTTAGATCTGTTTTAGCTGAATGTTACTCAGCATCCAGATGCATCGGCGTTACCACTCGACCATCCTTTTCCGCCTGCCCAAGGCTGGCATCAATGAAGTACACCCGGTCATCTTCCAGCTGGCCTTTGTCCACCAGGTAGTCCTTGATAGTGCTGGCACGGTCCTGCCCCAGTTGGCGCAGCAACACATCACTGGCGCCCCAGAACTTGATCAAGCCATCACGCAGCTTCGCAGTGCGATCATCGCTGCTCAGGTCTTTCCATTCGGCCGGTGGTTGTTGCTTGAGACGGGTGCGGTAAATGCCTTCGAGCAATGGCGGTTTTTCCTTCTCCGGCACGACCAGCAATGACGCCTGAGCTGGCACCTTGTCGCCGCGACGCTGGAGGATTTTGTAGTAGTTGTATTGGTATTCACGCTCCAGGCGATCCGCGGCGATGAACGGGCCATCGCTGCTGGCGGCTGCCGTGCCTTCGATTTCAAGGCGCAGGGTAGGGCGCTCTTTCAGTGCTTTGGCCAAGGTGTTCAGGGCACCCTCGGCATCTTTGTTCAGCTCGCTGGAGCCTGCGGCAAACGACACGTTACCCAGGTCTTCCGAGCCGCCACCGCTGACCAGCCCGCCGATAAACTTGAACGGCGCCGTGGCTGCGCGCACCACCAGGTTGCGCAGGGTCTGCCACACAATCGGCATGACGCTGAACTGCGGGTTATTCAAGTCGCCGGTTACTGGCAGTTCGATGGAAATCTTGCCGTCAGTGTCCTTTAGCAGCGCAATGGCCAGGCGAATCGGCAAATCGACGGCATCGGCACTGTCGACCTTCTCACCCAGCTGCAATTGCTCAACCACCACTTTGTTTTCAGCCTTCAACTGGCCTTTGGTGATCACGTAGTGCAAATCGAGGTTAAGCCGGCCCTTGCGAATGCGGAAGCCCGCGAACTTGCCGGAATACGGGGTCAACGTGGTCAGTTCGACGCGCTTGAAGCTGGTGGCGATATCCAGCGCCGCCATCGGGTCAAACGGGTTCACGCTGCCCTTGATCGTCACCGGCGCGTAGCGATCCACCTTGCCCTTGATGTCGACGCTGGCCGGTTTGGCCTGGCGACTGTCGATAGTGCCAATCTGCCCGTTGAGTTGCTGGATAGCCGTGGCGAAGTTGGGCGTGAGGCTGAAGTCGGCGAAGTTGGCCGAACCATCGTTGATCGCAATCTGCCCGATATGAATACCCAACGGTTTGTCTTTGCTCGCCGCCGGCTTGGCTGCCGACTTGGCGCCATTGTCGGCCGGTTGCGGGATCAGCAAGTCATCGATGTTGGTGGTGCGGTCATCGTTGATCATAAAGCGCGCATACGGCTGCAGCAGGTTGACCTTGTCGATCGACAGGCTGTCGCCGTGCTGGTAGTTCACGCCTTCGAGTACCAGGCGCTGCCACTTGAGAAAGTCGCGGGTCTTGAGGGTGTCCAGGGTGTGCAACTGGTCGACCTGAGCACGGCCGGTGACCTGCAGCGCCAATGGCTCGGTGCTTTTAAGGTTCACATCAAGGTTGCTGCCCAACATACCGCTGCGCAGTTCCAGGCGGATAAACGGGCTGATATAGGATTGCGCGACCCGCAGGTCGATGTCCTGGGTGCTCACTTTCAACCTGGCGCTGACCGGGTTGAGGTTGACCTCGCCGGTTGCGCTGATCTTGCCTTGCTTGCCCAGGCCGGAGTCGACCTTCAGGGTAAAGGGGCTGCGGTTGAGGCTGTCGAAGTTCTGCATATCGACATTCAGCGGGCCTAGCTCCAATGCAACTTCCGGTTTGGCAGCACGGTCCGCCAGGTGCACTTGATAGTTGCGCAGTTGCACGTCCTTGAGCAGCACTTGCCAGGGTTTGCTCGGTGCGGCAGCTGGGGCGTTTGGCGTATCGGCGGTTGCAGGCGCGCTGGCAGGCTTGAGTTCCTTGGCCGGTTTGCTCGGTTGGCTGGCAAACAGTTTCTGCCAGTCCAGTTGCCCATCGGCTTCGCGGGCGGCCCAGGTTTCCAGTTTGTTGCTGCGGATCTTGCCGACTACCACTTGCTGCTTGGCCAGGTCCACCGTGGTGTCGCTGACGTCCAGGCGCTCCAGGCGCACCAGTGGCCGGCCATCCGGCGCCTTGATCGCAAAGGGCGCGATGCTGGCGGCGGTGCTGGTCAGGTTCAGTTCGGTTTCTTTGGCCAGGCTGAATTTATAGTCGGTGCTGAAGTTCAGCACGCCGTCTTCAAGCACCAGCGGCAGGGCATCCCGCACGTACGGCCACCAGGCTTTCATCTTGCCATCGGTGACTTTCAAGGTGCCTTCTGAAGTGATCGGCACCAGGCTGAAATTGCCTTTCCAGTCGATCTGCCCGCCCTCAGGGCCGGCGGCCACCAGGGTCATGTCGGCGTTGTCTTCGGGCAAGGTGCTGAGGTTTTTCAGCTCGAAGTCGAGTTTGTCGTAGAGGAATTCGATCGGCTCGCTGGGGCGCAGGTCGCGAAAGTACACATAGCCGCCGGCCAGCTTGATGCTGTCGATGCGCAGCGGGAACGGCTTGGCATTCGGGTCGGCCGGGGTCGGCTCACTCGGCGGCAGTTTGAACAGCTGCGCCAGGTTCAACTGACCGGATTTGTCGAACAGCACTTCGGTCTTCGGTTGGTCCAGCTGCACATCTGCCAGGTGCAGAGCGCGCGTCCACAGGCTGTCGATCTGCAAGTTGGCGTACAGGCGCTCGAAACCGACTTGTTCCTTGCCCGGCTCGCCGAGTTTGAGGCCCCACAGCGTCAGTTCCAGGCTGAACGGGTTGAGCTCGATACGCTCGATGCGGGCCGGCACCGTGGCGTAATTGGCCAGTTGTTGGTTGGCAATGCGTAGGGCAATGCCCGGCAGAATCAGAAAACCCAGCAAGCTGTACAGAGCCAGGGCGGTCAACAAGGCGCCAGCGGCGCGGATCAATCCTTTGGGCATGAGTGACGCCATCTATGTAGAACGAGAGTGCCTTGGAGTATGGCACGGGTTTTCGGTTCCGAAGTACCGGGCTCCTTGGGAAAAGTACTACAACTGCAGGATCAGGGTCTTCAACGGTGGCTGTTGATCTTGCGAAGGGAAGTCAGCCCCCGGCGTCATGATTTGCCACTCGCGTACCGGTCGGCCGGCTTTTTCGGCGCAACGCAGCACCTGTTCGCGCCAGTCATCCATGCTGACTTTTGCCAGGTTGTTGCAGCAGATCAGCACGCCATTGTCGGCGGTGGTCAGCAGTGCGGGTTTGAGCAGGCTCTGGTAGTCACGCAACAGGTCGACGGTGCCGAAAGCGCTCTTGGCCCACGCAGGTGGGTCGAGCAGCACCAGGTCGAACTGGCGCTGCTCAAGGCGTGGATAACTTGGCAGCTTCTGCCCACGGCGCTGGGTGATCGGCAAACCGGCCAGTTGGCGAATCGCCGGGAAGTAGTCGGACTGCACGAACTCCATGGTCGGCAAGTGCGGGTTGAGCAGGCCGTTTTCGCGCCCGACCGCCAGGTTGCCTTCGGCGAAGTCCAGGTTGCACACCTCGCTTGCGCCCCCGGCCGCGGCGCTCAGGCCTACGCCACAGGTGTAGGCGAACAGGTTCAGCACGCTTTTGCCGGCACTGTGGTCCTTGACCCAGCCACGGGTGTTGCGCAGGTCCAGGAACAGCAGCGGGTCTTGCCCGGCATGGCGCCCGCGTACACGGTAGTTGAGACCCCACTCGTGGCCGACCTGATCTGCCAATGCCGCAGGCTCGGCGCGGTACACCGTGTCTTCACGGTCGATGCGCGAGTTGCCACGGGAGCGGTCGTTGTACACCAGCTGCAATTCCAGGCCCATGAACTGATTGACCTGTTGATGCAGGTCCAGCAGTTCTTCGGTTTGCAGCGACTGGTGGAAGCTTTGCACCAGCAATTGCGGGCCGTAACGGTCGATGGTCAAGCCGCCGGCGCCTTCCTGGCTGCCATGGAACAGCCGGTAGCAGTCGGTGCCTTGGGCGTGCAACTCGCTGATCAGGTCTTGGCGATGGTCGAGAGCGGCGCGCAGCGCCTGATTCAAGGGAGTCATGGAGCGCGCCTTGCGGGTAAAAGAGGGCGCGAAGTTTAACAGCTATGGGCCGTCGTCTACATCAACCCCATCCGCCGCTGGGCGCGTTGCACCGAACCATTGCGCATCGCCCAGCGCAGCACGGGCGCACTGCGCTTCACACCCGCGCGGATCACCAAGCGTTGCATCGAGCTTTGGTGTTGCCCGAGCATAGCGCTGGCCCAGTCCGGCAGCAGGTCGATGCCGGCCTGCATCATCAAGCTGCCAAAGGGTTTGGCCAAGGTGCTGGGCGCGGGTGCATTGACCAGCAGGCGCAGCACTTCGCGGCTGCGATCGTCACACAGCAGTTGCGGACGAATACGCGCCAGATATTCGGAAATTTCCTGCCGCGAACGCGGAACGTGGCGGGCGCCCAGTCGCTCGGCCACCAAGGCAATTTCACTGTAGTAGCGGTCCTGGTCGCGCCCCGACAGGTGCGGGTTGCGATAACGCAGGTGCGCCGCCAGGAAATTGCTGACCTCCGCCACGTGTACCCACGTCAGCAGCTCCGGGTCGCTGGCCGCATAGGCTCGACCATCCGGCGCATGCCCGACCACTTGCAGGTGGATGGTGCGCACCTTCTCAATCAGCCATTCGGCGTCCTGGCGCGAGCCGAACGTGGTGCCGGAAATAAACTGCGAGGTGCGGCGCAAGCGCCCGAGCATGTCCTGGCGAAAGTTGGAGTGGTCCCACACGCCAGCCAGGGCCAGCGGGTGCAAGGCTTGCAGCATCAGCGCACTGATGCCGCCGATCAGCATGCTGCTGAAGTCGCCATGCACCTGCCAGCTGATAGAGTCCGGCCCAAACAGCCCAGGGTCGCCCTTGGGGTTTTCCAGGTCCAACTGACCCAGTGACAAGCCGGTGAGGCTCATCAGCTGGGTTTCGATACGGCTGCGGATAAATTCCATGGCGACTCTGGGTGGCTCCTATCGGTTCAGGCGTTTATCGATCAGGCCGTCCACCACGCTCGGGTCGGCCAGGGTTGAGGTGTCGCCGAGGCTGTCGAGTTCGTTGCAGGCGATCTTGCGCAAAATGCGCCGCATGATCTTGCCCGAGCGGGTTTTCGGCAAGGCGGGCGCCCATTGGATCAGTTCCGGCTTGGCAAAGCTGCCGATTTCCTTGCTGACCAGCTCCAGCAGGTGTTTTTTCAGCTCATCGCTGGGCTCGACGCCGTTCATTGGGGTAACAAAGGCGTAGATGCCCTGGCCTTTGACATCGTGGGGGTAACCGACCACAGCGGCTTCGGCCACTTGGTCATGCAGCACCAGCGCGCTCTCCACTTCGGCGGTGCCGATGCGGTGGCCGGACACGTTGATCACGTCGTCAATGCGGCCGGTGATCCAGTAGTCGCCATCCTCATCGCGGCGTGCACCGTCGCCGGTAAAGTAGTAACCGGGGTAGGGTTTGAAATAGGTGTCGAGCATGCGCTGCGGATCGCCGTAGACGCTGCGAATCTGCCCCGGCCAGCTGGCCTTGATGGCGAGCACGCCACTGCCGGCGCCGCTGAGCTCCTTGCCGTGTTCATCCAGCAGCACTGGCTGCACACCAAACATCGGTTGGGTCGCGCAGCCAGGTTTGATCCGTTGCGCGCTGACCAGCGGGCTGAGCATGATGCCGCCGGTTTCGGTCTGCCACCAGGTATCGACAATCGGGCAACGCTGCTCGCCGACGGCGTTGAAGTACCAATCCCAGGCCTCGGGGTTGATCGGCTCACCGACGCTGCCCAGCAGGCGCAGGCTGGCGCGCGAGGTGTTCTCCAGTGGCCCGTGGCCCTCACGCATCAGCGCACGCAGTGCGGTGGGCGCGGTGTAGAAGATATTCACCTGGTGTTTATCGATGACCTGCCAGAAGCGCGAGCTGTCCGGGTAGCTCGGCACGCCTTCGAACATCAGCGAAGTGGCACCATTGGCCAGCGGGCCGTACACGATATAGCTGTGGCCCGTGACCCAACCCACGTCGGCGGTGCACCAGAACACTTCGCCGTCACGGTAGTCGAGCACGTACTTGAAGGTCATCGCCGCTTGCAGCAGGTAGCCGCCGGTGGTGTGCAGCACGCCTTTGGGTTTGCCGGTGCTGCCGGAGGTGTAGAGGATAAACAGCGGGTCCTCGGCGTCCATTGGCTCGGGCGGGCAATCAGCGCTGGCAGCGTCCAGGGCGGCTTGATACTTGAGGTCGCGGCCTTCTACCCAGTCGAGTTCCGCGCCCGTGCGCTCCACCACCAGTACCGTGCTGACGTTCGGGCAGCTGGCCAGGGCTTTGTCGACGTTCTTTTTCAAGGCCACCGGCTTGCCGCCGCGCACGCCTTCATCGGCGGTGATCACGGTGCGACAGTCGGCATCGAGGATGCGGTCGCGCAGAGCATCCGGAGAGAAGCCGCCGAACACCACCGAGTGCACCGCGCCAATCCGTGTGCAGGCCAGCATGGCGTAGGCGGCTTCCGGGATCATCGGCATGTAGATACACACCCGGTCGCCTTTTTTCACCCCACGGCTTTTCAGCACATTGGCCAGGCGGCTGACGTTTTGATGAAGTTGGCGGTAGGAAATTTTGGAGGACTTTGCAGGATCGTCGCCTTCCCAGATAAAGGCCGGCTGGTCGGCGCGTTGCGCCAGGTGACGGTCGATGCAGTTGTAGCTGACGTTCAGTTGGCCGCCGGCAAACCACTGGGCGGCGCCGGTGGTGATGTCTGAGTGCTGCACGGTGTGCCAGGGTTTGATCCAGTCGAGAAAGCCCTTGGCCTGTTCGGCCCAGAAGGTATCGGGTTGCTCAATGGATTGGCGATAGAGGCGCTGGTACTCGTCTTGACTGAGCTGCGCGGCCTGGCGGACGGCATCGGCGCGGGGGAATGTGCGGATATCGAACATGAGCGGTCCTTATTCTTGTTTTAGCGACAAGGCATAAAGATGCACGCTGTGGGGAGAGGGTTCAAGACCAACGTCCAAACGGACGTTGGCCTTGGTGTACCGGCCTCAGCCGCGGTGACGACCGCGGAAGTAGTTGATCAGGCCTTGGGTCGATGCATCGTCAGCCAGGGTTTCTTCGGCGCCGGTCAGGCGGTTGTAGACGCCTTTGCCCAGCTCCTTGCCCAGCTCCACGCCCCATTGGTCGAAGGCGTTGATGCCCCAGACCACGCTTTGTACAAACACTTTGTGTTCATACATGGCGACCAGTGCGCCCAAGCGACGTGGGCTGATGCGCTCGACCACAATGGTGTTGCTCGGACGATTGCCCGGGATCACCTTGTGGGGCGCCAGCTTCTGCACTTCGGCTTCCGGCAGGCCTTTTTCGCGCAGTTCGGCTTCGGCTTCGCTGCGGGTCTTGCCGAGCATCAGTGCCTGGCTCTGGGACAGGCAGTTGGCGTACAGCCACTGGTGATGGTCGGACACCGGGTTGAAGCTGACGATCGGCACAATGAAGTCGGCCGGGATCAGTTGGGTCCCCTGGTGCAGCAGCTGGTGGTAAGCATGCTGACCGTTGCAGCCGACGCCGCCCCAGATCACCGGGCCCGTATCGGTCGACACCGGCGTGCCGTCCTGGCGCACGCTTTTACCGTTGGACTCCATGTCCAGCTGTTGCAAGTGTTTGGTGATGTTACGCAGGTAGTGGTCATACGGCAGGATCGCATGGCTCTGCGCACCCCAGAAGTTGCCGTACCACACGCCCAGCAGGCCCAGCAGCACCGGCATGTTTTGCTCGAACGACGCGTTCTGGAAGTGCTGGTCCATGGTGTAGGCACCGGACAACAGCTCTTTGAAGTTGGACATGCCGATGGCCAGGGCGATTGGCAAGCCAATGGCTGACCACAGCGAGTAACGGCCGCCGACCCAGTCCCACATCGGGAAGATGTTCTCTTCACGGATACCGAACGCCACGGCTGCCGCGTTGTTGCTCGATACGGCGATAAAGTGGCGATACAGCTCGGCTTCCGAGCCACCCTGGGCCAGGTACCAGGCGCGGGCGGCCTGGGCGTTTTTCAGGGTTTCGAGGGTGTTGAAGGATTTGGACGAAACGATAAACAGCGTGGTCTCGGCGCGCAGCTTCTGGGTCAGCTCGTGGAACTCGCTGCCGTCGATGTTCGCCAGGTAGTGGCAGCGCACGCCTTTGTGGGCGTAGGACAGCAAGGCCTCGGAGACCAGCTCCGGGCCGAGGAACGAACCACCGATGCCGATATTCACCACGTCAGTGATCGGCTTCTCGGTGTAACCCCGCCACAGGCCGTCGTGGATGCGGCCGACCAGGTCGGTGATCTGGTTCAGCACCTTGTGCACGTCCGGCATGATGTTCACGCCGTTGACCGACAGCTTGTCGCCCACTGGGCGGCGCAGCGCGGTGTGCAGGGCGGGGCGGCCTTCGGAAGAGTTGACCGGTTCGCCTGCGTACAGCGCGTTGATCGCGTCTTTCAGGCCGACTTCATTGGCCAGGTTCACGAGCAAGGTGCGGGTTTGGGCAGTGATCAGGTTTTTCGAGTAATCGAGGAAAAGCCCGCAGCTGCTCAAGGTGAACTGGGAAAAGCGCTGGGGATCGGCATTGAACGCGTCGCGCATGCTGAAATCCTGCATGGCTTGGCGATGTTGATTGAGCGCTTGCCAAGCGGGCAGAGCGGTAACGTCATGAGGAGTGCGGTAGTACGCCATCGCTGCGGGTTTCCTTTTATTACGGGGACTTGCCTTTAGGACACTTCTAAATCCGGAACGTTGAGTCTTTCATCAGGCGTTTGAGTCCGGTCAGCGCCAACAATGGCGCAGGGCGATTACATTAAACCTAGCGTGTCGATATGTCTTGGCTTTGTCTGCGCTGTTGCCGGTACTTTTTTATACCGGCACAGCGATCAGGGCAACAGGCGAAGTGCCTGGCGGGGTCAGTTGAGGGTCAAATGCAGGTTGTCGATCAGGCGTGTCGCACCCAGATAGGCAGCCACGAGGATGACAATATCCCGATCCTCAGGCGTGGCCACACGCAGGTGCACGCCCTGGCGCACCTCCAGGTAATCCATGCGCAACCCGGCGGCTTCAATCTGCGCGATCTGCTCGGCACGCAGCTTGGCGAAATCCTGCTCACCGCCTTTTATAGCTGCTGCAATCTGGCTGAGGCTGCGGTAGAGCACCGGCGCAATCGCGCGCTGTTCTTCGTTGAGGTAACCGTTGCGCGACGACAGCGCCAGGCCGTCGGCGGCACGCACGGTAGGCTCGCCGATGATCTGGATGGGCATGTTCAGGTCATGCACCATGGCGCGGATGACCGCCAGTTGCTGGTAGTCCTTCTGGCCAAACACGGCCATGTCCGGCTGGACCATGTTGAACAGCTTGCTCACCACCGTCGCCACACCTTCGAAGTGCCCAGGCCGGCTGGCGCCGCACAGGCCTTCGGACAGTTGCGGGACACTGACGCGGGTCTGGCCGGTCATGCCGCCGGGGTACATTTCGTCGACGCTGGGCGCGAACAACAGGTTGCAACCGGCTTGCAGCAGCTTTTCCTGGTCGGCCGCCAGCGTGCGCGGGTACTTGTCCAGGTCTTCGCCGGCGCCGAACTGCAGCGGGTTGACGAAGATGCTCGCCACCACAAAGTCCGATTGCTGTGCGGCCTTGGTCACCAGGGTGGCGTGGCCGCTGTGCAGGTTGCCCATGGTGGGCACAAAGCCAATGCGTTTGCCGGCACTGCGTGCGTGGGCGACGGCGGCGCGCAGTTCTCTTACGGTTTTAACGGTGTTCATGCAGTGAACCCGTGTTCGTCGGCTGGGAAGGTCACGGCTTTGACTTCACGCACGTAAGCGGCCAGGGCTGCCTGGATGCTGTCTTGGCCGGCCATGAAGTTTTTCACGAATTTGGGCGCTCGGCCGGTCAGCGACAGGCCGAGCATGTCATGTACCACCAGCACTTGGCCGTCGGTGGCCGAGCCTGCGCCAATGCCGATCACCGGTACTTTGACGGCCTGGGTGATTTCTGCCGCCAGTTCGCTGGGCACGCATTCGAGCAGGATCATCGCGGCGCCGGCTTGCTCCAGGGCGATGGCATCCGCACGCATCTGTCGCGCCTGGGCTTCATTGCGGCCTTGCACCTTGTAGCCGCCGAAGATGTTTACCGACTGCGGTGTCAGGCCCATGTGCACGCACACCGGAACGCCACGCTCAGCCAGCAGCCGGATCGACTCCGCCAGCCACACCGCGCCTTCGACTTTGATCATGTGGGCACCGGCTTGCATGAGCTTGCCGGCGTTCTGGAAGGTTTGTTCAAGGGTGGCGTAACCCATGAACGGCAGGTCAGCGATGATGAAGGCGCCGTTGTTACCGCGTTTGACGCTGGCCGTGTGGTACGCGAGTTCGTCAGTGGTGACCGGCAGGGTGCTGTCATTCCCTTGAAGAACCATGCCCAGTGAATCGCCAATCAACAGCACTTCAACCCCGGCTTCGCAGCTGGCGTGGGCGAAGGTGGCGTCATAGCAGGTCAGCATGGTGATTTTTTCACCTTTTAGCTTGAGGCTCTGCAAGGTGGTCAGGGTAATGTCTGGCATGGAAAGGGTCCTCGTTCAGGCGCTTGGAAACAGCGAGTAACGCGCGTGAGTCTTCGTTTATACAGGCGCACTGTCTTGAGAGCAGTGCTTATAAGGCCTGGATTGCGCCCTTCAGCGCCGGGTTGGCGGCAGCGGGACGCCTATAGTCGTGATGAGGACACGGGAAGTCAATTGGATGTGTTACCGCATTGTTACGAGTGGGGTGTTACCGCTGTTACGGGTGGGCGCTGGCTTGCCTGCGATGGCATCGCCGCGTAATAGCGGGTGAACCGAGTTGCCCGCATCGCAGGCAAGCCAGCTCCCACATTGACCGGGTCAATCTTGGGGCAGGCGCTCCAGGCCAGCAAACGGGCAGGCTGCCAGCAGCTCGCTGAGTGTTTGGCCATTGGGCAGTTGCAGGTCGGCGGGCGCCAGTTCTGCCAGCGGGTACAGCACGAACGCGCGTAGATGCATCTGATAGTGCGGCACCTTGAGGCGCGGCTCGTCGATCAGGCGCTCGCCAAACAGCAGGATATCCAGGTCCAGGGTGCGTGGGCCCCAGCGTTCAAGGCGCTCGCGGCCCTGGTCGTTCTCGACGGCTTGCAATGCATCGAGCAGATCCAGTGGCGCAAGATCGCTGTTCAGCGCGGCGACCGCATTGGTGTAGCGCGGTTGGCCCGGGAGCAGGGAGTCACTTTGATAGAACGCCGACACGCCAACGAGGTTGGTGTCTGGCAATTGCGCCAGGGCTTCGACAGCACTGCGCAATTGCTGGTCCGGGGCAGCGAGATTGCTGCCCATGCCAATGTAGATACGTTCCACGTTTATTCGCCCGCAGCGCCCGAGGTATCGGCCGCGCTGCGTTTGCGCTTGGTGCCGCTGCGCCGACGTTTTTTCGGGCCGGCGCCTTCACCATCGCCTTTGCTGCCGAGGTCGCGAATCATGTCGCGGCGCTGGCTGTCATTGGCGTCCTGGTAATCGGTCCACCATTCGCCCAGGCCGTCGGTCTGCTCGCCGGCGCTTTCGCGCAGCAGCAGGAAGTCGTAGCCGGCACGGAAGCGCGGGTTGTCCAGCAACAGGTCGGCGCGTTTGCCACTGCGACGCGGCAGGCGCTCCTGCATGTCCCAGATCTCGCGGATCGGCATGGTGAAGCGTTTGGGAATGGCGATGCGCTGGCATTGCTCGGCGATCAGCTCGTGGGCGGCTTCCTGCATGGCCGGGATCGGCGGCATGCCACGGTCTTGCAGGCGCAATACGCGCTTGGGCAGGGCGGGCCACAGCAGGGCGGCAAACAGGAACGCCGGCGTTACCGGTTTGTTCTGCTTGATGCGCAGGTCGGTGTTGACCAACGCTTCGCTGATCAGCGTGTGGGTGTACGTCGGGTTGTATTCCAGTGCCTCGGCGCTGGCCGGGAACAGTGGATCGAACAGTTGCAGGTCGACCAGCATTTCGAACGTGTCGGCGGCATAACCCGAGAGGAACAACTTCAGCACTTCTTCGAACAGGCGCGCCGAAGGGATTTCCCGCAGCATCGGCGCCAGCTCGCGAATCGGCGCAGCGGTGTGTTTCTCGATGCCGAAGTTCAGCTTCGCGGCAAAGCGCACGGCGCGCAGCATGCGTACCGGGTCTTCCTGGTAACGCTGGGTCGGGTCGCCGATCAGACGGATCAGGTTGTTGCGAATGTCGTGTACGCCATTGGCGTAATCGAGGATGCGCTCGCTGACCGGGTCGTAATACAGGGCGTTGATGGTGAAGTCGCGGCGCTGCGCGTCTTCTTCCAGGGTGCCGTACACGTTGTCACGCAGGATACGGCCGCTCTCGTTGCGGGAAGACTGATTGGTGTCTTCCTCATCATCGTTTTGCGGGTGGCCTGCGCGGAACGTCGCGACCTCGATGATTTCGCGACCAAAGTGGATGTGCACCAACTTGAAGCGGCGGCCGATGATTCGCGCATTGCGAAACTCGGCACGCACCTGCTCCGGCGTGGCGCTGGTGGCGACGTCGAAATCCTTGGGCGTGATATTGAGCAGCATGTCACGTACGCAGCCGCCCACCAGATAAGCCTGGTAGCCGGCGTTCTGCAAACGTTCGACGATGTTCACTGCATAACGGCTGAATTGAGCGCGCTGCAATGAATGCTGATTGCTGTTAAGCACTTCAGGCGTGCTGCGAATGTGTTGCGTACGACGCAAGGGGGAACGGAATGACTGGAACAACTTCTTCAGCATGGGATGCACTGTTTGAAGGAATGTTCGGCCATAACGAAGAATGACCGCATGATGGGCGGGGATTCTAGCATTTAGTCGAGGGATGGTGTAGGAACAAGCTGCAAGGCTTGAGCCAGAAGCTTAAAGAAAGGTGTGTGCGGGTCAAATGCCGGAAACTACAAGGGGAGCCGAAGCTCCCCCAGAAGTAGTTGCGTGCTCTATTTTTATTATGGTTGCGGGCTTTTTGTTTTTGTTGATCGCCCTCGCCATGAAGCTTCACCTTCATGACACTCCCAATCGGGAGCCAAGAGCAAACGGATTGCTTTGGTCGCTGTGTTGCTGATCTACGATCCAACCAGTTCAGGCTCTGCCTTAGGGCAGTTTTTGTTGTTCTCGGCCTGGTTGCGGGGCAAGCCCCAAATGCAACGCCTCTCCAAAAGAATCAGTTAGCTGCGCCTCCGCCGTGTTGTTTTTGTTATGCGTGAGTCGATTCGTCTTATTTTTATTGTCTTGTACAAAGCTTGTTATTGTTTTTGTACTAAGCATATAGCAGGGTGCGTGCCAACTTTTGTGCCGCCCAGCAAAACCGGGGGTTTGAGCTGGTTTTGGCTTTTAGAGGGGCTAAAAAAAGCCGGGGCTTCGTTACCGTAAGCCCCGGCTTCTGTTACGTGAAAAAGCTGCGGTAACAGTTTTTTCACATCTGAGGGTGTTACCTGCGGGGGCGCGCCCTCAGCTTTCGCTGGCCACCCCGGTCTTGCGCCGTGGAATGCCCAGGCGCTGGCGGCGTTCCCACAGGCACTTGCGGCTTACGCCCAGCTTGCGCGCCAGTTCGGTCTCGGTCATATGGTCCTGATGCTCAAGCACGAAGTGCTGGAAGTAGTCTTCCAGTGACAGATCCTCGGTCGGCTCATGGCTGGTATTGCTGCCACCGCCCTGTTGCGGGGCCAGGCCGATGAAGTCGTCGTCTTCCAGGTCGCTCAGCTCGATATCGATACCCAGCAGCTCGGCGGAAATTTCCGGGCTCTCCGACAGAATCACCGCACGCTCGACCGCGTTCTCCAGTTCACGCACGTTACCCGGCCACGAGTAATGCCGAATCGCCTGCTCGGCGTCGGCGGCAAACTTGAGGTCGGTACGGTTGATGCGCGCGCTCTGGCGCAGCAGAAACGCGTTGGCGATCTCGTTGACGTCGGCACCGCGCTCGCGCAGGGCCGGCAGCTTGAGGGCGATGACGTGCAGGCGGTAATACAAGTCTTCACGGAACTGGCCGATCTTGGCCAAGCTCTTGAGGTCACGGTGGGTCGCGGCGATCAGGCGCACATCGACCTTCTGTGATTGCACCGAGCCGACGCGGCGAATCTCGCCTTCCTGCAACACGCGCAGCAGGCGCGCCTGCGCTTCCAGAGGCAGTTCGCCAATTTCGTCGAGGAACAAGGTGCCGCCGTCCGCCGCTTCGACCAACCCTGCGCGCCCGGCGCTGGCGCCGGTAAAGGCACCTTTCTCGTGGCCGAACAGTTCGGACTCGATCAGCGATTCGGGGATCGCCGCGCAGTTCACCGAAATCATCGGTGCCTTGGCGCGCTTGGACAGGTTGTGCAGGGCGCGGGCCACCAGCTCTTTACCGGTGCCCGACTCGCCCTGGATCAATACATTGGAATCGGTGGGCGCCACTTTGCGGATCTTGCTGTACAGGTCCTGCATCGGTGGGCAGGAGCCGATGATGCCGATCTCGCCGTTGCTGTTGTCGACGCCCGGCTTCTCGGCAGCCTTGCCGGCAGGACGCTGCTCGGCCGGCGCACTGCCAGCCGACTGACGGTCACGCAGGATGCGCGCCACGGCCTGGAGCATTTCGTCGTGATCGAAAGGCTTGGCGATGTAGTCCACCGCGCCCATCTTCATCGAGTCCACCGCCGAGCGCAGGCTGGCATAGCTGGTCATGATCAGCACAGGCGTGCCCTGGCCAAGCTTGATCAGCTCGGTGCCCGGTGCGCCCGGCAGGCGCAGGTCGCTGACAATCAGGTCGAACGTGGGAATGCTGAAACGCTCTTGGGCTTCCTGCACCGAGCCGGCTTCGCTGACCTGATACTGATTACGTTCAAGCAGGCGACGCAAGGCAGAGCGGATAATGGTTTCGTCTTCGACGATCAAAATGTGCGGCATTGATTCAATTCTCTCGACGGTCTCAGTTCACAGCGGACGTCGCTTCGACATGACGCGGCAAGGTCACCCGAATACGGGTGCCGCGTTGGCTTTCGGTGTCAGCCGGGCTGTCGATGGTGATTTGTCCATAATGCTCTTCAACGATGGAATAGACCAGTGCAAGGCCCAGACCGGTACCTTCACCCGGGTCCTTGGTGGTGAAGAAAGGTTCGAACAATCGGTCCATGATGTTCTGTGGAATACCGCTGCCTTCATCCTCCACGATCAGGTCGACCGTGTGCTCGAAAGCCTCGCTCTTGACGCGTACCGCACTGCCGGCAGGGGTTGCGTCACGGGCGTTTGAAAGCAGGTTGATCAGCACCTGCGCCAAGCGTTGGGAGTCGCCGTCGACCCAGTGGTCCGGGTCGCACAGGTTAAAAAACTGTACTTCGAAATTGCGCCGGTTCAAGGCCAGCAGCCCAATGGCATCCTGCGCCACTTCTGCCAGGCACACCGCTTCGTCCAGGTTCTGATGCGCGCCGGCGTGGGCGAAGCTCATCAGCGACTGCACGATGCGTGAAACACGCTTGGTCTGTTCGAGGATCTGCCCGCTGATTTCGGTGATTTCGGCGTCTTCTTCGCGCTCTTCGCGCAGGTTTTGCGCCAGGCACGCGATACCGGTGATCGGGTTGCCGATTTCATGGGCCACGCCCGCGGCCAGGCGACCAATGCTGGCCAGGCGCTCGGAGTGCACCAGCTTGTCTTCGAGCATCTGGGTTTCGGTCAGGTCTTCCACCAGCAGCACCAGGCCACTGTTACCGGGTGCCAGCGGCTCGTCGATCGCAGCTTTGTGCAGGTTGAGCCAGCGGGTCTGGCCGTCCAGCGCCAGGTGCTGTTTGTGCAAGTGCTCGTCGGGCAGGTTGATAAAGCCTTGCAGCAGTTCTTTCCAGGGCTCGCCCAAGGTGTTCAGACGCGAACCCACAACACGTTGTGCGGCGATGCCGGTGAGTTCTTCCATAGCCTTGTTCCACATCAGGATCTCTTGATCCTTGGCCAGGGAACACACGCCCATCGGCAGTTCCTGCAGGGTCTGGCGATGGTAACGGCGCAGGGCGTCGAGTTCGGCGGCAAGGCCGGTGAGGCGTGAGTGGTAGTCCTCCAGCCGGCTCTCGATGAAATGGATGTCTTCGGTGACGTAGTTTTCGCCGCCGGCCTTGTAGGGCAAGAAGGTTTCCACCATGTCCTGGGACACGCTCGGGCCCATCAGGCCGGACAGGTTGGCCTCAATGCGGTCGCGCAAACGGCGCAGGGCATACGGGCGGCGCTCGTCAAACGGCAGGTAAAGGTCGCGCAGCGCCTGCTCGACTTCCTTTTGCGCCGCCTTGGCGCCCAGCGGCTTGGCCAGTTGGGTGGCGAACTCTTGCGGTGAGGCCGCGTGCAGCTCGCGGCGTTGCGGGCGGCGCACGTTGTCCACGGCGCAGGCCTCGGCGGCGCTGGTCTCTTCGGGGCTGGCGTTGGTGAACAGCGAGATCAGGGTAAACATCAGCACGTTGGCGGCCAAGGAGGCGATCGCCGCCATGTGCCAGCTGGTGTCGTCCAGCACGTAGATCATGTTCAGCAGCGGAATATAGAAGCCCTGCAAGTTGCCGACCAGCGGCAGCAGCATGGTCACCATCCACACCAGAATGCCTGCCAGCAGCCCGGCGATAAAGCCGCGACGGTTGGCGGTTGGCCAGTACAGCACAGACAACACGCCTGGCAAGAACTGCAAGGTCGCGACAAACGCGACGATGCCGAGGTTGGCCAGGTCTTGCCCAGCGCCCAGCAGCAGGTAGAAGCCATAGCCGGCCATGATGATGGCGACGATCAGCGCGCGGCGCGTCCATTTCAGCCAGCGGTAGATATTACCTTCGGCTGGCGGCTGATACAGCGGCAGCACCAGGTGATTGAGCGCCATGCCGGAGAGTGCCAGCGTGGTGACGATGATCAAGCCACTGGCTGCCGACAAACCGCCGACGTAAGCCAGCAATGCCAGGGATTTGCTGTTGGCGGCAATACCGACGCCAAGGGTGAAGTATTCGGGGTTGGTAGTAGCGCCGAGCTTGAGGCCGGCCCACAGGATCAGCGGTACCGCCAGGCTCATCAACAGCAGGAACAACGGCAAACCCCAGCTGGCGCTGACCAATGAGCGCGGGTTGAGGTTCTCGGTGAACGTCATGTGGTACATGTGCGGCATCACAATCGCCGAAGCGAAAAACACCAGCAGCAATGTGCGCCATGGGCCTTCCTGCAACGGGGTGTGCAGGGCGGCGAGCGCGGTCTGGTTTTGCAGCAACCACAGCTCCAGCTGCTGCGGGCCATCAAACACGCCATACAGCGCATAAAGCCCGACACCGCCGATGGCGATCAGCTTTATCACCGACTCAAAAGCAATCGCAAACACCAGGCCTTCGTGCTTCTCGCGCGTGGCGATATGGCGTGAACCGAAGAAAATCGTGAACAGCGTGATCAGCGCGCAAAAAGCCAGGGCGACGCGGTGCTGTACCGGTTCGCGGGTGAGGATGCTGATGGAGTCGGCCACGGCCTGGATCTGCAGGGCCAGCAACGGCAGCACGCCCAACAGCATGAAGATCGTGGTCAGCGCGCCGGCCCAGGTGCTGCGAAAGCGGAAGGCAAACAGGTCCGCCAGGGACGACAGCTGATAGGTGCGGGTGATTTTCAGGATCGGGTACAGCAACACCGGCGCCAGCAAAAACGCGCCGGACACGCCCAGGTAGCTGGACAGAAAGCCGTAGCCATACTGATAGGCCAGCCCCACGGTGCCATAAAATGCCCAGGCGCTGGCGTAGACGCCCAAGGACAAGGTGTAGGTCAACGGATGGCGAATGATCGCCCGCGGAATCATTCCGCGCTCACTGATCCAGGCAACCCCGAACAACGCGGCCAGGTAGGCGGCGCTGATCAGCAGCATCTGGGTGAGGCTAAAGCTCATCGGCATCTTTTTGGCTCTGCAGGATGAAGGTCACGACGATCAGGATCAGCCACAGCAGATAAGGGCGATACCAGGCGCCCGTGGCGTCGATCCACCAATCCATGATGGCGGGGGAAAACAGGTAGATCCCGACGACCAGCAGCAGGACCAATCGATAGATGTACATGTTGGCCTCTGATTAAAAAACTGCCGCGATGGTAACGGATGCTTGGCAAGCTGCAAGCGCCTTCAACTCAATTGCGCTTCGGCCAGCGTCAGTGTGCGCGGGATCAGGCTGGCGTCCCAGTGTGCAATGCCCCAATCCAGCAGTTCCCGTGGGCTGGCGTGCAGCAGTTCGTTGCCGGGTTGCTGGCCGAGGGCGCGCAGCGCTCTTAATAGCAAAGGGGTGGCCTGGCCTTGTGTCAACGGCGGCGAGCGGTAGGATTTGCCCAGCTTGTTGCCGTCCGGCTGAGTGATCAGCGGCACGTGCAGGTAACGCGGCTGGCGCAGGCCCAGCAGTTCCTGCAGGTACAACTGGCGCGGCGTGGACTCGAGCAGGTCGGCGCCGCGCACGATGTCGGTGACACCCTGCCAGGCATCGTCAAGCACCACCGCCAGTTGATAGGCATACAGACCATCGCGACGGCGGATGATGAAATCGCCCACATCACGCCCCAGGTGCTGTCGGAATTCGCCTTGCACGCGGTCGGTGAAGTGATACTCCAGCTCCGGTACGCGCAAGCGGATCGCCGCGTCTTGCTGCTCATGCCCGAGGTTGCGGCACAGGCCTGGATAGATCCCCTGGTAGGGCTCCAACTGTTTGCGCGAGCAGGTACAGGCGTAAGCCAGGCCGTGGTTGAACATGTCGTTCAAGACTTTGGCGTAGGCCTCATGCCGCTCGCTCTGTCGGACCAGTTCCCCATCCCACTCGAAGCCATAGCTTTCCAGGGCGTGCAGGATCGCGGCCTGTGCGCCGGGTTCTTCACGGGGTGGGTCGAGGTCTTCCATGCGCATCAGCCAGCGGCCTTTATTGGCGCGGGCATCGAGGTAGGAGGCGAGGGCGGCAACCAGCGAACCGAAGTGCAAGTGGCCGCTGGGCGTAGGGGCGAAACGCCCGATATAGGTAGAGGCTGTCATGGGCCGGATACTACTGGAAAACCACTGAACGCCAGAAACAAAAATGGAGCGTTTGCACGCCCCATTTTTTGTTTCTCGCATTCAGACCGGCAGGATTACTTGCCGACCTGTTTTTCCTTGATTTCAGCCAAGGTCTTGCAGTCTACGCACAGGTCCGCAGTTGGGCGGGCTTCCAGGCGACGAATACCAATCTCGACGCCGCAGGATTCGCACCAGCCGTATTCCTCGTCCTTGATCAGTTGCAGGGTCTTGTCGATCTTCTTGATCAGCTTGCGCTCTCGATCACGCGCTCGCAGTTCAAGGGCGAACTCTTCTTCCTGGCTCGCACGGTCGGCCGGATCAGGAAAGTTGGCTGCTTCGTCCTTCATGTGGTCAACGGTACGATCAACCTCCTGCATCAAGTCCTGTTTCCACTTGTTCAGGATCTTGGTGAAGTGCTCGCGCATGGGCTCGCCCATGTACTCCTCGCCCTTTTTTTCCACATAGGGTTCGAAGCCGCCGAGGCCTTGAGTCTGCTGTTGCTTTGCTTGGGTGGACATGAATAGACCGCCTCTCACTCTTCTAATCCATTGCGCAGGATTGCAACGTCACCGACACCTGCCGGCCCTGCGGCTGCAAGCGGGCGAACTTACCAGATAGATTCGGGGTGCGCCACTCCCGGTTGTCGAGGCCCAACGTGGCAGGCTTGCAAACTGTCACAGCCCGCCATGGCTGGGTATAGCGTGTCTCGAAGGTTGATTTTAGTCGTTTTGCCGGCGCTTGCTCGGTTCATCACGGATGACCGAGCAGGCAATAGAGCATGTTTTACCGCGCGGGTTCGGTAGAATCCGAATTTTGTCCTCACCGTCTAAGGAAGGCTAATGGCTCAGCCCTACAGTGCGCGCAGTCGCGCCATCGAACCTTTTCACGTTATGGCGTTGCTGGCGCGAGCCAATGAGCTGCAGGCGGCCGGCCATGATGTTATCCACCTGGAGATCGGCGAGCCGGATTTCACCACGGCCGAGCCGATTATCCAGGCCGGCCAGGCCGCGCTGGCTAACGGCAAGACGCGTTATACCGCGGCCCGTGGGCTGCCCGAGTTGCGCCACGCCATCAGTGGTTTTTACCAGCAGCGCTACGGCCTGAGCGTCGACCCTGAGCGCATTCTGATCACGCCCGGTGGCTCTGGCGCGTTGCTGCTGGCCAGCAGCCTGCTGGTCGATCCGGGCAAGCACTGGCTGTTGGCCGACCCAGGCTACCCGTGCAACCGACATTTCCTGCGGCTGGTGGAAGGCGCTGCGCAGCTGGTGCCGGTTGGCCCGGACGTGCGCTACCAATTGACCGCCGAGCTGGTGGCCAAACACTGGAATGCAGACAGCGTTGGCGCGCTGGTTGCTTCGCCGGCCAACCCGACCGGCACGATTCTCAGCCGCGACGAACTGGCTGGGTTGTCGAGTGCAATCAAGGTGCGTAACGGTCATTTGGTGGTGGACGAGATCTATCACGGCCTCACCTACGGCACCGATGCCGCCAGCGTGCTGGAAGTCGACGACGAGGCATTCGTCTTAAATAGTTTTTCGAAGTATTTCGGCATGACCGGCTGGCGCCTCGGCTGGCTGGTGGCGCCACCGGCGGCGGTGGGCGAATTGGAGAAGTTGGCGCAAAACCTCTACATCAGCGCGCCGAGCATGGCCCAGTACGCGGCGCTGGCGTGTTTCACCGAGCAAACCCTGAGCATTCTGGAAGAGCGCCGCGCCGAGTTCGGGCGCCGCCGGGATTTCCTGCTGCCAGCCTTGCGCGAGTTGGGTTTCGGCATCGCCGTAGAGCCCGAAGGCGCGTTCTACTTGTACGCCGATATCAGCGCGTTCGGCGGTGATGCCTTCGCGTTTTGCCGTCATTTCCTCGAAATCGAGCATGTGGCGTTTACGCCAGGCCTGGATTTCGGTCGTTATCAGGCCGGCTACCATGTGCGTTTTGCCTACACGCAAAACCTCGATCGGCTACAGGAAGCGGTGGAACGCATCGCCCGTGGCTTGCGGAGCTGGCAAGGCTGATGCGCTTTAATCCTCCCCTCGAAGAAGGGCGGCTGATCCGCCGCTACAAGCGCTTTCTCACCGACATCGAAACGCTGACCGGCGAGTTGCTGACCATTCACTGCCCCAACACCGGCTCGATGCTCAATTGCATGGTGGAGGGCGGCCAGGTCTGGTTCAGTCGCTCCACAGACCCCAAGCGCAAGTTGCCGGGCACCTGGGAAATTGCCGAAACCCCCCAAGGCCGGCTGGCGTGCGTCAACACAGCACGTGCCAACCCACTGGTGGAAGAAGCGTTGCGCGCCGGGGTGATCACTGAACTCAACGGTTTTACTGCCCTGAAGCGCGAAGTGCCTTATGGCCAGGAAAAAAGCCGTATCGATTTTCGCCTGGATTACCCACACGGCGCGGCCTATGTGGAAGTCAAAAGCGTCACCCTGGGCTTTGACGGCTCGCCGGTGGCGGCCTTTCCCGACGCGGTGACCCAACGTGGCGCCAAGCATTTGCGCGAGTTGGCGCACCTGGCGCGTGAGGGTGTGCGTGCGGTGCAGTTGTATTGCGTGAACCTGTCGGGGATCGACGCTGTACGCCCTGCGGTGGAAATCGATGCGGGCTACGCCGCTGCGCTGCGCGAGGCCAAGGCGGCCGGCGTGGAAGTGTTGGCCTACGGTGCGCGGGTCACGCCGCAGGAAATTATCATCGACCGGCGTCTGGACGTGATGATCGGCGACTAGAGTTCAACCCACAGGCCTTGCGCGTCTTCACGGCCGGGCAGGGCTTTAAGGCTTTGGCCCGCGCATGGCCCGGCAATGCACTCGCCGCTTTCGATCAGGAACAAGGCGCCGTGGGTGGCGCACTGGATCAGGCTGGCGCTGCTGTCCAGGAACTGGTCGGGCTGCCATTCCAGCGGGATGCCGCGATGGGGGCAGCGGTTGAGGTACAAGTAGGCAACGCCGTCACGGCGCACGGCCATTACTTTGCAACCGTCTATTTCAAAACCGCGGCTGCTGTTGGGCGCCAGTGCATCCGAGGGGCAGAGAAACTTCATAACGATCCTTAAGTGCCTTGACGTTCAAATGCAAACAATTATCAAATGCCGGCTTCGCCCGTTAGCTGATTGGGTGCTCTGTACGATGCCAGACAGGGTTTAACTGTCACATCCATGAGTGCTTGAGTGGCCCTGCCCTTGGAAGGAAACCCTGTTATGCGCCTGAGTACCAGCGCTATTGCGCTTGTTGCCTCACTGCTGGTCTACCACGGGGCATACGCCTCTGAACTGCCGCAACGCTGGGTCAGTGCCGGTGGGGCGCTATCGGAATGGGTCACGGCGCTGGGCGGGGAGTCAAAGCTGGTGGGCGTGGATACCACCAGTCAGCACCCTGAATCGCTCAAGGCATTGCCGAGCATTGGTTACCAGCGCCAATTGTCCGCGGAAGGGATTTTAAGCCTGCGCCCGCAGGTGTTGGTGGGCACTGAAGAAATGGGGCCGCCGCCGGTGCTGGCGCAGATTCGCGGTGCGGGCGTGCAGGTGGAGATGTTCTCGGCCGAGCCGGATTTGCCGACCTTGAAAGGCAACCTTCAGCACCTGGGCAAGCTGTTGGGTGATGAAACCAAGGCCAACGAATTGTTTACCGGATATGAACAAAAGCTGGATCAGCAGAAAGCCTGGGTCGCCAAGGCCCAGGCCACGCAGAAGGCGCCGGGTGTGCTGCTGTTGCTCGGGCATGCAGGCGGCAAGCCGCTGATCGCGGGCAAGGACACGGCCGCAGATTGGCTGTTGCAGCAGGCGGGCGGGCATAACCTCGCGACCCACACCGGCTATAAGCCGTTTTCGGTGGAGTCGCTGGCCGGTCTGAGCCCCGATGTGCTGGTGTTTGCTGATCGTGCCCTCACCGGCGATGCGGCGCGGGCGGCCTTGTTCAAGGAAAACCCGATTCTGGCGTCAACGCCGGCGGCTAAAAATGGCCGCGTGTTTGAGCTGGACCCGACCCTGCTGGTCGGTGGGCTTGGGCCGCGTTTGCCGCAAAGCCTGGTGCAACTGTCTGCCGGGTTTTATCCGTCCCAGGCTAAACCTGCCCAATGACGACTCTGGTTAAACCGAAAACGCTGTTTATCGGGCTGGCGCTGTTATGCCTTCTGGCAACCTGGCTTTCATTGGCATTGGGGCCGGTCAGCCTGCCGTTGCTGGATACGCTCAAGGCCGCCTTGCGCCTGATGGGCGTACCGATTGAAGCCCAAGGCCTGGAGCAGGCCGAATTGATCCTTGGGCAGATTCGTTTGCCGCGAACCTTGCTGGGGCTGGCGGTGGGCGGTGTGCTGGCATTGTCGGGCGTGGCGATGCAGGGCTTGTTTCGCAACCCGTTGGCCGACCCGGGGTTGGTCGGTGTGTCCAGCGGTGCGGCGCTCGGGGCGGCTATTGCGATCGTCGGCGGTTCTTTTTTTGGTGGCCTGCCGGATGCGTTCGGGCCTTATCTGTTGTCGTTGTGCGCGTTTCTCGGCGGCTTGGGCGTTACGGCTCTGGTTTATCGCCTGGGGCGCCGCAACGGTCAGACCAATGTCGCCACAATGCTGCTGGCCGGTATTGCGCTTACCGCCTTGGCCAGTTCAGCGGTGGGGTTGTTTACCTATCTGGCCGATGACGCCACCTTGCGCACCCTGACCTTCTGGAACCTGGGCAGCCTCAATGGCGCCAGCTATTCGCGGTTGTGGCCATTGCTGTTGGTGAGCGCCGGTGTGGCGTTGTGGTTGCCGCGTCGGGCAAAAGCCTTGAATGCATTGCTGCTGGGTGAGTCCGAGGCCAATCACCTTGGGATCGATGTTGAAGGGCTCAAGCGTGAACTGGTGTTCTGCACAGCCCTGGGTGTGGGCGCAGCGGTAGCGGCGGCGGGCATGATCGGGTTTGTCGGGCTGGTGGTGCCGCATCTGGTGCGCTTGTTGGCCGGGCCGGATCATCGGGTGTTGTTGCCGGCGTCTGTACTCGCGGGTGCGAGCCTGTTGCTGTTTGCTGACCTGGTGGCACGCCTGGCGCTGGCGCCGGCTGAACTGCCGATCGGCATCGTAACGGCCTTTATCGGCGCGCCGTTTTTTCTTTATTTGTTGTTGCGAGGGCGCGCCTGATGCTGCGAGTAGAAGCGTTGCAGGTCCGGCGTGGCGATAAAACCGTGCTGGCGGATGTCACCCTGGACTTGCTGCCGGGTGAAGTGCTCGGTGTACTCGGCCCTAACGGAGCAGGCAAGAGCACGCTGCTCGGTGCGTTGTGCGGCGAGCTGAAGCCGGATCAGGGCAAGGTGTGGCTGGATCAGCAAGCCTTGACGGACTGGAGCGGGCCGCAACGTGCCCAACGTTTGGCAGTGTTGCCGCAGACTTCCACGCTGGATTTCGCATTCCGTGTCGAGGAGGTTGTAGGCATGGGCCGCTTGCCCCATCAAACCGGACGCGTGCGTGATGACGAAATCATCCAGGCGGCGCTGCACGCGGCCGACGTGGGCCATTTGAGCGGGCGCAGCTACCTGGCGTTGTCGGGTGGCGAACGCCAGCGTGTGCATCTTGCGCGAGTGTTGGCGCAGTTATGGCCGGGGGAAGCCGGGCAGACGCTGCTGTTGGATGAGCCGACCTCGATGCTTGACCCCTTGCACCAACACACGACCTTGCAGGCTATACGTACTTTCGCTGATCGCGGCGCTGCGGTGCTGGTGATTCTCCATGACCTGAACCTAGCGGCGCGTTATTGCGACCGGATTCTGTTGCTGGAGCAAGGGCGCCCACACGCGCTGGACACGCCGGTGCAGGTGATGCGGCCTGAGCCACTTAAAGCGGTGTTTGGTTTGGAGGTGTTGGTACAGCCGCACCCGGAGCGCGGTCATCCATTGATTATTGCGCGCTGAATCGGCTTTTTTACAGGTAAAAAAAGACCCGGCAAGAGCCGGGTCAAATAACCGTGATTAGCCTGATGAGGAGATAATCTGAGAGTCCGAACCAATGGTCTTTCAGTTATCGGCTGATCTCGCGACCAGTTGTGATAATCATAACGATTCTCATTTGAGAGTCAACCTCTGTTTTTCAACGCTCTGCGGTTTTTCTCAAACACACGTTCGAACTGGCCGTAAACATTGGGGATTCTTGCAGACCTAAATCTTCTGGCGCGCTGAAATCGCCTCCAGCTGACGGTTCAATGCCTCCTTGCGCTCCGTCGGGATGTCGTTCCAGTGCACGTCCATCAAGGCTCCTTCGATTGCATACAGCAGCACTTTCGAGGCCCGAAACCCGCGAGTGCGCACAGCTCGATAGGCATCTACAGCTCCCAGGCGGCGTAAGTCGGACGCACTGTGGATGCCCACCGCATGCAGCCACTGCGCCGACGTCTTGCCCAGGTTTTTCAGGTGTTGCAGCTCATCGTTCATCAAGCCTCCTTGCGACGGCCGAATGGTGCGGTGGGTATCGTGACCAGGCAAGCCTGAAAAGGAGTGTAGCGCTCAGTAGGAAAAGCGTGGTTCTTTGGTCAGGAACGGCTGAAAAGCTTATAAGAATTTTTGAGGGTATTGCCGACAAGCAGGCAGGAGGCGCCGCTACGCGTGAGGCGTAGCTGGGGCCCGAAAGATGAGGTTACTTGGTGCGGTAGCGCAAACGAGTGCCGAAATTGACCGACATCAGGATCTCGTCAGCCGTCAGTTCGGGGGAGAAGTAGGTGCCGGAAATCTGCGCATGGGCCAGGCTGGCGCCTTCCAATGAGCACTCGCGCAGGTCCAGACCGCGCAGGTCGGCAGAGCGGAAGTAGGCGTCGGTGAAATCCACGCCCGTGGCGTTCAGGTCACGCAGGTCCAGGCCGCGAAAGTCGCCACCGCGCACGTCGATGGTGCCGTCTTTGGGGCGCTCCTGGTTGAAGCCGCGAATGTCGTCTTTATGCAGGAGTGCGTAGAGCGGGGTATCAAGAAGCTTGGGCTGACTCATGACGGCGACTCCTGTTGGAATTATGACGCCATTATAGTGCCACTATTGCTCGGTCGTGCACCGAAGATCGGCGACACGACCAAGAAATATTTCTTACAGGCCTGGCAGGCGCTGGCGAATGTGCGCTACCAGAGCGTCGAGTGTGCCGCTCTCGTTGGTTTCCACACGTTTGCTCAGCAGCAGTTCTTCGGCGGTCAGCGGGTCACGGTTGGCCTGCTGCTCTTCGATAATGGTGAGTGTCGCGTCGGAAGGATCGTTTTTATCCGCCTGACGTTGCGCCAGCCAGCTAGCAATAACAGCTTGCGGTGCGTTGCAATCGAGTATCAGGAAAGGCGCGCCGGTGGCCTCGGCAATCCTGGCAGCGGCGTTGCGTTGTGCGCTTTTCAGGAAGGTCGCGTCCAGCACTACCGGGTAGCCCGCACGCAAGACGGTATCGGCGATGTCATTCAAGCGAGCGTAGGTGGCAGCGCTGGCTTCGGCGGCGTAGATACCGGCTTGCGGGGTGTTCTCGACCTTCTGTTCACCAAACAGGCGCTTGCGTTCCACATCCGAACGCAGGCGCACGGCACCCAAGGCTTCCACCAGGCGCATGGCCACGTGGCTTTTACCGACGGCCGAAACACCGTGGGTTATCGCCAGGAAGCGCGACGGAATGGTGCTGTAGCTTTCCGCCAGGTTCGCGTAGTTGCGGTATTGGCGCAGGGTGGTGGCGCGTTGCACCGGGCTGGCCTCGCTTGGCATGCTGAACAACGACACCTTGGCGCGCACCAGTGCACGGTAGGCTTTATAGAAGTTCAGCACTTCAAGGCCCTGATAGTCGCCGGTCAGCTCCAGGTACTGGCTGATAAAACGGCGCGCCAGGGATTTGAGGCCGCGGTCTTCCAGGTCCATCGCCAGGAAGGCCGTGTCGGCATACACATCGGTGAAGCGGAACGGCTCGTTGAACTCGATGCAGTCGAAGATCACCACCTGGCCATCGATCAAGGTGGCGTTGCCCAAGTGGATATCACCGTGACATTCGCGAGTGAAGCCTTCGAGCTTGCGCTGGGCCAGCAGTGGCTTGAGGCGTTCGAAGCTGGCTTCAGCCCAGGCTTGCAGGGCTTCGAGTTGGGCCAGGTCGGCCTTGTCGCTGAGGAACGGGCGGATCTGGTCGAAGTTCTGGCGAACCGGTGCCATCACTTCATCCGGCGTGCCGGCGGGGTGGTCTTGCGGCACTTTCGGTGCGCTGAGGTGGAAGTGCGCAATCTGCTTGGCCATGTCGTCAATGTGCGCGCTGGTGACCTCGCCATTGGCTTGCAGGGTGCTGAGCAGTTGGCTTTGCGGGAATTGGCGCATTTTCAGCGCGTATTCGATGACCGGGCCATCGCCGCCCAATTGCGGGGCTTCGGCGCTGCCGGTGATTGGCAACACGTCAAGATACAAATCTTCAGTCAGGCGCTGGTTAAGGCGCAGCTCTTCGCGGCAGAAGTGGCCACGGTCGTCCAGTTGGGTGAAATCCAGAAAGCCGAAGTTCATCGGCTTCTTCAGCTTATAAGCATACGGGCCGGTCAATATGACCCAGGAAATATGGGTCTCAATGACTTGGAACGCTTCAACCGGATGGGGATACAAAGCCGGGTTTTGCAGGGCTGCGATCAGGGACTGGCTCACGGGCGATCCTTCAAAGTCTGGGGGAAATCATGGCCGGCATTATGGCGGTTACAGTCGGTCGTGCAAACCGCTGTCCGGCTCATGTTGATCGTCAATAAAGTGCGTATAATCCGCCGCCATGACTCGAACCCGATCTCCCCGTTCCCGTAAAAAACCTCCTTCACGCGGCCTGCGCCCGTGGCTGGGCTGGGCCATCAAGCTAAGCCTGGTAGGCCTTGTGGTGCTCGCAGGCTTCGCGGTGTACCTCGACGCCGTGGTCCAGGAGAAATTCTCCGGCAAGCGCTGGACCATCCCGGCCAAGGTGTATGCACGCCCGCTGGAATTGTTCACCGGCCAAAAGCTGAGCAAGGAAGACTTCCTTACCGAACTCGACGCCTTGGGCTATCGCCGCGAACCCGTGAGCAACGGCCCTGGCGCCGCTGCGGTCAGCGGCAATACCGTCGACCTGAATACCCGTGGCTTCCAGTTCTATGAAGGCCTGGAGAAAGCCCAGCCGGTACGCGTGCGCTTCTCCGGCGATTACGTTGCCGAGCTGTCGTCGCTCAATGGCTCCAAGTTACCTGTGGTGCGCCTGGAACCGCTGATGATCGGCGGTATTTACCCCAAGAACCTCGAAGATCGCATCCTGATCAAGCTCGATCAGGTGCCACCGTACCTGCTCGATACGCTGATCGCCGTTGAAGACCGCGATTTCTACAGCCACTGGGGTGTGTCGCCCAAGTCGATTGCCCGCGCCATCTGGGTCAACACTTCCGGCGGCAAGATGACCCAGGGCGGCAGTACGCTCACGCAACAATTGGTCAAGAACTTTTACCTGACCAACGAGCGCAGCCTGACCCGTAAACTCACCGAAGCCATGATGGCCATGCTGCTGGAGCTGCATTACAGCAAACAGGAGATTCTCGAGGCGTACCTCAACGAGGTCTTCGTCGGCCAGGATGGGCAGCGCGCCGTGCATGGTTTCGGCTTGGCCAGCCAGTTCTTCTTTGGCCAGCCTTTGTCCGAATTGAAATTGCATCAAGTCGCGTTGCTGGTGGGGATGGTCAAGGGCCCGTCCTATTACAACCCCCGCCGCAACCCGGAACGTGCGCTTGAGCGCCGTAACCTGGTGCTGGATGTACTCGAACAGCAGGGCGTGGCCACCGCTGAACAAGTCGCGGCGGCGAAAAAAATGCCACTGGGTGTTACCACTCGCGGCAAGCTGGCCGACAGTTCATTCCCGGGCTTTATCGATCTGGTCAAACGCCAGCTACGTGAAGACTACCGCGACGAAGACTTGACCGAAGAGGGCCTGCGGATCTTCACCAGTTTTGACCCGATCCTGCAGATGAAAGCCGAAGCGTCGGTCAACGACACCTTCAAGCGCCTGACCGGCCGTAAAGGCTCGGATGAAGTCGAAGCGGCGATGGTGGTAACCAACCCGGAAACCGGTGAAGTGCAGGCCATGATTGGCAGCCGCCAGGCCAGTTTTGCCGGTTTCAACCGTGCGCTGGATGCGGTGCGGCCGATCGGCTCGCTGGTCAAGCCGGCGGTCTACCTCACGGCCCTGGAAAAACCAAGCAAATACACCCTGACCAGTTGGCTGTCGGATGACCCGCTGTCGGTAAAGGGGGCGGATGGCCAGGTGTGGACGCCGCAGAACTTTGATCGTCGCTCCCACGGCACTGTGTTCCTGTACCAGGGCCTGGCGCATTCCTACAACATCTCTACCTCGCGCCTTGGGCTTGAAGTGGGCGTGCCGAATGTGCTGAAAACCCTGGGGCGACTGGGCATCACCCGTGAGTTCCCGGCGTTCCCATCGATGCTGCTGGGCGCTGGCGCCATGACCCCGATGGAAGTGGCGACGATGTACCAGACCCTCGCCAACGGTGGCTTCAATACCCCGATGCGCGGCATTCGCAGTGTGCTGACCGCCGAGGGCGAGCCGCTCAAGCGTTACCCGTTCCAGATCCAGCAGCGCTTTGACGCGGGCTCCATCTACCTGATCCAGAACGCCATGCAGCGCGTGATGCGTGAAGGTACCGGGCGTTCGGTCTACAGCGTGCTGCCGTCGAACCTGACGCTGGCGGGCAAGACCGGCACCAGTAACGATTCGCGTGACAGCTGGTTCGCAGGCTTCGGCCAGGATGTGCTGGCCGTGGTGTGGCTGGGCCGCGACGATAACGGCAAAACCCCGTTCACCGGTGCGACCGGTGCGCTGCAGGTGTGGACCAGTTTCATGCGCAAGGCCGATCCGTTGCCGCTTAACATGCCGCAGCCGGACAACATCGTGCAGGCGTGGATTGATCCGCATACCGGGCAAGGCTCCGACGCCAACTGTCCGGGCGCGGTACAGATGCCGTATATTCGCGGCAGCGAGCCACCTGCTGGTGCTGCGTGCGGTGGCAGTGCCCCCGCTGACGCGGATTCGGTGATGGATTGGGTCAAGGGCTGGATGCATTAAGCAAAGAGGGTTTCAAGTGAACAAGTTGTGGATTCCAGCTATTACCGCCCTGGTTATGCTCGGCGGTTGCTCCAGCGTGCAGCGCGGTTCCATTCCCGTGGTGGACTCAAGCACGAACGTTTCCAATAACGACCGTATCTCGGCCACTGGCGGTTTCCGTCAGACCGTGGTCAAGCGTCCTGCCCAAGCTACGCCTCAGTCCATACCGCAGGATTCGGGTGTGGTGGTGATGGTGCCGGGCGGCGGTGCTGCGACGTCGGCGCCGATCAGTGCCGAGCCTTGGACGCCAGGGCCAAGCACATCGGGTCCGGCTGGCTCCGCGCCGATCCAGACGGCGCCGATCAACCAGGGCACTTACAACATGCCGCCGTCGACGCCGAGCGGTATTCCGTCTTCGTCTAACGCGGGCGGCCTGTCGGCTGACGAGCAACTGGACGGGCCGGTACTGGCTCTATTGACCACCGCCCAGCAGCAACAATCGGGTGGTGATCTGAACGGGGCATCGTCGAGCCTTGAGCGTGCCCAGCGTGTGGCGCCGCGTGAGCCGCAAGTGCTGTATCGTCTGGCCCAGGTGCGCCTGGCCCAGGGCGACGCGCCGCAAGCCGAGCAGTTCGCCCGTCGCGGCCTGACTTTGGCCAACGGTCGCCCCGACCTGCAAGCCAACCTGTGGGCTTTGATTGGTGACGCGCGTGCCGCACAAGGCGACGCCGCCGGTGCTGCCCAGGCGCGGCAAAAAGCCAAGGTCAGCCTCTGATGGATGCACGGTTTCCGGCAATTGCCGAACAGCTGTTGCTGATTGAACGTGAGTTACGCGTGCAGGGTTGGTGGGACGAAGTATCCCCCAGCGCTGAAGCGCTTGGCAGTGTCGAACCGTTTTCGGTGGATACGCTGGACTTTCACCAGTGGTTGCAATGGATCTTCCTGGTGCGCATGAAGCAGATCCTCGAGCAGGACCTGCCGTTGCCCAATGCATCAGGGATTCTTGAGATGGCGGAGATGGTTTACGCCGATCGCCCGCTTGAGAGCCTTGGCCTACGCAATGCGCTGAAAAAGTTCGACCAATTGATCGTCGACGCTCGTTAATTGCCTGACTGCCGGGTTTTTCGGCAGTCTTGCGCACATTTCTACCGCTTGACGACATTCAGGCGAGTTTTATCCCTCCTCAAACCCCTTTAATCTTCGTTCTCATGCGCTTAGTTGGAAAAAAGCGCAATTATTGCTTGACTTGAAGGGGCTGAAACAGAAGAATCCAAAGTCCGCTGTATCGGGACTGCCAGAAGCAGGCCCGCTCAGCAGATCATGAGGCGCATATCCGCGCCGACCTGTAACACCCGCAACGCGTTACCTCGCGCTGGGTGGGAAAAGCCCGCAACACTTGGGACGATCCCAATACTTGCTCAGTCAGTGCTGACGTAGTCGGCGACCACCGTCGCTCATGCTCTGTTGAGAAGTAAACCTATTAAGACCCGTCGGTTTTTAACGGACGGTATTCTGGCGTTTTAGAGGTGAACAACGTGGAGCTTTTATCTGGCGGTGAGATGCTCGTCCGCTTTTTGCGTGACGAAGGCGTCGACTATATCTACGGGTACCCAGGTGGTGCTCTGCTGCATGTTTACGACGCACTGTTCAAGGAACCGGCTGTTACCCACATCCTGGTTCGCCACGAACAGGCCGCGACCCATATGGCTGACGGCTACGCCCGTGCCACCGGTAAAGCCGGTGTGGTACTGGTAACCTCCGGCCCAGGCGCAACCAATGCCATTACTGGCATCGCGACTGCCTATATGGACTCCATCCCGATGGTGATCATTTCTGGCCAGGTGCCCAGCACCATGGTCGGTACCGATGCATTCCAGGAAACCGACATGATCGGTATCTCCCGGCCGATCGTGAAACACAGCTTCATGATCAAACATGCGTCGGAAATCCCGGAAGTCATGAAAAAGGCCTTCTACCTCGCACAGTCCGGTCGCCCGGGCCCTGTAGTGGTTGATATCCCGAAAGACATGACCAACCCGGCCGAGAAATTTGAATACGTCTTTCCCAAGAAAGCCAAGCTGCGTTCCTACAGCCCGGCCGTGCGTGGGCACTCGGGGCAAATCCGCAAGGCGGCAGAAATGCTCTTGGCGGCCAAGCGTCCAGTGCTGTACTCCGGTGGCGGCGTGATTCTGGGCGGCGGTTCTGCACCTCTGACCGAGCTGGCCAAGCTGCTCAACCTGCCGGTGACCAACACCTTGATGGGCCTCGGCGCATTCCCGGGCACGGACCGTCAGTTCGTCGGCATGCTTGGCATGCACGGCAGCTACACCGCCAACCTGGCCATGCACCACGCCGACGTCATCCTGGCGGTGGGCGCGCGGTTTGATGACCGAGTGATCAACGGTCCGAGCAAGTTTTGCCCGAATGCCAAGATCATCCACATCGACATTGACCCGGCGTCCATCTCCAAGACCATCAAGGCCGACGTGCCGATTGTAGGTCCGGTAGAAAGCGTGCTGACCGAAATGGTTGCGGCGCTCAAGGACATCGGCGAAACGCCGAACAAGGAATCGGTTGCCAGCTGGTGGAAGCAGATCGACGAATGGCGCGGTGACCGCGGCCTGTTCCCTTACGACAAGGGCGACGGCAGCATCATCAAGCCACAAACCGTGATCGAAACCCTGTGTGAAGTGACCAAGGGCGATGCTTTTGTGACCTCCGACGTAGGCCAGCACCAGATGTTCGCTGCGCAGTACTACAAGTTCGACAAGCCTAACCGTTGGATCAACTCCGGTGGCCTGGGCACGATGGGCTTTGGTTTCCCTGCGGCCATGGGGATCAAACTGAGCTTCCCGGACACCGACGTCGCCTGCGTGACGGGTGAGGGCAGCATCCAGATGAACATCCAGGAACTGTCGACGTGCCTGCAGTACGGTCTTCCGGTGAAGATCGTGTGCTTGAACAACGGCGTGCTGGGCATGGTTCGTCAGTGGCAGGACATGAGCTACAACAGCCGTCACTCCCATTCCTACATGGAATCGCTGCCGGATTTCATCAAGTTGGTTGAAGCCTACGGCCACGTCGGCATGCGCATCACCGATTTGAAAGATCTGAAGCCGAAGATGGAAGAGGCGTTCGCCATGAAGGACCGCCTGGTGTTCCTCGATATTCAAGTGGATACCAGCGAGCACGTCTACCCGATGCAGATCAAAGACGGCTCTATGCGCGACATGTGGCTGAACAAGACGGAGCGTACCTAATCATGCGGCACATTATCTCCCTGCTTCTGGAGAACGAACCCGGCGCTCTGTCTCGTGTTGTCGGCCTGTTTTCGCAACGCAACTACAACATCGAAAGCCTGACCGTGGCGCCGACCGAAGACCCGACCCTGTCGCGCCTGACGTTGACTACTGTTGGCCACGATGAGGTGATCGAGCAGATCACCAAGAACCTCAACAAGCTGATCGAAGTGGTCAAGCTGGTCGACCTGTCGGAAAGTGCCCACATCGAGCGCGAGCTGATGCTGGTCAAGGTCAAGGCCACGGGTGCCCAACGTGCCGAGATCAAACGCACCACCGATATTTATCGCGGGCAGATCGTCGATGTGAGCGCCAGCGTTTATACCGTTCAACTGACCGGTACAAGCGACAAGCTGGACAGCTTCATCCAGTCGATCGGGACGGCCTCGATTCTGGAAACGGTACGCAGTGGTGTCACCGGGATTGCCCGTGGCGACAAAGTACTCAGCATCTAACCCAAATTAGCGAATGGCCTTACGGCCTGGATATATAGAGGAACCTCATGAAAGTTTATTACGATAAAGATTGTGACCTGTCGATCATCCAGGGCAAGAAAGTCGCCATCATCGGCTACGGTTCCCAGGGCCACGCCCAAGCGTGCAACCTGAAAGATTCCGGCGTTGACGTGACTGTCGGCCTGCGCAAAGGCTCGGCCACTGTTGCCAAGGCTGAAGCCCACGGCCTGAAAGTGACTGACGTTGCTTCCGCCGTTGCCGCTGCCGACCTGGTCATGATCCTGACTCCGGACGAGTTCCAGTCCGCGCTGTACAAGAACGAAATCGAGCCGAACATCAAGAAGGGCGCCACCCTGGCCTTCTCCCACGGCTTCGCGATTCACTACAACCAGGTTGTGCCACGCGCTGACCTCGACGTGATCATGATCGCGCCGAAAGCACCGGGCCACACCGTGCGTTCCGAGTTCGTCAAAGGCGGCGGCATCCCTGACCTGATCGCGATCTACCAGGACGCTTCGGGCAACGCCAAAAACGTTGCACTGTCCTACGCCGCTGGCGTTGGTGGCGGTCGTACCGGCATCATCGAAACCACCTTCAAGGACGAGACCGAAACCGACCTGTTCGGCGAACAAGCCGTTCTGTGCGGCGGTACCGTTGAACTGGTAAAAGCCGGTTTCGAAACCCTGGTTGAAGCTGGCTACGCGCCGGAAATGGCCTACTTTGAATGCCTGCACGAACTGAAGCTGATCGTTGACCTCATGTACGAAGGCGGTATCGCCAACATGAACTACTCGATCTCCAACAACGCCGAATACGGCGAGTACGTGACCGGCCCGGAAGTGATCAACGCCGAATCCCGTCAGGCCATGCGCAACGCCCTGAAACGTATTCAGGACGGCGAATACGCCAAAATGTTCATCAGCGAAGGCGCTACCGGCTACCCTTCGATGACCGCCAAGCGTCGTAACAACGCCGCTCACGGTATCGAAGTGATCGGCGAGCAACTGCGCTCCATGATGCCGTGGATCGGTGCCAACAAGATCGTCGACAAAGCCAAAAACTAAGTCGTACGCATCAAGGGAAAACGCGGCTTAGGCCGCGTTTTTTCGTTTGGGGGCGGGTTCTGGTATAAAGCTGCATCGTTTGCGGGCGAACACGCCCTGCAAGTATTTGTCGAATTCTTTTCACACCGTTGCAAGGTAAAGTCCATGACCGAACGTCCCGAAGAGCCAAACCAGGCCTCTGACGCCGAAAGCCTGCTACCGATCGATGAGCATGTCGAAGAAGGGCATGATGCGGAAGGTCGCAAGGTCCGGCATCGTGGTATCTATCTTCTGCCCAATCTGTTCACCACGGCGAACCTGTTTGCCGGGTTCTACTCCATCATCAACTCCATGAGTGCGCAAAGCGCATTGGCGGCGGGTGATGCGGCGAGTGCCAGCAAGTATTTCGGCTTTGCCGCTATCGCCATCTTCGTGGCCATGGTGCTAGACGGCCTGGATGGCCGGGTGGCGCGTATGACCAATACCCAAAGCGCTTTCGGTGCCGAGTACGACTCGCTGTCGGACATGGTGGCCTTCGGCGTTGCCCCGGCACTGCTGGCGTTTGCCTGGGCGCTGGGGGATATGGGCAAGGTCGGCTGGATGGTCGCCTTCATCTATGTCGCCGGCGCCGCGTTGCGTCTGGCGCGCTTCAACACCCAAGTGGGGACTGCCGACAAGCGTTACTTCATCGGCCTGGCCAGCCCGGCGGCGGCAGGTGTGGTGGCCGGTATCGTCTGGGCGTTCAGTGACTACGGCATCCAGGGTTCGAAGATGTCGTTCCTGGTGGCCTTGATGGTTGCAGCCGCCGGCATGCTGATGGTCAGCAACATCAAGTACAACAGCTTCAAGGAGTTCGACCTCAAGGGGCGTGTGCCTTTCGTGGCGATCCTGGTGGTTGTGCTGGTGTTTGCGGTCGTCTTCAGTGATCCGCCGCGTATTCTGCTGCTGGCGTTCCTGGTGTATGCCGCTTCGGGGCCGATTCAATACCTGTTGCATCTGCGCCGCGACAAAACATTGCCTTAATGTAATTTCCCCCATACTCCGCAGTCTATTGGTGCATCAGTTCTCCAATGCTGCGGAGTTGCCATGTTAATCAAGATCCCTAAAGCGTCCGATTGTCACGAGTCGGATGTCACGCCTGAATCCTTCTATCTTTCTCGTCGCAGCTTGCTCGGCGGTGCGCTGGCGGGCGTTGCTGCCACTGCGCTGCCGCGCTGGGCCAGTGCCGACGATGCGGCGCGTTATGCCGATGTCGAGCCGGGCAATGCCCCAGGCTGGTTTGCCGAGAAACTGCCCAATACCCAATGGCAGGCGGTTACGGTAAAAGACGAAGCCATCACCCCGTTCAAGGACGCCACCCACTACAACAACTTCTATGAGTTCGGTACGGACAAGGGCGATCCGGCAAAGAACGCCGGTTCACTCAAGACTGAACCCTGGAGTGTGGTGATTGATGGAGAAGTCGGCAAACCTGGGCGCTATGCCCTGGAAGACTTCATGAAGCCTTATCAATTGGAAGAGCGTATCTACCGTCTGCGTTGTGTCGAGGCGTGGTCGATGGTGATCCCGTGGATGGGCTTTCCTATTTCAGCCTTGCTCAAGCAGGTTGAGCCGACCGCTAAAGCCAAGTACATCCGCTTTGAAACGCTGCAGGATCCCAAAAGCATGCCGGGGCAGCGCTCCAGCTTCGGCTTGATCGACTGGCCTTATGTAGAAGGGCTGCGTCTGGATGAAGCAATGAATCCGTTGGCGATCCTGGCCGTGGGGATGTATGGACGGGAATTGCCGAACCAGAACGGCGCGCCATTGCGTCTTGTAGTGCCGTGGAAGTACGGCTTCAAGAGCGTGAAGTCGATTGTGCGGATCAGCCTGGTCAGCGAGCAGCCGAAGACGACTTGGCAAAGTATTGCGGCCAATGAGTATGGGTTCTACGCAAATGTGAATCCGACCGTCGACCACCCTCGCTGGACTCAGGCGCGTGAGCGCCGTTTGCCGAGCGGTCTGTTCAGCCCGAATGTGCGCGAGACGCAAATGTTCAACGGCTATTCGGATGAGGTCGCTTCTCTCTATACGGGCCTGGATCTGCGGAAGAACTACTGATGCGTTATCCGATCTGGCGCATTGGCGTCTTTATAGCAGTTGCGATATGGCCATTTTTCTGGCTGTACGAGGCGTGGAGTTCTGTGCTCGGGCCTGATCCAGGCAAAGTGTTGATGGATCGGTTGGGGCTTGGCACCTTGATCCTGTTGCTGATCACGTTGGGCATGACGCCGTTGCAGAAGCTCAGCGGGTGGGCAGGGTGGATTGCGGTGCGCCGACAACTGGGGCTGTGGTGTTTTGCGTATGTGGCGCTGCATCTGGCCGCGTACTGCGTCTTTATCCTGGGGCTGGATTGGTCGCAGTTCGGCGTGGAGCTGCGTAAACGGCCCTACATTATTGTCGGTGCGTTGGGTTTCCTTGGCCTGTTGGTACTGGCAGTGACGTCCAATCGCTATAGCCAGCGTCGGTTGGGCAGCCGTTGGAAGAAGCTGCACCGCCTGGTGTACGTAATTCTTGGGCTCGGTTTGTTGCATATGTTGTGGATTGCGCGGGCCGACCTGAAGGAGTGGGCTATCTATGCATCTATAGGAGCGCTGCTGCTGGTGCTGCGGATCCCGCCAGTGATGCGCCGGATTCCCCGCCTTATTGCGAAAAAACCACTTTCTGCGACAAAAGCGTAATTAAGGATTGACGGCGTTTTATATCTGTCTATAATTCGCCCCACTTCCGGCGCAGTCGAAACGGAAAACTCCTTGATAAACAAAGAGTTATGAAGTTTTCGGCATCAGGTTGCTTCAGTTCATCGAAGCCAAAAGGAAGTTGAAAAAGAGGTGTTGACAGCAGCGTGTAACGCTGTAGAATTCGCCTCCCGCTAACGAGAGATCGTAAGCGCAAGTGGTTGAAGTTGTTGAAGAATTCTTCGAAAACTTCTGAAAATAACCACTTGACAGCTAATGAGGCTGCTGTAGAATGCGCGCCTCGGTTGAGACGAAAGATCTTAACCAATCGCTCTTTAACAACTGAATCAAGCAATTCGTGTGGGTGCTTGTGGAGTCAGACTGATAGTCAACAAGATTATCAGCATCACAAGTTACTCCGCGAGAAATCAAAGATGTAACCAACGATTGCTGAGCCAAGTTTAGGGTTTCTTAAAAACCCAAAGATGTTTGAACTGAAGAGTTTGATCATGGCTCAGATTGAACGCTGGCGGCAGGCCTAACACATGCAAGTCGAGCGGTAGAGAGGAGCTTGCTTCTCTTGAGAGCGGCGGACGGGTGAGTAAAGCCTAGGAATCTGCCTGGTAGTGGGGGATAACGTTCGGAAACGGACGCTAATACCGCATACGTCCTACGGGAGAAAGCAGGGGACCTTCGGGCCTTGCGCTATCAGATGAGCCTAGGTCGGATTAGCTAGTTGGTGAGGTAATGGCTCACCAAGGCGACGATCCGTAACTGGTCTGAGAGGATGATCAGTCACACTGGAACTGAGACACGGTCCAGACTCCTACGGGAGGCAGCAGTGGGGAATATTGGACAATGGGCGAAAGCCTGATCCAGCCATGCCGCGTGTGTGAAGAAGGTCTTCGGATTGTAAAGCACTTTAAGTTGGGAGGAAGGGCATTAACCTAATACGTTAGTGTTTTGACGTTACCGACAGAATAAGCACCGGCTAACTCTGTGCCAGCAGCCGCGGTAATACAGAGGGTGCAAGCGTTAATCGGAATTACTGGGCGTAAAGCGCGCGTAGGTGGTTTGTTAAGTTGGATGTGAAATCCCCGGGCTCAACCTGGGAACTGCATTCAAAACTGACTGACTAGAGTATGGTAGAGGGTGGTGGAATTTCCTGTGTAGCGGTGAAATGCGTAGATATAGGAAGGAACACCAGTGGCGAAGGCGACCACCTGGACTAATACTGACACTGAGGTGCGAAAGCGTGGGGAGCAAACAGGATTAGATACCCTGGTAGTCCACGCCGTAAACGATGTCAACTAGCCGTTGGAAGCCTTGAGCTTTTAGTGGCGCAGCTAACGCATTAAGTTGACCGCCTGGGGAGTACGGCCGCAAGGTTAAAACTCAAATGAATTGACGGGGGCCCGCACAAGCGGTGGAGCATGTGGTTTAATTCGAAGCAACGCGAAGAACCTTACCAGGCCTTGACATCCAATGAACTTTCTAGAGATAGATTGGTGCCTTCGGGAGCATTGAGACAGGTGCTGCATGGCTGTCGTCAGCTCGTGTCGTGAGATGTTGGGTTAAGTCCCGTAACGAGCGCAACCCTTGTCCTTAGTTACCAGCACATAATGGTGGGCACTCTAAGGAGACTGCCGGTGACAAACCGGAGGAAGGTGGGGATGACGTCAAGTCATCATGGCCCTTACGGCCTGGGCTACACACGTGCTACAATGGTCGGTACAGAGGGTTGCCAAGCCGCGAGGTGGAGCTAATCCCACAAAACCGATCGTAGTCCGGATCGCAGTCTGCAACTCGACTGCGTGAAGTCGGAATCGCTAGTAATCGCGAATCAGAATGTCGCGGTGAATACGTTCCCGGGCCTTGTACACACCGCCCGTCACACCATGGGAGTGGGTTGCACCAGAAGTAGCTAGTCTAACCTTCGGGAGGACGGTTACCACGGTGTGATTCATGACTGGGGTGAAGTCGTAACAAGGTAGCCGTAGGGGAACCTGCGGCTGGATCACCTCCTTAATCGACGACATCAGCTGCTCCATAAGTTCCCACACGAATTGCTTGATTCATTGAAGAAGACGATAAGAAGCAGCCCGAAATTGGGTCTGTAGCTCAGTTGGTTAGAGCGCACCCCTGATAAGGGTGAGGTCGGCAGTTCGAATCTGCCCAGACCCACCAATTTTGTGTGGGAAACGCCTGTAGAAATACGGGGCCATAGCTCAGCTGGGAGAGCGCCTGCCTTGCACGCAGGAGGTCAACGGTTCGATCCCGTTTGGCTCCACCACTACTGCTTCTACGTTATGAAAGCTTAGAAATGAGCATTCCATCAGGTTGATGATGAATGTTGATTTCTAGTCTTTGATTAGATCGTTCTTTAAAAATTTGGGTATGTGATAGAAAGATAGACTGAACGTTACTTTCACTGGTAACGGATCAGGCTAAGGTAAAATTTGTGAGTTCTCTTAATTGAGAAATTCGAATTTTCGGCGAATGTTGTCTTCACAGTATAACCAGATTGCTTGGGGTTATATGGTCAAGTGAAGAAGCGCATACGGTGGATGCCTTGGCAGTCAGAGGCGATGAAAGACGTGGTAGCCTGCGAAAAGCTTCGGGGAGTCGGCAAACAGACTTTGATCCGGAGATGTCTGAATGGGGGAACCCAGCCATCATAAGATGGTTATCTTACGCTGAATACATAGGCGTAAGAGGCGAACCAGGGGAACTGAAACATCTAAGTACCCTGAGGAAAAGAAATCAACCGAGATTCCCTTAGTAGTGGCGAGCGAACGGGGACTAGCCCTTAAGTGGCTTTGAGATTAGCGGAACGCTCTGGAAAGTGCGGCCATAGTGGGTGATAGCCCTGTACGCGAAAATCTCTTAGTCATGAAATCGAGTAGGACGGAGCACGAGAAACTTTGTCTGAATATGGGGGGACCATCCTCCAAGGCTAAATACTACTGACTGACCGATAGTGAACTAGTACCGTGAGGGAAAGGCGAAAAGAACCCCGGAGAGGGGAGTGAAATAGATCCTGAAACCGTATGCGTACAAGCAGTGGGAGCCCACTTTGTTGGGTGACTGCGTACCTTTTGTATAATGGGTCAGCGACTTATTTTCAGTGGCGAGCTTAACCGAATAGGGGAGGCGTAGCGAAAGCGAGTCTTAATAGGGCGTCTAGTCGCTGGGAATAGACCCGAAACCGGGCGATCTATCCATGGGCAGGTTGAAGGTTGGGTAACACTAACTGGAGGACCGAACCGACTACCGTTGAAAAGTTAGCGGATGACCTGTGGATCGGAGTGAAAGGCTAATCAAGCTCGGAGATAGCTGGTTCTCCTCGAAAGCTATTTAGGTAGCGCCTCATGTATCACTGTAGGGGGTAGAGCACTGTTTCGGCTAGGGGGTCATCCCGACTTACCAAACCGATGCAAACTCCGAATACCTACAAGTGCCGAGCATGGGAGACACACGGCGGGTGCTAACGTCCGTCGTGAAAAGGGAAACAACCCAGACCGTCAGCTAAGGTCCCAAAGTTATGGTTAAGTGGGAAACGATGTGGGAAGGCTTAGACAGCTAGGAGGTTGGCTTAGAAGCAGCCACCCTTTAAAGAAAGCGTAATAGCTCACTAGTCGAGTCGGCCTGCGCGGAAGATGTAACGGGGCTCAAACCATACACCGAAGCTACGGGTATCACGTAAGTGATGCGGTAGAGGAGCGTTCTGTAAGCCTGTGAAGGTGAGTTGAGAAGCTTGCTGGAGGTATCAGAAGTGCGAATGCTGACATGAGTAACGACAATGGGTGTGAAAAACACCCACGCCGAAAGACCAAGGTTTCCTGCGCAACGTTAATCGACGCAGGGTTAGTCGGTCCCTAAGGCGAGGCTGAAAAGCGTAGTCGATGGAAAACAGGTTAATATTCCTGTACTTCTGGTTATTGCGATGGAGGGACGGAGAAGGCTAGGCCAGCTTGGCGTTGGTTGTCCAAGTTTAAGGTGGTAGGCTGAGATCTTAGGTAAATCCGGGATCTTAAGGCCGAGAGCTGATGACGAGTTAACTTTTAGTTACGAAGTGGTTGATGCCATGCTTCCAAGAAAAGCTTCTAAGCTTCAGGTAACCAGGAACCGTACCCCAAACCGACACAGGTGGTTGGGTAGAGAATACCAAGGCGCTTGAGAGAACTCGGGTGAAGGAACTAGGCAAAATGGCACCGTAACTTCGGGAGAAGGTGCGCCGGTGAGGGTGAAGGACTTGCTCCGTAAGCTCATGCCGGTCGAAGATACCAGGCCGCTGCGACTGTTTATTAAAAACACAGCACTCTGCAAACACGAAAGTGGACGTATAGGGTGTGACGCCTGCCCGGTGCCGGAAGGTTAATTGATGGGGTTAGCTAACGCGAAGCTCTTGATCGAAGCCCCGGTAAACGGCGGCCGTAACTATAACGGTCCTAAGGTAGCGAAATTCCTTGTCGGGTAAGTTCCGACCTGCACGAATGGCGTAACGATGGCGGCGCTGTCTCCACCCGAGACTCAGTGAAATTGAAATCGCTGTGAAGATGCAGTGTATCCGCGGCTAGACGGAAAGACCCCGTGAACCTTTACTATAGCTTTGCACTGGACTTTGAATTTGCTTGTGTAGGATAGGTGGGAGGCTTTGAAGCGTGGACGCCAGTCTGCGTGGAGCCAACCTTGAAATACCACCCTGGCAACTTTGAGGTTCTAACTCAGGTCCGTTATCCGGATCGAGGACAGTGTATGGTGGGTAGTTTGACTGGGGCGGTCTCCTCCTAAAGAGTAACGGAGGAGTACGAAGGTGCGCTCAGACCGGTCGGAAATCGGTCGTAGAGTATAAAGGCAAAAGCGCGCTTGACTGCGAGACAGACACGTCGAGCAGGTACGAAAGTAGGTCTTAGTGATCCGGTGGTTCTGTATGGAAGGGCCATCGCTCAACGGATAAAAGGTACTCCGGGGATAACAGGCTGATACCGCCCAAGAGTTCATATCGACGGCGGTGTTTGGCACCTCGATGTCGGCTCATCACATCCTGGGGCTGAAGCCGGTCCCAAGGGTATGGCTGTTCGCCATTTAAAGTGGTACGCGAGCTGGGTTTAGAACGTCGTGAGACAGTTCGGTCCCTATCTGCCGTGGACGTTTGAGATTTGAGAGGGGCTGCTCCTAGTACGAGAGGACCGGAGTGGACGAACCTCTGGTGTTCCGGTTGTCACGCCAGTGGCATTGCCGGGTAGCTATGTTCGGAATAGATAACCGCTGAAAGCATCTAAGCGGGAAACTAGCCTCAAGATGAGATCTCACTGGGACCTTGAGTCCCCTGAAGGGCCGTCGAAGACTACGACGTTGATAGGTTGGGTGTGTAAGCGCTGTGAGGCGTTGAGCTAACCAATACTAATTGCCCGTGAGGCTTGACCATATAACACCCAAGCAATTTGTTTCTCGGAAGAGCATCAGATTGCGGTGTGTGAAGACGAGATGAACCGAAAGTTCGACGTTCACAAAACACCGACAGCTGTCACATACCCAATTTGCTGAAGCGAAGCCAGCTGGCTACGACTCAGTACCCGAATTTCTTGACGACCATAGAGCATTGGAACCACCTGATCCCATCCCGAACTCAGTAGTGAAACGATGCATCGCCGATGGTAGTGTGGGGTTTCCCCATGTGAGAGTAGGTCATCGTCAAGATTAAATTCCGAAACCCCTGATTGCTAACGCAATCAGGGGTTTTGTTTTGGGCGGTCGAAAAGTGTTGCCACGCAACGTATCAAGCGTTTCTCACTTGCAGTCTGTGACCGCCTTCAATGCTAAAGTCCATGCCTCGATTTTGCTTTTCCCAAGGAAGCCGTTATGCCGGATGCGACGTCCCTCAGCGCTGGATTCATGGTGGTTCACGGCAACCGCCTCGACGAACTGCGCAGTCTGGTAGTCAGTTGGATGCGCCGTTATCCCCTGGCTCCTCTGGAAAACGAAATCGCCCTGGTCCAAAGCAATGGCATTGCTCAATGGCTCAAGCTGGCCTTGGCCGAAGATCCCGAAGAAGATGATATGGGCGGCTGCGGCATCGCTGCGGCTATCGACGTGCAGCTCCCCGGCAGCTTCATGTGGCAGCTCTATCGCATGGTTTTGGGCAAAGACGAAATCCCGCCCAAATCCCTGCTCGATAAAGCCCCGCTGACTTGGCGCCTGATGCGCCTGCTCCCGGAGCTCATTGACCAACCGCACTTCGAGCCCCTGCAGCGATTTCTCACCGACGACACCGACCTGCGCAAACGCTATCAACTGGCGGAACGCCTGGCCGACTTGTTCGACCAATACCAGGTCTACCGCGCCGACTGGCTGGAAGATTGGGCGGCCGGTCGCCACCAACTGCGCAACGGCCGAGGCGAAACAAAGCCCCTGAACCCGGCGAATTGCTGGCAGGCAGAACTCTGGCGTGCACTGCTACTGGATGTAGGTGAAGAGGGCATGGCTGAAAGCCGCGCCGGTGTTCACCAGCGTTTTATCGAGCGGATCAACGCCCTCGAAAAAGCCCCCCAAGGCCTGCCGTCCCGAGTCATCGTTTTCGGCATCTCGTCCTTGCCCGCCCAAGCGCTGGAAGCACTCGCCGGCCTGGCACGCTTCAGCCAAGTCTTGCTGTGCGTACACAACCCTTGCCGCCACCACTGGTCCGACATCGTTGCCGACAAAGACCTGCTGCGTAACGAGTACAAACGCCAGGCGCGCAAAGCCGGTATGCCCGTCACCATCGACCCGCAAACCCTGCACCAGCATGCGCACCCCTTGTTGGCCGCCTGGGGCAAACAGGGCCGTGACTACATCAGCCTGCTGGACAGCTACGACGACCCCAACAGCTACCGCGCCGCCTTCCGTGATGGCCGCATCGACCTGTTCAGCGACAGCCAACCCACCACGCTGCTCAATCAGTTGCAGGACGACATCCTCGAACTGCGCCCACTCAATGAAACCCGCGAACTGTGGCCGGGCGTCGATCTGAATCACGACAGCTCCATCCGTTTCCACATCGCCCACAGCGCCCAACGCGAAGTGGAAATCCTCCATGATCAATTGCTCCAACGCTTCAGCGCCGACCCCACACTGCGCCCGCGTGACATCATCGTCATGGTCCCCGACGTCGACAGCTACGCACCGCACATCCGCGCGGTCTTCGGCCAGCTTGAGCGGAACGACCCGCGTTTCATCCCGTTCACCCTCACCGACCAAGGCCAGCGTGGCCGCGATCCACTGCTGATCGCCGTCGAGCACCTGCTAAAGCTCCCCGACAGCCGCTTTCCCGTCAGCGAAATCCTCGACCTGCTCGACGTCCCCGCCTTGCGCGAACGTTTTTCCATCAAGGAACGCGACCTGCCCACGCTGCACCGCTGGATCGAAGGCGCCGGCATCCGCTGGGGCCTCAACGCCGAACAGCGCGCCGGCCTCGGGCTGCCCCAGGAGCTTGAGCAAAACAGCTGGCGATTCGGCCTGCGTCGCATGCTCCTGGGTTATGCCGTAGGCACCGGAATCGCCTGTGATGGCATTGAGCCCTACGATGAAATCGGCGGCCTCGACGCCGCGTTGATCGGCCCACTGGTCGCCTTGCTCGATGCGCTAAACCAGGCCCATCAAGCCTTGTCGCAACCGGCAAAACCTCAAGAATGGGGCGAGCGCCTGCAACGCCTGATGCAGCTGTTCTTCCTGCCTAGCAGCGAGCACGACGACTATCTGCTTGGCCAACTTGAGCAGCTGCGGGAAGACTGGCTGGAAACCTGCGAGTCCGTCGGCCTGCAGGACGAGTTACCCCTTACCGTCGTCCGCGAAGCCTGGCTGGCTGGCCTCGACCAGGGCCGCCTGTCCCAGCGCTTCCTCGCTGGGGCTGTCAATTTCTGCACCCTGATGCCCATGCGCGCCATCCCGTTCAAGCTGGTCTGCCTGCTCGGAATGAACGATGGCGATTACCCGCGCGCGCAACCGCCGCTGGACTTCGACCTGATGGGCAGTGACTACCGCCCCGGCGACCGTTCACGCCGCGAAGACGACCGCTACCTGCTGCTCGAAGCGCTGCTGTCGGCCCGCGATCAGCTCTATATCAGCTGGGTAGGCCGCAGCATCCGCGACAACAGCGACCGCCCGGCCTCGGTATTGATCGGCCAACTGCGTGACCACCTCGCCAGCGGCTGGCAAAACGCAGACACACAAGAGCCCCTGTTGGAAGCCATGACTCAGGAGCACCCACTCCAACCCTTCAGCGCCCGCTACTTCCACGAAGGTGATGCGCTGTTCAGCTACGCCCGCGAATGGCAGCTGCTCCACGAAGCACCCGTAGCCTCAGCCAATCAAGACGAACTGGTAGAGCACCACCAGGAAGAACCTCTGAGCCTCGGTCAGTTGCAAGACTTTGTGCGCAACCCCGTCAAACACTTCTTCAGCCAGCGTCTGAAAGTGTTCTTCGAGGCCGCCGAAGTCCCGCTGGCCGATGAAGAACCTTTCGTTCTCGATGCATTGCAACGCTACAGCCTCAGCGACAGCCTGCTCAATGCAGCCTTGGCCCAGCCCGATCACATAGACCAGGCCCTGAACGCCCAAGCCCTGCGCCTGCAAGGCAGTGGCCTGCTGCCCATGGTCGGTTTCGGCGAATGCCTGCGTAATGAATTGGTCGAGCCATTGCCCGATCTATTGCAGCGTTATCAACACTTACTGGCGCTCTGGCCCACGCCACAAACCGCCGCCGAACCGATCAGTTTTGAGCATCAAGGCATCGAGCTGGAAGGCTGGATCAGTGGTCTGCATCGGCGCAGTGATGGCGGATTGTTAAGCGTCACCACCATTCCCAACAGCATCGGCTCGATCAAGACCCGCAAGTGGCATCGCCTGATCCGCCCGTGGGTCAATCATGTGGTGGCCTGCGCCTGCGGCTTGCCACTGAGTACCGGGCTGGTTGCCAGTGACGACACCTTGCTGCTGGCCCCGCTGGAAAAAACCGTCGCCCAGGAAATACTCGGCAACCTGTTACTGGCCTGGCACACCGGCATGCGCAAACCACTGCCCGTCGCCGTGAAAACCGCCTTCGCCTGGCTCAGCCAAACCGATCCGGACAAGGCGCAGGCAGCCGCCAGCAAAGCCTACGAAGGCGACGGCCTGACCACCGACGGCGAACGCCGCGAAACCCCGGCGCTCACCCGCCAATTCCCGGATTACGCCACGCTCATCGCCAGCGAAGAGTTCGAAGGTTGGGCCGAAACCCTGTATCGCCCCTTGATCAACGCCCCATGGCGATCACTCAGCAGCGAGGAGGCCAGCGCATGATCAGTAAACCTTTGGCCCTGGCCTTCCCACTCAAAGGCAGCCAGCTGATTGAAGCCAGCGCCGGCACAGGCAAGACCTTCACCATATCCGCGCTGTACCTGCGCCTGGTGCTTGGCCACGGTGGTGACGACTCCGGCTTTGGCCGCGAACTGCTGCCACCGCAAATCCTGGTGGTGACTTTTACCGACGCCGCCACCAAAGAGCTGCGCGAACGCATCCGCATCCGCCTGGCCGAAGCCGCGCGGTTCTTCCGCGACGAAATCGAGCAACCGGATGCCCTGATCGCCGACCTGCGTGACCAATATCTGCCCGAGCAATGGCCGGCCTGTGCCAACCGCCTGGACATCGCCGCCCAATGGATGGACGAAGCTGCAGTGTCGACCATCCACAGTTGGTGCCAGCGCATGCTGCGCGAACACGCGTTCGACAGCGGCAGCCTGTTCACCCAGACCCTGGAAACCGACCACAGCGACCTGCTCGGCGAAGTACTGCGCGATTACTGGCGGCTGTTCTGCTACCCGATGCACGACGACGCGCTCAACTGGGTGCGCAAAAACTGGAGTGGCCCTGCCGCGCTGATGCCACGCGTGCGCGCGCTGTTCGGCAGCGAACGGCCCACCGATGAAACCCGTGAGCCGGCCGAGTTGATCAACGCTTGCTTGCAAGAGCGCCGCCAAGCGCTGGTCGCGCTCAAGGCACCCTGGCAACAATGGGCCATCGAGCTGCGCGATATCTGCCTGCAGGCCGTCGCCGCCAAAGCTGTCGACGGCCGCAAGATGCAAGCGCGTTACTTCGAACCCTGGTTCGAAAAGATCAGTGCCTGGGCCGCTGATGAAACCCTCGAACAACTCGACATCGGCACCGGCTTCACCCGCCTCACGCCCGATGGCATGGCCGAAGCCTGGAAAGGCGAGCCGCCGCGTCACCCCGGCATCGACGCCATGGCCAGCCTCAAGGCCAGCCTCGACGCACTGCCAACCCCCGACGCCGCCGTGTTGCAACACGCCGCCGGTTGGGTCGGTAAACGCTTCGAAGAAGAAAAACGCCGCCGCGCCGAAATGGGCTTCGACGACATGCTCATCCGCCTCAACGCCGCCCTGCAAGCCGACGGCGGCGAGCGCTTGGCCAGTGTGATCCGTGAGCAGTTCCCGGTCGCCCTGATCGACGAATTCCAGGACACCGACCCGGTGCAATACAGCATCTTCGACAGCATCTACCGCATCGAAGAAAACCACCTCGACAGTGGCCTGTTCCTGATCGGCGACCCCAAGCAGGCGATCTACGCGTTCCGTGGCGCCGACATCTACACCTACCTGCGCGCCCGCCAGTCCACCACCGGCCGCCATCACACCCTGGGCACCAACTTCCGTTCCAGCCACGCGATGGTCGAGGCGGTCAACCATGTGTTCCAGCGTGCCGAGACCGGACGTGGCGCGTTCCTGTTCCGTGAACCGAATGGCGACAACCCGGTGCCGTTCCACTCGGTGCTGTCCCAAGGCCGCAAAGAGCAGTTGCAGGTCGATGGTCAAACCCTGCCGGCGATGAACCTCTGGCACCTGCCCACCGACCAGCCGATTTCCAACGCGGTCTATCGCCAACAACTGGCGGCCGCCTGTGCCACACAAATTGTTGAATTGCTCAATGGCGGGCAGCAGAGCAGCGCAGGTTTCCTACAACCGGATGGCAGCTTAAAAGGCGTACTCCCGTCAGACATCGCCATTCTGGTGCGCGACGGCAAGGAAGCCCAAGCCGTGCGCGCCGAGCTGGCCGCCCGGGGTGTACGTAGCGTTTATCTGTCTGACAAAGACTCGGTGTTCGCCGCCCAGGAAGCCCACGACCTGCTGGCCTGGCTCAAGGCCTGCGCCGAGCCGGACGTCGAGCGCCCGTTGCGCGCCGCTCTGGCCTGCGTCACTTTGAACCTTTCACTGGCAGAACTGGAGCGTCTGAACCAGGACGAACTGGCGTGGGAAACCCGCGTGATGCAGTTCCGTGGTTATCGCGCGATCTGGCGTACCCAAGGCGTGCTGCCGATGCTGCGACGCCTGCTGCATGATTTCAAGCTGCCGCAAACCCTGATTGCCCGCAGTGACGGCGAACGCGTACTGACCAACCTGTTGCACCTGAGTGAATTGCTGCAACAGGCCGCGTCAGAGCTGGACGGCGAACAAGCGCTGATCCGCCACCTGGCCGAACACCTGGCACTGTCGGGCCAGGCCGGTGAAGAACAGATTCTGCGCCTGGAAAGCGACGAACAATTGGTCAAGGTGGTAACCATCCACAAGTCCAAGGGCCTGGAATATGACTTGGTCTTCCTGCCGTTTATCTGCTCGGCCAAGCCGGTGGATGGCAGTCGCTTACCGCTGCATTACCACGACGAACAGGGCAAATCCCAGGTCAGCCTGCGGCCGACCGCCGAGCTGATTGCCCAAGCTGACGACGAGCGCCTGGCCGAAGACCTGCGGTTGTTCTACGTCGCCCTCACGCGCGCCAAACACGCGTGCTGGTTGGGCATTGCCGACCTCAAACGTGGCAATAACAGCAGCTCGGTCTTGCACCTGTCCGCGCTGGGTTATCTGCTCGGTGGCGGTGCATCGTTGGGCGAATCCGCCGGTCTCGCGCGCTGGCTGCTGGACTTGCAGGAGGGCTGCGCTGCCATCCACTACACCCACGTGCCCGACGCGCAAGACAGCCTGTTCCACCCGCCGCGCAACGAGGCAACCTTGCTGGCACCGCTACTGCCCCAGCGCAAGGCCGCTGAAAACTGGTGGATCGCTTCCTACAGCGCTTTAAGAATCGGCGACAGCTTGAGCGCCGCAACCCTTGAAGCACCAGAAAGCCCACAAGCCCAGAAGCTGTTCGACGACGAACGCCTCGACCCCGACGCACCGCGTGAAGTGGCAGCGTCTGGCGGTGATATTCACCGTTTCCCACGAGGCCCTAACCCCGGCACCTTTCTACATGGCCTGTTGGAATGGGCGGGTGAGGAAGGTTTCAACGTGACGCCCGAGGCCATCGAAAAAGCCGTGGGCGCGCGCTGTAACCGACGCAATTGGGAAGGCTGGATCGTCACCCTCAGCGGCTGGCTCGGCCATTTGCTGCAAACGCCGCTGCCGGTAGATAACGATCTAGTCGCCCTCAGCAGCCTGCAGCACTACCAGATCGAAATGGAGTTCTGGTTCGCCAGCCACAAAGTCGACGTACTCGCCCTCGACAAGCTGGTGTGCCAATACACCCATAAAGGCGTGTCCCGAGTGGCTGCCGAACCGGTGCTGCTCAACGGCATGTTCAAGGGTTTTATCGACCTTACGTTCGAACACGACGGGCGCTATTACGTGGCCGACTACAAATCCAACTGGCTTGGGCCTGACGATTCGGCCTACACGCAGGACGCCATGGAACAGTCGATCCTCGAGCATCGGTACGACCTGCAATACGTACTTTACCTGCTGGCCCTGCACCGCCAGTTGAAGGCACGCCTGCCGGATTACGATTACGACCGCCATGTCGGCGGTGCGCTGTACCTGTTCCTGCGTGGCACCCAGGCCACCAGCCAAGGCGCGTATTTCACCCGGCCGCCACGGGAGCTGATCGAAGGCTTGGACCTGTTGTTCCAGGGCAAACCCATACCGCCCAAGGTTGAGCCCGCCTGGGAACAAGGAGTGCTGCTATGAGCCTGTCGCCATTACCGCTTGAGGACCTGCTGCCCCTCAGTCGCGCCGCCGACCTGGTGCAGTTGTTGGAACGCTGGGTCGACCGTGGCTGGCTGCGCGCACTGGACAAAGCCTTCGTCGGCTTCCTTTACGAACTCGACCCGCAGGCCGACCCGCTGGTATTGCTGGCCGCGGCATTGACCAGCCACCAACTGGGCCATGGCCACGTCTGCCTGGACCTGTTCGAAACGCTTAAAGCGCCAGACTTTGCCCTGTCATTGCCACCCGAAGGCGACCTGCAAACCGGCGCCATGTTGCTGCCCTCGCAATTGCTCGACGGCCTTGATGGCGCCCACTGGTGCCATGCGCTGGCCGCCAGCCACTTGGTCGCGCTGGCTGTGGATGGCAGTGAATCGGCCCAAAGCCGCCCGCTGGTGCTGTCCGGCAAACGCCTGTATTTGCGCCGCTACTGGACCTACGAACGGCGCATCGACACAGCGTTGCGCCTGCGCCTGGCCACCCAGGAAACCGTCGCCACTGATTTGCCGCAACGCCTGAACACCTTGTTCGATCAAGCGCCACCGGACGGCGTGATCGACTGGCAAAAACTCGCCTGCGCCCTGGCCACACGCGGGGCCTTCAGCATTGTCACCGGCGGCCCCGGCACCGGCAAGACCACCACGGTGGTGCGCTTGCTCGCGCTGCTGCAGGCCCCGGCCGTAGAGGCCAGCAGCCCATTGCGCATTCGCCTCGCCGCGCCCACCGGCAAAGCCGCCGCACGCCTCACCGAATCCATCAGCCAGCAAGTGTTGTCGCTGAATGTGCCGGACAGCGTGCGGGAAAAAATCCCCACCCAGGTCACCACGGTTCACCGCCTGCTCGGCAGCCGCCCCGGCACGCGACATTTTCGCCATCACATCGGCAACCCGTTGCCATTGGACGTGCTGGTGGTGGACGAAGCCTCGATGATCGACCTGGAAATGATGGCCAACCTGCTCGACGCTTTGCCGGCCCACGCACGCCTGGTATTGCTCGGGGACAAAGACCAACTCGCCTCGGTAGAAGCCGGCGCCGTGCTCGGCGACTTGTGCCGTGATGCCGAAGCCGGCTGGTACAGCCCCGACACGCGCCAGTGGCTGCAAGCGGTCAGCGGCGAAGACCTCAGCGCCAGCGGCCTGCAGGAAGACCTCGAGGGCAGTCATCCGCTCGCCCAGCAAGTGGTCATGCTGCGCTACTCGCGACGCTTCGGCGAAGGTAGCGGCATCGGCCAATTGGCGCGCTGGGTTAACCAGCAAAATGCCGAAGAGGCGCGCAAACTGCTTGCCGCGCGCAGCCACAGCGACCTGTTCTGCTTAAGCCTCAAGGGCGAGCACGATCACGCCCTTGAGCGCCTGGTGCTGGACGGGCAGGGCGACGATGCCCAGGGTTATCGCTATTACCTGAATCTGCTGCACAGCGCGCGTCCTGCACTCGACACCCCACGTGAAGACGTCGCCTGGACCCACTGGGCGCAACAGCTGCTGCAAGCCTTCGATGCGTTCCAGCTGCTGTGTGCCGTGCGTAAGGGCCCGTGGGGCGTGGAAGGTTTAAACCTGCGCATCACCGCCGCCTTGCGTAAAGTGCGGCTGATCGAAGGCGATGACCAATGGTACGAAGGCCGCCCGGTGCTGATGACCCGCAACGACTACGGCCTGGGCTTGATGAACGGCGACATCGGCATCGCCCTCAAACTGCCTGAAAGTGACGGCGGCCCACAGGTGCTGCGTGTGGCTTTCCCACGCAACGATGGCCAGGGCGGCGTGCGTTTTGTACTGCCCAGCCGTCTGAATGATGTGGAAACCGTGTACGCCATGACCGTGCACAAATCCCAGGGCTCGGAATTCACCCACACGGCGCTGATTCTGCCGGATGCGCTGAACCCGGTGCTGACCAAAGAGCTGATCTACACCGGCATCACCCGCGCCAAACGCTGGTTCAGTTTGATCGAACCGCGAGGCGGGGTGTTTGAGGAAGCGGTGCGGCGCAAGGTCAAACGTCTGAGCGGGTTGATGCTGGAATTAGATGCAGCGTCTGATAAAACTGACTGATGGGTCATGAAATACTTCTGGTTTAGTTGCCTGATTTTTCTGAAAAAATAGCGGGCATTGATAAACCCCCAAGTCGTGGGGTTTTCCGCCGCTGTGCTATCGTTGCGGCATCACCCTGTAAAATAGCTGAGAGAATCGCTGCATGAACGTGGCTGTCTCGCCCACAGAGCGCAGTTTGAGCTGGAGACGCATGTTACTGGTGGCGGTGCTATGCCTGCTCGCCCCGCGTGTATTTGCGCAGACGCCCAGCCTGGCGGATCACCGCGCCCAGGCGGTCACCCAAGTGGTACTCGGCATCCTCAGTTATGCCCGTTGGCCGGTGGAGCCTGCGCAACTGCGCTTGTGCATCGTCGGCCCCACCCAATACACCGACGACCTGATCAAAGGCACCACCCAGGCCACTGGCCGCCCGGTGGTGGTGCAGCGTCTGCTGGCCGATAATCCCAATATCGTCAGCGCCTGCGACGCCATTTACATCGGCAAACTCTCCGCCGATGAACGCAGCCGTCTGTTCACCTCATTGATCGGCCACCCGGTGCTCAGCATCAGCGAAGGCGGCGACCAATGCACCGTGGGCAGCCTGTTCTGCCTGCGCGTGAGCGATGAGCAAGTGTCGTTCGAGGTCAACCTGGACTCCGTCGCCCGCAGTGGCGTGCGTATTCACCCCAGCGTGTTGCAACTGTCCCGACGTCGAGCGCCAGCGCCATGAGTACCGCTAAAGTGCGGCCGACCTTGCGTTCGGTCATTGGCCGTGGGCATTTGATCCTGGCACTGGTGGCCGTGACCCTGGCCAGTGTGTCGCTGACCCTGCTCGGCGTGCTGGCGCTGCGCGTGTATGCCGAGCACAACCTGCACCTGATTGCGCGCTCCATCAACTACACCGTTGAGGCGGCAGTGGTGTTCGACGACAGTGCCGCCGCCACCGAGGCCTTGAGCCTGATTGCCTCCACCGAAGAAGTGGCCCAGGCCGAAGTCTTCGATGCCAACGGCAAGCTGCTGGCGCAATGGATACGGCCCGATAACGGCATGCTCTCCAGGGTTGAACTGGCGGTGGCGCACACCCTGCTCGAACAGCCCATCAGCCAGCCGATCCTGCACCAGGGCCAACCCGTCGGCAGCATTCACTTGATCGGCCATGGCGGCAGCCTGCTGCGCTTTTTGCTCAGTGGCCTGGCCGGGATTCTGATTTGTACCGCGCTCAGCGCCTGGGTCGCGTTGTACCTGGCGCGGCGCCTGTTGCAAGGCATCACTGAACCGCTGCAAAGCCTCGCCGCCGTGGCCCACGCCGCCCGCAGCGAGCGCGATTTCGACAGCCGCGTGCCACCGGCGCAGATCGCCGAACTCGACAGCCTCGGCAGCGACTTCAACGCCCTGCTCGGCGAGATGGAAGCCTGGCAAAGCCACCTGCAAAGTGAAAATGAAACCCTCGCGCACCAGGCCAGTCATGACAGCCTCACCGGCTTGCCCAATCGCGCTTTTTTCGAGGGCCGCATGATCCGCGCCCTGCGCAGCGCCGCCAAGGTCAATGAGAAGGTGGCGGTGCTGTTCCTCGACAGCGACCGTTTCAAAGACATCAACGACAACTTCGGCCACGCCGCCGGCGATGCCGTGCTGGTCGCCGTCGCCGAGCGCGTACGTGCGCAACTGCGTGAGGATGACCTGGTGGCGCGGCTGGGCGGTGATGAATTTGCGATCCTGCTGGCGCCGCTGCACAAGGCCGAGGATGCCCAGCGCATCGCCGACAAGATCATTGCCAGTATGGACAAACCAATCCCGTTGCCCGGCAATACCCAGGTGTTGACCTCCCTCAGTATCGGCATCGCCATCTACCCCGATCATGGCGCCACTCCCGGCACCCTGCTCAATGCCGCCGACGCGGCCATGTACCAAGCCAAGCGGCTGTCCCAGGGCGGCCAGCAAACGGCGGAGGCGGAGCCTACCGCTGCCAATGTTCAACACAGGAGTTGATCCCTTGTTCTCGAAAACGCGTGTTCTGTTTATCACTTTGTTGGTGGCCTTTTTAGCCCTCGGCGGCTGCCAGACGCCACCACCCAAGGGCCTGAGCCCGGCACAAATCGCCGTGCTTAAACAACAAGGCTTTGAACTGACCGACGAAGGTTGGGCGTTCGGCCTGTCCGGCAAAGTGCTGTTTGGCAGCGACGTCGAAAGCCTCAACAAAGCCAGCACCGACATCGTCGAACGCATCGGCAAAGCCCTGACGGGCGCTGGCATCGAACGCGTGCGCGTCGACGGCCACACCGACGCCTCCGGCAAAGAAACCTACAACCAGCAACTGTCCCTGCGCCGCGCAAAAAGCGTGGCCAAGGTGCTGACCGGCGTGGGCATGAAAGAAGAAAACATCCAACTGCGCGGCCTGGGCAGCAGCGAACCGGTGGCGTCGAACACCACCGTGGCAGGCCGCACCGAGAACCGGCGCGTGTCGATCGTCGTGATTGCCGACTAAGCACCACACTCAGTTCCAACGTGCCAATGCGGTCAACTGTGGGAGCTGGCTTGCCTGCGATAGCGGTGTATCAGCAGTAGATAAGCTGCCTGACCCACCGCCATCGCAGGCAAGCCAGCTCCCACACTCATTTGTGCCAGACCTAAATCTTGTGCCCACTACAGTGCAAATGTGGGAGCCGGGCTTGCTCGCGAATGCGGTGTATCAGCAGCAGATAAACTGCCTGACCCACCGCCATCGCAGGCAAGCCAGCTCCCACACTTATTTGTGCCAGACCTGAATCCTGTACCCACCACAGTCCAAATGTGGGAGCGGGCTTGCTCGCGAATGCTGTACATCAGTAACAACCAAGCTGCCTGACCCACCGCCATCGCAGGCAAGCCAGCTCCCACACTTATTTGTGCCAGACCTGAATCCTGTACCCACTACAGTCCAAATGTGGGAGCGGGCTTGCCCGCGAATGCGGTGTATCAGTAACAACCAAGCTACCTGACCCACCGCCATTCGCAGGCAAGCTGAACTGGCCTAATGATTTTGGACACTTCAATCGGGCGCTATGATGGCGCCCAAATCTGAGGTGTTTGGATATGCGCAAATCTTATTCGAGTGAGTTCAAGCTCAAAGCTGCCAGCATGGTGCTGGATGAAGGGCTGCAGGTTCCCGAGGTGTGCGCCAGTTTGGATATTGGCCCTACAGCCTTGCGCCGCTGGGTGGATCAGGTGCGTAAAGAGCGATTAGGCTCGACGCCGGTAGGCGCCAAGGCGATTACTGCCGATCAACGAGAGATTCAGAGGCTCAAAGCGTTGCTTCGGGAGAAAGACCTGGACATCGAAATCCTAAAAAAGGCCAGTGCTCTCCTGCTTTTGGACGCCAAAGATCATTCACGCTGATCGATGAGCTGGACGAGCAGTACGGCGTCAACAGGTGTTGCCGGGCGTTCGGCGTCAACAGAAGTAGCTTTTACGCTTGGCGTCAGCGCCAAGGCAGAGCAAATCCTGAGCGGGAGAAGCTCAAGGCCGCGCTGGTCAGGCATCACAAGGCATCGCGGGCTTCTGCGGGAGCGAGAACTTTGGCGAAGGAGCTGCAAGAGAAAGGGCATCGCATCGGGCGGTACTTGGCTCGCAGTTTGATGCGCGAAGCGGGGATCGCCAGCCGTCAGCGCCGACGTCACAAGTACAAATCGCCCGGCGTGGAAGCGTTAGTGGCCCCGCATGTGCTCAAGCGCAAGTTTGATGTGACGGCGGTTAACCAGGTGTGGTGTGGAGACGTGACGTACATCAAAGTCGGGAAGCGGTGGCTGTATTTCGCCGCAGTTCTGGATTTGTTTGCTCGTCGGGTCGTGGGTTGGTCGTTTTCTATGATTTCCGATGCCACGCTGACCTGCGAGGCTTTGCGGATGGCAGTTGAGCTTAGAGGCCGCCCTAAAGACGTGCTGTTTCACTCAGACCAAGGTTGTCAGTACACGAGCCATAAGTTCAGGAATGAGCTGCTGGAACATGAGCTACGGCAAAGCATGAGTCGTAAAGGCGAATGCTGGGATAACGCTCCGATGGAGCGCTTCTTCGGAAGTTTGAAATCAGAATGGGTGCCTGAGACGGGCTATGAATCAGAGCATGAGGCCCGGGCAGATGTGCAGCGCTATGTCTCTCGCTACAACATCTCCAGGCCTCACAGTTACAACGATTACCGGTCGCCGGTCGTCAGGGAGAGACTGGCGGCGTGAACCTTAAATGGTGTCCAAGATTACTTGACCAGTTCAAGCCAGCTCCCACACTTATTTGTGCCAGACCTGAATCCTGTGCCCACCACCCTTCAGCTGTGGGAGCCGGGCTTGCCCGCGAAGGCGGTACATCAGTAACAACCAAGCTGCCTGACCCACCGCCATCGCAGGCAAGCCAGCTCCCACAGTTATTTGTGGTAGACCTGAATCCTGTGCTCGCCGCAGTTCAACTGTGGGAGCGGGCTTGCTCGCGAATGCGGTACATCAGTAACAACCAAGCTGCCTGACCCACCGCCATCGCAGGCAAGCCAGCTCCCACACTTATTTGTGCCAGGTCTGAATCTTGTGCCCACCACCCTTCAACTGTGGGAGCCGGGCTTGCCCGCGATGGCGGTGGGTCAGCTGAGGATTTACTCACTGACCCACCGCTTTCGCGAGCAAGCCCGCTCCCACATTTTGTTTTGCAGTGTGCTTGCTGGCGTGTTCGCTTAGCTGCTCGGCGTCATTGCTTGCGTCAGGTCATCCACCACGGCTTTGCCCATCTCACACAGGTAGTGCGCGGCCCAGGCGTATTGCTCGCCGCGTACATCCATGGCGGCTTCCATGGCGAGTTTCTTGGAGTAGAACAGCAGGGTGGAGGCGTGTTCCAGGGCTTGCTCGATGGGCATGCCGGCATTGACGCGGAACAGCGGTTTTTGGTTTTCGCCGTAATCGCCGAAGGTGACGACGCCGAGGGTGGTGATGGAGGAAAGGGGTGGATCGGGGACGATTTTGCTCATGATGATTGCTCTCTGCTGAAGTAGAGCCGCCACATCACATCGCTAAACATGAAGAGGGTGGCAGCTGTGTGCAGGTTAGCGATCCGGGCCAGAGCGCATCCCGGGTAGACTCGAAAGTCTCCCGCACACAGCCGCCATAAAACGCTAAAAGCTGACGAGAGCCAGCTGATACTGTTGGGGGCAATGTCACGCCTGAAACCCGGATCGCTAAACCCGATCGCTGATGAGCAGCGAAGTCAGGAGGCTAGTGACCCAAACGGTAAGGCGCAATAGGGTAGAGAGTCTCTAGGAAACGTCCTGCAAATTAAAGCGAATCGTCGCTGATGGCCCTTTAATCTGCGAACCTCATCTCCCGCGTTTCCCCCATCAATAACCCCGCGTTCTGCTCCGTCACTTCCCTGATGTAATCCCACAACAGCGTAATCCGCTTCAGCTTCCTCAAATCCTCCCGGCAATACATCCAGAACTGCCGCGTAATCGCAATCTGCTCGCCCAGCACCGGCAACAACCGTGGGTCTTGCGCTGCCAAAAAGCACGGCAATATCGCCATCGACCGGCCCTGCTGCGCCGCCACGTACTGCGCGATCACGCTGGTACTGCGCAAACTTGCGCTGGCGCCGGGCACCACGTTGGCCAGGTACAACAGCTCCGAGCTGAACGCCAGATCATCCACATAGCTGATAAACGGATGCTCGGCCAAATCCGCCGGTTTGCGGATCGGCGGGTGTTGGTCGAGGTAGTCCTGGGTCGCGTACAGCTGCAGCTTGTAGTCGCACAGTTTGCAGCACACATACGGCCCGTGTTCCGGGCGCTCCAGGGCGATCACTATGTCGGCTTCGCGCTTGGACAGGCTGATGAAGTGGGGCAGGGGCAAAATATCCACCGAGATTGCCGGGTAAGTGTCGACAAAATGACTGAGCTGCGGCGTTACGAAGAAGCTGCCGAAACCTTCGGTGCAGCCCATGCGCACATGCCCGGACAGCGCCACGCCAGAGCCGGACACCTGCTCGCAGGCCATGTGCAGCGTGCTTTCGATGGACTCCGCATAACCCAGCAAACGCTGGCCTTCGGTGGTGAGCACGAAGCCGTTGGTCCGGGATTTTTCGAACAGCAATGTGCCCAGCGACACTTCCAACGAGCTGATACGCCGCGACACGGTGGTGTAGTCCACCGCCAGGCGCTTGGCGGCGACGCTGGCCTTGCGGGTGCGGGCCACTTCGAGGAAAAACTTCAGGTCATCCCAGTTCAGGGAGCCTAGCGACGTGATGTTTTTTTGCATATTGGACCGGCTTTTATGTGCGTTCTTATTAGAGATTTGCACATCTATACTCCAAAAACAGTCCGAACGCCTCATTTCCCAAGGCGGTTTACGCGCCTTGTCTCTGCATAAATATAAGATTGGAGACCACATGAACGCTTCTGCCGATATTTCCGTGCAACAGGTCAAGTTGCTGATCAAGGGTGAATGGGTCGAGTCCAAGACCACCCACTGGCAAGACATCGTTAACCCGGCCACTCAAGAGGTGCTGGCCAAGGTCCCTTTCGCCACCGCCGATGAAGTCAACGCCGCCATCGACGCCGCGCATCAAGCTTTTCAAACCTGGAAGCTCACGCCGATCGGCGCACGCATGCGCATCATGCTCAAGCTGCAAGCCTTGATCCGCGAACATTCCAAGCGCATCGCCGTAGTCCTCAGCGCCGAGCAGGGCAAGACCATTGCCGACGCCGAAGGCGATATTTTCCGTGGTCTGGAAGTGGTCGAACACGCGTGCTCCATTGGCACCTTGCAGATGGGCGAGTTCGCTGAAAACGTCGCCGGTGGCGTCGACACCTACACCCTGCGCCAGCCCATCGGCGTGTGCGCCGGCATCACGCCGTTCAACTTCCCGGCGATGATTCCGCTGTGGATGTTCCCGATGGCAATTGCCTGCGGTAACACCTTCGTACTCAAACCGTCCGAGCAGGACCCGCTGTCGACTATGTTGCTGGTAGAGCTGGCGCTGGAAGCCGGTGTGCCGGCTGGCGTGCTCAACGTGGTGCACGGCGGCAAGGATGTGGTGGATGCGCTGTGCACCCATAAAGATATCAAGGCAGTTTCCTTCGTCGGTTCGACCGCCGTGGGCACCCACGTTTATGACCTGGCCGGCAAACACGGCAAGCGCGTGCAGTCGATGATGGGCGCCAAGAACCACGCCGTGGTGCTGCCGGACGCCAACCGCGAACACACCTTGAATGCCCTGGTCGGTGCCGGTTTCGGCGCGGCGGGCCAGCGGTGCATGGCCACCTCGGTGGTGGTGCTGGTGGGCGCGGCCAAGCAATGGCTGCCTGACCTGAAAGCGCTGGCGCAAAAACTCAAGGTCAATGCCGGCAGCGAAGCGGGCACGGATGTCGGCCCGGTGATCTCCAAACGCGCCAAGGCACGCATCCTGGAACTGATCGAAAGCGGCGTGAAAGAAGGCGCCAAGCTGGAGCTCGATGGCCGCGACATCAAGGTACCGGGCTTCGAGCAAGGCAACTTCGTCGGCCCGACCCTGTTCTCGGGTGTGACCACCGATATGCAGATCTATACTCAGGAAATCTTCGGCCCGGTGCTGGTGGTGCTGGAAGTCGCCACGCTGGATGAGGCCATCGCGCTGGTCAACGCCAACCCGTTCGGCAACGGCACCGGCCTGTTCACCCAAAGCGGTGCGGCGGCGCGTAAGTTCCAGAGCGAAATCGATGTAGGCCAGGTCGGCATCAACATCCCGATTCCGGTGCCGGTGCCGTTCTTCAGCTTCACCGGTTCCCGTGGCTCCAAGCTCGGCGACCTCGGCCCGTATGGCAAGCAAGTGGTGCAGTTCTACACCCAGACCAAAACCGTCACCAGCCGCTGGTTCGACGACGACACGGTCAACGATGGCGTCAACACCACCATCAACCTGCGCTGATTTGGGGAGAAGACCATGAAGATTGCATTTATCGGCCTGGGCAATATGGGCGCGCCCATGGCCCGCAACCTGATCAAGGCTGGCCATGCGCTTAACCTGTTTGATTTGAACCAGACAGTGCTCAAGGAGTTGGCCGAACTGGGCGGCGCCATCAGCGACTCGCCGCGTGATGCGGCCAGTGGCGCGGAGCTGGTGATTACCATGCTGCCGGCCGCTGCCCATGTGCGCAGCGTGTGGCTGAATGAAGATGGCGTGCTTGCTGGCATCGGCAAAGGCGTGCCGGCGGTGGATTGCAGCACCATCGACCCGCAAACCATTCGCGATGTGTCCGCGGCGGCGGCAAAACAAGGCGTGGTGGTGGCCGACGCACCTGTCTCCGGCGGCACCGGTGGCGCACAAGCCGGGACGCTGACCTTCATGGTCGGCGCCACCCCGCAGCTGTTCGCCACCCTGCAACCGGTGCTGGCGCAGATGGGCCGCAATATCGTGCATTGCGGCGACGTCGGCACCGGCCAGATCGCCAAGATCTGCAACAACCTGTTGCTCGGCATCAGCATGGTCGGCGTCAGCGAGGCCATGGCCCTGGGCGATGCGCTGGGCATCGACACGCAAGTGCTGGCCGGCATCATCAACAGCTCCACCGGGCGCTGCTGGAGTTCCGACACCTACAACCCATGGCCGGGCGTGATTGAAACTGCGCCGTCGTCCCGTGGCTATACCGGTGGTTTCGGCGCCGACCTGATGCTCAAAGACCTGGGCCTGGCCACCGAAGCCGCGCGCCAGGCCAAGCAACCGGTAATCCTCGGCGCCGTGGCCCAGCAGTTGTATCAATCGATGAGTCAGCGTGGGGACGGTGGCAAAGACTTCTCGGCCATCATCAACAGCTATCGCAAACCCCAGTAGGGGCGTTTCCGGGAGCCCGCGTCGGGCGGGCTCCCGGGTTTTTGCCGGTGGTTACCACAGAGGCCGTTCGTAGCTCACGATCAAGCGGTTTTCATCGACATTGCGCTCAAAGTTGGAACGCACCACCGCATTGCGCAGGCGGACCTTGACGTTTTTCAGGGTCGGGTTCTGGAATGCATAGGTCACGTCGATATCCCGCTCCCACTCGCGGCCATCCGAGCGCCCCGGGCCTCGGTCGACGTTGCTGCCTGAGCCATAGCGCGTAAACATCGACAGGCCGGGAACGCCCAGTGCGGTGAAATCGTAGTCGTAGCGAGCCTGCCAGGATTTTTCATCTTTATTGGCGAAGTCGCTGTATTGGAAAAAATTCAACACCGAAGAGAAGCTGCCTCTGAGTGACGCATACCCGGTTTTGCCGGCCATGGTCTGATAGGCGCCGGTCCACTTATGTGAGCCCAGTGAGTAGCTCAGTGCGGCGCCCCACATGGTGTTGTCAATGTTGGTATTACCGTTGTCGGCGGAGCGCGAGTAGCGCAGTTCGCTTTTCAGGCTTTGGTTCTCTGCCACGGGGTAGGTGTGTTGAACGGTGGCCGCGTGTTGGGTGTAGAGGTCATCCAGCGCGCTGCGGTAGTAACTGGCGGTGAGGTGTTTGCTGAAGGCGTAACTGCCGCCGGCAAAGTCGAATGCATTTGATTGGTTCTTGCCCCGCACAACAATGTTTTTGCGTGAACCCGTGCCGACACCCAAGGCTTCAAAGTTGGTGGAGTTGCCTTGGTTGACGTGGGTAATTCTGCCCACATCCAGGGTCAGGTCTTGCAACTCTTGCGAACGCAGGTACATGCCCTTGAAGTATTGCGGTTGCAGCGTACCCAGGTTCTTTTCCAGAATCGGCAGTGGCGGCGGGGCCAGCGTGCCGATTTTCAGCGTGCTTTGCGAAGCCCTCAATTTGGCCGTTAGGCCTATCTCGCCGTAGCTGTCTTCGGCTTTACCGGATTCACGCACGGGCAGCAGGCCGGTGCGGGTGCGGCTGGCGCTCGAGTCGAGCTTGAACCCCGCCATTGCCAGTACGTCGACCCCCACGCCCACGGTGCCTTCGGTAAACCCCGACTCAAGCTGCAAGGCAAAACCTTGTGCCCACTCCTCGCGCTTGGACTGCGTGGCTTCGGGGTCGCGATAGTCGCGGTTGTAGTAGACGTTTTTCAGTTCCAGCTTGCCGGTGCTGTCGTTGATGAAGTCAGCAAAGGCAGAGGGTGCGAGAAAAATGCAGATATTCAGCGTGCATATTTTGGTCAGAACGTTCACTTAGGCAGCCTGCGTGAGAGAGAGGACTCATCGCAGGGTGCTTTAAGGAATTGTGACTCACGCTAGGACTAAGCTGAAGTTAGCCAGGGATTTGTCTGGTGTGATTTACGCGAAAACAAAATACTTACGCACCGTCTCGACCACTTCCCACGTGCCCTTCATGCCGGGTTCCACCACAAAGATATCCCCGGCGCGCAGGTGAATCGGCGCCATGCCTTCCGGGGTGATCACGCAGTAGCCTTCCTGGAAGTGGCAGTATTCCCATTTCACGTATTCCACGTACCACTTGCCCGGTGTGCAGATCCAGGTGCCCATGATTTTGCTGCCGTCTTCGCTGGTGTAGGCGTTGAGGTTGACGGTGTGCGGGTCGCCCTCGAGCTTTTCCCACTTGCAGGCATCCAGGACAGGTAGCGGGTGGGTGTCGCGCAGTACGGTGATGGGCTTGGACATGATGGCTCCGAGGCAGGGAATGGAAGGGTTCACCCTAAAGCCTTGGGCGTTGGGCCAGTGGTCTGAACTCGACATCGGGATGCCCAGAAGCGCAGCCGAACTCGATCTCTCAGACACTGTGCAGTCCCTGTGGGAGCGGGCTTGCTCGCGAAGGCGGTGGGTCAGCCAGCACATCCGGTGACTGAACCAGCGCCTTCGCGAGCAAGCCCGCTCCCACATTGGATCTCTAGAGATTGGAATACTTTTTTAAGACGACATTTATGAGCGTCAATAAGCGATTTCCTCGCAGTAACTGCGAAAAATTTCCCGCCCTGCGCAGGAATTAGCAAGAAAATGCACGGCTGGCCCTCGTATCATTCACCCAAGAACGAGTGAGAGCCTTGCAATGAACCCAATAAAAACGTGGTGGGATATCAGCCCGCCCTTGAGTACGGCGACGCCGACCTGGCCGGGCGATACGCCGTTCCAGGAAGCGCGCGTATGGCAGTTCGGCCCCGAGTGCCCGGTGAATGTGGGGCGCGTGACCTTTTCGCCGCACACCGGCGCCCATGTGGATGCGCCGCTGCATTACAGCGCCGACGGCGCGCCGATCGGTGAGGTGTCGCTGGATGTGTACATGGGCCCGTGCCGGGTGCTGCATTGCCTGGGCAGCGGCGCGCTGGTGCAGCCGCATCAATTGCAAGGGCGTGTGGATAACTTGCCTGAGCGCGTGCTGCTGCGCACTTATCCACAAGCACCGCTGACCGAATGGGATTCGAATTTCACCGCCATCGCCCCGCAAACCATTGAGCTGCTGGCCAGCCTGGGCGTGCGCCTGATCGGTATCGACACACCGTCGCTGGACCCGCAACAGTCCAAGACCATGGATTCGCACAACGCCGTGGCCCGCCATGGCATGGCGATTCTCGAAGGCATCGTGCTCGATGACGTGCCGGAGGGTGATTATGAGTTGATCGCGCTGCCGCTGCGTTTTGCCAACCTGGACGCCAGCCCCGTCCGTGCCATTTTGCGCCCGCTCAAGGAGCCCACGCGATGAGCCAGTGTCCCTTCTCATCTGATTACCAGCCGCCGGAAGAATGGCATAACGCCGAACTGAATTTTTCCGAGTCCATGAGCTACGGCGATTACCTGGACCTGGGCAAAGTCCTCAGTGCCCAGCACCCGCTGTCGCCGGACCACAACGAAATGCTCTTTATCATCCAGCACCAGACCTCGGAGCTGTGGATGAAACTGATGCTCCACGAACTCAAGGCCGCTCGCGAACACGTGCGCCTGGGCGAGTTGCCGCCGGCCTTCAAGATGCTGGCGCGGGTGTCGCGGATCTTCGACCAACTGGTGCACGCCTGGGCCGTGCTGGCGACCATGACGCCGTCGGAATACAAGGCGATTCGCCCGTTCTTGGGGCAGTCGTCAGGGTTCCAGTCGTTTCAGTACCGCGAGATCGAATTTATCCTCGGCAATAAAAGTGCAGCGCTGTTGCGGCCACATGCGCATCGCCCAGAGTTGCTGAACGAGTTGAAAGTGGCGATTGCCACGCCGTCGTTGTATGACGAAGCGATCAACCTGATGGTTAAAGCGGGTCTGGCGATTGACCCCAAACGCGCCGAACGCGACCCGACGGCGGCCACGGTTCACGATGAGTCGGTGGAGGCGGCGTGGCGCGAGGTGTACCGCGACCCGAGCCGGTATTGGGATTTGTATCAGTTGGCCGAGAAGTTTATCGACCTGGAAGACTCTTTCCGCCAGTGGCGCTTTCGGCATGTGACCACGGTGGAGCGCATCATTGGCTTCCAGCCCGGCACTGGCGGCACGGAAGGCGTGGGTTATCTGCGCAAGATGCTCGACACGGTGTTGTTCCCCGAACTGTGGCGAGTGCGTTCCACTCTATAAAAAAAGCCCCGGAATCCCGGGGCTTTCTACATCTGGAATGCAATCAAATGTGGGAGATGGCTTGCCTGCGATAGCGGTGTGTCAGCCAGCCGATCCACTGACTGACCCACCGCCATCGCGGGCAAGCCCGGCTCCCACAGGTATCACCGTGCGTTCACTACCGCGTTGCTTTTTCTAATCCGCAACCGGTAGGCAATGTAGATAATTCCCACCCACACCGGCATCGCATACACCGACTCGCGAATGCCTGGAATCGCCAGCATCACGCTGATGATCATCACCATGAACGCCAGGCACAGGTAGTTGCTGAACGGGAACCAGAAGGTCTTGAACGACGGCGTCACGCCTTGCTCGCCCATGGCCTTGCGGAACTTGATGTGGGTGAGGCTGATCAGTGCCCAGTTGATCATCAGCGAGGCAACCACCAGCGCGAACAGCAGTTCCAGCGCACTGTGCGGCGCGACGTAGTTGACCACCACGCACAGCATCGTCACCAAGGCCGAAATGGCCAGGGCGCGAATCGGCACGCCTTGCTTGTTGAGCTTCATCAGCGCCTTGGGCGCGTCGCCTTGCTCGGCCAGGCCGAACAGCATGCGGCTGTTGCAGTACACGCCGCTGTTGTACACCGACAGCGCCGCGGTCAGCACCACGAAGTTGAGGATGTGCGCGGCGGTGTCGTTACCGATCAGCGAGAAGATCTGCACAAACGGGCTGCCGCTGTAGGCATCGCCCGACGCGCCGAGGGTTTGCAGCAGTTGGTCCCATGGGTACAGCGACAGCAGCACGGTCAGCGCGCCGACGTAGAAAATCAGGATGCGGTAGACCACCTGGTTGATGGCTTTGGGGATCACTTTACGCGGCTCGCTGGCCTCGGCGGCGGTAATGCCCACCAGCTCCAGGCCACCGAACGAGAACATGATGAAGGCCATCGACATCAACAGCCCCATGCCGCCATTAGGGAAGAACCCGCCGTGGCTCCACAGGTTGCTCACCGAAGCTTGCGGGCCGCCGGTGCCGCTGAACAGCAGGTAGCAGCCGAGCACGATCATGCCGACAATCGCCACCACCTTGATGATCGCAAACCAGAACTCGGCTTCACCGAAGAACTTCACGTTGAGGGTGTTGATCAGGTTGACCGCGACAAAAAACACCAGCGCACTGACCCAGGTCGGAATCTCCGGCCACCAGAACTGGATGTATTTGCCCACGGCCGTCAGTTCGGCCATGCCCACCAGCACGTAGAGCACCCAGTAGTTCCAGCCCGCCAGGAAGCCGGCGTAGCCGCCCCAGTATTTGTGGGCGAAGTGGCTGAAGGAGCCGGCCACCGGCTCTTCGACGATCATCTCGCCAAGCTGGCGCATGATCAGGAACGCGATGAAACCGGCAATCGCGTAGCCCAGGATCATCGACGGCCCCGCCGACTTGAGTACCCCGGCCGAACCGAGGAACAACCCTGTGCCAATCGCCCCTCCCAAGGCAATCAGCTGAATGTGCCGGTTCTTCAGGCCACGCTTGAGGCCCACCGGGTTAACCATGTCATCCGCCATTAACATTCCCTTCTACTTGTTTTTCTTGAGGGTGAGTGCACGCCGCATCAGCCCCTCAGAACCGCTGAGGGGTCAGATATTACTCTGCGTAAACTTTTCGTAATACAGTTGAACGCCATCAAGTGCCTGATCCGCCAGCCATTGTTGAATGGATTCGACCATTGGAGGGGGCCCGCACACGTACATATCCGCCGAACCGTCCCGCAATTCGGCCAGGTCGAAATGTTCGGTGAGGTAGCCGCGTTTGCCCGGCCACTCGGGCGACGGGTCGCTGAGCACTTCGGTGTAGCGAAAGCCGGGGATTGTCGAGGTGTAGGCCTGGATGCGTTGGGCTTCGCACAAGTCCTCGGCCCCGCGCACGCCGTAATACAAGTGGACCGGCTGGTTGCAGCCGCTGGCAGCCAGCTCATCAAGCATGCCCAGCAAGGCGGACAAGCCGGTGCCGCCGGCCACCAGGATCAGCGGCCGGGTGACATGCCTGAGGTAGAAAGCACCCAATGGCGCCTCCATCAGCACTTCATCACCCACCTGGCAGCGTTCGCGCAGGTAGTTGCTCATGACACCATCGGGCAACAGGCGCACCAGAAATTGCAATTGATTGCCCGACCGGTTGGCAAAAGAATACGAACGCCAACGGTCGGTGCCTGGAATCGACAGACGGGCATATTGACCGGGCAGGAAGTCCAGTGAGTCGTCCAGGGTCAGCTGCAAAATCGCAGTGCTGGCCGACACCAACTGCACTTCGCTGACCTTGCCGCGCACGTGCACCGGCCCCGGCGCATTGCACAGGCTCGATTCAAAATCGAAGTAGAACGTAGCGTCGGACTGCACCCGCGTCTGGCAACTGAGCATCTTGCGTTGCTTGAGGTCGAGGCTGGAGAGGGCTTCGTCGTCGACATAATCCTGGGTGTAATCGCCGGACTCGCAACGGCCCTGGCAGGTGCCGCACACGCCCTCACGGCAATCGAGCGGGATCTTGATGCCGTTGCGCAATGCCGCGTCCAGCAGGATTTCATTCGCGCCTACCGGGAAAAACAGGGTTTTGCCGTCGGCAAAACTGAAGGCCACTTTGTGATTCATATGTTGTTCTCCGCGCGCATAACCTGTGGCGAGGGAGCTTGCTCCCGCTGGGCTGCGCAGCGGCCCCAAAAGCTTGGGAGCGCTGCGCACTGGAGCGCCAGCCCGGTCCACCGGGAGCAAGCTCCCTCGCCACAGGGTGTGATGTGCCTGATCAAAGGTGATAAAAATCCAGCACCGAATTGATGGTGTCGTTGAGTAACAGTGCATGCTTGCGGGTGATCAGCCAGCTGTCCCCGTCCGGCTTGAGGTGGTAAGTGGCAGTCCCGTAAAACTGCTCCGACGTGGCCAAGCGATAGAACAGCGTGTGCCAGTTCAGTTTCACCTCCAGCGTGCCGTCTGCCTGCTCGGCGATCCGCACGTTACTGATCAAGTGCAAGGTGCGCGGCATCGGCGTCGCTGACGCCGCCTTGCCGGTGCGCAAACGGAACACGCGGTCTTCCAGGCCCGAACGGTTGGCGTAGTAGATCAGCGACATCTCGCGTTTGGGGTCGCGGGTGTACACGTGCTCCGAGTCCCATTGCGGCAGGTGAAACTCGCTCTGCGGGTCGAACAGCTGCACGTAGGCGTCCCAGTCCTGGGCGTCGCACAGCTCGGATTTGCGGTAAAAGAATTGCTCTATCCGGTACTGCAATTGGGCATCCATCACTTCACCTCCCGCAGTGTCAGCGCTTGCTGGTCCAGGCCTTTGAGCAGAAATTGCTGCCAGTTACGGTGCTGGTTCACATACAAGCCTTCGTGGGTGAATTCGGTGCCGGTCATGGCCGGTTGAATGCCGATGGCTTCGCTGTTCGGCGTGGGGCCGGTTTCCCAGCGATGGCTGCCCCGTGAGATATCGCTCCAGCGTTCCAGGCGGCCCTGGAAACCGCGCTGGGCTTCGCGAAATTCCACCAGATCATCCGGCGTGCCCATGCCCGACACGTTGAAGAAATCCTCGAACTGGCGAATGCGGTTTTCGCGGTCGGCCGCCGACTCGTTTTTCACGCCCAGGCACTGGCTGATGATCTCGGTCTTGTTCCACGCCACCGGGCGGATGATGCGCAGCTGCGAGCTGATCTGGTCGAGAAAGAACAGGCTCGGGTAGATGTTCAGGTTGCGCAGGCGGTGCATCATCCACTCGGCTTTCTGCTGGCCGTGTTCATCCACCAGGCGCGGCATGATGGTGGCGTAGCCCGAGCGCACGCTGGGGTTGGGCATGTCGCTGAACAGCACGCTGTGGCCGTTGTTGAAGGCGAACCAGCCGTCATCGGTATTCGCGTCGCCGGCGCCGAGTTTGCTGTAGTCCAGGGTGCTGGCGGACGCGCTGCCATTTTCGGTATTCACCTGCTGGCGATGCTGCACCGTGGCCACGTAGTTGTAGTGCACGGTGCTGACGTGATAACCGTCCAGGCCGTTTTCGTTTTGCAGCTTCCAGTTGCCGTCGTAGGTGTAGGCGGATTTGCCCGGCAGCACTTCCAGTTCACCGGTGGCGGACTGCGCGACCATCATGTCGAAAAACACTTTGGCGTCACCGAGGAAGTCTTCCAGGCTGTCGCTGCCTTGCACGTTGAGGCTGATGAACACAAAGCCCTTGTAGCTTTCGATACGGGCTTTTTTCAGGCCGCGTGTGGCTTTGTCGAAACCTTCCGGGTACTCGCCCGGCGCCTTGACCTTCACCAGCCGGCCGTCGCTCTTGTAGCACCAGGCGTGGAACGGGCAGGTAAAGGTCGACTGGTTGCCCTTGCCGACGCGGGTCAGCGTGGTGCCGCGATGCTGGCAGGCGTTGATCAGCGCATTGAGTTGGCCCTCGCCGTCGCGGGTGATGATCATCGGCTGGCGCCCGGCGCGCATCGTCACGAAGTCGTGGTTATTGGCCAGTTCGCTTTCGTGGCAGGCGTAGATCCAGTTTTTTTCGAAGATCAGTTCCATCTCCAGATCGAACAGTTCGGGCTCGGTGAACATATCGCGGGCAATGCGGAACACTTCGTCCACCGGCCGAAAGTCCAGGCAACCTTCGATAAACGTTTTCCACTGCTCGACGCTTCTTGCACCACTCATGGGAGGCACCTTTTTTGATAGGGGCTAATCGGTGGGTTATTAGAGGCAGTGGGGCAGGGCGCGGGCTATCCGCTTAATGGGGGAAGGCAGGCCGCAAAATTGGGCAGCAAATACCCAGTTCAGTGCGCCCAGGTGACGGCATGCGCTACTGTCACACCAAGGGAAGGTCGCAAATGCCTGCGGCTTATCCACATAGTCGACGGTTGCTATCCACCCCGTTGCATTCAGGCGGGCGTGGCGTAGAACTTGCTGTCGATTGCTAACGACGCGCCGCCAGAGCGCGCAACCGCCTAACCGCCGTGGGTGCACCCTGATGAGTAGCCATACACGCGAAATCCATATTCAACGCTTCGACCTGGAAGGCGCCTGCAGCTGGATGTCCGGGATCTGCGGGCCGCACCGCCTGGCGACAAGTACGCCCGAGCGCCTGCGTTTTCACCATAGCGCCAACGTGTTCAAGTCCCGCGCCACCACCTTGGGTGTGATCGAGTACGGCACCGACGTGACCATTGATATCGAAGACGCCGAGCACTTCAGCAGCTACAGCCTGAGCCTGCCGTTGGTGGGCGAGCAGCAATTGAGCAAGAACGGTCTGCAGCTCAGTTCCAACCGTGACCAGGGCGTGATTTTGTCGCCCAACGAGCATCAGGTGCTGGCGATATCCGGCGATTGCCGCAAATTGCAGGTGGTGATAACGCGGGCGGCGATGAGTGAATCCCTGGAAGGGTTGCTGCAACGGCCGATTGAAGCGCCACTGCGGTTTGAGTCGGTGATGGATGCGGTGGACGGTGCTTCGGCATCGTGGTGGCGCATGGCGCGCTACTTTATTGCGGAGCTTGAGTGCAGCAGCGAGTTGTATGAGCAGGCGGCGTTTACGCGGGATCTGGAAAGCTCGTTGATCAAGGGGTTGATCCTGGCCCAGCCGAACAACTATTCAGAAGAATTGCGCGACGTGCTCGGCGTGAAGCTGCCGCATTACCTGATTCGGGCGCGGCAATACATCCACGACAACGCCCGCGAGGCGATCCATTTGGAAGACCTGGAAGCGGCTGCGGGTGTGTCGCGGTTCAAGCTGTTCGATGCGTTTCGTAAATACTTTGCGCTGTCGCCGATGGCGTATTTGAAGAAGTACCGACTGGGTGCCGTGCGCCAGGAAATCCTCGAGCATGGTTCAATTCGCACTATCTCCGAGATCGCGCTGGGCTGGGGCTTTACCCACTTGGGTCGGTTTTCGGCGGAGTACCGCAAACTGTTCGATGAATCCCCCAGCCAAACCCTGCAGCGCAAGCGCCTGCGCAGTCTCTGAAAACAATGAAGATCAAACTGTGGGAGCTGGCTTGCCTGCGATAGCGTTGGGCCAGATGGCATCCTGGTTAACTGACCCACCGCTATCGCAGGCAAGCCAGCTCCCACAGGGGAATTGCGCTGTTTGGAGGGTTTCAGATCAACTCCTCAACCAACTGCAAACAATGACTCAGCCCCGGCGACTGATCATTCACGCGCCGGCTCAGGATAATCGGCGAGGTCGCAGTGGCTTCCACAATCGGCGTGTAGCCAATGTCCGCCCGGTGCAACACCTGCACCGAGGCCGGCACCAGCGTCACGCCCATCCCCGCGCCCACCAGCCCGATCGCCGTCTGCAACTCGTTGGTCCACTGCGCCACTTTGAGGCTCAAGCCATGGGCGTCGAACAGCGCGATCACATGGTCGGCATAGCTGGGGCGCGGGTTGCCGGGGTAGAGCACAAACGGCTCTGCGGCCAATTGCGCGAGGGTGGCGGGCGCGCCGAGCAGCGGGTGGCCGGCGGGCAATACGGCTACCAGACGATCCTCCACCAGCACGCGCTGGACGATGGCCGGGTCGTCGATGCGAATGCGCCCGAAGCCCACATCAATACGCCCGGCCTTGAGCGCCTCGACTTGCTGCAAGGTGGTCATCTCCGACAAGCCCAATTCCAGCTCCAGCGCCTCATGGTTGCGCAGCCGCCGAATCAACTCTGGCAGCACGCCGTACAGAGTCGAGGGCGCGAAGCCGATGCCCAGCCAGGTCTTTTCGCCCTGGCCAATACGCCGCGTGGTGTCGCAGACCTTGGCCAGTTGTTCCAGCAGCACATTGGCGTGCTCATAGAAAAACCGCCCGGCCTCGGTCAGCCGCAACGGTCGCCCTCGTTCCAGCAACATCACGCCCAATTCATCCTCCAGTTGCTGGATCTGCCGGCTCAATGGCGGCTGGGCGATGTGCAGGCGAACGGCAGCGCGGGTGAAGTTGAGGGTTTCACCCAGCACCTGGAAATAGCGCAGATGACGCAGTTCCATGACGGCTCCTTTCATACCTTGAGGGTATCGTGCGAGACCCATTCTATATTGGAAGCCTTTAAAAATACGGCACAGAATCGGCTAAAACCTATAAAGAACCCAACGGGTATAGCCATGCCGATTTGCGCCATCGAGTCGATCGAGACCATCATCGTCGACCTCCCCACCATTCGCCCGCACAAGCTGGCGATGCACACCCTGCAAAACCAGACGCTGGTGATCATCCGCCTGCGTTGCGCCGACGGCATCGAAGGCATCGGCGAGTCCACCACCATCGGCGGTTTGAGCTACGGCAACGAAAGCCCGGACAGCATCAAGGTCAACATTGACCGTCACTTCGCGCCGCTGCTGATCGGTCAGGACGCAAGCAATATCAACGCGGCCATGTTGCGCCTGGAGCGCAGCATTCGCGGCAACACCTTTGCCAAATCCGGCATCGAAAGCGCCTTGCTCGATGCGCTGGGCAAACGCCTTAACCTGCCGGTGAGCGAACTGCTCGGCGGGCGCGTGCGCGATGCCTTGCCAGTGGCCTGGACCTTGGCCAGCGGCAACACCGAACAGGACATCGCCGAAGCCGAAAAGATGCTCGACCTGCGCCGCCATCGTATCTTCAAGTTGAAGATCGGCGCCGGTGAGGTCAGCCGCGACCTGGCCCATGTGATCGCGATCAAAAAAGCCTTGGGCGAACGCGCCAGTGTGCGTGTCGACGTCAACCAGGCCTGGGACGAAGCCGTGGCCCTGCGCGCCTGCAAGGTGCTGGGCGACAACGGCATCGACCTGATCGAGCAGCCGATTTCGCGCAACAACCGTGGCGGCATGGCCCGGCTCAACCTGTCGAGCCCGGCGCCGATCATGGCGGATGAATCCATTGAATGTGTGGAGGACGCCTTCAACCTGGCTCGCGAAGGCGCGGCTTCAGTGTTCGCGCTCAAGATCGCCAAAAACGGCGGCCCGCGTGCGGTGTTGCGCACCGCCGCAATTGCCGAGGCGGCGGGCATTGGCCTGTACGGCGGCACCATGCTCGAAGGCGGCATCGGCACGTTGGCGTCGGCGCATGCCTTTCTTACGCTGAACACGCTGGCGTGGGGCACCGAACTGTTCGGCCCGCTGCTGCTCACCGAAGACATCCTCACCGAGCCGCCGGTGTATCGCGATTTTGAGCTGCATGTTTCCACCGCACCGGGCCTGGGCCTGGCCATTGATGAAGAGCGCCTGGCGTTCTTGCGTCGTGATACACACTAAGAGGCGCCTGCCATGTTGTTCCACGTAAAAATGACCGTGAACCTGCCGCTGGACATGAACCCCGAGCGCGCCGCCAGCCTCAAGGCCGAGGAGAAAACCCTGGCGCAGCGCCTGCAACAAGAAGGCAAATGGCGCCACCTGTGGCGCATCGCCGGGCACTACGCCAACTACAGCGTGTTCGACGTCGACAGCGTGCAAGACCTGCACGACCTGCTGATGCAACTGCCGCTTTTTCCCTACATGGCCATCGAAGTGAACGCCCTGTGCCGCCACCCTTCGTCGATCCATGAGGACGACCGTTAAGCCCGTTTGCACCCAATAATTACAAGATGAGGATTTGCACCATGTCCATCCGACTGTCCCAGACTGCCCACGCCCAGGCGTTTCTCGAAGAAGCTAGCGGCAACCATAACGACGGCGGCAACCCGCGCGCCAAGGCGCTGATCTACCGGATCCTGCGCGATACGGTAAACATCATCGAAGACCTGGAAGTGACCCCGGAAGAGTTCTGGAAGGCGGTCAATTACCTCAACGAATTGGGCAAGCATCAGGAAGCGGGTTTGCTCGCCGCCGGCTTGGGCCTGGAGCATTACCTGGACCTGCTGATGGACGCTGCGGACCAAGAGGCCGGCAAATCCGGCGGTACGCCACGCACCATCGAAGGCCCGCTGTACGTGGCCGGCGCGCCGCTGAGCCACTACGAAGCGCGGCTGGACGATGGCAAGGACGATGCAGTGCCGTTGTTTATGCGCGGGCAAGTGCGGGGCACCGATGGCAAGCCGTTGGCGGGCGCGATTGTGGATGTGTGGCAGGCCAATACCGGCGGCACTTATTCGTGGTTTGACCCGACGCAATCAGCATTTAACCTGCGTCGGCGCATCGAGACCGATGCCCAGGGCAACTACCGGTTTCGCAGCATCGTGCCGTCGGGCTATGGTTGCCCGCCGACCGGGCCGACTCAGCAACTGCTCGACCAACTGGGGCGCCATGGGCAGCGGCCGGCGCATATCCACTTCTTCATCTCGGCGCCGGGGCATCGGCACCTCACCACGCAGATCAACCTGTCGGACGATCCGTACCTGCATGATGATTTTGCCTACGCGACGCGCGATGAGTTGATCGCCGAGATTCGGTTTAGTGAGGATCAGCAATTGGCGCGGGAGTTTGGGGTGCAAGGGCGGTTTGCGCAGATTGATTTTGACTTTGAGTTGCAACTGGCAGACGCGCCGGTAGAGCAAAAGCGCATGCAGCGAGTTCGTGCCCTTGAAGACTGATTAAGCGCGGTCAAAAAAATGTGGGAGCTGGCTTGTTGTGGCGAGCAAGCTTGCTTGCGCTGGGGTGCGAAGCGCCCCCAAAAAGCCGGCTCCCACAGGGTTTTTGTGGTGTGGCTGGCTATTTGCGGATGACCAGATCCAACACCTCATCCCGATCCTTGATCTTCTGCAACACAATCTCCGAACGAATATCCATCACCCCGGCCGTGCGGTTCAGGTGGTTCACGATAAAGTCGGAAAAGTGCTTGAGGTTGCGCGCCTGCACACGCAACACATAGTTGCTGGCGCCGGTGATCACATAGGCGCTGGCCACCTCCGGCCAACCTTGCACCTTCTTGATAAAGGTCTCGTGCCAGTCCTCCACATCCTGGCGCAACGACAGGTGCACGATGGCCTCCAGCTCGATCCCCAACTGCTCGGCATTCAACACGGCGCGGTAGCCGCTGATAATTCCTTCGCTCTCCAGCAGGCGCAAACGGCGCAGGCAGGCGGAGGGCGACAGGGCGACTTTTTCCGCCAATTCCTGGTTGCTGATGCGCCCATCCTGTTGCAAAAAATGCAGGAGGCGCAGGTCGGTGGCGTCGAGAATCATGGTTAGAATAAATCCGCGTGTTTGGGGGTTAAATTCGAATTTCCTACAGCTTAATTAGCCTGTTACCCACCACTTTGCACGAAAATTCTCTAAAACTTCGTTCATTATTTGGTCCATCCTTACTTACAAAAATCAGGACGACCCATGACCACTCGAAGCCACTGCCTAGCCCTCGACGCCCAGGACCCGCTGGCGCCACTGCGTCAGCAGTTTGCCTTGCCTGCGGGCGTGATCTATCTCGATGGCAACTCTCTGGGCGCACGCCCGGTAGCGGCGTTGGAGCGAGCGCAGCAGGTGATCGCCGAAGAGTGGGGCAATGGCTTGATTCGCAGCTGGAACAGCGCCGGTTGGGCCGACTTGTCCCAACGCCTGGGCAACCGTTTGGCGCCGCTGATTGGCGCGCGTGACGGTGAAGTGGTGATTACCGATACCACCTCGATCAACCTGTTCAAGGTGCTCAGCGCTGCCTTGAGCGTGCAGCGCCAGCGCGAGCCTGCGCGCAAAGTGATCGTCAGCGAAGCGAGTAACTTTCCCACCGACCTGTACATCGCCGAGGGCCTGACCGAGCTGTTGCAACAGGGCTATTCCCTGCGCTTGGTCAACAGCCCGGACGAACTGCCCCAAGCCATCGACCAGGACGTGGCGGTGGTGATGCTCACCCACGTCAATTACAAGACCGGCTACATGTACGACATGCAGGCGCTCACCGCCCTGAGCCATGAATGTGGCGCGCTGAGTATCTGGGACCTGGCGCATTCGGCGGGCGCGGTGCCCATCGACCTGAACAAGGCCGGTGCCGATTATGCGATTGGCTGCACCTACAAATACCTGAATGGCGGGCCGGGCTCGCAGGCGTTTGTGTGGGTCAACCCGGCGCTGGTGGATGTGGTGCGCCAGCCATTGTCGGGCTGGTTCGGGCACACGCGCCAGTTCGCCATGGAAGCTCAATACGCGCCAAGCGCCGGCATCGCGCGCTACCTGTGCGGCACACAACCGATCACGTCGTTGGCGATGGTCGAATGCGGCCTGGAGATTTTTGCCCAGACCGACATGGCCAGCCTGCGCAGCAAATCCCTGGCCTTGACCGACCTGTTTATCGCGTTGGTCGAAGCCCGTTGCGCCGCCCACGGGCTGGAGCTGATTACGCCGCGTGAGCACGCCAAACGCGGCAGCCATGTGAGTTTCGAACACCCTGAAGGTTATGCGGTGATCCAGGCCTTGATTGCCCGAGGGGTGATCGGTGATTACCGTGAGCCGCGCATCATGCGCTTTGGGTTTACGCCGTTGTATACGAGCTTTACCGAGGTATTTGACGCCGTGGAGATCCTTGGCGAAATCCTCGACAACCACACCTGGGACCAGCCGCAATTCAAAGTGCGCAACAGCGTCACTTAAGAGCAACACGAATCAAAATGTGGGAGCGGGCAAGCCCTAATGCCAGTCAGTTAAAAGCTAGAACTGACAACCAGCGACCTGTGGCGAGGGAGCTTGCTCCCGCTGGGCCGGGCTGGCGCTCCAGCGCGAAGCGGCCCTGCTCTTTGCTTTAAAAGCATGGGACTGCTACGCAGTCCAACGGGAGCAAGCTCCCTCGCCACAGTTACCGGCGATGTCTTAACTGACTGGCATTAGGGCTTGCCCGCTCCCACAGGGATCTGCGTCAATATCCAAACAGTGCAATCACAATAATAAAGGGGCACACCACGTGACCACGCCAGACAAAGGCTTTGCAGAGATCACCCACCGCGAACTGGGCCTGAGGCGCCAGCTCACTTGCGGCCAGATGAGTATGATCGCCATCGGTGGCGCCATCGGCACCGGGCTGTTCATGGGCAGCGCCTATGCCATCGGTTATGCCGGGCCGAGTGTGCTGGTGAGTTACGCCATCGGCGCGTTGATCACCTTATTGCTGATGGGCTGCCTGGCGGAGATGACCGTGGCGCACTCCACCTCGGGCTCGTTCGGCGCCTATGCCGAGTTTTACATCAGCCCGCTGGCCGGCTTTCTGGTGCGCTATGCCTATTGGGCAGCGATTGTGCTGGCAGTGGGCGCCGAGGTCACGGCGGTGGCGATGTACATGAAGTACTGGTTCGCCAACGTGCCAGAGTGGGTGTGGATCGTGTCGTTTTCCAGTGTGCTGATTCTGCTCAATGCCATCAGCGTAAAGACCTTCGGCAACTTCGAATACTGGTTCTCGACCATCAAGATCACCGCGATCGTCGGCTTCATCATCCTCGCCGTGTACGTGGTGTTCGGTTCCGGTAACCCGGACTACGGCCTACAGAATTACACGGCCCATGATGGGTTTTTCCCTCATGGGTTGAGCGGCATGTGGATTGCGGTGATCGTGTCGATCTTCAGCTATCTGAGCGTAGAAATGATCGCCGTGGCCGCCGGTGAAGCCGCCGACCCGGAGCAGGCGGTGAAGAAAGCCTTTCGCGCCACCATCGTGCGGTTGGTGGTGTTTTACCTGCTGACGCTCGCGTTGATGCTCGCCATTGTGCCGTGGAACCAGGCCGGCCAGACCCAGAGCCCGTTTGTCACGGTGATGCAGACCATCGGCATTCCCGGTGCCACCGGGGTGATGAACTTCGTGATCCTGATCGCCGCGTTGTCGGCGATGAACAGCCAGCTCTACATCACCACACGCATGATGTTCAGCCTGTCGCGTGCAGGCTTTGCGCCCAAGTCCATGGGCGCCTTGAGCAAGAGCGGCATTCCGTTGAACGCGTTGCTGCTGTCCAGCTCCGGCATTGCCCTGGCGACCTTGCTGAATGTGGTGTACCCGGAAAGCTCGTTCACCTTGATGATGGCGATTTCGATGTTTGGCGCGATCTTCACCTGGTTCATGATCTTCCTCACGCACCTGTTTTTCCGCCGTTATCGCAAGCGCCATGGCGGGCCGAAACTGTCGTTCCAGCTGCGCCTGTTTCCCTACAGCACGCTGCTGGGGCTGGTGCTGATGGGCGCGGTGATGATCACCACGTACTTCACCGAGGCCTTCAAGATGACGCTGGTGTTTGGGGTGCCATTCCTGCTGATTCTATCGGCGGTGTATTACGGGTTTTTCCGCAAGGGCAGGGCCAGGGCGTCGAACAAGGCCTTGGCGTAACCCGGCAATTGCTCGAAGGATCGGGCACACAGCAGCAGCGTGCGACAGGCCCAGTCTTCAGTTAATGGCTGGGCCTTGATGCGCTTTTCTGTCGGCCAACGTTCCAATGCGGCCTGGGGCACGATGCCCAGGCCGGCGCCGCCGGCGACCATGCGGATCAACCCATCAAAACCCTCGGCGCGAATGCGGGTTTGCAGGCGAAAGCCTGCGTGCAAGGCCTGTTCTTCCAGGTAAACCGAAAGTGCGCTGCTGGCGGTCAGGCCTACATAATCGTATTGCAGGCTGTCGATGAAGTTCGCCGTCGCCAACGGATGATCGAGGGGCATGATCAGCACCAGTGGGTCATCGCGAAACGGCAGGGTCTGCAGGCCGTGGGTGTCCACCGCATCGGAGATAATCCCCAGGTCTGCTGTGCCTTGGCGCAAGGCTTGGGTAATGCGCAGGCTCGGCAGCTCCTGCAAGTCGATATCGAGGTTGGGGTGTTGGCGCAAAAAATCCGCCAGCAGTTCCGGCAGGTATTCGCTCAGGGCAGTGGTGTTGCACAGCAGGCGCACTTGGCCTTTGATGCCCTTGGCGTATTCGGCCAGGTCCTGTTGCAGGTGCTCGGCCTGTTGCAACAACAGGCGGGCGTGACGGGCCAGGGCTTTGCCGGCGGGTGTTGGGGTGACGCCACGGCGGTTACGTTCGAGTAGCTCAATGCCCAGTGATGCTTCCATCGCGCGGATGCGCGCGCTGGCGGCGGCCAGGGATAAATGGCTGCGCGCCGCGCCGGCAGTGATGTTGCCGGTGTCGAGGGTGTACAGGTAGAGGCGCAGGTCGATCAGGTCAAAGTGCATGGCTGGGGGTTCTCGAGTGACTTCACTGGCCCTATCGCAGGCAAGCCAGCTCCCACCTTTTGCTTTGTGAACACAGTGAAATGTGGGAGCTGGCTTGCCTGCGATAGCTATTTCAGCCTCACGCAAAACAAGAGGCTACCTCAGTATATGGCGAATTTTCGACCTCAACGAAATCCTGCAAAATCGCCCCATGACTACCTTCCTCGCGTTCTACCAAAACCTCGGCCCCGCCTTGACCCTGCTGGTGATCGCCACCTTCCTGCTGGCCGGCACCGTCAAGGGCGTGATCGGCCTGGGCCTGCCCACCGTGGCCATGGGCATGCTCGGCCTGGCTATGCTCCCGGCGCAGGCTGCGGCCTTGCTGATCATTCCATCCACAGTCACCAACCTCTGGCAACTGGCGTTCGGTGGCCACTTGAGCGCCTTGCTCAAACGCCTATGGCCAATGCTGCTGCTGATTTTCCTCGGCACCGGGCTCGGCACCTTGTGGCTGGGCATGGACGGCGGCCACTGGGTGGTTCGCGCGCTAGGTGGTGCCTTGCTGCTGTATGCGTTAAGTGGCTTGTTCCTGCCGACCTTCAAGGTGAAGCCTCAAACGGAGCGCTGGCTGGGCCCGTTGTGCGGTCTGGTCACCGGCCTTATCACTTCGGCAACGGGTGTGTTCGTGATTCCGGCTGTGCCCTATCTGCAAGCCCTGGGTTTGCACCGCGATCAATTGGTGCAGGCGCTGGGGCTGGCGTTCACCGCTTCCACGCTGGCGTTGGCCGCTGCGCTGACCTGGCGTGGCACCTTGGGCGGTGGCGAAGTCAGCGCCTCGCTGTTGGCGCTGATACCCGCGTTGCTGGGGATGTGGCTGGGCCAGGTGCTGCGCCAGCGCATCAGCGCGGTGCTGTTCAAGCGGGTGTTTTTCGTCGGCATGGCGTTGCTGGGCGGTCACTTGCTCATAGGCGGTTAAATCAAGAGTCCGCTGCGTATTCGTGCGTTTTGATCAAATGTATTTTGCCGCGCCGCCGCTTATTCCAAGGGTTGAATGTCGATAGCCTGCCGGCAGATATGTTCAACCCTTTGGAATAACGCCCATGAAAAAAGTCCTCCTGCTTAACGGTGGCAAGAAGTTCGCCCACTCCGACGGACGCTATAACACCACCTTGCACGACGCCGCCGTGGCCGTGCTCGACCGTGGCGGCATCGACGTCAAAGTCACCCATATCGATGAAGGCTATGACGTGGCTGAAGAAGTCGCCAAGTTTCTCTGGGCCGATGTGATCATCTACCAAATGCCCGGCTGGTGGATGGGCGCGCCGTGGATCGTCAAGAAGTACATCGACGAAGTCTTCACCGAAGGCCACGGCAGCCTGTACGCCAGCGACGGCCGTACGCGCTCCGACGCGTCGCAGAAATACGGCAGCGGCGGCCTGATCCAGGGCAAGCAGTACATGCTCTCGCTGACCTGGAACGCGCCGCAGCAGGCCTTTGACGACCCAACCGACTTCTTCGAAGCCAAGGGCGTGGACGCCGTGTACTTTCCGTTCCACAAGGCCAACGAGTTTCTTGGCATGACCAGCCTGCCGACCTTCCTGTGTGTGGACGTGATGAAACGCCCGGCGATCGAGGTCGACGTGGCGCGCTACGAGCAGCATCTGGCGCAGGTGTTCAATTTCTCGGTGTAAGCTGCCAGCAACCGATAAAGAGGACAGCCTGTGAAAGCCCGATCCGATGAGCTACAGATCTTCGTCAGCGTGATTGAGTGCGGCTCGATTTCGGCGGCTGCGGAGCAAGTCGGGCAGACGCCTTCGGCCGTCAGCCGCACCTTGTCGCGCCTGGAAGCCAAGCTCGACACCACGCTGATCAACCGCACCACGCGGCGCATGGACCTGACCGAAGAGGGCAAGTATTTTTTCGAACAGGCCAAGGTGATACTGGCGCAGATGGACGAGCTGGAAGAGCGCCTGTCGTCGCGCCAGAAGAACCCTTCCGGGCGCCTGCGCATCAATGCAGCCGTGCCGTTCATGCTGCATGGGATCGTGCCGTACATTGCCGAGTTTCGCAGCCTCTACCCGGATATCCAGCTGGAACTGAACAGCGACGACCTGATCATCGACCTGCTGGAGCAAAGCACCGACATTGCCATTCGTATCGGCGCCCTGGCTGACTCGACCCTGCATGCACGCTCACTGGGCTGCACGCCGCTGCACATCCTCGCCAGCCCCGATTACCTCAAGCAGTTCGGCACGCCGAAGACAGTGGCCGAGTTGGCCGACCATACGCTGCTGGGCTTTACCCAGACCGAAACCCTCAACCACTGGCCGCTGCGTCACGTGGAAGGCGACCGCTGGCCGATCCAGCCGAGCATTGCCGCCTCCAGTGGCGAAACCGTGCGTCAGTTGGCGCTGGAAGGGCAGGGCATTTGCTGCCTGTCGAACTTCATGACCATCGCCGACATCGATGCGGGCCGCCTGGTGCCGGTGCTGGAAGCCTTCAACAGCGGCTATCGCCAGCCGATCCACGCAGTGTTCTACCGTAACTCGCAATTGGCGCTGCGCATCCAGTGCTTCCTGGACTTCATTCAGGCCAAGTTGGCGCGATATGCCTGCTGATTCGTGACCTGCGCGCAAGATTGAATTGGGCAACATGGGCTTATTCGGCAGGAATGAGTGCTTGATACTGGGCCCATCACTTACCCCGTCAGGAGCAACCTCCATGAATGTATTCGTAACCGGCGCAGCAGGGTTTATCGGCGGCTCCATCGCCACCGGCCTGGTCAAGGCCGGCCATACTGTCACCGGCCTGGTGCGCAGCGCCGAGCAAGCGGCTGAAATGACCGCCCTGGGCATCACGCCCGTGATCGGCACGCTGGATGACGCCGCCGTGTTGACCGCGCAGGCGCAACAGGCTGACGCGGTAATCAACGCCGCCAGCAGCGACCATCGCGCTGCCGTCGAAACCTTGCTGGCCGCCTTGAAAGGTTCGAACAAGCCGTTCCTGCACACCAGCGGTTCGAGCATTGTCGGTGATGCGTCGGGCGGTAAAGGCAGCGATGTCATCTACGTTGAAGACAACCTGCCGGAGCCGACCGTCGACAAGGCCGCGCGTGTGGCCATCGACAACCTGATCCTGGCGGCAGCCAAAGACGGCGTGAACTCGGCGGTAATCTGCAACACCCTGATCTACGGTCACAGCCTGGGCGTGAAGCGTGACAGCGTGCAATTGCCACGACTGCTCAAACAGGCGCGTAAGAGCGGCGTGGTGCGCCATGTGGGCACCGGCCAGAACATCTGGTCCAACGTGCACATTGAAGACGTGGTGGCCCTGTATCTGCTGGCGTTGACCAAAAACGTCCCAGGTACGTTCTACTTTGTGGAAAGCAGCGAAGCGGCATTTGTCGACATGACCACCGCGATTGCCCAAGCGCTGAACCTGGGCGAGCCGCAGGACTGGCCATTGGCCGAGGCTGAAGCAGAGTGGGGCTATGAAATGGCCAACTATGGCCTGGGTTCCAACAGCCGGGTGCGTGGCAAGCATGCGCGTGAAGTGTTGGGCTGGGCGCCGAAGCGCACGTCGGTGGTGGAGTGGATTCGTCACGAGATGGTGTGATGTTCGCTTAGCATCTTGGCGCTGCCATCGCAGGCAAGCCAGCTCCCACACTTGAATGGATTCGCAATTCAAAATGTGGGAGCTGGCTTGCCTGCGATGAAGGCGACTCGGTTCATGTGTTGTTACACATTACTGGCCCCACCCGCCGCAATTCCGTACCATCCCCCGCCATATCCCTCGCTATTCCCTGGTATCTCATGAACCTCACCCGTCTGCGCGCCGATGCCCTGGCCGGCCTCACCACGTCTTTCGCGCTGCTGCCCGAATGCATCGCCTTTGCCCTGGTGGCTCACCTTAACCCACTGATGGGCCTCTACGGCGCCTTTATCATCTGCACGCTCACGGCCTTGTTCGGCGGCCGGCCGGGCATGGTCTCGGGCGCGGCGGGTTCGATGGCGGTGGTGATCGTGGCGCTGGTGGTGCAACACGGCGTGGAGTATCTGCTCGCGACGGTGCTGTTGGGCGGGCTGATCATGGTCGCGTTCGGCCTGCTGCGGCTGGGCAAACTGGTGCGCATGGTGCCGCACTCGGTGATGCTGGGGTTCGTCAACGGCCTGGCGATCATCATTGCGCTGGCACAGCTGGAGCATTTCAAAAGCGGTGAAACCTGGCTGAGCGGCACGCCGTTGTACGTGATGGCCGGGCTGGTGGCGGCCACCATGGCGATTGTCTACCTGCTGCCACGCCTGACCCGCGCCGTGCCGCCGGCGCTGGTGGCGATTTTGGGCGTCGGCCTGGCTGTTTACCTGCTTGGCCTGCCAACCCGCACGTTGGGCGACATGGCCCACATCGCCGGCGGCCTGCCAACCTTCGCGTTGCCGCAGATTCCCTGGACCCTGGAAACCCTCGGCATCATCGCGCCCTACGCGTTCCTGATGGTGATGGTCGGCCTGCTGGAAACTCTGCTGACCCTGAACCTCACCGATGAAATCACCGAAACCCGTGGCTACCCCGACCGCGAGAGCGTGGCCCTGGGCGCGGCGAACATGGTCTCGGGCCTGTTTGGCGGCATGGGCGGTTGCGCGATGATCGGGCAAACCGTGATCAACTTAAGCTCCGGCGGGCGCGGGCGTTTCTCCGGGGTGTTTGCCGGGGTGATGATCCTGTTGTTCATTTTGTTTCTGTCGCCGCTGATTGAGCGCATCCCGCTGGCGGCGCTGGTGGGGGTGATGTTCGTGGTGTCCCAGCAGACCTTCGCCTGGGCGTCGCTGCGGGTGATCAACAAGGTGCCGGTCAACGACGTGCTGGTGATTATTGCGGTAACGGTGATTACCGTGTTCACCGACCTGGCCACCGCCGTGCTGTGCGGCATCGTGATTGCGGCGCTGAACTTCGCCTGGCAACAGGCCCGTGAGTTGTATGCCGATGAGCATCTGGAAGCTGACGGCAGCAAGCTGTATCGCCTGCACGGCACGCTGTTCTTTGCCTCGACCACGCCATTTTTGAACCAGTTCGACCCGGCCAACGACCCGGCCCAGGTGACGCTCGATTGTCGTCACCTGAGCTTTGTCGACTACTCGGCGATTGCTGCGTTGATGACCCTGCGCGAGCGCTATACCAAGGCCGGCAAACATGTGCGCGTGCTGCATTTGTCGGAGCGCTGCAAGAAGCTGCTCAAGCGCGCCCGCGTGCATCACGACTGATTACAGCGGCAGCATATTTTCCAGTTCCTGGGCGCGGGTCTGGGTCATGTCCAGCATGCAGCCGATGCCATTGACTTGATCGATGGTGCCGCCGGTCGCTGAGCCGATGAAGCCGCAGTTGGCGTCCCGGTACTTGATCCACAGGCGCTGCACGTCCTGCAGTTGCTGCTTTTGTTTGCCTTCCTGAAGTGCAAGGACGGCTTTGTAGGCCTTGTTCAGGCGCGCATCCTGGATCTTGGCTTCGGTGGCGTTGCAGGCAACCATATCCGCCGTGGTGTTGGCGCCATCCAGGCATTTTTTCAGCGCCGGGCTGTCATCGGCCGAGGCGCTGCCGCAAAAGGCCAGCAGCAGTGCGCTGGCGGCGAAAGGAACAAGCAGGGTCTTGGGATTCATTCTCGGTTTTCCTGGTTGTGAGTAGGGCTGCCATCTGAGACTCGGCCCTGGTAGCTGAGTTTCCACGCGCAAAAAACTTCGTGTAAGAACACCCCCCGAATTTTCATCCGCTGGCGTTGGGCATATCCCAAAACGACAGCGCTTATCCGTGGGCGAAAATTACTTTCATAAAAATTGAAAACCTAGCCCGGTAATGATTTATGAGTTTCACAACCAATTCGACGTGACCCTTTCCAAGGAGTACCGCATGGCCGCACCACTGGGCTTTGGGCTATTGGCATACGCTGCCATCGCCATCATTGCATTGATCGTGCTGATTGCACGTTACCGACTCAACCCATTTATCGTCATCACGTTGGTGTCCATCGGCCTGGCCTTGATGGCCGGCATGCCGGCGGACACCATCATGGGCTCGTATGAGGCGGGCGTCGGCAAGACCCTTGGGCATATCGCCCTGGTGGTGGCGCTGGGCACCATGCTTGGCAAGATGATGGCCGAATCCGGCGGTGCCGAGCAGGTGGCGCGTACGCTGATCAACCGTTTCGGCGAGCGCAACGCCCATTGGGCGATGGTGTGTATCGCGTTCCTGGTGGGACTGCCGCTGTTTTTCGAGGTCGGTTTTGTGTTGCTGGTGCCGATCGCCTTTACCGTGGCGCGGCGCGTGGGCGTGTCGATCCTGATGGTCGGCTTGCCGATGGTCGCCGGTCTGTCGGTGGTGCACGCGCTGGTGCCGCCACACCCGGCGGCGATGATGGCGGTGCTGGCCTATAACGCCTCGGTGGGGCAGACCGTGCTGTACGCGATTCTGATCGGGATTCCCACGGCGATCATCGCCGGTCCCGTGTATGCCAAGTTCATCGTGCCGCGCATCCACCTGCCGGCGGAAAACCCGCTGGAACGCCAGTTTATCGAGCGCGAGCCGCGTACGCGCTTGCCAAGTTTCGCCCTGACCATGGGCACCATCCTGTTGCCGGTGGTGCTGATGATGATCGGTGGTTGGGCCAACGTGATTTCCACGCCTGGCACTGGCTTCAACCAATTCCTGCTGTTTATCGGCAATTCGGTGATCGCGCTGCTGGTCGCCACGCTGGTGAGTTTCTGGACGTTGGGCCTGGCCCAGGGCTTCAACCGCGAAGCGATCCTCAAGTTCACCAATGAGTGCCTGGCGCCGACCGCCAGCATCACCTTGCTGGTGGGCGCGGGCGGCGGCTTGAACCGCATCCTGGTGGACGCGGGCGTGACCCATGAGATTCTTGGCCTGGCGCATGCCTTCCAGCTATCGCCGTTGGTAATGGGCTGGTTGTTTGCCGCGTTGATGCGCATCGCCACCGGCTCGGCCACCGTGGCCATGACCACGGCCTCGGGTGTGGTCGCGCCCGTTGCCTTGGGCCTGGGTTATCCACACCCTGAATTGCTGGTGCTGGCGACCGGTGCGGGTTCGGTAATCTTTTCCCACGTCAACGACGGCGGCTTCTGGCTGATCAAGGAATACTTCAATATGACGGTGATCCAGACCTTCAAGACCTGGACCGTGTTGGAGACTTTGATTTCGGTGGTCGCGTTTGGTCTGACTTACGGCCTTTCTCTTGTTTTATAAGCCTTGTTTTATAAGCCTTGTTTTATAAGCCTCGTTTTGTAAGCCTCATTTTGTAAGCCGGAGCCGCCATGGACATCCTCTACCAGATCCGCGCCCGCCAGGATTCGTTCAGCGCCGGCGAAGGCCGCATCGCCAAGCTGATGCTCGATGACGTGGGCTTTGCCGCGTCGGCCAGCCTGGAAGCGTTGTCGCAACGGGCCGAGGTCAGCACGGCAACCTTGTCGCGGTTTGCCCGCAGTGTCGGTTGCCGCGATTTACGCGATTTGCGCCTGCAATTGGCCCAGGCCAGTGGCGTGGGCAGTCGCTTCCTCGACCCGGCAGGTTTGCCGGAACAGTCGGCGTTTCACCGGCAGATTCTGGGGGATATCGAAGCGACATTGCGTCAGCACCTGTCGGGGTTTAACCAGGCCAGTTTTGTTGATGCGGTCAGCCTGTTGGGCAAGGCGCGGATGATTCACGCGTTCGGCATGGGCGGCCCATCGAGCCTGTGCAGCGACGAATTGCAGGTGCGCCTGGTACGCCTGGGCTACCCGATTGCCGCCAGCCATGACCCGGTGATGATGCGGGTCACGGCGGCCACTTTAGGCCCGGAGCAGGCGTTGATCGTGTGCTCGCTCACCGGGCTGACGCCAGAACTGTTGGACGTCGTGAAACTGGCGCGTAGCTACGATGCGCCCATCATCGCCATCACCCTGGCCGACTCCCCTCTGGCCGAATTGGCGGACGTCTTACTGCCGCTGCAACCGGCCGAAACCAGTTTTATCTACAAGCCCACTGCGGCGCGCTACGGCATGCTGTTGGCCATCGACCTGCTCGCCACCGAGCTGGCGCTGGCCCTGCCGGACGACAACCAGGAACGCCTGCGCCGGATCAAGCTGGCCCTCGACGATTATCGCGGCGGCCCCGACAGCCTGCCGCTTGGAGACTGATATGAAGTACGACACGCTGATCCGCCAGGCGCTGATCATTGATGGCAGCAACACGCCAGGCTATGTCGCCGATGTGGGGCTGCGTGCCGGGCGCATCGAGCGCATTGGCGATTTGTCGAGCGCAACCGGTGAGCAGGAAATCGCCGCCGGTGGCCGCGTGTTGGCGCCGGGTTTTATCGACGTGCACACCCACGATGACACAGTGGTGATCCGCCATCCGCAGATGCTGCCCAAGCTCAGCCAGGGCGTGACGACGGTGATTGTCGGCAACTGCGGCATCAGTGCATCGCCGGTGAGTTTGCGCAATGATCCGCCCGACCCGATGAACCTGCTGGGGTCGCGTGAAGCATTCGCCTATCCACGTTTTGCCGACTATCGCACGGCGGTGGAGCGTGCCCATCCGGCAGTCAACGTTGCCGCATTGATCGGCCACACCGCCTTGCGCAGCAATCATATGGACGACCTGCATCGCACCGCCACGCCCGGCGAAATTGCCGCCATGCGCGTGCAGTTGCAGGAGAGTCTGCAGGCGGGTGCCCTAGGGTTATCCACAGGCCTGGCCTACGCCAGCGCGTTCAATGCCGAGACCGATGAAGTGCTGCAGCTCAGTGAGGAACTCACGGCGTTTGGTGCGGTGTACACCACGCATTTGCGCAGCGAATTCGAACCGGTGCTGGAGGCGATGGATGAGGCGTTTCTGATTGGCCGACATGCGCAGGCACCGGTGATCATTTCCCACCTCAAGTGTGCCGGTGCGGGCAATTGGGGGCGCAGTCCGCAACTGTTGGCATCATTGGAATTGGCCGCGCAAACCCATCCGGTCGGGTGTGATTGCTATCCCTATGCTGCCAGCTCGTCGACGCTGGATTTGAAGCAGGTCACCGACGCGTTTCGTATCACTATTACCTGGTCAACACCGCACCCGGAGGTCGGCGGGCGCGACTTGCAGGACATCGCGGCTGAGTGGGATGTTTCGCTGATGGATGCGGCACGTCGCCTGCAACCGGCAGGGGCGGTGTATTACGGAATGGATGAGGCGGATGTACGGCGTATTCTTGCGCACCCGTTGTCGATGGTGGGGTCGGATGGGCTACCGGAAGACCCATTTCCCCATCCGCGTTTGTGGGGCGCGTTTCCACGGGTGCTGGGGCACTTCAGCCGCGATGTGGGGTTGTTTCCACTGCACACGGCGGTGCACAAGATGACCGGGTTGTCGGCGGCGCGTTTTGGCCTGGCCGAGCGTGGAGAAGTTCGTGAAGGGCACTGGGCCGACCTGGTGTTGTTCGACCCGTTGCGGGTGCGTGATGTGGCGGATTTCAAAGAGCCGCAACGCGCTGCCGAGGGGATTGATGGCGTGTGGGTCAATGGCGTGCTGAGTTATAGCGATGGGCAGGCCAATGGTCAGCGACCGGGGCTGTTCCTGGCGCGCAATGGGGATTTGCGTGGCGGGTTTTCGTCTCTATAGTGGGCGCATTCATACACGGAGCGGTTGCCATGCACTTAGGAAAAGTTACCCCGATTTTGCGGATCTTCGACGAGGCTAAGGCGTTGGAGTTCTACGTCGACTTCCTCGGGTTCAAGGTTGACTGGCAACACCGTTTCGAGGCGAATTTCCCGTTGTATCTACAGGTGTCGTTGGGCGCATGCGTGCTGCATTTATCCGAACACCATGGCGATGCTTCGCCGGGCTCGGCGGTGCGGATTCAGGCGCAAGGCGTGGATGGCTACCAGCAGCAGTTGCTGGCCAAGGAGTACCGGTATGCCAAGCCTGGGGTTGAAGAAACGCCTTGGGGCTCGCGGGAGATGAGCATCAAGGACCCGTTTGGGAACCGGCTGGTGTTTGTTGAGGAAGGCGAGGGCTGAGGGCCAAAGGACTCAAGCCAGGCCGAGTATGTCTCAGTTTGCCTGTGGCGAGGGAGCTTGCTCCCGTTGGGCTGCGCAGCAGCCCCAAGGCATTCACTGCGCTCCCGATGTCAAATCTCGATCAACTTCAGTAGGGGCCGCTGCGCGACCCAACGGGAGCAAGCTCCCTCGCCACAGAGATTGTGCGTAGTCAGAGTTGGGTTTTACACCCGGAAATGACTGACCATCTGCTGCAACTGGCTGCCCAAACGCGCCAGTTCCACGCTCGATTTAGCCGTCTCATCGCTCGCAGTAGCGGTCTGCTCCGACACATCGCGCACGTTCACAATGCTGCGGCTGATCTCTTCAGCCACGGCGCTCTGTTGCTCGGCGGCCGCTGCAATCTGCTGGTTCATCGACTGAATATTCGACACGGTACGGGTGATGTTCTCCAGCGATACACCGGCCTTGCGCGTCAGCTCGACACTGCTGTCGGTAAGGCTGCGGCTGTTGTTCATCACCGTGGCCACTTGCTGGGTGCCGTTCTGCAAACCGGCGACCAGGCCTTCGATTTCTTCGGTGGATTTTTGTGTGCGCTGGGCCAGGCCGCGCACTTCGTCGGCCACCACGGCAAAGCCACGACCGGCTTCACCGGCACGCGCCGCTTCAATCGCCGCGTTGAGCGCCAACAGGTTGGTCTGTTCGGCCACGGCCTTGATCACGTCCATCACGCTGCCGATCTTGTTGCTCTCTTGTTGCAGGTGCGTCATGGCGTCGGTGGAGCGCGCCACTTCGGCGGCCAGGCGTTCGATCTGGGCGATGGCCTCGGCCACCACTTTGTCGCCGGCGCGGGCTTGACCATCGGCGTCGGCGGCGGCCAGCGAGGCTTGCTCGGCGTTGCGCGCGACTTCCTGCACGGTGGCAGTCATTTCATGCATCGCGGTGGCGACTTGATCGGTCTCGATCTTCTGGCTGTTCACGCCAGCACTGGTCTGCTCGGTCACGGCCGAGAGTTCTTCGGCGGCGCTGGCGATCTGGGTTACGCCGTCGCGAATACCGCTGATCAGCTCGCGCAGGGTGGTGCCCATGCGCTGGATACCTTGCTGCAATACGCCGAGTTCATCGCGGCGGGTCACCTGGATGTTGTGGCTCAGGTCACCGGAAGCGATACGCTCCACCACGGCCAGGGTGTCCTGGATCGGGCGAGTGATCTGGCGGGTGATGACCAGGGCCGCGATGATGCCGACCAGCAACGCCAGCAAGGTGCTGATCAATTGCAGGCTGCGGGCCTGGGTGCTTTCGGCGTCACGGCGATTGAGCTGAATGTCGTACAGCTTGTCGCTGATGGTGACGATATCGGCGCCCTGGGTGGTCATTTCGGCGCGGGCGCTGACGATGTTGGCGTTGGCGGCCTTGTAGCTCTGTACGGCGCTGCGATAGGCGCCGAGTGCGGTTTCCAGCGACGTCAGTGCGCTTTGTTGGCTTGAACCAAATACGCTGCTGAGGCCTTTCAAACCACTGATGGCTTTCTCGATTTGAGCCGCAGCGCGGGCTTCGGTTTCTGCGCTGGGGGAGTTGGTGTAGCCACGCACTTCATAGCGCGCCAGGTGGAATTCTTCCTTGGCGTGCGTCACAGCCTGGTACTGAGCGAAGCGCTCCGGGCTGTCGGGCGCTTGCTGCACGCCGGTCTCCAGTGCATCGATCTGCCCGTTGGCGATGTCGGCCTTGTCGCCCATCACTTGGCGCGCGGCATTGCCGTTACGGTAGGCCTCACGCATTTTGTTCAGCGATTGCTGGTAAGCCGTGATGACGGCTTTCTGCTCGGTGAGCAGCTTGAGGTTTTCCGGGCTCTTGAAGCTGTCCAGCAGTTTCTGTTGCTGGGCGGCGAAGGCGTCAAGGCTGGTCTGGACGTTCTGTGCCACGGCTTCGTCGCCATTGGCCAGCATGTATTGCAGGCGCACGATGCGCAGCTTGGTCAGGGACGCGTTGAGCTGGGTGATGTCGCTCATCCAGTTACTACGGTCGATCAAGCCGCCCAGGCTGGTCCAGCCGGTCAGGGCCAGGATCGAGGTGAGGACCAGCACCAGGCCAAAGCCCAGGCCGAGTTTGAGGTTGACGCTGATGTTGCCGAACCAGCTATTCATCGAATGCTCCGCAAGAATGATGTGTGTCTGCTGGACGGTGTTGTTGTTTGAGCCAGCCAAAGTTTGTAGCGCTGTATCGGCGGCTGGGGATGATTCTGAAATACATTTCTTACGGGTGCGACGAAGGGTCGCCATTGCCTGGCAGCAACGGCGGCCTTGCAGGTTCCCAGCAGGCTTATAGTGCGGTAGCGGGCACCACGGTCAGTCTGAGGCAGGACGCAGCACCCGCGCTCAGGTGCACAGTGTTGCGTGCCACCCGTGGCTGGCTGGCCTGGCCAGAAGGTTCACCACTGTTGGGGTTTACGTCAAACCTCGGGAAGTTGCTGCTGGCAATATCCAGGCGCAGTCGATGGCCGCGCTTGAACAGGTTGCAGGTGGCGAAGGGCTCGATCGTGACCTTTACCCGTTTGCCTGGTGTCAGCGCAGTCGGCTGCTCCCAGGAGTCTCGATAGCGACAACGGCGGATGCCGTCGGTGATGTTCATCGCAAAACCATCGGGGTAGTCGACACTGGGCGGGTACAGGTCAATCAGCTTGGCGGTGAAGTCGGTGTCGGGTGCATCGCTGTCTATCCATAACTCGATCTGTACATCACCTGCGACAATCAAGTCTTCAATGAGCGGCTCGGTATGAAAGCTCAGCACATCGTTGCGCTCGCTCAGCGGGCGGTTGTCGCCACGGGTGCCGAAGAAGTCGGCACGCTCACGTTGGTCGAAAGCGCCGCCGACGAAAATGGGGGCGCCGGAGGTCAGCGCGCCGCCGAGAGTCGGGACCGGACAGGCCGGGTCGGTGAGGTAGCTCAAGCACGCGTCGTTAGCGTCTGGTGCAGTGCCGCTCAGTTGCCCTTGAGCCGTCAAGTAGAGCGTCTGCACTTGGCTGCCTGGCAGCGGCCATTGCGTCGATTGCAACCAGCGTCCGCCATGTTGCAGTCGGCCGTCAGGGTCACGTTGGCCGCTGCCGCCACCCATCAGAAATACCTGCACGCTAGGCTTTGGCGGGTGAGGCGAGGGCTTGAGTGATTGTTCGAACCACGCCAGGCGACAGCTCAGCCAGTTCTGATCGACCTGGCCATCGAATACAGCCTGCGACCCGAACTCGACGTCGCCGCTGTGGCTGATATTGCGGTCGCCGTGCAGCCATGGGCCCATCACCAGCCGCTGGTGGGCCGAGGTGTTTTGCCTGAAGGCGCTGTAGTTGGCCAGGGTGGAGCTGACATAGGCGTCATACCAGCTGGACATGAACAGCACCGGGATATCGGGCAGTTGCCGGTAGTAGCCCTCGGCATAGATGCCGGACGTGCGCCAATACTCACTGAACGTGCCCTGGGCCCACTGTTCCAGCACGTAGGTCTCGTATTCCGGCACATGGCGCAAAGGTGACTGGCCAGGTTGCCAGGGCATGCGCGTAAACCAATGATGGATATCTTCCTGCTCCAGTGCTTGGCGAACCTGTGGATCGGCCAGGGCTGTTGGGCTTTCCTTGGCCTGGCGAAAGGCCCAGGTGGCCTGCTTGAGTTCGAACGCGCCACCCTGGCGGATCCCGCACTGGTAGGCGTTGGCGAAGCCGCCGCTGTCGAGCACCATGCTGCTCAAACCCGGTGGATGCAGGCAGGCCATCGCCAACTGGGTATGGGCTGCGTAAGACAGGCCCATGCTGCCGATCTTGCCGTTGCACCACGGCTGGCGGACGATCCAGGCAAGCGTGTCGAAACCGTCTTCGCCCTCGGCGGTGTATTTGGTAAACACGCCTTCAGACGCATAGCGGCCCCGGCAGTCCTGAAAGATTGCGACAAAGCCTTGGTCGGTAAAGCGTGCCGCCATCTGTTCTCGGGAGATGTGCTGGCCGTCGCGTTGTTTCTCCGAGCGAGAGGGTTTGCACTTGTCGTAGGGCGTGCGTTCAATGACCACCGGGAAAGGACCGCAGCTGCCTGTCGGCAAATAGATATCGGTGGCCAGGTGGATGCCGTCGCGCATCGGGATCATATGGTTGTGCAGGGTTTGCATGGGGAAAACACTCATCGACTCAGTACCCGCTCGTGACCGCAATGGCCAGCAACGCCATCGCCAGTACGGCGTAGATCAGAAACAGCGGCAGGATGTAGCGTGCCCATTGGCCCCAACCGACATTGGCGGTGGCCAGCAACACCAGCAGGCCACTGGAGGTTGGGGTGATCATGTTGGTCAGGCCATTGCCCATCAGAAACGCGAATACAGTGGTCTGCGGGCTGACGCCGGAGAGTTGGCCCAGCGGGCCGAAGATCGGCATCGTCACCGCCGCCTGGCCCGAGGTGGAGGGGATCAACACGTCCAGCCCCAGTTGTGCGAAGAACATGCCGTAGGCCGACACAATCGGGCCGTGGTCGCCGACCAGGTTGGCCAGGGTGTGGACGATGGTGTCGAGCACTTGGCCGGTACTGAGGATGATCTCCACGGCGGTGGCCAGGCCGATCAGCACGCCGGCAATCAGCACCTTCTTCATGCCATCGACAAAGGCACTGGCGGCGACACTCGCACCTAGCCCGGCTATCACACTGAATGCCACCGTCAACAGCAGGTAGAACGCCGACAGCTCATGGTATTTCCAGCCCCAGCGGTTGGAGGCGTAGACCAGAAAACCGATGCCGCTCAGCAGCACAATAAGGTTGATTAAATGGCGCGTGGGCAAGGGTTTATGTTCGAACGTAATCTGCGCTGTCGCATCGAAACCGTGCTTGCGGATACTCCACAGTACGAAGGCGATCCCCACCAGCAGGAAGCTGCAGTAAGCCAGTACGCGCATGCTCAGCCCGCTGAATATAGGCAGCCCGACCATCGGCTGAGCGACGGACAGCGCCACGGGATTGGAGATTGAGGCGAGGTAGCCGATCTTCACCGAGATCGTGACGATAGCCAGCCCGATCAGGTTCGACAGCCCCAGCCGGTTGGCCATGGCGACCATCAGCGGCACGATCAGAATAAATTCCTTGGCCAGGCCCATGAACGTGCTGCCCGCCGAGAACACCAGCATCAGGCTCGGCACCAGCACATAGATGTTGCCGCGGGTCAGGCCCAGTAAACGCTCCAGTCCGGCGTCGATTACCCCGGCCTTGTTCAGTACGCCAAACATGCCGCCGATGAACAGCACCATGAAAATCAGCGCTGCACGTTTCTCGATGCCTTGGGGGATGGCCATGAAACCTTCGACCAGCGACACCGGGCGGGCTACGGTATCGCCGGCCTTGCGTGGCTCCAGCGCGAACAATTGGCCCAGGCTGTCGTGTTTCTCCAGCACCTGATAAGAGCCGGGTACGACCAGCCCGTTCTGACGCTCGAACCTGCCCGAGTTCACCGCATAGGTGAAGGCCACGGCGAGCAAGACGATGCTCAGCAGGATGATGGCCGGGTTGATCTGTTTGCGTTGCGTGGGTTTTTCCACCGCCGCCGCTGTGGAGAAATGCTGTGATTCGCTCATGCTGGCTGCCCCGGCGTTTGCCGTTGTTGTTATGGGGGAGTGACGCGTGTGGAGCGGACACTAGGGCAAAGTTTTGGCGGCGACAACGTTATGCGCAGGGTGGGTCGGGCTATGCGTTTTGTGCGTTCAAGCGCTGCTTGAGATGCTCGGCAAACGCTGTGACCACCTGTGGGCGTGGCTCATTGGCGCGATAGGCCAGGCCGAAAGTGTAAGGCAGTGCAGGGCGAAAAGGCCGAGTCACGATCGGCAGGTGCAGGAAGTGGCTGGCGAGCAAACCGTTGACGATCGACACCCCCAGGCCTTCGGCGACAAAGCTGCACGCCGCGCCTACCGAATGCACCTCGACCCGCACTTGCGGCGTGAGATTGGCTGCGCGAAACACCTGGTTCAACTCAGCCCGTAAAGCCCGTTGTCGGCCGAGCATCACCAACGGCACATTGCGCAAGTGCTGCACCTCGATGCAGGCGTGGCGTGTCAGCGGGTGGTCGGCGGGCATCACGCACACGCCTTCGGTTTGCAGCACGGGCTCGATGTCGAAGTCGGGAATTTCCGTCGGCAGGCGCACAAAACCCAGGTCGGCGGACCGGTCGAGTACGGCGCGCTCGATCATGTCGTAAGAGCCGGTCAGCAACTCGACCACGATGTCGTCATGGCTCTTGAGAAACTCCGCGACGATCCGTGGCAAAAGCTCTTGGGTCATGCTGGTGGGCACTCCGACCTTGAGCAGGCTTTTGCGCGAGCGGCCCACACGCATTTCGTCGGCCAGGCGTTGGATACGCTGCATGCCGTCTACCAGGCCGGCGACCTCGGTCAGTAACTCTTCGGCTTCTGCGGTGGCCATCAGGCGACCTTTTTTGCGCAGAAACAACACGAAACCCAACGCCTCTTCCAGCTGACTCAACAGACGGCTGACGGCCGATTGCGACAAGCCCATGCGGGTTGCTGCGCCGATGGTCGAACCGGTGGACATGATCGCCTTGAAGGCTTCGAGCTGCTTGAGATTCACCGTGATTTTCCTGTCGGTTGCGAGGGGCGAACTGTGCTTTGCGCATAGCCTGATGCGCATCTCGCATAACGTTGTGGGGCTTTCGACGAGCCGTTAGTGTCCGCTCCAGCGCGAGGTGCCGTCCAGTGTGTCGCGCGGTGGAACTGCCCATAAAAAAACGACAATAAGGCATAGAGGAAGCAGCGATGCATAAACTTTTCAATCGGGGGAAAATGGCTTCGGCGTGCCTGTTGGCAAGTGTGTCGCCCATACTCCTGGCCCAGGGTTTCTGGGAGGATTCAAAGGGTCGCCTGACCTTGCGTAATTTCTACTTCAATGACGATTACCGCGACGGCGGCGAGGATCGCAAAGAGTGGGCGCAAGGTTTTTTACTCAACCTGCAGTCTGGCTATACCGAAGGCACGCTAGGGTTTGGCCTGGACGCGCTGGGGCTGGCGGGGCTGCGGCTCGACTCCAGCCCCACTCACGCGGGCACGGGTTTATTGCCGGTGCATGACGATGGCCATGCAGCCAGTGAATTCTCCAGCCTGGGCGTCACCGCAAAGATGCGCTGGGGCGATACCGTGGTGAAAACCGGCACCTTACTGCCGAAGATTCCAGTGCTGGTGCACAACGATGGACGCCTGCTGCCACAGACTTTTCAAGGCACTCAAGTGGAGTACAGCGGTATTCGCGACCTCTACCTGCACGCCGGGCACCTGGATAAATTCAAGCAGCGAAATTCCACCGACAGCGTGGCTATTTATCCCCAGGGCTACAGCGGCAAACAGGGCAGTGATTTCGATTTTGCCGGTGCCTCTTATGCCTTCACGCCGCAGCTGCGCGGCACTTGGTATTACGGCGAAATGCGTGAGTTCTATCGTCAGCAGTTTTTTGGCCTTGTGCATAAACAGCCGGTGGGTAACGGCACGCTGACCAGTGATTTGCGTTATTTCATCAGCAGCGATGCGGGTGAGGCACGCAACGGCAAAGTGGACAGCGACATGTTCAGCGGGTTGTTCACCTATCGCCTGGGCGCACAGGCGCTGGGCGTCGGTTATCAGAAGGTCAACGGCGACACTGCGCTGCCTTATGCCAGTGTCTCGACGGTGTATTCCTTCACTAACGCCGGTGTGGGCAAGTTCATCCAGGCCGATGAGCAAACCTGGATGCTGCGCTACGACTATGATTTTGAAGCCGTGCTGCCGGGCCTGAGCTTCATGACCCGCTATTACAAAGGGCAGAACGGTGATTACAGAGGGCGTGAGGCGCGGGAGTGGGAGTCGGACACTAACCTGCGCTATGTCATCCAGAGCAGTACCTTCAAAGGCTTGGGCGTGGAGTTGCGCAAAGCGACCTATCGTTCGACCTACGCCAGCGACCGCGATAACTATCGGCTTTATCTGACCTACGACCTGGCCCTTTGGTAGTGGGGCAGGGGGCTGATCAGAGGCGGCTCTTGTGTGCTAGTCTGCGGGCCCTTTTAGTTCTGGATGGCACGGGAAATCGTGCTGCCCTATAGCGGAGCCTCTTCATGTCCGAAGTTAATCTGTCCACCGACGAAACCCGCGTCAGCTACGGTATCGGCCGTCAGTTGGGCGACCAACTGCGCGACAACCCGCCACCGGGCGTGAGCATCGACGCCATCCTGGCTGGCCTGACCGACGCCTTCGCAGGCAAGCCAAGCCGTGTTGACCAAGAGCAAATGGCGGCCAGCTTCAAAGTGATCCGTGAAATCATGCAAGCCGAAGCGGCAGCCAAGGCCGAAGCGGCTGCTGGCGCCGGCCTGGAGTTCCTGGCTGAAAACGCCAAGCGTGATGGCATCACCACCCTGGCTTCCGGCCTGCAATTTGAAGTGCTGACTGCCGGTAGCGGCGCCAAGCCGACCCGTGAAGACCAAGTGCGTACTCACTACCACGGCACCCTGATCGACGGCACTGTGTTCGACAGCTCCTACGAGCGCGGCCAGCCTGCAGAATTCCCGGTGGGCGGCGTGATCGCCGGCTGGACCGAAGCCCTGCAACTGATGAATGCCGGCAGCAAATGGCGCCTGTACGTGCCGAGCGAACTGGCTTACGGCGCCCAAGGCGTTGGCAGCATTCCGCCGCACAGCGTTCTGGTGTTCGACGTTGAGCTGCTCGACGTTCTGTAAGACCTGTTGATGGTTGCGCCGGGTCCTATGTGGGAGCCGGGCTTGATGTGGCGAGCAAGCTTGCTTGCGCTGGGGTGCGAAGCGCCCCTAAAGGTCTGCGACTGCTGCGCAGCCGAGCGGGAGCAAGCTCCCTCGCCACAACAAATCCAACTCCCACATAGAGCCGGTGCATTCAGGTTTTGCGCGGTGGTTCATGGCTGGAACTTGCCATTGAGCTCCGTCGCCGGGCGCAACGCTCGGGCATAGCAGAACAGAAACAGATTACGCACCACCTCCTTCAGCACCCCAGGCTCACTTGAGCTCAGGCCGTTGACGTCCAGGTCACCCTGGTCCTGCAGTTCGCTCAAGGCTTCTTCTTCCAGCACCGCACAGACTTCGCCGGTTTCCCGATGCAGGATCCGCAGGTAAGGATGTGGGCGATCCAGCCAGGCATCTATCAAATAAGTCATGGTCGTTCTCCTTGATGGGTTTCAATGAGAATAATTCTTATTCGTAGAATAGCAAGTGCCTATTGGCGGTTTCCTGGTTTTTCTGTGTGGATATTGAGACAGGTCAGCGCGGAGGGCAAAACGCCATCCCGCGGCGGGCGCGGGATGGATGCAGCAGGTTCAGACTTTGCGCACAAACTCGGATTTGAGTTTCATCGGGCCGATACCGTCGATCTTGCAATCGATATCGTGGTCGCCGTCGCACAGGCGGATGTTCTTGACCTTGGTGCCGACCTTGACCACCAGTGACGTGCCCTTGACCTTGAGGTCCTTGATCACGGTAATGGTGTCGCCGTCTTGCAGGACATTGCCCACAGAGTCTTTCTTCACGGTTTCGTCGCCCGCCACTTCGGCCTCGCCATTGGCGGACCACTCGTAGGCGCATTCCGGGCAGATCAGCTGGGCGCCGTCTTCGTAGGTGTACTCGGAATTGCATTTTGGGCAGGGTGGCAACGTGCTCACTAAAGCTCCTTGAGAGTCAGGGTGGCTAAAAGTCGCACATTATATAGGGTTTATTACAGGTTGGGGGGGGCGCTTCGGAACCTTGTGGGAGCCGGGCTTGCCCGCGATGCAGGCACCGCGGTGTGTCAGCTATACCGAGGTGATGCTATCGCAGCGGTGCGACGACTCGACAAGCCAGCTCCCACACAAGCCAGCTCTGCAAAGAGTCTTTAGTGCGTACGGGCTACCGCAAACTCACTCAGCTCAACCAGGGCGTCCCGGTATTCGCTGGCTGGCAGGGCGTCCAGGCACTGGATGGCACGTGCCACATAGTCACGCGCCAACTGTGCGGTGTATTCCAGCGAGCCCGAGGCTTCTACCGCTGCACGGATAGCTTCGAGGTCTTCAATCCCGCCTTTCTGGATCGCCTTGCGCACCAGGGCGGCCTGTTCCGGCGTGCCTTCGCGCATGGTGTAGATCAGCGGCAAGGTCGGCTTGCCCTCGGCCAGGTCGTCACCGACGTTCTTGCCCAGCGTTTCGGCGTCGCCCTTGTAGTCGAGCAGATCGTCGACCAGTTGGAATGCCACGCCCAGATGATCACCAAAGGTGCGCAGGGCTTCGGCCTGCTCGGCCGTTGCGCCACACAGGGCGGCGGCACTGTGGGTCGAGGCTTCGAAGAGCATCGCGGTTTTGCCGCGAATCACTTCCATGTAGGTTTCTTCGGTGGTGCTGGCGTCGCGGACCTTGGACAGCTGCAACACTTCGCCTTCGGCGATGATGCGCGTGGCTTGTGAAAGAATCTTCATCACCGGCATCGAGCCCAGCTCGACCATCATTTCGAATGAGCGCGAGTACAGGAAGTCGCCTACCAGTACGCTGGGGGCATTGCCCCACATCGCATTGGCCGTCTCGCGGCCACGGCGCATGCCGGACATGTCGACCACGTCGTCATGCAGCAGAGTGGCGGTGTGCAGGAATTCGATGGTGGCGGCCAGCAGGCGCAGGTCATCGCCTTCGCGGCCCAGTGCCTTGCCACACAGCAACACTAATAAAGGACGCAGGCGTTTACCGCCCGCCGACGTAATGTAGTCGCCAATTTTGGAGACCAGCGGCACTTTAGACGTCAGCTGCTGCTTGATGATGCCGTCGACGGCGCTAAAATCGTCCGCGACCGCGCGGTAGAAAGCTTGGGGTTGCATCAGCGACAGTCGCTCCAGAAGGGTTGCGCGGCATGCTAGGACCCTGACCCCGCAGTGTCAAGGCGCGCCCAGTCACCATGAAAGCTACTGCGCTCTGGAATCCTGCGTCAAAAACAGGCTCGGAATGCTCATTTACAACCCGTAAACTCCGCTTCCTCGCCTGTTTTTTCCTTGTCTTCCCTTCGCTCGCTACGCTTTCAAGGCGACTGGCGGCCACTTGCAAGGCATCTATAGCTTGCGTACAATCGCGCACCCTGAACTTCCTGGGCAGCACCTGCCTTACGCAATTGCATTCGGGACGTCCATCCCATGCAGCCATGCCAGCCAATACCTTTTCTTATAAAGCGCTGGGTGAGCAGGATTATCGGAGAAATACCATGTCGTACGCAGTAATTGTTACTGGTGGCAAGCAATACAAGGTCGCCCCAGGTGAATACCTGAAGATCGAAAAACTGGAAGTCGCTACTGGCGAATCCGTTACCTTTGATCGCGTTCTGTTGGTCGCTAATGGCGATGACGTGAACATCGGCGCTCCAGTTGTTGCTGGCGCTACCGTTGTGGCTGAAGTGATCTCCCAAGGTCGTCACGATAAAGTCCGCATCATCAAGTTCCGTCGTCGTAAGCACCACATGAAGCGTATGGGCCACCGCCAGTGGTACACCGAGATCAAAATCACCGGTATTCAGGCTTAATTTCAGCCTAATTCCTCACTAGGAGAATTGACTCATGGCACACAAAAAAGCTGGTGGTAGTACCCGTAACGGTCGCGACTCAGAAGCCAAACGCCTTGGCGTTAAGATGTATGGCGGCCAGAAAATCATTCCGGGCAACATCATCGTGCGTCAGCGCGGCACCCAATTCCACGCCGGTTACGGTGTTGGCATGGGTAAAGATCACACCCTCTTCGCTAAAATCGAAGGCGTGATCAAGTTTGAAGTAAAAGGCGCGTTCAACCGCCGTTACGTGAGCGTTGTCGCCGCTTAATTGCGCGATCGCTGGAAAAGCCCTGTCTCGCGACGGGGCTTTTTCGTTTGTGGAGTGAGTCTCTTGCAAAGCTGTTTGTGATGGGCTCAGGCGCTGGATGTGCGGTCGTTTTCTGAGGTCGCTGCGCTCATTTTTGCAAGAGTCTTATGTCTTGGTTTCTTAAGCTCGTCCATGCGACGAGAGGCGTTTTGTTATGAAGTTCGTTGATGAAGTTTCCATCCGAGTAAAAGCAGGCGACGGCGGTAACGGTTGCATGAGTTTCCGTCGCGAAAAGTTCATCGAAAACGGTGGCCCAAACGGCGGTGACGGCGGTGACGGCGGTTCCATCTACATGATGGCCGACGAAAACCTCAACACCCTGGTCGACTACCGTTACACCCGGCACTTCGATGCCGAGCGTGGCTCCAACGGCGGCAGCACCGACTGCACCGGCAAAAAAGGCGAAGACCTGGTACTGCGCGTACCGGTCGGCACCACGATCATTGACTCCGCGACCCAGGAAGTGATTGGCGACCTGACCAAGGCCGGCCAGAAACTGATGGTTGTGCAGGGCGGCTGGCACGGTCTGGGTAACACCCGATTCAAGTCCAGTACCAACCGTGCGCCACGCCAGACCACGCCGGGCAAGCCGGGCGAGCAGCGTGACCTCAAGCTGGAGATGAAAGTACTGGCAGACGTGGGCCTGTTGGGCTTGCCGAACGCCGGTAAAAGTACCTTCATCCGTTCGGTCTCGGCCGCCAAGCCGAAAGTCGCCGACTACCCGTTCACCACCCTGGTGCCAAACCTGGGCGTGGTCAGCGTAGACCGCTGGAAAAGCTTCGTGATCGCCGACATTCCTGGCTTGATCGAAGGCGCTTCCGACGGTGCCGGCCTGGGGATTCGCTTCCTCAAGCACTTGTCGCGTACCCGTTTGCTGCTGCACCTCGTCGACATGGCGCCGCTGGATGACACCAGCGCACCGGACGCCGCCGAAGTGATCGTCAGCGAGCTGACCAAGTTCAGCCCGGCCCTGGCCGAGCGTGACCGCTGGCTGGTGCTGAACAAGTGCGACCAGATCCTCGAAGAAGAGCACGAAGAACGCGTCAAGGAAATCGTTGACCGCCTGGAGTGGGAAGGTCCGGTCTATGTGATCTCGGCCATCGCCAAAGAAGGCACCGAGCGCCTGACCCGCGACATCATGCGCTACCTCGAAGACCGCGCCGACCGCCTGGCGGCCGACCCGGTATTCAAGGCCGAACTCGCCGAACTCGACCAGCAGATCGAAGACGAAGCCCGCGCCCAGCTGCAGGCTTTGGACGACCAGCGTGCCCTGCGCCGCAGCGGCGTGAAGTCGGTTCATGACATCGGCGACGACGATTGGGACGAAGAAGACGTGGATGATGAAGACGGTCCGGAAATCATTTACGTGCGCGACTGATTCGTTGCAGTAAACTTGAACGCCGCTCCTTACAGAGCGGCGTTTTAGTATCCGGATATAACGTTATGGCCAGCGCTGGGTCGCGCGGCCCTCTATCTAAGGTTGAAGATGATGCGGAGCAAAGTGACAGGTGCGCAGCGCTGGGTCGTAAAGATCGGAAGTGCGCTGCTGACGGCGGATGGCAAAGGTCTGGATCGCGCAGCCATGAGCGTCTGGGTCGAGCAGATGGTGGCCTTGCATGAGGCCGGTGTCGAGTTGGTGCTGGTGTCGTCCGGGGCGGTTGCCGCCGGGATGAGCCGCCTCGGCTGGACCGCGCGACCCAGCGCGATGCACGAACTGCAAGCCGCCGCCGCCATCGGCCAGATGGGCCTGGTGCAAGCCTGGGAATCCAGCTTTGCCGAGCACGGCCGCCACACGGCGCAGATCCTGCTGACCCACGACGACCTGTCCGACCGCAAGCGTTACCTCAATGCTCGCAGCACCCTGCGCGCACTGGTTGAGCTCAAGGTCATTCCGGTGATCAATGAGAACGACACGGTGGTCACCGACGAAATCCGCTTCGGTGATAACGACACCCTGGCCGCGCTGGTCGCCAACCTGGTAGAAGCCGACCTGCTGGTGATCCTCACCGACCGCGACGGCATGTTTGACGCTGACCCGCGTAACAACCCCGACGCCCAGCTTATCTACGAAGCCCGCGCCGATGACCCGGCGCTCGACGCCGTGGCCGGCAGTGTCGGCGGTGCGTTGGGCCGAGGCGGCATGCAGACCAAGCTGCGTGCGGCGCGTCTGGCCGCCCGTTCCGGCGCGCACACCATCATCGTCGGTGGGCGCCTGGAGCGTGTGCTGGACCGCCTCAAGGCCGGTGAGCGCATCGGTACGCTGCTGTCGCCGGAACGCGGCATGCTCGCGGCGCGCAAACAGTGGCTGGCCGGTCATCTGCAAACCCGTGGCACGCTGGTTCTGGACGACGGCGCTGTGTCAGCCTTGTCCCAAGGCAACAAGAGCCTGCTGCCGGTCGGTGTCAAGCTGGTGCAGGGCAGCTTCCGCCGTGGCGAGATGGTGGTGTGTGTGGCGCCCGATGGTCGCGAGATCGCCCGTGGCCTGGCCAACTACAGCGCACTGGAAGCCCAGAAGATTATTGGACAATCGTCCGACGCGATTGTCGGACTCTTGGGTTACATGGCCGAACCGGAACTGGTTCACCGCGATAACCTGATCCTGGTCTGAATAAAGGAACTACACGATGCGTGTCATGAAAGGATTGCTCGGCCTGCTGCTGGCCCTGCCGTTGCTGGCCTCGGCCGAAGAAATCGGCCAGGTGTCGACGGTGTTCAAGTTTGTCGGCCCCAACGACCGCATAGTGGTCGAGGCGTTTGATGACCCCAAGGTCGACGGCGTGACCTGCTACCTGTCGCGTGCCAAGACCGGCGGCGTCAAAGGCGGCCTGGGCCTGGCCGAAGACCGCGCTGAAGCGTCGATAGCCTGCCGTCAGGTTGGCCCGATTCACTTCAAGGGCGAACTCAAGGATGGCGACGAAGTGTTCAAGGAGCGTACCTCGCTGGTGTTCAAGACCATGCAGGTGGTGCGCTTCCTCGACAAGAAGCGCAATACCTTGGTGTACCTGGTCTACAGCGACCGTCTGATCGAAGGCAGCCCGCAGAATGCGGTCACCGCGATTCCGATTTTGCCCTGGCCGACCGCGCAGTAACCGGCGGGCGAGTTTTTCAATCGGCGTCTATGATTGCAGGCTTGTGGTCTGTAATCTCGAACAGCCGCAACACGAAGAACATGGGATATCTGGAGTTCGTCATGAGTGCTTTCCACGACCTGAAACTCAAAGCTTTGGACGGACAAGAGCTGGCGCTGGCGCCCTTCAAGGGGCAAGTGGTGCTGGTGGTCAACGTGGCCTCCAAATGTGGCTTGACCCCGCAATACGCGGCGCTGGAAAACCTCTACCAGCAGTATAAGGACCAGGGGTTTACCGTACTCGGCCTGCCGTGCAACCAGTTTGCAGGCCAGGAGCCGGGCACCGAAGAGGAAATTCAGGCGTTCTGCAGCCTGAACTACGGCGTGACCTTCCCGTTGGGCAGCAAGCTTGACGTCAACGGCCACGATCGCCATCAGCTGTATCGCTTGCTGGCGGGCGAGGGCGCTGAGTTTCCCGGGGATATCACCTGGAATTTCGAGAAATTCCTGCTCGGCAAAGACGGCCGCGTACTGGCGCGATTCTCGCCGCGCACGGCGCCGGATGATCCGACGATCGTACAGGCGATCGAAAAAGCCCTGAGCTGAGTGCGGGCGACGAGCGTTGATAGGGCTTCTTGTGGCGAGCGGGCTGGCCCCGCGTTGGGCTGCGAAGCGGCCCCGATAAGATCCCTGCATTCCTCCAACCGAAAATGCACTGCCTGGAACACGGGCTGCTAGCCCAACGCGGGGCAAGCCCGCTCGCCACAGGTTGGCGGCGATTCACTTCTCTCACTTTTACCCCTTAATCACCCAGATCAATAGTGCTACCCAGCACGTTGCGCGGCTCATATTATCCACATCATAAACACCTCTTATGTGGAGTGCCCCATGCCTGTCCAAGCTTTGTTCAAACCCTTCCAGCTCGGTGCACTGCAACTGTCCACCCGTGTGGTCATGGCGCCCATGACCCGTTCGTTCTCGCCGGGTGGCGTACCCAATTCCAGCGTCATCGAGTACTACCGTCGCCGCGCCGCTGCCGGTGTGGGTCTGATCATCACCGAAGGCACCGTGGTCGGCCATCAGGCTTCCAACGGCTACCCGAACGTCCCGCATTTTTACGGTGAGGCCGCGCTGGCCGGCTGGAAGAAAGTGGTCGACGCCGTACACGCCGAAGGCGGCAAGATTGTCCCGCAGCTGTGGCACGTGGGCAGCGTGCGCCGTATCGGCACCGAGCCTGACGCCAGCGTGCCGGCCTACGGCCCGATGGAGAAACTCAAAGACGGCAATGTCGTCGTCCACGGCATGACCCAGCAAGACATCAAGGACGTGATCAACGCCTTCGCCCAAGCTGCCAAGGATGCCCAGCGCATCGGCATGGATGGCGTGGAGATCCACGGCGCACATGGCTATCTGGTCGATCAGTTCTTCTGGGAAGGCAGCAACCAACGCACTGACGAATACGGCGGCAGTCTGGCCAACCGTTCGCGGTTTGCCATCGAGTTGATCCAGGCCACCCGCGCCGCCGTCGGCCCGGACTTCCCGATCATCTTGCGCTTCTCTCAATGGAAGCAGCAGGACTACACCGCTCGCCTGGTGCAGACCCCCGAGGCGCTAGGTGAGTTTCTTAAGCCGTTATCGGACGCCGGTGTGGATATTTTCCACTGCTCCACGCGTCGGTTCTGGGAACCGGAATTCGAAGGCTCCGACCTCAACCTGGCCGGCTGGACCCGCCAGCTCACCGGCAAGCCGACCATCACCGTCGGCAGTGTGGGCCTGGATGGCGAGTTCCTGCAGTTCATGGTCAACACCGACATGGTCGCTCAACCAGCCAGCCTGGAAAAACTACTGGAGCGCCTGAACAACGATGAGTTCGACCTGGTTGCCGTGGGCCGTGCCCTGCTGGTGGACCCGGATTGGGCCGTGAAAGTGCGCGAAGGCCGTGAGGGCGACATTCTGCCGTTCAGTCGTGAGGCGTTAACGAGCCTGGTGTAGCGTCTGCTCCGACGCCATCGCGGGCAAGCCCGGCTCCCACAGGAAAATGCGTTCCAATGTGGGAGCCGGGCTTGCCCGCGATAGCGATCTAACGGCCAACACTGGCCTCAGATCAAACGCGACTCCCCCGCAATTACCGCCCGCTCGCCGCACACCCCGCGCAATTGACGCTCAAACTGCTCGATAATCGCCGGCCAACCCTGACGGCTTGCATGTTGGCGAGCATTCAAACGCATGCGGCGCAAACTCTCCGCATCTTCCAGCAGCCAGTTGGCGGCGTCACAAAACGCATCCTCATCCCCTGGCATCGCCAGCACGCCGTTGTAACCATGGCGAATATGCTGAGTCGCGGCTGCCTGGTCGTACGCCACCACACCCAGTCCCGAGGCCATGGCTTCCAGCACCACGTTGCCGAAGGTTTCGGTCAGGCTGGGGAACAGGAACACATCGCCGGACGCGTAGTGCCGCGCCAGTTCTTCACCGCGCAAGGTCCCACAGAACACCGCTTCGGGCAGTTCCTTTTCCAGCGTCGCCCGTTGTGGGCCGTCGCCGACGATGATCAGTTTCATCTGGCGCAGCGGGTAGGTGTCCTGCAAGGTTTCGAAGCAGCGCTTGAGCAGCCCCAGGTTTTTTTCCTGTGCCAGGCGGCCTACATGCAGCACGGCGATCTGGTCGTTGTTGAGCGCCCAGCTTTCACGCAACGCGTTATCGCGTTTGGCGGGGTGGAACAACTGGCTGTCGACGCCGCGTGACAACATGCCCAGGCGCTCGAAGTGGCGACGCTCCAGCTCCAGGCGCTGGCTGGCGCTCGGCACCAGGGTCAGGGTCGAGCGGTTGTGAAACCAGCGCAAGTAGTGGGTGACCATGCGGCTGAGCAGGCTCAAGCCATATTGATTGGAGTACTGCTGGAAGTTGGTGTGAAACCCGCTGACCACGCTGATCCCCAGGCGCCGCGCCGCACGTAGCGCCGACAGCCCCAGCGGCCCCTCAGTGGCGATGTACAGCACGTCCGGGCGCTGGCGTGTCCAGCGCCGCAGCAACTTGTGCATCGACGACTGGCCCCATTGCAGCCCCGGGTAACCCGGCAGTGGCCAGCCGCGACACAACAGTAATCCATCGTCGCTGGGCCGGCTTTGGTCGACACCCTGGCGTGGGCGTACCAATTCGACTTGATGGCCACGCGCGCGCAAGCCCTCACACAAGCGGCCAAGGGTATTGGCCACCCCGTTGATCTCCGGCGGGAAGGTTTCGGTAATCAGGGTGATGTGGAGCGAGGCTGTCGTCATGACCCACAGTGTCACCGTGGGCCATGTCGTCATTGTGACGCTAGGATGATGGATTTATGACTTGGCTATCGCCTGTCGTGCCATCGCCTCGGCGCCTTGCTCACGTACCCAGAACAACGTGGCTCCCGCGACGGCAGCCGGCATCATCAGCAGGTTGACCACCGGCACCAGCAACACCAGATAAACAATGCCGCCAAAGCTCATGCTCTGCCAGCGCTTCTGGCGCAGCCAGGCAAGCATTTCATTCCAGCCCAGCTTGTGGTTATCCGCCGGGTAGTCGATGTACTGGATCGCCATCATCCACACGCCGAACAGCAACCACAGCGGCGCGGCGATCAGGTTGACCACCGGAATGAACGACAGGATAAACAGGCCGATGGCGCGTGGCAGGAAGTAACCCAGTTTGCGCATTTCCCGCGCCAGGGTGCGCGGGACCATGGCAATCAACTCGCCCCAGCTGAAGGCGGGGAAGTCGTCTGTGCCGCGCACCACCACCTCGACTTTCTCCGAGAGAAAACCGTTAAACGGCGCGGCAATGATATTGGCCAGCATGGTGAAGGTGAAAAACACCATCAACACCACCAGCACCACAAACAAGGGCCACAGGATGTAGCTGAGGAAACTCAGCCAACTGGGTAGCGTCGGCATCAAGGTGTCGACCCACATACTGAACTGATGGCCGGCGAAATAGATCAAACCGACGAACAGCACCAGGTTGATCGCCAACGGCAGCAGCACAAACAGGCGCAGGCCAGGGCTCAACACCAGTTTTAGGCCTTCACGCAGGTATTGCGGGCCAGAAAGAGCAGGGGCGGGCATGGAGAACTCCGAGCAGGAAGACGAACGCGCCGACCTTACCGGCTTTGCTTGTTCGGCGAAAGCGGCGACATCAGCGGTAACAACTAGGCAAGCAGGGTGTCGATTAACCGCGTCGACTGCATAGAGACCACCTATGAGCTGGATTGTTATTCCGTATTTCCTTAATCTTGCCCCCCTCTATACGCTGCACCCATTATTTTCAGGGCCTGCGAGTTCAAGCCTTCCCCAAGTGCTTCGCGGTCCTTTTTTATTCCAGCTGCCTTGTAGTCCGGGCGGTCGATAGGAGTGAGTCATGTCTGATACCCGTCATTCGCGAGTGATTATTCTCGGTTCCGGCCCTGCCGGTTACAGCGCTGCCGTCTACGCTGCCCGGGCCAACCTCAAGCCGCTGCTGATTACCGGCATGCAGGCGGGCGGTCAGTTGACCACCACCACTGAAGTCGACAACTGGCCGGGCGATGTGCACGGCCTGACCGGGCCGGTGCTGATGGAACGTATGAAAGAGCACGCCGAGCGCTTTGAAACCGAGATCGTTTTCGACCACATCAACCAGGTCGACTTCTCGAAAAAGCCTTACAGCCTGACCGGCGACAGCGGTGTCTACACCTGTGACGCGCTGATCATCGCTACCGGCGCCAGCGCCCGTTACCTGGGCCTGCCATCGGAAGAAGCGTTCATGGGCAAAGGCGTCTCCGCCTGCGCGACCTGCGACGGTTTCTTCTACCGCAACAAGCCGGTCGCTGTGGTCGGTGGCGGCAACACCGCCGTGGAAGAAGCGCTGTACCTGGCCAACATCGCCAGCACTGTGACCCTGGTTCACCGCCGTGAGACTTTCCGCGCCGAGAAGATCCTGATCGACAAGCTGCACGCCCGTGTGGCTGAAGGCAAGATCATCCTCAAGCTCAACGCCACCCTGGACGAAGTCCTGGGCGACAATATGGGCGTGACCGGTGCTCGCCTGAAAAACAACGACGGCAGCTTCGACGAGCTGAAAGTCGACGGCGTGTTCATCGCCATCGGCCACACCCCGAACACTTCGCTGTTCGAAGGCGTGCTCGAAGCCAAAGACGGCTACCTGGTTGTGCAAGGCGGCCGTGAAGGCAACGCCACTGCGACCAACATCGAAGGTATCTTCGCCGCCGGTGACGTGGCTGACCACGTGTACCGCCAGGCCATCACCTCGGCCGGCGCCGGTTGCATGGCGGCGTTGGACGCCGAGCGTTACCTCGACGGTTTGAAGGACGCTTCGTTCTAAACCCGTTGAAATGAAAAAACCGGCCGAGAGGCCGGTTTTTTTATGCGCACGATTCAAGCCGCACCGCAGTGCTGATGTGCCAACCCGATTCAATGTGGGAGCTGGCTTGCCTGCGATAGCGGTGGTGGCTGACACACCGCTATCGCAGGCAAGCCAGCTCCCACCTTAAACCGGGTTATCAGATTGAATCAGCGGCGGGTCAGGGGTTGTGCGGTGAACTTCACACCGGCCAAACCCTGCGCAATCAACGCCCGAATATTGCCGTGATCACTGCCCTGCGGCGTCGCCACCACCGAACGGTAATGCTCACCAAACGCCAGCAACGCTTCCTGATCGCTCAAGCCTTCCAGCAGCGCCAAGCCCAAGGTCTTGCACGAACCTTCGTTCTGACCAGCAGCATTTTCTACGCCACCATTGGTAAAAGCCTGCGGCTGGTAATCATAACCGGCAGCTACAAAAGCCAAGGTGTCGGCAAAAACATGTTCGCCGCTGTTGAGGCTGGCGCGCAGGGTGTTCAGATCAGTCATGGGGTTTTCCTTTGGCGAACGCCGCCTGTTGGTCGGCGCTGGCTTCTTGCTGGTATTGGGCTTTCCACTCGGCGTACGGCATGCCGTACACCACTTCGCGGGCGTCATCGAGGCTCAGCTCGATGTGGCGCTCGTCGGCCTCGGCCTTGTACCACTTGGATAAGCAGTTGCGGCAAAAGCCTGAGAGGTTCATCAGGTCGATGTTCTGCACATCCTTGCGGCTGTCCAGGTGGGCCACCAACCGGCGAAAGGCGGCGGCTTCAAGTTCGAGGCGTTGTTGATCGTTCATAAGGCTCACTTAACTATCAGCGGCTGGCCGCCAGGGTAATCGACACCGACTCGGCAAAGCGCAGCGCATGGGGCTTGTCCACTTCGACTTCGGCATACAGCACTGACTCATTGCTCATCACCAGGTCCAGCAACTCTTGCGTCAGACGTTCGAGCAGTGCAAAGCGATTGCCTTCGACGTGGGCAATGATCGCCTTGGTGATGGTGCGGTAATTCAGCGCGTGGTCGATGTCATTGTCGCGCACAGCTTCCTGTGCGGCATACAGGATGGTCAGGTTGATCAGCACATCCTGCTTGTTGTTGATCTCATCTTCATTGATGCCAATAAAGGTGCGCAGGCACAGGTCCTTGACCCGGATGCGCGCCATGCCTGGTTGAAGTTGTGGCATTGCTACTTGCTCCGTCCGATCAGTTGCAGGAACTCCATGCGCGTGGTGTTCGACTCGCGGAACGCGCCGAGCATCACCGAGGTGTTCATGGTTGAATTCTGTTTTTCCACGCCGCGCATCATCATGCACATGTGCTTGGCTTCGATCACCACCGCCACGCCTGCGGCCTGGGTGACCTGCTGGATCGCGTCGGCGATCTGCCGAGTGAGGTTTTCCTGGATCTGCAGGCGCCGCGCGTACATGTCGACAATGCGCGCCAGCTTCGACAGGCCCAGCACCTTGCCGGTCGGTATATAGGCCACGTGGGCCTTGCCGATAAAGGGCAGCAAATGGTGTTCGCACAGCGAATACAGCTCGATGTCCTTGAGGATCACCATCTCGTCGTTATCGGAGGCGAACAAGGCGCCGTTGACGATGGTTTCCAGGTTTTGCTCATAGCCATGACACAGGTACTGCATGGCCTTGGCGGCGCGCTTGGGGGTGTCGAGCAAGCCTTCGCGCTCCGGGTCTTCGCCCAGGCCTTTGAGGATCTCGCGGTAGTGTTGGGGCAGGGACAAGGTCATACAACATCCTCACAAACGGCTTACTTGATATGCCGCCCGCCGTTGACGGTCAGGGTGGTTCCGGTGACATACGGGTTGTCCAGCAGGTAACGCACACTCTGGTAGATCACATCAGGCCCAGGCTCGATGCCCAGCGCCGACTTGGCCAGCACCTTGGTTCGGTACGCCGCATCGTCGCCCGCGTTGAACATCACCATCGCCGGCGCGATGCCGTTAACCTTTATCAGCGGCGCGAACTGCGCGGCAAACGACAGTGTAAGGCTGTCGAGGCCGGCCTTGGTGGCGCAGTAGGCGATGTGCTGGCGGCTGCCCTTGCGCACCACGTCATCGCTGATATGCACGATATCGGCCGGTGTCGAGCGTTGCAGCAAAGGTGAACAATGCAGGTTGATCAGGTACGGCGCAAGCATGTGCACGCTGAACATATCGGTGAAGGCGCGGGTTTCGTCGCCGGGCGTTTCCGCAACCCACGCCGACGCGTTGTGAATGATCGCACGCAGGCTGTCGGTATGGGTTTTCAGCTCGGCGATAAAGGCCAGAATCCCGGCCTCAGTGGAGAAGTCGGCAAACACGCCGAGCGCACCACGCTCACGCAAGGCCTCAACGCCCGGGCGTTGGCTGCGGTAGCTGAAAATCACCGCGTGGCCTTCGTCCAGCAGGCGCTCGGCGCAATACAAGCCGACACGCTGGCCGGCACCGGTGATCAGGATCGGGGCGTTGGTTACCGTCATGGGAGGCTCGAGTCGCTGGCAGGCTGAAACTATACCAGCGACCGGCCGCCCCTGTACTCACGCAGCGGCTTCGGTAGCCTTGGGCGTGGGCGTTGGATGCAACCAACTTGCGAGCAGATGGGTCGAGAGCGGAATAAAGAAGTAAACCATCAACGGCGTGAGTGCCAGGGTACTGACCAGCACACGCGGGAACATGTCCAGCTCGCTGAGCAGCGGCCCCAGGCCTGCGTTGAACAACAGCGACACCGGGAAAAATGCCAGCCAGATCGCCACCGCCTGTTTCCAGCGCGGTGGTCGTGCGCCCACGGCACCGAACCAGCCGTCGATGCCACTGACGCGATGCTCGGACGGGTCGGCAAACAGTTCGCTGCCACGGCTTAGCCAGGCACTGCGCGAGGCGGAGAACTCCCAGGCATGCAGGGTTTTTTCATCGGCGAAGCGGAAGATGATCTGAAACTCATCATCATTGGGCGGTGGCGCAAGCACGCCGGAACCCAGGTAGCCGGGGAAGTCAGTGGCCAATTGCTCGCCTTCGCGCAGCCAGGCCATCAATTCTTCATAGCGCCCTTTGGCCACGCGGCGCGCAACCATCAAGGTGACGGGAGAGGTAGACATTGTGTATCTCCAAGTAATCAAGTGCGCTGAGCCGGGTAGGCGGCGCACACAGGTGGCGACCGGGTAAGGTCATCACCAAAAAACAAGCAAGGATTATTCCTGTTTTCAAGAAATACACCAGTGGCATTGGTCTGACAGGCCAGCCCTTGAAAAGGACAAGTTTAAAAGCGTTAAATGGGATCCACATTTAGATGGATGTTTCCGACCTCTGATGCCTGAAATAACTGCTCAAACTCGCGAAATGGCCCAGGCTCACATCGCTGACCCGGACGAGCTGTACCCGATTCGTGATGTCTCGAGAATGACAGGTGTCAACCCGGTCACCCTGCGTGCCTGGGAGCGTCGTTATGGCCTGATCCAGCCAACACGCACCGAAAGCGGGCATCGGCTCTATTCCAGTGCCGATATTGTGACCGTCAATCGCATTCTCGATTGGATTGAGCGTGGCGTGGCCGTCAGCAAGGTCGGCAAGATCCTCGCACGCGACGATCTACAGGCTGTGGCGCTTCATGCCGAGGGCAATGGTGTCGACGAACATGAGTGGTCGCAGTGGCGGGCGCGGTTGCTGCACGCGGTCAGCGCCTTTGACGAGCGTCAGTTGGAGAGCCTTTACGGCCAGGTTTTTGCGACCTACCCACTGAGCGTGGCATTCCAGGGCATCTTTATGCCGCTGTGGGGTGACCTGCTGCGCCACCAGGGCCGTTTCGGCCAGGCCAGTGAATGGCTTTTTTACGACACCTTCCTGCGCATGCATACCTTTGAGCGCTTAAGACTTGCGAGCAGCTCTCTGGCGCCGCGGGTGTTGCTGGCGGCCATGCCGGGCGAGTGCCGTAAATTGGAACTGCTGGTGGCGGCGCTGATGCTCAGCCACGAGAACACGCCGGTGAAAGTGCTGGGCATGGGCCAGCCGTTTGATGAACTGACACTGGTGTGTGAAAAGATCCGTCCCCAGGCGCTGGTGATTTTCTCCAACCATGCGCACAACCATGAACTGGCAGCGCGCCTGAGTCGCCTGGCGCTGACCCTGGATTGCCCGCTGTTGCTGGCCGGGGCCGCTGCGGACCTGGCCGAGCAGGACCTGGCCGGCTCGCCCATCGGCTGCCTGGGCAGTGAAGGACGCCAGATGCAGAGCCGCTTGCAGCAGTTTCTCGCAGGTAGCCTGGATACCTGATTTCAGGCGTGTACGTGCGGATGGACCAACCGGTGCTGATGCAGAATGAACTGGCGTAGCCGTTCGATCTCATCCGCGTCACTCTGGCTCAAGCGATAAGCGAACAGGCCGCGCGCGGTTTCCCGTTCCAGCGTGCCGCGCAAGGCAATACGCTCGTAGCCGGACGGGCTGAACCACAGGGAAAAAGTTTTCGGCGGTTTGACCCGCCCGCGAATCTCCACCAGCACACCCTTGAATGACACTTCATGCACCCATAGCGCGGCAGGGTTGCCCCGGACGTTTTCCAACGCCACGGGTGCTTCAAGGGCCAGGCGCCATGGGCGGATCATCGGCCCGTCTTCAAAAATGCTCGGCACGCCCAGGCGCAGATGCACCGCATGAAACTCGTCTTCCACCAGGTGCAGCGGGAAGGTCAGTTGCTGGTTATCGAACTGCGCCTGGATGGTGACATTGTCGTGCGCGGCCAGCCGCGTGAGCAAATCGCGAATCTGCGCACCGCCATTTACTGTCAGGCTCGACCAGGCATCCCGCAGGTTGAGCTGCGGGTTGTGCTGCATGTCCTGGATAAAATCCAGCTCGTCCTGCGTCAATAGAGCGTCGCGGTGCATTGATGTAGCTCAAGGAGGAGGCATTAAAAAGCCATTATCGCCCTAACGGCCGCATTTTTTACACTTTGTTATTTCCGCTCGTCGTCTTCAGCGCTGCCAGCTCATCTTTAAGCTCGGCCACTTGCGCTTCCAGCTGGGCGACGCGTTGCTGCGCTTGCACCTGAGCCGTGACGTCTTTTTGCACACCGACAAAATACGTTTGCTTGTCGGCCTCGTTGTAAACCGTGGAAAGCGACAGCTCGTTCCAGAAGTGCGTACCGTCCTTGCGGTAGTTGCGCAGTATTTCCCGGCAGGCACCCCCGCTGTCGAGGGCTTCACGAATGGCCATCAGAGCAGGTTGGTCACGGTCACCCGCCTGCAGGAATCGGCAGTCCTGATACAGGATCTCGTCCAGGGTGTAACCGGTCATGCGCTCGAACGCCGGGTTCACGTAGATCAGCGGCTTTTCCTGGCCCTCACGTTCGGCGACGACGATCCCGTCGTTAGAAGCGTTGATCACCAGTTGCATCAGTTTGGCGTTGATCATTGAGTGGTCCATGGCGCGTTTTAGAGTCTGAATTTTATGGCAACTTTTGAATGTTGCACGGTGTGCGCTGAAATAGTTGCGTCAGCTGCTAATATCCCACGCTTTCGCTCAACCACAGGATCAGATTGATGAAAGTCGCCATCCTTTCCGGCTCGGTCTACGGCACGGCTGAAGAAGTCGCCCGCCACGCCGCCGGTATCCTCAATGCGGCCGGTTTTGAAGCCTGGCACAACCCACGCTCCACCTTGGCCGACGTGCAGGCCTTTGCCCCCGAGGCGTTCCTGGCGGTCACATCGACCACCGGCATGGGCGAACTGCCGGATAACCTGCAACCGCTGTACTCGACCATTCGCGACCAACTGCCAGCCGCCTGGCGCGGCCTGCCCGGTGCGGTGATCGGCCTGGGCGACGCCAGCTATGGCGACACGTTCTGCGGTGGCGGCGAGCAAATGCGCGAACTGTTCGGTGAGCTGGGCGTGCGCGAAGTGCTGCCGATGCTGCGCCTGGACGCCAGCGAAAGCGTGACCCCCGAAGCCGACGCCGAGCCTTGGCTGGCCGAATTGGTCACTGCGCTGCGCGCTTGACCGGGAATTCACGCAGCCAGGCGCCGTCATGCCAGATAAAGGCAATGCCCCCAGGGCAAGCGGATGCCGGTGTCCAAGCTCGTGCTCACGGGCTTGCTCAACCTGTTTGCCGTGCCTTTATTGGCGGCACTTCTCTGACACCACTTGTACTATTCTCATGACTGACTCGCTCAGTCATCAAGCTGGCTGCCAAGGCAACTCCTTGCGTCACGGCGTCTGACTAGACTGGCCCCTCATCCAGAAAAATAATAAGAACGCGAACCAAGGAGGTTGTTGCCGTGAGCCTAGCCCCTGTTCTATCGCCGCAGAATGTCAAAGACCAGGTCAGCGCTGCCGAATGGCAGACCCGCGTCGACCTGGCGGCTTGCTATCGCCTGGTGGCGCTGCATGGCTGGGATGACCTGATCTTCACGCATATTTCCGCCAAGGTGCCGGGCACCGATGACTTCCTGATCAACCCTTATGGCTTGATGTTCCATGAGATAACGGCGTCGAGCCTGGTCAAGGTCGATCAGGCCGGCAACAAGCTGATGGACAGCCCCTACGAGATCAACCCCGCCGGCTACACCATCCACAGTGCCATCCATGAAGTGCGCCACGACGTGGTCTGTGTGCTGCATACCCACACCGCCGCGGGCGTTGCGGTGTCGGCGCAGAAGCAGGGCGTGCTGCCGATCAGCCAGCAATCCACCTTTGTCTTGTCCAGCCTGGCCTATCACGCCTATGAAGGCGTGGCGCTCAACCCTGAAGAAAAAGCCCGCTTGCAGGCAGACCTGGGCGACAACAATTTCCTCATGCTGCACAACCACGGCCTGTTGACCTGCGCCGGCTCGATCGCCGACACGTTTTTAATGATGTTCACCTTCCAGCGCGCGTGCGACATCCAGGTGCTGGCGCAAAACGGCGGCGCCGAATTGATTGCCATCGAGCCGCAGATTCTGGCGGGGGCCAAGGCGATGGTGGCAGTTGTCACAAAGAGCGCCCAAGGTATGGGCGGTGCACTGGCGTGGCCGGCGCTGTTGCGTAAATTGGACCTGCAAGATCCCGGGTATAAAAGCTGATGCCACTCGCCGAGATACCGCTCAGAGCCTGGCGCAAACGTAGTCAGGAATTTCTCTTTCGCGGCCACGTGATCCGTTACTGGGTGGCGGGGCAGGGCGAGCCGTTGCTGTTGATTCATGGCTTTCCCACCGCCAGTTGGGACTGGCATTACCTGTGGCAGCCCCTGGCCCAGCGCAACTTGGTGATCGCCTGCGACATGCTCGGGTTTGGCGATTCGGCCAAGCCGCTGAACCACGATTACTGCCTGCTGGAGCAGGCGGACCTGCAACAGGCGCTGCTTGAACACCTGCGCGTCGAGCGGCCGGTGCATGTGTTGGCCCACGACTATGGCGACAGCGTGGCCCAGGAATTACTGGCGCGCCACTACGACGGCCGCTTTCGGATGGCCAGCTGCGTGTTTCTCAATGGCGGGCTGTTTCCCGAGACCCATCGCCCGGCGCTGGTGCAGAAACTCTTGCTCAGCCCACTCGGCTGGATGATCGGCCGCGCTTTTGGGCGCAATGCCTTGTCGAACAGTTTCAGCCAGATTTTCGGCCCGAACACGCGGCCCAGTGAAAGTGCACTGGATGACTTCTGGAGCCTGATCGACTGCAATGATGGCCCGCGCATCCTGCATAAGCTGATTGCTTACATTCCCCAGCGCCGGCGTCTGCGTGAACGTTGGGTGGCGGCGATGCAACGCGATGAGGTGCCGCTGCGGGTGATCGACGGCGAGGTCGATCCCATTTCCGGCGCGCATATGGTGGAGCGTTATCACCAGTTGGTGCCCAATGCCGACGCGGTGTCGCTGGCCAATATCGGCCATTACCCGCAGATCGAAGCGCCGGTGCTGGTGCTCAAGCATTATTTGGCGTTTCGTGAACGCATCGGGCAGCCGGCACCGCGATTGGCTTACTCCTGAGGCCAATCCGGGGCTGCTGCGCAGCCCAGCGGGAGCAAGCTCCCTCACCACAACAGCGATTTAATCATCCCCCTGCCTTATTGAGCACCATTCAGCCTCGGCCGTATTTATTGTGACCAAAGGCTGCCTGCGTGACACTCAGCCCATTGCCATTGTCGCCAACGGAGTTCGGTATGAGTGAGTCAGTGCAGTTTCAGGATAAGGTCGTGATCGTCACCGGTGCCGGCGGCGGGTTGGGCCGTGCCCATGCGCTGCTGTTTGCCAGGCACGGGGCCAAAGTGCTGGTCAACGACCTCGGCGGTTCGGCCCAGGGCGAAGGCGCGAATGCCTCGGCCGCCGACCGTGTAGTGGCTGAGATCCGTGAGGCCGGCGGTATTGCCGAGGCCAACCATGATTCCGTAACCGATGGCGACAGGATCGTCCAGCACGCCCTTGACGTGTTCGGCCGTGTCGATGTGGTGGTCAACAACGCCGGCATTTTGCGCGACAAGACCTTCCACAAAATGGACGACAGTGACTGGGACCTGGTGTACCGCGTGCATGTCGAAGGCGCCTATAAAGTGACCCGCGCCGCCTGGCCGCACATGCGCGAGCAGGGTTATGGCCGCGTGATCTTTACCGCGTCCACTTCGGGCATCTATGGCAACTTCGGCCAGTCCAACTACGGCATGGCCAAGCTGGGTCTCTATGGTTTGACCCGCACCCTGGCGCTGGAAGGGCGCAAGAACAACATCCTGGTCAACGCCATCGCCCCCACCGGCGCCACGCGCATGACCGAAGGCCTGATCCCGCCGCAGGTGTTCGAGCGCCTCAAGCCGGAGCTGGTCAGCCCGTTGGTGGTGTACCTGGGCAGCGAGGCGTGCCAGGACACCTCGGGCTTGTTTGAAGTCGGCGGCGGCTGGATCGGCAAGACCCGCTGGGAACGCAGCCTGGGCGTGGGGTTTGATCCTGAGGCCGGCTTCTCACCCGAAGATGTGGCCGCGCACTGGGCGCAGATCTGCGACTTCGAAGGCGCCGCGCACCCCAAGGACAACATCGAAGCGTTGAAAGAGATGATGGCCAATTTACAGAAGTTCAGCCTCTGATCGTTGCTTGAACACCGTTGAATGCCAGGGGGCGCTAAAAGCGCCCCATTTTATTTTTGGCATAAAAAAGGCCGCTGCAAACGCAGCGGCCGAAGTAAGACGTTGGATCAAGGAGCGACAAATCAACGTCAGTGAACAGCGGTAATAGATTGAAACATTAGGCCAATCTATTGGAATCAGACTTTTCCTGGATTTACCCAAGCGGGCCATTTGCCCTGACAGTGCGTTAAGAATAGTCGGTTGTAACAAGATGAGTAATAGCAGTTCAGGACAAGGACTGTTGCAATTTCAGTAATGATCGCCTGCTCGCTATCCATCCTCCTGATAATCCCCCATCTGCCTGATCCATGGTGGCGCGCAAACCCCGGCCAGAGCGCCTGTTCATCCTTTCGAGCGACACCACGAATACCCCTTTGGTGCGCTTATCGCTCCCGATGGGCGGCAGTAGGGTGGGGCCTTCTGTCACTCACCGGGGAAGACGCATGACAAAAACAACAATGCGCGCCATCTTCACGCCACAGGCGCTGGCCACGGCGGTTGCGCTGGGCTGTTGCGCCCAGGCACAGGCTGTTTCATTCAACATCGGCGAGATCGAAGGGCAATTCGATTCCTCGCTGTCGGTCGGCGCCAGTTGGGGCATGCGCGATGCCGACAAGAAGCTGGTGGGCATTCCCAACGGCGGCACGGGGCAGGCGTCCACCGGTGATGACGGGCGGCTGAACTTCAAGAAAGGCGAGACCTTCTCCAAGATCTTCAAGGGCATTCACGACCTGGAGCTCAAGTACGGCGACAGCGGCATCTTTGTGCGCGGCAAGTACTGGTACGACTTCGAACTGCAGGACGAAAACCGCGAGTTCAAGCAAATCAGCAACAACCACCGCGACGAAGGCGCGCGCTCGTCCGGCTACGAGCTGCTGGATGCCTTCGTGTACCACAACTATTCCATCGGCGATTTGCCGGGCGCCGTACGGGTCGGCAAACAGGTGGTGAGCTGGGGCGAAAGTACGTTTATCGGTAACTCGATCAACAGCATCAACCCCATCGACGTCTCGGCGTTTCGCCGTCCTGGCGCCGAGATCAAGGAAGGCCTGATTCCGGTCAACATGCTGTTCGCGTCCCAAAGCCTCACCAACCAGCTGTCGGTAGAAGGTTTCTACCAGCTCAACTGGGAAAACACCGTGGTGGATAACTGCGGCACCTTCTTCGGTAACGACGTGGTGGCCCACGGCTGCAACGGCAACTACACGGTCGGCAGCCCGGCGATTGCGCCGTTGCAACCGGTGGCCGCAGCGTTCGGCCAGGGCTTCCAGGTGACCCGCGAAGGCGTGGTGGTTCAGCGCGCCAACGACCGCGAAGCGCGCGATGGCGGCCAATTCGGCGCGGCCTTGCGCTGGCTCGGCGATGACACTGAGTACGGCCTCTACTTCATGAACTACCACAGCCGCACGCCCACCGTGGGCACGATCACCGCCAACACCAACCTGGCCACCATCGGCCGCATCGTCAGCACTGCCAACGCCATCGCGCCCGGCAGTGGCTCGGGCCTGGCCCAGAGCACCATGCTCGGGCGTGGCCAGTATTACCTCGATTACCCGGAAGACATCCGCCTGTACGGCGCCAGCTTTTCCACCACCTTGCCCACCGGCACGGCCTGGACCGGCGAAATCAGCTACCGGCCGAATGCGCCGGTGCAACTCAACACTACCGACCTGACCCTGGCGCTGGTCAACCCGATTGCCGGCCAAACCGCCTCGCCGATCCGCAGTTCGTTCGGCTCGGACAACTCAGGCTACCGCCGCAAGGAAATCACCCAGATCCAGAGCACCATGACCCAATTCTTCGACCAGGTGCTGGGTGCCGAACGCCTGACGCTGGTGGGCGAGGCGGCCTTTGTGCACGTCGGCGGGCTGGAAGCCAAGACCAAACTGCGTTATGGCCGCGATTCGGTGTATGGCGCCTATGGTTTCGGCGGCGACACCGACGGCTTCGTCACCGCCAACTCCTGGGGCTACCGCGCCCGCGCGATCCTCGACTACAACAACGTGTTCGCCGGGGTGAACCTCAAGCCCAACCTGTCCTGGTCCCATGACGTCAGCGGCTACGGCCCCAACGGCATTTTCAACGAAGGCGCCAAGGCGATCAGCGTCGGCGTGGATGCGGACTACCGCAACACCTACACCGCGAGCCTGAGCTACACCGACTTTTTTGGCGGTGACTACAACACCCTCACCGACCGCGACTTTATCGCCCTCAGCTTCGGCGTGAACTTCTGACTTGGTTTAAGGAAGGACAACAACCTATGCGTAAGCTATTTGCAGTGATGGCCCTGAGTGTACTGGCCGCCCACGTCATGGCCGCCGTCTCGCCCGAAGAGGCCGCCAAGCTCGGCACGACCCTGACGCCGGTCGGCGCCGAAAAAGCCGGCAACGCCGACGGCTCGATCCCGGCCTGGACCGGCGGCATCCCGAAAAATGCCGGCGCGGTGGACAGCAAAGGCTTTCTGGCCGACCCGTTCGCCAATGAAAAACCGCTGTTCGTGATCACCGCCGCCACGGTCGACAAGTACAAAGACAAGCTTTCCGACGGCCAGGTGGCGATGTTCAAGCGTTACCCCGAGACCTACAAGATCCCGGTGTACCCGAGCCATCGCACGGTCAACCTGCCGCCGGATATCTACGAGTCGATCAAGCGCAGCGCGCTGAACGTGCACGCGATCAACGACGGTAACGGCCTGGAAAACTTCACCGGCAACCGCTACTACGCGTTCCCGATCCCGAAAAATGGCGTGGAAGTGCTGTGGAACCACATCACCCGTTACCACGGCGGCAACCTCAAGCGCATCATCACCCAGGCTACTCCGCAAACGAATGGCAGCTACACGCCGATCCGATTCGAAGAAGAAGTGGCGGTGCCGCAAGCCATCCCGGACATCGACGCGGCCAAGGCGGCCAACGTGCTGAGCTTCTTCAAGCAATCGGTGACGGCGCCCGCACGCCTGGCGGGCAACGTGCTGTTGGTGCACGAAACCCTCGACCAAGTGAAGGAGCCACGCCTGGCCTGGATCTACAACGCCGGCCAACGCCGCGTGCGCCGCGCACCGCAAGTCTCGTATGACGGCCCGGGCACCGCCTCCGACGGCCTGCGCACCACCGACAACTTCGACATGTTCTCCGGCGCGCCCGACCGCTACGACTGGAAACTGGTCGGCAAAAAAGAGATGTACATCCCCTACAACAGCTACAAGCTTGATTCGCCGACCCTCAAGTACGACGACATCATCAAGGCCGGGCACATCAACCAGGACCTCACCCGCTACGAGCTGCACCGCGTGTGGGAAGTGGTCGGCACCGTCAAGCCAAGCGAGCGGCACATCTACGCCAAGCGCCACATGTACATTGACGAAGACAGCTGGCAGGTCGCACTGGTGGATCACTACGACGGGCGTGGCCAACTGTGGCGCGTTGCTGAAGGCCATGCGCAGTTCTACTACGACCACCAGGTGCCGGCCTACACCGTGGAAACCCTGTACGACATCATTGCCGGGCGCTACATCGCGCTCGGCATGAAGAATGAGGAAAAGCACAGTTTCGTGTTCGGCTTCGCGGCCAAGGCGGCGGATTACACGCCAGCGGCGTTGCGGTCCGAGGGCGTTCGCTGACTCAGATTAAAATATGGGAGCGAGCTTGTGTGGGAGCTGGCTTGCCTGCGATAGCATCACCTCGGTATGTCTATGAGACCGAGGTGTCTGCATCGCAGGCAAGCCAGCTCCCACATTTAGTTTTACGCATGGCTTTCAATCACCCCGCTGAATACTTCTTCAACAACCGCCAGCCACAGGACTAGGGTGGCGTCAGGTTGCATAACAATAAAAACGCAGGATGCAGCAATGACTGCCATGACCCGCTGCCTGGACCGTCCCGGATTCATGCCACGGCTGTCCGCCCATCACCTGTTACGCCCGCAATTGACCGAGCCGTTGCTCGCAGCAACCGTGAGGGTGAAGTTGCTGTGCGCGCCGGGCGGCAGTGGCAAAAGCGCGCTATTGGCCGAGTGTGCCTTGCAGGCGCCCAAGGGTTGCCAGGTTTATTGGCTGCCACTCAATGGCGCGGCCTTGAGCCCCGATGAGTTGTGCCGACGCTTGGCGCACAACCTGGGCCTGACATTTGTCGATGAAGCCACCTTGTTGCTCGACCTCAGCCGCTGGCAGGCCACGGCGTGGTTGTTCCTGGATGATTACTGCCGCCTGCCCGCGCCCGAGCTGGATGCTTTGCTCGACCGCCTGCTCAGTGTCGCCAGCCCGGCGCTGACCTGGTGGCTGGGGGCGCGGCGGCGGCCCGCGTGCAACTGGCCGCGGCTGTTGCTCGACGATGAACTGTTGACGTGCAGTGAGCTGAACTTCAGCCCGGCGCAGGTCCAGCAATTGCTCGGCCCCGAGCAAAGCCTCGACAGCGTGATGCAGTTCAGCGGCGGCTGGTGCGCCGGGGTGCGTATCGCCTTGTTGGGTGATGGTCACCCGGACAAGACCTTGCTCGACTACCTGCAACACGAACTGCTGCGCACCTTGCCGGTGGAGTTGGCTGAGGCCTGGCGGGTATTGGCGCACCTGCCGCGTTTCAACTCGAGCCTGTGCGAGCACCTGTTCGGCGCTGGCGACGGTGACCACTACCTGCGCGAATTGCAGGCATTGGGCGCCTTCATCCAGCCTTGGGAAGACACTGCCGATTGGTTGCAGGTGTTTGCGCCGCTCGCACGCTTGCTGCGCGATGAACCCTGGCCGGCCAAGCGCGCCTGGCATCGACGCGCTTGCCAATGGTTTACCACCGAGTGCGATTGGCAAGCTGCGTTTGAACAGGCCTTGCTGGCCGAAGCGTTTGAGGTGGCGGTGAGCCTGTTGCAACACTTCAGTTTTGAAGACCTGTTCCGTCAGCAGAATGCGCAACTGCTGCTGCGTTTGCATGAGCAGCATGGCGATGAATTGATGCTTGGCTCGGCGCAACTGGTGGGGCTGGTGACGGCCGCACTACTGTTCGCCGGGCGCTTTGAGCAAGCGGGTGTGTGCATCGACCAGTTGGCCCGGTTTGCACCGCAGCCGACGGCGGCGAAACAGCGGCACTTATTGGCGCGCTGGCAGGCGCAATGGGGCTGGTTGTTGCACCTCAATGGCGATGCCGAGCGCTCCCGCGAACATTTTCTGGAGGCTTTGCAAGCGTTGCCCGACAGCGCCTGGACTTCCCGGCTGATGTGCCTGTCGGGCCTGACCCAGCAAGCCTTGCTGCGCGGTGAGCTGGACGTCAGCCAAGCCTTGAACCGCGAAGCGCTGTGCCTGGCGCGTGCCCATGGTTCATTGGTGCTGGAGGCATTGCTGGAGCTGGATCACGCCCAGTTGTTGGAGCAGCGCGGCGCACCGTATCGGGCGCAAAGCCTGCTGGAAAATGTGCAGGCGATGCTGGCGTGCCAGCGCCTCAAGGCCGGGCCACTGGTAGGACGCATCGCCCTGCGGCGCGGGCATCTGGCGCTGCGCCAAGGCCAGGACACGCTCGCCGGTGAATGTTTCGAGACCGGTTTGAGCCTGTGCCTGCACAGCCAGGACAAGCGCGTGCTCTACGGGTTTCTCGGCCTGGCGTTGCTGGCGGCCAACCATGGCGATTATGCCCAGGCGTTTGCCCAACTGCGCGAAGCGGAGCGCTTGATGCAACAGCGCCATGTGCCGGACTCGGTATACCGCGCGGTGCTGCTGTTGGTCAGTGGGCACTTCTGGTTGCAGCAGGGCCGTGCGGAACTGACTGTGGAGGCAGTACGCCGGGTGCTGCGCCACTTCCGTGGGCCACAGGCCCGGCAGGCACCGCCGGCTACGCTTGAGCTGATTCCACGGCTGGAGTACCTGCTGGTGTTGGCCGAAGTGAAGCTGGGTGTGGCCGTTCAGCCCATCGTGCGTCTGTATGCCTTACTCGACACCACCCAGCAACGCGGCATGCTCTGCCTGGAAACCGAACTGCACTTGGTGTTGGGCGAAGTGGCCTGGCAGTTGGGCGACTCGGCCGTGGCCCGGCGCGCCTTGCAAACCGGGTTGGAACTGGCGCAGCGCTGCCAGGTGCAGCAGGCGATTCGCGAGCTGCGTTTGCGTGCGCCGGGGCTATTGAGTGAGCTGGGCCTGGAAACCCCTGCGGCGCCCAGCGGTGTGGTGGAAAACCCGCTGAGCCAACGCGAACTGGAAGTGCTGCAGTTGATCGCCCAAGGCAACTCCAACCTGGAAATCGCCGACCGGCTGTTTATCTCGCTGCACACCGTCAAGACCCACGCTCGGCGCATCCACAGCAAGCTTGGCGTTGAGCGCCGCACCCAAGCGGTGGCCAAGGCCAAGACATTGGGCTTGATGGTCTAGGCGCAGAACGCCTGGCGGTATTCCCCGGGCGTGGCGCCCATGGCCTGGCGAAAACGGTGGGTAAAGTGGCTGGCGCTGGAGAAGCCACACCGCCAGGCAATTTCGCCAAGGGGCAGGGCGCCGCCACGCAACAGGGCTTGCGCACGCGCCAGACGACGCGCCAGCAGGTACTGGTGGGGCGGCAGGCCGAAGCTTTGGCGGAACATCCGCGCAAAGTGGTATTCCGACAGCGCGCACATGCCGGCCAGTTGCCCGAGGCTGATCGGATCTTCCAAGTGGTGGTCGATAAATTCCACCAACAGCCGCCGCTGATGCGCCGCCAACCCACCTTTCAAACGCAGGCCATTGCGTGCGCCGACTTGGCTGAGCAAGGTGTGGCTGAGCATCTCGTGGGCCAGGCTGCTGGTCAGCAGGCGCTCGGCGGGCTCCTGCCAGTTGAGGGCGATCAACTGGTGAAAGCGCTGGGCCTGGCTGGCGTCTTCGAGGAAGGTGCTTTCGCGCAATTGCAATTCACGCGGCTCGCGGTCAAGCAGCGTGACGCAGCCGAGGGCAAATTGCTCCGGGCTGAAATACACATGGGCCAGGCGAATCTCGCCGTTGATCACCCAGGCCGACTGGTGCTCGGCGGGCAGGATGCAGAGTTTATCCGGGCCGCCCTTGGTACCTGGCTGGTCGCGCCGAAACGTGCCGGTGCCACCGCCGATGTAGCAGGACAAGGTGTGATGGGTCGGCGCCTGGTAATCCTGCGAATCGTGATGGTTGCTCCACAAGGCCGCAGACAAGCCGTCACCGAGCTCGGCGCAGGCTTCCAGGCGTGCGTTGGGCGAGCGGTTAAGGGCTTGAAAGACTTGCAGGGATTCCAGATCTGGCATGGTTGTGCTCTCCGACGCTTTGCATCCTACTCCCGCCGGCGATGGCTGTGATCCCTGCGCCCGACAAAAGCGCAAGAATGTGCAAGAGCGCCGGCTGGCCGGCAAGGGACACTGTGGCTCAACCGACGGAGCCCGCTATGAACCTTTTCCTGTATTTACTCACCGTGCTGATCTGGGGCACCACCTGGATCGCCCTCAAGTGGCAATTGGGTGTGGTGGCGATTCCCGTGTCGATCGTCTACCGCTTTGGTTTGGCGGCGCTGGTGCTGTTTGCGCTGTTGCTGCTCAGCCGCAAGTTGCAGGTAATGAACCGGCGCGGGCATTTGATCTGCCTGGCACAGGGGCTGTGCCTGTTCTGCGTCAACTTCATGTGCTTCCTGACCGCCAGCCAATGGATCCCGAGCGGTCTGGTGGCAGTCGTGTTTTCCACCGCCACGTTGTGGAACGCCCTCAATGCCCGGGTGTTTTTTGGCCAACGCGTAGCGCGCAACGTGTTGATGGGCGGCGCGCTGGGGTTGCTGGGGCTGGGCTTTCTGTTCTGGCCGGAACTGGCAGGGCATACCGCCAGCCCGCAGACCTTGCTCGGCCTGGGCTTGGCGTTGCTGGGGACCCTGTGTTTCTCGGCGGGCAATCTGTTGTCGAGCCTGCAACAGAAGGCCGGGCTCAAGCCGCTGACCACCAATGCGTGGGGCATGGCCTATGGCGCCGCGATGCTGGCGACTTACTGTGCGGTACGCGGCATTCCCTTCGACATGGACTGGAGTGCGCGGTATATCGGCGCTTTGTGGTACCTGGTGATTCCGGGGTCGGTGATCGGCTTTACCGCCTACCTCACCCTGGTTGGGCGCATGGGGCCGGAACGGGCGGCGTATTGCACGGTGCTGTTTCCCGTGGTGGCGTTGAACGTGTCGGCGTTTGCCGAGGGTTACCAGTGGACCGCCCCGGCGCTGATGGGGTTGGTGCTGGTGATGTTGGGGAATGTGTTGGTGTTCAGAAAGCCTCGGCCGGTTCAGCCAGTCTTAAAGGCGAAGGCAATCTGAAGGCTATCTGATGTGGGAGCTGGCTTGCCTGCGATGGCGGTGGATCAGTCAAAGTTGAGTTAGCTGACCCACCGCCATCGCAGGCAAGCCAGCTCCCACATGTCCTATTTCATTCCAAGGCGCTTGGCCATGCGGCCAAGGTTGGCGCGGTCCAGGCCGAGTTCGCGGGCGGCGCTGGCCCAGTTGTGCTGGTGGCGCTCCAGGCAGGCGCTGATGATTTGGCGCTGGTATTGCTCGGTGGCCTGGCGCAGGTCGCCGTTTACGGCCAGCGGCGCTTGCAGCGGTGCTTCGATAGCCGGCGCACTGACGTCCGGAAGGTCCAGGTCCTGGGCGCTCAGGCTCAGAATCTTCGGCCGCTCGCGGCAGTTACCCAGAGCTTTGAGTGCACTGCGCCCGATCAAATGTTCCAGCTCCCGCACATTGCCCGGCCAGTTGTAGGCCAGCAGCGCAGCCTGGGCGTCGCTGGTCAGGCGCAGGCTGCCCAGGCCCATACGTGAGCGGTTCTGCTCCAGAAAGTAGCCCGCCAGCAGCAACACATCCCGCCCGCGCTCGCGCAGCGCCGGCACCTGCAGCGGGTACACGCTCAGGCGGTGGTAGAAGTCGGCGCGGTAGCGGCCATTGCGCACTTCTTCGGCGAGGTCGCGGTTGGTGGCGGCGATCAGGCGCACATCCACCTGGTGTTCCTTGTCCGAGCCGAGGCGTTGCAACTGGCCGCTTTGCAGCACGCGCAGTAATTTGGCCTGCACGGTCAGCGACAACTCGCCCACTTCATCCAGGAATAGGGTGCCGCCATTGGCCAGTTCGAACTTGCCACGGCGTTCATTCAGCGCGCCGGTAAAGGCGCCGCGCACATGGCCGAACAGTTCGCTTTCCACCAGCGTTTCCGGCAGCGCGGCGCAGTTGAGGCTGATCAGCGGCTTGTCCGCACGCGGGGAGGCGGCGTGGATAGCTTGGGCGACCAGCTCCTTGCCGACCCCGGTTTCGCCGGTAATCAGCACGGTCAGGTCGCTGCCGCCCACCAGCTTGATCTCCTCGACCAGACGCTTGTGCGCCTTGCTCTGGCCGATCATTTCCTTGTGCTGCTGGCCGCTGGCCTGGCGGTAGATCTCGGCGCGCTGATGTTCGTCTTCGGCGCGCAATGCCAGGCGCTCGATGCGTTCGGCGACATTGACGGTGGCCGCCGCCAGGCTGGCAAAGGCTTGCAAGGCATCCAGCTCGACGCGTTCGAAACGTTCGGTGTCCAGCGCATCGAGGGTCAGCAGGCCCCAGGGCTGGTCGTCGATAAACAGCGGGCAGCCCATGCAGTCGTGGACTTCCAGGTGCCCGTGCAGGCCATCGACCAAACCGTCGTAGGGGTCGGGCAGTTCGCTGTCGCTGTCAAAGCGGGTAGGGCCGGCGCTGCTCAGCAACACTGCAAAACGCGGGTGTTCGCTGACCTTGAAGCGCCGGCCAAGGGTGTCGGTGCTCAAACCATCCACTGCCAGCGGCACCAGCCACTCACCGTCCAGGCGTAACAACGCGGCGGCATCGCACGGCAACAGCGCGCGCATGGCTTGCAGCAGGCGTCGATAGCGCTCGCCCTCGGGCAGCTCGCGGGACAGGTCGGCGACCAGGGGCAGCAGGGTGGTGAGCAGCGATTGTGCAGTCATAATGACTCCTTGTAGTCCTTATGACTATAAGGCGTAGGCAGTCATATTGACTACGCTATATTTAAGTCATTGAAAAATAACGATTAATAAGTTGGCACGAATACTGAGTAGGTCTGGGTAATCAGTAAAGAGACCCAGGAGTCTGCCATGCTTAGTGCCCAAGACCGTGCCATCATCAAATCCACTGTGCCTCTGCTGGAAAGCGGCGGCGAAGCGCTGATCACGCATTTTTACCGCATGATGCTCAGCGAATACCCAGAAGTTCGCCCGCTGTTTAATCAAGCCCACCAGGCCAGCGGCGATCAGCCCCGCGCCCTGGCCAATGGCGTGCTGATGTATGCGCGGCATATTGATCAACTCGACCAACTGGGTGATCTGGTCGCCAAGATCATCAACAAGCATGTGGCCTTGCAGATTCTGCCGGAACACTACCCGATTGTGGGCGCGTGCCTGCTGCGGGCCATCTCTGAAGTGCTCGGCAGCGAGATCGCCACGCCTGAGGTGATGAGTGCCTGGGGCGCGGCCTACGGCCAATTGGCCGACATCCTGATCGGCGCTGAAGCCGCGATCTACGATGAAAAAGCCCAGGCGCCGGGGGGCTGGCGCGGTGCGCGGCCATTCCTGTTGGTCAAGCGTGTGGAGGAGAGCGACGAAATCATCTCCTTCTACTTTGCGCCCGTGGATAACGGCCCGATCCTGCAAGCCGCGCCGGGCCAGTACATCGGCATGAAGCTGCTGCTGGACGGCGAAGAAGTGCGCCGCAACTATTCTCTGTCGGCCTTGAGCGATGCCGGCCTGTACCGCATCAGCGTCAAACGCGAGGCCGGTGGGCGGGTGTCCAACTACCTGCATGACCAGATGCACGTCGGTGCAACCATCGACCTGTTCCCGCCGTCGGGTGAGTTCACCCTCGCGGACAGCGATAAACCGCTGGTGCTGATCAGTGGCGGGGTAGGCATTACCCCGACATTGCCCATGCTTGAAGCGGCCCTGGCAACCGAGCGCCCGGTGCACTTTATCCACTGTGCCCGCAACGGCGGCGTGCATGCGTTCCGTGATTGGGTCGATGCCCTGGCGGCCAGGCACCCGCAGCTCAAGCGTTTTTATTGCTATGCCGAGGACGATGGCGTGAGCCCGGCGGCGGACAAGGTGGGGCTGTTGAACCAGGAGCAATTGGCGGCGTGGCTGCCCGAGGAGCGTGACCTGGATGCCTACTTCCTGGGGCCTAAAGGCTTTATGGCGGCGATCAAACGTCATCTGAAGGCGCTGGGTGTACCGGAGCAGCAGGCGCGGTACGAGTTCTTTGGCCCGGCGGCGGCGCTGGAATAAGTATATCTACCCTGTGGCGAGGGAGCTTGCTCCCGCTGGACCGGGCTGGAGCTCCAGAGCGCAGCGCTCCCAAGAATTTTGGGGCCGCTTCGCAGCCCAGCGGGAACAAGCTCCCTCGCCACAACAAGCCCGGCTCCCACATTGGAATGCGATTCCCTGTGGGAGCCGGGCTTGCCCGCGATGGCGTCCACTCAGCCACAACATTTATCCCGATTAATCCGCAGTTAACCCCTCTCTGTTTTAACCATGCTCTGTGTGTAAACTTGCCGGCATTGGCACAACGACAAAGGGAAAATGGGGATGAGTGACGAATTGCGTTTAGGCAGGGAGCGGCGTTTTCTGGTGTTGCTGGGCATCATCTGCCTGGCGCTGATCGGCGGTGCGCTGTACATGCAAGTGGTGTTGGGCGAGGCGCCGTGCCCGCTGTGTATCCTGCAGCGCTACGCTTTGCTGTTGATTGCGATCTTTGCCTTCATCGGCGCCGCCATACGCCGCAAAGGTGCGGTCACTTTGTTTGAAGGGCTGGTAGTACTCAGTGCCCTGGGCGGCGTCGCAGTCGCAGGCCACCACGTCTACACCCAGCTCTTCCCGGAGGTCAGTTGCGGCGTCGATGTGTTGCAGCCGATTGTCGATGAACTGCCACTGGCCAAGGTGTTCCCACTGGGCTTCCAGGTCGACGGCTTCTGCAGCACGCCGTATCCGCCCATCCTTGGCTTGTCGCTGGCGCAATGGGCGCTGGTGGCGTTCGTGCTGACGGTGATCCTGGTGCCGCTGGGCATCTATCGCAATCGCCAACGCCAGGCTTGAGCCCGTTTCCCAAAACGCCCCGGTCTTCCTTGAAGGAAGTCCGGGGCGTTTTTGGTTGTAGGGATTTGTGAAAGGGCCGTGACGAGGGGCAACAATAGGTGCGCGCAGCGTGCGACATGTTGTCACACGGACGTTTTCGCAGGACGTTTCTGACCCATCAAACCGCCGCCTGAATTTGCACCCGAAGGCTAAATTGTGCTGTCAGTTCATCGTTTGGGCGATGCCGCGAATGTCATGCGGTCCGAGCCGTGGGTGATGTCCGAATGCCTTGGTTTATGGGGGCTTGGATCAGTTTTGCAAGCCCTTACAGGGTGTAAGGGAAGTGGCGTTATGCCCAATAACACGGCAATTTTTGTGGTTTTTGTTGAGAATCGAACACGATAAGATCGCGAACCTTTGCAGGTTTAGTGAAGGATTGTTGCTGTAATCGATAAAAATTATTTCTTTATAAGACATGGTTTATACATCGCTAGCTAACTACAATCGCCCGCACTGAATGTCCGGTGCTGTTCAATATTTGAGCACCGGAGCGGTCGAGGGGCAGATGGACGGCTCTGTGCGACCCCAAGGTTCCGGCAGCCTTTCAACTATCCGCACCAAATGGAATTGGTCTGTAACAAGGCCTTTAACCACGAAATCGAATAAGAACTCACCGCAGGTCCGTGAAACGTACAGTTATGGCGTGACGGGCAGGCTCTTATTCAATCGAAGAGAAATGCCAACCCTTGGCAGGGTGAAGTGTTGGCGATCAAAACCCAACTGCATTGCGCAAGCTGCTTTAGAGGTCGTGAGATGAGTAAAAACAGGTACCCCCGATTACTAGGCTTTTTGCCGCTGATTGGCATGCTGTTAATGCTGGGAGGCTGCAAGTGGACCTTGATGGACCCAAAAGGACAGATCGGTCTGGATCAACGAAACCTGATCATCACCGCTACCCTGCTGATGCTGCTGGTCGTGGTCCCTGTGATCATCATGACCTTCGCCTTCGCCTGGAAATACCGCGCGTCGAACACCAGCGCTACCTACGCGCCCAAGTGGTCGCACTCCACCAAGATCGAAATCGCGGTGTGGCTGGTGCCGGTCCTCATCATCATCGCCCTGGGTTACATCACCTATAAGTCGACCCACGAGCTGGACCCTTACCGTCCGCTGGAATCCAACGTCAAGCCGATCAACATCGAAGTGGTCGCGCTGGACTGGAAGTGGCTGTTCATCTACCCGGACCTGGGTATCGCCACGGTCAACGAGATCCAGTTCCCTGAGAACACTCCGCTTAATTTCCGGATCACCTCCGATGCCGTGATGAACTCGTTCTTCATCCCTGCGCTGGGCGGCCAGATTTACGCGATGGCGGGCATGCAGACTCGCCTGCACCTGATCGCCAACGAAAAAGCTGAAATGGAAGGCATCTCCGCGAACTACAGCGGCGCTGGCTTCACCGGCATGAAATTCAAAGCGATCTCGACGAGCCAGGAAGACTTCAACGCCTGGGTAGCCGCAGTCAAGGCCGCACCTAAACAGCTTGATCAAGCTGAATACGACGCCCTGACCAAACCAAGCCAGAACAACCCAGTCGCTCTGTACTCCGCGTTTGAGCCGGACCTGTTTCAGAAAATCGTCGACAAGTACGAAGGTATGAAGCCAGGCAAGCCGGTCAAGCACGAGAAGAAAGAAGTGGCCGTGGTTGAAGGTTCTGACACGGGCTCGCATTCAACTGCTGGGGCAGAGGAGTAAACGATGTTTGGTAAATTAAGTTGGGATGCGGTCCCGTTCCACGAGCCGATCGTAATGGTGACCATCGCCATGATCGCGCTGGGTGGTCTGGCACTGTTTGCTGCAATCACGTATTTCAAGAAATGGACCTACCTGTGGACCGAGTGGCTGACGTCTGTCGACCACAAGAAAATCGGTGTCATGTACGTCATCGTTGCCATGGTCATGCTGCTGCGTGGTTTTGCCGACGCCATCATGATGCGTACCCAGTTGGCCATGGCCACCGAGGGTTCGCCGGGCTATCTGCCGCCTGAACACTATGACCAGATCTTCACCGCTCACGGTGTGATCATGATCATCTTCATGGCGATGCCATTCTTCACCGGCTTGATGAACCTTGCCTTGCCGCTGCAGATCGGTGCGCGTGACGTTGCCTACCCGTTCCTGAACTCCCTGAGCTTCTGGCTGCTGGTTTCCGGCGTGGTGTTGATCAACCTGTCCCTGGGCGTCGGCGAATTCGCCAAGACCGGTTGGGTTGCGTATCCGCCATTGTCGGGCATTCAGTACAGTCCGGGCGTGGGTGTGGACTACTACATCTGGGCGCTACAGTTATCAGGACTCGGGACGACGCTGACGGGGGTCAACTTCTTGGCCACCGTCCTGAAAATGCGCGCCCCTGGCATGAAACTGATGGACATGCCGATCTTCACCTGGACCTGCACCTGGGCAAACGTCCTGATCGTGGCTTCGTTCCCGATCCTGGCCGCTACCATGGCGCTGCTGTCGCTTGACCGTTACCTGGATTTCCACATTTTCACCAATGAACTTGGTGGCAATCCAATGATGTACGTGAACCTGTTCTGGGCATGGGGTCACCCTGAGGTGTACATCCTGATCCTGCCAGCGTTCGGTATCTTCTCTGAAGTGATCTCGACCTTTACCGGCAAGCGCCTGTTCGGTCACCATTCGATGGTTTACGCATCGGGCGCAATTTCCGTACTGGGCTTCATGGTGTGGCTGCACCACTTCTTCACCATGGGCTCGGGGGCCAGCGTCAACGCCTTCTTCGGCCTGGCGACGATGCTGATTTCGATCCCGACGGGGGTGAAGCTATTTAACTGGCTATTCACCATCTACCACGGCCGTCTGCGTATCACCAGCCAGGTTCTGTGGACCCTGGGCTTCATGGTGACCTTCGCCATCGGCGGCATGACCGGCGTACTGCTGGCCATCCCGGGTGCTGACTTCGTACTGCACAACAGCCTGTTCGTGATCGCGCACTTCCACAACGTGATTATCGGTGGTGCTGTATTCGGGTACATCGCTGGTTTCAGCTTCTACTTCCCGAAAGCGTTCGGCTTCAAGCTGCACGAAGGTTGGGGCAAGGCTGCATTCTGGTTCTGGATTTCGGGCTTCTTCGTCGCGTTCATGCCGCTCTACGCGCTGGGCTTCATGGGCATGACCCGTCGTCTGAACGCCACTACCAACCCTGAGTGGGTGCCGTACCTGTACGTCGCCATGTTCGGTGCGTTGATGATTGCTGCCGGTATCGCCTGCCAGCTGATTCAACTGTACGTGAGCATCCGTGACCGTAAGCAGAACGCTTGCGACTCCGGTGACCCATGGAATGGCCACACCCTGGAATGGTCGACTTCGTCGCCACCACCGTTCTACAACTTCGCCGTGATTCCTACTGCGAACACCATTGATGCGTTCACCGAAGCCAAGGAAGACGGTACTGCGTACCAGCGTCCTAAGCACTACGAGCCGATCCACATGCCGAACAACACCGCCACTGGCGTGGTGATGGGCGCGCTGTTGACCGTGTTCGGTTTCGCGATGATCTGGCACATCTGGTGGCTGGCAATCGTGGGCCTGGTAGGCACTATCGGTTACTTCATCATTCACGCTGCCCGTGATGATCAAGGCTACATGGTGCCGGTCGAGACGATCGAACGCATCGAAGCCGAGCAACACGCTCGCCTGGTAGCCGAGAAGAAAATCCCGGCCAACCGTGTAGAAACCTCGTTGGAACAGGCTTAAACCATGTCGAACTTAGTGACCAATGCTGGACACGCCCATGTCGATGACCATGGGCACGATGACCATCACCACGACTCGGGGCCAATGACCGTATTCGGTTTCTGGCTCTACCTGATGACCGACTGCATCTTGTTTGCGTCGATCTTCGCGGTGTACGCGGTACTGGTAAACAACGTAGCGGGTGGCCCGTCGGGCCACGACATCTTCGAACTGCCTTACGTGCTCGGCGAAACCGCCTTGCTGTTGTTCAGTTCGATCACCTACGGCTTCGCCATGTTGGCCTTCTACAAGGGCAACAAGAAAGGCGTACTGAGCTGGTTGGCACTGACCTTCCTGTTCGGTCTGGGCTTCATCGGCATGGAGATCAACGAGTTCCACCTGCTGATCTCCGAAGGCTACGGCCCGCACCGTTCCGGCTTCCTGTCCGCGTTCTTCACGCTGGTAGGCACCCACGGTCTGCACGTAACTGCCGGCCTGCTGTGGATGGCGGTGATGATGTATCAGGTCAATAAGCACGGCCTGACCAACACCAACAAGACTCGCCTGAGCTGCCTGAGCCTGTTCTGGCACTTCCTGGACGTGGTCTGGATCTGCGTATTCACCGTCGTTTACTTGATGGGGACTCTGTAATGGCTAATGCACACTCCCATGACCATGACAGCCATGATGCGAGCCACGGCAGCGTAAAGTCTTACGCTATCGGCTTCATCCTGTCGGTCATCCTGACCCTGATCCCGTTCGGCCTGGTGATGTACCCAACCTTGCCGAAGTCGATCACCTTGATGATCGTCCTGGCGTTCGCGGTGATTCAGGTTCTGGTTCACCTGGTGTACTTCCTGCACCTGGATCGCTCGAAAGAGCAGCGCGATAACGTGATTGCGTTCGTGTTCGCAGGTCTTGTGATCCTGCTGCTGGTTGGCCTGTCGATATGGATCATGTTCAGCATCCATACGTTCATGATGGCGAAGTGAGGTAAGACCCGATGTCGCTTAAGCACTTTATCCAAATCACCAAACCGGGGATCATTTTCGGTAACGTGCTTTCTGTGGCAGGCGGTTTCTTCCTGGCCTCCAAGGGGCATGTCGATCTGGCCATCTTCTTGGCTGCGATGATCGGCACGTCCCTGGTGGTAGCTTCCGGTTGTGTGTTCAACAACTGCATCGACCGTGACATCGACTTGAAGATGGAACGCACCAAGAATCGTGTGCTGGTGCAGGGCCTTATCTCCCTGAAACTGGCACTGATCTATGCGACCGTCCTGGGTGTTGCCGGTGTGGCCCTGTTGTACAAGGTGGCCAACCCGTTGGCGGCGCTGTTTGCCGTGATCGGTTTTGTCATCTACGTCGGCCTTTACAGCCTGTACCTCAAGCGCAAGTCGGTTCACGGCACGCTGGTGGGCAGTCTGTCGGGGGCGATGCCGCCGGTGATTGGTTATGTGGCTGTGACCAATAGCTTCGACATGGCTGCGCTGGTGCTGCTGGTGATGTTCAGCCTGTGGCAGATGCCGCACTCCTATGCCATCGCGATCTTCCGCTTCAATGACTACCTGGCTGCGTCGATTCCGGTTCTGCCGGTTAAGCGTGGCATTCAGGTGGCCAAGAAACACATTTTGCTCTACATCCTGGCCTTCCTCGTGGCGACCTTGATGTTGACCTTCAGTGGCTACGCCGGCATGAGCTACCTCGCCGTCGCCGCCGCCATGGGCATGTACTGGTTGTACATGGCCTGGACCGGCTACAAGGCGGTGGATGACACCGTCTGGGCGCGCAAGCTGTTCGTGTTCTCGATCTTCACCATCACCGCGCTGAGCGTGATGATGTCCCTGGATTTCCAAGTGCCGAAAGAGCTGTTGCTGACCTACGCACACTGAGTCATCGAGCAACAAAAAGCCCCGCCTTCGCAAGAAGCGCGGGGTTTTTTATGGCGTGGCCTTTAAACTATTCCCACATTCTACAAATGCAGGAAGCAACGTGATGACGAAAAAAGCCGTGATGGTATTCAGTGGCGGGCAGGACTCGACCACCTGCCTGATCCAGGCGCTGGGGCAGTATGACGAAGTGCACTGCATTACCTTCGATTATGGCCAGCGCCATGTCGCCGAAGTTGAAGTCGCGCAGAAGCTGGCCAAGCAGTTGGGCGCTACCGTTCACAAAGTGATGGACGTGTCCCTGCTCAACGAACTGGCGATCAGCAGCCTGACCCGCGACAACATTCCCGTGCCGACCGTGAACAGCTCGGGCGAAAGCCTGCCGAGTACTTTTGTACCGGGGCGCAATATCCTGTTTCTGACCCTGGCGGCGATCTACGCCTATCAGGTCAAAGCTGAAAGCGTGATTACCGGTGTGTGCGAAACCGACTTCTCGGGTTACCCCGATTGCCGCGATGACTTTGTCAAAGCGCTGAACACGGCGCTCCAACTGGGCATGGACTATAAGCTGCGCCTGGACACGCCGTTGATGTGGCTGAACAAGGCTGAAACCTGGGCGCTGGCTGATTACCACCAGCAACTGGAGCTGGTTCAGCACCAGACCCTGACCTGCTACAACGGCATCATCGGCACCGGCTGCGGTAATTGTGATGCGTGCAACCTGCGGGCGCGTGGCTTGAATGAGTATTTGCAGGACAAGGCGGGTGTGATGAGCAGCCTGAAGCAGAAGTTGCAGTTGAGCTAGTTGTAGGAGTCATACTCGGTCAACTGTGGGAGCTGGCTTGCCTGCGATAGCATCAACTGAATGTCACTGACATACCGAGTTGTCTGCATCGCAGGCAAGCCAGCTCCCACATTTAGAGCGCATTACATCAGGCAGCGCCACCGGTAATCCAGCGTTTGAACAACGCCCGCGCGCCATAGGCCGGCAGGATATTGAAAAACGCAAAGCCGACTTTGATCGCGATCTGCACGTAGATCATGCTCAAGATGTCGCTGGTCTGCATCGCGCCATAGAACGCAATAAAGCAGAACAGGAAACTGTCGATAATCACCGCAAAGAACGTACTGAGGAAAATCCGCAGGTACAGGTATTTGGAGTTGGTCAGTTCCTTGATCTTGCACAGCAAGTAGGAATTTATATTCTCTGACACCAGGAACGACACCGAGGACGCGACCAGTACCGAGGACACTTGAATGATCACATCGTTGTAAGGGCCATCGAGTTTCCAGCCGGGCAGCCCGGGCAGAAACGTCGAGCCATACAGCAGGATAATGATCATCGCATTACTGGCGAACGCAAACAAAATGGCGCGTCTGGCCAACCGCAGGCCGAATTGCTCGTTGAGCAGATCCACGATCAAAAACGTCAGCGGGTACAGAAACGTGCCTGGCGTAACGATGATGCCCATCGACTCCAGGTAAATAGGCTTGGTCGCGGCAATGCTGGTGAAGATATAAAACGTGAACAGCAACAGGTTCAGGATGATGTAGATCATCCAGGAGTTTTCGTTGCGGTCGTTGATATCGTAGGCCGTCAGCGTCCCTCCCTGTGAATAAAACTTCTTGTACATGTTCTTAACTTCCATTTTATTGAGGTTATCCATGATTTCGCTGTTGATGACTTCACTCAGCTTCATCTTGATGACCTTGCCGGTGGCGATCACCATGATCACCGCCAGGCTCTTGTCATTCTCAAAGCCCAGCAGTTTGTATTTGCTGTTTTCGATGCCCGCTTCATAGGTTGTCATTGAAGCGCTCCTCGATGATGTCGCCGATCACGCACAAGCGCTCTGAACCGGCGCAGGCCTCAAGGGTGATAAACATCTTTTGGGTGGCCCGGTCGTACACCAGCTTTTCTTTGCCCAGCGTGGACGCGCCTTTTTGCACGATGAGCAAATCGCCCGGCTCGTTGATGCCGGGGATGCCACGTTCCAGGCGCACGCCGATCAGGTTGTAGGAAGGGCCAAAGTAGTAGGTCAGCGGATACAGTGTGGCCAGTTCGCCAATGCGCTTGTCCAGGTTCTGGATAACCAGGCTTTCCTTGAGTACCGGCACCGCGGCCGGGTTCATGTTGCCCTGTAGGGAAACACTGCTCTCGATGATTTCCTTGGCTTCAAAATCGAGGGTCTCGATTTCATCGTAGGAGACGCCGAAGAAGTCCGAAATCTTGCGGACGGTGGACTGCTGCACGTTGACGACCTTGCCTTCCAGGATGTTGTAGATGGTGGTCCTGGTCAGGCCGGCGGCATTGGATAGCGACAGCTGCGTCTCGCCGCGGCTTTTGATCAAGTACTTGATGTTGCTCTTCAAGTGCTCGGTTTTTTCGCGTCTGTGTATCACGTGCTCACCACTTCCTTTTAGTCGTTAACGTCCATTGTTTGCGCAACCACAACAGGGAGCGCCCGTTCCGGGGGCGCTTGTGGTTTTGCGGCGGCGGGAGTGTTGCATGCGTCGGGCCTAACAATAAAGTCCGGATGCGCTGCGGGCGTGCTTTTGATGAGGTTGGCGTCTTGAAAATGAACATTTGATTTGGAAAATGTTTAATTTCCTGTTTAATTGATCCTCTCGGTTCAGGACGGACCGGCACGCAACGCCCAGGAAGGGACCCGCACTGATGGCATTCAATACCGTACCTCTGAAAGACCAGGCCGACCTGCTGCGTCGTGGCCTGGCGGATCTGCGTGCAGAAGACTTCGAGCTCGCCAGCCTGCTGGATGCTGAAGTCAATCGCCAGCATCGCACCCTCTCACTGGTGGCTTCCTCCTGTGCGGTCAAGCCGCGCACTCTGGTGGCCTGCGCCTCGGCCTTGGTCAATGTGAGCGCCGAAGGCACACCCGGCAAACGCTATCGCACCGGCTGCGAAAATGTCGATTTGGTGGAGTCCCTGGCTATCCGCAGAGCGCGGGAGTTGTTCGACGCGCATTACGCCGGCGTGCAGCCTCATTCGGCGTCCAATGCCATATCCCAAGTGCTGTCGGCGCTGCTTGAGCCGGGCGATACGCTACTGGGCATGGCCCACGACCATGGCGGCGAACTCACCCTTGGCAGCCCGGCGGTGTTCACCGGGGCCTATTACAAGGCTATCCGCTACGGCACCACCGACGAAGGCCTTATCGATTATGAGCAAGTGCGCAGCCTGGCCCTGGCCCATCGCCCACGCATCATTATTTGCGGTGCGGGTGCTTACTCCAGGGTGGTGGATTTTGAGCGGTTTCGCGCGATTGCCGACGAGGCGGGCGCCATCCTGCTGGCGGATATTTCCGCTATCGCCGGGTTGGTGGTGACGGGGCGCCACCCGAGCCCGATCAACGCCGCACACGTCACCATCACCTGCACGCACAAGCAATTGGGTGGCCCACGGGGTGGGTTGATTCTGTGCGGTCGCGACGCCGAGACCAAGGTGCCTGGCCTGCGGTCGACGTTCAGCCGTGTGCTGGATCAAGCCGTGTTCCCGCGCATGCAAGGGGCGCCGGCGGTCAATATGATCGCGGCAAAAGCGGCCGCCTTCGGGTATGCAAAGTCAGCGCAATTTGACGCCTGCATGGGGCGTGGTCGTGCGCTTGCCGATGAAGTGGCCAGTGCGTTTGCAGCCCAGGGTTACGACGTGGTGGGCGGGCGCAGTGACAACCATACGGTACTGATCCGGTTGCAGGGTGCCATGACCGGCGCCATCGCCGAGGCGGCCCTGGAGTCTTGCGCCATTGTGGTGAGCAAGCACCGCGTACCGAGCGAGACACGCTCGAAGTTGGTCACCAGCGGTTTGTGTCTCGGCACCGGCTCAATGGCGCAACGCGAAATCGACAGCAACGGCTGTCGGCAGGTGATTGAGCTGATTTGTCGGGTGTTGGAAAACGTCACCCCGCTGGGCGAACAGGACTATCGGCTTGAGCCTGAGGTGCGCGAGCAGGTGCGCATAGCGGTAGAAGCCCTGTGCATGAATTACCCGATCGCCGACTACCTGGAGGGCTGATCGCGGCGCAGGTGGCTAAATCAGCTGGGCGCCTTCTCGTCATACTTCTTTGTACGAACCGTGAGAAACCATCACCCGTCTACAAGGAGTCGCGCCATGTTCAGCGTAAGTCGTCGGTCTCTTCTCGCCTTTGGCGCGGCCCTGCCGGTGCTGGGCCGCCTGGACTGGGCGGTCGCCAGCCCGCCATCGGCCCCGGCGGACACGGTGCGGCTCAATTACAACGAAAGCCCCTACGGCCCATCAGCCTCCGCCCGCGAGGCGATGCAGCGCGGCATCGCCCTCTCCGGGCTGTACCCCTATGGTTACATGTACGGCTTGGCCGAACAGTTCGCCAAGGCGCACGGGCTTGTCGAAGAACAGGTCGCTGTATTTGCCGGCTCCATGGCCGCCCTGCGCTACGCGGTGCTGGCGTTTACCAGCCAGACTCGTGGTCTGGTGATGGCCACGCCGTCCTATGAAGTGCCGCGTCAGGCCGCCGAAGCCTGGCAGGCACCGGTGCACGAAGTGAGCCTTAATGCCAACCACGCCCATGACGTGCCGGCCATGCTTGCCGCGGCCCCTCAGGCGGGCATGCTGTACCTGTGCAATCCCAACAACCCGACCGGCACCCTGACGCCCACCGAAGCGATCCGCCAGGCGCTGGCGAACAAACCCAAAGGCTGCGTGCTGGTGGTGGACGAGGCCTACATCGACTTCTGTGATGCCCCAAGCTGCGTGAGTTGGGTCAAGGACCACGACGATTTGCTGGTGCTGCGCACTTTCTCGAAAATCTACGGCATGGCCGGCGCGCGCCTGGGCCTGGCGATCGGCCACCCAGCGTTGCTGGAACACCTGGCAGTGTTTGGTGGCGACAATGTGCCGGCCGCGTCCACATTACTTGGTGCCCGGGCAAGCCTGGACGACCTCAAGCTGGTGCCGCAACGCAAGGCGCTCAATGCCCAACTGCGTGACGAAACCGTGGCTTGGCTCAAGGCGCGGGGTTTCACCTGCACCACGTCGCAAAGCAATTGCTTCATGATTAACGTGAAGCAACCGGCAGAACAGGTCATCGAGAAGCTGGCGGCACAGGGCGTATTGGTCGGGCGGGTGTGGAAGGATTGGCCGCAGTGGGTGCGGGTGACGGTGGGCGACAAGCAGGAGATGGCGCGGTTTCGCGAAGTGTTTGCCGCAGTTGTTTGAACCGACGCAAATCAAGTGTGGGAGCTGGCTTGCCTGCGATAGCATCACCTCGGTCCATCAGGCATACCGAGGTGCTGCTATCGCAGGCAAGCCAGCTCCCACCTTTTGAGTACTGAATTACTGCTGCGCGATGCTGTACCCATCAAACGCCGTCTGCTGCTGCAGCGCAGTAATCACACTCTTGCGGCTCAACGGCTGCTCGGCGCCGGCGTTATCCACAAAGCTATCGGTTTCAAGCTCAGCCTCGTCACCTTCACCCACAAAGCGCAAGCCCAAAAACTCGAATGCCTCGCGGTCAACGTTGAGCTTGGAGCGCGGCGTGCGCAGCGGCAGGGTGACGCTGATGCCATCCTTGCTGATCACAAACACTTCGGCTTCTTTCTTGGCCCGTGCAGCCTTGCCCTTGCCGGCGCTTGGGTTGCTGATGGCCTGGTGAGACTGGTTCAGCACCTTGAGGGCCAGGCCGTAGACCAGCTCCTGAAACTCGGGGTCGTCCTTGAAACTGGAGAGGATGCGGCTGATCGAGAACTTACTGCTCAAGTCTTCCAGGGCGATATTGTCGGCCGCCTCGGCATCCTTGAGTTGCTTGAGCTGGCCCATCAGGTCGTAGGCCTTGTCGTCGTCGAAAGCGTCATGGGCCTGGCGAATGGCCACGCGCAGTTCGCGGATCTGGTCGCTTTCCTTGGAGGTGTGGAACGCGTCCAGCACCATCTCGCTGATGATCTTGGCCGCAGGCACATGCTGTGAAAGATTGATGGCGTTTTCGTACTCGGCCTTCGATTGCAGGGCGACTACGGATTCTTCGGCGGCGTGTTCGGTGTAAGAATCAGACATTGAAATTTCACTACTTCAGTAAGCGGGAACAAAAAAGCGTCGCGCATTTTCGGCGGCCACGCAGGTCAGGTCAAGGCAGCACCCGTGTTTCGCCATTGGCATCGAGCCGGGCGCCGTCGGCGTTGAACAGCAACAACCCCAGCAGGCTGCCCGCCAGCGCACCCGCGACCACACCACCAGCACCACCGGCAAAATCATCAGTGAGCGGCGATTCTCACGCTCGCCCAGGCAGGCCTTGATGCCGTAATAACAAATCCACAGGTAGATGGCGTACATCCACAGGGGCGTGCCTTGGAGGATATCGAGCATGGGTGCTGCCTTGCAGGGGCAGGAAGCGCTGATAGTCGTTGAGCCTTCATCGCTTTGTCCATCGATTTGGCGCTGACCCACATCAACACCCTCCAGCGCAAAACCCGTTACAACACAGCGGCCTGATGAACCCATAAAAACAACCGCTGGCCTGCGCCGAGGGGACTACTCCACGCCAGGTTATTAAAGGATTAATGCGATGGCCTTTTCATTGTCCCGCCTGGCCTTGCTGGGGGCGACGCTGTGTCTTGCGCTACCTCTGCACGCCGCCCCAACCCAAATCGAGCAGGGTCGATACGTGGCCCAACTGGGTGACTGCATCGCCTGCCATACCGCCAAGCAAGGCCAGGTGATGGCCGGCGGGCTGGAGCTGAGCACGCCGATGGGCACGATTTATTCGAGCAACATCACACCGGATCGCGACACCGGTATCGGCAACTACAGTTTCGAGCAGTTCGACAAGGTGATGCGCGAAGGCGTGACGCCGACCGGCATGAATCTTTACCCGGCGATGCCGTATCCGTCCTATGCGAAGATGAGTGAAGGGGACATGCGCGCCCTTTACGCCTACCTGATGCAAGGCGTCGAGCCAGTGCGACAGGCCAACCTTGAGGCGGACATGGGCTTCCCGTTCAATCAGCGCTGGGGCCTGGCGCTGTGGAATTTTGCCTTTCTCGACAAGCAGCCGTTCCAACCTGACCCGCAGCGTAGCGCGGTGCTCAACCGTGGCGCCTATCTGGTCCAGGGCCTGGGGCATTGCGGCTCGTGCCACACGCCACGGGGCATCGCTTTCCAGGAAAAGGCCATGAGCGATGCGGGCCGCAGTGGCCGGCATTACCTGGCGGGTGAAACCGTCGAACACTGGCGGGCCCTGAGCCTGCGCAACCTGTGGACGGTCGAAGACACTGTGCAACTGCTCAAGACCGGGCAGAACCGCTTTGCCACGGTCGCCGGCAACATGGCCGATGTGATCCACCACAGCACCCAGCATTTCAGCGATGACGACCTTTCGGCTATCGCCAGTTACCTCAAGTCCCTGCCGCCGGGCAAAGACGACCTGCCAATGCCATCGGTCGCCCATGCACCTGCCGCACCGCCAGCCGACCTGTTCGCCAGCCGTGGGGGCCTGGGCTATATGCAGTTTTGCAGTGATTGCCACCGCAGTGACGGCGCTGGCGTAAAAGGCCTGTTTCCTCCCTTGGCGGGTAACCCGAGCATTGCCTCAAGTAACCCGACCTCGTTACTGCACATCACGTTGACCGGCTGGGAAACCGCGCAAACCGCTGCCCACCCACGGATCTATACCATGCCCGGTTTCAGCCGACTGGCTGATCAGGAAATCGCCGAAATTCTCACTTTCGTGCGCACCCGTTGGGGCAACGAAGGCACGCCAATCAATGCGGGCCAAGTGAAGAAACTGCGTGACCAACTCAACCCTGACACCACCGATTCGTCAGCCTTCGAAACCCCAAGGCTGGCGAATTTGCTCGCCGCACCCAACGCCGACCAGGTTGTTCGCGGCATGCGCCTGCACCTGCAAACCAAGGCGCTGCTGCCGGATAACGTCGGCAATTCGCTCAACTGCACCAGTTGCCATCTCAACGCCGGCACCGTGGCGGACGGTTCGCCCTTTGTAGGCGTGTCGGCGTTCTTCCCCAGTTACGCGCCGCGTGCAGGCAAAGTGGTCACGCTGGAGGAGCGCATCAACGGGTGTTTCCGCCGCTCGATGAACGGCAAGCCGCTGGCGCCGCAGTCAGCGGATATGCAGGCGATGGTCGCGTATTTTGACTGGATGAAAAACAACACCCGCACTGAAGATAAAGTCGCCGGGCGCGGCGTTGGCAAGATCGACCCGGCGATCAAGCCGGACCTGGACAACGGCAAGCAGGTGTATGCCAAGCAATGTGCGGTGTGCCATGGCGATAACGGCCAGGGCCTGGCGCGTGCCGACGGCGAGCTGGTGTACCCGCCACTGTGGGGCGAGCAGTCGTTCAACATCGGCGCCGGTATGGCACGGCCTTACACCGCGGCGGCGTTTGTGAAACGCAACATGCCGATCGGCTTCCACGAGAAATTCCCGTTGGGGCAGGGCGGTCTGTCGGACCAGGAAGCGGTGGACGTGGCGGCGTATTTTTCTGGCCAACCGCGCCCGGATTTCCCGGACAAGGTCAAAGACTGGCCCAACGGCGGCAAACCGGTGGATGCGCGCTATTAAGCCAGCTGCTTAAGGCAGGCCTCGAAAATATCCAGGCCTTGCTCCAGCACTGCAGGCTCCGTGGTCAGCGGTGCCAGCAGGCGGATGATGTGCCGCGATTTGCCGCTGGGCATCAACAGCAAGCCGGCCTCGCGTGCCAAGCTGAGCAACTGGGTCAGTTGCTGGGGCGCAGGCGTGCCGTCGGCATGGGCCAGCTCGATGCCGCGCATGGCACCCACGCCGGTCAGGCGGCCCAGATAGGGCGACAGCGGCTGCTCGCGCCAGGCGGTATAACGGCTGACGATGGCGGCTTCCTGCTGTGAGCCCCAGGTTTTCAGCTGTTCATCGGTCATCGCGTCCAACGTCGCCAACGCCGCTGCGCAGGCAATCGGGTTACCGGAATACGTTCCACCGAGGCCGCCTTTGGGCAAGTTGTCGAGCAGCGCCTTGCGCCCGACCACCGCACCCAATGGCACGCCACCGGCGATGCTTTTGCCGAGCAGGATCAGATCCGGCTTGATGCCCAGGCGCGAGAAGGCAAAACGCTGGCCGGTACGCCCGAAGCCGGACTGGATTTCATCGGCAATCAACAGGATGTTTTTATCATCACAGAAGCGGTGCAGGGCCTGGGCGAACTCGATGTCCAGGGCCAGAAAGCCGCCTTCGCCCTGCACTGGCTCGATGATGAAACAGGCCACATCGTTTACGTCGATTTCCACGCTGAACAGACGGTCCATGGCCTTCAGGGCTTCGGCGCAGGTCACACCGTTATCGGCGCTGGGGTAGGGCAGGTGATACACCGGGCCGGGCAGCACGCCGACTTTTTGCTTGTACGGCGCTACCTTGCCATTGAGGTTTAGGGTGGCCAGGGTGCGGCCGTGGAAGGCGCCGTCAAAGGCGATCACCGCCGTGCGGCCGGTGGCGCCGCGCACGATTTTCAAGGCGTTTTCCGCCGCTTCCGCGCCGCTGTTGGTGAGCATGCCGCTCACCGCGTAATCCACCGGGATAAACGCACAAAGGCGATCCATCAGCTCGATGTAGGGCGCGTGCGGCGCGGCGTTGAACGCATAGTGGGTAAGCCGCGTGGCTTGCTCGCGAATCGCTTCCACCACGCCTGGGTGACAGTGCCCGAGGTTGAGCACCCCAATGCCGCCGACAAAATCGATGTAGCGCTTGCCCGTGGTGTCCCAGACCTCGGCATTTTTACCGTGGCTGAGGCTGATGGGGTGAACGATGGAAATCGATTGGCTGATGGTTTCGCGGCTCATGAATCGGGGACTCGGCAATGGCGGGCGTGTATTTATCTAAGCCGCGCAGCCGGCCTTGCCGCAAACGAAATAAAATCGCCGGGTCATTCCAAATCGGAAGGAGCTGTTGCCTAAAGGTCGTTTGTGGCCGCGCTGCAAATCTGACAATACTGCCGGGCAACCTCAGAAACCGGCGCGGGCAGTGCGGCGTCGAATAATAAAAGATTCACAGGGAGTGCCTCGCATGAACCACCTCAAAACCCTCATCGTGGCCACGGCCGTGGCGCTTGCCGGCAGTGCCCACGCGGGCGTGACCCTGGACGCGATCCAGAAAAAAGGCTTTATCCAGTGTGGCGTCAGCGACGGCTTGCCGGGTTTCGGTGTGCCGGACAGCCAGGGCAAGATGACCGGCCTCGATGTAGACGTGTGCCACGCCGTTGCCGCCGCCGTGTTCGGCGATGCCTCAAAAGTGAAGTTCACCCAGTTGACCGCCAAGGAGCGATTCACCGCGCTGCAATCGGGCGAAATCGACCTGATTTCACGTAACACCACCTGGACCAGCTCCCGCGATTCCGGCATGGGCCTGGTGTTTACCGGCGTGACCTATTACGACGGCATCGGCTTTCTGGTCAACAACAAGCTGGGCGTGACCGGCGCCAGGCAACTCGATGGCGCCACCGTCTGCATCCAGGCCGGCACCACCACTGAACTCAACGTTTCGGATTACTTTCGCACCCACGGCATGAAGTACACGCCGATCACCTTCGACACCGCCGACGAGAGCGCCAAGGGCCTGGAAGCCGGGCGTTGCGACGTGCTCACTACCGACCAGTCGGGCCTGTATGCCCAGCGCATCAAGATGGCCCACCCGGACGAGTTTGTGGTGCTGCCGGAGGTGATCTCCAAAGAGCCCTTGGGGCCGCTGGTACGCAAGGGCGACGACGAGTGGTTCAGCATCGTCAAGTGGACCTTGTTTGCCATGCTCAATGCCGAAGAAATGGGTATCACCTCGCAGAATGTCGAGGAGCAGGCCAAGTCCACCCAGAACCCGGACGTTGCACGTTTGCTCGGTGCAGACGGCGATTACGGCAAAGACCTTAAGCTGCGCAAGGATTGGGTGGTGCAAATCGTCAAGCAAGTGGGCAACTACGATGAGGTATTCGAACGCAATATCGGCCAGGGCAGCGTGCTGAAGATCAAACGCGGGCTCAATGCGTTGTGGAGCAATGGCGGCATCCAGTACGCACCACCGGTGCGCTGACTGAACACTACCTGTGAGTGCATCGGTTACTGACACACGGCTAGCGCAGGCACGCCAGCTCCCACATCACTCCGAGACCGCATCCTTGCCCGCCGTCTTGGACCGGTACAGTGCTTGATCGGCACGTGCCATCAGGGCGGCGGGCGTTTCGCCCATCCGCCGCTCCACGACGCCCAGGCTCAGGGTGACTTTAAAGTCGCCCACGGCGGGCATCTCGGCGATGGCCTGACGGATGCGTTCAGCCAATTGCCTGGCGGTATCCACCGTGCTTTTGGGCAGGACCACCATAAACTCATCGCCTCCCCAACGCGCGAGCAAGTCACCCTGGCGCACACAGGTTTCCAGCCTTTCTACCACGCTCACCAAGGTCTGATCGCCGACGCCATGACCCTGTTTGTCGTTGATCGGCTTGAAGTCATCGATATCCATGGCCACCAAGGCCAGCGGTACGCGGAAGCGCTCGGCACGGTCGCACTCCTCCAGCAGCACCTTCTCCAGGCGATAACGGTTGGCGATGCGCGTCAAGGCGTCCTGTTCGGCCAGGGAGCGGTTCTCGTCCAACTGCAATTGCAGTTGCTGATTGACCCGTGACAATTCACGGGTGCGTTCGGCCACCAGCGCTTCCAGCGACTGGTTGCGCTGTTGCAGCTGTTCGATGGAAATTTTGCGTGTATGAATATCGCGGTGCGCGCCGACCATGCGCGCTACTGAGTTGTCGGGGTTACGTGCAATGACGTAGCCACGGTCTTCGATCCACAAGTAAGTGCCGTCAGCCTTGCGGCAACGATACTCGGCTTGGTAATGGGGCGCGCGTTGGCTGATGTAGTCATCAAATACGGCCATGACGCGTGGATAATCTTCGGGGTGGATCACGTTCTCCCAGGTGAACACGCTGTTCTCCAGGGAGTGGCGGGGGTAGCCAAGCATCATGTACCAGCCGGGGCTGCGGTACACGAACCCGGTGTTGGCATTCCAGTCCCAGATGCCGTCGCTGACCAGTTCCATCACCGCATGCAACATGTCGGCGTTGAGTTCGGAAAAGTTATTGCGCAGCGGTTTATTGCCGGATGTCTCGTTCATCTGTGCGCTTCCCTGCCGATGCTGGCTCCTACGGCCAGTCTTCATTGACGCCGGTACACCGTGGCTGACGTTACTCTACATCGCGGCTTGCGCACTTTGAATAGGATGAGTGTGCTGCTTTAGTGGTGTGGCGTTAGGCCATTATTCGGCAGGCGAAGAGACATACGTTGTGCTCACCTGGCACGAGCTTTCACGCCCTGACGGGCCTTGCTTGCGTGTTCGATACGAGGCGGATTTCCACCTGTTGACCTAAAGCCCTTGCTGCACTGGCCAGGGTGGACAGGGTCATGCCCGCGTCATTTTGGTCCAGTGCTCGATCTACGGCGGTACGGCTGGTGTGCATACGTTCGGCCAGCGCTTTCTTGCTGACCTTTTGCACCTTCATCGCCTCTGCCAACTGCCAGGCAATCACACGCTTCAATGCCCCGGCAGAGACTTCTTCTATGAGCCCGTCATCGTTGAGAAAATCATCAAAGTTGGAGCCGATATGCTTATTCATGGGATGTTCCTCAAAGCTTGTTTTTGCGATGTCTGGCGGTGTTCAGGTCGACTAAAGGTGTTTTTTGACTTTTTTTGATAAAGCCATGTAGCAAAACCATTTGGCTGGCAACCAAGGTAAAAATGACTCGTGCAGCCTTTTCACCAAGATCGGTTCGGACCTCCCAAAGGCGATGCTCCAGCTTCCTAACCAACGGCATCCCTTGCGGCCATCCGAGTTGGACCGATTTTATGTCAGTGCCTATAAGCTTTTTTGATTCCCTGGGCAGTTCCATCAGCCATTCACGCACGGGCTCGTGGCCAGCCTCGGTTCGGTAAAATGCGACGTTCAACACGAGAGGTAGGTCGTTCACAGAGAGTGCACCAAAATAGGTTCATAAGGCAATCAGCGATTGAAGGATCTTTTCGCGAAGATTGCTCAGAGCCTGGCACTTATTTTGTGAGTTGCTGAGGTTGAAGCGTTTCAAAAAAAAATCAGTAAAAATAAAGACTTGTGAGTTTTCTGAAAGGTATGTGCGAGATTGATTTGCCATGCGTAAGAAAACTCACTCCGGCGCCACCATCCGTGTTCGCGGCTTGCCATCCGCGTTGTGCTGGTAAATCACCTCCGGCTGACCCTGCTTATTGAAAAACACTTGGCCGATGCCCGCCGAATTCCACAGCCGTTCACCCGCCTCGGCATGCTCCGGGATATGCGGCACCACCTGCATGGTGCGCCGGCGTGTGAAACCGTTGAGGGGCGAGCGCGGTGAGTAGAGCCAGCGGTTGAGGCGGTCGAACCATTCCAGCAAGCGCGCCGGGAACTGGTTCTTGATGCCGCTGCTGGTGATCTGCCAGATTTTGGGGCCGGCGCTGCGGTGGCGGATCAGCACTTCATAGACGAACGAATAATGCACATCGCCTGACAGGATCACGTAGTTACCCGGCGTGCGCGAGTGGCGGAAGATATTCAGGATCACCTGGGCGGCACCGCGATGAGCCATCCAGTTTTCGGCGTCTACCAACAGCGGGTAGCCGCACCAACTGAAGACCTTCTGCACGGTCTCGATCAGCTTGACGCCGAAGATTGGCGCGGGCGAGACGATGATGGCCGACGGGTGGTCCAGCAGGGCCTGCTGCAGTTCGCTCAAGGCTTCCCAGTCCAGCAGGCCGGAGGGTTGCTTGAGCACAAACTCACTGCGCCAGCGCCTTGTGCGCGTGTCGAGCACCACCAGTGCGGGCGTGGTGGGCAACACGTAATGCCAGTGCTGAAATTTCAGCAGGCGTTGCAGCAGTTCGTCCTGCGCAGCGGCGTGCAGGTGGTTGTCTTGAGCCCCGGCGGCCAGCGCCTGGGTGTGTTCCAGCAGTTCGCCAAACACATCCGGTTGGTTGCCCCAGCCCTGGCACAGCATATAAGCGAGCAGGGCATTGCCGATGATGCGGTTGGAGAATGGATGGCCGTAGGCGGTGGCTTCCCATTGGGCGCTGAGGTTCCAGTCGTCGGTGATGTCGTGATCGTCAAAGATCATCAGCGTCGACAGGTGTGCGAAAACCCGCGCAACACCAGGCAGGCCGTCACGGAACCGATCGACCTGCACCTGCTCACGGTCATAGCGCAGTTGTTCCGGCGCACTTAATGACGGCGGCTGTGGCGTGATCAGAGTCCAGGGTGTGGGCGACCACACCAACAGGTACATCGCCAGCACTTCGGCAAACGTCACCAAGTGGTTGTCGGCGGTGCTGCTGGTAAAGATCGGTTTTTTCACACCGCCGAAAAAGCGTTCGCGCAGGGTCTCGTTGCTGTCCAGTGCGGGCAGCAGAGCCGCGCGGTGGTAATAGCTGGCGCGATGCCCGTAGAGGCTGGCGCTGTCATCCACCACGGCGCCTTCCAGGTATTCGTCGAACAATTCCAGCCGTGCGATCAGCGCATGAATCGCCCGCAGCATCGGCCCGGCCACATCGTCGGCGTAGACCTGGTCGCCGCTCATCATCAACAGCGCCGGGCGTTCGGCCGGTGTGTGGGCGTCAGCCAGCAAGCGGTCGATGCACAGTAAGCCGTCATTGGCGGGGTGGTGAGGTTTGCGGCAGGAACCGTGCACCAACTGGTGGATGCGGCTGTGCAGCACGAAATTCGCCGACGATGCGTTGGCATACAGCAGGTGCGGTGCCCATTCGGCAATGCCGCTGCCGTCGACCAGCAAGTCGTAGTCGATCATCACGTCCAGCGGCAGGGCTTCGCTCAGGGACACGTTGATCAGGTGGATAAAGGCGTGGCGCCCAGCGGGCACGACTTGGCACTGTGTGGTGTCCAGGTCGATCGTCAGCGTTTGGCCTTGAGGCGCTTGCAACTTTAAGCTCAATGGCAGGACACGGCTGCCCACCAGCCAGATCACCAGGCGCTGGGGTTCCAGGCGTCTGAGCAGTGGGCCGGCAATGACGGCGGGCAGTGTGTCGGATGGCGGCATGAAGCAAGCGGCTCATACAAGGTAGGACTGAAAGGGTAACGCAGAGGATGTCAGCGTTTTGTTAACAGCTTGCAGCAGACACCTGGCAGCCGATTGCCCTGGTTGCGTTAAAGCAACCGGCCTTGCCCCAGGGATTCCAGGGACGTTCGATAAGGCTTGGGCTTGGGCGGTGTGTTTTGCATCATGGGGTTGCTGTCGGGATGTGAAGGCTTTTCAGCGGACTGGGTGGCGATTTCAGACAATTGGCTGGCCAGTTGGAAAGCTATGTTGAACTGAAAGCCGGAGAGCATGTGGACGATATTCATGGGGAAAACCTCTTGCCAAATTGGAGGGATGTTGTCGCATCAATACTCCTTTTGATTGCGCGCTGACTCAGTGGCACTGGCCGGGTTAACGTTCCCGGCCATAGGTTTCTGCATGTTTAATATTTGTAGGACTGAAGGTGTTTCAGGCAGGCTTTGGCACCGTAAACCTGAACTCACTGCCACGCCCCAACTCACTCTCAGCCTCGATCCGCCCGCCATGGGCCTGCACGATACCTTGGGTGATATACAGCCCCAAACCACTGCCGGTGGGGTTGTTTTCGGTCTGGGTCCAGTAGCGATCAAACACATGGGGCAACTGCTCAGGCGCAATACCTTCACCGGAGTCGCGCACCGAAAACACGATATCTTCGCCATTGCTCATGGCGCTGATGCCGATATTGCCCTGGCGCGGGGTGAACTTGATGGCATTGCCGATCAGGTTCGACAGCACCTGGAACAGGCGCTCCGGGTCGGCATGGATCTGCAGGCCGGGTTCGGCGTTGAACGACAGGTCGATGCCTTTTTCCATCGCTAACGGCGCGAGCAGCGAATAGGCCTCTTCGAACATCTGGCTGACGTCCAGCGACACGGGCTTGACCACATAACGCCCGGCCTCGATTTTCGAGGTGTCGAGCAGATCTTCCAGCAGCACATTCATACGCCCGGCGGCCTGTTGCATAGTGTCGATGGCCGAGGAGATTCGCCGTGAGGTATGTGGGCCATCGGAGCTGAAGGCCTTTTGCATCATGCCGCAGAGCATCGAGATGACCGTCATCGGGTTGCGCAGGTCGTGGGACACCACCGCCACCAGCTCATCACGCGCACGCACGGCTTGCTGTTCGCGCAACACTTGGCGGGCCAGGTCATTTTCCAGGGCGGAGCGGCGCAGGTCGTTGGCGGCAAACCGGTCGCCGTGGCTCCACTTGGTGGAGATACCGGCCATTTCGACTTTCCAGATTTCAAACGAGGTGCGTGGGCGCAGGCGCAAACCGGCGTCGGAGCTTTCCAGGTTCAGCGGCTTGTTCGGGTCGCCGCTCCAGTTGATGTTCTCTTTGACCTCTGGGCGAAACCACAACACGCCGTTATCCACAGGCTTGGGCAGACTCATGGCCAGAACGCCACTGGCCACTTGCTGGAACTCGGCAGCCGGCGGGTACACCGATGCCAGATTGTGGCTGGAAAACACCGGCTCGCCGCTTTCCTGCAGCCACCTGTGCAGCGCACGAATCTGCGCAGGCTCGGGGCAATTACCGTAACGGTGCAATTGCTTGTCTTCAATGATCGCCACGCCGCCCGACTGGGTCAGGTCCATCAGCACCTGCGGCTGCTGGGCCAGGCCATCGAAAACGTTTTGCTCCGAGGCTTTCATCGCGCGGTCCAGCAATGCCAGGGCTTCTACTTTTTCTTCGCGCTGGCGGATCAGGTCCAGGGCTTCCATGGCGCTGATCTGCAGCGACAGCACCTGGCCGATGGTCTGGCAGGCAACACGCAGGTCGTTGGGTACCAGCAAGGGCTCGCGATTGCCGCAGCTGATCAGGCCCCACAACTTGTCGCCGGCCATCAACGAGATGCTCATGGACGACAGCACGCCCATGTTCTGCATGTATTGGCAGTGAATCGGCGACACACTGCGCAGGGTGGCGAAGCTCAGGTCCAGCGGCTGGTCAGTGCCCGGCCGCAGCTTGGGCAGCAGCGGCACCGGCTCATAGGCAGCGTTCGGGATGATGCGCAGCCAGTTGATGCGGTACAGCTCGCGGGCCTGTTCGGGAATGTCGGACGCGGGGAAGAACAACCCGTTGAACAGCTCCATGGACGGCGCCGACGCTTCGGCAATCACCTGGCCGTGGCCTTCTTCTTCGAAGCGATAGATCAGCACCCGGTCGTAACCGGTCATGGCCTGGATTTCAGTCACGCTGATTTCGTACAGCGCTTGCAGGGTTTTCGCCGACTGCAAGCGTTGCAGCATCTTGCCCAGGTCACTGGTGCGGCCATTCAGGGCGCGGGGTTTGAAGTTTTCAAGGCGCGGTTCGAACTCGAGTACCAGCACGTTCTGATGGCGATGCAGCAAGCCTTCAAATTGCGCACCATTAAGCGTGACATGCAGCGCCGGAGCATCAAGAAACCCGTTGTTTTCGGCGATCGATTGCACGGCTTGGGCAGGTTCAACGCCAATTAACTGGTGCAGCGGTTGGCCCAGCAGCGCCTCGGGCGCGTAGCCGAACAGGCTGCCCACGTTGGCGCTGACCTGAGTGATGTGCAGCTCAGGCTCCGACAACGTCAACAGCACGCCGTGGGGCTGGATCGCACCCGGGAAGCGAATCGGTTCGTCGGCACAGTTGGCAAGCAGCTCTTCAAAATCGTCGGGTTTCATAGCAGTACCTCCTGGCGGGCGAGCCATTGCTCAAAGCCACTGAATGTAGAACAGGCGGCATCGACCGCGCGCTGTTTGGCTTCAGCATCCAACGGCAGGCGGCCCAAATAATCGAGAAAGTTTTTCCAGAGCCGACCGGTTTCGGTGCCGTACACATCAAGGAACGCTCCGCCGGTATCGGCGTGTATGTCCAGGCGCCGGGCCATTTCCCGGCGCAGCACTTGGCCGCCAAGAGTCGCGCCTTCCAGTACGTACAGGGCACCGAGGCAGGCGGCGGGGGTGTCGAAGGTCGGGTGTTGGGTGCAGCGAGGCAGGGCGTTGATGGCGTTATTATTCAAACCAAGTGCGCGCAAGTCGCCCAGCAGTGTGGGCGTTTTCACACGCAGTACAGCGTCGTATCCGTCGGGGATCAAGCCACTGGCGTACAGCGCTGCTTCCATCGGCCCATAAAACCCGTAGTACGCCTGGAGCAAGCGCCGATACCAGCCAGCATCCAATTCTTCGGAGAAAAAAGGCAGGCGCTTTTCCAACGCCACATGCAGCAAACCCGTGCCTGTGCGCAACGCTTCCAGCAATGAGGGCGCACTGACGTCATGGGCCTGTGAATGCATTCAATAAGCTCGAACTGTGGGCCTGAAGGCCATGAATGACGCGTGAAATGGGCGACGATTCTACACAAGTCATTGCCGTCAACTGTACGCACAAGGCGAAAAGCCTGACGGGTAGATCAGAAAAGTCGCTCCTTGCGTAATAAATGACCACAGCGCATTGCAGCAAGTTCGGTTTAAGTGATGTCGCGACGCTATTAGTGCATGGATGCGCCTTGCTGGGTCAGTGCCGTTTGAACGCACTTAACCAAATGTTCCGCACTCCAGGGCTTGGGTAAAAACCGCACCGAGCCACCCAGTTGCGCCGCCAGCTTGGTATTGCCCGAGGTCAGCACCACCGGCACCGACGGCCAACGATGCGCGACCACCTTGCTCAAGTCATAGCCATTGAGTAACCCCGGCATCTGGATATCGCTGACGATCAGGTCTACCGGGTCATCGCCGCGTTCCAGGTAAATCATGCCTTCATCCGCCGAAGGAAACGACGTCACATGCGCGCCGAAGTCCTCCAATACATCCACCATCAACGCACGAATGATTTCGTCGTCTTCCAATACCAAAATCGATGGCTGAGCCATGATTTTTACTCCTCCATCAGGGTTCAGTAGGGTGGAGTGGGCGCTGATTGATTAGGTTCGATTGGATGTTTTTTAAACGATGGGTGGTCGTTTTAGAGCGGTCGCGCGGGGTTACCCGCAGCGGCACGCCGAATCGGATACAGGCATAATTGCCGCATCGTTGCCCGCTGTGGAGCCCTGCATGAAGTACGCCTTACTGACACTCGCCTTGATCCTCAACACCGCCCCGGCCTTGGCGGCCGGTGATGCCGAGGCAGGCGGCAAACTGTTCAGCAAGACCTGCGGCGGCTGCCACAGCATCGGTGAAGGCGCACGCGGCGGCTTCGGGCCTGAGCTGAACGGCATCATCGGTCGACCTGCCGGCACCACCACGGACTATCAGTATTCCGACGCGATGAAAAACTCCGGCGTGGTCTGGACCCGCGACAAACTCGCCGCCTATATCGAGGCGCCGAAGAAGGTGGTGAGCGGTACACGCATGATCTTCTGGGGTATCAGCGACCCGGAAAAAATCGAAAACATCCTGGCCTACCTGGAGACCTTCCAGCCCAAGTAATCACTCGCGCACGTTCCTGAACAGCATCAACCGTGCACTTTCATGCAGCCCACGGGTCAGCCCCTGCAGGCGCTGAAACTCTTCGGGATGCTGCCCGGCCACATCTTCGCGCGGTGTTTGCGAAGCCAGGTCATGCAAGGTCGGTGAGCCGCCGTCGTGCTGCATCTGCAACAGGAAGTGCTGGGTCACGCCGCCGATAATCGGGAAGGTGCCCTCGTGCAATACCAGTGGCACCACACGTTCGCCTTCCGGCGCCGGTTGTTGGATATCGCGACCCATCGCGCCATTGCGAAACGGCACGCCCGCCATACCGGCCACGGTCGGCAGCAAGTCCGCCAACCCCACAGCTTCGTCAATAACGCGCGGCTTAAGCCCCGGCGCGTGGATCAGCAGTGGTACGTTGTTGCTTTCCAGGCCCAGTTGCTCGAAGGCTGGCGCCATGTGCGGAATCTGGCTGATGCGCGTGTTGTGGTCGCCAAACAACACAAAAATGCTGTTGTCGTACCAGCCACCAGCCTTGGCGATGTCCATCAGGCGGCCGATGTTGTAATCCAGCAGGCGCACCGCGTTGTATTGCTCGACGCTGCGCGAACCGGCAGCCTGGACTTGTTCCAGAGTTACGTTGTTAAGTTGGAAACCATCGTTTTGCTTGGGGATGGTGAACGGCCGATGGTTGCCGGAAGTTTGCAGGTAGGCAAAGAACGGCTGGCCGTTGGGTACGGCGCGCAATAACAGGTCGCCTTCCTTGAACAGGTCCAGGTCAGAGATGCCCCACACGTCCACCCGGGGCGAGCGCCAGTGGCTTTCGTCAAACAGCTGCACGCCGTCGATGCTCTGGCGGATCAGTGCGTTGATATTCGCCCAACCGGCGTTGCCGCCGATCATGTAGAACTTCTGGTAACCCTCGAAGGCGTTGATCAACGTGTGTTGCCGCGTGATCAGCGGGTTGCGCGTGGCGGTCTCCTGGCGGGTCACGTCGGGCACGCCGGTGATGCTCGCCCACACGGTTTTGGCGGTACCGGTGACCGGCACATAGAAGTGTTTGAAGAACCAGCTTTGGGTTGCCAGCTTGTCCAGGTTCGGCGTGGGGTTCAGCGGGTTGCCATAGGCGCCGACCGCACTGGTGCCCAGGGACTCGAGCATGACGAAAACCACGTTGGGCGGGCGCTCGCCAGCCAGCTTGTAGGGCTGCACACCTTGTTCACGGCTGAAGCTCAGCTGTTGCGCGTCAGGCTGGTCAACACCCAGGTACTTGGCCACTTGCGGGTAATGCGTGCGCACCTGGGCTTCATCGAATTGCGACTGGCCAACCTTGAGCGTGTCGTACAAAAACAGCACCGGGTTCAGGCCCACGGCGGCGACCTGGCTGTTGCCGGAGAAGAACGCATCACTCCAGCGCAGCGGCACCGGGTTTTCCAGGTTGAGATTGGCCACGCGGCCAAGCAGGGCCAGTAGCACAATGACCACACCGATCACGGACACTGACGCCACTGTGAGTTTGCCGATGGTTTTTGGCGCACGATCCAGCGTCAATCGCTCCAGGCACACCAGTGCCCACACCCACACGGCCACCGCCGCCAACCAGCAGGCAGTTATCCACAGCACCGGGTAGGTCTCCCACACCATCTGTTGAGAAATCTGCGCGTCTTGCAGATAGCGCAGCACCGTCGCGTTGATGCGCACGCCGAGGTAGGCAAAGTGGCCGAAGTCGATGATGTAGATGAGGCCAACCACGGCCAGTGCAGTCAGCAAATAGCCGCGTGCCAGCCAGCGCAGGGCGGGCAGGGTGATAAGGTTCCAGCGCGGCAACCAGGCGAGCGCGGCCAGTGGCAGCAAAAGCAACACCGCCAGGCGCAGGTCGAAACGCAGGCCGATGCCGAAGGTTTCCAGCAAGCCCTCGGCGTTTAAACCCAGGCCGGAAAAGCTGATTAGAAACACCAGCCGCAACGCCGCCAGCAACACAAACACCAACCCGATCGCGCCCACGCCGTAGCGCAGGCGGCGTGATTGCAACGCAGTCATCATTAACCTTCCCAATTTCAAAAAACGACGCAGACCCACTGTGGGAGCTGGCTTGCCTGCGATAGCGGTGTGTCAGTGCCCGATGTGCTGCCTGAGGCAGCGCATTCGCAGGCAAGCCAGCTCCCACAGTTTGAGTTGCATTAATCCAGCTACCAGGCAGTAACCCATCAACAGCGGGTCGACCAGGTAATCCCAATAGTTCTCCGACGCCTTGAGCCGCAGCGCAAATGCCAGCGTGCCCACCGCCAGCATCCACACCGCCAGCCTGTTGCGCAGCGCCAGCATCAACAGCGTCAATGCGCCTATCAACACAATCATCGGCCGAGGGTTAAACCCCCATCGGTATGGATCGAAATACGTCAGCCCCATCGCCGCCGGGTACAGCACCAGGCACAGCCCGCCAAACAGCACCACCAGTTGCACTTGATGTGGCCGGCCAAGCGGCTGCACCAGCCCCAACCGGCACACCGCCACCCACGCCAACAACACCAAGGTGCTGATCGCCAGGTCATCGGTAAAACTGCGCACATACGCGGCCAACGGCAGTTCATTCACCGGGATAAAGCTCAGCACCACCAACACCGGCAACAACCATGGCCGCCACGGCGCGGTAAACCGCAACGTGCTGAGCAGCACAAACCCCAGCAATACAAAACTCAAATGGGCTTGCCACAACGCCATCATCACAAGCGCTCCGCCAGCCAGGCTTCGTTGAAGCTGACATGTTTGATAAAGGTGTTATTCCACGAGTACACCAGGTGGTACATGCCGTCCGGGCTGCGGCTGAAGTACGGGTATTCGTATTCGAAATCGCAGCCACGGGGTTTGCACACGCGGTAATCCAGGTTGCTCAGAAAGCGCTGTTCCAGCGGCAGGCGCTTGGCGCCGCTGGAGGCACGGAAGCCTTCGCCGATGATTTCTCTATAAGCCTGGGGAGAGAACGGTTGGCCGAGCGGGTCCGGCGACTGGTCCAATTGCACCACCGTGCGCCATTGCGTCATCTGCGCGTCGGTGCCGTAGAGGCTGAGCTTGAAGCGGCCGTCTTGCAGGTCGTTGAGGGCGACGAGTAAACCGTCGTCTTCAGTACCTACGGCCGCCAGCGATGAATTGGGGTTGGCCGGTTCCAGCGGGAACGGCTCGCTCCAGGTTTGCCCGGCATCCTCGGTGCGGCTGGCGAGCACGCGGTGATGGGTTTCACCGGCGTAGCGCAGCATCGCCACGGCTCGCTGGCCGTCCTGCGCCACGATGGTTGGCTGCAGCGAATGTTTGCCGCGGCTGATGCGGAATTTGTCGATCACCGCGCCGTCGGCACTCAAGTACAGGTACTCGGCAAACTTGCCCATGAACTCGTGATACACCGGCAACCCGATGGAGCCATCGGCATGGAACACCGGCGCGGCGCGCACCAAGGTGCTGATATTGAAAAACGGCGACGTTACCAATTGCCGAGGCGCCGACCAGTTCGCGCCGAGGTCATCGGAGACCATCACGTTGATTGCACTGGTGGCCCAGCCGCCGACCGACACTGACACATAAAACATCCACAGGCGTTTATCCGGCCCCAGGGCAATGACCGGGTTGCCCAGTTTGCGAATGTAACGCTGGGTGCCGTCGCGGGTGCTTTCCCGCGTGGCCAGCACCTGCTCGCCGCCCCATTCGCCACTGCGTGCATCAAACCGTGCCGTGCGCACCTGCACATCGGCGGCGCCTTCGCGGGAGCCGGCAAACCACACGGCCATCAAGTCGCCGCCGGGCAGGGCGGTCACGGAGGAGGAGTGCACAAAGTCGGTGAGCTGTGACGACACAAAACGGCTGGTGTATTGCGGGGCTGCCGCCACCTTCGCCGGGCTCGGGTTCGCCTGGGCGAACGGCGCCAGCACGTGGGGCGGATGGCTCAGCCAGGCGGCGGTAAAGACGCCTAGCAGGCTGAAGATCAGTAGGGCGCAGCGCATAGGGAACCTGTGAGAAGAAAGGATGACTGCGCACGTTCACCCGGCAGGCGCTTCCTGCGGCCGGTGAGCATGCATAACGACAGGTGGTCCCGTACCTGCCGGCACAGTGCAAAACCAACCTTAGTGCAACCTTAGTTGGCAACGCGCCGTAACATCTTTCCCCGGTTAACCCGTACTGGAACCCGGCATGATTCCGCCGTTTCCTACAGAGATTTCGCTATGCGCTTGCTCCTCGTCGAAGATGACCGCGCCCTCGGCCAGGGCATTCGCGTGGCGTTGGGCGCCGAAGGCTACACCCTGGATTGGCTGCAAGATGGCCTCAGCGCCTTGCACGCCCTGCGCACCGAAAGCTTCGACCTGCTGCTGCTCGACCTCGGCCTGCCGCGCCTCGATGGTCTCGACCTGTTGCAGCAACTGCGCGCCGGGCAACACGACCTGCCGGTGCTGGTCCTCACCGCCCGCGATGGCACCGCCGAACGCATCGCCGGCCTGGATGCCGGCGCCGATGACTACCTGATCAAACCCTTTGACGTCGAAGAACTCAAAGCCCGGGTGCGCGCGCTGCTGCGCCGCAGCCAGGGCCGTGCCCAGCCGATGCTCGAACACGCCGGCATAAGCCTCGACCCGGCCACCCAGCAAGTGCGCTATCAGGGCGATGAAATCATCGTCACCCCGATGGAATACCAACTGCTGCACCAGTTGATGGTGCGCCCTGGCAAAGTGGTGACCCGCGAGCGGCTGTCCCGTGCTTTGTATGGTTGGCAGGACCGGGTTGAGAGCAATACGCTGGAAGTGTTGATCCATAACCTGCGCAAGAAGTTATCCACAGAGCTGATCCGCACCGTGCGTGGCGTCGGCTATGTGCTGGCGCTCAAACCATGAATTCGGTACGCGCACGTATTCTTATTCCGGTGCTGGTATTGATCCTGCTCGGCGACGGCCTGATCAACTGGCTGGTGCTGCGCGACAGCCACCACGAAATCGAAGAAGTCTACGACGCCCAACTCGCCCAAAGTGCCCGCCTGCTGCAAGGCGTACTGCGCCAGCGCGATCCTGGCGACGCAGACTGGGGCCGCCTGTATGAGGCGTTCGACCAGGCCATGAGCCGCGTGGGCGAGGAGGGCGTGGCCCATCCTTACGAGACCCGGCTGACCTTCCAGGTCTGGCGCAGCGACGGGCAACTGCTCATGCGGTCTGCCGAAGCACCGATCCTCACAGCACCGCCCACCACACTCGGCGCCCATGACCTGATGGACAGCGGCAACGAGTGGTGCGCCTTCCTCCTCGCAGACGCGCAACAAGGCCTGCTGATTTGGGTAGGCGAGCGCGACGACATTCGCCAGAGCGTGATCGAGCGCATCGTGCGCCACACGCTCTGGCCCAGCGTGATTGGCGTGCCGCTGCTGACCGTGCTGATCTGGCTGGCCATCGGCTGGGGGCTGACGCCGTTGCGCACCATGGCGCGCAAGCTGCGTGGGCGTAACACCAACGCCCTGCAACCGCTGAACGTGAACCCACTGCCGAGCGAATTGGAGCCGATGCAAACCGCGCTCAACCGGCTGCTGGTGCAGATGGACGACCTGCTGGAGCGTGAACGCCGCTTCATCGCCGACGCCGCCCATGAACTGCGCACGCCGTTGGCGATCCTGCGCATTCATGCGCAAAACGCCCAGAACGCTGCGACTGAAGAACAACGGCGCGAGGCCCTGGACTTTTTGGTCAACGGCGTAGACCGCGCCACGCGTATTGGCAGCCAACTGCTGACCATGGCCCGCATCGAGCCACAACTGAGCAACCCCGTGCGCAAGCCCGTGCAACTGACGGAACTGGTGCGCGAAGAACTCGCCGAACTCACCCCGCTGGCCATGGAGAAAGGCGTGGAGCTGGTGCTGGAAGGCGATGAGGAATGCTGGGTGCAGACCGAGCCGGTGGCGTTGGCGATTGCACTGCAAAATCTGGTCACCAATGCACTTAACTTTTCGCCGGTGGGTGGCGAGGTGCGGGTGGTGATCGGCGCGCAGGGTTTGAGCGTGGAAGACCAAGGGCCGGGGATTGATGAGGCGGAGATGGGGCGCTTGTTTGAGCGGTTTTACAGCCGGGATAACGCCAATGGCGCGGGGTTGGGGTTGGCAATTGTGGAGATGATTGTTGGGAAGATTGGCAGTACGTTGAGCCTGCGAAATTTGGAGCAGGGCGGCTTGTGCGCGCAACTGAACTTCACGGCTTGCATGCAAGCGCCTGCGGGAATACCACACCGTTGAACGTGTGGGTGCAGCAGTCACAACTGGGCTTCATCTGTTCGGGCGTCAATTGGGGGTTAACCTTTTGCAGGAGGCCTGCCTCGTCGACCCACAAGCCGCTGTAATAGCTGGACTCACCTATTCGCACGTATTCGTCTTTGCAGAATGGCCATTACGCGTCGCATGCTAAATATAGCGACGCATTTTTTGGAAAGACCAATGAGGTAAGTTTTTCGATGCCTTCGATTTGCAGAGGAGTAAGCAGGTAGTCATAGACACATTCGTGTTCATTTTCCCAACCCATGATGGTTAACAAATCGGCAGCGTTCAGGCTGAGTGGAATTTCAGTCGAAATAGTGTCGCTTCCCGTCGGAACTACGTAGATAAGGTGTTTCATGGGTCTATCCTTCTCTTGTCATTTGCGTCTTTAGTTCGTTCACCTGTTATAGGGTCGAATTCTCCCAGGTGTTTACCTCGCTTGTTGTACATCTCTACCTTGCCCCGTTCGAAGTCCCATTCGTAGATGTAGCCATGTGGCTCTTTCCACCGAGGCCTAAGCTTGCCTCCTCCCTGGACTCCGGATTTGGAGGGAGCACGTACAGCATCTGGAAAGGCGGTTAAAAACGTTGGACTCGGGTGATACTTGTGATCCCCAGCCCGAACACTCACCACCACATACAGCGGCCGAACCCCCGACTCCACCGGGAACACCAGAATAAAATCCCGGTACTCTGGCGGATAAATCGGGTTTACCAGAATCTGCGCCGCCTTCTCCGTCGGCGGGTAAATCCAGATCGCCGGCACTTGCGGCGCAGCCTCCAACGCCGGGATCCCCAGCGTGTCGCGCGGATCAACCGCAGGCGTCCAGATCAGCTCCACGTCCTCACCCAAATCCGCCACAAACTGATCGCCACGGCTTTGGAACTGCACCACATCGATCATCTGCCAATCGGGGTTGTTGCCCGTGTAAAACCCATACCCCCTTTAAAGTGCCATCCTCACGCTGCTCGACGTGCAAACGCATCTGCGACCGCGCCCGTTGCAGCGAGCGTAATTGCTCCTCGCTGTAGAGCGCGCTATCGCCCAGCGCCGATGGCCATAACAACGCGACCAACCCAGTCAGCAGCCCACCGGCGACAGCGCCAACAGCAGTCGCTGCCGACTCCATTGCCGCCGAACGTAACGCCAACTGCCCCAAACCGACGGGCAGGGCACTGCCGCTGATCTTGCGCAAGGCAACCGCGCCACGGCTGTCTACCTCATGGCCACCCAACAGGCTGAAGTGGCCGTAGTCCTTGATCAACTCCAGCGGTACGTAACCGGTGGGGTCGTTGTAGCGAATGATGCCGTTGGGCAGTTGGCAGGGCTTTGTGAAGACGCAGCCGGGCGGTTTGGCGGGTGTTGGCGCTGGGGTGGGAGGCGGCTCAAATACATCAATCGGCGGTGAATAAGGCGCGCGCTTCGGCTGCGGTGTCAGGATCCGCCGTTTGAGTTGTTCTTCTTCGGTAATGGGGTACGAGCGTTCTGACATGACTGGCTCACTTCCTTGTGCGAGGGAGTGAGCCTATGAGCTGGGATCAGATGCTTATGTCGGCTTCGTTCGATGGTTGGTGTGGGAAAAGGAGACTGGCCTTTGGTTAGCCAGGACTGTTTCGATTATTGCGATTTTCGTTTGTTTCGTTTAGCTTTGGCTCAACCGAATTGCGTAACACCGGAGCTGCATCATGAACACCAATCAACTCCCCAAAACGATCCTGCCGCTGGAAAAGGAAGTCGAAGCCGCCGTGCAAGGTCAGCGAGAGCTGGCGTCTTTGCTTTCGACCAAATTTGAAACACAGCGCATCGACATCTTCGACAAAGAAGACAAACCCCACACACTTGTACTCCCGACCTCAGCCCTGCGCCTGTTGGTCGATATCCTGGGCGAATTGGCTATCGGTAATGCCGTCAAGGTCGTGCCGGTTCATGCGGAGTTGACCTCTCAGGAGGCCGCCGACCTGCTCAACGTTTCGCGCCCGCACCTGGTCAAGATGCTGGAGGAGGGCGCCATTCCTTTTACAAAAACGGGCCGGCATCGGCGAATCCGGTTTTCGGATCTGATGGCGTTCAAGCAGCGCCGTGACGAAGAAAGCCAAGAGGCAATGGAAGCGCTGGCGCAACAAGCTCAAGCGTTGGGAATGGGGTATGACGGATGAGGTGTTCGCCGTTTACCGCGGTATACGATGCGTGTGTTCTCTACCCGGCGGCACTCCGGGATTTGCTGATGTGGCTTGGTTTGTCGGGACTGTATCGAGCTCGATGGACGAGCCAGATTCATGACGAGTGGAAGCGCAACGTGCTCAAGAACCGACCCGATCTTACGGCTGAGCAAGTCAATTGCACGTCGGCGCTGATGGATAAGGCGATACCCGATGCATTGGTGACGGGGTACGAGGATCTATGTTCGAGTTTGGATTTGCCTGATCCTGATGACCGTCATGTGCTGGCGGCGGCGATTCGAAGCAAGGCTGAAGTTATCGTGACCTTCAATTTGAAAGATTTCCCGGCGCATATCCTGGCAGCTTATGACATTGAGCCTATGCATCCGGATGACTTTATTTCGGATCTGTGGGATTTGGATCAGGCGGCGGTGTTGGGGGCGGCGCAGAAGCAAAGGCGGACGTTGAAGCGGCCGCCGATGGAGGCAGGGAGTTATCTTGAGATGTTGATGCGCCAGGGGTTGGTGCAGACGAGTAAGGTGCTTGGGCCATATGCGGTGATGTTGTAGTTTCGAATGCTCGGGCCAATTTGCTGGGGATCACTCTGGTTGGTTTGCTTATCTTTGGCCTCCTCGAAAGAACAGGCATTTACCCCCGTACCAGCCTCATGACATTTTTCGTCACAAGGGCCGGCTTTGATCATCTGGTTTTTAACGCTAAGTTCTCGCTCGTCGCTGCGAATCAGCGACCGGGCCTGGAAACCCGTGGGTATAGGCGCATAGGCGCCACCATTTATCACGACCGCTGGTGCCATTTTTGTGCCAGCATATGCGTGTTATGGCGGCTGTGCGTGGGAGACTTTCGAGTCTGCCGGGTTTGCCTATTCCCCCGGTTTCCAGCCTGCGCACAGCTGCCACCCATTCGCCTGGAAACGAATGGGGCAGCTCTCTATAAAGAATGGGAGCTATACCAATGATCATTTCTAAAAGGTTTTGTCCTCGTAATACTGCAACCCACACCACCGCCCAACCCGGAGGTGCCCAATGATCAACCCACCTCTCAACAAAACCCTCGGCATCATCACCTTCTCCACCTGCGGCAAACAGCCCAACCTGCACCGTCTATTCCGTGTCAATGCTGGCGTGCCCATTCGTGATGCCCTGGAGCACGCTTCCGAGTTGCTGCACTGTTCCAAAATGCTCGCGTTGGATGCGGCCATGGACAAGAACGCGGACCGTTATGCCTGGGCGGCGCATTATTTGGGGGAGATGGCGAAGGCGGTGGTGGATGATTTGGCGAATGGGATGTTGCCCAATGGGGTGATGGAGGAGGGGGACGCTGTTTCGGTGTAAACGGGTGGTTTGAGGGTGTGGTGGCTGGTGTCATTGCAGGCAAGCCAGCTCCCACATTGGTCGGTGTACATCTGTTGAAGCAGCGCTGGCAGTAAAAAAGACCTTGGGACGCCAGGGTCTTTTTTTTGCCTGCAGAGTTCAGATTCCGGATCAAGCGTGCAGGATATTTCCACCGAGTACGCGACGATATTTTTGTACGGCAGCAGGCGAAGTCGATCATGTGTCTCTACGTGTGGTGTATGACGTTTTGCTCGCGGATCTGTATCTAACGCCCTGCTTTTCAACGCCCTACCATGGCACCCAGCACATTAATGCAGGAGCGACACCATGCCCGAACTGTCCAGCTGGCTTGCTTATGGCCTGATCTCCCTCGGTATGGTGCTGACGCCCGGGCCGAACATGATTTATCTCATTTCCCGCTCGATCTGCCAGGGGCGTACGGCCGGGTTGATTTCCCTCGGTGGCGTTGCCTTGGGTTTCCTTGTTTATATGTTCTGCGCGGCGCTGGGGATTACCGCCTTGGTGATGGCGGTGCCTTTTGCCTACGACGCGCTGCGGCTCGGTGGCGCGTTGTACCTGGTGTACTTGGCCTGGCAGGCGGTGAAGCCGGGTGGTCGGTCGCCGTTTCAAGTCCGGGAGTTGCCCCAGGACAGCCCGCGCAAGTTGTTCATGATGGGCTTGGTGACCAACCTGCTGAACCCCAAAGTGGCGGTGATGTATTTGTCGTTGTTGCCGCAGTTTATTGACCCGAATGGGCATGGCAGTGTGCTGATGCAATCACTGATCCTGGGCTTTACGCAGATTGCCATCAGCGTGAGCGTCAACGCGCTGATTGCAATGATGGCGGGCTCCATCGCCGTGTTCTTCGTCACCCGGCCAAGCTGGCAGGTGGTTCAGCGTTGGGTGATGGGCTCGGTGCTGATGGGCTTGGCCGTGCGGATGGCGGTTGAAGGGCGGCGGTGAGGTCTTCAGCGCTTACGAGCGTGCATCCGCAATCAATCCATGCCGGATACGCAAGGTGGCAATTCGCAGCGCGGACTTTTACGCACGGCGATAGTCCTTGGTTTTGCCAACCCCTACGCCTGGCTCGACACAGTGGTGCTGATCGGTTCTATCGGCGCAGCCAAACCCGCAGGCCAACAAGCACTGTTCGCGACAGGCGCGATGACGGCGTCGTTAATCTGGTTTGTGCTGTTGGCGCTGGGATGCCAGCGATTGACCTGGCTGTTTCGCTCGCCCGTGGTCTGGCGATGCCTGGACGCTGGCGTAGCTGTATTGATGGTGTACCTGGCCGGTATGTTGATCACCGACTCACTGGATATCTTTCAGATAGTCCTTGAGGGTAATCAGCGGGGTACTTAGCTCATCAAGGCTGCTGGCCTGCTGCACATCCTTGGACAGTTTGAGTAGCTCACGGCCCAGTACGGTGTCGGCGCCGCCTAGCGCATTCAAGGCCTGGGCAATGCACTCATTAAGCTTGCGTTGAATCGTCGCTAAATCCCCCTGGCGCACCAACAATCCAAACACTTCGCGCTCATACCCATCCATCACCAGGTCATCGCGCAGCAACGGGCTCGCACCGTCCGTCTCATGCACCAGCTTGAGAGCAAAAAGCGCAACAGCTTCCAGCGTCAATTCCATGGTTCCGATTCCTCGATTTCTGCGTTCGCCTGCCTATACTCACTTTTCTGCAGGCGAAAAAAAAGGCCTTGTATTTCAAGGGCTTTCTTTCGAGCCTGTGTGAAAGCGGGTTAGAGCCGGTTTGTTAGTCAGGGCCTGAAGGGGCATTGCGCGCCTACGCAAATGGAAGGTCTGCTGATTCGCCGGCCTTCCCTCGCCGCCGACTGCAAACCGGAACGCATGGGCTAGGTCGCGCGTTTGGCATGGGCCGCGTTGTCAGGCGATCGAGCACTCTATATAGCTGCAACCGTGGCACTGTGGATTAATCGAAAAGAATTTCAGGAAGGGGGTTGACCACATATTTGAATACTGTACTATTCGCCTCCCGCTGACGAGCAACTTGAAGCCGGTTCTGGTTCAAGTAGTTGATTTTGTTAAAGAAATCGCTTGACAGCAAATGAGGCTGCTGTAGAATGCGCGCCTCGGTTGAGGCGAAAGATCTTAACCAACCGCTCTTTAACAACTGAATCAAGCAATTCGTGTGGGTGCTTGTGGAGTCAGACTGATAGTCAACAAGATTATCAGCATCACAAGTTACTCCGCGAGAAATCAAAGATGTAACCAACGATTGCTGAGCCAAGTTTAGGGTTTCTTAAAAACCCAAAGATGTTTGAACTGAAGAGTTTGATCATGGCTCAGATTGAACGCTGGCGGCAGGCCTAACACATGCAAGTCGAGCGGTAGAGAGAAGCTTGCTTCTCTTGAGAGCGGCGGACGGGTGAGTAAAGCCTAGGAATCTGCCTGGTAGTGGGGGATAACGTTCGGAAACGGACGCTAATACCGCATACGTCCTACGGGAGAAAGCAGGGGACCTTCGGGCCTTGCGCTATCAGATGAGCCTAGGTCGGATTAGCTAGTTGGTGGGGTAATGGCTCACCAAGGCGACGATCCGTAACTGGTCTGAGAGGATGATCAGTCACACTGGAACTGAGACACGGTCCAGACTCCTACGGGAGGCAGCAGTGGGGAATATTGGACAATGGGCGAAAGCCTGATCCAGCCATGCCGCGTGTGTGAAGAAGGTCTTCGGATTGTAAAGCACTTTAAGTTGGGAGGAAGGGCATTAACCTAATACGTTAGTGTTTTGACGTTACCGACAGAATAAGCACCGGCTAACTCTGTGCCAGCAGCCGCGGTAATACAGAGGGTGCAAGCGTTAATCGGAATTACTGGGCGTAAAGCGCGCGTAGGTGGTTTGTTAAGTTGGATGTGAAATCCCCGGGCTCAACCTGGGAACTGCATTCAAAACTGACTGACTAGAGTATGGTAGAGGGTGGTGGAATTTCCTGTGTAGCGGTGAAATGCGTAGATATAGGAAGGAACACCAGTGGCGAAGGCGACCACCTGGACTAATACTGACACTGAGGTGCGAAAGCGTGGGGAGCAAACAGGATTAGATACCCTGGTAGTCCACGCCGTAAACGATGTCAACTAGCCGTTGGAAGCCTTGAGCTTTTAGTGGCGCAGCTAACGCATTAAGTTGACCGCCTGGGGAGTACGGCCGCAAGGTTAAAACTCAAATGAATTGACGGGGGCCCGCACAAGCGGTGGAGCATGTGGTTTAATTCGAAGCAACGCGAAGAACCTTACCAGGCCTTGACATCCAATGAACTTTCTAGAGATAGATTGGTGCCTTCGGGAACATTGAGACAGGTGCTGCATGGCTGTCGTCAGCTCGTGTCGTGAGATGTTGGGTTAAGTCCCGTAACGAGCGCAACCCTTGTCCTTAGTTACCAGCACGTAATGGTGGGCACTCTAAGGAGACTGCCGGTGACAAACCGGAGGAAGGTGGGGATGACGTCAAGTCATCATGGCCCTTACGGCCTGGGCTACACACGTGCTACAATGGTCGGTACAGAGGGTTGCCAAGCCGCGAGGTGGAGCTAATCCCACAAAACCGATCGTAGTCCGGATCGCAGTCTGCAACTCGACTGCGTGAAGTCGGAATCGCTAGTAATCGCGAATCAGAATGTCGCGGTGAATACGTTCCCGGGCCTTGTACACACCGCCCGTCACACCATGGGAGTGGGTTGCACCAGAAGTAGCTAGTCTAACCTTCGGGAGGACGGTTACCACGGTGTGATTCATGACTGGGGTGAAGTCGTAACAAGGTAGCCGTAGGGGAACCTGCGGCTGGATCACCTCCTTAATCGACGACATCAGCTGCTCCATAAGTTCCCACACGAATTGCTTGATTCATGCGTTTGTCAAAGTACAGAGCTAACTATTCGACTCGAATAATTAGCTCTGGTCTTTTTCAGAACCGTTCTTTAAAAATTTGGGTATGTGATAGAAAGATAGACTGAACGTTACTTTCACTGGTAACGGATCAGGCTAAGGTAAAATTTGTGAGTTCTCTTAGTTGAGAAATTCGAATTTTCGGCGAATGTTGTCTTCACAGTATAACCAGATTGCTTGGGGTTATATGGTCAAGTGAAGAAGCGCATACGGTGGATGCCTTGGCAGTCAGAGGCGATGAAAGACGTGGTAGCCTGCGAAAAGCTTCGGGGAGTCGGCAAACAGACTTTGATCCGGAGATGTCTGAATGGGGGAACCCAGCCATCATAAGATGGTTATCTTACGCTGAATACATAGGCGTAAGAGGCGAACCAGGGGAACTGAAACATCTAAGTACCCTGAGGAAAAGAAATCAACCGAGATTCCCTTAGTAGTGGCGAGCGAACGGGGACTAGCCCTTAAGTGGCTTTGAGATTAGCGGAACGCTCTGGAAAGTGCGGCCATAGTGGGTGATAGCCCTGTACGCGAAAATCTCTTAGTCATGAAATCGAGTAGGACGGAGCACGAGAAACTTTGTCTGAATATGGGGGGACCATCCTCCAAGGCTAAATACTACTGACTGACCGATAGTGAACTAGTACCGTGAGGGAAAGGCGAAAAGAACCCCGGAGAGGGGAGTGAAATAGATCCTGAAACCGTATGCGTACAAGCAGTGGGAGCAGACTTTGTTCTGTGACTGCGTACCTTTTGTATAATGGGTCAGCGACTTATTTTCAGTGGCGAGCTTAACCGAATAGGGGAGGCGTAGCGAAAGCGAGTCTTAATAGGGCGTCTAGTCGCTGGGAATAGACCCGAAACCGGGCGATCTATCCATGGGCAGGTTGAAGGTTGGGTAACACTAACTGGAGGACCGAACCGACTACCGTTGAAAAGTTAGCGGATGACCTGTGGATCGGAGTGAAAGGCTAATCAAGCTCGGAGATAGCTGGTTCTCCTCGAAAGCTATTTAGGTAGCGCCTCATGTATCACTGTAGGGGGTAGAGCACTGTTTCGGCTAGGGGGTCATCCCGACTTACCAAACCGATGCAAACTCCGAATACCTACAAGTGCCGAGCATGGGAGACACACGGCGGGTGCTAACGTCCGTCGTGAAAAGGGAAACAACCCAGACCGTCAGCTAAGGTCCCAAAGTTATGGTTAAGTGGGAAACGATGTGGGAAGGCTTAGACAGCTAGGAGGTTGGCTTAGAAGCAGCCACCCTTTAAAGAAAGCGTAATAGCTCACTAGTCGAGTCGGCCTGCGCGGAAGATGTAACGGGGCTCAAACCATACACCGAAGCTACGGGTATCACGTAAGTGATGCGGTAGAGGAGCGTTCTGTAAGCCTGTGAAGGTGAGTTGAGAAGCTTGCTGGAGGTATCAGAAGTGCGAATGCTGACATGAGTAACGACAATGGGTGTGAAAAACACCCACGCCGAAAGACCAAGGTTTCCTGCGCAACGTTAATCGACGCAGGGTTAGTCGGTCCCTAAGGCGAGGCTGAAAAGCGTAGTCGATGGAAAACAGGTTAATATTCCTGTACTTCTGGTTATTGCGATGGAGGGACGGAGAAGGCTAGGCCAGCTTGGCGTTGGTTGTCCAAGTTTAAGGTGGTAGGCTGGATCTTAGGTAAATCCGGGATCTAAGGCCGAGAGCTGATGACGAGTTAACTTTTAGTTAACGAAGTGGTTGATGCCATGCTTCCAAGAAAAGCTTCTAAGCTTCAGGTAACCAGGAACCGTACCCCAAACCGACACAGGTGGTTGGGTAGAGAATACCAAGGCGCTTGAGAGAACTCGGGTGAAGGAACTAGGCAAAATGGCACCGTAACTTCGGGAGAAGGTGCGCCGGTGAGGGTGAAGGACTTGCTCCGTAAGCTCATGCCGGTCGAAGATACCAGGCCGCTGCGACTGTTTATTAAAAACACAGCACTCTGCAAACACGAAAGTGGACGTATAGGGTGTGACGCCTGCCCGGTGCCGGAAGGTTAATTGATGGGGTTAGCTAACGCGAAGCTCTTGATCGAAGCCCCGGTAAACGGCGGCCGTAACTATAACGGTCCTAAGGTAGCGAAATTCCTTGTCGGGTAAGTTCCGACCTGCACGAATGGCGTAACGATGGCGGCGCTGTCTCCACCCGAGACTCAGTGAAATTGAAATCGCTGTGAAGATGCAGTGTATCCGCGGCTAGACGGAAAGACCCCGTGAACCTTTACTATAGCTTTGCACTGGACTTTGAATTTGCTTGTGTAGGATAGGTGGGAGGCTTTGAAGCGTGGACGCCAGTCTGCGTGGAGCCAACCTTGAAATACCACCCTGGCAACTTTGAGGTTCTAACTCAGGTCCGTTATCCGGATCGAGGACAGTGTATGGTGGGTAGTTTGACTGGGGCGGTCTCCTCCTAAAGAGTAACGGAGGAGTACGAAGGTGCGCTCAGACCGGTCGGAAATCGGTCGTAGAGTATAAAGGCAAAAGCGCGCTTGACTGCGAGACAGACACGTCGAGCAGGTACGAAAGTAGGTCTTAGTGATCCGGTGGTTCTGTATGGAAGGGCCATCGCTCAACGGATAAAAGGTACTCCGGGGATAACAGGCTGATACCGCCCAAGAGTTCATATCGACGGCGGTGTTTGGCACCTCGATGTCGGCTCATCACATCCTGGGGCTGAAGCCGGTCCCAAGGGTATGGCTGTTCGCCATTTAAAGTGGTACGCGAGCTGGGTTTAGAACGTCGTGAGACAGTTCGGTCCCTATCTGCCGTGGACGTTTGAGATTTGAGAGGGGCTGCTCCTAGTACGAGAGGACCGGAGTGGACGAACCTCTGGTGTTCCGGTTGTCACGCCAGTGGCATTGCCGGGTAGCTATGTTCGGAATAGATAACCGCTGAAAGCATCTAAGCGGGAAACTAGCCTCAAGATGAGATCTCACTGGGACCTTGAGTCCCCTGAAGGGCCGTCGAAGACTACGACGTTGATAGGTTGGGTGTGTAAGCGCTGTGAGGCGTTGAGCTAACCAATACTAATTGCCCGTGAGGCTTGACCATATAACACCCAAGCAATTTGTTTCTCGAAGGAGCATCAGATTGCGGTGTGTGAAGACGAGATGAACCGAAAGTTCGACGCTCATAAAACACCGAAAGCTATCACATACCCAATTTGCTGAAGCGAAGCCATCTGGCTACGACTCAGTACCCGAATTTCTTGACGACCATAGAGCATTGGAACCACCTGATCCCATCCCGAACTCAGTAGTGAAACGATGCATCGCCGATGGTAGTGTGGGGTTTCCCCATGTGAGAGTAGGTCATCGTCAAGATTAAATTCCGAAACCCCTGATTGCTAACGCAATCAGGGGTTTTGTTTTGGGCGGTCGAAAACAACAACTCACTTCGCGTGCAGCCTCTGACGGGGCGCCGTATCAAGAACCGTCTGGTTGCTCCAAATCAACAGCGTTGCGGTTAATCCGGACATAGTAATTATCGAATTCACCGCTTTCGACGAGCACAAAACCGTGGCGAGTGTAAAAACGATTTGAAGCGCTTTCCTTCAAGGCGCCAACTCTGATCGGGCGCCCGATCTCGTCAGCCTCTCTGAAAATCCGAGTAAGAACCTCGGAGCCGATTCCTGCTCCTTGAGCGCTGGGGATCACATACAAGTGGTCAAGCAGAAGTTCGTCCTGATGGTCTTTGATAACGACGAAACCGACCAGGTCGCCTGCTACTTCTATGCGCCGTGTGCTGCTGGCGTCAAACCCGCCAAGAAATCGTTCGCGCGCACGATCGGGGTTAAATCGCCCAAGCCGTTCAAGGCTTTCGCGCATGGCCTCAATTCTGATGGATACCAGATCTTCCAGGTCGTTATTGGAAGCTGCGCATAAAACGACAGCGCAGTTATGTTCGGTGGAGGCTGGCATAACAAGCACCCTAGGCATGGCTGGTTAGCCATCATAAAGAAAAGAGTTCGTATAACCACTACGCCTCGGCTTGCTGGACGCGATCGCCCCATATCGGCTCAGAGGCTGCCTATGGGCGTCTATCACGTTGAAGGGTTCATGGTGTGCAGAGTGTCTGCAACGCGCCTTATGGCTCGCCTGGTGCTTATCCTGCGTCCTCCATCAACCTGTAAAGCCAATCACGCGCACATCAACGTTGCCGTCGGGCAGGGCTTGTTCGGCTTGCCTGAGCGCTTCGCGAATAAACTCACCCGGCAGGTGCGAATTCCGGCAGCTCGCTTCACGCGAATGTGCAAGGCGCTCAGGGGGAGGAGGCAAGCATGACGGTATGAAGTGCCAGGCGCTGGATTGTATTCGCGCCACAGGAATACAACGAATAAGGGGATACAAAGGTAGATAGCCAGGCACAAAAAAACCGGCTCAAGTGGCCGGTTTCTCTGCTGCTGAAAGCCCGGTAGAGACTTTCAGATACTGCTATATGGTGCCCCGAGGGAGACTCGAACTCCCACTCCTTTCGAAAACGGATTTTGAATCCGCCGCGTCTACCAATTCCGCCATCAGGGCTCAATGGCGGCGAAGTATAGAGATGAGATTACCGTTGGTCAATCACGTTTCATGGTCTATTTTCACTATTTCCGCTAGACTTCCCGGCCCTGCTAGACGAACCCCATCATGCGCGTTGCTGACTTTACTTTTGAGCTCCCTGATTCGCTGATCGCTCGCCACCCTTTGGCCGAGCGTCGCGCCAGTCGACTGCTGACCCTGGACGGGGTGAGCGGTGCCCTTGCACACCGTCAATTCACTGATTTGCTTGAGCATTTACGCCCAGGCGATTTGATGGTGTTTAACAATACCCGGGTGATTCCGGCACGGCTGTTTGGCCAGAAAGCGTCCGGCGGCAAGCTGGAAATTCTGGTGGAGCGGGTGCTGGACAGCCATCGCGTGCTGGCCCATGTGCGCTCCAGCAAGTCGCCAAAACCCGGCTCGAGCATCCTCATCGATGGCGGTGGCGAAGCCGAGATGGTTGCGCGCCATGATGCGTTGTTCGAGCTCAAGTTTGCCGAAGAAGTGTTGCCGCTCTTGGAGCGTGTCGGCCATATGCCGCTGCCTCCTTATATCGACCGCCCCGACGAAGACTCGGACCGCGAGCGCTACCAGACGGTGTACTCCCAGCGCCTCGGCGCCGTGGCCGCGCCAACGGCCGGCCTGCACTTCGACCAGCCGCTGCTGGATGCCATTGCCGCCAAGGGTGTCGAAAGCGCTTATGTGACCCTGCACGTGGGGGCCGGCACGTTTCAGCCGGTGCGTGTGGATAACATCGAAGACCACCATATGCACAGTGAATGGCTGGAAGTCAGCCAGGAAGTCGTGGATGCGGTGGCTGCGTGCAAGGCGCGTGGCGGTCGTGTTGTGGCGGTGGGCACCACCAGCGTGCGCTCGTTGGAGAGTGCCGCGCGCGATGGTGTGCTCAAGCCGTTCAGTGGCGATACCGATATCTTTATTTTTCCGGGCCGGCCGTTCCATGTGGTCGATTGCCTGGTGACCAATTTTCATTTGCCGGAATCCACGCTGTTGATGCTGGTGTCGGCCTTCGCGGGTTATCCCGAAACAATGGCGGCGTATAAAGCCGCCATCGATAATGGATACCGTTTTTTCAGCTACGGTGATGCGATGTTTATCACCCGTAACCCTGCGCCGACTGCTCCTAAAGAAGCGGGCCATGAGGAGCAACTATGAGTCGTATGTCGTTTGAATTGTTGGCCACGGATGGCAAGGCTCGTCGTGGTCGCCTCACGTTCCCGCGTGGCACCGTCGAAACCCCGGCCTTCATGCCGGTGGGCACTTACGGCACGGTAAAAGGCATGCTGCCGCGTGACATCGTCGCCACTGGCGCCGAGATCATTCTGGGCAACACCTTCCACCTGTGGCTGCGCCCGGGCACGGAAGTGATCAAGAAGCATGGCGACCTGCATGACTTCATGAAGTGGCAAGGCCCGATCCTCACCGACTCCGGTGGTTTCCAGGTATTCAGCCTGGGCGCCATGCGCAAGATCAAGGAAGAGGGCGTGACGTTCGCCTCGCCGGTGGACGGTTCCAAAGTGTTCATGGGCCCTGAAGAGTCGATGCAGGTGCAGCGCGATCTTGGCTCCGACATCGTGATGATTTTTGACGAGTGCACGCCTTATCCAGCGGATGAAGACGTGGCACGCATCTCCATGGAGTTGTCGTTGCGTTGGGCTCAGCGCTCGAAAAACGCCCACGGCGATAACACCGCTGCGCTGTTCGGTATCGTCCAGGGTGGCATGCACGAAAGCCTGCGCAAGCGCTCGCTGGAAGGCCTCGACAAAATCGGCTTTGACGGCCTGGCCATCGGCGGTTTGTCGGTGGGTGAGCCCAAGCACGAGATGATCAAGGTGCTGGATTACCTGCCGGGCCTGATGCCCGCTGACAAACCTCGTTACCTTATGGGCGTTGGCAAACCGGAAGATCTCGTAGAGGGTGTGCGCCGCGGTGTGGACATGTTCGATTGCGTGATGCCAACCCGTAATGCCCGCAATGGGCATCTGTTCATCGATACAGGCGTGCTGAAGATCCGTAACGCGTTCCATCGCCATGATGATTCGCCGCTCGATCCCACCTGCGACTGCTACACCTGCCAGAACTTCTCGCGTGCTTATCTGCACCATCTGGACAAGTGCGGGGAAATGCTGGGTAGCATGTTGAATACCATCCACAATTTGCGTCACTACCAAGTCCTGATGGCTGGTTTGCGCGAGGCTATTCAACAGGGTACATTGGCCGCCTTCGTCGATGCCTTCTATGCCAAGCGCGGGCTCCCTGTGCCGCCCTTGGACTGAGTTTTCCGACCCTAAGATTCACTATTTGCAACTGGAGTGCTAAATGAGCTTTTTTATCTCTAATGCCATGGCTGACGCCGCTGCGCCTGCCGCTGCCGGCCCTATGGGCGGTGGTTTCGAGTGGATTTTCCTGGTCGGCTTCCTGGTCATCTTCTACCTGATGATCTGGCGTCCACAGGCCAAGCGCGCCAAAGAGCAGAAAAACCTGCTGGGCAGCCTGCAGAAAGGCGACGAAGTGGTGACCACTGGCGGTATCGCCGGCAAGATCACCAAGGTTTCCGATGCTTTCGTGGTTCTGGAAGTCTCCGACACCGTAGAAATGAAGTTCCAGAAGGGCGCCATCGCCGCCACGCTGCCAAAAGGCACGCTCAAAGCGATCTAAGTAACAACCTTTACCAATCGACGGGGCGCGCAAGGCGCCCCGCGTTATAAGCGGGCGGCGTGATGCTGAACAAATACCCTCTGTGGAAATACGTACTGATCCTGGCGGTGCTGGCGATCGGTTTTATTTATTCCGCTCCCAATCTTTATCCTGATGACCCTGCGATCCAGATCACTGGCGCCAGCACTACGCTGCAGGTCAATCAGGCTGACTTGGACCGTGCGAGCAAAGCGCTCACTGACGCCGGTATCCAGGTAAAAGCGGCAACCCTGGCGTCTGATGCGAAAGGCGGTTTGTTGCGCCTGACCAAGGCCGAAGACCAATTGCCGGCCAAAGACGTCGTGCGCAAGGCCATGGGTGACGACTACGTAGTCGCGCTCAACCTGGCACAGACCACGCCGAAATGGCTGCGCAGCATTGGCGCGCACCCGATGAAGCTGGGTCTGGACTTGTCCGGTGGTGTGCACTTCCTGCTGGAAGTCGACATGGACAAAGCCCTCGACGCACGCCTGAAAGTCTACGAAGGCGACGTGAAGAGCCTGCTGCGCAAAGAGAAGGTGCGTTATCGCAGCCTGCCGCAGCTCAACGGTGCCATCCAGCTGGGCTTCTCTGATGAAGCGACCCGCGAACAGGCCCGTGCCCTGGTGCGCAAGAACTTCAATGATTTCGACATTGTGCCGGCTGACCTGAATGGTCAGGCTGTACTGCGTCTGGCGATGAGCCCGGCCAAGATCGCGGAAATCCGCGAATACTCCATCAAGCAGAACTTGACCACGGTCCGTAACCGCGTCAACGAGCTGGGTGTGGCTGAGCCGATCGTGCAGCGTCAAGGTGCCAACCGCATTGTGGTTGAACTGCCAGGCGTACAAGATACCGCTGAAGCCAAGCGTATCCTGGGTAAAACCGCCAACCTGGAGTTCCGTCTGGCGGCTGAGCCGGGTGCGACTCGCGCGACTGCCGAAGAATTCGAATTCCGCGAAGGCAACCGTCCTCCAGCGCTGATCGAGCGTGGCTTGATCATCACCGGTGATCAGGTGACTGACGCCAAGGCGGGTTTCGATTCGCAGCACGGTACTCCGGAAGTGAACATCCGTCTGGATGGCCATGGCGGTGACCTGATGAGCCGCGCCACGCGCAGCAACGTCGGTCGCAGCATGGCGGTGATCTTCATCGAGCAACGCCCGGTCACCACCTACACCAAACAAATGGTCGACGGTGTCGAGAAAGACGTGCCGGTGCAGACCTTCAAGGAAGAGAAGAAGATCATCAGCCTGGCGACCATCCAGTCGCCGCTGGGTGCTCAATTCCGCATCACTGGTCTGAATGGCCAGGGCGAGTCGTCCGAGCTGGCACTGCTGCTGCGTGCGGGTGGCCTGGCGGCGCCGATGTACTTCGCTGAAGAACGCACCATCGGCCCGAGCCTGGGTGCCGACAACATCACCAAGGGTGTCGACGCAGCCTTGTGGGGCATGCTGTTCGTATCCCTGTTCATCATCGCCATCTACCGCTTCTTCGGTATCATCGCCACCGTGGCCCTGGCGGGCAACATGGTGATGCTGCTGGCACTGATGTCGCTGCTGGGCGCAACGCTGACCCTGCCAGGTATCGCCGGTATCGTCCTCACCATGGGTATGGCGGTAGACGCCAACGTACTGATCTTCTCGCGGATTCGTGAAGAGATCGCGGCGGGCATGACCGTACAGCGTGCAATCAACGAAGGCTTCGGCCGGGCATTTACCGCGATTCTCGACTCCAACCTGACCACTCTGCTGGTCGGCGGGATTCTCTTTGCCATGGGCACCGGCCCGGTCAAAGGTTTTGCGGTGACCATGTCCCTCGGTATCTTTACCTCGATGTTCACGGCCATCATGGTGACCCGCGCAATGGTCAACCTGATCTTTGGCGGACGTGACTTCAAGAAGTTGTGGATTTAAGGGGCTGCCATGTTACGTACAATCAACTTCATGGGCGTTCGCAACATTGCGTTCGGCGCCACAGTGCTCCTTACCGTTCTGGCGTTGTTCAGCTGGTTCCATAAGGGCCTGAACTACGGTCTGGACTTCACCGGCGGTACGCTCATCGAGCTGACCTACGAGAAGCCGGCCGACGTTACCCTGGTGCGCAGCGAGCTGGTCAAGGCCGGCTATCACGAAGCCATCGTGCAGAGCTTTGGTGCTACCACCGACCTGCTGGTGCGTATGCCGGGCGAAGACCCGCAGTTGGGTCATCAGGTAGCCGAAGCCTTGCAGAAGGTCGGCGGTGACAACCCGGCGTCGGTCAAGCGTGTCGAGTTCGTAGGCCCGCAGGTGGGTGAAGAGCTGCGCGATCAGGGCGGCCTCGGCATGCTGATGGCGTTGGCCGGCATCATGGTCTACCTGGCGTTCCGCTTTCAGTGGAAGTTCGGCGTCGGCGCGATTGTGTCGCTGATCCACGACGTTATCGTCACCGTGGGTATCCTGGCGTACTTCCAGATCACCTTCGACCTGACGGTGTTGGCGGCGGTGTTGGCGATCATTGGTTACTCGCTCAACGACACCATCGTGGTATTCGACCGGGTTCGTGAGAACTTCCGCGTACTGCGCAAGGCCACGCTGATCGAGAACATCAACATTTCCACCACCCAGACCCTGCTGCGGACCATGGCGACGTCGATCTCCACCTTGCTGGCGATTGCTGCGCTGATGATCTTCGGTGGCGATAACCTGTGGGGCTTCTCCCTGGCGCTGTTCATCGGCGTTCTGGCGGGTACCTACTCGTCGATCTACATCGCCAACGTGGTGCTGATCTGGCTGAACCTCAACAGCGAAGACTTGATCCCGCCTGCCGCTACCGGCAAGGAGGTCGACGACCGTCCTTGATGGGCGATCGTTGATACGCTGTTACAAATAAGGCACGAGTATTGAACTCGTGCCTTTTTTTTTGCTCCAAGACTGGGTATAGCGCGGACGTTTCGGTCCGCTTGTGATGGTCAGGAGGTTCACGTGAACAAGTCGTTACTGGTTGGTGCGGTATTGGGTGCTGTCGGTGTGACTGCCGGGGGTGCTGTTGCCACCTACAGCCTGGTAAAAAGCGGCCCTGAGTATGCGCAAGTGCTGGCAGTGCAGCCGGTGAAAACCCAGATCAAAACCCCTCGTGAGGTCTGCAAGGACGTCACAGTGACCCGGCAGAAGCCGGTGCAGGATCAACATCAAATCGTCGGCACCGTGGTCGGTGCGCTGGCCGGTGGTCTGTTGGGCAACCAGGTCGGTGGCGGTAATGGCAAGAAGCTGGCTACTGTAGCCGGTGCGGTTGGTGGCGGTTACGCCGGTAACAAGGTGCAGGAAGGTATGCAGAACCGCGATACCTATACCACCACGCAGCAGCGTTGCAGCACGGTCAACGATATCAGTGACAAGGTTGTGGGTTATGACGTGCGCTACAACCTGGATGGCAAAGAAGGTTCCGTGCGTATGGACCGTGATCCGGGCGGCCAGATTCCAGTGGATAAGGAAGGTCGTCTGATCCTGGGCCAAAACCAGCAGTAAGGCTGACATCAAGCCAGCTCCCACATTGGATTGTGTTGGCTGCTGGGATACCAAATCCCAGGCATAAAAAAAGCACCCCTAGGGGTGCTTTTTTGTGCTCGCTCGCTTAACGCTTCAGCGAAGCCGGCAGGTGCGGCTGGATCGCCGTCAGTACTGCCTTGAAGCATTTGGTGTTGCCGGCAACTACGTGGCCTTTCTCCAGGAAATCGTGACCGCCGGTGAAGTCGCTCACCAGGCCGCCAGCTTCCTGGATCAGCAGGGCGCCTGCAGCCATGTCCCATTCGGACAGGCCCGACTCCCAGAACGCATCAAAACGACCGGCGGCAACATACGCCAGGTCCAGGCTGGCAGCACCGGCGCGGCGGATGCCGGCGGTCTGGCCAACCAGGGCGCGGAACATGCCCAGGTAATTTTCCAGGTTGTCCATCTGGTCGTCACGGAACGGGAAGCCAGTGCCCAGCAGGGCGCCGTCCAGGCTGGTACGGCCACTGACACGCAGGCGACGACCGTTCAGCTGGGCGCCACGGCCACGGCTGGCGGTGAATTCTTCCTGGCGAACCGGGTCGAGTACGACGGCGTGTTCCAGGCGGCCACGGTATTTGCAGGCGATGCTGACTGCAAAGTGTGGGATGCCGCGCAGGAAGTTGGTGGTGCCGTCCAGTGGGTCGATGATCCACAGGTAGTCTTCGCCTTCGCCGCTGCCTTTGTGCAAGCCGGTTTCTTCACCGAGGATGCCGTGGGTAGGGTAGGCCTTGCGCAGCGCGTCGATGATTTTTTGCTCAGCGGCGCGATCCACCTCGGATACATAATCCTTGGCGTCTTTTTCGTCGACCTTGATGGTATCCAGGCGCTCGATGGAGCGGAAGATCAATTCACTGGCGCTGCGGGCGGCGCGCAGCGCGATATTCAGCATGGGCTGCATGGATGTGTCACCTAAGGTTGTTAAAGAAAGCCGGGCATTCTAGCAGAAACTTTCTTCAGGTGAAGGACGACGTTAGCTTTCATGGCATAACCTTAGGCTGTTCTGTAAGATTTGCTCCCCTTTCCTGTGTCCGAGAGCGCCTCCCTTGCTGCAAAACATCCGTGTCGTCCTCGTCAATACCAGTCATCCCGGCAACATCGGCGGGGTGGCGCGAGCCATGAAAAACATGGGGCTGACGCGCCTGGTGCTGGTCGAGCCGCGTGTGTTCCCGCACCACGAGGCCGATGCCCGCGCATCCGGCGCCAATGACATCCTTGAAAAAGCCCAGGTCGTCGCCACCTTGGAAGACGCCTTGGTCGGCTGCAACCTGGTGCTCGGCACCAGCGCCCGCGACCGTCGAATCCCCTGGCCATTGCTGGATCCGCGTGAGTGCGGCACCAAAGTGGTGGAGGAGGCTGCGGGTGGTGCAGAAATCGCCTTGGTATTTGGTCGTGAAGATTCCGGCCTTACCAACGAAGAGCTGCAGCGATGTCATTACCACGTGCACATTCCATCAGACCCTGAGTTCAGCTCGCTGAACCTCGGGGCAGCGGTGCAGGTGTTGAGTTACGAAGTGCGCATGGCCTGGCTGGCTGCTGAAGGCCAGCCGAGCAAGGTCGAGAAGGATGAAGTGGCCTCGACCAAAAGTGGCGAGCTGGCCACCATGGACGAGCTGGAGCGATTCTATGAGCACCTGGAGCAAACCCTGGTAGCCATCGAATTCCTCGACCCGGAAAAGCCACGGCACTTGATGGCACGCCTGCGTCGCTTGTACGGTCGTAGCTCGGTCAGCCGGGCAGAAATGAACATATTGCGTGGCATCCTCACGGAAACCCAGAAAGCGGCCCGTGGTGAGCTTCTTAAGCGGAAGGATTAAAAATGTTCGAGCGTTTGCGAGAAGATATCCAGAGTGTTTTCCACCGTGACCCGGCGGCGCGCAACGCCTTTGAAGTGCTGACCTGCTACCCGGGCATGCACGCGATCTGGATTCACCGCCTGTCCGGAGTCCTGTGGAGCATGGGCTGGAAATGGCTGGCGCGGCTGGTGTCGAACTTTGGACGCTGGTTGACCGGAATCGAGATTCACCCGGGCGCCAAGGTCGGTCGTCGTTTCTTTATCGACCATGGCATGGGCATCGTGATTGGCGAAACCGCCGAAATCGGTGATGACGTGACGCTGTATCAGGGCGTGACCCTGGGTGGCACGACCTGGAATAAAGGCAAGCGTCACCCGACACTGGGCGATGGCGTCGTGGTAGGGGCGGGCGCCAAGGTGCTTGGCCCGTTCACTGTCGGCGCCGGTGCCAAGGTGGGCTCCAATGCGGTGGTGACCAAGGCCGTGCCGCCTGGCGCGACGGTGGTGGGCATTCCTGGGCGCATCATCGTCAAGCCGGAAATCGGCGACGAGCAGGAGGCCAAGCGCAAAGCCATGGCCGAGAAGATCGGTTTTGATGCCTACGGTGTCAGCGAAGACATGCCCGACCCGGTAGCGCGTGCCATTGGCCAGTTGCTCGACCACCTGCAGGCCGTGGATGGCAAGCTGGACGGTATGTGCGGCGCATTGAAGGAGCTGGGCAGCAGCTACTGCGCAAAAGACCTGCCTGAGCTGCGCGAAGAAGACTTCGCCGAGATCAAGGTTGAAGCTGCCACCACCAAGGCTGGCTAAATCTTAAGCTCGATAAAACCTTCTGTGGGAGCTGGCTTGCCTGCGATAGCGGTCTGCCAGCTCATTTAGGGGGTGCTGACCCACCGCTATCGCAGGCAAGCCAGCTCCCACATTTGGCTTCCATTGGTCTTGAGATTGAGTCGTGGCCCGGTTCCCGCTGTTCGTCCCCACCCCACCCTGCTATTATTCGCGCGCCCTTTTTACGGGTAATCCTGACTAAAGTACTAGGTCTTATAGTTGACTTAAATACTCGGGAATCGCATACTTGCCCCCATTCTGAAACACCTTGGTACTTGTCCATGAGACTGACTACAAAAGGCCGATACGCGGTGACCGCCATGCTTGACCTGGCCTTGCACGCGCAAACTGGGCCGGTGTCCCTGGCCGATATCTCCGAGCGCCAAGGCATTTCCCTGTCCTATCTCGAGCAGCTGTTCGCCAAATTGCGCCGCAGCAACTTGGTTTCCAGCGTGCGTGGGCCGGGTGGCGGCTATCAATTGTCCCGCGATATGCAGGGCATCCAGGTAGCTCAGGTGATCGACGCGGTGAACGAATCCGTCGATGCCACCAAATGCCAGGGTTTGGGTGACTGCCACGCCGGCGACACTTGCCTGACGCACCACTTGTGGTGTGACTTGAGCCTGCAGATCCATGAGTTTTTGAGTGGTATCAGCTTGGCTGATCTTGTGACTCGCCGTGAGGTACAAGAAGTAGCCCAGCGTCAGGACCAGCGCCGTTGCAACACCAAGGCGCCGCGTCTGGACAAGATTGAAGCGTCCGCCGTCGAGTGACAGCCGAAGAGCTAACGGCACGCCAGCCAGCCTGATTTAGGAGAAAGTCCATGAAATTGCCGATTTACCTTGATTACTCAGCGACCACCCCGGTTGATCCGCGTGTCGCGCAAAAGATGAGCGAGTGCCTGCTGGTTGACGGAAACTTCGGCAACCCAGCCTCCCGTTCCCACGTATTCGGCTGGAAAGCCGAGGAAGCGGTTGAGAACGCTCGTCGTCAAGTCGCCGACCTGGTGGGCGCCGACCCACGGGAAATCGTCTGGACCTCCGGTGCTACCGAGTCCGACAACCTGGCAATCAAGGGCGCGGCGCATTTCTACGCGACCAAAGGCAAGCACCTGATTACCACCAAGATTGAGCACAAGGCTGTCCTCGACACCATGCGCCAACTGGAGCGTGAAGGTTTCGAGGTTACCTACCTTGAGCCAACCACCGACGGTATCGTCACCCCGGCCATGATCGAAGCGGCCCTGCGTGAAGACACCATCCTGGTGTCCGTGATCCACGTGAACAACGAAATCGGCACCATCAACGACATCGCAGCCATTGGCGAGCTGACGCGCTCCAAAGGCATTCTGCTGCACGTCGACGCTGCTCAGTCCACCGGCAAGGTCGACATCGACCTGTCCAAGCTGAAAGTCGACCTGATGTCGTTCTCTGCCCACAAAACCTACGGCCCTAAAGGCATCGGCGCGCTGTACGTGAGCCGCAAGCCTCGCGTGCGCATCGAAGCGACCATGCACGGCGGCGGTCACGAGCGCGGCATGCGTTCGGGCACCCTGGCCACTCACCAGATCGTCGGCATGGGCGAAGCTTTCCGTGTAGCCAAAGAAGACATGGCTGCCGAAAACATCCGTATCAAGGCCCTGAGCGATCGCTTCTACAAGCAGGTCGAGAACCTTGAAGAGCTGTACATCAATGGCAGCATGACCGCCCGTGTACCGCACAACCTGAATTTGAGCTTCAACTACGTCGAAGGCGAGTCGCTGATCATGGCGCTCAAGGACCTGGCGGTTTCGTCCGGTTCGGCCTGCACCTCGGCGTCCCTTGAGCCTTCGTACGTTCTGCGCGCCCTGGGCCGCAACGACGAATTGGCACACAGCTCGATCCGCTTTACCTTCGGCCGCTTCACCACCGAAGAGCAAGTCGACTACGCCGCGCAGAAAGTCTGCGAAGCCGTCAACAAGCTGCGCGTTCTGTCGCCGCTGTGGGACATGTACAAAGACGGTGTCGATATCTCCAAGATCGAGTGGGCGGCACACTAAATATAGAAGCCGCCACCCAAGCTCTGTAAGAACGTGGCGGAAAACGCAGGCGTTTTTACAGGGTTCCAGAGCGGCCCTGATGAGTGAGGATTCAGTACCATGGCTTACAGCGAAAAGGTCATCGACCACTACGAAAACCCGCGCAACGTCGGCAAGATGAACGCGGAAGACCCTGATGTCGGCACCGGCATGGTCGGCGCTCCGGCGTGCGGCGATGTGATGCGCCTGCAGATCAAGGTCAACGACGCTGGCGTTATCGAAGACGCCAAGTTCAAGACTTACGGCTGCGGTTCCGCCATTGCCTCCAGCTCCCTCGCTACCGAGTGGATGAAAGGCAAGACCCTGGATGAGGCTGTCACCATCAGCAACACCCAGCTGGCCGAAGAACTGGCCCTGCCGCCAGTGAAAATTCACTGCTCCGTACTCGCAGAAGACGCCATCAAGGCGGCCGTTCGCGACTACAAGCAGAAGAAAGGCTTGATCTAAGCATTTGGCGACGAGTAAGGAGTCAACGATGGCTATCAGCATGACAGAAGCGGCTGCGCAGCACATTCGCCGCTCCCTGAATGGGCGCGGTAAAGGTGAGGGGATTCGTCTGGGTGTTCGCACCACGGGCTGTTCCGGCCTTGCCTACGTGCTGGAGTTTGTCGACGAGGTGGTTGAGGAAGACCAGGTGTTCGAAAGTCACGGCGAGAAAGTGATCATCGACCCTAAAAGCCTGACTTACCTGGACGGCACCGAACTCGATTTCGTCAAGGAAGGGTTGAACGAAGGCTTCAAGTTCAACAACCCCAACGTGCGCGGTGAATGTGGCTGCGGCGAAAGCTTCAACATCTGAGGCTATTCGTGGGTACTCCTTGTCATTTCGCTTTATTCGAGCTGCAGCCGAGCTTTCGGCTGGACCTTGAGCAGCTTGCCACGCGCTACCGAGAGTTGGCGCGTGGGGTGCATCCGGACCGCTTTGCTGACGCTTCCGAGCGTGAGCAGCGCCTGGCGCTGGAGCAATCGGCCAGCCTCAACGAAGCCTATCAGACGCTGAAAAACCCGCCCAAACGCGCGCGCTACCTGCTCGCGTTGAACGGTGGTGAGTTGCCGATCGAAGTCACGGTGCACGACCCGGACTTCCTGATGCAGCAGATGCAGTGGCGCGAAGAACTCGAAGACTTGCAGGACGAGGCTGATATAGCCGGTGTCGCGGTCTTCAAGCGTCGTCTGAAAACGGCCCAGGATGAGCTCAACGAAAGCTTCGCAGCCTGTTGGGATGATGCAGCGCAACGTGAACAGGCCGAACGCCTGATGCGGCGCATGCAGTTCCTCGACAAGCTCACCTACGAAGTGCGCCAGCTAGAAGAGCGCCTCGACGATTAACCCAGTGCTGCCCGTGATGCACGCCTGATAGACAGATAAGACCTGATTACCATGGCCCTACTGCAAATCGCCGAACCCGGCCAAAGCCCTCAACCGCACCAGCGTCGCCTGGCGGTCGGGATTGACCTGGGCACCACCAATTCCCTGGTTGCTGCCTTGCGCAGCGGCCTGTCCGAGCCGTTGCCCGACGCTAATGGCCAGGTGATCCTGCCCTCCGCTGTGCGTTATCACGCTGATCGCACTGAAGTCGGTGAGTCGGCCAAGTTGGCGGCGTCCAGTGACCCATTGAATACCGTGCTGTCGGTTAAACGCTTGATGGGGCGCGGTCTGTCCGACGTCAAGCAATTGGGCGAGCAGCTGCCGTACCGCTTTGTTGGCGGCGAATCCCATATGCCGTTCATCGACACCGTCCAAGGCCCGAAAAGCCCGGTGGAAGTGTCGGCCGATATCCTCAAGGTGCTGCGTCAGCGCGCAGAAAATACCCTGGGTGGCGAACTGGTCGGCGCAGTGATCACCGTTCCTGCCTATTTCGACGACGCACAGCGTCAAGCCACTAAAGACGCGGCGAAGCTCGCCGGTCTGAACGTGTTGCGCTTGCTCAACGAGCCGACCGCAGCCGCGGTGGCCTATGGTCTGGACCAGCACGCTGAAGGCCTGGTGGCAATTTATGACCTGGGCGGCGGCACCTTCGATATTTCGATCCTGCGTCTGACCGGCGGTGTGTTTGAAGTGCTGGCTACCGGTGGCGACAGCGCCCTGGGTGGCGATGACTTTGACCATGCCATTGCCGGCTGGATCATTACCAGCGCCGGTTTGTCGGCTGACCTGGACCCGGGCGCGCAGCGCAATCTGCTGCAAACCGCCTGTGCGGCCAAGGAAGCACTGACTGATGCTGATTCTGTTGAAGTCTCCTACGGCAGCTGGTCGGCCCAACTGACTCGCGAAGCCTTTGATGCGTTGATCGAGCCGATGGTCGCTCGCAGCCTCAAGGCGTGCCGTCGGGCTGTGCGTGATTCAGGTATCGAGCTGGAAGACGTGGCTGCGGTGGTTATGGTCGGCGGTTCGACGCGCGTCCCACGCGTTCGCGAAGCGGTTGCCGAAGCGTTTGGCCGCCAGCCATTGACCCAAATCGACCCGGATCAAGTAGTCGCCATCGGCGCCGCTATCCAGGCCGACACGCTTGCCGGTAACAAACGCGATGGTGGCGAACTGCTGCTGCTCGACGTGATCCCGCTGTCCCTGGGGCTGGAGACCATGGGCGGCCTGATGGAGAAGGTGATTCCACGCAACACCACCATCCCCGTCGCCCGCGCCCAAGACTTCACTACGTACAAAGACGGCCAGACGGCCATGATGATCCATGTGCTGCAAGGTGAGCGCGAGCTGATCAGCGATTGCCGCTCCCTGGCGCGTTTTGAATTGCGCGGTATTCCGGCAATGGTCGCCGGTGCGGCGAAGATTCGCGTGACATACCAGGTAGATGCCGACGGCCTACTCAGTGTGGCCGCCCGTGAATTGGCGTCCGGTGTTGAAGCCAGCATCCAGGTCAAACCGTCCTACGGGCTGACCGACGGCGAAATCGCCAAGATGCTCAAGGACTCGTTCCAATATGCCGGTGACGACAAGGTCGCCCGTGTGTTGCGTGAGCAGCAAGTGGATGCCCAGCGCCTGCTCGAAGCGGTGCAGGGCGCCTTGGATGCTGACGGCGAGCGCCTGCTGGACGCCGAAGAGCGCATGGTCATCGACCTGCAGATGCAGGAGCTGGCCGAACTGATGAAAGGCACCGATGGTTACGCCATCGAGCAGCAGACCAAGCGTCTGTCGCAAGTGACCGATGCCTTTGCCGCCCGCCGCATGGACCAGTCGGTAAAAGCCGCCCTGGCGGGACGCAACCTGAATGAAATTGAGGAATAATTAATGCCGCAGGTCATTTTTCTGCCACACGCCGAGCATTGCCCGGACGGTATGGTCGTGGAGGCTGAGACCGGCAAGTCCATCCTCGAAGTTGCCCATGACAATCACATCGAGATCGAAAGTGCCTGCGGCGGTGTTTGCGCCTGCACGACCTGCCACTGCGTGATTCGCGAGGGTTTCAACTCTCTCGAAGAAGCGGACGAGCTGGAGGAGGACTTTCTGGATCGCGCCTGGGGCCTGGAGGCAACTTCTCGCCTAAGCTGTCAGGCAAAGGTCGGGACCGAAGACATCACCGTCGAAATTCCGAAATATTCCCTCAACCATGCGGCCGAAGCGCCGCATTGATTCAAGGAAATGTCATGAGCCTGAAATGGGTTGATGTACAAGAAATCGCTATACAGCTTGCTGAAGCCCACCCGGAGGTCAATCCTCTGACGGTCAACTTCGTCAAGCTGCGCAACCTGGTGATGGAGCTGCCGGACTTCGACGACATCCCTGACCGGGGTGGCGAAAAGGTTCTGGAGGCGATTCAAGGCCTGTGGATCGAAGAAGCAGACTGAGCCGCCTTTTTACGCAGTTAGGCAATACCCAATAACCCGCGTATAATTCGCGGGTTTAATTTTTCGTAAATTACCGTTTCTGGAGTTACACCATGGCTGTTCAACGTACTTTCTCCATCATCAAGCCTGACGCTGTTGCAAAAAACGTCATCGGCGAGATCACCACTCGTTTCGAAAAAGCCGGCCTGAAGGTTGTAGCTTCGAAACTCAAGCAACTGTCCAAAGCTGAAGCTGAAGGCTTCTACGCTGAGCACAGCGCTCGTGGCTTCTTCGGCGACCTGGTTGCCTTCATGATCTCCGGCCCTGTTGTTGTTCAGGTTCTGGAAGGCGAAAACGCTATCGCTCTGAACCGCGAGCTGATGGGCGCTACCAACCCTAAAGAAGCAGCTGCCGGCACTATCCGTGCTGACTTCGCTGAGTCCATCGACGCCAACGCTGTTCACGGTTCGGACTCCGAAGCCGCTGCTGCTCGCGAAATCTCGTACTTTTTCGCTGCTACTGAAGTAACCGCTCGCTAAGCATCGGCTTAAAGAGTGAGGGTGAATCCATGACTACATCGACTGTTAAAACCAACCTGCTGGGTCTGACTCAACAGGAAATGGAAAAATTCTTCGACTCAATCGGGGAGAAGCGTTTCCGTGCCGGTCAGGTAATGAAGTGGATTCACCACTTTGGTGTCGACGATTTCGACGCCATGACGAACGTCAGCAAGGCCCTGCGCGACAAGCTCAAGGCCATTGCCGAGGTCCGTGGTCCCGAGGTTGTCAGCGAGGACATCTCCACCGACGGCACCCGTAAGTGGGTGGTGCGCGTGGCGTCCGGCAGCTGCGTCGAGACCGTCTACATTCCCCAGGGCAAGCGCGGCACTTTGTGCGTTTCGTCCCAGGCAGGCTGTGCCCTGGACTGCAGTTTCTGCTCCACCGGCAAGCAAGGCTTCAATAGCAACCTCACTGCCGCCGAAGTGATCGGCCAGGTGTGGATTGCCAACAAATCCTTTGGCAGCGTCCCGGCAACCGTCGACCGTGCCATCACCAACGTGGTGATGATGGGCATGGGTGAGCCGCTGCTGAACTTCGACAACGTCGTTGCCGCCATGCATTTGATGATGGACGACCTGGGTTACGGCATCTCCAAGCGCCGTGTGACCTTGTCGACCTCCGGCGTGGTGCCGATGATCGATGAGCTGGCCAAGCACATCGACGTCTCCCTGGCGTTGTCGTTGCACGCACCGAATGACGCATTGCGTAACCAATTGGTGCCAATCAACAAGAAGTATCCGCTTAAGATGCTGCTCGAATCTTGCCAGCGCTACATGGCGACCTTGGGCGAAAAGCGTGTGTTGACCATTGAGTACACCATGCTCAAAGACATCAACGACAAAGTTGAGCATGCGGTCGAGATGATCGAGCTGCTCAAGAACACCCCGTGCAAGATCAACCTGATTCCGTTTAACCCGTTTCCCCATTCTGGCTACGAGCGGCCGAGCAACAACGCCATCCGCCGTTTCCAGGATCAACTGCACCAGGCCGGCTACAACGTTACTGTGCGCACCACCCGTGGTGAAGACATCGACGCCGCCTGTGGCCAACTGGTCGGGCAAGTGATGGATCGCACCCGCCGCAGTGAGCGTTATATCGCCGTGCGCGAACTTAACGCCGCCGAAGATTTGCCGCAAATTGCTGTGAATCGAATCTGAGAGAGGACCTCTATGCCCTTGCGCCTCGCGCTGCTGTTGCTTTTCACCGGTCTGATGGCCGGTTGTGTTTCATCGGGCCATGACAGCCCCATGCAAACCGGCAAAGGCCGTGACGAGGCGCGAATTGCCTATGTGCAATTGGGCTTGGGTTATCTGCGCCAGGGCATGAGCGAGCAGGCCAAGGTGCCGTTGAAAAAGGCGCTGGAACTGGACGGCGATGATGCCGATGCCAATGCCGCACTGGCCCTGGTGTTCCAGGCTCAGGCTGAGCCTGAATTGGCCGAGGCGTATTTTCACAAGGCCCTGGCCGCACGTCCTGCCGACCCTCGGCTGCTGAACAACTACGGCAGCTTTCTGTTTGCGCAGCAACGTTATGAGCAGGCGTCCCGTTATTTCCAGCAAGCCAGCGCTGATAGCCTTTATCCTGAGCGTTCGCGCGTGTTCGAGAACCTTGGGGTGACCTCGATACGCATGGGCCAGCGCGACAGCGCCCGCCAGCAACTGGAAAAAGCCCTGCACCTGAACAGTCGCCAGCCACGGGCGTTGCTCGAAATGGCTGAGTTGTCTTACGAAGACAGGCATTATGTGCCGGCACGTGACTTTTACGAGCGTTTTAGCCTGCTCAGCGGGCAAAATGCACGTAGTCTATTGCTCGGTGTGCGCCTGGCGACGGTTCATGAAGAACGCGACACGGCTGCACAGTTTGGCCAGCAACTCGAACGACTCTATCCCGGTACGCCGGAATATCAGCAATACCTGTCGGAGCAATGATGAAAGCGGCGCACCCGGAAGTTGTAGCAGCTAATCGCGTAAACCCAGGCGAGACCTTGCGTCAGGCCCGCGAAAGCAATGGTTGGTCGCTGGCAGAAGTGGCCCTCAAGCTCAATTTGACCGCCACGTCCCTGGGCAACCTGGAAGCCGGCGCATTCGACAAGCTGCCTGGGCATACCTTCGCCCGCGGCTATATCCGCGCCTACGCCAAATTGCTGGGCATCGACCAGACTGTATTGGTCCAGGAGTTCGACCAGTTCACCGGCACCGACTCCCAGGGCAGTAACGTGCATGGCCTGGGCCGCATCGAAGAGCCGGTACGGGTTTCCCACACGATTTTGCGGATTGTCAGCCTGTTGCTGCTGATTGCCGTGGTCGGTGGCGGTTTCGTCTGGTGGCAAGACCAGGCCTCCCAACGTACCAAGGACCTGACCAGCAACGCCATGGAGCACGTCGAAGTCGAAAGCGCCGACGGCACCACCCAGATTCACCCACTCGATGAGCCGGAAGACCAGGCGGTTGCCCAAGGGCAGGCCGCCTCGGAAGTGCCGGCTGCCACCGAGCAACCGGGTCCGGAAGCGGGCACTGCACCTGCTGCCACCGCTGCTGTGCCGGCTCCAACCGTACCGGCTGCCCCGGTTGCCCAGGCGCATACTCCGGCTGCTCCGGCGCAGCCTCCAGCGACCAACGCACCAGTGGCCCCGGCCCCAGCTGCGATTTCGCCTCCCACCACCCCGGCATTGATCGCCGGCGACGGGCATATCCAGATTACCTTCATCGCTGACTGCTGGACGCAAGTTACCGATGGCAATGGCAAAGTGCTGTTTAGCGGTCTGAAGCGTAAGGGAGATACACTTGACCAAGGCGGCAAGCCTCCTTTGACGCTGCGTCTGGGCTTTGCCCGTGGCGCGCAAGTGGCCTACAACGGCCAGCCTGTGGACGTGGCGCCGTTCACCAGTGGCGAGACCGCTCGCCTCAAGTTGGGACAATAGTCATGCACGGCGAATCTCCAATCAAACGTCGCGTATCGCGCAAGATCTGGGTCGGCTCGGTGCCGGTAGGTGGCGATGCCCCTATCGCAGTGCAGAGCATGACCAACAGCGACACCAATGATGTGGCCGCAACTGTCGCCCAGATCAACCGTCTGGAAGCCGCCGGCGTAGACATCGTGCGTGTTTCCGTGCCGGACATGGACGCTGCCGAAGCCTTTGGCCGCATCAAGCAACTGGTCAAGGTACCGCTGGTCGCCGACATTCACTTCGACTACAAAATCGCGCTGCGTGTGGCCGAGCTGGGTGTGGACTGCCTGCGCATCAACCCGGGCAATATCGGTCGCGAAGACCGTGTGCGCGCGGTGGTTGATGCAGCGCGTGATCGTGGCATTCCCATCCGCATCGGCGTCAACGCCGGTTCCCTGGAAAAAGACCTGCAGAAAAAGTACGGAGAACCGACCCCAGCCGCGCTGGTTGAGTCGGCATTGCGCCACGTCGAGCATCTTGAGCGCCTGAATTTCCAGGACTTCAAGGTCAGCGTAAAGGCCTCCGACGTGTTCATGGCGGTAGAAGCCTACCGCCTGTTGGCCAAGGAAATCGTGCAGCCGTTGCACCTGGGTATCACTGAAGCGGGCGGTTTACGCTCAGGCACAGTGAAATCTGCGGTGGGTCTCGGTATGCTGCTCGCCGAAGGGATTGGCGATACTATCCGCATCTCCCTGGCGGCAGACCCCGTAGAGGAAGTGAAAGTCGGCTACGACATTCTCAAATCCCTGCGTTTGCGTTCCCGTGGCATCAACTTCATTGCCTGCCCGAGCTGCTCGCGGCAGAACTTCGACGTGGTGAAAACCATGAACGACCTGGAGTTGCGCCTTGAAGACCTGCTGGTGCCGCTGGATGTGGCGGTGATCGGGTGTGTGGTCAATGGGCCGGGTGAAGCCAAGGAAGCCCATGTGGGCCTGACTGGCGGTACACCAAACCTGATTTACATCGACGGCAAGCCGTCGCAGAAACTGACGAATGAGAATCTCGTGGATCATCTGGAAAAGCTGATCCGCGAGAAAGCAGCTGAAAAGGTTGCGGCTGACGCAGCGCTGATCGCGCGCGGCTAAGAACGAATTTAAGGATTAGATGTGAGCAAGTCTCTGCAAGCCATTCGTGGCATGAACGACATCCTGCCGGAGCAGACGCCACTGTGGCGCTACTTCGAGAGCACGGTCGCGCGCCTGCTGGATAACTACGGTTACAAGCAGATCCGCATGCCGATCGTCGAGTTCACCGAGCTGTTCAAGCGCTCCATCGGTGAAGTAACCGACATCGTCGAAAAAGAGATGTACACCTTTGAAGATCGCAACGGCGACTCCCTGACCCTGCGTCCGGAAGGCACCGCTGCGTGCGTGCGCGCGGTACTGGAGCATGGCATCACCGGTGGTGGCCAGACCCAGAAGCTGTGGTACATCGGCCCGATGTTCCGCCACGAGCGCCCCCAGAAAGGCCGCTATCGCCAGTTCCACCAGATCGGTTGCGAAGTCTTCAACCTGGACGGTCCGGACATCGATGCCGAGCTGATCGTATTGACCTGGCGCCTGTGGGGCCAACTGGGCATCCGCGATGCAGTCAAACTTGAACTCAACAGCCTGGGCACCAGTGAATCCCGGGGCCGCTATCGCGAAGCCCTGGTCGAGTACCTGTCCGCCCACCTGGACAAGCTGGACGAAGACAGCCAGCGCCGTCTGAAAACCAACCCGCTGCGTGTTCTGGATACCAAGAACGCCGACACCCAGGCCGTACTGGTCGACGCGCCGAAGATGGCCGACTACCTGGACGACGAATCCCGCACGCACTTCGAGGGCCTCAAGGCTCGCCTGGATGCGGCCGGTATTCCTTACGTGCTCAACCCCAAGCTGGTGCGTGGTCTCGACTACTACAGCAAGACCGTGTTCGAGTGGGTCACCGACAAACTCGGCGCCCAGGGCACCGTGTGTGCCGGTGGTCGCTACGACGGCCTGGTTGAGCAAATGGGCGGCAAGCCGACCACGGGCGTAGGTTTCGCCATGGGCATCGAGCGGCTGATCCTGCTGCTGGAAACCCTGGAGCAAATCCCGGAAGAAATCTCCCGTCAGGTGGACGTGTACCTTTGCGCCTTTGGCGAGGCCGCCGAACTGACAGCCTTGGCCCTGAGCGAAAAAGTGCGCGACCAACTGCCGAACCTGCGCCTGCAGATCAATGCCGGCGCCGGCAGCTTCAAGAGCCAGTTCAAGAAGGCCGACAAGAGCGGCGCGCTGTATGCGCTGATCCTCGGCGATGACGAGCTGGCGCAGCAAGTGATAGGTTTCAAACCCCTGCGTGGCCAGGGCGAGCAACAGAACATTGCCTTTGATGCGCTCGCCGCGCACTTGGCCACCTGCGTCGTGCAGGGTTGAAGCTGTCGAACAGCCGAATTTAGCGATTAAGGAGTATTGGGGTGTCGAGTACTGATGATGAGCAAATGGCCGAGTTCAAGGACTGGTGGCAGCGTAACGGCAAGCCCCTGGTTACTGGCGGTCTGCTGGCTTTAGTGGTGGTGTTCGGCTGGCAAGCCTGGCACAAATATCAGGCCAACCAGTCTCAAGGCGCCTCGATCCTCTATCAGCAATTGCTGGAAACCACACTGACGCCGGACGGCAAGCCTGATCCAGCCCAAGTGGCGGACCTTGCCGGCAAGCTGAAAAACGAATTTGGCGGTAGCACCTACGCCCAGTACGGTAGCCTGTTCGTCGCGAAAGTGGCGGTCGACACCGGCAAGCTGGATGACGCAGCCACTGAGCTGAAGGCTATCGCCGACAAGCCGAGCAACCCGACCCTGGGTGAAATCGCACGTCAGCGCCTGGCTCAGGTATTGGCGGCACAGAACAAGGCTGACGAAGCACTCAAACTGCTCGACGGCGATGCTGACAAGGCATTTGTGGCCACTCGTGAAGAGCTCAAGGGCGACCTGTTGGTCCAATTGGGTCGTACCGACGAAGCCCATGCTGCGTACCAAAAAGCCAAGGCGGCGCTGTCTGATGAAGCGGCGGTCGGTGGCTTACAAATCAAGCTGGACGACTTGGCCAAAGGGGATGCGTGACGTGATCCGTTGGAAACATGCAGCATTGCTGGCTCTGGCCGTTCTGGCCGCGGGTTGCAGCAGCAACAGTAAAAAAGAACTGCCTCCTGCCGAGCTGACCAGCTTCAAGGAAGAAGTGGTCCTGCAAAAGCAGTGGAGCCGCTCCGTCGGTGATGGCCAGGGCGACCTGTACAACCTGTTGCAGCCGTCGATCGACGGCGACAACATTGTGGCCACTGACTCCACTGGCGTTGTCATGGCCATGGATCGCATGAATGGCGACGTGAAGTGGAAGAAAGACCTCGAACTGCCGGTTTCCGGTGGTGTAGGTGTCGGCTACGGCATGGTGCTGATCGGTACGCTCAAAGGCGACGTGGTGGCTCTGGACTCGGCAACGGGTGAAGAGAAATGGCGCGCTCGCGTGACCAGTGAAGTGCTCGCAGCGCCGGCTACCAATGGCGACGTGGTCGTAGTGCAGACCCAGGATGACCGTGTAATCGGTCTGGATGCCGCCACCGGCAACCAGCGCTGGTTGTACGACAGCACCCCGGCGGTGTTGACCCTGCGCGGTACCAGTGGTCCGATTGTGACCAACAACCTGGCCGTTGCTGGCCTGTCGACCGGTAAAGTGGTCGCCCTGGACACCCAGAACGGCGTGCCGGCCTGGGAAACCCGTGTGGCTATCCCGCAAGGTCGCTCCGAACTGGACCGCGTAGTGGACATCGACGGTGGCCTGCTGCTGTCGGGCGAAACCATTTACGTGGCCACCTACCAGGGCCGCGTTGCGGCGCTGGACCTGCAAAGCGGCCGCATCAACTGGCAGCGTGATGCTTCCAGCTACGCCGGTGTCGCTCAAGGGTTTGGCAGCGTCTACGTAAGCCTCGCTTCCGGCACCGTTGAAAGTGTCGACGAGCGTTCCACTACTGCACTGTGGAGCAACGACTCCCTGGCTCGCCGTCAGTTGTCGGCACCGGAAGTGTTCTCCAGCTACGTAGCGGTAGGTGACTTCGAAGGTTACCTGCACCTGCTGAGCCAGGTAGACGGTCGTTTTGTCGGCCGCGAGCGTATCGACAGCGATGGTCTGCGTGCGCGTCCGCTGGTTGTGGGTAACATGCTTTACGTGTTTGGCAACAGCGGCAAGCTGGAAGCCCTGACCATCAAGTAAGCAACTATGCTTGGGGTAAAACCCAGGCGGCCCCGCTTCGGCGGGGCATGCGGCATTTGACTATGCTGCCCCGAGCACCAGCCGCTGCCTTGCAGCGGCTTTTGTATTTTCTGAAATAACGAAGTGGAGAGCCGCATGGTTCCCGTAATCGCCCTGGTGGGCCGACCTAACGTCGGCAAGTCCACCTTGTTCAACCGCCTGACCAGGACTCGTGACGCCATCGTTGGCGACTTGTCCGGTCTGACCCGTGATCGCCAATACGGTGAGGCAAAGTGGCAAGGGCGCTCCTACATTATTGTCGACACCGGTGGTATCTCCGGTGACGAGCATGGCATGGACGAAAAGATGGCCGAGCAGTCGCTGCTCGCAATCGAAGAAGCCGATGTCGTGTTGTTCCTGGTGGATGCCCGTGCGGGCTACACCGCTGCCGACCAGATGATTGGCGAGCACCTGCGCAAGCGCAACAAGCGTTCCTATCTGGTCGCCAACAAGATCGACAACATCGATCCTGAAGCGGCCCGTGCCGAATTCAGCCCGATGGGCCTGGGCGATGCGATCCCGGTCGCTGGTGCCCACGGCCGCGGCATCACCCAGATGCTGGAAATCGCCCTGCGCGACTTCCCCAAGGATGACGCTGAGGAAGAAGAGGGCGAGGAAGAGATCGTTGCCGAAGGCGAGGAAGCCAAGCGCATTCCTGGCCCAAGCGAAAAAGACGGTATCAAGATCGCCATCATCGGCCGTCCGAACGTCGGCAAGTCGACCCTGGTTAACCGCATGCTCGGTGAAGACCGGGTCATCGTGTATGACCAGCCGGGTACTACCCGCGACAGTATCTACATCCCGTTCGAACGTAACGACGAGAAGTACACGCTGATCGACACCGCCGGTGTGCGCAAGCGCGGCAAGATCCACGAGGAAGTTGAAAAGTTTTCGGTGGTCAAAACCCTGCAGGCGATCAAAGACGCCAACGTAGTGATCTTCGTGATGGACGCCCGTGAAGGCGTGGTGGACCACGACCTCAACTTGCTGGGCTTTGCCCTGGAAGCCGGTCGTGCCTTGGTCATCGCGATCAACAAGTGGGACGGCATGACGCCGAGCGAGCGCGATTTCGTCAAGATCGAGCTGCAACGTCGGCTGTTCTTCGTTGAGTTCGCCGATATCCACTTTATCTCGGCACTGCACGGCACCGGCGTGGGCAACCTCTACGCGTCCGTACAGAACTCGTTCAAGTCCGCGGTTACCCGCTGGCCGACCAACCGCCTGACCCAGATCCTCGAAGATGCGGTTGGCGAACATGCGCCACCGATGGTCAACAACCGCCGGATCAAACTGCGTTACGCCCACTTGGGTGGTGCCAACCCGCCGATTATCGTGATCCACGGTAACCAGATCGAGAAGGTGCCCAAGTCCTATGTGCGTTACCTGGAAAACACCTACCGCCGTGTCTTGAAACTGGTCGGTACGCCGATCCGTATCGAGTTCAAGGGTGGCGAGAACCCATACGAAGGCAACAAGAACACACTGACTGACCGTCAGGTGAACAAGAAGCGTCGTTTGATGACTCACCACAAGAAAGCCGACAAGAAGCGCCGCGACAAGAAATAAGCGCCGCTTCGAGTTGTGAGCGACACGCTGCAAGAGAGGGCTCCTTTGGAGCCCTTTTTTGTGCGCGGTGGTTTGTGCCTTGACCCGATGCTTGGGGCAGCTTAAAACTTGGGCCTCACCTGCAGGGGCCTCCGATGATCACCAGCAAGCTGCCGAATGTCGGCACCACTATTTTCACCACCATGTCGCAACTCGCTGCCGAAACCGGCGCGCTCAACCTGTCTCAGGGCTTTCCCGATTTTAATGGCCCTCAAGGGTTGCTCGATGCCGTAGGCAAGCATATCGCCCTCGGCCACAACCAATACGCCCCGATGACCGGCCTGCCGGTACTGCGTCAGCAAGTGGTGGCCAAGATCGCCCGCAGTTATGGCGCCGCGGTGAATGTGGACAGCGAGGTGACCATCACCCCAGGCGCCACCGAGGCGATCTTCTGCGCGATCCAGGCGGTCATCCGCAACGGCGATGAAGTCATCGTGTTCGACCCCAGCTACGACAGCTACGAGCCGTCGGTCGAGCTGGCGGGTGGTCGCTGCGTGCATGTGCAATTGAGCCTGCAAGGCTTCGCGCTCGACTTTGACAAGATCAAGGCCGCGCTCTCACCGCGCACGCGCATGATCATCCTCAACTCGCCACACAACCCCACCGGCGCCCTGATCAGCCGGGCCGAGCTGGACCAGTTGGCCGAGCTGATCCGCGACCGAGATATCTACCTGGTCAGCGATGAGGTCTACGAACACTTGGTGTTCGATGGCGTGCCCCATGTCAGCGTGCTGGCCCATGAAGAGTTGTATCAGCGTGCGTTTGTGGTCAGCTCCTTCGGCAAGACCTACCACGTCACCGGCTGGAAAACCGGCTACGTGGTCGCACCGCCGGCCCTGACCGCCGAGCTGCGCAAGGTGCATCAATATGTCAACTTTTGCGGCGTGACCCCTTTGCAGTACGCTTTGGCTGACTTCATGGCCGAACACCCGGAACACGTCGAGCAATTGCCGGCCTTTTATCAGGCCAAGCGCGACCTGTTCTGCGACCTGCTGGCGCCGTCGCGTTTCAGCTTTACGCGGGTGGCCGGCACTTACTTCCAACTGGTGGATTACTCACAGATTCGCCCGGACCTGGATGACGTCGCCATGTCACTGTGGATGACCCGCGAACACGGCGTGGCGACCATCCCCGTCTCGGTGTTCTATCAGAGCCCGCCGCAAGGCCAGCGCCTGGTGCGCCTGTGCTTTGCCAAACGCGAGGAGACGCTGCAACACGCAGCGGAGAAACTATGCGTGATTTGACTGCATTACCCGACCTGAATATTGCCTTGGTCCAGACCAGCCTGGTATGGCATGACCGTCAGGCCAACCTCGAACATTTCGAACTGTTGCTAGAGCAGGCCAAAGGCGCCGACCTGATTGTGCTGCCGGAGATGTTCACCACCGGTTTCTCGATGGAATCACACACCCTCGCCGAGCCGGAACATGGCCCGACTCATCTCTGGCTGCAAACCCAGGCGGCCAAGTACAACGCGGTGATCACCGGTAGCGTGATCATCCAGGCGGCCGACGGCAGCCACCGGAACCGCCTGCTGTGGGCGCGCCCGGACGGGGAAGTGCTGCACTACGACAAGCGTCACCTGTTCCGTATGGCGGGCGAGCACGACCATTACACGCCCGGCGAGCGCCAGGTGCAGTTCGAGTTGAAGGGGTGGCGCATACGCCCATTGATTTGCTACGACCTGCGTTTCCCGGTGTGGAGCCGTGATGCCCAAGACACCGACCTGCTGCTGTACACCGCGAACTGGCCGGGTGCGCGGCGTCAGCACTGGAACCGCCTGCTACCAGCGCGGGCTATCGAGAACCTGTGTTACGTGGCGGCAGTGAATCGGGTGGGTACCGATGGCAAGGGCTTTGCCTACACCGGAGACAGCCAGGTGCTGGATTTTCAGGGTGAGACCTTGCTGAGTGCGGGGGAGGCGGACGGGGTGTTTCAGGTGTGCCTGAATGCGGCAGAGTTGGCGGCTTATCGCACCAAGTTTCCGGCAAATCTGGATGCCGATGACTTTCAGTTTGTTTGACAGACCGCTATCGCGGGCAAGCCCGCTCCCACAGGTGAATGCATTCCAAATGTGGGAGCCGGGCTTGCCCGCGATGGGGCCCTCGCAGACAGCACAAATAAAAAGGCCCCTGGATTCTCACCCAGGAGCCTTTTGCATTACCGCGACAGCGCTTACGCCGCCTTCGCTTCCAACTGGCTCAACGAACGGTTCAGCGCACTGAACACCGCCTTAAAGCTCGCTGTGGTGATGTTTTCATCGATCCCCACGCCATGCACCGGACGCTCGCCGTTCACGCGCAGCTCGATGTAGGCCGCCGCCTTGGCATTGGTGCCGGCGCCGATCGCGTGTTCGTTGTAGTCCATGATCTCAACTTTGATTGGCAGCGCCGCAACCAGCGCTTCCAGGGTGCCGTAGCCCTTGCCGTTCCAGCGCAGGTTGGTTTCGCCCTGGCCTTTGCCCGAGACTTCCACTTCCACGGTGCTGTTGCCGTTTTCTTCCTGCAGGCGATGGCTGACCAGCGCGTACGGGGTGTTGGCTTGCAGGTATTCACGCTGCAACAAGGCGTAGATCTGCGGTGCAGTCATTTCCAGGCCCACACGGTCGGTTTCGGCCTGTACCACTTGGCTGAACTCGATCTGCATGCGGCGTGGCAAGCTGATGTCGTATTCCTGTTCCAGCAGGTAGGCGATGCCGCCTTTGCCCGACTGGCTGTTTACGCGGATCACCGCCTCGTAGCTGCGGCCAATGTCCGCCGGGTCGATCGGCAAGTACGGCACTTCCCACAGCGCGTCGTCTTTCTGCTGGGTAAAGCCCTTGCGGATTGCGTCCTGGTGGGAACCGGAGAACGCGGTGTGCACCAGGTCGCCGACGTACGGGTGACGTGGGTGTACCTGGATCTGGTTGCACTCCTCGACGACTTTGCGCACACCGTCGATGTCGGAGAAGTCCAGCTGCGGGTCGAGGCCTTGGGTGTACATGTTCAAGGCTACGGTCACGAGGTCGACGTTACCGGTACGCTCGCCGTTGCCGAACAGGCAACCTTCGACACGGTCGGCGCCGGCCATCAGGCCCAGCTCGGTGGCGGCCACGCCAGTGCCGCGGTCGTTGTGGGTGTGCAGGCTGATGATCACGCTGTCACGGCGGTTGATATGGCGGCCAAACCACTCGATCTGGTCGGCATAGATGTTGGGTGTCGCGCACTCAACGGTGGCCGGCAGGTTGAGGATCATCTTGTGCTCTGGCGTCGGGTTCCACACCTCGATCACCGCGTCACAGACTTCCTTGGCGAACTCCAGCTCCGTGGCGCTGAAGGTCTCCGGGGAGTACTCGAAAGTCCACTGGGTTTCCGGCTGCTGGGCGGCGTACTTGACGAACAGCTTGGCCGCGTTGACCGCGATGGCCTTGATGCCGTCCTTGTCCTGGTTGAACACGATGCGGCGGAATGACGGCGACGTGGCGTTGTACAAGTGCACGATGGCCTTTTTGGCGCCGCGCAGGGATTCGAACGTACGTGCGATCAAGTCTTCACGGCCCTGGGTCAGCACCTGGATGGTGGTGTCCTCGGGGATGTGGTTGTCTTCGATCAGGGTGCGCACGAAGTCGAAGTCGGTTTGCGACGCGGCCGGGAACGAGGCTTCGATTTCCTTCACGCCGACAGACACCAGGGTCTTCCAGAAACGCAGTTTTTTCGCCGCGTCCATTGGCTCGATCAGCGACTGGTTGCCATCACGCAGGTCGGAGCTGCACCAAATCGGCGCTTCGGTGATGGTCTTCGACGGCCAGGTGCGGTCGGGGATGTCGATGGTCGGGAACGCGCGGTACTTCGAAGACGGGTCTTTGAGCATGCTCATCGGGAAATCCTTTGTAGTAGGGGCCGAGAAAAGGCGGCCTGCCGTAAAACTGTTATTGGGGACGAAGCTTGGGACGAGGCAGATCGATTCAGCCTGGCAGTCGTGCGCTGACGAGACACAGGCTGCGGTGCTGGCGGAGCTGAATGAGGGTGTGAGAGGTTTTCATAAGACCAACCCTAACCGCCGGGGTGAAAGATGGCAAGCAGTCGGAAAAAATTGAGATAAGTTCTGCTATTTGGCTGGTGTTCGATATTTTGTGGCGGTTATTGAGGTGGGAGTTTGGTTTTATTGCGCAGTAGTTATTGGGTGCGCAATTGCACTGGCAGGCCTGGCGCTATCGCGGGCAAGCCCGGCTCCCACAGGGATTCGCGTTCACCTGTGGGAGCCGGGCTTGCCCGCGATGGGGCCGGTAGGTTGACTATTTTTATCAGGGCTGGAACGCGCCAATAAAGATCGCCGGGTCAACCCGCGCATCGTTAAGGCTGATGTTCCAATGCATGTGCGGCCCGGTCGCACGGCCTGTGGAACCGACCTTGCCCACCACCGCGCCGCGTGCCAGTTGGTCGCCGACTTTGACGTCGATCTTCGACATATGGCAGAACATGCTGATAAAGCCCTGGCCATGGTCGACGAACACGGTGTTGCCGTTGAAGAAGTAATTGCCGGTGAGGATCACCTTGCCCGCCGCCGGCGTCTTGATCGGCGTGCCCGCGCCCACGGCAAAGTCCAGGCCCGAATGCGGGTTGCGCTCCTCGCCATTAAAGAAGCGGCGCACGCCGAACTTGCTCGACAGTGGCCCGTTGACCGGTTTGTCCAGCAGCAGGTTGCTCGGTGTGTTCGGACTGAAGCTGCGGTAAGCCTTGAGCTGCACGGCCAGTTCGCCCTCGATGCGCTTGAGTTGCGCCGGGGCCGGGTTCACCTGGCTTTTGTTCTTCAAGGTGATGTGCTGTTCGGGGTATTTCTTGAAGCCCACCACAAACGGCAAGTTCTGCCCGCCGCTGGTGATGCGCTCGGTGCCGGGTTTGACGGTCAGCGGGATCCCGACAATCGCCAGCCAGTTGTTCTGTTCCTTGACCACCAGCACCGGCCGGTTCAGGTAGGTGGCTTTGGGCGCGCTGGCCGAAGTGCCGAGGTCGACCACCGCCACGCCACCCGGCACCGGCTTGTTCAGCAACCGCGTGATGTAGCTGTCGGCGTGGGCGTTAAAGGTCAGGCATAACAGCATCAGCAGGCTAAATAAACGTGGCATCAATCAATCCAGTAACGAAAGGGTGACGGGCGTCAGGTGGTTATCTTCCACCCGCACCTGCAATTGGCCTTCACCGAGCCGCGCAGTGAGGCGCTGGCCGGTGTGGGTTTGCGCGGCGTTGCGGATCGCCTGGCCGCGCTCGTCCAGCAGGATGCTGTAGCCACGGCCCAGGGTGGCCAGCGGGCTGACCACCTGCAGGGTCTGCACCTGGCTTTGCAGTTGCAGGCGGCGTGCCTTGAGGCCTTCGCGCATGGCGCGGGGCAGGCGTTCTGCGAGGCTATCGAGGCGCTGGCGCAGCAACGCCAGTTGACGGCCGGGGTGTTGGCCGGCGAGGCGGGTTTCCAGGCGGATCAGGCGTTCGCGGCGGGTATTGAGGCTGCGCTCGAAAGCGCGACGCAGGCGCATGTCCAGGTCGTCCAAACGCTGGGCTTGCTGGCGCAGACGTTCGCCAGGGTGGCGCAGGCGGCGGGCCATGCCTTCCAGACGCAGGCGATCGTGGCTCAGCCGGTTGCGCATCAGCATCACCAGACGGCGATGCAGGTTTTCGACCTGGCGCACCAGATGGCTGGCGTCTGGCGCGAGCAATTCAGCGGCGGCGGAGGGCGTGGGGGCGCGTACGTCGGCCACAAAGTCGCAGATCGACACATCGGTTTCATGGCCAACCGCACTGACGATGGGCGTTACGCAGGCATCTACCGCACGGGCCACGGCTTCTTCGTTGAAGCACCAGAGGTCTTCCAGCGAACCGCCGCCACGGGCCAGGATCAACGCATCGAAGCCACGGGCGTCAGCCAGTTTCAGCGCACGCACAATCTGCGGGATGGCTTCGCGGCCCTGCACGGCGGTGGGAATCAGTGTCAGTTCAACGTTCGGCGCACGACGGCGGAACACGCTGATGATGTCGCGAATCACCGCGCCGGTTGGCGAACTGATAATGCCAATGCGCCGAGGGTGCGCCGGCAGCGGCACTTTCCGTTCGGCACTGAACAGGCCTTCGGCGCTGAGCTTTTCCTTCAGCGCATCAAAGGCCAAACGCAGCGCGCCATCGCCGGCAGGTTCCACGGTGTCGAGGATCAACTGGTAGTCGCCACGGCCCTCAAACAGCGAGACCTTGCCGCGCACTTTCACCGCCAAACCGTCCTTCAGCGCCTGGCGTACTCGCGCGGCATTGTTGCGAAACAGCGCGCAACGCACTTGGGCGCCGCTGTCCTTGAGGGTGAAATACACATGGCCGGAAGCCGGGCGGGCGAGGTTGGAGATCTCGCCTTCGACCCAGATATTGGTGAACACGTCTTCCAGCAACACCCGCGCGCGGCCGTTGAGCTGGCTGACAGTCAGGACTTCGCGGTCCAGGCCCAAGCGGGCAAACGGATCTTTAATCATGAGGAGCGATCTTTAATCATGGGCGGCAGTTTATAGGCATTCGCGCAAGGTTTGGCAGAATTGCTCCACCAGCGCACTCGGCGTCTGCGCGCATGCCAAGGCCACGGTGCTGAGGCAGTTCGGGTCGGCCAGGGGCAAAAAGTGCAGGTTGGCGGGGGCAATGCCTTGCATGGATTTTGGTAACAAGGCAATTCCGAAGCCGGCCTGGATCAGCTGCAATTGCGTGGTCTTGCGCGACATCACCCTTGCGGCCTTGGGGAAAAATCCTGCGCGCATGCACAGTTCGGCTGACAGATAACTCAAGCCGCCACGTTGAGGGTGTGGAACTGAAATAAACGCCTCGTCCTTGAGTTGTGCCAGTTCGACAGGTGTATCACTGCCTGCCAGCGGGTGATTGGGCGGCACAGCCAGCAACAGTTGTTCGCTATATAAAGGCACCACGCGCACGCCTTCGCGCTGGCGCAGCACCGGTAAACGTAAAAGGCCGACTTCCAGGCGCCCGTCGGCAATTTCTTCAAGTTGCGCCTCGGAAGACAGTTTGACGATATCCATCGATACGCCGGGGCAACGCTGCAGCCAGGTGCTGATGCCGTGCAGCAATGGCCCGCTCATCGGCACGGTGCTCGAATGGCTCAGGCGCAGGGTGCCAAGCTGACCATTGCCAACCTGGGTGGCCATCTCGCTGGCCTTGAGCAGCTCGCTCAGCAGGTTGCGCGCCCTCGGGTAAAAGGCTTCGCCCGCCGCCGTCAGCCGAGGCTGGCGCGCGGTGCGTTCGAACAGTGGGGTTTGCAGCTGGGTTTCCAGCTCCTTGATCTGGCGGCTCAGCGCTGATTGCGCCACGAACAAACGCTCGGCGGCGGCGCTGAAGCTGCCGCTGTCGGCGATTTCGACGAAGTAGCGCAGTTGGCGAGTGGATATCACGCGTCATGCCTTTTCGAGATGAGTGGAGGGCTTTGAAGATATTAGTCGCAACGCTCGGCGATGGCTAAAGTGATGGCTGTCTCTTTCAAGGAATACGTCATGAGCCCGGTTGAGCTGATGAGCCAGTGGTCGTTCAGTGGTGTCGATTGGCTGGTCATCGGCCTGGGTGTGGTGCTGGCCTACATCGTGTTCGGCATTGCCGGTTTTGGCACAGCGTTGGTGGCGGGGCCGATCCTGATTGTGTTTATGCCGCTGTCGAAGATTATCCCGCTGCTGGTGCTGCTGGATTTTGTCGCGGCCTTCGGCAATCTGCTGCAATCGCGGCGAGACGTGAACAAGCCCGAGCTGCTGCGGTTGCTGCCGTGCATGGCCATCGGTTGCACGCTGGGTGTGATCTTTCTGCTCAACCTGCATTCGGATTTGTTGTTGCTGCTGATGGGGCTGTTTATCAGCGCCTATGCGATCTACAGCTTGTCGGTGAAGGCGCGACCCACTCGGCTTTCCAAAGGTTGGTCGATTCCCATGGGCACCGTCGGCGGCCTGTTTGGTGCGTTGTTCGGCAGCGGCGGCTTTTTGTATGCGATCTACCTCAACAGCCGTTTGCCCAAGGACGCGGCGCGGGCCACGCAAAGTGCGTTGATCAGTTGCAGCACGGTGGTGCGCCTGAGCTTGTTTCTGGTCGCCGGGGTGTATGCGGACTTGCCGTTGCTGTTGTTGGCGCTGTGCCTGTTGCCGGCGATGGCTCTGGGGCTGTGGTGTGGGCGCAGGTTGACGATGCGCATGTCGCGCGAAGCCTTTGTGCGCTTGGTGACGTGGCTGGTGCTGGCCAGTGGGATTGCATTGATTGGCCGGTATTTGAGTACTTGACCTGTGTGGGGCAGGGATTAAGCTGCCAGGCTTCAGGGCCTCATCGCAGGCAGGCCAGCTCCCACATTGACGGTGTTCACACATCAACATGTGGGAGCCGGGCTTGCCCGCGATGGCGGCAGTCGCCACACCGCAGGACTCCCATGAACTCCCAAAGCATCCTTGTCCCCAAAATCTCCACCCTGCCCGTCCACGAACCCCGCGCCCGGGCCATCGTGCGTTGGCTGGTGCGCAAGAACATCATCAAGGAAGAGCTGACCACCTGCGGACGCACCGGCAACCGCATGGCCTACGCCTTGGCCGACGGCGCCCGCGCCGTGGTGCTGCACCCCGAAGCGCTGCCGTTCAACGAGCCGATCAATGGTCTGGAGATCATCTACAAGCGCTGCATCTATACGCCGGCCAAGGGCTTTCTCGAAGAAGCCGGCTGCCCGGAGTGCCTTAAAGAAGTCGGCGAGGCGCTGTTCGATAGCCTCGAAGACTGGATGCCCGGCCACACCGACAATTTCACCTGCCCGCTGTGTGGGCATGAAGACGATATCAACGGTTTTTTGTTCCTGCAGGAATGCGGGTTTTCCAACCTGGGGTTTATCTTCAATAACTGGGCGGAGGCGGGGTTCAAGCAGAGCTTTATCGACGAATTTGCCGATTGGCTGGACCAGAAGATGAGTTGGGTCAAAGTCGAGCTTTAATCCATCTATCAGTATTACCAAGTTTGTCAGAGTTTTACATTGAGCCCGACAGGGTGCATGTATATAATGGCGCGCTTCCATTTTCCCGCTCGGGAGCCCCCGCGATGCTGCGTATCAGCCAAGAAGCTCTGACATTCGACGACATTCTCCTAGTGCCCGGTTATTCCGAGGTGCTTCCTAACGAAGTCAGTCTCAAGACCCGCCTAACCCGTGGCATCGAGCTGAATATTCCTCTGGTTTCCGCTGCCATGGACACCGTCACTGAAGCCCGTTTGGCAATCGCCATGGCTCAGGAAGGCGGCATTGGCATCATCCACAAGAACATGACCATCGAGCAGCAAGCTGCCGAAGTGCGCAAGGTCAAGCGTTACGAAGCCGGCGTGGTGAAAGATCCCATCACCATCGAAGCCGACGCCACCGTGCGTGACCTGTTCGACCTGACCCGCCTGCACAACATCTCCGGCGTTCCGGTACTGCACGATGGCGACCTGGTTGGCATCGTCACTTCCCGTGACGTGCGTTTCGAGAACCGTCTTGAAGTCACCGTCCGCGAAGTGATGACGCCTAAAGAGCGCCTCGTCACGGTCAAGGAAGGCGCCGACAAGAACGATGTGCGCGAACTGCTGCACAAGCACCGCATCGAGCGCGTTCTGATCGTCGACGACAAATTCGCCCTCAAAGGCATGATGACCGTCAACGACATCGAAAAAGCCAAGGCTTACCCGCTGGCCAGCAAGGACGATCAAGGTCGTCTGCGCGTCGGCGCTGCGGTCGGCACCGGTAAAGACACCGGTGATCGCGTTTCGGCCCTGGTGGCTGCCGGTGTTGACGTGGTGGTGGTCGACACGGCCCATGGTCACTCCAAAGGCGTGATCGACCGCGTGCGCTGGGTCAAACAGAATTTCCCTGACGTACAAGTGATCGGCGGCAACATCGCCACCGGCGCGGCCGCCAAGGCCCTGGCCGAAGCGGGCGCCGATGCGGTCAAGGTCGGTATCGGCCCAGGTTCCATCTGCACCACGCGCATCGTCGCCGGTGTAGGCGTGCCGCAAATCAGCGCCATCGCCAACGTCGCCGCTGCCCTTGAAGGCACTGGCGTACCGTTGATCGCCGACGGCGGCATCCGTTTCTCCGGTGACCTGTCCAAAGCCATCGTCGCCGGTGCTTCCTGCGTGATGATGGGCTCGATGTTCGCCGGTACCGAAGAAGCCCCGGGCGAGATCGAACTGTTCCAGGGCCGTTCGTACAAGGCTTACCGCGGCATGGGTTCGCTGGGCGCCATGTCCCAGGCGCAAGGCTCTTCCGACCGCTACTTCCAGGACTCTTCGGCAGGCGCCGAGAAGCTCGTACCGGAAGGCATCGAAGGCCGTGTGCCGTACAAAGGCACCCTGAGCGCGATCATCCATCAACTGATGGGCGGCCTGCGTTCCTCGATGGGCTACACCGGCAGCGCCGACATCGAAGAAATGCGCACCAAGCCAGAGTTCGTACGGATCACCGGCGCCGGCATGGCTGAATCCCATGTCCACGACGTGCAGATCACCAAGGAAGCGCCGAACTACCGCGTAGGTTGAGGCTTCCAGCAAAACGTTAAGTAACCGGGGCTGTTCTTTCAGCCCCGAGTTGTTTCTGATTCATTAGACGAGACTGACTTCATGGCCCTCGACATTCACGCCCACCGCATCCTGATCCTCGACTTCGGTTCCCAGTACACCCAACTGATCGCCCGCCGCGTGCGTGAAATCGGCGTGTACTGCGAACTGCACCCGTTCGACATGGATGACGACGCGATCCGCGAATTCGCCCCTAAAGGCGTCATCCTTGCCGGTGGCCCCGAGTCCGTGCACGAAGCCAACAGCCCGCGTTGCCCGCAAGCTGTATTCGACCTGGGCGTGCCCGTCTTCGGTATCTGCTATGGCATGCAGACCATGGCCGAGCAACTGGGCGGCAAGGTTGAAGGTTCCGAACTGCGTGAATTCGGTTATGCCCGTGTCGACGTGGTCGGCAAGAGCCGCCTGCTGGACGGCATCGAAGACCACATCGACGCCGACGGCCTGTTCGGCCTCGACGTGTGGATGAGCCACGGTGACAAGGTCACCAAGATGCCGGAAGACTTCCACATCCTGGCCAGCACCCCGAGCTGCCCGATCGCCGGCATGTTCAACGACGAGCGCGGCTACTACGGCGTGCAGTTCCACCCGGAAGTGACCCACACCAAGCAAGGCGGTCGCATCCTGTCGCGTTTCATCCTCGACATCTGCCAGTGCGAAGCTCTGTGGACCCCGTCGAAAATCGCTGAAGACGCCATCGCTAACGTGCGTGCCCAGGTGGGTACCGACAACGTGCTGCTCGGCCTGTCTGGCGGCGTTGACTCTTCCGTGGTTGCCGCGTTGCTGCACAAAGCCATCGGCGACCAGCTGACTTGCGTGTTCGTCGACAACGGCCTGCTGCGCCTGCACGAAGGCGAGCAAGTGATGGCCATGTTCGCCGAGAACATGGGCGTCAAAGTGATCCGCGCCAACGCCGAGGACCAGTTCCTCAACAACCTGGCCGGCGAAAGCGACCCGGAGAAGAAGCGCAAGATTATCGGCCGCACCTTCATCGACGTGTTTGATGCCCAGTCCAACAAACTGGACAACATCAAGTACCTCGCCCAGGGCACCATCTACCCTGACGTGATCGAATCGGCCGGCGCCAAAAGCGGCAAGGCCCACGTGATCAAGTCCCACCACAACGTGGGTGGCCTGCCGGAGGAGATGAACCTCAAGCTGGTAGAACCACTGCGCGAACTGTTCAAGGACGAAGTCCGTCGCCTGGGCCTGGAACTCGGCCTGCCGTACGACATGGTCTACCGCCACCCATTCCCAGGCCCGGGCCTGGGTGTGCGCATCCTGGGTGAAGTGAAGAAGGAATACGCCGACCTGCTGCGTCGCGCCGACCACATCTTCATCGAAGAACTGCGCAAGGCTGACTGGTATCACAAAGTCAGCCAGGCGTTCGTGGTGTTCCAGCCGGTTAAGTCGGTGGGCGTTGTAGGCGATGGCCGTCGTTACGCTTGGGTTGTCGCCCTGCGTGCCGTAGAAACCATCGACTTCATGACCGCTCGTTGGGCACACCTGCCGTATGAGCTGCTGGAGACTGTCAGCGGCCGTATCATCAATGAGATCGAAGGCATTTCGCGCGTGACGTATGACGTGTCGAGCAAGCCGCCGGCGACGATTGAGTGGGAATGATCCTGCCCTAGCAGCTAACCACTGAATAACAAAACCCCGGCCATGTGCCGGGGTTTTGTTGTTTATAGCGCAGCTGGCTTGCCAACCATTGTCATGCCCATGTCCTCAAGTGCGGCAAACAACTCTTTGAGGCTGTTGTATCGCTTGCCATCTACGCTCGGCCAAGTAGGGCGCTCGATGAAAAAGCGCGCGTCCTGAAGCCGGATTGGTGTCGAGACCAACCCGCCCGTATTGCTGCGGTGTTTCAGGGTTGGCGACATTGCGGTGGAGTCCGCGGTAAACATGCCTGGGCGCGTCAGCAACGCTTCGAAGTCCTGTGGGGTGACCGGCTTGCGGGGCATTTCAAGCTGTAGCAGCAGGTCACTTTTCACCGCGCCTTCTTTGCCGGCGGCGGCGATGCCAGGGTCTGCGATGACGCCTTGCGATTGCCCAGGTGCAACGTCCTCCACCCGAAGGCCGTTGACCTCTTCCAGTGCGTTGAGGCCGGGAATGCCCTTGTAGGTGCTGGCGTGGGTATTGCCCACCAGGGCCAGCCATTTATGTGCACCTTGAGCTGCTTGGTCGGCACGTATGACGGTGCTTGCGTAATAGTTCATCAGCGCTTGGCGCTCTGCACCGGTGGCGACGTTGCTGTCGCTCACGGCTGCGGTGAAGCCTTGGGTTCGATAACTGGCCAGGCAATCGATGGCCTGGATACGAATGTTATGCGCTCGGGCGGCCTTGACCAATTCCATGAAGTTGTACTGCCCCAGCGGGTCTGTCCCCTGGCCGATATCCAGTGACTGGAGGTAGCGCTTGAGTTTCTCGGACATCTCGCCGGTTTCGGCAAACGTATCGAGGGCCGACTGGTGAAAGTCCCGGAGCAGGTGTTCGCAATACAGGGTTCTGACGTTCTCCTCGGCCAATAACTCCATGTGGTCGATCAGCAGCTGTTTGCTGCCCACGCCACTGTGGGACTCACCGATCACAATGCCGCGCACCTCCTTGAGCAGCGCCCTGAGCCATGTCGCGGTGGGCGCCTTGGCGGGCAGTTGGGGCAGGGGCGGGTGGTTTTTCGCGGCAAATTTGCTGAAGAATGCCGCGGCATCCTTGAACAAACGCTGCCTTCTGGTCTTGAACGGTGTGTAAGGGTCGTGTTCGTCCCGCAAGAACGTCACGCCTTCGTCGCTCAAGGTGTATCTATCATAGAGCGGGCCAGCGGCAGCGCTCTCCAGCGGCGAGCGCAAGTCGGGCGGTATTTCATAGGCAACAGACGGGCTTTGCGCCTCTATGACGGGCGTACGGCCAAGGATTCTGTCGATCAATTGCCCACCACCTCCACTCAGGCCGGGCTTGGGGGTCACTTCCCATTGCGCTTGGGCGTTGAAGCGCACCGGGATGTTCTCTGTGAGTGCATAAGGGTTTTGCGGGTTGATGATCGCCCATTGACCGCCGCCATTAACGTCATCGATATAGCGCACGTAATACGGGGTGTCTTGATACAGGATGGCCGCCGATGGGTTGGAATCGAGTCGATAGATGCCTTGATCCCTGCCAGGCTCGCTGACCGGGTCCATGCCCTCGAGGATTTCGTTGGCTTCCCAGGCGGGTGGGACAGTGGTGTGTGCAGCCGCCTCTACCACCGTCGTCGAGTTTGCCAGCGGGGCGATTGCCGCACCTGACTCGACATAGGCCTGCGCGGATTGAACCTCGATTTCCGGTGCCGGCACCCACCGCTTCACGAGGGGCAAGCCTTTGGATTTCAGCCCTTGTGCGTCAAGGGCCGCGCACAGGTCAGTCAATGTGGGGTAGACGTTACCCTTGAGCCGAGGGAAGTTGACCGGGTCCAGGAAGTAACCATTGTCGGCCGTGCGCTGGACCGTATTGCGTACCAGTGCATTGAGCCGATTGCGGTGGGTCAGCGTCAGTTCGGTTTGTGTTTGCTCCAGGAGGTAGTCGCCGGGAGCTTTGAGCATCTCATCGACCTTGTTCGCGTCAAAAATGAACGGGTGTGCGAATTCCTGCTCGCGCATTGGCACTCGCAGGGAGAAGTCGGTGTCCAGCAGCGTTGCTTGTGGGCGTGTGCGGTTGCCGACGCTGACATTGTTTACCTTGGGGCCGTAATCAATGTTGATCTGTGCGGGTTCGCCATTGAGCACCTCGCCGACCCGTACGCTGGTGCCGCCGTTTATCTCGCTGATACCCGCCACCCCTCGGAACGTGTTGGTGTTTTGCGCATCGGTCAGTGCCACCCACTTGCCAGGCCCGTTCTTGAGTTGGTCGAGGCGGATGATTTCGCTGGTTAAAAAGTTCTTGGCCATTTGGTCATCCACGGCAACCGGGTAGGGCCGATAATTGGCCAGGCCGCCTGTGGCCTGTACGCGTATGTTGTTAGTGCGGGCGGCGTTGAGCAGTTCCACTGTGTTGAAACGCGTCGGCAGGTTGTGGTCCAGCTCATGCAGGTAGGTTTTGAGGTTTACGGGTAACTCCCCGGTCTTGGCAAAAGCATCAAGGTCGAGCTGATGGAGGTCATTGCACAGGCGGTTCAGGTAGAGCGTCCTGACGCCTTGGCGGGCCAGTGCGGGCATGTTTTTTATCAGGACGTACAGGCTGGCGACGCGTTTCGGGCTTTCGGCGACGACCAGATTTGCCCCGTTTTTCACGACGTTTTCGAGAAGTCCGGTTGCTGATGTTTCAGGCGTGATCGTAGGCAGTGCAGGGCGTTCGGGGAGGTTGCGGATGAAAAATGGGCGCGAGAAAAAGTTACGCGCACTGGTCAGGATGTTGGCGCGCGCAGGGTTGATAAAATAATCTGACGTTAAGAAATGGGTGACACTTCCGTCAGGCTGGGGGATCAGCTTGCTGAAATCCGGCCCGCCAGACATTGCAAGCTTGATATTGAAGTGGTCCAAATTGTTTAGGTCGTACGGCGTGGTCAGGCTGGAAGGTGGGTTCTCGTAGCCGGGCGGCCCGTAGGAAGTGGGTGGGCGTTGTTCAGGTTCGGGTGCTGCTGAGCCTTGGGACGCTTGGCTCGTCGTGGCCGGCTCCACCGGGCTTCCTCCCCTGACTGCATCCGATGGCTGCAAGGCGTATTCCCATTCGCCTTCGGCATTTAGGCGCACCGTACGCGAGCTATAGAAGTCGTGAGGGTTGGCTGGGTCGATGATGGCCCAGGCCCCGTCGCCATTGGCGTCCGCTTCGTAGCGAACATAACAGACGGCGTCTTTGAACTTGATGACGGTCGAAGGGTTTGAGTTGACGGTGTAGATGCCCTGGTAACGGCCGCCTTCGTTCATTGCGGTGGCGCCTTCAAGGCCATTTTGGCGCTTCCAGGCCTCCGGTATTTCCGGATAGGCGGGGGGCTGTAGTTCGACGGTCAGTGCGGGCGATTCGCTGGGCGGTGCTATCACCACCGGTTCTTCAACCGGCGCTGTGGCTGCTTTGAACTTGGCCATCTCGGCTGCTTCTGCGGCCTCCACTTCCGGGCCCAGTTCCACGATTGGGCCGGGGCCGCGCAGTGCCACCAGATTGAACAGTGTATCGATGCCGCTGAGCACCGCACCAATCACGCCGGCCTTGCGTTCCTCGCTGGTACGGCCATTGACCGCCTGATCGATATTCAGCGCCAGGTTGGCGACACTGGCGCCCAACACCGGCAGAGCCACAGGCCAGCCGACCACCGCCAGCGGGCCAAACATTTTCAGGAATGCGTTCAGATAACCGTTCCAGAGTTTCTTTCTCAATTCTTCTTGAGTGGTCAGTAGCTGTTGGGCTTCGTCGTACATCGACCAGCGGGTCCGGTCCCGCAGCCAAGAGAAGGCATCGGTGGTGATGGCCTGGTTTTTCCGGTTGATCAAGCGATGGTCCGATTTGCCCCAGGTGGCGACCAGGCGGTTCATGAGGTCGGTGATATTATCGGTCATGGCCTGGCGGTCGGACAGAGGGAAGTGGCAAAGGAAGGTGTCGCGGCTTTTTTCCTCGTTCATCCTGTCCAGCACCCACCAGTGCATGTCCGCAGGCGTTTCAATGACCTGGAACGTTTGTGTTTCGCCTGGTGTATAGAGAATTTGCCGACCCTTTGCATCAACGATGCGCAGCAGGTTGATCGCGACATGGTTGTCCACGTCCAGCGCGTACACCTTTACGCCGTCGGCGGGGGACGCTTCGGTTTGCAGCATCTGGCGGGTAACGGGCCAACTTAGGTTGGCGGCAACCGCGTTGACGCACACCTGGAAATCATCAGCACTCAGTTGTCTGTTCTCAAGGGCCTTGACGGCCTGGCTGAGGAAGTTGCACTTGGCCAGGGTGCGAAAGTCATCGGCATAGGTGTGCCAGAAGTCATCCAGTTTTTGCGTGTAGAAACGGTCGAACGCCAGTCGCCAAAAGTATCTCAGCACGTCGTCGCCATGCAGGCGCACTTCGTTGGTTTCATTGAAGTCGCCAAACTTCGGGCCTGCGGTATAGAAGCCTCCATACAGGTCGAGCAGGTCAGCATTGTCGTAGTCGGTGACACGAAATCGATGGATCACCAGTTGCGTCAGGGTCGTCGACTCGTAGGGTTTTTCCAGGATGTGCTCCCAGCCGGTGAAGGTCTTGGCGCTGCTCTGGGCGGACTTGAATCGATGGTAGTAAACCTGGTCCGGGTCCAGGCCTTCCACACCGTACTTTTTTAGAATGTCGCAGGCGGTCTGGTGGGCGCTGTCGTGCAGGCTTGGGCAGGCCTGGATCAGGCGAGAGGCCAGCGTCTTCAGGGCAGCCTTGTCGGCCGCATTGGGTAGGGCAGGGGGAGTGCTCAAGCTCATGGGGTTGCTCATCCTTCAAAATGAACAATGAGGTTCCCTCGGAGCAAGCCGTTTGGTGCAGTAGTTAATTATCGGGTGATCGCGCTGCTGAAAGGTTAACGCCGCGCGATATCCGAAAAGTAAAACTTATCCAGCGTATGCCGCGATTCGGTGTATTCGAACTGCCGCCCATCCTGCAAAAACGTCTGGTTGCTCACCACGATCACATGGCTCTGACCTTCGAGGTCCAGATGGGTCTGATCGTCCTTGCTGCGCGGCAGTGCCTCGATGGTGCGTTGCGCGTAGCTGATCTGCAGTTGCAACGTCTGTTCGATAAACGCGTAGATCGACTGTTCGGCGATGTCGTGGTCCAGGCCTGGGATCAGGTCGGCGACGAAGTGGTTGATGTCCAGGATCACCCGTTTGCCGCCGATGCGCCGTACCCGTTTGATCCGCGTGATCAGGGTGCCGGGTTCGGCTTCGATGTGTTGCAGCAGTGAACCTTCCAGTGGGAATTGGCTGAAGTCGACGACTTCGGTGCGTACGTCATCGCCCAGGTCGGCGTGGGTTTCGTGGAAGCTGACGATGCCGCCCAGTTGGAACTCGATGGGGTTAGGCGACAACACAAAGGTGCCCTTGCCGTGGATTTTTTGCGCAAACCCACGCTCCTGCAACTGCTCGATGGCGCGGCGCACCGTGCCACGGCTGGCCTGATAGGCGTCCATCAGTTCGGTTTCGGAGGGAAGGCGCGTGCCGCGTTGCAGGCGTTCAGTGGTGATGCTGGCAAGCAGATCCGTATAGATCTGGTTGTATTTGCTCATGGTTTGGCTCTATGCCCGACGTGATGAAGGTGAACGGCGCGTTCAAGGCAGGAACCTTAGTGGCAGAGGTGAGGTTTGTCCATTCGACCCCAGTGGAAGAAAAGGAAATGCCTGACTCAAAATTCAGAAATATAAACAATTTGTAACTCGTACAGACGAGTTGTTGATTTAACTCGTACAGACGAGTACTTTTGGCCACGGCGTGCTGCCAATGACTGCCCTCAAATAAAAAAACCAAAGTGGAAACCAAGCATGAGCCACGACTATTCGACTATTGCCCGCGAGATTCTCGAGAACCTCGGAGGCAGCGACAACGTTGAGCAAGCCGCCCACTGCGTGACCCGCCTGCGCCTGGCGCTCAAGGACCCGAGCCTGGTCAACAGCAGCGCGTTGAACCAGGTCGATCTGGTCAAGGGCTCGTTCTTCACCGGTGGCCTGTTCCAGGTGGTGATCGGCCCCGGCGAGGTGGAAAAGGTCTACGCCGCCCTGCGCGAACAGACTGGCCTTGCTGCCGCCACCATTGCCGACGTGAAGAAGAAGGGCGCCGACAAGACCAACGCCATGCAGCGTCTGGTGCGGGTGTTCTCCGACGTGTTCATGCCGATCCTGCCCGCGCTGATCATCGCCGGCCTGTTGATGGGCGTGAACAACCTGATGGGCGCCAAGGGCATGTTCATCGAGGGCCAGACGCTGCTGGAGGCGTATCCGAACCTGGATGGCCTGTGGAGCCTGATCAACCTGATGGCCAATACCTCATTCGTGTTCCTGCCGGCGCTGGTGGGCTGGTCGGCGGCCAAGCGTTTTGGCGGCAGTGAAATCCTCGGCATCGTGCTCGGCCTGATGCTGGTGCACCCGGACCTGCTCAACGCCTGGAACTACGGCAAGGCCGTGGCCGGGCTCGATGGCCAGAGCCTGCCGTACTTCGATATTTTCGGTTGGTTCAAGATTGAGAAGGTGGGTTATCAGGGGCAGATCCTGCCGATCCTGATGGCGGCCTATGTGATGAGCGTGATCGAGAAATGGCTGCGGGCTCGCGTGCCTAATGCCATCCAACTGCTCGTGGTGCCGATCACCACCATTGTTGTCACTGGCGTGCTGGCGCTGGCCATCATCGGCCCGGTGACCCGTCACCTCGGCATCCTCATCACCGAGGGCGTGGTCACCCTGTTTGACCTGGCGCCGATGGTTGGCGGGGCGATTTTCGGCCTGTTGTACGCGCCGCTGGTGATCACCGGCATGCACCACATGTTCCTCGCCGTGGACCTGCAACTTATCTCCACCCAGGGTGGCACCTTTATCTGGCCGATGATCGTGATGTCCAACCTGGCCCAGGGCAGCGCCGCACTGGGTGTGTTCTACATGACCCGCAACGCGCGGGACAAAAGCATGGCCTCGACCTCGGCGATTTCCGCTTACTTCGGCATTACGGAACCGGCGATGTTTGGCGTGAACCTGCGCTTCAAGTTTCCGTTCTATGCCGCGCTGCTCGGCTCGGCGCTGGGCAGCATTTTCCTGTCGCTGAACAAAGTGATCGCCTCGGCCATCGGCGTAGGCGGCTTGCCTGGGTTTATCTCGATCATTCCGCAGTTCATCCCAAGTTTTGTGATCGGGATGGTGATTGCGATGGTCGTGCCATTCGTACTGACCTGTGCGTTGAGCATGAAAATTGTTCGGCCCGGTTATCGGGTCGCCTGATCGATCGCTATCGCAGCGGTTCGACGGTTCGACAAGCCAGCTCCCACACTTGAAATGCGTTCCCCTGTGGGAGCCGGGCTTGCCCGCGATGATGCCCTCAACGCCAGCCCACAACTCAATTGAAGGAACCCACCATGCAAAACTGGCAACACTCGGTGATCTACCAGATCTACCCCAAAAGCTTCCACAGCCACGCGGGTAACGCCACCGGTGACCTGCTGGGCATCGTGGACAAACTCGACTACCTCAAGTGGCTGGGCGTGGATTGCCTGTGGATTACCCCGTTCCTGCGCTCGCCGCAACGCGACAACGGCTACGACATCAGCGACTACTACGCCATCGACCCCAGCTACGGGACCATGGCCGACTGCGACCTGCTGATCAGCGAAGCGGCCAAACGCGGCATCAAGTTGATGCTCGACATTGTGGTCAACCACACCTCCATCGAGCATGAGTGGTTCCAGCAGGCGCGCAGCAGCCTCGACAATCCGTACCGTGACTTCTATATCTGGCGCGACCAGCCGAACAACTGGGAATCCAAGTTCGGCGGCTCGGCCTGGGAGTACGAAGCGCAAACCGGCCAGTACTTCCTGCACCTGTTCGACCACACCCAGGCCGACCTCAATTGGGACAACCCCAAGGTGCGCGCCGAGGTGTTCAAGTTGATGCGCTTCTGGCGCGACAAAGGCGTGGGCGGTTTCCGCCTGGACGTGATCAACCTGATCTCCAAACCCGCTGATTTCCCCGAAGACCACAGCGATGGCCGGCGCTTCTACACCGACGGCCCGAACGTGCATGAATACCTGCAGGAAATGCACCGCGAAGTCTTCGAAGGGCACGACCTGATCAATGTCGGCGAGATGTCCTCCACCAGCCTTGAGCACTGCATTCGTTATTCGAATCCGGCGTCCAAAGAGCTGTCGATGACCTTCAATTTTCATCACCTGAAAGTCGATTACCCGAACCTGCAAAAGTGGGTGAAGGCCGATTTCGACTTCCTGCAACTCAAGCGGATTTTCTCTGACTGGCAACTGGGCATGCAGGCCGGTGGCGGCTGGAACGCACTGTTCTGGTGTAACCACGACCAGCCGCGGGTGGTCTCGCGTTTTGGCCACGACGGCGAGTACCGCGTGGTCTCCGCCAAGATGCTTGCTACCGCGTTGCACTTCCTCCAGGGCACGCCGTATGTGTACCAGGGTGAAGAGCTGGGCATGACCAACCCGGGCTTCAACAAGATTGAGCAGTACCGCGATGTCGAGACCCTGAACATCTTCCGCCTCAAGCGTGATGCCGGTGAGTCGCAGGCGTCGAGCATGGCGGCGATCATGCAGAAGTCACGCGACAACAGCCGCACGCCGATGCAGTGGAACACCCAGGCCAATGCCGGTTTCACCCGTGGCGAACCGTGGATCGGCATCCCGGCCAACGCGGCGCAGATCAACGTCGAAAGCCAGCTGGATGACCCCGATTCGGTGCTGCATCACTACCGTGCACTGATCGCCCTGCGTCGTCACGAACCGCTGATCCAGAGCGGCGTTTATCGCCAACTGCTGCAGGACCACCTGCAAGTCTGGGCGTACCTGCGCGAAGGCCAGGGCGAGCGCTTGCTGGTGCTGAACAACTTTTATGGCAAACCCTGCGAAATCCAACTGCCCGAAGGCGTCATCAGCACGGCGAGCGAGCAACGCCTGCTGATCAGCAACTACCCCGACTGCCCTGTGCGTGCGAGCACGGTGCTGTTGCGCCCGTATGAATCGTTTGTGCTGCACCTCAAGGACTGAGACCCGCTGCAACCCCCGTATGGGAGTGCGGGGGCGCTTCACCCAAAAACATAATAAAAATACCGGAGTGCTTCATGAAAACAACAATAAAGCTGGGCCTCATTGCGTCATGTTTCACTGCTCCTTTTGCCGCTCAGGCTCTGGAGTTTGCCGGCTACTTGCGCAGCGGCGCGGGGACTTCAACGGGCAGTGGCAAACAGCAATGTTTCCAACTGCCAGGGGCGCAATCCAAATACCGTCTGGGCAACGAATGCGAGCAGTACGCCGAATTCGAATTGCGCCAGGACCTGCTGACCCTCGACGACGGCTCGGTGCTGAGCGTCGATGCCATGGCCTCGTTGTACAACAAATACGACCGAGCCTTGAAGTTTCAGGGTGAAGACAACGGCTCGGCACGCATGCCGCAGATGTATGCGCAGTGGTCCAACCTGCCCAGCCTCAATGGCGGCTCGGTATGGGCGGGGCGCCGTTACTACAAGCGTAATGACATCCATATCTCCGACTTCTACTACTGGAACCAGAGCGCCACGGGCGGCGGTGTCGAGGACGTGAAAATCGGCGACCTCAAATACAGCTACGCGCTGTCGCGCAAGGACAACCTGTACCAGAAGGAATACGCCACCCGTCACGACTTCAACGTGGCAGGCTTCAAGACCAACCCTGGCGGTGAGCTGGAATTTGGCTTGAGCTACATCGAAAAAGCCGGCGGTCGTGAGGCCAACAGCGGTTGGGCGATCACCGCGCAACATGTGCAAAAACCGTTTCTTGGCGGCAAGAACAAATTCGCCTTGCAGTACGGTGAAGGCCCCGGCACGGGCTTGGGCTATACCGGCGATACCGCCTTGGACAAGAGCAGCAAAAGCTACCGCGCCGTGGAGTTTTTCGACTGGCAGGTAACGCCGCGTTTCGGTGGGCAGGTCGAGGCGGTGTATCAGAAGGACATTCGCCCCGGCAGCCAGGACCAGACCTGGATGTCCATCGGTGTGCGCCCGGCGTATGCCATCAGCGAACAGTTCAAACTGGTCACCGAGCTTGGGCATGATCAAGTCGAGGCCGCCGGCGGCACGCGCAAGCTGAGCAAATTCACCTTCGCCCCGACCTGGTCACCCAACGGCCCGGATTTCTGGGCGCGGCCGGAAGTGCGGTTGTACTACACCTATGCAACCTGGAACGAGGCGGCCAAGCGTGCGGCAAATGAACTGGCGGCGGGCTCGGCGTTGTCCGACACCGGCGCCTATGGCACGGCGCGGCATGGTTCGAATGTGGGTGTGCAAGTCGAATACTGGTGGAAATAAACCTTTGGGTGTACACGACCCAAATGTGGGAGCGGGCTTTTGTGGCGAGCAAGCTTGCTTGCGCTGGGGGGCGAAGCGCCCCCAAGAGCCGGAGACTGCTGCGCAGGCAACGGGAGCAAGCTCCCTCGCCACAGCAAGCCAGCTCCCACAGTGGATCGTCGTTCGCCCTATGATTTTTACAGAACAAAACAGCAGGTGAAGTCATGACCACAACTCAACCCCTGGAACTGCTGGCGCCCTTGTCCGGGGTACTGCTGGCGCTGGACCAGGTGCCTGACCCGGTGTTTGCCAGCCGCATGATCGGCGATGGCCTGTGCATCGATCCCACCTCCCAGACCCTGTGCGCGCCGTTGGCCGGGGTGATCAGCAATATCCAGGACACCGGGCATGCGGTCAGCGTCACCGGCGACAATGGCGTACAGGTGCTGATGCATATCGGCCTGGACACGGTGCACCTGGCCGGCAAGGGTTTCACCCGTCTGGTCGGGGAAGGACAGCGGGTCGAGGTCGGGCAGCCGTTGATCGAGTTCGATGCCGACTACGTGGCGCTCAATGCGCGCAGTTTGCTGACCTTGATGCTGGTGGTCAGCGGCGAACCCTTTGTGTGGCTGACGCCGGGCAGTGGCGCGGTGGACGTGGGCCAGCCGCTGTTGCACGTCTCACCCGGCCAGGCCTGTGAAACCGTGGGCGAGGAGGCGGGCGATGCACTGTTCTCCAAACCGCTGACACTGCCCAATGCCAACGGTTTACACGCACGCCCGGCCGCTGTGCTGGCGCAAACGGCCAAAGGTTTCAACGCCAGCATTTACCTGCACAAGCAAACCCAGAGCGCCAACGCCAAGTCATTGGTGGCGATCATGGCGCTGCAAACCGTGCAGGGCGATACCTTGCAAGTGAGTGCGGCGGGAGAGGACGCCGACGCCGCTATCAAGGCGTTGGTAACCCTGCTGGCGCAAGGTTGCGGTGAGACGGTCGACGAGTCTGTTGCGCCGGTTGAAACACAGCCGCCCGAGTCATCGGCGACCTTGTTGCGCGGCGTATGTGCCTCGCCCGGTTCCGCGTTTGGTCAGGTGTTTCAAGTGGCGGAGCCCGAGCTGCACATCGAGGAACAGGGCGCGGGTGAATCGGTTGAACACGCCGCACTGACCCGCGCCTTACTCGCAGCCACCGAAGCGCTGCAAGTGTTGCAAGACAAAGCGGTTGGCGGCGCACAGGCGGAGATCTTCCGTGCCCATCAGGAACTGCTTGAAGACCCGACCCTGTTGGAGCAAGCCCATCGCCTGCTCACCGAAGGCAAGAGCGCCGCCTTTGCCTGGAACAGCGCCACGGCCGCGACCGCCAAGCTGTTTCTCGGCCTGGGCAGTGCGTTGCTGGCTGAGCGCGCAGCGGATTTGGCCGATGTTGGCCAGCGTGTACTGAAGTTGATCCTCGGTATCGAAGACAGCGCCTGGGAATTGCCGGATCGTGCGATCGTGATTGCCGAGCAACTGACCCCCTCGCAAACCGCCGGCCTCGATACGCGCAAAGTGTTGGGGTTCGTCACCGTCGGCGGCGGCGCCACCAGCCATGTGGCGATCCTGGCGCGAGCCCTTGGTTTGCCGTCGCTGTGTGGCGTCCCGGCACAGGCGCTGGCGCTGATCAACGGCAAGCAGGTGCTGCTCGATGCCGACAAAGGCGAGCTGCACCTGGAGCCTGACCTGGCCGCTGTCGAGCAACTGGCGGCTACGCGCAAGCAACACATACTGCGACGTGAGCGTGAAGTGGAGCAGGCCGCCTTGCCCGGCATCACACGCGATGGTCATCACGTTGAGGTCACCGCCAACGTCGCCTCGTTGCAGGAGGTGGAACAAGCCCTGGCCCTGGGCGGTGAAGGCGTCGGCCTGTTGCGCTCGGAGTTCCTCTATCTGGACCGCAACCGCGCGCCCAGCCCCGAGGAGCAGGCCGGCACCTACAGCGCCATCGCCCGAGCCCTGGGCACCCAGCGCAATCTGGTGGTGCGTACCCTGGATGTGGGCGGCGACAAACCCTTGGCCTATGTGCCGATGGAGCGCGAGACCAACCCGTTCCTCGGCTTGCGCGGTATTCGCCTGTGCCTTGAGCGCCCTCAATTGCTGCGTGAGCAGTTCCGCGCGATCCTGGCGAGTGCCGGCTTTGCACGGCTGCATATCATGCTGCCGATGGTCAGCCTGCTGTCGGAGCTGCACCTGGCGCGCAAGATCCTTGAAGAGGAAGCCACGGCGCTGGGCCTTACCGAGCTGCCAAAGCTGGGCATCATGATCGAAGTACCGTCTGCGGCGCTGATGGCGGATGTGTTTGCGCCGCATGTGGATTTCTTCTCCATCGGCACCAATGACCTTACCCAATACACCCTGGCCATGGACCGCGACCACCCGCGTCTGGCCAGCCAGGCCGACAGCTTTCACCCGTCGGTGCTGCGCCTGATTGCCACCACGGTCAAGGCCGCCCATGCCCATGGCAAGTGGGTCGGCGTGTGCGGCGCGTTGGCGTCTGAAGCACTGGCGGTGCCGGTGTTGATCGGGCTGGGAGTGGATGAGCTGTCGGTCAGCGTGCCGCTGATCCCGACCATCAAGGCCACCGTGCGCGAGCTGGACTTGGCCGACTGCCAGATCATCGCCCGCCAGGTGCTCGGCCTCGAAGAAGCCGCCCAAGTCCGCGAGGCCCTGCGCCTGTACCACGCGGCCACCGTTGAAACCTCACCTGTCGTGGAGCACTGAGCATGTTCGAGAAATTGCAAAGGGCGTTCTGGAAGGCCCTGACCCCGGATCTGATTGCCGAAGCGGTGGTGCCGCCGGCGCAGGGCCTGTTGTCGACCGAGGTGCTGAACGCATTGGGCGGTGTGGATAACCTCAAGTCGCAACAGCGCGTGGCACTGACACGGGTGCGGGTGCAGTTGCAGGATGCGGGGCGGCTGGATGCGCAGGCGCTGAAGGCGGCGGGTGTTGCGGGGGTGATGGTGTTGGGCGGCGGCGTGGTGCATCTGCTCACCGGCCTCTGAAGCCAGGCGCAGATCAAAAATGTGGGAGCGGGCTTGCCCGCGATAGCGGTGTGTCAGACAACGATTTTTTTGACTGGCCGGCCGCCATCGCGGGCAAGCCCGGCTCCCACAGGGTTATGGGGTGTTTGGGAGATTGGGTTTACAACTGCGGGTTATCTTCCGGCGGCTTGGTCTTGTCGATACCCGGCACGTGCAGGTTGCCTTCCACCACCTGGTTGCCTTCCAGCTGCGGCTGGGTCACCCAGGTGAGAATGTCGTAATACCGCCGGATGTTCGCGACAAAATGCACCGGCTCACCACCGCGCGCATAACCGTAGCGGGTCTTGCTGTACCACTGCTTCTGCGACAGGCGCGGCAGCATCTTCTTCACGTCCAGCCACTTGTTCGGGTTCAGGCCGTCTTTCTTGGCCAGCGTGCGCGCGTCTTCCAGGTGGCCGGTGCCGACGTTATAAGCGGCGAGGGCGAACCAGGTGCGGTCCGGCTCGGCAATGCTGTCGTCCAGCTCATCCTTGATCTTGGCCAGGTACTTGGCGCCGCCCATGATGCTTTGCTTGGCATCCAGGCGGTTGGACACGCCCATCGCCTGGGCCGTGTTCTGGGTCAACATCATCAGGCCGCGCACGCCGGTCTTGGAGGTGACGGCCGGTTGCCACAGCGATTCCTGATAGCCGATGGCCGCCAATAGGCGCCAGTCGACCTTCTCTTCCTTGGCGTAGGTGCGAAAGTGTTTCTCGTACTTGGGCAGGCGTTGCTGCAAATGCTGGGCGAAGGTGTAGGCGCCCACATAGCCGAGTACATCGACATGCCCGTAGTAACGGTCTTTAAGCCGCTGCAACGTGCCGTTTTTCTCGACCTTGTCCAAGTAGCTGTTGATCTCGTTGAGCAGGCTGTTGTCTTCCCCCGGTGCCACGGCCCAGCTCTGGTTGCTGGCATTGCCGAGGTCGAAGGCCACGCGCACGTTGGGGAAATACACCTGGTTCATGGCCACTTCGTTGGAGTCCACCAGGGTCAGGTCGATCTGGCCCTCGTCCACCATGCGCAGCAGGTCCACGACCTCAACGGCGTCGGACTCTTCGTATTCAATCGCAGGGTTCTGCTTTTTAAGCGCCGCCAATTGCTCGGCGTGGGTGCTGCCCTTGAGCACCATGATCTTCTTGCCCACCAGATCTGCCGGGCCGGTCGGGCGCGACTGGCCATTGCGGTAGATGATCTGCGGGGTGACTTCCAGGTACGGATGGGAGAAACGCACCTGTTGGGCGCGCTGCTCGCTGCTGACTAAACCTGCGGCCGCCAGAACCGGGCCGTTGGGTTTGCCCAGCTGGCCGAACAGGTCATCAAGGTTGTCGGCGGTCTCGATTTCCAGCTTCACGCCCAGGTCATCGGCAAAGCGCTTGACCAGTTCGTACTCGAAACCGGTTTCACCGTTGCGGTCCTGGAAATACGTGGCCGGGCTGTTCCGGGTAATCACCCGCAATACGCCATCCTCCTTGATTCGCTCGAGCGTGCTGGGCTTGTCAACACAGGCGCTGAGCATCAGGAAGAGTCCGGTTGCGATCAGCCATTTGGCGCATCGCGGGCGTAAAGCAGTAGGGGAGAACATCTGCGCAGTATACGCAAACGGCCCTCGGCGCCATATCTCGACAGCAGCTGACTTGTCTGCTAGCGCCCGCAAAACCGGGCTGCAGCCCGCAGAAACGTGGGTTCGCGAGGGTTTGTGACGGTTAAAATAACTGCGCGCCAACCCCAGGATTTCGCCCCGAAAGCGTGCAATCCCTGCCAACTGACGTTCGGCAGCGGCCAGCCGTGCCGTTTCGGGTGCCGTTGGCGCAGGTTTACGCTAGAATGCACGGCCTCAAAGCACACCCCCTTCCCGAGGCTGTCCCGAAGATGTTGATCCTGCGCGGCGCTCCTGCCCTTTCTGCCTTTCGCCACAGCAAACTCCTTGAGCAACTGAGCCAAAAGGTTCCAGCGGTTACAGGCTTGTATGCTGAATTTGCTCACTTCGCCGACGTTACCGGCGTCTTGACCGCCGACGAACAGCAAGTGCTCGCACGCCTTCTGAAGTACGGCCCCAGCGTTCCCGTTCAAGAGCCAACCGGCCGCTTGTTCCTGGTTCTGCCGCGGTTCGGCACCATCTCGCCCTGGTCGAGCAAGGCCAGCGACATCGCCCGTAACTGCGGCCTGTCGAGCATCCAGCGCCTTGAGCGTGGCATCGCCTTCTACGTGGCTGGCCAGTTCAGCGACGCTGAAGCCGAGCTGATCGCCAGCAGCCTGCACGACCGCATGACCCAGATCATCGTCAGCCAGCTGGAACAGGCTGCCGGCCTGTTCAGCCACGCCGAGCCCAAGCCGCTCACCGCGATTGACGTGCTCGGCGGTGGCCGCGCCGCCCTCGAGAAGGCCAACACCGAACTGGGCCTGGCGCTGGCCGAAGACGAGATCGACTACCTGGTCGACGCCTTCAATGGCTTGAAGCGCAACCCGCACGACATCGAACTGATGATGTTTGCGCAGGCCAACTCCGAGCATTGCCGTCACAAGATCTTCAACGCCAGTTGGGACATCGACGGCGAAAGCCAGGAAAAAAGCCTGTTCGGCATGATCAAGAACACCTACGTGATGCACAGCGAAGGCGTTCTGTCGGCTTATAAGGACAACGCCTCGGTAATCGTCGGCTCCGTTGCCGGCCGTTTCTTCCCGGACCCTGAAACCCGCCAGTACGGCGCGGTGCAGGAGCCGGTGCACATCCTCATGAAGGTTGAGACCCACAACCACCCGACCGCGATTGCCCCGTTCCCGGGCGCAGCCACAGGTTCGGGCGGCGAAATCCGTGACGAAGGCGCCACCGGCCGTGGCGCCAAGCCAAAGGCTGGCCTCACCGGTTTCACTGTGTCCAACCTGCAGATCCCAGGCTTCGAACAGCCGTGGGAAGTGCCGTACGGCAAGCCTGAGCGCATCGTTACCGCACTCGACATCATGATCGAAGGCCCGCTGGGCGGCGCCGCGTTCAACAACGAATTCGGGCGACCGGCACTTACCGGCTACTTCCGTACGTTTGAACAATCCATCACCACCCCGCGTGGCGATGAAGTGCGCGGCTACCACAAGCCAATCATGTTGGCCGGCGGCATGGGCAACATCCGTGAAGAACACGTCAAGAAAGGCGAGATCCTGGTCGGCTCCAAGCTGATCGTCCTCGGCGGCCCGGCGATGTTGATCGGCCTGGGCGGCGGTGCAGCATCCTCCATGGCCACCGGCACCAGCTCGGCAGACCTGGATTTTGCTTCGGTACAGCGCGAAAACCCGGAAATGGAACGCCGCTGCCAGGAAGTCATCGACCGTTGCTGGCAGTTGGGTGACAAAAACCCGATCAGCTTCATCCACGACGTCGGCGCCGGCGGTTTGTCCAACGCCTTCCCCGAGCTGGTCAACGATGGCGACCGTGGTGGCCGTTTCGAACTGCGCAACATTCCAAACGACGAGCCGGGCATGGCCCCGCACGAAATCTGGAGTAACGAATCCCAGGAACGCTACGTACTGGCCGTTGGCCCTGAAGACTTCGCACGCTTCCAGGCCATCTGCGAACGTGAGCGTTGCCCGTTTGCCGTGGTCGGCGAAGCCACTGCCGAACCACAGCTGACGGTCACCGACAGCCACTTCGGCAACAGCCCGGTCGACATGCCACTGGAAGTGCTGCTGGGCAAAGCCCCGCGTATGCACCGTTCGGCGGTGCGTGAAACCGAGCTGGGCGATGACTTCGACCCAAGCACGCTGGAACTGGCCGACAGCATCGAACGCGTGCTGCACCACCCGGCCGTGGCGAGCAAAAGCTTCCTGATCACCATTGGCGACCGCACCATCACCGGCCTGGTGGCCCGTGACCAAATGGTCGGCCCATGGCAAGTGCCGGTGGCCGACGTTGCCGTCACCGCCACCAGCTTCGATGTGTACACCGGTGAAGCCATGGCCATGGGCGAGCGTACGCCGCTGGCCCTGCTGGACGCCCCGGCGTCGGGCCGTATGGCCATTGGTGAAACCCTCACCAACATCGCCGCTTCGCGCATCGGCAAGCTGTCTGACATCAAACTGTCGGCCAACTGGATGTCCGCTGCCGGTCACCCAGGTGAAGATGCGCGCCTGTACGACACCGTCAAGGCTGTCGGCATGGAGCTGTGCCCGGAACTGGGCATCACCATTCCAGTGGGCAAGGACTCCATGTCCATGGCCACCCGTTGGAACGAAGACGGCACCGACAAGAGCGTCACCTCGCCGCTGTCGCTGATCGTTACCGGTTTTGCACCGGTCACCGACATCCGCCAGACCCTGACCCCGCAACTGCGCATGGACAAGGGCACCACCGATCTGATCCTGATCGACCTGGGCCGTGGCCAGAACCGCATGGGCGCCTCGATCCTCGCGCAAACTCACGGCAAACTCGGCAAGCACGCGCCGGACGTGGATGACGCCGAAGACCTCAAAGCCTTCTTCGCCGTGATCCAGGGCCTGAACGCCGACGGCCACCTGCTGGCTTACCACGACCGTTCCGACGGCGGTTTGCTGACCAGCGTTGTCGAAATGGCGTTTGCCGGTCACTGCGGCCTGAACATCGTGCTCGACAGCGTTGCCGAGGATGCTGCCGAAATCAACGGCATCCTGTTCAACGAAGAGTTGGGCGCCGTGATCCAGGTTCGCCAGGACGCGACTCCAGACGTACTCGCTCAATTCAGCGCCGCTGGCCTGGACGACTGCGTGGCGGTGATCGGCCAGCCGATCAACAACGGCGAGATCAACATCTCGTTCAACGGCGACACCGTGTTTGCCGGCCAGCGTCGCTTGCTGCAACGCCAGTGGGCCGAGACCAGCTACCAGATCCAACGCCTGCGTGATAACGCCGACTGCGCCGAGCAGGAATTCGACGTGATCCTGGAAGAAGACAACCCGGGCCTGAGCACCAAGCTCAGCTTCGACGTCAACCAGGACATCGCCGCGCCTTACATCAAGAAAGGCATCCGCCCACAAGTTGCCGTACTGCGTGAGCAGGGCGTCAATGGCCAGGTGGAAATGGCGGCCGCGTTCGACCGCGCCGGCTTTAATGCGATCGACGTGCACATGAGCGATATCCTCGCCGGTCGCGTTGACCTCAACGAGTTCAAAGGCCTCGTCGCCTGCGGCGGTTTCTCCTACGGCGACGTGCTGGGTGCCGGTGAAGGCTGGGCCAAATCGGCCTTGTTCAACAGCCGTGCCCGTGATGCGTTCCAGGGCTTCTTCGAGCGCAACGACAGCTTCACCCTGGGTGTGTGCAACGGTTGCCAGATGATGTCCAACCTCAGCGAACTGATCCCGGGCAGCGAGTTCTGGCCGCACTTTGTGCGCAACCGTTCCGAGCAGTTCGAAGCCCGTGTTGCCATGGTGCAGGTGCAGGAATCCAACTCGATCTTCCTGCAAGGCATGGCCGGTTCGCGCATGCCAATCGCCATCGCCCACGGTGAAGGCCACGCTGAATTCTCCAGCGAAGAAGCCTTGCTGGAAGCCGACCTGTCCGGTTGCGTGGCCATGCGTTTCGTCGACAACCACGGCAAGGTCACCGAAAGCTACCCGGCCAACCCGAACGGCTCGCCGCGCGGGATCACCGGCCTTACCAGCCGCGACGGTCGTGTGACCATCATGATGCCGCACCCGGAGCGTGTGTTCCGCGCCGTGCAGAACTCGTGGCGCCCGGAAGAGTGGAACGAAGACGGCGCCTGGATGCGCATGTTCCGCAACGCTCGCGTTTGGGTGAACTAAGGCGGTGTACAAGCTCGCCTTCTTTGTGCCCGACAGCCATGTGGAAACGGTGAAAACCGCCGTCTTCGCAGCCGGTGGCGGGCGCATCGGCGACTACGACAGCTGCGCCTGGCAAGTGCTGGGCCAGGGCCAATTCCGCGCGTTGGACGGCAGCCAGCCGTTTCTCGGGCAAGTCGGCCAGGTTGAAGTGGTTGAAGAATGGAAGGTTGAGCTGGTGGTGGCGGATGAGTTGATCGTGGCTGTTGTGGCTGCGCTCAAACTCAGTCATCCGTATGAGACGCCTGCCTATGAGGTGTGGCAGTTGGCGGATTTTTGATTCGCTGGCTGTGAAAACAAGAAACCCGCTGGGCCATCAAGGACAGCGGGTTTTTTTGTGGCTTGAAAACAGAGAACCCCTACAGAGGCTTTGTCGCCAGCGACGGTAGTGTGCCGCGCAGGTGCTACGAGACAACGCATCCGCATCGGCGGGCGCGTGGATGTCTCGGGCTTAGACCCAGTCGAGAAGGTGTTCCTAGATGAAGAAAAACCAGTGGATCGCAGGCAGTGCTCTGGCAGCTATGTTGATTGGCGCCGGAGGCGCGTGGGCCGGCAAGCCCGAAGTCAAGGCCATGAGCAATGTCCAATTCTATGATTCGGGGCGTTTCAACCTGCCATTCTCCGATGGTGTACGAGTGGGCAAAGTGTTCTACACCTCGGGCGAAATCGGTGACGCAGCCGGCTCCAACAAGCTGGTGCCAGGCGGCATCGTGCCGGAGTCCCGCCAGGCCCTGGACAACATCAAAGCGACGCTCAAGGCTAACGGCTACGAGCTCAAGGATGTGGTCAAGTGCACGGTGATGCTGGCCGATATCAAAGAGTGGCCAGCCTTCAATGATGTGTACAAGGAGTACTTCAAAAAACCTTACCCGGCGCGCAGCGCGTTCGGCGGTAACCAGTTGGCCTATGATGCCCGCATGGAAATCGAGTGCATTGCGGCGAAGTGATGGGTGAGTTGTGAATACAAGAAACCCGCTGGGTCATAACGGACAGCGGGTTTTTTGTGCCCGGAATAAAACATTGTGAGTAGGGCGATTTGACCAGAGAAACCGGAAAGCCCCTACAGAGGCGTTATCACCCGGGAAGATAGTGTGCTGCTGGGCTGGAGAGCCAGAGACAGCACGCCCACATACGTGTGCGTGTGGATGTCCAGGGCCTAGACCCAGCAGCAAGGTGTCCTATCATGAAGATATTGCAGTGGGTTTCAGTCGGTGTTCTGTCGGCCATGTTGGTTGGCATCGGCGGCGCGTGGGCCGGTAAGCCCGAGGCTAAGGGCAACGTCCAGTTCTATGATTCGGGGCGTTTTAACCTGCCGTTTTCCGACGGTGTACGTGTAGGCAACGTGTTCTACACCTCTGGCGCACTCGGCGACGCTGCCGGCACCCACAAGGTGGTGCCTGGCGGTATCGTGCCGGAATCGCGCCGGGCCATCGAGAACATCAAAACCACGCTTGCAGCCAACGGCTACGAGCTCAAGGATGTGGTCAAGTGCACGGTGATGCTGGCTGATATCAAAGAGTGGCCAGCCTTCAACGACGTGTACAAAGAGTATTTCAAAAAGCCGTACCCGGCTCGCAGCGCCTTCGGCGGTAACCAACTCGCCTGGGATGCTCGCATGGAAATGGAGTGCATTGCGGCGAAGTGATGGTTGGATTGTGAATACTAGAAACCCGCTGGGCCGGTTTGGTCAGCGGGTTTTTTGTTGCCTGTAAGGACCAATCGCAGGCAAGCCAGCTCCCACAGTTGGTCGAGCAGTCTGTGGGAGCTGGCTTGAACTGGTCAAGTAATCTTGGACACCATTTAAGGTTCACGCCGCCAGTCTCTCCCTGACGACCGGCGACCGGTAATCGTTGTAACTGTGAGGCCTGGAGATGTTGTAGCGAGAGACATAGCGCTGCACATCTGCCCGGGCCTCATGCTCTGATTCATAGCCCGTCTCAGGCACCCATTCTGATTTCAAACTTCCGAAGAAGCGCTCCATCGGAGCGTTATCCCAGCATTCGCCTTTACGACTCATGCTTTGCCGTAGCTCATGTTCCAGCAGCTCATTCCTGAACTTATGGCTCGTGTACTGACAACCTTGGTCTGAGTGAAACAGCACGTCTTTAGGGCGGCCTCTAAGCTCAACTGCCATCCGCAAAGCCTCGCAGGTCAGCGTGGCATCGGAAATCATAGAAAACGACCAACCCACGACCCGACGAGCAAACAAATCCAGAACTGCGGCGAAATACAGCCACCGCTTCCCGACTTTGATGTACGTCACGTCTCCACACCACACCTGGTTAACCGCCGTCACATCAAACTTGCGCTTGAGCACATGCGGGGCCACTAACGCTTCCACGCCGGGCGATTTGTACTTGTGACGTCGGCGCTGACGGCTGGCGATCCCCGCTTCGCGCATCAAACTGCGAGCCAAGTACCGCCCGATGCGATGCCCTTTCTCTTGCAGCTCCTTCGCCAAAGTTCTCGCTCCCGCAGAAGCCCGCGATGCCTTGTGATGCCTGACCAGCGCGGCCTTGAGCTTCTCCCGCTCAGGATTTGCTCTGCCTTGGCGCTGACGCCAAGCGTAAAAGCTACTTCTGTTGACGCCGAACGCCCGGCAACACCTGTTGACGCCGTACTGCTCGTCCAGCTCATCGATCAGCGTGAATGATCTTTGGCGTCCAAAAGCAGGAGAGCACTGGCCTTTTTTAGGATTTCGATGTCCAGGTCTTTCTCCCGAAGCAACGCTTTGAGCCTCTGAATCTCTCGTTGATCGGCAGTAATCGCCTTGGCGCCTACCGGCGTCGAGCCTAATCGCTCTTTACGCACCTGATCCACCCAGCGGCGCAAGGCTGTAGGGCCAATATCCAAACTGGCGCACACCTCGGGAACCTGCAGCCCTTCATCCAGCACCATGCTGGCAGCTTTGAGCTTGAACTCACTCGAATAAGATTTGCGCATATCCAAACACCTCAGATTTGGGCGCCATCATAGCGCCCGATTGAAGTGTCCAAAATCATTAGGCCAGTTCAGCTTGCCTGCGATGGCGCCGGGGCAGGCGGCTCAGATCTTTCCCACAGGCTTTTCAGGTTGTCCCTAGGAACTCACCTTATTAACCTTTGCCAGTCGCTGCCAATTCAGCGATCGGGACTGCAAGCCCGCCGAAACCTCACCAGTTACTCCTAAGCGCCTTTATAATTGCGGCGCTTTTTCATGGTCGTCATTTATGGCTGCTGTGTGCGGGAGACCTTCGGGTCTACCGAGGTGCTGGTGGGACTCGGTCTTGCAGGCCCGCGCACAGCTGCCACCCATCATCTGCAAGTGATGCTGGTAGTTCCTAAACTCTCACTAGGAAACACACCATGATCAAAGACAGTCCAAATCCCCCATCTGATTCTCAGCCCACCGATCAAATCTTCTCCGTACTCCCCAACCTGAACAGCGAAACCCTGCTCGCCAATGCCTCCCAAGACCTGGCATCACTTCAAGCACTGGCAGGCAACTTGGCCTTTGACATCGACGGCCCGCAGCGCGATGCGGTGCTGGGGATTCATCGGATGCTGGAAGGTATTCAGTTGATGGTGGACCGAGTGTTGGATCTACAAGAAATCCCCATCAGCAACTGAAGACACCCACTCTGTGGCGAGGGAGCTTGCTCCCGCTGGGGTGCGAAGCGCCCCCAAAACCTGCCACAGAGTTCTTTCTGAAAGAATGTGTAGGCTGGGCAAGGGGCTGCTGCGCAGCCCAGCGGGAGCAATCTCCCTCGCCACAGTGGTGGTCAGGCGTTGATTGGGCGGGTAACCAGTCGCTCCAGCGCCTCGCCCAATCCAGTGGCCTTGTCACCAATCAACAAGTGCCAAACCCCGCTGTCCAGCTGGCTCACACCCTGGCAACCCAGCGCAGTCAGGTCCGCTTCAGACAGCACTGAATCATCCCCCAGTTCCACCCGCAACCGGGTCATCGCCACCGCTTCCAGCTGGCGCACATTCGCGCGACCACCCAAGGCACTCAGCCACTTCTCGGCTTCCTGCACATTCACTGCAACCGGCTTATCCACAGGTGTAACCGCCACTGGCGCACTGGCAACAAACGATGGCATCGCCAGGCGAATCTCATCGGCAATGCTGTCGGCCATCGGCCCCACCACCACCTGCAAACTTCCGCCGTTACCCGGCCGAACCACGGCCATGGCGCCGAGTGCTTTCAACTGTGCATCCACTGCTTTGTTGCGATCCACCATGTCCAGGCGCAGACGTGTAGTGCATGCACCCACGCTCAGCAGATTCTCCGCACCGCCCAGCGCACGAATGTAGGCGCTGGCCCGCTGGTTATCCGTCATCACCTCAGCCTGCACCACCTGGATGTCTTCACGGCCCGGTGTCTTCAGGTTGAACCGGCGAATGCAGTAGTTGAACACGCTGTAGTAAATCACCGCGTAAGCCAACCCCACCGGGAACACCAGCCAGCCATTGGTGGACTTGCCCCAACCGAGCACCATGTCGATAAAACCACCAGAGAAGGTAAAGCCCAGGTGGATATTCAACATATTGGTTACGGCCATCGACAGGCCGGTGAGCACCGCGTGGATCAGGTACAAAAATGGCGCAAGGAACATGAACGCGAATTCGATCGGCTCAGTCACGCCGGTGAGGAACGAAGTCAGCGCCATCGACAGAAAAATCCCGCCCATGACCTTGCGGCGTTCCGGCAGTGCATTGCGGTACATCGCCAAACACGCGGCGGGCAGGCCGAACAGCATGACCGGGAACATGCCTGTCATGAACTGGCCGCCTTTCGGGTCGCCGGCAAAATAACGGGTCAGGTCGCCGGTGACGATGGCGCCGGTGGTCGGGTCGGTAAAGCTGCCGAACACAAACCACGCCATGTTGTTGAGGATATGGTGCAGGCCGGTGACGATCAGCAGGCGGTTGAACACACCAAACACGAACGCGCCAAAGCTGCCGCTTTCCATCAGCAACACGCCGAAGCTATTGATGCCGTGCTGGATCGGCGGCCAGATCAGGCCGAAGATCACGCCCAGAGCGACCGCCGAAAACCCGGTGACAATCGGCACAAACCGTCGCCCACCAAAGAAGGCCAGGTACTCCGGCAGCTTGATGTCCTTGAAGCGGTTATACAGCCCACCGGCCATTAAGCCGCTGGCGATACCGGCGAGCATGCCCATGTTGATGGTGGTATCCATCACCTTGAGCGTGGAGATCATCACCAGGTAACCAATCGCCCCGGCCAAACCCGCCGTGCCGTTATTGTCGCGGGCAAAACCCACGGCAATACCGATGGCGAAGATCAGCGCGAGGTTGGCGAAAATGGCTTGCCCGGCATCGTGCATCACCGCGATGTTCAAAAGGTCGGTGTCGCCCAGGCGCAGCAAGAGCCCGGCGATCGGCAGAATCGCGATCGGCAGCATCAGCGCGCGGCCGAGGCGTTGCAGGCCTTCGATGAAATGTTGGTACATGGCGTGTCTCCCTATTCTTGTTGTTTTCAGCTCAGCGGCCAGTGGTGTTGACAGGCTTGGCGAACGGCCTTGGCGCTGCTCAGGTCGAGCAGGCCTTGGCTCAATTGCCGGCATTGCGCCGCGTCCAGGTGGCGGACGCGGTCCTTGATTTCTCCGATTTGCGGCGGGCTTACCGACAGTTCACTCACACCCAGGCCAACCAGCACCGGCGTGGCCAGCGGGTCGGACGCCAGGGCGCCGCATACACCCACCCAACGCCCATGTTTGGCGGCGCCGGCGCAGGTTTGCGCGATCAAGCGCAGCAGCGCCGGGTGCAAGGCATCCACCCGTGCGGCCAGGCCCGCGTGGTCGCGGTCCATGGCCAGGGTGTACTGGGACAGGTCATTGGTGCCGATGGATAAAAAGTCCGCGTGTTTGGCGAGTTGCTCGGCCATCAGCGCGGCGGCGGGCACTTCGATCATCACGCCCAGTTCCGGGCGCTGGGTCAGCTCCAGCTCCGCGCACAGTTCATCCAGACGCTGGCGGATATGAAGCAATTCATCCACCTCGCTGACCATCGGCAGCAGGATGCGGCAGCGCTCTAATGGGGCCACTTGCAGCAGCGCACGCAGTTGTTGGTCGAGCACGTCCGGGCGCACCTGCGCCAGGCGAATGCCGCGCAGGCCCAGCACCGGGTTGGCCTCAACCGGCAACGGCAGGTAGTCGAGCTGTTTGTCGCCGCCCACGTCGATGGTGCGGATGATCACCGACTTGTCGCCCATGGCATCCAGCACGGCCTGGTAGGCCTGGCGTTGCTCTTGCTCATCCGGCGCGGTGCGGCGGTCGACAAACAGGAATTCGGTGCGCAGCAGGCCCACACCATCGGCGCCGTTTTCAAACGCCACTTGGGCCTCGGCACTGGAGGCGACATTGGCCGCCACTTCAATGCTCACGCCATCGCGGGTTTGTGCCGCTTGCCGGGCTTGGGCCTGTTGTTGCTGACGGCGCAGTTTCTGCGCATCGCGAATCTGGTGCACTTCGGCATGGCGCGCGTCGCTGGGTGCCAGCTCCAGGCGACCGTTGGCCGCGTCCAGCACCACGCGTTGGCCTTGGGGCACGTCGAGCACTTCGGCGCCCAGCGCGACCACACAGGGCAAGCCTTTGCCTCGGGCCAAAATCGCGACGTGGGACGTTGCGCCACCTTCGGCCATGCAAATACCCACGGCGTTTTGTGCGCTCAGTTGCAGCAGGTCGGAGGGGGTCAGTTCATGGGCGCTGACAATCGCGCCGGCCGGCAATTCGAAGTGCCAGGTTTCGCCCAACAGCGCGCGCAGCACCCGTTGTTGCAGGTCGCGCAGGTCGTTGGCGCGCTCGGCAAACAGCGGTTTGCCCAACGCCAGCAACACCGCGCATTGCGCCTGGATCGCATCGCGCCAGGCGTGGGTGGCGGCGCTGCCTTGCTCGATAGCACCGGTGGCGGCGTCCAGCAGGGTAGGGTCTTCCAACAGTGCAAGGTGGGCGGCGAAGATGTCTTCTTCTTCGACGTTCTTGCGTTGGCGTGCCTGCGCCAGGGTGCTGCGGATTTCGCCGCGCACTTGCTCCAGGGCGGTGTCCAGGCGCTGCAGTTGTTCGTCGGCGACATGCTTGCCGGTGTCTTGCGGCAGTTCGATACCGGTGAGGCGAAACAGCGGCCCACAGACCAGACCGGGCGCGGCGCACACGCCTTGCAATACACCGGCTTCGGTGTTCGCCCGACGCGGAGCCACGGCTACCGGCGCGTGGTGTTCTTCACTCACGGCAACCGAGAGTGCGGCCACCAATGCCCGCAGCGCCGCCTCGCAATCGGTGCCGCGACAGGTGATGCGCACTTCATCACCTTCACCAATGCCCAACCCCATCAAGCCAATCAGGCTGTCGCACGGCGCCGACTTGCCGGCGAAGTGCAGCTCTGCATGGCAATTGAACCCTTGCGCGGCCTTGCGCACCAGCGCGGCGGGGCGTGCATGCAAGCCGCCACGGTGGGTAATGCGCACGCTGGCGCGCACTTCGGTGACTGAGTTATCCACAGCCGCCTGCAACGGCGCTGCCGAACGCGCGGCAATGTGCAGCAATGGCTCACCCACCTTGACGATTGTTCCTGCCACCGGCCGTAGCTCAAAACCCTCGCCATTGGTCAGGATGATCAGGCTGACCAGGCTTTTGCACTGGCGCGCAATGCGGTCCAGATCAAACTGCACCAGCGCCTGGCCCTGGCTCACCCGTGCGCCTTCCTTGACCAGCAGGGCAAAGCCTTCGCCGTTCAATTCCACGGTGTCGATGCCCACGTGCATCAACACTTCGGCACCGTTGTCGGCGCGAATGGTCAGCGCGTGCCCGGTGCGGGCGACGTGGCTGATCACGCCGTCACAGGGCGCGTGCAGGCAGTCGTTCAGCGGGTCGATGGCAATACCGTCGCCCATGGCGCCACTGGCGAACACTTCATCGGGAACGTTGCCCAGGCTCAGCACCGGGCCACTGAGTGGGGCGCTTAGGGTCAATTCATTATTGTTGTAGGACATGGGCACGGTACTCATCAGGAAAACGCGACTCAGTGAGTGCGGGTAACTTTGCTCAGGTGGCGCGGCTGGTCCGGGTCCATGCCCCGGGCCTCCGCCAGGCCGGCGGCCATCACGTAGAAGCTTTGGATCGCCAGGATCGGGTCCAGGCTTGGGTGTTCGGCGCGGCTCAGGGTCAGGTCGCGTTCCACGATATCGTCGGGCGCGGCCAGCAAGACGCGGGCGCCGCGTTGACGCATATCGGCAGCCAGGCTCAACAAACCGGCTTGCTCGGCGCCACGTGGGGCGAACACCAGCAGTGGGTAGTTTTCATCGATCAAGGCCATCGGCCCGTGGCGCACCTCGGCGCTGCTGAAGGCCTCGGCCTGGATCGCCGAGGTTTCCTTGAGCTTGAGCGCGGCTTCCTGGGCGATGGCAAAACCGGCGCCACGGCCGATTACAATCAGGCGTTGGCTGCTGCGCAGGGCTTCGATGGCGGGCGTCCAATCCTGGGTGGCGGCTTCGCGCAAACCGTCGGGCAAGGCCTGGCAGGCTTGCAGCAGCAACAAGTCCTGGTTCCAGTGGCCGATCAACTGCGCGCTGGCGCTTAACGTGGCGATAAAGCTTTTGGTCGCGGCGACACTCTGCTCCGGTCCGGCGCACAGCGGCACATGGAATTCACACGCGGCTTCCAGTGGTGAGTCTTCGGCGTTGACCATCGAAATGCTCAAAACCCCGCGTTTGCGCAGCAGGCGCAGGCTGTTGACCAGGTCCGGGCTTTGCCCCGACTGGGAGAAGCCGAACGCCACCTGGCCGCTGACCTTTAACGGCGCTTGCAGCAGGGTCACCACCGACATTGGCAACGACGCCACTGGAATGCCCACATGCTGCATGGCCAGATAGGCAAAGTAGCTGGCGGCGTGGTCCGAACTGCCACGGGCGATGGTCATCGCCACTTGCGGCGGCTGACGGCGCAGGCGCCCGGCCACTTCCTCCAGCATCGGGTTGAGGCGCTGCAGTTGTGCCTCAACGGCGTGACAGGAGGCCAGGGCCTCTTCAAGCATTTTTGAAGTCAATGGTTTCTCCTTCGACCATTACGTCGGTGAGTGTCAGGGAGCGGTCCAAACGCACGCAGTCGGCAAAGCTGCCGGGTTGCAGGCGCCCGCGTTCTTCCAGGCCCAAATAGTCCGCAGGAAATTGCGACAGGCGTTGTGAGGCTTCGCTGATCGGCAGGCCGATTTTCACCAGGTTGCGCAGCGCCTGGTCCATGGTCAGGGTGCTGCCGGCCAGGGTGCCGTCGGCCAGGCGCACGCCGCCCAGGCATTTGGTCACGGTGTGGCTGCCCAGCTTGTATTCGCCGTCGGGCATGCCGGCGGCGGCGGTGGAATCGGTGACGCAGTACAGGCACGGGATCGAGCGCAGGGCCACGCGTATGGCGCCGGGATGCACGTGCAGCAAATCCGGGATCAATTCTGCGTACTTGGCGTGGGCCAACGCGGCGCCGACGATGCCCGGTTCGCGGTGATGCAGCGGGCTCATGGCGTTATACAAATGCGTGAAGCTGGTGGCGCCGGCGGCAAGGGCCGCGACGCCTTCTTCATAGCTGCCCAGGGTGTGGCCGATTTGCATGCGCACGCCGCGTTCGCTGAGGGCGCGGATCAAGGCATCGTGGCCGGCGATTTCCGGAGCAATGGTGATCACCCGGATCGGCGCCAGGCGCAGGTAGGCTTCCACTTCGGCCATCAACGCGGTGTGGGCAAAGTTGGGCTGCGCGCCGAGTTTTCCCGGATTGATGTAAGGGCCTTCCAGGTGCACGCCGAGGACGCGGGCGCTGCCTCTAGGACGCTGCTCGCAGAACGTGCCGAGTTCGCCGAGCACGCGGGAGATTTCATCCACCGGTGCGGTCATGGTGGTGGCCAGCAGCGACGTCGTACCAAAACGCACGTGGGTGCGGGTGATGGTCTCGAAGGCGTCGGTGCCTTCCATGATGTCTTTGCCGCCACCGCCGTGAACGTGCAGGTCGATAAAGCCTGGCAGCAAGTAGGGCAGGTCATTGTCGTTCGGGTCGCACGGCGTGCCGTCGATGGCGACTACCTTGCCGTGTTCGTTCACCAGGCGGCCGCGAATCCAGCCGCCGGGCGTGAGGATGTTGTCTTCGGACATGGGCAGTTCTCTAAACTCGCAGTTCAGCGGAGTAGTCATTGCGGCGCAGCTCTGCGACGAAGTCGTAGTAGTCGTTGCGGCAGTAGGTGTCGGTGATTTCAATCGGCGTGTTGTCGGCGGTGTAGCCGACCCGGGTCATCAGCAGCATGGCGGTGCCGGGGGCGATGCCGACCAGTTTGGCGAACTCATCGGAGGCATTGATCGCCTGGATATGTTGCAGTGCGCGCACCACCGGTTTGCCGATGCTTTCCAGGTATTCGTACAGCGAATTGCCGATGGCTTGCGGGTTTGGCAGCACGGAGGCGGGCATGGCGGTCATTTCAATTGCCATTACGGTGTCGTCAGCCTTACGCAGGCGTTTGAGCCGCGCCACTTTGTCGGTCGGCGACAGGCCCAGGCGGATCAGTTCTTCGTGGGTCGGCGGGGTGATGTCGCGCTCCAGCCACTGGGACGTGGGCACAAAGCCCTTGAGCCGCAACATCTCGCTGAACCCCGACAGGCGCGACAGCGGTTGCTCCAGACGCGGGGTGATAAAGGTCCCGGAACCCTGGCTGCGACGAATCAAGCCTTGGGCAAACAGCACTTCCAGGGCTTTGCGCGCGGTGACGCGGGAAATACTCAGTTGCTCACTAAGGACCCGTTCCGACGGCAAGGCCTGCTCGGATTTCCACTCGCCGGCATGGATCGCCGCTTCGAGCTTGCGGGCCAATTGCAGGTACAGCGGCGTGGACTGTTTGTCGTCAGGGCGCAGCGCCAGTATGGGATTCATCTGTCAGGTTTCCGATGCGTTATTGGAGTGTTGTCGCCCGGTATTGGCCGGAAATTAATACCACTTAAATACCATGTCAATGCAGCGAAAACAGTGCGGCAGCCTGTTTCAGCGCACATTAAGGGTGCCTGGTATCAAGTGGTATTAGAGAGGTCTTGAGTGCGCGCAGAATTGCGCAGCCCGCGGGGTGAACTGGTATTCACCGGCAGGCGCTGTCCTGGGCAGGATTTTTTTTGATTTATTTTTGACTTATTTTACGAGCGGTAGGCGATTACGGCCGAATCTCGATCAGGGTGCCGTCTTTGACCAGGTTCCACACTTCGCGCATGTCCACGTTGCGCATGCCGATGCAACCGTCGGTCCAGTCCAGGGTGTGAAACCACTGTTCCGGGTATTCCTCGGTGTCGGGGGTGCCGTGGATCATGATCATGCTGCCCGGTTTCACGCCCTCGCGGCGCGCGCGGGCCGAGTCGCTGATATTGGGGTAGGAGATGTGCATGGCCAGGTTGAAGCGGTCGCTGGTCTTGCGCCAGTCGATCCAGTAGAAGCCCTCTGGCGTGCGGCGGTCGCCTTCCATCAGTTTGGTGCCCTTGGGGTTTTTGCCGAGCGAGATGCGGTAGGTCTTGAGCGGTTTGCCGTCATTGATCAGTTGCAACTGATGGGCGGACTTGAGCACCAGGATTTTCTCGACCGGTTTGCCGCCGAGGGTTTCCACCGTGGAGGCCCAAGACAGGCTGGCGAACGACAGGCAGATCAGAGCGAGCAACCAACGCATTAAAACGGTTTCCCTTGTAGAAGGTGCTGCCTGGAGTTATTTGGCTGGCCGCGTCATCGGCGGCACTGACTCGCTGCGCACCGGGAACAGCTGTTGCCTGCGGTCAGCGAAGAAGCATTCTAAGGTACGCCCGACCGTGCGGAAAGCCAGCTCGGACCAAGGGATGTCGGCTTCATTGAACAGCTTCACTTCAAGGCTCTCGGGGCCTGCGGCGAAGTCCAGGTCAACCAGCTCGGCGCGGTAGAAGATATGCACCTGGCTGATGTGCGGCACATCGATCAGGGTATAGAGGCTCAGGTTGCGCACGCGGGCGCAGGCTTCTTCCAGGGTTTCGCGGGCGGCGGCCTGCTCCACGGTTTCGCCGTTTTCCATAAAGCCTGCGGGCAGGGTCCAGTAACCCAGGCGCGGTTCGATGGCGCGACGGCACAGCAGCACTTTGTCGCCCCACACCGGCACGGTGCCGGCGACGATATTGGGGTTCTGGTAGTGAATGGTCGAGCAGTGATCACACACGTAGCGCAGGCGGCCGTCGCCTTCGGGAATGCGTTGGGTAACCGGTTTACCGCACTGGCTGCAGAAATTCATGCTGGGGTTCCTGGAAAGTGCGTCTATCTTGGCTCGGTGGGCAGGGCCCTGCAAGTTGTCGTTTAGCGACACGCCAGTGGTTTTGGGGTTGGGCGCCCGCCTGCTTTGGTGCATGATGCATGGTAGCCAACAGATCGAGATGACTCATGCTGGACGAGCTACTTCGCCGGGTAAGCAATCACACCCCCCACACGTTGGAAACCGATGGGCGTTTCCCCGAGGCCGCGGTGTTGGTGCCGATTACCCGCAGCGACGAACCCGAACTGATCCTGACCCTGCGCGCCAGCGGCCTGTCGACCCACGGTGGCGAAGTGGCGTTTCCCGGCGGGCGGCGTGACCCCGAAGACCCGGACCTGATTTTTACCGCACTGCGCGAAGCCGAAGAAGAAATCGGCCTGCCGCCCGGTCTGGTGGAAGTGATCGGCCCGTTAAGCCCGTTGATTTCCCTGCACGGTATTCGGGTTACGCCCTACGTCGGTGTGATCCCCGATTACGTCGAATACCTGGCCAACGATGCCGAGATCGCCGCCGTGTTCAGCGTGCCGCTGGAGTTTTTCCGTCAGGACCCGCGCGAACACACCCACCGCATCGACTATCAGGGCCGCAGTTGGTATGTGCCCAGTTATCGATTTGGTGAATACAAGATCTGGGGGCTGACGGCGATCATGATCGTGGAGCTGATCAACCTGCTCTATGACGACGCCCAGATCAGCCTGCACCAGCCGCCTAAAAGCTTTATCAATATCTAAGCCATCGCTTGAATGGCCAGCCGTGAGGACACACCATGAAATACCGCCTGGGCGACGCCCGCGTCGAGACGCACCCGCACAGCTGGGTGGCGCCGAATGCCACGCTGGTCGGCAAGGTCAAGCTGGAAGAGGGCGCCAACGTCTGGTTCAACGCAGTATTGCGTGGCGATAACGAACTGATCCTGATCGGCAAGAACAGCAATGTGCAAGACGGCAGCGTGATGCACACCGACATGGGCTACCCGCTGACCCTGGGCACCGGCGTGACCATCGGCCATAACGCCATGCTGCACGGCTGCACCGTCGACGACTACAGCCTGATCGGCATCAACGCGGTGATCCTTAACGGCGCCAAGATCGGCAAACATTGCATCATCGGCGCCAATTCGCTGATTGGCGAGGGCAAGGAAATCCCCGATGGCTCGCTGGTGATGGGCTCGCCGGGCAAGGTGGTACGTGAGCTGACCGAGGCGCAGAAGCGCATGCTCGAAGCCAGCGCCGCGCACTATGTGCATAACGCGCAGCGCTATGCGCGTGACCTGGTTGAGCAGGAAGAATGAACCCGGTTGAACGCCCCGTCGCCTCGCCGTGCGTGAGCATTTGTGCGCTGGACGATGATGATATTTGTACCGGCTGCCAGCGTACGGTGGATGAGATTACGCGCTGGAGCCGCATGGACAATGCCGAGCGCCGGGTGGTGCTGGGGTTGTGCCATGAGCGGGCGATGGCGAGTGGGTTGGTGTGGATGATGCCGGGGAAGTCCGGCGCCTGAACTGTTGGAATGCTTCTTTTTGTGGCGAGGGAGCTTGCTCCCGCTGGGCTGCGAAGCAGCCCCACATCAGGCGACTGCATTTATTCAGCTATGCCGCAATCACCTGTATAAGGGCCGCTTCGTGCCCCAGCGGGAGCAAGCTCCCTCGCCACAGTGATTGTTTGTGCATTAACCTGTGCGGCATTACCCATAGGTCCCTCGCCCCATGCTCTTCCTGATCGCCTACATCAGCAGCGTCGTGCTGATCAACTTCGCTTTCTCCACCGCCCCGCACCTGGATGTCATCTGGTCCGCCTGGGGCGGCCTGGTGTTTATCCTGCGCGACATGGTGCAAACCCGTTTCGGCCATGGCGCGATCATCGCCATGCTGGCGGCACTGGTGTTGTCGTACATCACCTCCGACCCGTCCATCGCCCTGGCCAGCGCCACGGCGTTTGCGGTGTCCGAGTGCATCGACTGGCTGGTGTTCAGCATCACCAAGCGCCCGCTGCACGACCGCCTGTGGATAAGTTCGGCGCTGAGTATTCCCCTCGATACCTTTATCTTCTTCGGCCTGATCGGCGCGCTCACACCGGCAGTGGCCGGCACCGCGCTGGTGTCGAAATTTGCCGGGGTCACGGTGGTGTGGCTGATCATGGCTTGGCGCATGCGCAAACGGGCTGTCGCCAACTGAGGCCAATTTTTACAGTTCATGTAAAATGCCGGCCTTTCTCCCCATGATCCGCTCCCCTGAGGACCTGAGATGACCCGAATCGGAACTCCATTGTCGCCAACCGCGACCCGCGTTTTGCTGTGTGGCTGCGGTGAGCTGGGCAAGGAAGTGGTAATCGAACTGCAACGCCTGGGCGTTGAAGTGATTGCCGTGGATCGCTACGCCAACGCACCGGCCATGCAGGTGGCGCACCGCAGCCACGTGATCAACATGCTCGACGGCGCCGCCCTGCGTGCGGTGATCGAGGCCGAAAAGCCGCACTTCATCGTGCCGGAAATCGAAGCCATCGCCACTGCAACGCTGGTGGAACTGGAAGCCGAAGGCTTCACCGTGATCCCGACCGCGCGCGCCACCTCGCTGACCATGAACCGCGAAGGCATCCGTCGCCTGGCCGCCGAAGAGCTGGACCTGCCAACCTCGCCGTACCACTTCGCCGACACCTTCGAAGACTACAGCAAGGCCGTGCAAGACCTGGGCTTCCCGTGTGTGGTCAAGCCGGTGATGAGTTCGTCGGGCAAGGGCCAGAGCCTGCTGCGCAGCACCGACGATGTGCAAAAAGCCTGGGATTACGCCCAGGAAGGCGGGCGTGCCGGCAAAGGCCGCGTGATCATCGAAGGTTTTATCGACTTCGACTACGAAATCACCCTGCTGACCGTGCGTCACATCGGTGGCACCACGTTCTGTGCGCCAGTGGGGCACCGTCAGGAGAAGGGCGACTATCAGGAATCCTGGCAGCCGCAAGCCATGAGCCCGATTGCCCTGGCTGAATCCGAGCGCGTTGCCAAAGCCGTGACTGAGGCGTTGGGTGGCCGTGGCCTGTTTGGCGTGGAGTTGTTCATCAAGGGCGATCAGGTGTGGTTCAGCGAAGTGTCGCCGCGCCCCCATGACACCGGTTTGGTGACCCTGATTTCTCAGGACCTGTCGCAGTTTGCGCTGCACGCGCGCGCCATCCTGGGCCTGCCGATTCCGTTGATCCGCCAGTTCGGGCCTTCGGCTTCGGCGGTGATCCTGGTGGAAGGGCAGTCGACTCAGACGGCATTCGCCAACCTCGGTGCGGCCTTGAGCGAGCCGGACACGGCCTTGCGTCTGTTTGGTAAGCCAGAAGTGAAGGGGCAGCGCCGCATGGGTGTGGCGTTGGCGCGGGATGAGTCGATCGAGGCGGCCCGTGCGAAGGCTACCCGTGCTTCCAAAGCTGTTGTTGTAGAGCTGTAACCGAGGCGCGCCTTTCGCAGGCAAGCCAGCTCCCACATTTGAAATGTATTCACACATCAAACTATGTGAACCAGATCAAATGTGGGAGCTGGCTTGCCTGCGAAGGCGGTCTATCAGGTTACCTTGTTCAAATCATTATCCCGCGTCTCTTTCAGGCACAGCACAGCGATTAAGCTGAGCAACGCTGCCGCCGACACATACCCGCCGACATAACTCAGCCCACCCATCGCCACCAGCTTGGTTGCGAAAAACGGTGCGGCCGACGCGCCGACAATCCCGCCGAGGTTATACGCCGCCGAAGCGCCGGTATAACGCACGCGGGTCGGAAACAGCTCCGGCAGCATTGCGCCCATCGGGGCAAACGTGATGCCCATCAGGAACAGTTCCAGCGCCAGGAACAACGCCACCGCCCAGGTTGAACCGTGGGTCAGCAGCGGCTCCATGGTGAAACCCGACAAAATCGCCAGCACCGCGCCGACGATCAGCACCGGCTTGCGCCCGTAGCGGTCGCTGGCCAAGGCTGCCAGTGGCGTGGCCAGCCCCATGAACAGCACCGCAAAGCACAGCAAACCGAGGAACATCTCACGGCTGTAGCCCAGGGTCGAAACCCCGTAGCTCAGGGAAAACGCGGTGGTGATGTAAAACAGCGCATAGCACACCACCATCGACGCGGCGCCCAGCAGTACCGGCAGCCAATGCTGGCTGAACAGCTCCACCAGCGGCACTTTCACCGGCGCCTCTTTGGCCACGGCATTGGCGAACACCGGAGTTTCATGCAGCTTGAGCCGCGCATACAGGCCGACCATCACCAGCGCTGCGCTGAGGATAAACGGGATGCGCCAGCCCCAACTGCGGAACTGTTCGTCGTTGAGGCTCATGGCCAGGATCAGGAACAGGCCGTTGGCCGCCAAAAAGCCAATCGATGGGCCCAGTTGCGGGAACATGCCAAACCAGGCGCGCTTGCCTTTGGGCGCGTTCTCGGTGGCCAGCAACGCCGCGCCGCCCCATTCGCCGCCCAGGCCCAAGCCCTGGCCGAAGCGCAGCACACACAGCAGGATCGGCGCCCAGGCCCCGATGCTGTCATAACCCGGCAGCAAACCGATCAGCGTGGTGCACACGCCCATCAACAGCAGCGAGGCCACCAGCGTTGATTTGCGCCCGATGCGGTCGCCAAAGTGGCCGAACAGCGCCGAACCCAGCGGGCGGGCGATAAAGGCGATACCGAAGGTCAGGAACGACGCCAGCATCTGTGCGGTGCCGGAGGTCTGCGGGAAGAACACCGGGCCAATCACCAGTGCGGCAGCGGTGGCGTAGATATAGAAGTCGTAGAACTCGATGGCGGTGCCGACGATGCTCGCCGTGGCGACCCGTGCGGTCGAGTTGAGTGGGGCGGCGGTGGCGGCCTCGTTATAGGTGGTGCTCATTGAGGTATCCCTGACGGTCATTGCGCGTTTTTACGCGGATTTTTATTGGTCGAACACCCATGGATCAGGGTTGTAAGCGGGGCGGCTCGGGATGGGAGCAAACACCGGTCAGACACGGTAAGGCGGTGCCTGGACGCGCTGAGTGCGGGTAGCACGCGGTCGGGCGGGGCTTGGGTAAGCCGAGCCGATTATAGGAAGGGGTTTGCGGATCCAACAAGGGGGCGTTGGCAGGCAAATAATCTAAATGTGGGAGCTGGCTTGGGTGTGGGCAGGCTTGTGTGGGAGCTGGCTTGCCTGCGATGCAGGCGCCTCGGTCATTCAGTTGAACCGAGGTGATGCCATCGCAGGCAAGCCAGCTCCCACATTGGGCCGAGTAGTGTCAGGGGAAGTTATGCAGCCACCGGCACGCGGCTGGTATGCCAGATCAGCACCTTGCTCACGCGGTTGTCTTCGGTTTCGAGGATTTCCAGGCGATAGCGGCCGATTTTCAGGCACACCGCGCAGTCCGGAATAGTCTCCAGCGCCTCGGTGACCAGGCCGTTGAGGGTCTTGGGGCCGTCGCTGGGCAAGTGCCAGCCCAGGCTTTTGTTCAGTTCGCGGATCGAGGCGGCGCCGTCGATGATGTAGCGGCCATCAGGTTGGGCTTCGATGTGCGGGTTATCCACAGCCTGATCGCTTTCAAATTCGCCCACGATTTCTTCGAGGATATCTTCCAGGGTAACGATGCCCAGCACTTCGCCGTATTCGTCCACCACCATGCCCAGGCGACGTTGCTGTTTATGGAAGTTCAGCAACTGCAATTGCAGCGGCGTGCTCTCCGGCACGAAGTAGGGTTCGTGGCAGGCGGCGAGCAAGGCTTCTTTGGTCAGGCTGGCGTCGGGCAGCAGGTGCTGGATCTGGCGAGTGTTGAGCACCGCTTGCACCTGGTTGATGTCGCTGTGAAACACCGGCAGGCGCGTGCGCTGGGACGTGCGCAGTTGCTCGATGATCTCGTCGACCGAGTCATCCAGGTTGATGCCATCCACTTCACTGCGCGGCACCAGGATGTCGTTGACCGTGATGTTGTCCAGGGCGTGGATGCCGGGCAGGCCGGGCATGCGATTGTCGTTGGCCTCGGGCTCCGGTTCGTCGTCATGCTCGGGCAACGGTTCGTCGCTCTTTTTCACCACGCCGGATTTGCGCGCGAAGGGGCGCAACAGCAGCAGGCTGATGCCATTGAGCAGCCAGGCCAGTGGATAAAGGATTTTCAGCGGGACGCCCAGCAGCGTGTTACCGAAACCCAGCACGGCTTGGGGGTGACGAACGGCCAGCGCACGGGGCAGGTAGTCGGCGAGTATCAGCAGGATGGCGCAGGAAATCAGCCAGCCGAGCCACGGGCCGTTTTGCGCCCAGGCATAAATAGCCAGCAGCGTGCACAGAATCACCACGGCCGCGCGGCACAGGCTGTTGCACAGGATCAGGCTGTTACGTGGGAAGTTCAGGCGGGCGGCGGCCTTGTCCCCTTGGCGTGTGCCAGGGCGTATGGCCAGCAAGTGTTGTTGTGCCGCTTCGATGGCGGTAAACAGCGCCGCCCATAAGATCAGCAGGGCGATTACCGCGAGCATCGGCCCAAGGGGCAAGTTGTCCATTATTACTGCCCGTCAGATATGCAGGATGTATTCGCGAACCAGCTTGCTGCCGAAGTAGGCCAGCATCAGCAGGCAGAAACCGGCCAGGGTCCAGCGGATCGCCTTGTGCCCGCGCCAGCCGAGACGGTTACGCCCCCACAACAGCACGCTGAACACCACCCACGCCAGGCACGCCAGCAGGGTTTTGTGCACCAGGTGCTGGGCGAACAGGTTCTCGACGAACAGCCAGCCGGAGATCAGCGACAGCGACAGCAGCGTCCAGCCGGCCCAGAGGAAACCAAACAGCAGGCTTTCCATGGTTTGCAGCGGCGGGAAGTTCTTGATCAGCCCGGACGGGTGCTTGTTTTTAAGCTGGTGATCCTGCAGCAGTACGAGCAAGGCCTGGAACACCGCGATGGTGAACATGCCGTAGGCCAGGATCGACAACAGAATGTGCGCAAGGATGCCTGGTTCTTCGTCGATGACCTGCACGGTGCCGGTGGGCGCGAATTGCGCCAGCAGCACGGTGAGCATTCCCAGCGGGAATAACAGCACCAACAGGTTTTCGACCGGGATGCGGTAGCAGGCCAGCAGCGTCAGCGCGATGACGGCTGCGGCGATCAGGCTGGCGGCGCTGAAAAAGTCCAGGCCCAGGCCGACCGGCGTCATCAGGTGGGTGAACAGGCTCGCGGCGTGGGCCAGCAGGGCGACGACGCCCAGGCCTGCCAGCAGACGTTTGTCCGCTTTAGCGCCTTGGGCCAGACGAGTGCCCTGATAGAGAGTCGCAGCGGCATATAGAAGGGCGGCGGCGAGGCTGGGTAGCAAACTGGGTGACAAGGGGACCATAAATCCTGATAGACAAGCCCGAAAGGCGCTGAGTTTGGCACACACCTGCGCTGCACGAAAGACTCCCGGGCCAGACAGCGCGTGTGCAGCGGCGCAGTCTTCGCTATAATCCGCGACCTGCCCACGCCACAGGCGTGCTGAACGCTGTTTTTAACAGCGGTTTACCACAGCCTGGGCCGCCATTACCTCGGTCACCAATGCATTTCGATGAATAGGGCCTGAAAGGATCGCGCATGTTTGAAAACTTGACTGACCGTCTCTCGCAGACGCTGCGCCATGTCACCGGCAAGGCCAAGCTGACCGAGGACAATATTAAAGACACCCTGCGTGAAGTGCGCATGGCGTTGCTGGAAGCCGACGTGGCCTTGCCTGTGGTCAAGGACTTCGTCAACTCGGTCAAAGAGCGCGCTGTGGGCACCGAAGTGTCCCGCAGCCTGACGCCGGGCCAGGCTTTTGTGAAGATCGTCCAGGCCGAACTCGAAAGCCTGATGGGCGCAGCCAACGAAGACTTGAACCTCAGCGCCGTGCCACCGGCCGTTGTGCTGATGGCCGGTCTGCAGGGCGCGGGTAAAACCACCACCGCCGGCAAGCTGGCGCGCTTCCTTAAAGAGCGCAAGAAGAAGTCGGTGATGGTGGTATCGGCTGACGTGTATCGTCCGGCCGCGATCAAACAGCTGGAAATGCTCGCAGGCGAAGTGGGGGTGACCTTCTTCCCGTCCGACCTGAGCCAGAAGCCGGTCGACATTGCCAACGCGGCTATTAAAGAAGCCAAGCTGAAGTTCATCGACGTGGTTATCGTCGATACCGCCGGTCGCCTGCACATCGACGAAGAGATGATGGGCGAGATCAAGGCGTTGCATGCCGCGATCAACCCGGTCGAGACGCTGTTCGTGGTTGACGCCATGACCGGCCAGGATGCGGCCAACACCGCCAAGGCTTTCGGCGACGCACTGCCGTTGACCGGCGTGATCCTGACCAAGGTCGACGGTGACGCCCGTGGCGGTGCCGCGCTGTCGGTACGCGCCATCACCGGCAAGCCGATCAAGTTCATCGGTATGGGCGAGAAGAGCGAAGCGCTCGAACCGTTCCACCCGGAGCGTATCGCCTCACGCATTCTCGGCATGGGCGATGTGCTCAGCCTGATCGAGCAGGCCGAAGCCACGCTCGACAAAGACAAGGCCGACAAGCTGGCCAAGAAGCTGAAGAAGGGCAAGGGCTTCGACCTCGAAGACTTCCGTGACCAGCTGCAACAGATGAAGAACATGGGCGGTCTCGGCGGCCTGATGGACAAACTGCCGAACATCGGCGGTGTGAACCTGGCGCAAATGGGCAACGCCCAGGGCGCGGCAGAGAAGCAGTTCAAGCAGATGGAAGCCATCATCAACTCCATGACCCCGGCCGAGCGCCGCGACCCTGAGCTGATCAGCGGTTCGCGCAAACGCCGGATCGCCATGGGCTCCGGCACCCAGGTGCAGGATATCGGTCGCTTGATCAAGCAGCACAAGCAGATGCAGAAGATGATGAAGAAATTCTCCGCCAAAGGCGGAATGGCCAAGATGATGCGCGGCATGGGCGGTATGTTGCCCGGCGGCGGCATGCCAAAGATGTAAATAATTCGAGCGGGAGCCCAGCTCCTGCTCCGACCCACAAGGACGTGGGATCTCCAGCAAACCCGCGGTTAGCGGGAGCTGACTCGCCGTTTTAACCGACGGCTCTATAGCAGATCTGAGTGGCACGCTGATAGGCGCCAGAAAAAGACATTTGCAAAAGTCCGGATATTCCTTAGAATATGCGGCCTTTCGGGCACCTACGCCCGCTGTGCATTTAGATTTGCAGCACCGACTACAGGAACGATGTTCACATGCTAACAATCCGTCTTGCCCTTGGCGGCTCCAAAAAGCGCCCGTTTTACCACTTGACCGTAACCGACAGCCGCAACCCGCGCGACGGTTCGCACAAGGAACAGGTTGGTTTCTTCAACCCTGTTGCTCGTGGTCAAGAAGTTCGTCTGTCCGTGAACCAAGAGCGCGTAGCCTACTGGCTGAGCGTTGGCGCACAGCCATCCGAGCGCGTTGCAAAACTGTTGAAGGACTCGGCTAAGGCCGCAGCCTGAGCAATATGAACGCGACGCCAGCTGTTGCTGATGATTTGATCGTTATCGGCAAGATTTACTCTGTTCATGGCGTTCGCGGCGAAGTGAAGGTGTATTCCTTTACTGATCCGACTGAAAACCTGTTGCAGTACAAAACCTGGACGCTCAAGCGCGAAGGTAGTGTGAAACAGGTCGAGCTGGTCAGTGGGCGCGGGAGCGATAAGTTCCTGGTCGCAAAGCTCAAGGGTCTTGATGATCGTGAAGAAGCTCGTCTTCTGGCCGGTTATGAGATCTGCGTGCCGCGCAACCTGTTCCCTGAATTGACCGACGGCGAGTACTACTGGTACCAGCTGGAAGGTCTGAAGGTTATTGATCAACTGGGGCAACTGCTCGGGAAAATCGATCATCTTCTGGAAACCGGCGCCAATGATGTAATGGTGGTCAAGCCTTGCGCTGGCAGCCTGGATGATCGTGAACGCCTGTTGCCGTATACCGGGCAATGCGTGTTGGCCGTCGACCTGGTCGCGGGCGAGATGAAGGTGGAATGGGACGCGGACTTCTAAGCGTGGCTAATTTGCGCATTGAAGTGATCAGTTTGTTTCCCGAGATGTTTTCCGCCGTCAGCGAGTACGGCATCACCAGTCGGGCGGTGAAACAGGGGCTGTTGCAGCTTACCTGTTGGAACCCGCGAGACTACACGACGGATCGACATCACACTGTGGACGATCGCCCATTTGGCGGTGGCCCGGGCATGGTGATGAAGATCAAGCCCCTGGAAGATGCGTTGGTCGAGGCCAAGGCAGCAGCCGGGGAGAAGGCGAAGGTAATTTACCTGTCCCCTCAAGGCCGTCAGCTGAAACAGGCTGGCGTGCGCGAACTGGCGAATGAGGAGGCCTTAATCCTGATTGCCGGTCGCTATGAAGGCATTGACGAGCGTTTTATTGAAGCGCATGTCGATGAAGAGTGGTCGATTGGGGACTATGTCCTGTCTGGCGGCGAGCTGCCGGCGATGGTCCTGATAGATGCGGTTACACGACTGCTGCCTGGAGCTTTAGGGCATGCGGACTCCGCGGAGGAAGATTCCTTCACGGATGGTTTGCTGGATTGCCCGCACTACACCCGACCGGAGGTGTATGCGGATCAGCGTGTTCCCGACGTATTGCTAAGTGGCAATCACGCACACATCCGGCGTTGGCGTTTACAGCAGTCCCTTGGTCGGACCTATGAACGACGCGCCGATCTTCTGGAAAGCCGCTCGCTTTCTGGAGAAGAGAAGAAGCTGCTCGAGGAATACATCCTCGCGCGGGACGATAGTTAACAACGTATCGATGGTAGGTCCATTGACTTACCTTAGGAGCACAGCATGACTAACAAAATCATCCTTGCACTCGAAGCAGAGCAGATGACCAAAGAGATCCCTACCTTTGCCCCGGGCGACACTATTGTCGTTCAGGTGAAAGTGAAGGAAGGCGACCGTTCGCGTCTGCAAGCGTTCGAAGGCGTGGTAATCGCCAAGCGTAACCGTGGTGTGAACAGTGCTTTCACTGTTCGTAAAATCTCCAACGGTGTTGGCGTAGAGCGTACTTTCCAGACCTACAGCCCGCAAATCGACAGCATGGCCGTTAAGCGTCGCGGTGACGTACGTAAAGCCAAGCTGTACTACCTGCGTGACCTGTCCGGTAAAGCAGCTCGCATCAAGGAAAAACTGGCTTAAGTCCAGCTTCCCGATGCAGAAAAAAGCAGCCTACGGGCTGCTTTTTTGTGCCTGAAATTTGTCTATTTGCCGGTATTTGCCCATGACCACCCGCCTCGAAGAAATCCAGCGCCGCACCGACCTGTCCATGACCCACGTGACCAAAGCCGTGTTCCCGCCGACCACCAATCACCACAACACCTTGTTCGGCGGTACTGCGCTGGCGTGGATGGATGAAGTGTCGTTCATCACCGCCACGCGCTTTTGCCGCTTGCCACTGGTGACCGTGTCCACCGACCGTATCGACTTCAACCACGCGATCCCCGCCGGCTCCATCGTCGAGCTGATCGGCCGCGTCATCAAAGTGGGCAATACCAGCCTTAAGGTCGAGGTTGAAGTGTTCGTCGAGAGCATGAGTGCCGATGGCCGTGAAAAGGCGATCCAGGGCGTGTTCAGTTTTGTCGCGATTGATGCGGACAAGCGGCCAGTGCCGGTGCTGCCCGGGTTTGTGGACTGATCCGAGACCGCTATCGCAGCGATGCGGCGGCCCCACAAGCCAGCTCTCACATTTGATCGGTGTTGATCAGGCTATCGGGCAGCACACAAAACCCATGTGGGGGCTGGCTTGCCTGCGATAGGATCTAACAAACACTCCAGTAATTAGTTTGAGCCTCTATGCCCGCCATCGACCACCCTCTGATCGACCGCTTCCTCGACGCCCTGTGGCTGGAAAAAGGCCTGTCGGACAACACCCGGCAGGCCTACCGCAGCGACCTGGCCCTGTTCAATGGCTGGTTGCAGGAAAAACACCTCGAGCTGATCAATGCCGGCCGTGAGTTGATCCTCGATCACCTGGCCTGGCGTTTGGAACAGAACTACAAGCCGCGTTCCACGGCGCGATTTCTTTCGGGCGTGCGTGGGTTTTATCGCTATTTGCTGCGCGAAAAGCTGATTTCCGTCGACCCGACCCTGCAAATCGATATGCCCCAGCTCGGTAGGCCATTGCCTAAATCCTTGTCGGAAGCTGACGTGGATGCCTTGCTCGCCGCGCCCGATCTGAGCGAAGCCATCGGCCAGCGCGACCGCGCCATGCTGGAAGTCTTGTATGCCTGCGGCCTGCGCGTGACCGAGCTGATCAGCCTGACCCTGGAGCAAGTCAACCTGCGCCAGGGCGTGCTGCGCGTGATGGGTAAGGGCAGCAAGGAACGACTGGTGCCGATGGGCGAGGAGGCGATTGTGTGGGTCGAGCGCTATATGCGCGATGCGCGCCACGAGTTGCTCGGTGGCCGCCCCAGCGATGTGCTGTTCCCCAGTCTGCGCGGTGAGCAAATGACCCGCCAGACCTTCTGGCACCGCATCAAGCACCAGGCCAAAGTGGCCGGAATCGGTAAGGCGCTGTCACCGCATACCTTGCGTCATGCATTCGCCACCCATTTGCTCAACCACGGCGCGGATTTGCGCGTGGTGCAAATGCTGCTCGGCCACAGCGACTTATCCACAACCCAGATCTACACCCATGTGGCACGTGCACGTTTGCAGGACATGCACGCCAAGCATCACCCTCGCGGATAAAAACTGTCAGAAACGGCCCAATTTACCTGCCACAGTCTGCCCCCCGGCCCAACTGTGGTAGGCTTTGCCGGTTAGCAAAGGGGACGGCCACTGCCCGCGTTTCCAAGCGGAGTTCCACAGCCGTCCCTGCATCTGCCTTCAGGAGTTCCCATGCGCTTGACCCAGATTATTGCCGCCGCAGCGATTGCGTTGGTTTCCACCTTTGTTGTCGCCGATGACGCCGCCGAGCAAACCATTCGCAAGAGCCTGGCCAACCTGCAGCTCGACACCCCGATCGAAAGCATCAGCGCCAGCCCCATGGCCGGCCTGTATGAAGTCAAGCTCAAGGGCAGCCGTGTGCTGTACGCCAGCGCCGATGGCCAGTACATCGTCCAGGGTTACCTGTTCCAGCTTAAAGACGGCAAGCCGGTCAACCTGACCGAGAAAGCCGAGCGCCTGGGCGTGTCCAAGCTGATCAACGGCATTCCGGTGGCTGAAACCGTGGTTTACCCGGCCATTGGCGAGACCAAGACCCACATTACCGTGTTCACCGACACCACGTGCCCGTACTGCCACAAGCTGCACGCCGAAGTGCCTGCGCTGAACAAGGCCGGTATCGAAGTGCGCTACGTCGCATTCCCGCGCCAGGGCCTGGGTTCGCCGGGTGACGAGCAACTGCAAGCCGTATGGTGTTCGGCCGACAAGAAATCGGCCATGGACAAAATGGTCGATGGCAAGGAAATCAAGGCAGCCAAATGTGCCAACCCGGTTTCCAAGCAGTTCGCCCTCGGCCAGTCGATCGGCGTGAACGGTACACCGGCCATCGTTTTGGCTGACGGCCAAGTGATTCCGGGCTACCAGCCGGCGCCACAAGTTGCCAAACTGGCGCTCAGTGCCAAGTAAACCAGCATCGTCGAACCTTTGACGATCATGGCCCGCCGACCGTTCGACGGGCCATCAAATTGAAAGCCGCAGTTGTGCGGCTGTTTTCCACGGCCGACCTAGCGTCGGCCGTTTCATGGGGAGTTCTTCAGTGAAACCGGTCAAAGTAGGCATCTGTGGGTTAGGGACCGTCGGTGGCGGCACCTTCAACGTACTTCAGCGTAATGCTGAAGAAATTTCCCGCCGTGCAGGGCGTGGGATTGAAGTGGCGCAAATTGCCACGCGTACGCCAAAGCCTCAGTTCCAAACGACCGGTATTGCGATTACCAACGATGTCTTCGCCGTGGCCACCAACCCTGAAATCGATATCGTCATCGAGCTGGTCGGCGGCTATACCGTGGCCCGCGACCTGGTACTGCTGGCCATCGAGAATGGCAAGCACGTGGTCACCGCCAACAAGGCGTTGATCGCCGTGCACGGCAACGAGATTTTTGCCAAGGCGCGCGAGAAGGGCGTGATCGTTGCGTTCGAAGCCGCGGTGGCCGGTGGCATCCCGGTGATCAAGGCGATCCGTGAAGGCCTGTCCGCCAACCGTATCAACTGGGTGGCCGGCATCATCAACGGCACCGGCAACTTCATCCTCACCGAAATGCGCGAGAAGGGCCGCACCTTCGAAGACGTGCTGGCCGAAGCCCAAGCCTTGGGTTACGCCGAAGCCGACCCGACCTTCGACGTGGAAGGTATCGACGCAGCGCACAAGCTGACCATTTTGGCATCCATCGCCTTTGGTATCCCGCTGCAGTTCGACAAGGCCTACACCGAAGGCATCACCAAGCTGACCACCGCCGACGTGAACTACGCCGAAGCCTTGGGCTACCGCATCAAGCACCTCGGTGTGGCGCGCAGCACCCCGGCCGGTATCGAGTTGCGTGTGCACCCGACGCTGATCCCGGCCGACCGCCTGATCGCCAACGTCAATGGCGTGATGAACGCCGTGATGGTTAACGGTGACGCCGCAGGTTCCACCTTGTTCTACGGCGCCGGCGCCGGCATGGAGCCGACCGCTTCGTCGGTGATCGCCGACCTGGTGGACGTGGTTCGCGCCATGACCAGCGACCCGGAAAACCGCGTGCCGCACCTGGCCTTCCAGCCGGATTCGCTGTCGGCCCACCCGATCCTGCCGATCGAAGCCTGCGAGAGTGCCTACTACCTGCGCATCCAGGCCAAGGATCACCCAGGCGTGTTGGCCCAGGTGGCGAGCATTCTCTCGGAGCGCGGCATCAACATCGAGTCGATCATGCAGAAGGAAGTCGAGGAACAAGACGGCCTGGTGCCGATGATCCTGCTGACCCACCGCGTGCTCGAGCAGCACATCAACGATGCCATTGCCGCGCTTGAAGCGTTGCAGGGCGTGGTTGGGCCGGTGGTGCGCATCCGTGTTGAACACCTGAACTAATCGTTTAGCGGCAAGGGCCCCACAGGTTCGGCGGCCCTTGTTCAGAATGCTCTAGAGGAGCCAGTCATGCGTTATATCAGCACCCGCGGCCAGGCACCGGCCCTGAACTTCGAAGACGTTTTGCTCGCCGGCCTTGCCACTGACGGCGGCCTGTACGTGCCGGAAAACCTGCCTCGTTTCACTCAGGAAGAAATCGCTTCGTGGGCCGGCCTGCCGTACCACGAACTGGCGTTCCGGGTGATGCGCCCATTCGTCACCGGCAGCATTCCGGATGCCGATTTCAAAAAGATTCTGGAAGAGACCTATGGCGTGTTTTCCCACAACGCCATCGCGCCACTGCGCCAACTGAATGGCAACGAATGGGTATTGGAGCTGTTCCACGGCCCGACCCTGGCCTTCAAGGACTTCGCCCTGCAACTGCTCGGTCGCCTGCTCGACTACGTGCTGGAAAAGCGCGGCGAGCGCGTGGTGATCATCGGTGCCACCTCCGGTGATACCGGCTCGGCGGCCATCGAAGGTTGCAAGCACTGCGAAAACGTCGACATCTTCATCCTGCACCCGCACAAGCGTGTATCGGAAGTGCAGCGTCGGCAGATGACCACCATCTTTGGTGAGAACATCCACAACATCGCCATCGAAGGCAACTTCGATGACTGCCAGGAAATGGTCAAGAACAGCTTCGCTGACCAGAGCTTCCTCAAAGGTACGCGACTGGTTGCGGTGAACTCGATCAACTGGGCGCGGATCATGGCCCAGATCGTCTACTACTTCCACGCCTCCCTGCAGTTGGGCGGCCCGGCGCGTTCGGTGTCGTTCTCGGTGCCGACCGGCAACTTTGGCGACATCTTCGCCGGTTACCTGGCGCGCAACATGGGCCTGCCGATCAACCAGTTGATCGTCGCCACCAACCGCAACGACATCCTGCACCGCTTCATGAGCGGCAACCAGTACGTCAAGGAAACCCTGCACGCCACGCTGTCGCCGTCGATGGACATCATGGTTTCGTCGAACTTCGAACGCCTGCTGTTCGACATGCACGGTCGCAACGGTTCGGCGATTGCCGGCTTGATGGACACCTTCAAAAGCGGTGGCGGTTTCAGCGTTGACGAAGAGCGCTGGACCGAAACGCGCAAGCTGTTCGACTCCCTGGCCGTGGACGATGCGCAAACCTGCGAAACCATCGCCGAGGTCTACGCGCAGACCGGCGAGCTGCTCGACCCGCACACTGCCATCGGTGTGAAGGCCGCACGCGAATGCCGTCGCAGCCTGGACATCCCGATGGTGATTCTGGGCACCGCCCACCCGGTCAAATTCCCGGAAGCGGTGGAGAAGGCCGGTGTTGGCAAGGCGCTGGAACTGCCTCAGCACCTGGCTGACCTGTTCGAGCGCGAAGAGCGCTGCACCGTGCTGGCCAATGACCTGAAAGCCGTGCAGGCGTTCGTCAGCCAGCATGGCAATCGCGGCAAGCCACTCTGACCCGCCGGTTGTTGCGCAGCAGATCAAGCCCGTCTTCGTGACGGGCTTTTTCATTCTCGCAATAGAGGGTGTGCCCGCTCGTCACGCGCCAGCCCATCAGGAAAATCGGGCGGTCCTCGGCAAGGACGGTGCGCAGTGGCGCTCCAGACGCGGCTTTCAAGGCAGGCGCCGAGGGTCATCCTGGGGTTCCAGCCTGTGGGTGGTTGTTTTCTCTCTGTCATCTTTGCCGTGCATGCTCGATTGACTCGGGCAGGTGACGACACAAAAGGTCGAACTTTCTGCTGCGGGCACGGGTCACTTGAATGTCAGCATCTTAGTGACATTTTTGTTTTTCGAACTTTATTCGAATGATTGAGTGGTGATCGAGATGGAAAGTATCAGCCTATTGCTCGAAGAAGCACTGAGCCCTTATCAGGTTACGTTGACCACCTCGGGTGTGCAGGACGAGTGCCTGGTGACCGTGAAGAATCCGGCTGGCGCCATTGTCGTGGAGCGGGAAGTCGATCGGGCGCAATTGACGGATAAGCGCGTGCTGGTGGATGTGGTCGATTGCCTGCTGCGCGACCTTAAAATCGCCGAAGGGCGCCTGGAACCCTCGGTGATTGCCGCCTTGCGCAACGCCGCACAGACTCGCGGCAGCGCGATCGCATGAAGAATTGTTTAATTGGCGAAACTTCCTACGCCATGCCCGGTCAGATTTTTTAACAACAAGAGCAAACATTGTGCTCCGGTGTTTGTGGCTTGTTGTACTGGTCTTTGTAGGCCACGTTTAACCCCGAAGTGTCTCCCCACTCTTCGGGGTTTCTTTTTGCCTGGGATTTACCCCGCAAAGGCTCAAGGCTCGGGAGCGTCGAGGAAGAAACTCGGGTTATCCGACAAATACTGGTCACGCATTGCAGGGTCCAACCACGAAGCGTAGGACTGTTGCACCTGTTCCTGTGGGATCTCACCCAATGCCCGATCGATTCGTTGCATGGCCTGGCGACCTTGCGGCGTGTTGGAGCAACCGATATGCGTGTGCTGGTAAGGCGCTGAATCCTTGATGGGAAAGAACAGCAGGTCCTCGGCCGCGATCCCCTGTTGCCGGGCGTGATAGCTTATTTCCGGCGGGTAGCCCAGCACTGCCTCCAGCCGCCCCAGACGCTGCATCTGCAACAGGCTGCCCAGGGCGTCATTGCCATAATGCAGGGCCAGGGTGTGCGGGTCAGCGTGCTTTAGCTGTTCATCGACGGCGGGGCCATAGCTGCGTTCGGCAGTCGCGCCGATACGCGCCTTGTGGGCGTTGAGAAAGGCTTGCAGGTCAAACTGACCCTCGACGATATAGGGCGCCATGGCCGCCTGTTGGCTGCGCTGGATCGTCACGCCATTGCTGACCACCACGAATGCCTGGGCGGAAAACACCACGTACTGGGCGCGCTCCGGCGTCCACAGCAGTGATGGGTCACAGGTCAGGGACTGAGCCCGCAGCATTTGAATGCCGCGCGCGCGATTGACGTGCATCACTTGATGACGGTACTCAGGCAAGTGTTCCCTGAGCATTGGCAACAGCTGGTCGAGTGCGCCCTGGTTTTTTTGCGGGCCTTCGAAGATGGTCAATGGCGGCAAGTCGCGCAGCAGCCAGGTCAGCGTGTCCTCGGCCTGCGCCGAGAGCGGGCAGCCGAGCAACGTGCTTACAAGCAGCAAGCGGATGTACGGGCGAACCATCAGATCGCGCCATCCTCACGCAAACGGGTGATGGCGGCGGCGTCGTAACCCAGCTCATTGAGCACCGTGCTGTTGTGCTCACCCAACTGCGGCCCAACCCATTCGCAACTGCCTGGCGTCTCGGAGAGCTTGGGCACGATGCCGGGCATTTTGAAGTCCTTGCCACCTGGCAATTGCGCCTTGAGGAACATCTCCCGGGCCAGAAACTGCGGGTCGCCGAGCATGTCTTCGGCACTGTAGATACGGCTGGCGGGCACTTCGGCTTTGTTCAACTGCTCGATCACTTGCTCCAGCGGCAGCGAGTTGACCCAGCGATCAATCACCCCGTAAAGCTCGTCACGGCGGCTGTCCCGCCCGTCATTGCTGGCCAGTGCCGGGTCATTGGCCAGGTCGTCGCGGCCGATGGCGCTCATGAAGCGCTTGAAGATCGCATCGCCATTGGCGCCGATCTGCACATGCTTGCCGTCGGCACTGGTATGAATTGAAGAAGGCGTGATGCCGGGCATGATGTTGCCGGTGCGCTCGCGGATAAACCCGAACACATCGAACTCCGGGATCATGCTTTCCATCATCGCGAAGATAGCTTCGTACAGCGCCACATCCACCACTTGGCCGAGCCCGCCGTTGACCTCGCGGTGCCGCAGCGCCATCAGCGCGCCGATCACTGCCCACAGGGCGGCGATGGAGTCGCCGATGGAAATTCCGGTGCGCACTGGCGGGCGGTCTTCGAACCCGGTGATATAACGCAAACCGCCCATGGACTCGCCCACCGCGCCAAAGCCCGGCTGGTCTTTCATCGGCCCGGTCTGGCCAAAACCGGAGAGGCGCACCATCACCAGCTTGGGGTTCAGCGCGTGCAGGGTTTCCCAGCTCAAACCGAGTTTTTCCAGTACACCGGGGCGGAAGTTTTCGATCAGGATGTCGGCGTCCGCCAGCAGCTGCTTAAGAATCGCCAGGCCATCCGGGTGTTTGAGGTTCAGGGTCAGCGACTTTTTATTGCGCGCCTGCACAAACCACCACAGCGACGTGCCTTCGTACAGCTTGCGCCACTTGCGCAGCGGGTCGCCGCCATCGGGGGATTCGACCTTGACCACTTCGGCACCGAACTCGGCGCAAATGCGTGAGGCAAACGGGCCGGCGATCAGGGTGCCCAGTTCGATGACTTTCAGGCCGGCGAGCGGTTTGGCATTAAACGACATGAGGATCCTTAGCAAGCAGGGGCGGTGGTGTCATGCCTTTTAACATAGGCGAGCGGCCCAGGGATAAGCATGATGCAGCGCAGTATTCGTTCAATGGCTGCCCCATCGGTTAGACTGGCGACCTTTCCCTGTCTTTAGAAGCCCGTTCATGGCCCAGCCGTCCACGACCTACAAATTCGAACTCAACCTCACCGACCTCGACCGTTCGGTGTACGAGAGCGTCAAACAGACCATCGCCCGCCACCCTTCGGAAACCGAAGAACGCATGACCGTGCGGCTGCTGGCCTACGCCCTTTGGTACAACGAGCAGTTGGCGTTCGGGCGTGGCCTGTCAGATGTAGACGAGCCGGCCCTGTGGGAAAAAAGCCTGGATGATCGGGTGCTGCACTGGATTGAAGTCGGCCAGCCCGACGCCGACCGCCTGACCTGGTGCTCGCGCCGTACCGAGCGTACCAGCCTGCTGGCCTATGGCAGCCTGCGTGTATGGGAAGGCAAGGTGGTGCCGGTGGCCAATAACCTCAAGAACGTCCACATCGCCGCCGTGCCGCAGGAAGTGCTCGAGACCCTGGCCAAGGACATGCCGCGCGTGATCAAGTGGGACGTGATGATCAGCGAAGGCACCATTTTTGTGACTGATGATCGTGGCCAGCATGAAGTGCAACTGCAGTGGCTGGTTGGCGAACGCGGCTGAAAACTAAAAACGGTGAAAGCTGGCTTGTGTGGGAGCTGGCTTGCCTGCGATAGCATCACCTCGGTGTGTCTGATGGACCGAGGTGCCTGCATCGCAGGCAAGCCAGCTCCCACACAAACAGGTTCCACCGTTGATCTGTGTTGATTGCTCAATTGTCGTTTAACCGTTTTATCTGAAGAGAAGCTTCCGTCACCCCATGCGTATCGATCCTCGCCCGTTGCCCGCTGTCCTGCCGTTTCTCGGTGAATTGCCACCGCTGTTGACCCGTCTCTACGCCGCACGCGGGGTGCAGTCGGAGGCTGAGCTGGACAAGAGCCTGGCGCGGTTGATTCCTTACCAGCAACTCAAGGGCATCGACGCGGCGGTAGACCTGCTGGTGACGGCCCTGGAGCAGCGCCAGCGCATCCTCATCGTCGGTGACTTCGACGCCGATGGCGCCACGGCCAGTACCGTGGGCACGTTGGGCCTGCGTTTGCTGGGTGCGGCCCATGTCGATTACCTGGTGCCCAACCGCTTCGAATACGGCTACGGCCTGACCCCGGAAATCGTCGCGGTGGCGCTGCAACGCGAGCCGCAGCTGCTGATCACTGTGGATAACGGCATCTCCAGCGTTGAAGGCGTGGCGGCGGCGAAGGCCGCCGGGTTGCAGGTATTGGTCACCGACCACCACTTGCCGGGCGATGAGTTGCCGGCGGCGGATGCCATCGTCAACCCGAACCAGCCTGGCTGCGAGTTCCCCAGCAAAGCGCTGGCCGGCGTGGGGGTGATCTTCTACGTACTGATGGCCCTGCGCGCGCGGTTGCGCAGCCTGGGCTGGTACGACAACAAACCGCAGCCGAACATCGGCGAGCTGCTCGACCTGGTCGCCCTGGGCAGCGTCGCTGACGTGGTGCCGTTGGATGCCAACAACCGCATCCTGGTGCACCAAGGCCTGGAGCGTATTCGTGCCGGGCGTGCGCGGCCGGGGATCAAGGCGATCCTCGAAGTGGCCAAGCGTGATCACGCGCGTATCACCTCCACCGACCTCGGTTTTATCCTCGGGCCACGCCTCAATGCGGCGGGGCGCCTGGATGATATGAGCCTGGGCATTGAATGCCTGCTCACCAGTGACGTGGCGGCCGCACGGGAAATGGCCGCACAACTGGACGGCATGAACCAGGACCGCAAATCCATCGAACAAGGCATGCAGCGCGAGGCCCTGGCCCAGCTCAAGGACTTGCCGGTGGAGTCGATGCCTTACGGCTTGTGCCTGTTCGACCCTGAATGGCACCAAGGTGTCATCGGTATTCTGGCGTCGCGCATGAAAGAGCGCTATTTCCGCCCGACCATCGCCTTTGCCGATGCCGGTGATGGCCTGCTCAAGGGCTCAGGGCGCTCTGTGCAGGGCTTTCATATCCGTGATGCCCTGGCGGTGGTCGCCAGCCAGCATCCCAACCTGATCGCCAAATACGGCGGCCACGCCATGGCGGCAGGCCTGACCTTGCCCGAGGAAAACTTCCCGCTGTTTGCCGAAGCCTTTGATGCCGAAGTGCGCCGGCAACTGTGTGAAGAAGACCTCACCGGTCGCCTGTTGACCGACGGCACGTTGGCGGTGGAAGAGTTTCACCTGGAACTGGCGCGTGCACTGCGACATGCCGGGCCATGGGGCCAGCACTTTCCCGAGCCGTTGTTTCACGGTGTGTTTCAGTTGGTTGAACAGCGTGTGGTTGGCGAGCGGCACCTTAAAGTGGTGCTCAAGAGCGAATGCGGGTCAGTGAAGCTCGACGGCATTGCGTTTGGCGTGGACCGTGAGGTGTGGCCGAACCCGACAGTGCGTTGGGTGGAGTTGGCCTACAAGCTGGATGTGAACGAGTTTCGTGGCAATGAGACTGTGCAGTTGATGATTGCGCACATCGAACCGCGCTAGCGCTTACTAACACCGCAAAACAACTGTGGGAGCGGGCTTGTTGTGGGAGCTGGCTTGCCTGCGATGCAGACGCCTCGGTCTATCAGACAGACCGAGGCGATGCTATCGCAGGCAAGCCAGCTCCCACACAAGCGCGCTCCCACATTTTTACTACGCGTACAGCTTGGGATTACTCGGCCTTGTCCTTCGCCTGGTGCTTCACAATGATATCCACCAAACGCTGAGCCAGCGCCGGGTAGTTCTCATCAAAGTGATGGCCACCCGGCAGCTTCACCGCCTCGCCCACAGCCGTGGTGTCGGTGCAGCCACTCTCGTTGACCTCTTCAGCACCGTAGATGCACACCACTTTGTCCGCCGGCAGCTTGGCCATTTCCGGGCCGGTGGCGGCTTCTTTGCCGGCGTTACCCAGCCAGCCTTCCACTTCGATTTCAAAGCTGCCGGTGCGTGCAAAGGCGAGCAGGATGATGGCGTCGACACGCTGCTGTTCGCTTTCCGGCATGCGGTTGTAGATCGCTGGCAGCACGTCGGCACCGAACGAATAACCGGTCAGTACGAAGCGCTTGGTGCCCCACTTCTGGCGGTAGTGCTGCATCAGCTCAGTGAGGTCTTTGGCGCTTTGTTCCGGGGTCTTGTGCTGCCAGTAGTAGCGCAGGGTGTCGATGCCGACCACCGGGTAGCCGATCTTGGCCATTTCACCGGCCACATCGCGGTCCAGGTCACGCCAGCCGCCATCACCGGAGAGGAACAGGGTAACGGTGTCCTTGGCTTGGCCAGCCGGTACTTCGACCACCGGAATCGCCAGGCCGCCGTTGTCCGAACCGACCAATTGCTTGCGCAGTTCGTTGTTCAGCACTTGCGGGTAGTGAATGTCGTAGTCGCTGATGCTGGTCGTCGCGCGCGGTGTATCGCGTACGAAACTGGCGCTTTCATCGTCAGGGTTATCGTTCCACGCCACCAGCCAGTTGCCGTGTGCGGAGGTCTTTGGCAGTGGGTCTTTGCAGCCTTCCTGTGCCAGGGCGAAGCCGACGGAGATGGCGTTGGCCTTGTCGTCGTTCTGTGTGGCCAGCCAGCGCCAGGCGAGCGCGGCGCCAGGGCCGATGCCGCTGACCAGCGTCGCCGGGCCTTTAAGCTGGGCCAGAGCGCTTTGCAGGGCTTGTTCCTGCAGCTTGCAGTCATCTTTTGGCAGGATCACTTGCACGATCTGCGCTGAGCCGCCCTGGCTCAGGGCAATCAGCTGGCTGTCGCTCAAGGTTTCGTCGGCCATTACGGCCACGGCCACGCGGGCCTTGGCCGAGCCATTAGGCGTCACACGGGTCATCACCGAACCGTCGGCCTGGGGCAGTTGTTCCAGGATCGGTTGCGGGGCAGGGCGGTTCCAGTACCAAAAGCCACCCGCCGCGATCAGCGCGAGCAGCACTACTAAGGCCAATACATACCGCCAGGAGCGTCGAATCATCAGCGTTTCACCAATCCAGTCAAGCCGCCCGCAATCAGGGCGGCGGTATCGGCCAGTGCCACCAGCGGATCAAGTCCTGCGGGCACGGCCATATAACGGGGTTCCCAGTCAGGCTGGAACTTGTCTTTGAAGCGGCGCAAACCTTGGAAGTTATACAGCTGCTCGCCACGGCGGAACACCATCGAGCCCAAGCGTTGGGTCAGCGGCGCACCACGGCGGGGTTGCAGGCCCGACAACGGCACCATGCCGAGGCTGAAGCGGGCGTAGTCATGGTTCTTATAATGTTGAATCAGGCCAACCATCATGAATTCCATGGTCAGCTTCGGCGCGTCCGGGTGCGCACGCATCAGGTCGAGACTGGCCAGGTCATGGTTATAGGTCTCGAGCAGGTTGGCGAAGGCCACCGGGCGCCCTTCGAAGCGAATGATCGCGATGCGAAAGTGCTTGAGGTAGTCGTCGCTGAAGCGTCCGAGGGAGAAGCCTTTTTCCCGCACGTTCTTGCCGGTCAGCCAGGCATCGGAGATAACTTTGAGCTCATCCATCGGCGCCTTGCCCGGGTCGCAGATCTCCAGGGACAGGCCGTCCCGGGTGCCACGGTTCCAGGTGTAGCGCAGGTCCTTCATCTCTTTGCCCTTGGCTTCCAGGTCAAAGCGTTTGAGGTCGACGCGGGCTTCTTCGCCCAGCTTGATCGCGGTGAGGCCGATGTCCATGTAGTACGGCAGGTTCTCGGCGCGTACCTGGTAGAACACGGGGCGCGCGTGATGGATGTCGCACAGGTCACGGAACTGCCAGATCATCTCCGCGCGGGGCTGAGTCGGGCCGATCGGGTCGTACAAGGCCACCAGGCTGCGCCCGCGACGGGCGTACATCAGGAAGGCTTCATCGTTGGGGTGAAACAGCAACGCCTTGTCGCCGGTCAGCGCCAGGCCGCCGTCGGGTTGCGAGGAGGCCATCAGGATCTTGGTGGCGCGCTCAAGCTCATCCGGCGTCGGCAAGTGAATGACCGGGCGCGCAGTGCGCAGCAGCCAGGTCAACGACACGATGACCAGCAACACCGCCGCACCCAGCAACGAACGCAGGCCCCGTGGGGCGTTGGCGTCCAGGGTGAACTGCCACCACAGTTGATGGCTGTACGGCACATCTTGATAGGCAAACAGCAGCAGCCAGATCGAGGCGCCCAGCACGCAGACGCTGGCCACCAGATACAGCGGCGAGAACGGCAGTTCGGTGAGGCGGCTGGCGCGGTAGAACGAGCGACGGAAGATCGCCAGCAGCACCGCCGTCATGATCATCAGGCTGGCTTCTTCCCAGTCGAAGCCTTTGAGTAGCGAGAGCAGGGCGCCGGTCAGCAGCAGCACCATGGTCAGCATCCAGGCCGCCGACAAACGTCGACGCAGGCCTTGGGCGAGCAACAGGCACAACACGCCGATCAGGCTGGCACCGAAGTGCGAGGCATCAATCAGGCGGTGGGGAATCAGGAAGCCGATGTTTTCCAGGCGTGAGTCGATTTCCGGCGTGGCGCCGGAAAACAGCAGGACCACGCCGGACAAAAAAACCAGTACGGCCAGCACCGGCGCCGCCAGGCCCGATGCAACCCGCAGGCTTTGCTGGGTCTGGAACAGGCGCTGGGCTTCGTTGACCAGCAGGAAGATACAGGCGATCAGCAGTGGCAGCACCACGTAGATCATCCGGTACAGCAGCAGGGCGGCTGCCAATGGCGCGGCGCCGAGTTTGTCGGCGAAGGCGGCCAGCAGAATTGCCTCGAACACGCCCACGCCACCCGGCACATGGCTGAGTACACCGGCCGCCAGGGCCAGCAGGTACACCAGCAGGAACGGGCCGAATGGCGGCGCTTCCGGCAGCAACATATAAAGGACGGTGGCGGCAGCGGCCACATCCAGCGCGGTAATGATCAGTTGCAGGAAGGTCAGGCGGCGGCCGGGCAGGCGTAGCGTGCGACGCCCGGCCTTGACCAGCAGGTTGTCCGGGTAGGGTTGTTCCGGCAGGCGGCGACGATAAATACCGATACACAGCGCGACCGACAACAGCAATACCGCGCCGGCGATGCCACCGAGCAAACCTTGGGACACATGCAGGTAGGTCGAGGCCGCCGGCAAGTTGCTCAAGGTGGCCAGTGCGGCCAGCGGCGGCAGGGCGGTGCCCAGGGCCAGGCTGGCAAACACGGTCATGTGCGCCACTTCCGAGGCGCCGATGCCGTGGCGTGCATATAAACGGTAGCGCACCGAGCCGCCCGAAAGCATCGACAGGCCAATGGCATTGCCGATGGCAAAGGCGGTGAAGCCGCCCATGGCCAGGGTTTTGGCCGGCAGCTTTACGCCGGCATAACGCGCGCCGGAGAATTCATAGCCCAATAGAATGATGAAACCGGCGACCGCGGCGGCAAATGCGCCGAGCAAGGCAGGCTTGGGCACTTCCAGGATCGAGTCGTGGAGCGCGTAAAGATCCAGTTCCAGCAGCAGGTGTCGGCAGGCGATCAGGGCGATAGCGAACAACAGCAGAGTGACGGCCAGCCCAATGGGTTGACGGTATTTGCTCAACAGATCCAGCCAACGCAAACGGGTGGGAGTAATCGGTTGTTCCGCTGTGACGGTGTCTTGTGGTTCAGACGAGTTGGCGCGCATCAATCACCTCGTGGATTGTGCGCGACAGGATGGAGGTATCCAGCCAAGTTACCAATCCCTATGGACAAAATAATTACAAATATTAACGCTTATCGCCGGGGGCGGCGACAGCGGCCATTGGTCGTAGAGGGTCGTGCTTGAGTACTGAGCATAGCTTGCAATGACATGGACTCTGCAAACCGTATACGGTTTCATGAAAGATGCCATGCCATTGTTTCAGAAGAACTTTTTCACCGGATACAAAAAAGGCCACTCTTTCGAGTAGCCTTTTTTGATGTTTGGTTGCGGGAGCCGGATTTGAACCGACGACCTTCGGGTTATGAGCCCGACGAGCTACCAGACTGCTCCATCCCGCGTCTGTGGGCGGCATTCTACAGCCCAGCGGCGAGGTGTCAACCGTTAATAGTCTGATGGGTCAAATAAGTGGAAATTAGTCACTCCACGGCCACCGTGTGCGGTAAGTGCACGGTGGGCAACGTTTTTTCTGTCTTACAATTTTCATACAGGGCTAAAACAGGCACGCACAAAAAAGGCCACTCTTTCGAGTAGCCTTTTTTGATGTTTGGTTGCGGGAGCCGGATTTGAACCGACGACCTTCGGGTTATGAGCCCGACGAGCTACCAGACTGCTCCATCCCGCGTCTGTGTGTCGGCATTCTACAGAGGAACGCAGGTGTGTCAACCTTTGAATTGAAGAAAAGCGCTTGTGGTTCAATCGGTTAGCTCTCAAAGGCGGGCTTGAAACGGCCTCGGGGCCAGTCTGGCCAAGGGTTTCAGCTCTATTGGCGGCAGGTTTTCGATTGAAAAAATAAATTCACCTGGGAAATTTCCTACCGCTCAAACGGCAGATTCAAACTACTGGTGCTATATACAGGAGTGAGTGCGATACTGGCCGCCCGTTGGATTACACCCTCTGTTTATATGACGCAGCGCAAAATCATCCACGTCGACTGTGATTGCTTCTACGCCGCCATCGAGATGCGCGACGACCCGAGCCTGGCGCAAAAGCCCCTGGCGGTCGGCGGCTCGGCAGACAGGCGTGGGGTGATTGCCACCTGCAACTATGAGGCGCGGGCCTATGGCGTGCGCTCGGCCATGTCATCGCGTCACGCCTTGAAGCTGTGCCCGGACCTGACCATCGTCAAGCCGCGCATGGATGCCTATAAAGAAGCCTCGAAGGAAATCCAGACGATCTTTCGCGACTACACCGACCTGATCGAGCCGTTGTCGCTGGACGAAGCCTACCTGGATGTGTCCGACAGCCCGCATTTTGGCGGCAGTGCCACGCGTATCGCCCAGGACATACGCCGGCGCGTCTCCAACCAGTTGCACATCACCGTGTCGGCCGGCGTGGCGCCGAACAAGTTTCTGGCCAAGATCGCCAGCGACTGGAAAAAGCCCAACGGCCTGTTTGTGATCACCCCGGATCAGGTCGAAGACTTTGTGTCGCAGTTGCCGGTGAAAAAGCTGCACGGGGTCGGCAAGGTCACCGCCGACAAGCTAGCGCGCCTGGGCATCGAAGACTGCCTGCAACTGCGCGAGTGGAACAAGCTGGCGCTGGTGCGTGAATTCGGCAGTTTTGGCGAGCGGCTCTGGGGCCTGGCCCGGGGGATTGATGACCGCGTGGTGCAGAACGACAGTCGTCGGCAATCCATCAGTGTCGAAAATACCTACGACGTGGACCTGCCGGACCTTTCAAGCTGTCTGGCGAAACTGCCTGAGTTGATGGAAACCCTGGCGGGGCGCATGGCGCGTATAGACAGTAGCTACCGCGCGGGCAAGCCGTTCGTTAAGGTGAAGTTTCATGACTTTACCCAAACGACGCTGGAGCAGGCCGGGGCAGGGCGGGATCTGGAGAGTTATCAACAGCTGTTGACGCAAGCATTTAACCGGGGCGGGAAGCCGGTGCGGTTGTTGGGGATTGGGGTGCGGTTGCTGGACCTGAGCATCGGTAACGAGCAGCTCCAATTTCCCTGGTAAAAACCGGATCAAAAAAATGTGGGAGCTGGCTTGCCTGCGATAGCGCTGTGTCAGTCATTGATGCTTTAACTGATACACCGCTATCGCAGGCAAGCCAGCTCCCACAGTTGTATTTCAGTGTTGCTTAAATCTCAGCGTGCGCCTGGATCTGCGACGAGCCTTCCTGCATCCTTGGTCAGCGCCTGCAGAAACTCCTGCTGCAACTCCGGATCATTGCGCGTCAATTCGATCAGGCTTTGTTCCAGCTCGCTGGCTTCTTCTTCCAGGCCCAGCTCCGACAGGCGTTTGACCCGGTGCACCCACTGGCTCACTTCGTCATCTTCCAGGTCGTCGTAGATCAGGCCATGGGCTTCGAGCAACTTGCCGCGCAGGGTGTTGCTGATCGCCAGGGTCGAGTCGGAATGCACATCGTCCTGGCCATCTTCCACGCTGATCTTCAAGGTGCTGACGCGGTTCAGGTCCTGCTCGGCAAACGGGCTGTCCAACAGGTTCAGGCGCAATACGCCGTCGCGGTCGGTGGTCAGCTCATGGGTCTGCTTGCCGGCGGTGACCTGTACCGGGCGTTCGCTCCAGGGCAGGCTCGAATACTCCGTGCGCTTGTCGCGCTGCACTTCATCGATACCCGCCAGGTTCTGTTGCGCACGGCCGTGGGATTGCACGTTCATGAACGGGTTGATGCCGTCCACGCCGTAGCTCAGCCAGTCGTGCGTCATGCTGGTGGGCAAGTTGCCGAGGGCGAAGATATTCACCACGTTGGCGCCCGCGCCCGCTACCAGTGCAACGGCACCCAACGGCATCTCATAGAGTTTGCGCCAGGCTTGGTAGGGGGTGTAGCGATCGTAACGGCGGGTGACTTCGAACTCGGTGACCTCAAAGGTCTTTTGCTCGTGAATGCGAACCCGGCGTTGCGGCAGTTCCAGCACTTTGGGTTCGCCCACATCGATTTGCAGGCTGTGATCGAGCAACTTGCGTTCGACCCGCTCCTCGTGCTCACTGCGTTGCGACATTTGATTGGCGCAGCCGCTGACCAGCAGGGCGCCGCACAAGGCGGCGCCCCCCAGGGCTCTGGTGTTTCGCTTGAACATGACTTCTCTTGATCTGGTTTTCAGCGACGAATACGCGCCTGAAGGAAAGACAGCACGTCAGCCACCGGCAACGGTTGGGCTTCGGCTTCGGTCCGGCTCTTGTATTCCAGATTGCCATCGGCCAGGCCGCGGTCACTGACCACGATACGGTGCGGGATGCCAATCAGTTCCATGTCGGCGAACTTGATGCCCGGGCTGGTTTTCTTGTCCCGGTCATCGAGCAGCACTTCAAAACCGGCAGCCGTCAGTTCGGCATACAGTTTGTCGGTGGCCTCGCGTACTTGCTCGTTGTCGTAGCGCAGCGGTACCAGGGCGATCTGGAACGGTGCCAGGGCGTCGCTCCAGATGATGCCTTTCTCGTCATTGTTCTGCTCGATGGCAGCGGCAACCACGCGCGATACGCCAATGCCGTAGCAGCCCATTTCCAGGGTGATCGGCTTGCCGTTCTCGCCCAGCACTTCGCACTTCATCGCCTTGCTGTACTTGTTGCCCAGCTGGAAGATGTGCCCTACTTCGATGCCACGCTTGATTTCCAGGGTGCCCTTGCCATCCGGGCTTGGGTCACCGGCCACCACGTTACGCAGGTCGGCCACGGTCGGAACCGGCAGGTCACGCTCCCAGTTCACGCCGAAGTAGTGCTTGTCATCAATGTTGGCGCCGATACCGAAGTCGCTCATCAGCTCGACCGAACGGTCGATGATGATCGGCAGCGGCAGGTTCAGCGGGCCCAGGGAACCGGCACCGGCGCCTATGGCGTCGCGCAGTTCGGCATCGGTGGCCATGACCAGCGGGCTGGCCACGCCAGGTTGCTGGGCCGCCTTGATTTCGTTGAGTTCGTGGTCGCCGCGGATCACCAGGGCGATCAGCTTGCCTTCTTCCTCGGCGCGCACGATCAGGGTCTTGATGGTCTTTTCAATCGGCAGATTGAATTTTTCCACCAGGGCCGCGATGGTCTTGGTCTCTGGCGTGTCCACCAGGCGCAGTTCTTCAGCCGGTGCCGGGCGGGACGTTTCCCGTGGCACGGCTTCGGCTTTCTCGATGTTCGCCGCGTAGTCGGAGCCGTTGCTGAACACGATATCGTCTTCGCCGGACTCGGCCAGCACGTGGAATTCGTGGGAGCCGGCGCCGCCGATGGAACCGTTGTCCGCTTCAACCGGGCGGAATTTCAGGCCCAGGCGCGTGAACACGTTGCAGTAGGCGGTGTGCATGCGGTCGTAGGTGGCCTGCAAGGACGCCTGGTCTGCGTGGAACGAATAGGCATCCTTCATGATGAATTCGCGGCCGCGCATCAAGCCGAAGCGTGGGCGGATTTCATCACGGAACTTGGTCTGGATCTGATACAGGTTCAACGGCAGCTGCTTGTAGCTGCTCAGCTCGTTGCGCATCAGGTCGGTGATCACTTCTTCATGGGTCGGGCCGGCGCAGAAGTCGCGGCCATGACGGTCCTTGAAGCGCAGCAACTCAGGGCCGTACTCTTCCCAGCGCCCGGATTCCTGCCACAGCTCAGCCGGTTGGGTGCTCGGCATCAACACTTCCAGAGAGCCGGCGGCGTTCATTTCTTCGCGAACGATGGCTTCGACCTTGCGCATCACCTTCAAGCCCATGGGCAGCCAGGTGTACAGGCCGGAGGCCAGTTTGCGGATCATGCCGGCGCGCAGCATCAGCTGATGGCTGATCACAACCGCGTCGGAAGGCGTTTCTTTCTGTGTGGCGAGCAAATATTGACTGGTACGCATGGTAGGCCGTTGTCGGTTGCTTGGACTTGAAATGACTTGGGATTGTACGGGCGGTTGTCGCTGGAGTACAGGCGTGAGGTTGCGGGCTGCTCCCACATTGACTGAGGTGTGTCAGTCTTCCGCGGGAGGATTCAATCGCGCCCGTCGGCTTTCCTGAAACCAGTGCAGCGCAATCAGGAACAGCGTCGGCACACCCAGCAGGCAGGTGATGATGAAGAAGTTGTGATAGCCGAACTTCTCCACCATCACGCCCGAGTAGCCACCAATCAGGCGCGGCAGCAACAGCATGATCGAGCTGAGCAGCGCGTATTGAGTGGCAGAGAACTTGAGGTTGGTCAGGCTCGACAGGTAGGCGACAAACGCCGAAGTGGCCAGGCCCGAACTGAAGTTATCCAGGGAGATGGTGAAGATCAGCATCTGCAGGTCGGGGCCCATGTCGGCGAGCATCACGAACAGCAGGTTGGTGGCCGCCGAGGCAATGCCGCCGATAAACAGGATCGGCAGGATGCCGAAGCGCACAATCAACAGGCCGCCCATACCGGCGCCGAGCAGGGTCATGATCAGGCCGAAGATCTTGCTGACCCCGGCGATCTGGTCCTTGGTAAAGCCCTGGTCGATGTAGAACACGTTGGCCATCACGCCCATCACCGTGTCGGACATGCGATAGGTCGCAATCAGCCCGAGCAGCAGCAATGCCTGCCAGCGGTAGCGCAGAATAAAGTCGTTGACCGGCGTCAGCACAGGCGCCAAACCCCGGCGGCCCATGGCCGAGAGGCACAGGGTGGTGAGGATGATGTACAGAATGGCGCGCAGGAACGCGCGGTCTTCCATCAGCAGCTCCCACAGGCTCACGCCGTGGAACAGCACGCTGGCGAAATCGGTGTTGTACAGCTGGGTGAACATCGCCGGGACCGACACCAGCAGCACGATCAGCACAAAGACCGAAACAAGCTGATGCGCAAAGCTGTAGCGCCCGGCCTGCAGTTGGGTGCGCAGTGGCACATCGGGTTCACGCATGAAGAAGGTGGTCAGCAGCGCCGGGATCATCAACAGGCCGAACAGCACGTAAGTGCCGGTCCAGGCCGAATGTTTATAGTTGAAACCGGTGGAGCCGAAACCTTCGGCAAAGAACAGCGCGCCGGCGGTGGCCAGCAGTGCGGCGATGCGATAGCCGGACATATAGCTGGCAGCCAGCGCGGCCTGGCGGCTGTCGTCGGCGATTTCCAGGCGATAGGCGTCTACCGCGATATCCTGGGTGGCTGAGGCGAAGGCTACGATAACGGCAATGGCGATCAGCCAGGACAAGTGCTTTTGCGGGTCGCAGAAGCCCATGCCGATCAAACCGAGGATCACCAGCGTCTGGGCAAGTACCAGCCAGGAGCGACGTCGTCCCAGTTTGCCGAGCAGCGGCAGGCGCCATTGGTCGAGCAGCGGCGACCAGACCCATTTAAACGCGTAGGCCAGGCCGATCAGGCTCGCATAGCCGATGGTCTCGCGGGCCACACCGGCCTCGCGCAACCACACGGAAAGCGTCGAAAACACCAACATGTAAGGCAAGCCGGCGGCGAAGCCGAGCAACAACAGGACTAACGTCGAAGGGCTGGCATAGGCGGCGAGCGCGGCGCGCCAGGTTTTACGGGGCATGGGCTGGAGTCTGCCTCAGATTTGCGGAAACAAAGCGCGCACTCTAACCGCTGTGCTCTACCGGGCGCCAGCCATGACGCTGAATATCAACGCGATTATTCAGGATACTGACGCCTTCACTGCGCAAACGCGCACGTTGTTCGTCGCCTGAAGCACTGCCCACCGGCAGACTTATCCGACCACCGGCACCCAACACCCGATGCCAGGGCAGGCGGGTGTCCTCGGGAAGCTGGCTCAATGTACGCCCGACCCAGCGGGCGGCCCGGCCCAGCCCGGCCAGGTGCGCCAACTCGCCGTAACTCACCACGCAACCTTCGGGCACTTGCGCCAGGGTCAGGTACAAGGCCGTGCGGCGCATGTCTGCGGGGCTTTGGGGGGCGTCTTCGGGGGAGTGGGGTGTGGGCATCGCCGCGTCTTTATAAAGAGGTGTTTTTGTAAGAAATGTCTGTAATCATTCCGTTGAGAATTGAACTCAATATAAATCGTTGAGTCAGTCCAAGCTATCTAACACGATAACGCCCCTTTTTCGCCATTTTCGAGCCTCGAATTCGCTTATGTTGTCCAGAACCCTGCTCTGCCTTGCTGTTCTCAGCGCCTCCACGCCCCTGCTCGCCGACACCATCTGGTTGAAGAACGGTGACCGCCTGACCGGCAAGATCAAAGTCTTCGACGGTGGCAAATTGCTGATTCAGACCAACTACGCAGGGGCCATCCCGGTGGACTGGAAACAGGTCAAGACCCTGGAAAGCGACCAGGAACTGCTGGTCAAGCAGGACGCTTACACCGGCGAAAAGGCCAAATCCCTGAAAGCGGCGGAGGATGGCAAGGTCACCCTGACCAATGGCGAAGCGCCAAAAACCGTGGACTTGGCCAGCATCCAGCAGATCATCAAGCCAAAGCCTGTGATCGAAGACCTGGTGTGGAAGGGCAATGTCGACTTGGCGCTGGACTACAAACGCGCCGACAAGGACACCAACGACTACGACATCGACTTCAAGACCACCGCCCGTCACGGCCAGTGGCGGCATACTGCCCAGGGCGAATACAACCGCGAGTTCCAGGATGACGTGACCACCACTGATAACTGGTCGCTGGAATATGACCTGGACCGCTTCATCACCGAGCATTGGTACTGGCAGGGCCGCCTGACCTACAAGCGTGACAAGGTTGAAGACCTGTCCCGCCAGCGCACCGTCGGTACTGGCCCTGGCTACCAGTTCTGGGACGATGAGCTGGGCGCGTTCTCCCTCGGCTCGCTGGTCAACCGCACCGATTACCAGTATTCGAACGATCGCAAGAGCAACTTCTATTCCCTGGCCATGAAGTGGAGCTACAACCGCTACCTGGTGGGCAAGACCGTGGAGTTCTTCACTAACGGTGAAGTGGGCAAACCGCTGGCCGGGCCGTCCGATTACTCCCTGGATGCGGAAATGGGCCTGCGCTACAAAGTCACCGAGTGGGCGTCGCTCAACCTCAAGGCCGAGCGTGACCTCATTAATGGCGAATCGCAAAGCAGCTTGAACAAGACCCGTTACACCGCAGGCTTCGGCGTCGCTTGGTAAATCAGCCCGGGAAAACCAGCAACGGGCACTCTGGCAACCAGCGCCGATATTGATTACCTTGTGTTGAGATTCATTCCCATAGACGCCATAGGCTGTGGGCGGCTGAACACCCGAGGAGTCATACCGTGAGCACGCAGGTTGCCAAGAACGCCCGAGAGCTGTTGCTCAAGGAATACCGTGGAGCGCTCTCCACATTGTCCAAAGCCATGCCGGGTTTTCCCTTCGGCTCAGTGGTGCCGTACTGCCTCGACGCGCAGGGCCAGCCGATCATCCTGATCAGCCGCATCGCCCAGCACACCCACAACCTGCAAAAAGACCCCAAGTGCTCGCTGCTGGTGGGTGAGCGCGAGGCGGATGACGTGCAAGCGGTAGGGCGCCTGACCTACCTGGCCGAAGCCGAAAAGCTTGAGGATGAAGCTGCGATTGAAGCCGCCGCCGAGCGCTATTACCGCTACTTCCCGGATTCGGCCAACTACCACAAGGCCCACGATTTCGACTTCTGGGTGCTCAAGCCAGTGCGTCACCGTTACATCGGCGGCTTTGGCGCGATTCACTGGGTTGACCAGCTCACCCTGGCCAACCCGTTTGCGGGCAAAGCCGAGCGCAGCATGATTGAGCACATGAACAGCGACCACACCAAGGCCATCGCCCACTATGTCGAGCTGACCGGCCTGCCGACCACCGAACCTGCGCAATTGGCCGGTATCGACAGCGAAGGCATGCACCTGCGTATCGGCCAGTCCTTGTATTGGCTGCCGTTTGCCGAGCCTTGCAACACGCCGACACAAGTGCGCGAAGCCCTGGTTTCATTGGCTCACGCCGACGCCTGGCCGAAAAAAGAAGCCGTCAGCGCTTGAATTCACGAAACGGCGACGTCATCTAAGGTGGACTGGCAAGGCATTCTTGCGTTGAGGAACCATTTGATGCGCCCTTTTTTATTGCTCTTTCTGCTGTTCCCGGTGTTGGAGCTGTTCGTATTCGTTCAAGTCAGCAGTGCCATCGGGTTTTTCCCGGCGCTGCTGTTGATCATTCTCGGCTCGATGCTCGGCGTGCTGGTGCTGCGCGTCGCCGGCCTGGCCACGGCGCTGCGTGCCCGTGAAAGCCTGAACCGCGGCGAACTGCCTGCACAGACCATGCTTGAAGGCCTGATGATGGCCTTGGCCGGTGGTCTGTTGATCCTGCCGGGCTTTATCAGCGATGTGGTCGGCCTGGTCATGCTGCTGCCGTTCACCCGCAAGCTGTTGGCCGGCAAGATGCGCCAGCGTGCCGAAGAAGCGGCGATCCGCCAGCGTGCGTTTGCCGATGACCTGCAACCCCGTGGCGGTCCGGCCCCACGCCAGCCGTTGGGGCGTGAAGGGGATGTGATCGAAGGCGAGTTCGAACACCGCGACAGCAAATAACCGCATGACCTGCACGGCGCCTTTGGGTGCCGTGTTGCTTTTGGCGCCCGGCATTCGTAAAAAATTTCCGTCGCGGCCTCTTGTAATAAGCTTATGCGCCCTTATGTAACGGTCACCGCAAGGTTTCTGGTGGCGACACCAGACAGACTTCCGCGTCTTGCTTGGCGAGGCGCGACCGGCACCGCCGGAATACAACTTGCCGGTATCGATACCGGCCGATGAAAAACACAATTAGGAGAGATCGACAATGAGCAAGCTTCGTCCTCTGCACGACCGCGTCGTAATCCGTCGCAGCGAAGAAGAAAAGAAAACCGCTGGCGGTATTGTTCTGCCAGGTTCGGCTGCTGAAAAAGCCAACCACGGTGTGATTCTCGCTGCAGGCCCGGGCAAGACGCTGGAAAACGGTCAAGTACGTGAGCTGGCCGTAAAAGTGGGTGACAAGGTTGTTTTCGGCCCTTACTCCGGCAGCAACACTGTGAAAGTCGACGGCGAAGACCTGCTGGTCATGGCTGAGAACGAAATTCTCGCCGTTCTGGAAGACTGATTCCCCGCTCATTTTCCCGTTACTACAAAGTATTTAAGGAATATCGATCATGGCTGCTAAAGAAGTTAAATTCGGCGATTCCGCCCGCAAAAAAATGCTCACCGGCATCAACATCCTGGCTGACGCGGTAAAAGCGACCCTGGGCCCTAAAGGCCGTAACGTGGTTATCGAGAAGAGCTTCGGCGCTCCGACCATCACCAAGGACGGCGTTTCCGTAGCCAAAGAAATCGAACTGGAAGACCGTTTCGAAAACATGGGCGCGCAGCTGGTCAAAGACGTTGCCTCCCGTGCCAACGATGACGCAGGCGACGGCACCACCACCGCTACCGTACTGGCTCAAGCCATCGTCAACGAAGGCTACAAGGCCGTCGCTGCCGGCATGAACCCGATGGACCTCAAGCGCGGCATCGACAAGGCGACCATCGCCATCGTTGCTGAGCTGAAAAAGCTGTCCAAGCCATGCGCCGACACCAAGGCTATCGCTCAGGTAGGCACCATCTCCGCCAACTCCGACAACTCCATCGGCGACATCATTGCCGAAGCCATGGAAAAAGTCGGTAAAGAAGGCGTGATCACCGTTGAAGAAGGCACTGGCCTGGAAAACGAACTGTCGGTTGTAGAAGGCATGCAGTTCGACCGTGGCTACCTGTCCCCGTACTTCGTCAACAAGCCTGAGACCATGGTTGCCGAGCTGGACAGCCCGCTGATCCTGCTGGTCGACAAAAAGATCTCGAACATCCGCGAAATGCTGCCAGTGCTGGAAGCCGTTGCCAAAGCCGGCCGCCCACTGCTGATCGTTTCCGAAGACGTTGAAGGCGAAGCCCTGGCGACTCTGGTCGTGAACAACATGCGTGGCATCGTTAAAGTCGCCGCCGTCAAGGCCCCAGGCTTCGGCGACCGTCGCAAGGCCATGCTGCAGGACATCGCTGTTCTGACTGGCGGTACCGTAATCTCCGAAGAGATCGGCCTGAGCCTGGAAAGCGCCACCCTGGAAAACCTGGGTAGCGCCAAGCGCGTGACCATCTCCAAAGAAAACACCATCATCGTTGACGGTGCTGGCGTTGAGCAGGACATCCAGGCTCGCATCACTCAGATCCGTGCCCAGGTTGCCGAAACCTCGTCCGACTACGACCGTGAAAAACTGCAAGAGCGTCTGGCAAAGCTGTCTGGCGGCGTAGCAGTGATCAAGGTTGGCGCCGGTTCCGAAGTTGAAATGAAAGAGAAGAAAGCCCGCGTTGAAGACGCCCTGCACGCAACCCGTGCAGCCGTTGAAGAAGGCGTGGTACCTGGCGGTGGCGTTGCGCTGATCCGCGCTCTGGAAGCCCTGGCTGACCTGACCGGCGACAACGCTGACCAGAACGTCGGTATCGCTGTTCTGCGTCGTGCCGTTGAAGCACCGCTGCGTCAGATCGCTGCCAACTCCGGCGACGAGCCAAGCGTTGTGGTCAACGAAGTCAAGAACGGCAAAGGTAACTACGGTTACAACGCTGCGACTGGCGAATACGGCGACATGATCGAAATGGGCATCCTGGACCCTACCAAGGTGACCCGTTCCGCGCTGCAAGCAGCAGCCTCCATCGGTAGCCTGATCCTGACTACCGAAGCTGCAATCGCCGACAAGCCAAAGGCTGAAGGCGCAGGCGGTGGCGGTATGCCTGACATGGGCGGCATGGGTGGCATGGGCGGCATGATGTAAGCCAGCCTTACCCGGCTACTGAAAAGCCCCGCCTGCAGTGATGCAGGCGGGGCTTTTTTGTGCAGTATCCAAAAATGTAGGAGATCGAATGTGGGAGCTGGCTTGCCTGCGATGGCATCACCTCGGTGTACCCGACATACCGAGTCGCCTGCATCGCGGGCAAGCCCGGCTCCCACATGGCTGCCTATGTGGACCTCAACCCAATGTACGGCGCCGCAACAGCTTCCTGAAGGTCATGCCCCGTGCCAGGGTTACTTGGGCAGCCGGCACAAGTGCCACGGGTTGCGGTGCAGCAGCTTGGTCGAGTGAGCCAGGGCCAGGCAGGTGCGCGAGTTTCTCAACGCCGGCGGCTCGGGGCCACCTCCGGGGTGGTGGGGTGAGGAGCGCATCCTGCGCCGTTGGCCGACGTGCCGTATTGGCGGTGTGATCGCCAGCGTGTTTGTCTTCCATCCGTGGTGATGGCTTGTCCGTAACCGCCAGGCGCGAGGCCGACGCATTACCGGGCACGAATGCGCCGGCAACCATGCACAGCGACAGCATCAAGGTGGGCAAATGCTTCTTACGGGGACGCATGAAAGGGCTCTCCAACCAGGGATTCAGTTGGCGAGGTTACGGGCGATGGGATGGCTTGGCTGTCACAGGCTGTAACAGCGCTCTAAAGAGGCCGCAACGGCAGTACCAGGCTCATGCGTGCGCCGCCCAGCGGGCTGCGGGTTACCGACAACTCACCGTGATGCCACTGGGTTGCGCGCTTGGCCAGCGCCAGGCCGAGGCCGAAGCCACTGGTCTCGTCGCCGCCCATGGCAAGCCGCACGAAGGGCTCGAAAATCTTTTCACGGTTCTCCGCCAATATGCCGGGGCCGTCATCGTCGACATGCAGCACCAAGTGCTGCTCACCCTGATAAGTGGCGCTCACGCACACTCGATCACGCGCGTAGGTGATGGCGTTGCTCAACAGGTTGCGCACGATCAGGTGCAGCAGGGCGCGGTCGCCGATCAGTTCAAGCTGTGCAGGCTCGGTTTCCAGGCTCAATTGGCGATGGTGCCCATCCAGCAAGGCGAACTCCTGATGCAGCCAGTCACGCAGGTTGATGGGCTCGTGCTGCAAATCAGTGGGCGCGCCGGCCATCCGCGCAAAGGCCAGGCTGGCACGAACCAGGGCTTCGAGTTCTTCGACATCGGTTTGCAAGCGCTCCTGAAGGCGTGCGCGGGTCGGTGGGTCTTCGCTTTTGCTCAGCAACGTAAGGGCGAAACGCATGCGCGCCAGCGGCGTGCGCAGTTCGTGGGAAACAGCTTGGGAGACTTCGCGATGGCGTTCGCTCATGGCGCTGATCTCCCGTGCATGCTGCTGCAAGGTCAGCAGCAACGGCGTCCATTCTTTGCCCAGGGCCGGCAGCATCACATTTGGGGTGCGTGCCAGGGTGCCCAGGCAGTTGTTGAGCATGGCCAGGTCCTTGTTATGCCGTCGGTACGCGCGCAAACCCAAGCCCAGCAGCAGCAACACCGGCAAGCCTGCGACGCAGGCGGTGATCCAGAAAATCGGGAATTTCAGCAGGTCCTTGACCTCGGCACTCCCCCACATAGGGCCGAATCGGATCACGGTATTGTCGTCCAGCGGGAAGTAACTGATGTCTTCGTCGCTGTTCAGCGCCGGCTGCTGGTGTTCGAGCATGACCATGGCTTCGGGCGGCAATTCGACGTCGTCATAAGGGATCAGCTCTACCGGGTACTGGAAGTGCGCGCGCAGGATGTCCATGCGCGCTTCACGCTTTTCGGCAGGCACGCCTTTGAGCTGTTCGGCCACCAGGTAGCCTGGACCGGCCATCAAGCGCAAAAAGCTGTCTTCGCCGACAAACACCGAGGCGTTGGTGCACAGCCACAGCAGATAAAGGGTCAGGCTCGTCCAGCCCGCGCCCGCCACGGCCACCATCCAGGGGCGCAGTTTAAACATGCTGGGCCGCCTGGGGGATTTCGACAAACAGGTAGCCTTGGGCCGTGATGGTCTGGATGGTCACCGGGCAGGCCAGGCTCATCAGCTTTTTGCGCAGGCGCGACACACGCATATCAATCGAGCGGTTAAGCCCGTCGTATTCCAGGCCGCGCAAGCTTTGCAGGAGTTTCTCGCGGGTCAGCAACACGCCACTGTGGCGGGCGAAAATCGCCAGCAGTTCGAACTCGGCCACCGAGAACTGCAACGGCGTGCCGTCGAGCCAGGCGAAATGACTGTTGAGGTCCAATCGAAACGCGCCCCACTGATAAGACGCATTGGGCGCCTGGCGGTGACGGCGCAGTAATGAGCGCACCCTGGCCAGCAACAGCAGCGGGTCGACGGGTTTGACCACGTAGTCGTCGGCACCCACGTGGAAACCGGTCAATTGCTCGGCGTTTTCATCCAGTGCGGTCATCATCAGGATCAGCCCGGGGTAGCTGTCGCGAATCTGGCGGCACAGGGTAAACCCGTCGATGCCCGGCAACATGACATCGAGGATCAACAGCGCCGGTTTTTCCTCAATAATGCGCTGTGCGGCGCGATCACCACGGTGCTCCACAGCGACGGTAAAACCTTCCGCGCGCAGGAACTCGGCCGTCAGCGCGGCCAATGGGCGGTCATCTTCGATCAGCAACAGGGAGTCGGACATGCAAGGGCGCCATCGCCAGAGGATGGCGCAAGTGTTGCGCCCTTGCCGTGGCGAGGCAAGGGCTCAGAGGGGCGGTCAACGCAGTATGAGCGCATGGTCCTTATTTCGATGGGCGCGATGTTCGCCCTGACACTGTCGTTAATTTGTGAAGCTATAGTGAAAAACTTGTTTGGCTATGTAATTGGTTGAAAACCTTTATCGACGTGGCTTCAAGCTCTATCCCTGAGCCACACTTGGCCTTAAGCTGCGCGAGCCAACAAGGCCGTTACCGCGTACGGAGACACTGCCCATGCGAATTTTATTGGTTGAAGACAACCGCGATATTCTGGCCAACCTGGCCGATTACCTGGGGCTAAAGGGCTACACCGTGGACTGTGCGCAGGACGGTTTGTCGGGCCTGCACCTGGCCGCCACCGAGCATTACGACCTGATCGTGCTCGACATCATGCTGCCCGGTATCGATGGCTACACGCTGTGCAAACGCCTGCGCGAAGACGCCCGTCGCGACACGCCGGTGATCATGCTCACCGCCCGCGACCAATTGGATGACCGGCTGCAGGGCTTCAAGTCCGGCGCCGATGACTACCTGCTCAAACCGTTTGCCTTGTCCGAGCTGGCCGCGCGCATCGAAGCCGTGTTGCGCCGTGCCCAGGGCGGCGGGCGCCGTGCCCTGCAAGTCGGTGATTTGAGCTACGACCTTGATACCCTGGAAGTCACCCGCGAAGGGCGTCTGCTCAAGCTCAACCCGGTGGGCTTGAAGCTGCTCGCGGTGCTGATGCAAAAAAGCCCGCACGTACTGCGCCGCGAAATCCTCGAAGAGGCCCTGTGGGGCGACGACTGCCCGGACAGCGACAGCCTGCGCAGCCACGTTCACCAATTGCGCCAAGTGATCGATAAACCCTTCGCCAAGCCGTTGCTGCAAACGGTACACGGTGTGGGTTATCGCCTGGCCGAGGGCCGTGATGGAGTTTAAGCAAAGCCTTGCCCAGCGGATCATCATCGCCTTTGCGCTGATGAGTGCGTTGGTGGCGGGGGCCTTCGCCATGGGCATCGTTGCAACCGTGCACCTGGTGGAAGAAAAACTGATTTCGGCCGGCCTGGGCGGCGACTTGCAGCGCCTGTTGCTGATGGACAGCGTTGAGGACTGGAGCCACCGGCCCGAGCCCGACCAGCTGTTTTACTTCAGTGGCGGGCCTGGAGATTTCGAACTGCCCAAAGACCTGCGGCACCTGGAGCCGGGCTTTCACGAAGTGTTCCGCGAAGCGCTGTCGTACCACGCCATGGTTGAAGTGGTGGATGGCCGACGGTACGTGTTGCTGCAAGACCAAAGCGATTTCGAAGAGCGCGAGCGCGTGCTGTTTGCCGTGGTACTGGTGGGCTTTGTGCTCAGCCTTGCGCTGGCGGTGTTCCTCGGCTGGGTGCTGGCCCGCAAGGTAATGGCGCCGGTGGTGCGCCTGGCTCGCCAGGTGCGCCATCGTGACCAATTGCTGGGCTTGGCGCCACCGCTGGCGCCGGACTACGCCGCCGATGAAGTCGGCGAGCTGGCCGTGGCGTTCGACGCCACCCTGGGCCGCCTGCGTGCGGCCTTGTCCCGTGAGCAATTGTTTACCAGCGACGTCAGCCACGAACTGCGCACGCCCTTGATGGTATTGGCCAGCTCCTGCGAACTGCTGCTGGAAAACCCGGCCATTGACCAGCGTGGTCGCAACCAGGTGCTGCGGATCGCCCGCGCGTGTGAAGAAATGCGCGAACTGGTGCAGACCTTCCTGATGCTGGCGCGTGCCCAACACGATGATTCCGCCATGTCGGCCCAAGTCAACCTGACCCAGGTGGCCGAAGATCTGCTCGGCATTTGGCGCGGGCCCATCGAGCAAAAAGGCCTTGAGTTGATCTACAGCCCAGGAAACCCGTTGGACACGCGCTACAACACCACCTTCTTGCATGCGGTGATGGGCAACTTGCTGCGCAATGCGTTGCACTACACCGAGCAGGGCTTTATCCGCCTGACGCTCGAACCCAGCGGCTTTGTGGTGGAGGACACCGGGGTCGGCATTCCCGAAGACAAGCGTGAAGCGATGTTCGAGCCCTTTGTACGCGGCAGCGAGAAGCGCGGTGAAGGCCTGGGCCTGGGCTTGTCGCTGGTGCAACGCATCTGCGAGAGCCAGGGCTGGAGCGTCAGCCTGAGCACCATGGAGCCCAACGGCTGCCGGTTTCATGTCGAGTTGAGCCAGGTCAAACCCTGAGGGTGGACCTGGCCGTTATCCTGCCAGACAACCCGCTAAATCGGCGAAGATGGCCCCATGCTATTGCTTGTATCTGTAAAGTCTTGAAATGTATGGGGTTGGACAGGACAAGTTTTTCACAACGGGTTGACCTGTTGATCACAGTTTGCTGCCTAAGGTTGTAGGCATCAGCTACTGGAGATCCGTTGATGTCTACCCCGATCAAGCTCGATTTTTCCGAAAAGTACGACGATCAGCACGCGCAGAATTATTTGCTCAAGCATCAGGACAATCTGGCTCGCCGGCTGTCCCACAAACGCGACGAGCAATTGGCGCGCGGCGCGTTGGCCATGGCTGGCGAGCCAGGCCTGGTGCTGGACCTGCCTTGCGGTGCCGGGCGGTTCTGGCCATTGTTGGCGGAGAAGCCCAACCGTGTGATTATCGGCGCTGACAATTCGGAGTCGATGTTGAAGGTTGCCACCGTCGCCCAGCCGGCGGAGGTGGTGAAGCGGGTACGGCCTTTGCACACGTCTGCCTTTGATATCGATTTGCCCGATAACGCGGTCGACAGTATTTTTTGCATGCGTTTGATGCACCACATTGGTGATCCGGCGCACAGGCTGGCAATACTGAAAGAATTTCAGCGGGTTACCCGCGACAGCGTGATTATTTCGTTGTGGGTGGATGGCAATTTCAAGGCTTGGAAACGCAAGCGCGCCGAAGCCAAGCGTCGCAAGAAAGGTGAGCAGGAAGGTTACCAAAACCGGTTTGTGTTACCGGCTGCTACTGTCGAGGCAGAATTTGAGCAAGCCGGTTTCCGAGTTCAGGAATCCCTGGACTTCATGCCGCTCTACGCCATGTGGCGAGTCTATGTATTGCGTAAGAGGTAACAGGATGGCAGTTGAGTGCGTATCAGGCAGTCACGTAGCTCCCGAAGAACGATTTGATTTTTTCTGGCGCCAGCAGGGCGAATGGGTCGAGGAACCCAACCGCCGACGCGGTGGTGAAAGCGGTGTGCAGCGAGTCGTGAGCCCAAATGGCCGCTTGCTCTACAGCAAACGCCAGACCGGGCATATTTACCGCAGTTGGCTTCACCCGTTCGGACGCCCGACCGTATTGCGCGAACGTGACGCCCTCAAAGGCCTGCGTTCGCTGGATGTACGCGTTCCGGAACTGGTGTTCTGCGGCGCGCGCCGTGACCCCGAGCACCAATGGAAAGCCTTGTTGGTGACGGCGTCCCTCGATGGTTTCGACGAGATCGAAAACTGGTACGCCGCCGGTGGCCGTGAGCAGTACGGCGAGTTGGTTCACGAGCGCATGCTCAAGGAATTGGCGGGCACCCTGGCGCGCATGCACAAGGGCCGCTGGCAACATGGTTGCCTGTACATCAAGCACATTTTTGTACGCGTGACCGGCGAAGGCGACTCGGCCAAGGTGGAAGTGGCGCTGCTGGATTTCGAGAAGTGCCGTCAGCGCTTGACCGCTTATCGGGCCGCCTCCCATGACATGCTGCAATTGCGCCGCCATTCGTCGTGGAACAGTACCGATTGGGAAAAACTCAGCTACTTTTACGAGACGGCGTTTGGCAGCGCTATCAAGGGTTTAAGTAGATGAAGCTAGAAATAGCACGAGGTGTTTTCCTGGTCGGCGCGTTGGGCATTGCAGCCCTGGCGCTGGCTGCGTGGGAACAACCTCGCACACAAGTGCTGAGTGCGGTGCAGGGCAGCGGGCAATGCCTGCTGCCACGTGTTGCCAAGGCCAGTGTGGCGGCCAAGCCGGATCATGAGTTGCTGTTGTTCATGTTCGGCATGTCCCAAGGGATGAGGCCGCAGAGTTGAAGGCATCAAAATCCCCATAAAAGGCCCCGCATTGCGGGGCCTTTTACGTTGCGGCACACGCGGCTAAGCCAAGGGGGGCGTGCGCTCACTTGACTGACCGTTGGTCGAAAATCCGCTTCGCGAGTACTCGACAGATAAAGGTGTCAATGCGGATTTTCCTACACGACCATAGGAAACATCCTTTGTTGGGTACGAAAAGCTTGGCTCGCTATGGTATCTTCCCTGACCTTTTTTCCAGCGACTGGGGCTTCTCTATGCGTTTGGCGCGTTGCAGAAGGTGAAAAGGATAATCGACCGATAACGGTGGCTGAGGGAACGTGTGGATGCTGATGAAAGTTAATAACTCAAGATAAACGTTTGCAGTGGTAGAAATCAGAATAAGCCGCTAAGGCTATTAGTCGCTTTAACTGCGCGTTTTTTTGTGTTGGGGTGGGTCGATGATTTTCAGTTCTTCTATATTCATATTGGTGTATTTGCCAATAGTGTTTGCGGTTTACTTTGTTTTAAATAAGACTCGATTGGTGTCGGCCGGGAAGATATGGCTGGTATTGGCCAGTTTGTTTTTTTATGGCTACTGGAGTGTTACGTACCTGCCGTTATTGCTGGGCTCGATCGTATTCAACTACGCGAGTGGCTGGCTGGTCTCACCTTATACAACGGCACTGCAAAGCGCACACAGGAAAAAATGGGCGCTGGCCGGGGCGATTGCGATCAACCTTTCGCTGCTCGCGTATTTCAAATACACCAACTTCCTGATTGATAACTTTAATACCCTGGCCGGTGGCCATGTCGGGTTTGAACAGATCATCTTGCCGCTGGGTATCAGCTTTTACACCTTTACCCAAATTGCCTTCCTGGTCGACAGCTACCGTGGCGAGGCGAAAGAATATGACTTCATCAACTATGCGCTGTTCGTCACGTTCTTCCCGCATCTGATTGCCGGGCCGATCCTGCATCACAAAGAAATGATGTCGCAGTTCGAGTCGCGGTGGACCTTGTTTGTTCGGCACAAGAACATTCTGATGGGGATCTTCATTTTCAGTGTCGGCTTGTTCAAGAAGGTCATTCTGGCCGACACCTTCTCCGTGTGGGCGGATGCTGGCTACGCACCCGGCGCGCATCATGACTTCTACAGTGCCTGGGCCACCAGCCTGTCTTACACCTTCCAGTTGTATTTTGACTTCAGTGGCTACTGCGACATGGCGATCGGCGCCGCGTTGTTATTCAATATCTGGCTGCCGATCAACTTCAACTCGCCGTACAAGTCCCTCGATATCCAGGATTTCTGGCGCCGCTGGCACATGACCCTGAGCCGCTACCTGCGTGACTATCTGTATATCCCGTTGGGCGGCAACCGTTGTTCTTCCCCGCGTATCTACATGAACCTGATGCTGACCTTCATTCTCGGCGGCCTGTGGCATGGTGCCAGCTGGATGTTTGTCATATGGGGCGCCCTGCACGGCGGCGCGTTGGTCATTCACCGTATCTGGAAGCAGTTAGGCATGAGCATGCCCAACCCGCTGGCCTGGCTGATTACATTTCTGTTTATCAATATCACTTGGGTGTTTTTCCGAGCGACCTCGATACAGGACGCGAACAACATCATTATCAAAATGTTTGATTTCGGCTCTATCACCGGTACGCCTGTCAGCGCCGTACCTACCGCCAGCCTGGCATGGGGCGGTGTGTTGTCGGACCATTTGTTAAGCGTGCTGCCGCAGGGCATCGCCGTGAACGCGATTTGCTTCGCGATGATTTTGATTGGCTTCATCATCACGCCAATGAAGAACTCGTTCACGCTGACCGTTGAAGGCACCTTTGGATGGAAAAAAACCATCTGGATGACGCTGGTGTTTGCGATTGCCATGTATTCCACCCTGAAGACGACCAGCACCGTCTTCTTGTATTTCAACTTTTGATCGGTGTCGTGATGAAAAACAAAATAGCCGTATTTTTCATTTCTACCTTCCTGATCCTGATGATTTCGCCAGTGTTCAACCTGGCAACGCGCCTGCCTGGCCACACCGATGAGCATGTGAAATGGTGGGAACTTTCGTTTCTCTACAACATTGATTTTGCGATGCCATTAGTGGGCGGTCTCTACAATTTGCTCGGTATCTCGATTGATCCGGGTGAAGTGCTGGTGGGCAAGGATGGGTGGTTTTTCCTTGGTGATGACTACGTAGGGTCTATTTCAGTCAAGCGAAATGGAATGACGGCGGAAGACGCCAGTACGATTGAAAAAGTGACGGCTAATCAGAAAAAGTGGGAGAACTGGTTCAAGCAGCATGGCGTGAAGCAATACCGCGTGTTGATTGGCCCGGATAAGGACTCTATCTACCCGGAGTACCTGCCGGAATGGGCGGCTCATTCGCCTGATGCTGTTTCCGCACAATTACTGAAAAATGCCCCGCCTGGCGTGTATGTCGATGCGTTCAGTCCGCTATTGGCAGCTAAAGATAAAAGCCAGCCGCTTTATTTCAAGACCGATACCCATTGGAATGACCGGGGTGCATGGATCGCCTTTATGGCGTTGGCGAATAATTTGAGTAAAGCCGAGCCTGCGCTCGTCTGGCCTGACGTTGCTGATGGAGACGTGGTCGCTGTCACGGACAGGGAAGGTGGCGACTTATCCAGATTTCAACGGATACAAAGCTGGACGCACGACCAGGAAGCTGTCTTGCGCTTTCGCGAAAAATTCAGCATACCTGTAGAGCGCTACGATTATGAGTCGGGGGCATTGTTGGGGACAAACAACAATCTGCCAAATCTGGCGCCCCGTCGTCCTGAGCTTTTTGCATCACCCAAAGCACTGAACAATAAAAAGGTCATTTGGCTCAGAGACTCTTATGGCATTTCGCTGTCACCCTTCATGGCGGCCACTTTTTCAAAGGTCATTCAAGTGGATCACGAATCCATCAACAGTGATGGACTGACGAAGTTGGTTGAGCGCTTCAAACCCGACTATGTCTTGTATTCTGTGGTTGAGCGAGCATCGCGAAGGGGGCTGTTTCTGACTCCGCCCGACCTTTTTGCAACCGCACCGAATACCATCGGCTTCAAGCCCGGAGCCAAGGGAAGTGTCGCGCAAACCAATGATGTAAAACCCGCTGACAAGCCGAACACCTACACCATTACTGGCGTGGACCCTTACATCATTTTTACGCTGGCGCCTCAGGTCGTTGGTTCGAAGTCACATCAGTTGGCGTTCGAGTTTGAATGTTTCAATGCCGCAGAGCCCCGAATTCCTCTTCAGATATTCTGGTCAACACCGTCTGAGGGCATAAGTGAAAGCAACAGTGCCCGATTCTTTGTCAAGCAAGGGACCACCTCTGTTGATCTTTCCGGAGCTCCTGGCTGGCCGACCACAGAGCAGGTCGTCAATATTCGTTTCGACATCGACAGCGCCAAAGCCTGCTCAGGGTTCTCCATCAAGAACCTGGCTACCGGTATGAACGTAGAAGCCGCCAGCAAGAAGTAACAAGGTGGCTGCCGCGTTATAGGGCCATGCGTGGCCCTATACGTGAGCGCGATCAGATCAGGTGCAGATGGTTATCCCAAAGCCCGGCCGGCAATTGCAGCGGCTTGGCGACCAACTGCGGCTGGCGGCAATCGTAGAAGCGGCAACGGCCCTGGCCTGAGGTGACGACAAAGCCATCCGCCACCGCGCCGACACCGGCGCAGTCGGGCAACGGCCCGTCCAGACGCAGCGCACCGCTGTCCATGTCCCAGATAAAAAACCGGTTACCCCGCGGCGCTGTCAGTGCGACCAGACGCAGTTCGCTGTGCACGGCGACGCTGGCGGTGTAATGCCCCATGGCTTGCAGTTGCTCATCGGCCACCGGGAACGCCACGAACGGCTGCCCCGGGCGCTTGATTGCGAGCAACTCGGAACGCTCCTGGGACGGCCCCATGAACTGCTGCCCGGTGAGGATCGTGCCATCGCTGGCAATCCCCATATGCCGCACGCTGTTCATCTGTTGGCCCAGGGTTTCCTTGCTGATCAGGCTACCGTCGCGGTGCATCAACACCAGGCTCGGTTCCATGGCATTGAGGTTCATCTCCACACGGCTTTCGGCTTCGGTGCGAATGCCGCCGTTGGCCACCACCAGGGTTTCGCCGTCGGGCATCCACGACACCTGGTGCGGGCCGATGCCATGGGTGGAGATTTCGCCACTGTGCACCAGGCGCTCGCCCTCGAACTTGTACACACCGAGCAGGCCACGGCCGGGGTCGGAGGTGTCGTTCTCGGTGGTGTACAGCCAGTCGCCGCTTTTGTGGATCACCGCGTGGCCATAGAAATGACGATTGGCGTTGGACGTGATGGTTTGCAGCAGCGTGCCAGTACGCAGGTCGATCAGGTAACTCTCGGTGCCCGGGCGACGGGCGACGAACAGCGCAATCGGCAGTGTCGGGTGGTTGATGATGTCATGGCAGCGCTGGCCGACCTGGGTGGCAAACACTTGCGTGCCGTCCAGGCGAAAACCCACGGCGTAGTGCTTGCCGTCCGCGTCATTGCGGGCCGACAGCAGCAGCGGTGCCTGCTTCTTTTGTTTGAACAGCGTCCAGCCACCCAACGTCAGTGCGCTGAGCAGCACACTGCCAACCGCCAAAGCCTGTCGCCTGAGCATCATCAGTCACCGTCGTTAGCGTTAAAGCCCAGTTGGATGCCCAGCGCCTTGGCCAAATCACCTTCGTGCAGGCGGTGGACCACGTTGAGGCTGTCGTAAATGTCGTTAAGTTGCTGGCGCCCGGCATCGTCGGCCAACAATTCGTTGAGCGTGCGCTGGTTGCTGGCGAACAGCTTGAGCGAGGCGGCGTAAGCAGCGTCGATCTTGTCGGCCAATGGCTTCTGCTCGGACGGCAACAGGCCGCGCAGGCCTTTGTTGTCGACACCCACCCACACGGTCTGCGCCGCCGCCAGGCTGGCTTGCAGGCTTTGCAGGGACGACTGGCTGCGCCAGGCATCGGCCTGGAACGGTTGCGGGATGCCCTTGGTCTGGCGGCCCATCGGCGTGCCGAGTTTTTTCTTCAAGGTATCCAGTGCGGTGACCTGCACACGCAGCAGATCAGCGATGGCTTCGTGGGAGTCGGCGTAGCGCTGGTTCGGGAACTTGGTCATCTGCGCGAGCATGCCGTCGGTGCTGTTCCAGCTGGCCAGGATCTCTTCGGCCAGGGTTTTCTGACGCTCACCAATGGCCACCAGCAGTGGGCAGTAACGGGCTTTCTGGGTTTCGTCGGCGACGTCGGTCTTGGCATCGTAGAGGATGTATTCGTAGGCCGACAGGCCTTGCACCACCACGCTGGACTTGGCCAGGGCGGCGCCGTCGATCTGCGGCTGGGCGCTGACCAGTTGTTCGACCTGGCGACCCACCAGGTTTTTCTTGTCCGGCCAGAACTGCACTTGCCACGAACGGTTGCCCTCGGCCAGCGGGCCGATCAGCAGCGGTTGCAGTTCAGCCCAGGCCTTTTGCGCGTGCAGGAAGTCGGCGCGGGCCGTCTCCAGGCTTTCCTTGCCCTGGCAGTAGGCGAGGGCGCTGACGGCCAACTGGCGGTCGGCTTCAACCCAGCGGCTGTAGGTGGGCAGGATCACTTGCTTGGCGATGGCCGCCGAGGTCACCGCTTGCGGGTCCTGGGGCGAGCAGGCGCCGAGGGCGAGGGCGGCAAGGCTGGTGAACAGCAACTTGGGACGGAACATGTCGAGCTCCCTTCTGTCAGTGTGGCAATGCTTATAAGGAATTCAGGAACGCCAGCAACGCAGCACGCTGCTCGGCATTAAAGGACAACACATGCTGCTGCGCCGCTTGTGCTTCACCGCCATGCCAGAGCACGGCTTCGAGCAGGTTACGGGCGCGGCCATCATGCAAAAACTGGGTGTGACCACTTACGGCCTGTGTCAGGCCAATGCCCCACAACGGCGGCGTGCGCCAGTCGCGGCCGCCGGCCTTGAACTCGCTGCGGTGGTCGGCCAGGCCTTCGCCCATGTCGTGCAACAGCAGGTCGCTGTAAGGGCGAATCACCTGGTTGGCCAATTCCGGTTCGGCGGCCGTGGCCGCCGTGGTGAACGTCGGCTTATGGCAACCCTGGCAACCGGCCTGGTAGAACAGGTTTTTGCCGGCGAGCACCTGCGGCGTGTTGACGCCACGGCGTGCCGGCACGGCGAGGTTGCGGGTGTAGAACAGCACCAGGCGCAGGATGTTATCGCTGACTTCCGGCTCGCCCTCGGGGCCATTGCCATTGGGCGCCTGTTTGCAGGCGACTTGGGCGTCGGTGCAGTCATCAAAGGGTCTCAGGGACGTGGTGAGGCCCATATCACCAGAAAACGCGTGAACATTTTGTTGATTGAGGTTGGGTTGCCCGGCTTTCCAGCCAAAACGCCCGAGTACGGTTTGGTGCTGCGCGTCATCCCAGACCCAATTGGCGCGACCGACGAGGGCTTCCTTGTCGGCGGTTTTCGCGTCGGTGTTGCGCAGAATGTCGGCATCGCTGATGGCTTCGAGCAGGCCCAGGCCGATCATCGGTGGCGCAATCCGCGCCGAGAAAAGTGTTTCGGGGTGCATCGGGCCGTAGCCCAGCTGGGTGATTTGCAGGTTTGGCTTGCGTAACTCGACCACGCTGCCGTCCTTGAAGGTCACGTTGACGGGCGTGTAGTCAACCCGCACTTTGCCTTCAGGCGCTACGCCCGGCACGGCCATGTCCTGCAGTTGCCCACCGTAGACCGGCTCGGGCACCACGCCGATCTGCTCGATGAGCCGGGCATCGGCGGGCGCAGGCGGGATCGACAGGCGCACCAGCATCGACACCGCATTCGGTGCGTCGGGCAGCGGCGGATGGCCACGGCCGTCCTTGATATGGCAGTTCTGGCAAGCATTGGTGTTGAACAACGGGCCCAGACCGTCACGCGCGGTGGTGGTGGACGGCGCAATCACCCAGGGGCTGCGAAAGAAGCTGTTGCCGACGCTGAAATCCAGGCGACGGGTGGGTGCCAGGTTGGCCGAAGGCAGGGAAAACGCGTTCTGATCGCGCTTGTTCACCGTCGTCGCGCCGCCCGCCCGTGATTCACCCGGCTCTGCCTTGGTGAACCTGGGCGCGTCATCGCAGGCAGTCAGGCTCAAGGCCAGCAATGCTGCACACAGACGAAGAGGCGAACGGACCATCGGGTTTCCTGCGGCTAAGGCGAAAAATAAGGCCGCAAAGTCTAACAGGGCAGGGCGGATTGAATAAGAGCAATTATCGTTTGGTGGAATCCGATTCATTCCCGCTAGAATGACCGCACATTTTTTTCTGGAGGTGGCCAATGCAGGCTCTCGACGCTTTGCTCAACCGTGTTTCCGTGCCGCGTTTGCTGGAACCGGCGCCGACCCAGGAGCAGCGCGACGTGCTGTTCGCCGCCGCCATGCGCGCGCCGGACCACGGCCAACTGCGCCCGTGGCGCTTCCTCACCGTAGAAGGCGCCGCCCGTGAGCAGATGGGCACGCTGCTGGCCGAAGCTGCACGCCTGCAGGACGCCGACGCGCCGCAAGCCGCCATCGACAAGGCTCAGAATGGGCCGCTGCGTGCCCCGTTGGTGGTGGTGGTGATTGCGCGTCTGCAAGAGCACTTTAAAGTGCCTAAATCCGAGCAACTGCTGGCGGCTGCATGTGCGGCCCACGGTATTTTGCTGGCGGCGTATGCGCAGGGGATTGGGGCGGTGTGGCGCACCGGTGAGTTGTCCTACTCGGCCCATGTGGCTAAAGGCTTGGGGCTGACGGCGGATGAGGAAGTGATTGGCTTCCTCTATTTGGGTACGCCGCAGAATCCTCCGCGTACGGCGGGTAAGGAAGATGTGGCGGCGTTTGTTCAGGCCTGGACTGGCCTCTGAACTGGCGCGGGTGTGCTCTTTGTGGTTTGCCTAGCGGTTAGTCGGTTGGTGTACATATCCGTTGCTGCGGTAACGGCGGCTATTGGTTCCGCTCTTACAGCGGGTCACTTTTGGCAAACGCCCCAAAAGTAACCAAAAGGTCTGTGCCCCACCACTCGGCACCTCGCTTAGGCTCGGTGTGCCCTCACTCCGGCTTGAATCCGTGGGCCGCCGCGATGGGCCATCCTTGGCCCAGCGCGGCTAACCCGGCGTCCTGCCGGGTTACCCACGGATTCAAGCCTGCGTTCGGCCATCGTGGTTAACGGGGCGTCTCAGATCAAAATCAAGATCTACAGCACGGCGGCCTGAAAGCCGACCTGAGTGGTTGAAGCAAGAGCCAGATCAAGTGCAATGCAAAAGCCTATGTACCTTATGCAACGCGGTTTAAATGTGGGAGCGGGCTTGCTCGCGAATGCGGTGGGTCAGTCAATTCATCTGTAACTGACCCACCGCATTCGCGAGCAAGCCCGCTCCCACAGTTGACCGTATGCAGTTTTGAACATGAGGTCGACTGTAGATTTGCATGCACTGAAGAGCTGCTTTTCTGTGGGAGCTGGCTTGCCTGCGATGCAGACACCTCGGTACATCAGGCACACCGAGTTGATGCCATCGCAGCGGTGCGACGATTCGACAAGCCAGCTCCCACATTAGACCGCGTACAGTCTTGACGATGAGGTCTGCTTTGCTCCGGCCCTTACATCCTTTTCGATGACGAAGTCAGCGGTCTTTTGATCTGCGCTTTTGATCTTGATCTGAAATCGCCCCGTCAAACACGATGGCCGGAATCTGACAGTGATTTGGGGGGTAAACCGGCAGGGATGCCGGTTTAGCCGCGCTGGGCCAAGGATGGCCCATCGCGGCGGCCCCCCAAATCACTGGCGGATTGCGGGCATGCCGAGCCACAGCGAGGCACCGAGTGTTGGGACGAGGACCTTTTGGTTACTTTTGACTGGGCCGGCATTCCGGTCCTTGCAAAAGTGACCCGCTGTAAGAGCGGAACCAATAGCGGACGTTACCGCAGCAACGGATATGTACACGACCTGGCATCCCGCACATCAGCCACAGATGCATCGGCTGACCCACCGCTATCGCAGGCAAGCCAGCTCCCACAGGGGTCGCACGGTTTTCTAAACCTTGAACTGATCCATCAACTTCATCTGCTGGGTCGCCAGCGCATTCAGTTGGCTGCTGATGGCCGCCGACTCGGTGGCCTGGCCGGTGAGGGTTTCGGTCACGGTGCGGATCGCCGAGACGTTGCGGTTGACCTCTTCGGCCACGGCGCTCTGTTGTTCGGCGGCGCTGGCGATCTGCAAGTTCATGTCGCTGATCACCGTCACCGCGTCACTGATCTTGCCCAGTGCCTGCACGGCTTGATGGATCTGCCCGGCATTGCTCTGGGCCTGCTGTTGGCTGGAATGCATGGTCGCTACTACGCCACGGGTGCCGCTCTGGATGCGCTCGATCACCAGGCGAATTTCTTCTACCGAGTCCTGGGTGCGCTTGGCCAGGTTGCGCACCTCGTCGGCCACCACCGCAAACCCGCGCCCGCTTTCTCCGGCGCGTGCCGCTTCGATGGCGGCGTTCAGGGCCAGCAGGTTGGTTTGCTCGGCAATGCTGCGAATCACTTCGAGCACCGAGCCGATCTGTTCGCTGTTGACCGCCAGCGCTTCCACTTCGGTTACGGCCTTGCTGACCTCTTCGGCCAAAGTGGTGATGTCGCGGGTGCTCTGCTCAATGATCGACATGCCGTCACGCGCCGACTGGTCTGCGCCACGGGCGGCGCTGGCAGCGTTGGAGGCGCTGTTGGCCACATCATGGGCGGTGGCGCTCATCTCATTGGAGGCGGTGGCCACCTGGTCGATCTCGCGGAACTGCACCTGCATGCCTTCGCTGGTCTGACGGGCGATGGCTGAGGACTGGTCCGCCGTGCCACGCGCTTCGGTGATGCTCTGCTTGATCTGCGCAATGGTCGGTTGCAGCTTGTCGAGGAAGCGGTTGAACCAGTTTGCCAACTCGCCCAGTTCGTCCTTCTTGGCGTAGGTCAGGCGCTGGGTGAGGTCGCCTTCACCGCTGGCGATGTTTTTGAGCATCGCCGCAACGGTGTTGATCGGCCGGGTCACGCCGGTGGCGGTCAACCAGATCAGCAGCAGGCCCAGCAAGGCAGCAGCGGCGCCGACCAGCAAGGCTTTGAGCGTGCCCGAGGCCTGGGCTTTGTCGAGCACGTCTTGCAGTTTCAAGGTGTCGGCCAGCATCACGTTCTTGGGCAGTTTGACCACAACGCCCCAGGCCTTGGCGTCGGCAATCGGCTTGACCGGGTACACGGCGCGGATCGTGTCATCTTGCTCACGGATCGTGCGGGTATCGTTGGCCAGCAGTTGCACGATTTCCTTGCCTTCCGCGCCGATGGTGTCGATCAGGTTCTTGCCGACTTTGTCCGGCTGGCCGCTGTACGCCGCAATCAAACCGGTGCTGGACAAAATCTCCAGGTGCGCCGCGCCGTCGAACAGTTCTTTTTGCGCCGCGTCCGTCATCGCCTGCAGCGTATTGAGCGCCAGGTCGATACCGACCACGCCGATGACTTTGCCGTCGACGATCAGCGGCAGCGAAATAGTGGTCATCAGCACCTGCTTGCCGGCCACTTCATCGGAATACGGGTCGAGCAGGCACACCGTGCGCGTGTCTCGTGGGCAGGTGTACCAGATGTTGTAGGGCGTGCCGCTGAGGTTGAGGGTGGTTTTGGTCAGGTCAGCCTCGACCATCACGGTGTTCAGTCCTTCGCCGCCCGCGCGGCTCCAATAGCTGGAGAAACGGCCTTTTTCATTGGAAACGCGGGTTTTGTCGTTGACGAAGTCGCTGTCTTTGCCATCCAGGCCATTGGGTTCGAATGACAGCCAGATGCCCAGTACCTTACCGTTGCGCTCAAAGGCGGTTTTGACACTCTGGTTGAGCTCTTCTCGCAATGCGCCGGGTTCCAGCGCTCGTTTGTTGGCGAGGGCACGCAGGTCTTTGACGTGATCGGCCAGCGCGGTTACCACCACGAGGTTTTCGCCAAAGGTTTTCTGTAACTGCACCGCTTGTTCGGCGGCCTTGGCTTGCAGCAGGTGTTGAACGCTTTGGGTGAGCATTCGCGAGCTTGAATCGCTGATCAAATGGTCATTCTGATCGGTCTGGTACAGGTTGATACTGATGATCAGCACTATCACCCCCAGCAGACAAAGGCCCGACAGCAGCACGATTTTCAAGCGGATGGAGAGGGTGTCGAACATAGGTTCACTCGCGATTGGACTCGTTGAAATGCAAGCAGGGCGAGCCAAGTCCATTCGGCGCTATGTCCGGAACATCGGCGTAAATGGATGTTTCATGAGGGAAAGGTGATGAGCGGTAGAAAAAAAGACTACACGCCGCGTTATACGGGGGCTGCAAGCCGTTCGGGGCGTGACCAGATCCACAGGTTGCCCAGGCTCATTCCGGCAATCGCCAAGTAGATCGGCCAGCCGTGATCGAGCATCACCAGCATCAGCAAGGCGCACAGCAGCATGCTCACGGTGGCACTGACTTTGGCCCGGCGCGCGATGATCTTGCCATTGCGCCAGTTGAACAGAATCGGTCCGAACAGCCGGTGGTTTTCCAGCCAGGCACTCAAGCGCGGCGAACTTTTAGTCGCAGCCCAGGCGGCCAGCAGGATGAATTCAGTGGTGGGCAAACCCGGTATGACAATCGCCACCAACCCAATGCCCAGGCTGACGTAGGCCAGCAGGCCGAAGAGCAACTGGGCGATTTTTGAGGTGGATTGGGTTTTGCCGGTCATGCTGAAGTTTATCTGTTGAGGGGTTACACATTATTTGAACTGAAATCCGTTCAAGTGTGGGAGCTGGCTTGTGTGGGAGCTGGCTTGCCTGCGATGGCATCGACTCGGTCTGACAGGTAGACCGAGGTGACCGCATCGCAGGCAAGCCAGCTCCCACAACAAGCCAGCTCCCATCGTGGCCTGTTACGCCAGTTCAGGGGCGCTAGCGTACGCCTGTTCCAGCAGCACGGTGAAGCGCACAAACGCATCGATGGCACCTTTCTCCACCGCCGCTTCTTCTTCGGCGCTGAATTCCAGGCCGTCGAGGGTGCGGGTGAAGCGCTTCCAGCCTTCAGCGCGGCCACCGGCCGGCTCGCCCAGGTGACGGGCACCGAAGGTTTCGCTCAGGCCCAGGCCCACGGCGCGCTTGATCAGGAATGCAGCGCCCAGCTTGGAGCCTTCTGACACGAACAGCCAGCCCAGGGCTTCGGCTTTGCTCGGGTTTTTTACGGCGCCGGCAACCGGTGCCGGTACCTCGGTTTCCAGGTCGGCCAGGTCGAGTTTGGCGGCGTCGGCACGGCAGCGCTCAGCCAGGTCCGGGACGATCTTGATCAGCTCGGGGTCGTTGTACAGCGCCACCAGCTCCGACTGGAACAGGTACTGCGCCACCACAAAACGGGCGAAGTTGGCGGGGGTTTCAAACGGCGCGTGGGCTTTGACCAGCGCGTCGAGCTTGGTATGTGGCGCGTGGGTGATCTGGTTCAGGCGCTGGGAGCGCAGGCTTGGGCGTTCTGCGGTAGGAGAAGCGGTCATCGAAAAAATCCTTGAGAAGGGGGAGCGCCTGGGTGCTCTAAAGAGAGCTGTTATCAACTAGACGAACAAGAAGACGCGGCACAGTAAAAAAACCTCACCTCGCCGCTGATATAGGGCGGCGAGGTGAGAGCGGCGGTCAGATGTCCCAGATCAGGTTGATCGCGAAGTTGCGACCCGGCTGGGTCAGGCGGTCGAGGTTGGCGGGCGCGGTCACGCCGGCTTCGCCGACGCCGTCGTAGCTGCGCACGTCATCCCAGTTCCAGTACTTCTTGTCGGTGAGGTTGTAGATACCGCCGTTGATGGTCACGTCGTTGGTGACTTTGTAGAAACCGGTCAGGTCGACGATGCCAAAACCCGGGGTCTTGAACGGAGCGCTGGTGCTGCCATCCGGTGCGTGGAAGGTGGTGCTGTCGACACGGTTCTGTTTCTTCACCAGCGTCCAGCTGACCAGCGCGCCGTATTGCTCCTGCTCGTAGCCCAGGCCGAACACGCCTTTAAGCGGGTTGACGCTGTTGAGCGGCTCGCCGTTGTCGTCGTTACGACCGTAGGTGTAGCCCACCGAGCCTTGGGTGTAGAGGCCTTGCGGTGCACCGAACGCGTCGAGGTTCAGGCGGCCTTTGGCCTCAATCCCCTTGATGGTGGCGTGCTTGATGTTGTTGGCTTCGAAGGTTTGGATATCGCCGCCGGCGACCGAGGCGTCTTCGTCGATAAAGTCGCGGTACTTGTTGTAGAACACCGCGATGTCGAAGGAGCCCTCGTCGAACTGGCCGCGAATCCCGGTCTCGATGCCCTTGCTGGTTTCCGGCTTGAGGTTCGGGTTTGGCTCGACGGTGTAGCCCAGGTTGAGGTTTTCAAAGCGGCCATAGAGCGCCTTGGCCGACGGAGTGCGGAAGCCCTCGGCGTATTGGCCGAACCAGGTGTACTGATCGGTCAGCGCGTAGGTCAGGCCGAATTTTGGCGTTACGCGGTGCCAGGTTTTTTCTTTGTCGCTGACCGGGTAGGCGCCGGTCGGGTTGACGGTGTTGAGGAATTCCTGGGTCAGCTTGGGCTTGAGGCGGGTGTAGTCGTAACGTACGGCGGGCAGGAAGGTCCATTTGTCCCAGGTGATCTGGTCCTGGGCGAAGAGTGAGTAGGTGTTAATGGTCGGGTCCGGGAAGTCGCTGGACTTTTTCACGCTGTCGCCGGCAGACGGGCTGGGCGCGCCGATGGCCGTGCAGCCTGAGCCGACGGCGAGGCAGTAGGCCGAGCCTTCGCGTGAACCACTGACTTTCTGCTGCTTGAGGGTGGTGCCGTAGGTGACCTGGTGATCGGTTTCACCGAGGCTGAACGCCTTGTCCAGCTGAGCGTCGAAGACCCACTGTTTTTCTTCGTAGAGGGTGTCACGGGTGCGCATGACGCGGCGGCCCGGCTGGTAGATTTCGGCGGTGCTCTGGTCGGTCTTGGCGATCTGGTAGTTGAGGCTGGTCTTGATCTGATCGGCAATCGGCGAGTCGAGAGCGAAGCGGTTTTCGATGCCAAAGCGCTCGCGAGTGATGGTGTCGTTACCCGAGCGGGCGCGGTACAGATTCATGCCGCGACCACCGATGAACGGTCCGCCCACTGCGTTCTTCAAGTCGACGTCGCGATCATCCTTGAACTTCTCGTAGGTCAGGCCAAGACGGTTGTCATCGCCATAATTCCAGCCCATTTTGGCCAGGATATTGGTGGTGCGCGCATCTTCCGGGTTGGCGCCGGTGCGGGCCAGGCCAGTGGCGTTGTTGCCGTCGTAGGACTCCATTTCATGGCCATTGCGTTGGCTCAGGTGCAGCAAACCGTCGAAGTCCTGCACGCGGCCGGCGACGGTGCCGGAGGTCAGCCAGCTGTCGTCGGCGGAGCTGTAGCCGGTTTTGAGGCGGGCGCCGACGTCCTGGCCGGGCTTGATGATGTCGTCCGGGTCGAGGGTGAAGTAGCTCACTGCGCCGCCGATGGCGCTGCTGCCGTACAGGGCTGACGCCGGGCCGCGCAGGATCTCCACGCGCTTGACGATTTCCGGGTCGACGTAGTTGCGACGGGTCTTGGCGTACGGGCCGTTGAAGAAGTTGTCCGGTACTTCCACACCGTCTACCTGGGTGAGGATGCGGTCGCCGTCGATGCCACGGATGTTGTAGCCGGCGTTGCTGGCGCGGGTGCCTGCGCCGCCCACCGACACGTTGGGCTCGTAACGCACCAGCTCACGGATGGTATTCACGTTCTGGCGGTCCAGCTCCTCACGCGCATGCACGGTGACGGTGCTCGGCACGCTGTTGACGTCCTGCTCACTGCGGGTGGCGCTGATGGTCACCTGTTGCAGGTTGAGCGTGCTGCCGGCCGGGCGCTTTTCCAGCACGATGTTGTTATTGCCCAGTTTGCGGTAGCTCAGGTTGGTGCCCAGCAACAGCCGGTCCAGGGCCTTTTCCGGCGAGAGTGCGCCGCGTACGCCGGGGGACGACACACCCTGGCCGAGTTCTGCCGGCAAGCCAACTTGCCAGCCGGTCACGCTGGTAAAGGCATTCAACGCCGACACCAATGGCTGCTGTTCGATGCTGAAGCTGTAATTGCCGTGGCTGCGCGCGGCAGGTTCGGCGGCAGTAGCGGCCATCACCGGCGCGCTGGCCAGCAGGATGGCGGCGGTTAGCAGCGACAGGACGGGCGAAGAGGACCGGCGGTTGAAACGAGAGGACATCGAGAGCGCTCCGGAGATACGAATCTTATAGTTGCGAGCTGATCAAATAGGAATCAGTTGCATTGGCTATAACGAGACGAACCACCGGTGACTATCGAGTAAAAATAATTCTCATTTAGTTCAAGATGACCAGCGCCGGGTATTCCGAGAGCTTGGCCGAGGTGATGTGCGCCAGGGAGCGCACCACATCCAGCGGTTGATCGAGGCGGTAATTGCCGGTGACGGCCACGCTTGCGAGCTTGTCGTTGGTGTTGACGATCCAGCCGGGGTAGTAGCGGCGTAACTCGGCGAGCACTTCGCTCATCGGGCAGTTTTCGAATACCAGGCGGCCCTGGACCCACGCCAAGTCTTTACCGGCATCCAGTTTGGCCGGTTGGCCGAAGCCTTTGGGGCCGATGCGGATACTCTCACCGGCGCTCAGGCGCACGCGGGCATCGTCGAAGGTGTTGCTCAAGTCCACGTCGCCGCGCTGCACCTGCACCTGGGCTTCGCCATTGAGGTAGCGCACGGCGAAGTCGGTGTCGCGCACGCTGGCGCGCACGGGGCCGGCGTCAATCTCCAGCGGCAGGCCACGGCTGGGCGCCACCTCAAAAAAAGCTTCGCCCTGGAACAGTCGGGCGACGCGCTGGTGATCCTTGATGCTGCTGGAAAACGCCGAGTTGGTGTTGAGCAACACTTTGGAGCCGTCATCCAATTGCAGGCGCTGGCGTTCACCGACGACGGTGAGGTGGTCGGCCTGCAGACGCACGGGCAGGTTGCTGAAGCTGAACAGACCGATCAGAAGCACAGCGGCGGTGGCCAGGGGTTTCCAATGCGGCTTGATACGCCGCCACGCGCTGGGTTTGCGCGGCACTGCCAGGGCCACGGCGGCGCTGTGAACCGGCGCGCCGCCCCAGGAGGCCTGGGCCTTGCTGAAGGCGAGCAGGTGCGCCGGGTCGCTGGCCAGCCAGGCATCGAACTCGGCTTGCTGCCCGGGTTGCGGGCATTGCAAGGCGATCAGCCAGTCGAGAGCTTGGTCCATGGCCGCGTCTTGCAACACCTCATGAGCCAGCTCATGGGGGCGCAGTTTATTCGGGTCCGTCACGGTGTTCCTCGGGTCTTCGCCACGTTCTATTCATCTTTCCTACAGCCTGGTTCGACAGCTCTGTCGGGTGAAGCTTAAGGCTGATCCAGCCGTTCGGCCACTCCTACACAGATGGCCATGATCAATTTCAGTTCCTTTTGCACCGTGCTCAGGGACACTTGCAACTGATCGGCAATCTCCTGGTAGCTGCAACCGTGCAGGCGGCTGAGGATGAAAATCTGCTGCTGGCGCGCGCTCAACTGGCCGAGGCTGACGCTCAGGTGTTCAAGCAATTGCTCGGCCTGGGTGGCGTCTTCGGGCGTGCTGATCGGCGCGGCGACGCTCTGCAGCACGTCCAGCGGCACATCTTCTTGCAGTGTGCGGGCCTGGATGCGGCGCGAGCGCAGGTGGTCCAGCGCCAGATTGCGCGCGGTTTGGTAGACGAAGGGTTCGAGGTGGTCGATCGGCCGCTCGCTGAGCGCCCGCGTAACGCGCAGGTAGGTTTCCTGCAACAGGTCCTCGGCGGTGCTGTGGTTATTCACCATCCGCTGCAGAGTGCGTAGCAGAATCACCCGTTGGGTGAGAAAGACTTGGTTGAAGCGAGATTGGCTCACAGTGATACCAGACCGGTTTGCAGTTAATGATAATGCTTATCATAAACTCAAATGGCAAGTGGCACTTTGAGATGCTGCGTCGACTCCTGTGGTATCTGGCTTGTGTGGGAGCTGGCTCCCACACAAGCCAGATCCCACAATGGAACAACCTGGTCGGTTTACTCGGCGTTGCAGAGCGCCAGGCAGTTATCCAGCATACGGTTGGAGAAGCCCCACTCGTTGTCATACCACGCCAGTACCTTCAGCAACTTGCCACTGACCTTGGTGTGATTGGCATCGAAAATCGACGACAGCGGGTTATGGTTAAAGTCGCTCGAAACCAGCGGCAGGGTGTTGTAGCCGAGGATTTTCGAGTGCTGGCTGGCTTCTTTCAGCAGTGCGTTGACTTGCTCGGCCGTGGCTTCTTTCTTCAGCGTCACGGTGAGGTCCACCAACGACACGTTGATCACCGGCACCCGCACGGCCATGCCGGTCAGCTTGCCCGCCAGTTCCGGCAGTACCAGGCCGACCGCTTCGGCGGCGCCGGTCTTGCTCGGGATCATGTTCTGGGTGGCCGAACGCGCGCGGTACGGGTCGGTGTGGTACACGTCGGTGAGGTTCTGGTCGTTGGTGTAGGCGTGAATGGTGGTCATCAGGCCGCTTTCGATGCCCAGCTCGCGATGCAGCACCTGAGCCACAGGCGCCAGGCAGTTGGTGGTGCACGACGCGTTGGAGATGATCTGGTGCGATTGACGCAAAATGTCATGGTTTACCCCGTAAACCACGGTGGCGTCCGCGCCTTTGGCCGGGGCCGAGATGATCACCTTGCGCGCGCCGGCGGTAATATGGGCGGCAGCCTTGTCGCGGTCGGTGAACAGACCGGTGCATTCGAACACCACGTCGATCTTGTGTGCAGCCCACGGCAAGTCGGCCGGGTTGCGAATGGCACTGACGGCAATCCGGTCACCATTGACGGTCAGGCTTTCCTGATCGTGGGCGACCTCTGCTTCGAAAGTGCCGTGTACGGTGTCGTATTTGAGCAGGTGGGCATTGATCGAGCTGTCGCCCAGATCATTGATGGCGACGATCTGCAAATCCTGGCGGTAGCCTTGGGTATACAGTGCGCGCAGGACATTACGGCCGATACGGCCAAAACCATTGATTGCGATACGAAGAGTCATTGGAAAGTGCCTGTCGTCGATTTGTTGTAAGAATTACAAGATTATTCGCATAAAAATAGAAAACAAGCCTTTTTAGTGGCAATATTTTGTTCAATCTACAACGAGTGACCTGAATCAACTGGTCCGATGATTCAAACGACACCCTGCCATCCCATGAGCTGCGGGCGTTTGATCAGCAAAGACTCTCAGGTCGCCACATCCGTTAGCCTGGAGTTCTACACATGCATCCCCGCGTTATTGAGGTCACCGAACGGCTTATCGCCCGCAGTCGTGCAACCCGCGAGGCTTACCTTGCGCTCATTCGCGGCGCGGCCAGCGACGGCCCGATGCGCGGTAAGCTGCAATGCGCCAACTTTGCCCACGGCGTGGCCGGCTGCGGCACTGAAGATAAAAATAGTCTGCGCATGATGAATGCCGCCAACGTGGCAATTGTTTCGTCATATAACGACATGCTCTCGGCGCACCAGCCGTACGAACATTTCCCTGAACAAATCAAGAAAGCCCTGCGCGAAGTCGGCTCGGTTGGCCAGTTCGCTGGCGGCACGCCCGCCATGTGCGACGGCGTGACCCAAGGCGAGCCCGGCATGGAGCTGAGCCTGCTGAGCCGCGAAGTGATTGCCATGTCGACGGCGGTAGCGCTGTCCCACAACATGTTCGATGCCGCGCTGATGCTGGGCATTTGCGACAAGATCGTCCCTGGCCTGATGATGGGCGCGTTGCGCTACGGCCATCTACCGATGATCTTCGTACCGGGCGGCCCTATGCCGTCGGGCATCTCCAACAAGCAGAAAGCCGACGTGCGCCAGCGTTACGCCGAAGGCAAGGCCACCCGCGAAGAGCTGCTGGAATCGGAGATGAAGTCCTACCACAGCCCCGGTACCTGCACCTTCTACGGCACCGCCAACACCAACCAGTTGCTGATGGAAGTGATGGGCCTGCACCTGCCGGGCGCTTCGTTCGTCAACCCGTACACGCCGCTGCGTGACGCGCTGACCCGCGAAGCCGCGCACCAGGTCACGCGCCTGACCAAGGCCAGCGGCGACTTCACGCCGATTGGCGAGATCGTCGACGAAAAATCCATCGTCAACTCCATCGTCGCCCTCAATGCGACCGGTGGTTCCACCAACCACACCCTGCACATGCCGGCCATCGCCATGTCGGCGGGCATCATCCTCACCTGGCAGGACATGGCCGACCTCTCCGAGGTGGTGCCGACCCTGTCCCACGTGTATCCAAACGGCAAGGCCGACATCAACCACTTCCAGGCAGCGGGCGGCATGTCGTTCCTGATCCGCGAACTGCTTGAAGCCGGCTTGCTCCACGAAGACGTCAACACCGTAGCCGGCAAAGGCCTGAGCCGTTACACCCAGGAACCGTTCCTGGTCGACGGCGAGCTGATCTGGCGCGACGGCCCGATCGAAAGCCTCGACGAAACCATCCTGCGCCCCGTAGCCCGTGCGTTCTCGCCCGAAGGCGGCTTGCGCGTGATGGAAGGCAACCTCGGCCGTGGCGTGATGAAGGTTTCGGCCGTGGCGCCGGAGCATCAGATCGTCGAAGCACCGGCCGTGGTGTTCCAGGATCAGCAAGACTTGGCCGACGCGTTCAAGGCCGGCCAACTGGAAAAAGACTTCGTTGCGGTGATGCGCTTCCAGGGGCCGCGCTCCAACGGTATGCCGGAATTGCACAAGATGACGCCGTTCCTCGGCGTGTTGCAGGACCGAGGCTTCAAAGTTGCGTTGGTAACAGACGGGCGTATGTCCGGCGCCTCGGGTAAGATCCCCGCCGCGATTCACGTCAACCCTGAAGCCCAGAGCGGCGGGCCGCTGGCGCGGGTCAAAGATGGCGATATCATTCGCGTCGATGGCGTGAAGGGCACCTTGGAGCTTAAGGTGGACGCCGAAGAATTTGCAGCGCGCACGCCTGCCACGGGCCTGTTGGGCAACAACGTGGGGGCCGGTCGCGAGCTGTTTGCATTTATGCGCTTGGCCGCAAGCTCCGCAGAGCAGGGCGCCAGCGCCTTTACCTCTGCCTTGGAGACGCTTAAGTGAAGCTTGCGCTGGTCGGTGACATTGGTGGTACCAACGCCCGTTTTGCGTTGTGGCGGGATCAGGAGCTGCATTCGATCCGCGTGCATGCCACCGCGGACCACCACAGCCCTGAGGAGGCCATCAAGGTTTACCTCAAGGAAGAAGGCCTGGAAATCGGGGACATCGGCGCCGTGTGCCTGTCGGTCGCCGGGCCGGTGAGTGGCGATGAATTCAAGTTCACCAACAATCACTGGCGGCTGAGTAAAACTGCGTTTTGCAAAACCCTGCAGGTTGATGAACTGCTGCTGGTCAATGACTTCACGGCCATGGCCCTGGGCATGACGCGGCTCAAACCCGATGAGTTTCGCGTGGTGTGCCAAGGCACGCCGGAACCCTTGCGCCCAGCGGTGGTGATCGGCCCAGGCACTGGCCTGGGTGTGGGCACCTTGCTGGACTTGGGCGAAGGCCGTTATGCGGCGCTGCCGGGGGAGGGCGGCCATGTCGACCTGCCGCTGAGCAGCCCGCGTGAAACCCAGTTGTGGCAGCACATCTACAGCGAGATCGGGCATGTGAGCGCCGAGACCGCGCTGAGCGGTGGCGGCCTGCCTCGTGTGTACCGCGCCATTTGTGCGGTCGACGGGCACACGCCGGTGCTGGACACGCCCGAAGCCATCACGGCAGCGGGCCTGGCCGGCGACCCGGTGGCTATCGAAGTGTTGAACCAGTTCAGCATCTGGCTGGGCCGTGTGGCCGGTAACAACGTGCTGACCACCGGTGGGCGTGGTGGTGTGTACATCGTGGGCGGGGTGATTCCGAGGTTTGCCGACTTCTTTATCAACAGCGGTTTTGCCAAGAGTTTCAGTGACAAGGGCTGTATGAGCGATTACTTCAAAGGCATTCCGGTGTGGTTGGTGACGGCGCCGTATTCCGGGTTGACCGGGGCCGGTGTGGCACTTGAGCAGGCTTTTGCGTAGGGACTGATGGCCTTATCGCAGGCAAGCCAGCTCCCACCTTTGAATGTATTCACCGCTCAAAGTGTGGGAGCTGGCTTGCCTGCGATAGGGCCTCAAATGCAACAAATGACGTAAGCTTGGCCATAACAACAAGGAGGACCCCGTGAGCGTAATCAGTAAATCGATTCTCCTCGTCGACGACGACCAGGAAATCCGCGAATTGCTGCAGACCTACCTCAGTCGCGCCGGCTTCCAGGTGCGTGGCGTGCCGGATGGCGCGGGGTTCCGCCAGGCGATGAACGAGGCGCCATGCGACCTGGTTATCCTTGATGTAATGTTGCCGGACGAAGACGGTTTCAGCCTTTGCCGCTGGATTCGCCAGCACCCGCGCCAGGCGCAGGTGCCGATCATCATGCTCACCGCCAGTTCCGACGAAGCCGACCGCGTGATCGGCCTGGAGCTGGGCGCCGACGATTACATCGGCAAACCTTTCAGCCCCCGCGAGCTGCAAGCGCGGATCAAAGCCCTGTTGCGCCGGGCTCAGTTTGGCCAGGAACGCACGGGCGGCGGCGATGTGCTGGTGTTTGATGAATGGCGCCTGGACATGATCAGCCATCGCCTGTTTCACGTGGACGGCGAAGAGGTGATCCTCTCTGGCGCCGACTTTGCCTTGCTCAAGCTGTTTCTCGATCACCCGCAACAGATTCTCGACCGCGACACCATCGGCAACGCCACCCGTGGCCGCGACCTGATGCCGTTGGACCGTATCGTCGACATGGCCGTCAGCCGCCTGCGCCAACGCCTGCGCGATACCGAAAAACCTCCAAGGCTGATCCGCACGGTGCGTGGCAGCGGTTATCAACTGGCAGCCAGCGTGGTTGCCGGCAATGCCCACTGAGCCACTGACCGAGCGCCGCCGGCGCTTTCCGGTGCCGCGTTCGCTGCTTGGGCGGATGTTGTTGCTGACCTTGCTCGTGGTGCTGTTCGCCCAGGCGCTGTCCAGCGTGATCTGGGTTTCGCAATTGCGCGCCACCCAGCTCGAAGGCCTGGTGACCAGCGCGCGCAGCCTGGCGCATTCAATGACGGCCAGTGTGAGTTACTTTCGCTCGCTGCCGGTGGCCTATCGCCCGTTGGTGCTCGACCAACTGCGCAGCATGGGCGGCACGCGCTTTGTGGTGACCCTCAACGACCGCCCTCTGGACATGCAGATTCTGCCGCAGACCCCGCGCAAGCAGGCGGTGCTGCAAGCCGTGGATGAAGTACTGCGCCAAACCCTGGGCAGCGACGTGCTTATCTCGGTGGAATTCGTCAGCGCCGAGGACCTGCGTATTTTCAACGCGGGCCTCAAGCTTGATGAGCTGCCGCGTTCCTGGGCGCATTACGCCCTGACCCTGGAGCCGGTGAACCCGCCGGTGCTGGTCACACAGATCCAGCTGGCACCCGGCGAATGGTTGTACATCGCCTCGCTGCTGCCCGAGCCCTACACCAGTTTGGAAGAGCAGGGCCTGCCGTCGCAGCAAGTGTGGTTTATCGTGTTGACCAGCGGTTTCCTGCTGCTGTTTATCGGCCTGCTGGTGCACTGGCAAAGTCGGCCGCTCAAGCGCCTGGCCCGGGCAGCGCGGGACATGTCCCTGGGCGCCGATGTGGAACCGGTGGCAGAAGGCGGTGGCAGTGAAGTGGTGGAAGTGGGCCGTGCATTCAATGCCATGCGCGAACGCATCAGCCGCTACCTCACCGAGCGCAGCCAATTGTTCAGCGCGATTTCCCACGATTTGCGCACGCCGATCACGCGCCTGCGCTTGCGCGTGGAGTTGCTGGAAGACGAAAACCTGCAAGCCAAGTTCGGCCGCGACCTGGATGAGTTGGAGTTGCTGGTCAAGGGCGCGTTGCAGTGCGTCAAAGACACTGACATCCACGAAAACATCGAGCCGGTCGACCTCAATCACGTGCTCGATTGCCTGGTAGAACCGTACCTGGCGCCGAACGGTAATGGTCGCATCACCCAGCACGGCCGGGCGCTGAGCCCTTATCCGGGCAAACCGCTGGCGCTCAAACGCTGCATCGGCAACCTGATCGACAATGCCCTGAAGTACGGGCAGAACGCGCATTTGCATATCGAGGACGATGGCGTGGAGTTCATCCTGCATGTGGATGACGAAGGCCCCGGCGTGCCGGAGCAGCGTTTGGAGCAAGTGTTTGAGCCGCACTTCCGACTGGCCGGCCAGCAGCAAGGTTACGGCTTGGGCCTGGGGATCGCGCGCAACATTGCCCACAGCCATGGCGGGGAAGTGAGTTTGCAGAATTTGCGCGAAGGCGGTTTGCGGGTGACCTTACAACTGCCGCGAACCCTGGACTGACCAACACCACCGATCAACTGTGGGAGCTGGCTTGCCTGCGATGCAGGCACCCTGTTCTTTCAGTCAGACCGCGGTGATGCTATCGCAGGCAAGCCAGCTCCCACACAAGCTGGCTCCCACATTGTGATCCCGGTTGAGTCAGATACTCTGGCGCAGCCGGGCCAGATCCCGCAGCGGCGGCGCCCCGAACAACCGGCTGTATTCCCGGCTGAACTGCGACGGGCTCTCATACCCTACCCGATACCCCGCCGCCGACGCCTCCAGCCCTTCGGCAATCATCAATCGTCGTGCTTCCTGCAGCCGCAGTTGCTTCTGGTATTGCAGCGGACTCATCGCCGTAATCGCCTTGAAACGATGGTGCAAGGTCGAAACACTGAGGTTCACTTCCTTGGCCAGGTCATCAATGCGCAGCGGTTGCTCGTAGTTGCCGTTCAACCACTTGATCGCCTGGCTCACGCGATGGCTCTGACTGTTGGCCACGGCGATTTCATACAGCCGGTAACCCTGTGGGCCACGTAGCAAGCGATAAAGGATCTCGCGATTGATAAGGGGCGCGAGCATGGCGATGTCTTTCGGTGTGTCCAGCAGGCGCGCCAGACGCAGTACGGCGTCGAGCAGTTGGTTGTCGATGCGGTCAACGTACATGCCACGCGATGTCGGCCGCGAGGGCACGCCCATCGGGCCCGCCTCGGCGATCAATGCGGTGAGCTGGGCCGGGTCGATATTGATGCGTACCGACAGGTTGGGGTCTTGCGGTGTGGCGTCGATGATGCGCCCGGCGACCGGCATCGCCACCGAAAACACCAGATAATTGAGCGGGTCGTAGGCAAAGATTTCGTCGGCCAGGCGCACTTCCTTGCTGCCACTGGCCAGGATGCACAAGGCGGGTTCCACCAGCACCGGCATGAAATCGCGGGGCGTGTTGTGGCGGTTCAGATACAGCGAGGTAATTGCCGTGCCGTAGGAGCCATCTTCCCAGGTGTGACGGTGAACAATGCTGGCCAGTTCGGCGCGTTGTTTTTCCATCTCGGCATCGAGGGGCATTGGCTTGGTTTCGGGCGACGACATGGGGCGTCCTCTACTGACTGCTTTGATGGGCACAGATTAGCGGCGGCTTTGCAAAAGGTGTTACTTCGATTCTGCACAATCCTTGCCTGATCCTGCGATAGAGCGTGAATCAGGCAAGAGCAGGGCCTGTCATCCACTTGAAACACTGAGTGTGCGGTTGGAATAAGTCCCAGGGGCCAGACGTCTTATCTACGCTTCTCGCAGGATTGTGCAATAAGCCTGCAGGAATCGACTAACTGCGCCCACCTTCGCGCCGCTATCTTTGATCCTGTGGCAACACGCCCTCACAGTGCTTGCCGAGCATCACTTCTCAACGGGAGAGTCGAACATGTCCACCCCCATTCCCGCGAGCCATATGGCCTTTATCCGTGCCCGTACCGGGTGCAGCACCGAACTCGGTGCACGCTTGAGCAGTTTGATCGAACCGGGCCGTCAGGCTCAGGGTTGCCTGCAATTCTCGTTGCAGCATTCCCAGGTCGATCCCGATGTATGGCTGGTCTCGGGCTTCTGGAGCAGCGAGCAGGCGATGAGCGCCTACTTCAGTTCCCCTGCCTTGATGATCTTTACTGAGCTGTTGAACGACATGGTAGTGCGCAGCATGGACTTCCAGACCTTCACCGACGCATCCGCCGCCCATGCCTACGGTGAGTACCTGCAACTGGCCGGTTAGCGGTTAGAATGGCCGACTTTCCATTGGCCGGGACCTGCAACATGGCACGTAAACAATTTGCCCATCACGAAGCCGTTTCTGCACTAGTGCGTGAAGAAGAGGGGGGCTACAGCGCCGCCGTCGCCGTCAAGGCACTCGATGGCATGGGCGCCCCGCAGTTTCACAAGATTCTGGATGGCCAGACCTTCAAGACCGCCTCTGACGCCGACGATGCAGCGACGCTGCAACTTGAATGCCTGGTTGATGTGGACGAGGACGGTCAGCTGACTTGGGCAACAGCCGCAAACTGAAGCTGAACACTTTATATCGCTCAACAAAGACCAAATGTGGGAGCCGGGCTTGCCCGCGATAGCGGTTTGCCAGCTAACTCATCAGGTGGCTGACAAACCGCTATCGCGGGCAAACCCGGCTCCCACAGGGTTCTGTTGTGTTTGTTGAGCAGTCTCGGGTCAGCGCGGGCGATACATCTTGAACAACGCCTCCGGCCCCAGCTGGAAGTAATCCGCCGGGCCACCGCCGCGCAAAATCGGCTCAGCGGCCGCCGTGTCGTAAACCCCATCCTTGAGCAGCCACTTGGCAATGTGCACGGCAACCACCTCACCGAGCACCAACCAGCTTGGCACCAACGCCTTGTCGGCACGCTGCAGTTGAATAATCTGCGTCACCTTGCATTCAAACGATACCGGGCTTTCGCCTACCCGTGGCACCGCGACAATTTTCGAGGCCACCGGTGTCAGGCCGGATAACTCGAATTCATTCACGTCCGGCGAAACGGCCGCGCAACTCTGGTTCATCTGCTCGGCCAGCGGGCGGGTTGCCAGGTTCCACACGAACTCACCGGTCTGTTCGATGTTGTTGAGGCTGTCTTTGCGCCCGACACTGGAAAACCCAATGATCGGCGGAATGTAGTTGAACGCATTGAAAAAACTGTAGGGCGCCAGGTTCAGGCGGCCAGCGGCGTCGTGTGACGAAATCCAGCCAATCGGCCGTGGCCCGACGATAGCATTGAACGGGTCATGGGGCAGGCCGTGGCCGTTGGCGGGTTCGTAGAAGTGGATATCGTCGGACATGGCCTGTTCCATACTCGGTTCTGGGGCACGCATCATAACCAATGTGGGAGCGGGCTTGCTCGCGAATGCGGAGTATCAGTCGCCTAAAATATTGACTGACAGAACGCTTTCGCGAGCAAGCCCGCCCCCACATTTTTTTACCGCGTTAAATCTTTAATCCGTGGTGATACGCGAGTGTTTACGCGTGTCTTTCATAGTCACGTAAACCACCAGCGACACCGCTATACACGCGGTCACATACCAGTAGTAACCCGTCTCCATACCGATGTTCTTGAACCACAGCGCAATCACTTCAGCCGTACCGCCGAAGATCGACACGGTCAGCGCATACGGCAGGCCCACGCCCAGCGCGCGGATCTCGGTCGGGAACAGTTCAGCTTTCACCACCGCGTTGATCGAGGTATAGCCGCTGACGATGATCAGCGCCGCCATGATCAGGAAGAACGCACCCCACCAGCTTTGGATGGTGTGCAGGGTGGTGAGGATCGGCACGGTGAACAGTGTGCCGAGGATGCCGAAGGCGATCAGGATCGGTCGGCGACCGACCTTGTCCGACAGCCCGCCCACCAGCGGTTGCAGGCACATGAACAGGAACAGGGTGGCGGCCGAAATGGTGGTGGAGTCGGAGATGCTCATGCCCACCGTGTTCACCAGGTATTTCTGCATGTAGGTGGTGTAGGTGTAGAAGGCCAGGGTGCCGCCCATGGTCAGGCCGACCACGGTCATCACTTCCTTGGGGTGACGCATCAAGGTGCGCATCGCGCTTTCCTTGGCTTTTTCCTTTTTGGTGAACGACTCGGTTTCTTCCATGCCACGACGCAGGAACAACGCGACCACCGCGCACAGCGCGCCGATGGCGAACGGGATGCGCCAGCCCCAGGCATACAGCTGCTCGGTGGTCAGGGTTTGTTGCAACACGATCAATACCGCCAGGGCGATGAGCTGGCCGGAGATCAGGGTCACGTACTGGAAGCTGGAGAAGAAACCGCGACGCTCCTTGGTCGCCATCTCACTCAAGTAAGTAGCCGAAGTGCCGTACTCGCCACCCACCGACAGGCCCTGCAGCAAGCGTGCAAACACCAGCAGGATCGGCGCGCCGATACCGATGGTGTCGTAGCCCGGCGTCAGCGCGATCAGCAGCGAGCCAAAGCACATCAGCAATACCGAGGCCATCAGGGCTGCCTTGCGCCCCTTGTAGTCAGCGTAAAGCCCCATCAGCCAGCCACCGATCGGGCGCATGATAAAGCCCACGGCGAAAATGGCGGCGGTGTTCATCAACTGAGCAGTGGAAGAACCGGCAGGGAAGAACGTCTTGGCGAAATACAGCGAAAAGGCCGCGTAGACGTACCAGTCGTACCACTCGACCATGTTGCCGACGGAGCCACTGAAGATCGATTTGATGCGGCTGGAAGTGGTGCGCTCTTTAGCCGGCACAGCCGCCGACCCCAGAGGCAGGGCGTTGGAGTTATCCATTAAAGGATCCTTCATCTAGTTGTTTTTATGGAGCCGCACGAACGCAGCCTGGTTTGGGCTATAGCAGGAGCTGTGCCAAACAGATGAAGGCCCGGAATAGACGGGTTACAAGATTTTTTTGAGCGGAAAGTTGCTGATGGTTTTGCGGTGGTGAGCGGAAATCCGCTTATGGCTGCTGGCGTCATCGCAGGCAAGCCAGCTCCCACAGGAGTGCGCATTTCAACTGTGGGAGCTGGCTTGCCGGCGATGGCGTCTTCGAAAACGCCATCGAAAATAGCTACAGAAACATCTCCCGCACCAACCCATGCCGCTGCATCTTTTCATTCAAGGTACGGCGCGGCAGTTGCAGCTCGGCCAACACCGCCTTGATATCGCCTTTGTGCCGCGTCAACGCAGCCTTGAGGCAATGCGCCTCGAACGCCTCTTGCTGCGCCGCCAGGGATTGCCCGGCCTCGACGCCTTCCGGCTCCGGTTCACCCAGGCCCAGCACCTGGCGTTCGGCGACGTTGGCCAGCTCGCGCACATTGCCCGGCCAGTCATGGCTGAGCAGGCGCCCCAGTTGCGCACCGCTCAACGGTTCGGCGCTGCGGCCCAGGCGCTCGGCGGCGCTTTGGGCAAAGTGGTCGAACAGCAGCGCAATATCTTCACGACGCTCGCGCAACGGCGGCAGGCGCAGTTGTGCGACGTTCAAACGGTACGCCAGGTCTTCGCGAAAACGCCCGGCGCGGGCCTCTTCCAGCAGGTCAGGCTTGGTGGCGGCAATGATGCGCAAGTCCACATGGATACTTTGGTTGGAGCCCAGCCGCTCCAGTTTCTGTTCCTGCAACACCCGCAACAATTTGACCTGCTGGGCCAGCGGCATGCTTTCGATTTCATCCAGAAACAGCGTGCCGCCGTGGGCATATTCCAGCTTGCCGATGCGCTTGCCCTGGGCGCCGGTGAACGCGCCGCTTTCGTGGCCGAACAGCTCGGCTTCAAACAGCTGCTCGGGGATGGCCGCGCAGTTGAGTGCGACAAAGGGCTTTTTGGCCCGTGGGCCGAAATCATGCAGGCAACGGGCAACCAGTTCCTTGCCGCTGCCGGTTTCGCCACGGATCAGCACATTGACCGGCAAGCTGGCCAGGTCCAGCACTTGCCGGCGCAGGGTCTGTAAACCACGGGACACGCCGAGCAGGCTCGACTCCAGCTGCGCCCGATGGTCGGCCTGTTGATGCAGGCGACGGTTTTCCAGGATCAACCCGCGTTTGTCCAAGGCGCGGCGCAGGCTGTTGAGCAGTGCCTCCGGGCTGAAGGGCTTTTCCAGAAAGTCGTAGGCACCGTCACGGATGGCTTCCACAGCCATTGGCACGTCGCCATGGCCGGTGAGCAAGATCACCGGCAAGTCGGCGTCACGCCGCTGCACTTCGGCCAGCAGCTCCAGGCCGCTGAGGCCGGGCATGCGCACGTCGCTCAAAATGACGCCAGGAAAGTCCTTGGGCAGATGGGCCAGGCATTCTTCAGCGCGACTGAACAACTGCACTTCAAACCCCGACAGGCTCAACCACTGTTCGACGGCGGAGCGAATACTCGCTTCGTCATCCACCACAATCACTGCGTTCAACATAGGTCGGGTGTCTCCAGCGCGATAGGCAAGGTCAGGGTAAATACCGCGCCGTCGCCACGGTTGCCGGCGAGCAGACGCCCGCCCAGTTCATGCACGATGGCATAGGACACGGCCAACCCCAAGCCAAGCCCGTCGCCCACGGGTTTGGTGGTGAAAAATGGATCGAATACGCTGTTCAGATGCGCTTCGGCTATCCCGCCGCCGCTGTCGCTGACAGTCAGTTGCCACAGCTGTTGGTCGGCGTGCAGGCGGATTTCCAGGCGTTTGCGCGGTTTGTCGGCCATGGCGTCCAGCGCATTGCGTAGCAGGTTGATCAGCACTTGCTCCAGGCGGATCGCGTCACCACGTACCCAGGCAGGGCGGCTAAGGTCCAGCACCACACCAATGCTTTCGTCGCGCAGGCGAGCGTCGAGCAGGTGCAAGGATTGGTCGACCACCGTGGCCAAATCCAGCCGTTCACGCAGGCCGCTGGGGCTCTTGCGCGCGAAGGTCTTGAGGTGGCCGGTGAGCGCCGCCATGCGCGTGAGCATGTCGTCCAGCGGGGTGAGCGCCTTATAGGCATCGTCCACGCGGCCGTGATCGAGCAGCAGGCGCAAGGTCGCCAACTGCATGCGCTGGGCGGTCAGTGGCTGGTTGATTTCATGGGCGAGGGCTGCGGACATTTGCCCCAGGGCCGCCAGCTTGGCCGACTGCACCAGGCCGTCCTGCGCAGTGCGCAACGCCTGGGTGCGTTCTTCGACAAGCTGTTCAAGCTCTTCGCGGCTGCGTTGGCGCAAGCGGGCCAGGCGCCAGCGTTGATTCAGGAACAGCAGCAGGAACACCAGCGCCAGCCATGAACCGGCGGCGGCAAGGCCGGCGTTGCGTTGGTCTTCAAAGGCGAACTGCGGTTTGCGCAGCAGGTGCAAGGTCCAGCCTTCGGCTTTCAGCGGCAGGGATTCCCAGATGTAATGGGCGTTGCCGTCGGGGCCGTTGACCCGCATCAAGTGGCTGTTTTCGTCAAAGCGCTGCAATGTCTGGGTATCCAGCGGCTGCAGCTGTTTCTTGTCGTATTGTCGAGTCGCCTTGAGTTCGGCCAGGTCACTGGCCGACAAGGGGCGCAAGTTACGGTAACGCCAGCCCGGCTGATTGGCGATAAACACGATGCCCCGCGCATCGCTGACCAGCAGCAGGTCGTTGCCTTGGGCCCATTCGCGCTCAAGTTCGGGGAACTCCAGCTTCACCACCATGGCGCCGAGGAACTGTTCGTGTTCGTCGACCACGGCGCTGGAGAGGAAATAACCCGGAATGCCGGTGGTCACCCCCACCGCATAAAAACGCCCGGTGCCCTGGCTTTTGGTCTGGCTGAAATACGGACGAAACGCGTAGTTGTGCCCGACATAGCTGCTGGGCAGGTTCCAGTTACTGGCGGCCACGGCCAGGCCGTTTCGGTCCATCAGTTCCAGGGTGGAAGACTGCGCGGCACCGTTGATGCGCTCCAGCTTGCGGTTGAGCAAGTCCTGGGTGGCGGTGTCCAGCGGGGCTTTGAGGGCGCTGATCATTTCCGAATCCAGCGCCAGTACGGCGGGCAGGGCGCGGTAACGTTCGATCAGGGTGTGCAGCGAATTGGCATACAGCGCCAGTTGCTGATTGGCGCGAGCGGCGTCATCCACCAAGGCCTGACGTTCGGCATGGCGGGTGGCCAAGGCGGCGGCCAGCACGGCGCCGGCGATGATCAACAGCGAGTAGAAAGTCAGCCGCAGGGGGCGAGGGATCACGATCATACGGTGATGAACAGGCGCGGTAAGGGGCAAGCACCATAGCATGAGCCGCCGCAAACTTGTGGCAAGTGGAATGTCTGTGGGAGCTGGCTTGCCTGCGATAGCTTCACCTCGGTGCAACTGAAAAACCGCGGTGAAGCCATCGCAGGCAAGCCCGCTCCCACATGATCGAGTTCGCCATAAAAAAGGCGACTGGGCCGTGGGGCCGCAGTCGCCTTTATCCTTGCGGGGAAGTGCTTACTGCACTTCTACCGCCAGGCTTTCACTGATCTTTTTCTGCCAGATGGCAGGACCGGTGATGTGCACGGATTCGCCCTTGCTATCCACCGCAACGGTGACCGGCATGTCTTTGACGTCGAACTCGTAGATCGCTTCCATGCCCAGTTCGGCAAACGCGACAACGCGCGACTTCTTGATGGCTTGCGCCACCAGGTAAGCAGCGCCGCCCACGGCCATCAAGTACACGGCTTTATGGTCCTTGATCGCTTCGATAGCGGTAGGGCCGCGCTCGGATTTGCCGATCATGCCCAACAGGCCGGTTTGCTCGAGGATCTGACGGGTGAACTTGTCCATCCGCGTGGCCGTGGTCGGGCCAGCCGGGCCAACCACTTCTTCGCGCACCGGATCAACCGGGCCGACGTAGTAGATGAAGCGACCCTTGAGGTCCACCGGCAGGGTTTCGCCCTTGTTGAGCATCTCGACCATGCGCTTGTGCGCCGCGTCGCGGCCAGTGAGCATCTTGCCGTTGAGCAACACGGTTTCGCCCGGCTTCCAGCTTTGTACTTCTTCCGGGGTCAGGGTGTCGAGGTTGACGCGGCGGGCCGACGGGCCAGCTTCCCAGACGATTTCCGGGTAGGCATCGAGCGGTGGCGCTTCCAGCGACGCCGGGCCTGAACCGTCGAGCACAAAGTGCGCGTGACGGGTGGCGGCGCAGTTGGGGATCATGCACACCGGCAGCGAGGCTGCGTGGGTCGGGTAGTCCATGATTTTCACGTCGAGCACGGTGGTCAGGCCACCCAGGCCCTGGGCGCCGATGCCCAGTTGGTTGACCTTCTCGAACAGCTCCAGGCGCATCTCTTCGATACGGTTCTGCGGGCCGCGCTTTTTCAGCTCGTGGATGTCGATGGACTCCATCAACACTTCCTTGGCCATTACCGCAGCTTTCTCGGCGGTGCCGCCAATGCCGATGCCGAGCATGCCCGGTGGGCACCAGCCGGCGCCCATGGTCGGAACGGTCTTGAGCACCCAGTCGACGATCGAGTCGGACGGGTTGAGCATGGCCATTTTCGACTTGTTCTCGGAGCCGCCGCCCTTGGCCGCCACGTCCACTTCCACGGTGTTACCCGGGACGATGGAGTAGTGGATCACTGCCGGGGTGTTGTCCTTGGTGTTTTTACGGCTGCCTGCCGGGTCGGCCAGGATGGAAGCGCGCAGGACGTTTTCCGGCAGGTTGTAGGCGCGACGCACGCCTTCGTTGATCATGTCGTCCAGGCCCATGGTGGCGCCGTCCCAACGTACATCCATGCCCACGCGCACGAACACGGTCACGATGCCGGTGTCCTGGCAGATCGGGCGATGGCCGGTGGCACACATGCGCGAGTTGATCAGGATCTGGGCGATGGAGTCACGGGCTGCCGGCGATTCTTCGCGCAGGTAGGCTTCGTGCATGGCCTGGATGAAGTCAACGGGGTGGTAGTAGGAAATGAATTGCAGGGCGTCGGCAACGCTCTGAATCAGGTCGTCTTGCTTGATCACGGTCATGAGTCGCGCTCCTCTATAAGGGAACATTCAATAAAGGTGGCTTCAGTGTTGCATCGGTCGGCTGAAACCACCTTTCCAAGGCACGCCACAGTGGTGCAAGGCGCGACGCTAAAAAGGCGCGGCAGTATAACCCGACGCGGTGGCCGATACACCCGACTATGGTCAAACTCGGGTGATTGTGAACACCGAGCCAATGTGGGAGCGGGCTTGCCCGCGAAGGCGGTGTGTCCGCCAACACATAGGGGCAGATAGTCCGCTTTCGCGAGCAAGTCGAATCGTCGCACCGCCGCTCCCACAAAAAGCCTGTCCGCGTTATCGTTGGCAATCTTTGAAGTGATTGAGCCTTTATATGCCTGAACTGCACGTCGGCGAACGCCACTGGTCGGTAGCCACCGGCAGCAACCTGCTGGATGCCTTGAATCAGGCGGGTGTGGCTGTGCCCTACAGTTGCCGGGCGGGCAGTTGCCATGCGTGCCTGGTGCGTTGCCAGGGTGAGGTTGCTGATAAGCAGCCCGATGCCCTGAGCCCGGCGCAACGTCAGGACGGTTGGCGTCTGGCCTGCCAGTGTGAGGTTGTCGCAGATTTACAGGTTGAAGCATTTGACCCGCTGCGCGATGGCTTGCCCGCGCAAGTGGTGGGCGTCGACTGGTTGAACCCCGAGGTACTGCGCCTGCGCCTGCAACCCGAACGTGGCTTGCGTTATCGGGCCGGGCAACATCTGGTGCTGTGGACGGGGCAGGTGGCGCGCCCGTACTCGTTGGCCAGCTTGCCCCAGGAAGACCCGTTTTTGGAGTTTCATCTTGATTGCCGTCTGCCCGGCGAATTCAGCGATATTGCCCGGCAATTACAGGTGGGCGACAGCCTGCGCCTCGGTGAGTTGCGGGGCGGGGCGCTGCAATATGATCTTGACTGGCAATCGCGGCCGCTGTGGCTGCTGGCATCCGGCACGGGGCTTGGGCCGTTATGGGGCGTGCTGCGCGAGGCGCTGCGCCAGGATCACCAAGGAGACATCCGCGTGATTCACCTGGCCCATGATGCCGATGGGCATTATTTGGCCGAGCCCCTGGCGGCGTTGGCTGCGCAGCACGCGAACCTGACTGTGGAGCTGTGGACGGCGGCGGAGTCGGCCCAGGCATTGGCGCAACTGCGGCTTGTTTCGCGGCAAACTCTGGCCTTACTCTGCGGGCACCCTGCCAATGTCGAGGCGTTTTCCAAACGCCTGTTCCTGGCGGGATTGCCGCGCAATCAACTGCTGGCCGATGTGTTCCTGCCGCGTGGTTGAGCGCTGACTTTTCCAGCCGCGAGATTCGCCATGACTGACGCCATCCTGCTGCAACGCGAAGGCGGGCTGCTGACCCTGCAGCTCAATCGCCCCGACAAGAAAAATGCCCTGACCCGCGCCATGTACACCCAACTGGCCGAAGCGCTGGAACAGGCTGATGCGGACTCAGGTATCCGGGCGGTGCTGATACAGGGCAGCAATGAGTGTTTTACCGCCGGCAACGACATCGCCGACTTCCTCGAACAGCCGCCCAGTGATCTGGACAGCCCGCCGTTTCACTTCATGCAAAGCCTGCTCAACTGCCGCAAGCCGGTGATCGCGGCGGTGGCGGGTGCGGCGGTCGGTATCGGTACCACCCTGTTGCTGCATTGCGACCTCGTCTATATCAGTCGCGATGCGCGTTTGCGCATGCCGTTCGTCAACCTGGGGTTGTGCCCGGAGTTTGGCTCCAGCCTGATCCTGCCTCGGCTGCTGGGGCATGCGAAAGCGGCTGAACTGTTGTTGTTGGGCGAAGGTTTTACCGGCGAGCAAGCGGCCGCGTGGGGGATTGCGACTGAGGCGATGGGTAGTGGTGAAGCGGCGCTGGCCAAGGCGCGGGAAGTTGCGCAGCGCTTTGAAAGCCTGGCGCCGGGCGCGGTGCAGGTCAGCAAGCAGTTGATGAAAAGTGTCGACCGTGAACAGTTGCGGCAGGTGATTGAGGACGAGGGGGCGTTGTTTGTGCAGCGCTTGAAGTCGCCGGAGGCGATTGCGGCGTTGTCGGGGTTTATCACCCGGCGTTGATGACGCCATCGCAGGCAAGCCAGCTCCCACAGTTGATCGCATTCCAATGTGAGAGCTGGCTTGCCTGCGATGAGGCCCTTTGATTCAACAGATCTCCAGGCCTTTAAATACAAAAAGCCCCGCCATTCACATGGCAGGGCTTTTGTTTTTCAGCGTGTCACTCAGAACTGCGGGTCGCCCACGTGCAGGATCTTCATGCCATTGGTGCCACCGGTGGTGTGGTAGCTGTCGCCCTTGGTCAGGATGACCCAGTCGCCTTTCTCTACGACGCCACGCTTGACCAGCTCGTCGATCGCCTTCTGGCTCACTTCGTTCGGTGCCAGCGAAGCCGGATCGAACGGAATGGTGTACACGCCACGGAACATCGCCGCGCGGGCCTGGGCTTCGCGGTGTGGGGTGAACGCGTAGATCGGCACCGACGAACGGATACGCGACATGATCAACGGCGTGTAGCCGCTTTCGGTCAGGGCAATGATCGCTTTCACACCTGGGAAGTGGTTAGCGGTGTACATGGCGGCCAGGGCGACTGCTCTGGTCGCAGCTTTCGAACACTTTGCCGATGCGGTGGCTGGAGGTCTTGCTGGTCGGGTGCTTTTCGGCACCGACGCAGATACGCGCCATGGCCTGTACGGCTTCCAGCGGGTAAGGGCCGGCAGCACTTTCAGCCGAGAGCATCACGGCGTCGGTGTAGTCGAGCACGGCGTTGGCCACGTCTGACACTTCGGCACGGGTCGGCATCGGGTTCTGGATCATCGACTCCATCATCTGGGTCGCCACGATCACGGCCTTGTTGTGGCGGCGTGCGTGCAGAATGATCTTCTTCTGGATACCGATCAGCTCGGCGTCACCGATTTCCACGCCCAGGTCGCCACGGGCAACCATCACAGCGTCGGAAGCGTTGATCAGGGCGTCGAGGGTTTCGTCATCGGCCACGGCTTCGGCACGTTCGATCTTGGCCACCAGCCAGGCAGTACCGCCGGCTTCGTCGCGCAGCTTACGGGCGTATTCCATGTCGGCAGCGTCGCGCGGGAAGGACACGGCGAGGTAGTCCACTTCCATTTCGGCGGCGAGCTTGATGTCGGCCTTGTCTTTTTCAGTCAGGGCCGGCGCCGTCAGGCCACCGCCGCGACGGTTGATGCCTTTGTGGTCGGACAGCGGGCCACCGATGATCACGGTGCAGTTCAGCTCCGTCGAGGTGGCCGTGTCGACGCGCATGACCACGCGGCCGTCATCCAGCAGCAGTTCGTCGCCGACGCCGCAGTCCTTGACCAGGTCCGGGTAGTCGATACCCACGACTTCCTGGTTGCCTTCGGTCAGCGAATGGCTGGTGGAGAAGGTGAACTTGTCACCGATCTTCAGCTCGATGCGCTTGTTGGCGAATTTGGCGATACGGATTTTCGGGCCTTGCAGGTCACCCAGCAGTGCCACGAAGCGGCCGTGCTTGGCGGCCAGGTCACGCACCAGCTTGGCGCGAGCCTTGTGCTCGTCCGGGGTGCCGTGGGAGAAGTTCAGACGGGCAACGTCCAAACCAGCCAGAATCAGCTGTTCGAGGACTTCCGGCGAGTTACTGGCCGGGCCAAGGGTGGCGACGATTTTGGTACGACGGACGGACATGCACAGACTCCTGAGTTCAAGCGCTGAGGAAGGCTACTATGCTCTTTGGTTGTAGTCATTGTTCGTTTGCACTACTTATCGAAGATTCGCTTGTTTTCGCTCCAATTGAATCGATGAACACCCTTGAAGATTTTTGGCGCGGGGTCGATACACTGCACAAGACAGGAGAACCCCCATGCGAATTTTGCTCATTGCTGCCCTGGCCGTCAGTGTTGTCGGCTGCACCCGCTGGTCGATGGACCATCATTTGAACAACGCTTACCGCGCCTATGGGGTGGGTGATTGCGAACGCGTGACCCTGGAATTGTCCCAGGTGGACCGCGAGAGCCGTACCCGTCGGTATGTGCAACCGGAAGTTTCGATGCTGCGCGGGCAATGCCTGGAGCGTCAGAAGCTGTTTGTTGATGCGGTGCAGACCTACCAGTTCATCATCAATCAATACCCCTCCAGCGAGTATGCCTACCGCGCCCGTGCCCGGCTCGACACCCTGCAGCAGTTGGGCCACTACTCCGGCGCCAGCGTCGCGCAGCCACGGCCCGCTTCACTTTGATGATATTTGTCATTCCATAGCTGGCCCGACGCCAGTCTTAAGCTATTCTTTGAGTGTCCGTTTGTACAAGTTTATGTTCAATCGGATGGATTGCTTGGGATTGGCAGCTGTAGGGCGATCAAGCGCACGCTGGATTCGCACCAATTTCCAGGGAGAGCGAACATCAGTGTTCGTTCCGAATAACTGGCGCGGCCACTGATATGGCCAATGGATGGCGATTTCATCATGTTTACCGACCGAAGGATTGAGCGGCATCAGTTGTCTGGTTTCTTGAAAGTCTTCAACCGGCTTACGGATAAGCCTATTGGCTACTTGGGGAACGTGTCCGAAGATGGGCTGATGTTGATCAGCCAATTACCCATGATGGTTGACGTGGCGTTTGAACTGCGTTTGAAAATCCCTATGGCAGACGGTGATTTCCAGGCCATTGACCTCACGGCAATGTGCTTGTGGAGCCATGAAGACGTCACCCCGCAGCACTATGACTCGGGGTTTCGCGTGGTCGAAGCACCTGAGGCATACGGGCAATTGATCAATGCCCTGTGCCATTACTTCAGCTTTGACCCTTTGCAGACTTCCGCCTAGGCATTGCGCGCTGTCGACCCAGGCCTGGTGGAGTTAGCCGAGCTTGTGGTCGTGTGCATGAGTCATAAAACCCCGGCTTTTTTCCAACCCAGATAACGCGTCACCAAGGCGGCCCCCAGCCCCGAGGGTGGCGTATCCAGCACCGACAAGCCGTGGGCACTCAAGCGCTCATGCAGATCGTTTCTCTTGTTGAGATAGTCGACAGTCCCGCTGTAGGCCAGCGCTTCAGGCAAGGTTTGCACGGGGGCCTGGCGCAGTTGGTCGAGTACGTCTTCGCGCAGGCTGGCGACCAGCACCCGGTGTTGCCGGCTGATGCGCTTGACCGCTGCGAGTAACTCCTCATCATCTTCATCGCGAAGATTGGTCACCACGATCACTAACGCCCGACGTTTCTGCCGGGCCAGTAATTGGCTGGCGGCGGCCGCGTAGTCGGCAGTACGGCGGGTGGTGTCGAGGTCGTAAACAGCATTGAGCAACAGGTTTAGTTGGCCGCTGCCTTTGACGGGCGCCAGGTAGCGCGGCTGGTCGCAGGCAAAGGTGCTCAGCCCGACAGCATCGCCTTGGCGCAAGGCAACGTAACTGAGCAGCAGGCAAGCATTAAGGGCGTGGTCGAAGTGAGCGAGTTCGGCATCCTGGCTGCGCATGCGCCGACCACAATCGAGCATGAGCACAATCTGCTGGTCGCGCTCGTCCTGATATTCCCGGGCGATGGGCGTGCGCTGGCGCGCGGTGGCTTTCCAGTCGATCTGGCGCAGGCTATCGCCCTCGCGAAACTCGCGCAACTGATGAAATTCGAGCCCCAACCCCCGGCGTTGGCGTTGGCGAACCCCCAATTGGCTCAACCAACTGTCCACGCCCAGCAGTTGTGCGCCGTACAAACGGGCAAAGTCAGGGTAGACCCGGGTTGTATCCAGGGCTGCAACGAAGCGCCTCGCAGACCACAACCCGAAAGGGCTGGGCAGGTGAATCTCACAGCGACTGAAACTGAAGTGCCCACGCCGCAAGGGCCGCAATCGATAGCCCAGTTCGCTTCGCAGGCCCGGCAGAAGTTCGATGGACTGCGGCATATTCTCCACGCTCAGGCCGTCAGGTGCATGGTCGAATACCTGCACGGTCAGCGGCTGCGGGACGTCATGTTCAAGGGTCAGGCGTACTTCACCCCAACGCCCCAAGGCCAGGCTACCCGGCATCTGCCGTTGCACCCGTGGGCATGGAAGACGCCGCAGGCGCAGGGCGTCCAGCAGTGCCAATAGAAACAGCGCCAGCAAAAGGCCCCACGCCACTTTATGCAGCGTGTCGGGTACGTTGAGCTGGAGCGCCGTAGCCGCGCCCAACAGGGTGTTCAAACCCAGGAGGACGCCAAGCCAGATCAGCAGCAGACGGGTTGGCTTCATGGTCGGGTCATTGCCGAGGTGCCGGAATCTGCTCCAGCAGTTGCTTGAGCACCTGATCCACTTCCAACCCGTCAATGTCCAATTCAGGGGCGATGCGCACGCGATGGCGCAGCACCGCCAAGGCGCAACCCTTGATATCGTCCGGGGTGACGAACTCGCCACCGCGCAGCAAGGCCCGGGCGCGGGCGCCGCGAACCAGGGCGATGGAGGCACGCGGGCCTGCACCGATAGTCAGCCCTGGCCAACTGCGCGTGGCGCGGGCCAGGCGCACGGCGTAGTCGAGTACTTGCTCATCCAGCGGCAGTTCGCTGGCAATTTGCTGCAACTGCAACACGTCCTCTGCCTGCAGCACCGTGCGCAGTGGCTGCACATCCAGCATGTCGGCCCTGGAGGAGCGGGTGACTTCGCGGACCATCTCCAGCTCCTGCTGCGCATCGGGGTAGTCCATGCGCACTTTGAGCATGAACCGGTCCAGCTCGGCCTCGGGCAGGGGGTACGTGCCTTCCTGTTCGATGGGGTTCTGGGTCGCCAGCACCATGAACGGTTGGCCAATGGGCAGCGCTTCGCGCTCGAGGGTGACTTGGCGTTCCTGCATGGCCTCAAGCAGGGCGGCCTGGGTCTTGGCGGGGGCGCGATTGATTTCATCGGCCAGCAACAGGTGGGTGAACAGCGGCCCCTTGCGCAGCTTGAACTGCTCACTGTGCAGGTCGTACACGGCGTGGCCGGTGACATCGCTGGGCATCAGGTCCGGGGTGAACTGGATACGGGCAAAGTCGCCACCAAAGCAGCGTGCCAGCGCGCGAACCAACAGGGTTTTGCCGAGCCCTGGCACACCTTCGAGCAGTATGTGACCACCGGCGATCAGTGCGGTGAGCACGTCGTCGATCACCTGGTCCTGGCCAATCACCGCCTTACGCAGTTCAACACGCAGAGCCTGTGCCTGCTGGCTGGCCTTTTGAAGGCTTTCGGCAGTCGGGGCGGTGGCCGTGGGAAATTCGCTCATAGGGCATTCCTGAGGGTTTGCAGGCTCGCCACCTGACGGCTGAAATCGGCGCTGGTGAGCCGTTTTGCCGGAAGTGGGCCGAGGGCCTGGCGGATGACGTGGGAGGGTTGGCGCGTCAGGCGTTCGAGGACCTGCCACTGTGCGTCGCTGTCGAGGTGTTCAAAGCCTGGGTGGCGCCGTCGTGCAGCCCGCTGGATATCACGCTGCAAGGCATGCAGCAGCGTGCCTTGGCCACTGCGGCGCAGCAGGAAGTCGGCACTGGCCTTCAAGTGTTCCTGTAACTGGCGACGCGCCTTTGGGGCGGGCGCCTGGGTCGGCCCCTGGCGCATGCCAGCGTGCCAGAGTGCCAGGGCAATCAGTGCACAGAGCGCCACCAGTGCCTGGGGGAAGTTGCGCATCAACAGGGTAAGCAGGTCGTCCACGTCACTGTTGAACAGCAGCGTTACATCCGTACCCCGGTTCAGATACCACAACAGCCAGGCGTTATCGTGTTTGCCGATGCCTGGGGTTTTCCATAGGTCGCTGTCGGTTACCACCGTTACGGTGCCTTGGCCGAAGTTGCGTTGCATCAAATGGCTGGACTTGCCGCTGTTGGCGGAGAACTGCGCCAGGTGCCTGGGGTCGGTAAGGTTGAAGTCGGTATCGAAGCTGAAATAGGCCGGGGCGGTCTCATTGTCGACGTAGAGTTTGGTCAGGTCCGGTGCTTTCTTTTTGCGTGGGGAAGCAGGCTCGTCAAGGCCCTCGCCGAGTGTCTGGTGGAAGTCCAGCCGGTCCAGCAGCAGGTCACCGCTTTTACCGGCTTCCTCATCCCAAAGCGCTTCGGCAACCAGCAGCAGATGGCCACCGGATTTTGCCCAGTCCAGCAGTTGCTCCGCCTGGCGTGGGGTCATGTTGCTGCGCTCGCCCAGCAATACCAGGCTACGCCCTTTGGCTGGCTGGTCGGCCAGGTGTTCAAGGCTGTTGGCGTGTTCCACGGCCAGGCCCTGCTGGCGCAGGAAGTATTCGGCCGCAAGGTAAGGGTTGGCGATGGCTTGTGGCGATGGGCCGCGATCGACTATTTCGTCGTACGGGATCGCCTTGTGCCAAGCGTAAAGGCCACCTGCTCCAAGCAGGCAGGCCAGCAGCAGGCCGATCCACAGCATGGGGCGGTTCATTGGGCGGCTCCCGTACTGAACAGGGCGCGCCAATCGCGGCACAGTTGCTGGTGTACCAACGCCGGCGGAAGGCGGTGGCCATAGGCGAGGTTTTGCCAGTGGTGTGTCAGTGCGTCACTGAAGGCCAGCAGTTGCGGTTGTTGCAGTGAGTGGATGCGCTCCAGGACCTGACCTTCGGTGTCGGCGCTTTTCAGGGGCAGGTTGAAGTCGTGCAGCAGTCGGTTGAGCAGGCCGCGATACAGCAGGCCGAGGGCTTCCCTGGGGTGGGTGGGCCACAGCTGTTCGGCAGTGCTGGCAATGTCGTCAGGCAAGGTCTCGCTGTCCAACGCCAGGCCGAATAGTTGTGCAGGGGCCGCTTTGGCGGTTTTGGCTTTGGCTGGCCCGCGTCGACTGACGAAGGTGTGCAGCCACTCCCGATAGCGCCAGACAACTAGCGCGAGGCCAGTCGCCAGCAGGCCCCAAAGCAGTACCTCCAGGCCGAGGGCGGCGTTTTTGAAGGTATTGCTGTTGAATCTGTCCAGTAGCGCCTGAAGCCAGGCCGGAAGTTTACCGTCACCCTTTACCTTGTGTTGCGCGGCGTTTTTTTCGTCGCCAAAACGGTAGCGAGTGACGGTTTCCGGGTGCTTGAACGGGGGGCTGTCCAGCAGCGCCTTGATCGATTGGCTGGCGGCCTGGGTGGTGACTTGTTTGGCCGGTCCGGGCTCGTCCGCCATGACGGGGCGGCCGAATGGCACGAGCATCAGCCCAGCCACCAGCAGCAGCAACGTCGCGACGCTGCTCAGGCGTTGGCGTAACCGGCGGAACACCAGTTCAAGGTCCCAGGCTTCCAGCACGGTGCGGCGGTTGAGGTACAGGCTGAAACCGCAAGCGACATAGATGGGCTCCCAGAACACCAGAATCAGGGCGTAGAAGGCGTTACTCAAATGCTCCAGCCACAACCCTTCGGAGCCAGTTGCCAGCGCCAACCGTTGCCAGTCCCAATCGAGTTCCAGTTGCTGCGGGATGAACAGATAGAACAGTGCCATGCAACCGAACCACAGGCCGATTTCCATATGCACGCCAAGGGTGGTCAGCCAGCGTGCAGCGCCAGCATTGCGTTGCAGCAGCACCCCCAGGCGTATTTGACGGGCATTGCCGTCCAGGCCTTCGAGCTGGCTCACCGGCATGACAAAGCTGCGGCTCAGGCTCAGTCGCCTCCAGGTCAGGCTGGCCAGCAGTTGGCCTTTGAGCAGGCGCGGCCACTGGCGCACAGCCTGCTTGAGGCTGGGTGTCTCGCCAAACAAGGCCTTGGAGAGGATGTACAGCGGCAAGCGGTCAAAGGCCGGTTTTAGCCACCAGAACACGAAGATGGCCGTGGACGGGTATTTCCACAGCAGCAGGGTCAGCAAGCTGAATATCGGTAACGTCACTATTGCCCAACTGCTCATCAACAGCAGTCGATGTTCCTGGGCCATCAGTACACCCAGGTCCATAGCTTCCCAGGAGGTACGGGGACGAATCACCACGCTGGCCTCACTCAGGCGCATGGCGAGTGCGTCCGGCAAGAGTGAGGTAGGCGGCAACCAACAGCCACAGCCCGGCGCCCGTTGAGTATTTGATCCAGGGCGCGATCGTGGTGGAGGAAGACCAATAGGCTTCAATAAACGCCGCGATCAGCAGCAATAGCATGACGCCGCAGAGCATCTGTACGCTTGTGTGTGCCGCCAGCCGCAGGGATTCGCCGCGTGTCAGGTGCCCGGGAGCAATCACCGCCCAGCCCAATTGCAAGCCTGCAGCCCCGGCCAGTGCGATGGCCGTGAGTTCGAAGGCGCCGTGGCCGATGACAAACGACCAGAAGGTCTGGCCATAGCCGATCTCGGTGAGATGGCCGGAGACCGCGCCGATGATCAGGCCGTTGAAAATCAGAAAAAACACGCTGCCCAGGCCGAACAGCAAACCGGCGGCAAAGGTCTGGAAGGCAATCCCGATGTTGTGCATCACGTAGTAGCCAAACATCATCCAGTCCTCACTGGACGCACGGTCGGCAGCACGCCCGAGGTGACCGGCATCCGGGTCATACATGCTGTGCATCTCGGCCACCTGCGCAGGGCTTACGATGCTGTAGATCAGGTCTGGAAACAGGTAGACCAGCAACGCAATACCCACCAGGCTGCCGAAGAACAGCAGGCCGGCGATCAACACGAAGCGCCATTGTTCGCGCACCAGGCGCGGGAAACCCGCCAGGATAAAGCCCACTGCATTCGCGCCCAATTGGCTGCGATGGCGATACAACTGCTGGTGGCCGCGCAGTGCCAGTTGTTGCAGGGGATCTATCAGGTAGCTGCTGTAGCCACGCTCCTGGGCCAGGGCGAGGTGCTGGCACAGGCGTCGATAGTGATGGGGGAAGTCGGACATATCGCTGGCCTTGGCCTTGCCTTGCTCCAACTGGATGAGTTGTGCGGTGAAGGCTTGCCACTGCGGCTGATGGCGGCTTTCGAACAGGCTCTGCTTCATGTCGGCCCCACCAGGCCGCGCGCCACGCCATTGAGTTGTTCTACCGCACGCGCTGGCGATACGTGTAACGGCGTTGCCAGGATGGCCGCCAGTTCGTGCACCCGGTCGGCGGACAACTCACCTTGGCGTTCGGCGAAACCCAATATGGCGCGTTGTTCGCTCAGCTCCAGCGTGAAGGGCAGGCGCAGGGCGGTGGCTTGAGGCACCTTGGGGCGCGCCAGTGGCTGCTCGCGGTAGACCACCAGCGTGCCCGCAGCGAGGTCGCCGAGCCGTTTGAAGTGAGGGTGTTGCAGGCAACTGATGGCGCCGATGAAGTAGCCCAAAGGCAGCATGTCGACAAAGCGCAGCAGGTTGCGGATGAGTGAGGCCGGCCAGCCAATGGGTGTGCCGTCGTCCTGAATAACGCGCAAGCCCATGACCTGCTTGCCCGGAGAGCAGCCCTGGTTGAGGACTTCGAACAGCACCATGTACCACCAACTGATCAGGAACAGCAGCAGCGAGCCCAGGCCAATACCGATATTGCCGAGCAGCGCCAGTGGCACGAGCAGGATACCCATGATCAGGCCGCGCACACCCAGGTCGAAGGCAAAAGCCAGTGCACGTGGCATCAGGCCGGCCGGGCGCAAGGGCAGGTCTATGCCCTCGGGGGTCTCGATCGGGTAGTGGGTATCCAATGGAACTGATGGCATCGCGATCCTTGGCAGTGCGAGCGGCTTGAAGACACGGATGCTAGCAGTGTCGACGGTGGAAGCAACCCTTCAAGGTTTTGCTGGATGTTTGTACAGTAATCTAGCGCTGGCCCCGAGTGCCTTGCTGCGCCTAGACTTTGTCGATCTTCAGCACAGGAACAGCCCGTGACCACCATTTTCTGGTACGACTATGAAACCACCGGCATCAACCCGCGCAGCGATCGCCCGTTGCAGGTCGCCGGTATTCGTACCGACCTCGAGCTCAACGAGGTCGGCCCGCCGGTCAACCTGTATTGCCAGCCAAGCGACGATATCCTGCCGCATCCGGCTGCCTGCGCCATAACCGGTATCACCCCCGGCATTCTGGCGGAAAAAGGTCTGGCCGAAGCCGACTTCATGACCCGCGTGCACGCTGAGCTGGCCGCGCCTGGAACCTGTGGCGCCGGTTACAACACATTGCGCTTTGACGATGAAATGACGCGCTACAGCCTGTACCGCAACTTTTTTGACCCCTATGCCCGTGAGTGGCAGGGCGGCAACAGTCGTTGGGACTTGATCGATGTGGTCCGCACGGCTTACGCACTGCGCCCCGAAGGCATTGAGTGGCCGCAGCAGGACGGGCGTGTCACCCTCAAGCTGGAGCGTTTGACCCAAGCCAATGGCATCGATCATGGCCAGGCTCACGATGCCTTGTCGGACGTGCGAGCCACCATAGCCCTGGCGCGGCTGATCCGCGACAAGCAGCCAAAGTTGTATGACTGGTTGTTTCAACTGCGCAGCAAGCAGCGGGTGATGGATCAGGTCCGCCTGTTGCAGCCCATGGTGCATATTTCCGGGCGTTTCTCCGCCGAGCGTCATTACCTGAGCGTGGTACTGCCCCTGGCCTGGCACCCGCGCAATCGCAATGCGTTGATTGTCTGTGACCTTGGCCTCGACCCGCAGGGTTTGCTCGACCTCGACGCCGACACCTTGCGCCAGCGGCTTTACACACGCCGTGATGAGTTGGCGCAAGGGGAGTTGCCCGTGCCGCTCAAGTTGTTGCATATCAACCGCTGCCCGGTGGTCGCGCCATTGAGTGTGCTGCGCGCACAGGATCGCGAACGCCTGAACTTCGATATGGACGTGTGCCAGGCACGGGTGCTGCGACTAACTGACGCACAGGAAGTTTGGCGCGACAAGTTGGCAGCCATTTATGCCGAGGAAGACTTTGCGCCGAGCACAGACCCGGAGCAGCAGCTCTATGACGGTTTTATCGGTGACCGCGACCGACGGTTATGCGAACAAGTGCGCGTGGCTGAACCGTCACAGTTGGCACGTCAGCAGTGGCCTTTCGATGATCATCGATTGCCGGAATTATTATTCCGTTACCGCGCGCGTAACTTTCCTGACACCTTGGACAACGATGAGCAACAACGCTGGAAACTTTTCTGTCAGCAACGTTTGTCGAACCCGGAGTGGGGCGCACCCAATACCCTGTTGGCATTTAAGCAGGCACGTGAGGAGTTGGCTGTTAGTGCTACAGCGTTTCAGCGCCAGGTGCTCGATGAATGGCAGGAGTATGCCGACTCTTTAGCCGCTCGCCTGGGCCTGTAGTCAGGTACTTGCAGATTATTTGGACAATAAAAAACGCCAGCAAGCTGGCGTTTTTAATGTGTTGCATATCCGGCCTAAGCCCGATCAGGCTTAGCCCAGCAGGGTAGCCCAGCCTTCTACCACGTCGCCGCCCCACTTGGCTTTCCACTCTTTCAGAGTCTTGTGGTTGCCACCTTTGGTTTCAATCACTTCGCCGTTGTGCGGGTTTTTGTACTGCTTGACCTTGCGAGCACGCTTGGTGCCGGTAGTTTTCACAGCGCCACGCGGTGCTTTAACTTTAGATTCCGGATCCAACAGCGCGATGATGTCACGCAGGGATTTGGAGTACTCACCCATCAGGGTGCGCAGTTTGCCTTCGAATTCCAGCTCGGTTTGCAGCTTGTCGTCTTGGGACAGGTTCTTCAAGCGGGCTTGCAGTTCTTTGATAGCTTCTTCGGTGGCGCGGTATTCGTTGATCAGGGACATGGGGACTACCTTATGTAGAGCGCTGATTGACAGTGAGTGGCCTAATAATAGTCAGGCAATTTCCCCAAGTAAACATTTAAGAAGGCATTTATGTGAATTACGTTGAATGTTTTTGGCAATGCTATGCAATCGAGTTAATTAATAGGTGGTAGGTGTAAACATAATTCTGTTTATTTTGCATAACTGTCTGAGCCTGAGGGTGGGCCTTCATATAGTGGCGGTAAAACCTTACGCTATTAAGGGTTGTCGCCAGGGCCGGGCGACAGAATAAGGTGCAAGGAGTACTGCAGTTTTTCTGCGTAATCGCTAGAATGGCGGCCTTTGCGAAGTTCTGGAGTTCCCCCCTAATGCGCACTTTTCGGCTGGTGATTGCTTGCCCGGACCGGGTTGGCATCGTTGCCAAAGTCAGTAACTTTCTGGCCTCCCACAACGGCTGGATCACCGAGGCGAGCCATCACTCGGACGATCTCAGCGGTTGGTTTTTCATGCGTCATGAGATACGTGCGGACACGCTGCCCTTTGGTCTCGAAGCGTTTCGCGAGGCGTTTGCGCCGATCGCCGAAGAGTTTTCGATGACCTGGCACATCACCGACACGGAGCAGAAAAAGCGTGTCGTGCTGATGGCCAGCCGCGAGTCCCACTGCCTGGCCGACCTGCTGCACCGCTGGCACAGCGATGAGCTCGACTGCGAGATAGCCTGTGTGATTTCCAATCATGATGACCTGCGCAGCATGGTCGAATGGCATGGCATCCCGTACTACCACGTGCCGGTCAACCCGCAGGACAAGGAACCGGCATTCGCCGAAGTCTCCCGCCTGGTCAAGCAGCACGAAGCCGATGTGGTCGTGCTGGCGCGCTACATGCAAATCCTGCCGCCGGAACTGTGCAGTGAGTACGCTGGCCGAGTGATCAACATTCACCACAGCTTCCTGCCATCGTTTGTGGGTGCCAAGCCGTATCACCAGGCCTCCCTGCGCGGTGTGAAGTTGATTGGCGCAACGTGCCACTATGTCACCGAGGAACTCGACGCCGGCCCGATCATCGAGCAGGACGTCGTGCGCGTCAGCCACAGCGACAGCATTGAAGACATGGTGCGTTTCGGCCGTGACGTCGAGAAGATGGTGCTGGCCCGTGGCCTGCGTTATCACCTGGAAGATCGCGTGCTGGTGCACGGCAACAAGACTGTGGTGTTCTGATAGCCACGTCTAAATAGCCACGTTTAAGTTGTAGAAAAAAGGGCCTGGGCGTTAAATCGTCCCAGGCCCTTTTTTTGTCCGCCATTAAGGATTAAGCGATGAGCGACCCACTCGATAAAGCCACCTCCAAAGCGCCAGCGACGCTGGGCGAGGGCTGTTTGAGCCGTTTTGATCCGGATGAGCTTAACCCTGAGGACGGCACTGAGTTTCCCGGTGCCGCCGAGTTGTGGCGACAGGAACACACTAAAACCGATCCCGAGCAAGCCTAGCGGCCCGCCGCCTTAAAAGCTCGGCGGGCGCAGGGATCAGATCCGGAAGCTGACCACCAGCTGTTTCAAACGTGCGGCCTGTTGTTCCAGGTCGGTACAGGCGCGCAGGGTCGATTGCAGGTTTTCCACACCTTCCTGGTTGAGGGTGTTGATCTCGGTGATGTCCATGTTGATCGACTCCACCACCGAAGTCTGTTCCTCGGTGGCGGTGGCCACAGACTGGTTCATGCCGTCGATCTCGCCAATGCGTTGGGTCACGCTGTTGAGACGCTCGCCGGCCAGGTTGGCGATCTCGACGCTCTCCAGGCTATGGCGTTGGCTTTCACTCATGGTGCTGACCGAATCCCGGGCGCCGACCTGCAACTCTTCAATCATCTTTTGCACTTGTTGCGCCGATTCCTGAGTGCGATGCGCCAGGTTGCGCACCTCATCGGCCACCACCGCAAACCCGCGACCGGCTTCACCTGCACGTGCCGCTTCGATCGCGGCGTTCAGTGCCAGCAGGTTGGTTTGCTGGGAGATGCTGGTGATCACTTCCAGAATTTGCCCGATGTTCACGGTCTTGCTGTTGAGCGCTTCGATATTGCTGCTGGAGGCGCTGATCATCTCGGACAGCTGGTTCATCGCCTTGATATTACGCTCGACCACTTGCTGGCCGTCTTCGGCCAGGTGTCGGGCATCGCTGGCCTGATGGGACGCCTGGGCGGCGTTACGTGCAATTTCTTGCGCAGCCGCGCCCAGCTCGTTGATAGCGGCAGCCACGCTGTTGGTGCGGTTGGCCTGCTCGTCAGAGTTGACCATCGACGAGTTGGAGGCGTTGACCACTCGCAGGGCCACTTCATTGACCTGCTCGGTGGCCGAGGACACTTCGCGAATCGAGGCGTGAATGCGCTCCACGAAGCGATTGAATGCGTTACCCAGCGTGCCGAACTCGTCGTGATTCTGGATGTTCAGGCGGCGGGTCAGGTCACCTTCGCCATCGGCGATGTCCTGCATGGCGCGGGTCATCACGTGCAGGGGTTGCAGCAGCACTCGGATCAGCATGCCGAGCAGCGCGATGATGATCACCACCGCAATGATCGTGGCGATAACGGCCGAGGTGCGAAATTTGCTGAGCATGGCGAAGGATTTATCTTTATCCACCGAAATACCCAGGTACCAGTTCACCGACGGCAAGCCTTTGATGGGGGTGAAAGTCACGATGTTGTCTTTGCCATTGGCTTCGACTTCGCTGAAATCACCACTGATCTTCGGGGTGTTTTTCGGGTACATGTCGGCCAGCGTCTTCATCACCAGGTTCTTGTCCGGGTGCACCAGCACTTTGCCGTCAGCGCTGACCAGGAATGCGTAGCCCGTGCCGCCGAAGTTCAGCGCGCCGATGTTATCCACCAGGGTTTGCAGGCTCAGGTCGCCGCCGACCACGCCGATGCTTTGCCCGGCCTTGGCGCTGGGGGTGGCCACGGAAATGATCAACTGCCCGGTCGCCGCGTCGATGTAAGGTTCGGTGAGGGTTGAACCGTTGCTGCTTTGGGCGCCTTTGTACCAAGGGCGCACCCGAGGGTCGAAACCGTCCGGCATCTTGGTGTCGGGGCGGATGGTGAAGGCGCCTTTGCTGTCGCCCACGTAGGTGGCCATGAACGAGGAGGTCAGGCTTTTCTGCTCGAGCAGGCCGGCAACTACGGCGGGTTCAGGGTTGATCGCGATGTTCTGTGCAGCGTTTTCGACCAGGGCAATCCGCCCGGTGAGCCAGGTTTGTATGTTGCTGGCGGTGACATCACCCATTTCATGCAGGTAATTATCGAGGTCGTCGCGAATCGCGTTGCGTTGCAGGTAGTCGTTGTAGAGGGTAAACAGTGCAAAAGCGGCGATGACGATAAGGGAGGCTGCAAGCAGGATTTTGTGGCTGAAGCGCAGGTTTTTATTCATGGCTTGTAGGGTCCGCTAAGGTCTTAATATCCGAAGCGCGTCCTCGTAGGATGCGCAAAATGACAGCGTCAAAAAAGGTGTGATACTGCTTGTGATAATTCCGGTGGTCCCTGTGAGAACTATCTGACCTATTTTTAGACTTTGTGGGTCTTACCTCTGTCTGTATCGACCTGACGGTACTAAAGATTAACCAAAGGTGACGAAATGCCTGATTCCTCGCAACTCCTTATCGGCGCCGGCCTGGACGGCCAGCCCATCGCTCAGGCCATGCGCCTGGCCAACCGTCACGGGTTGATTGCCGGCGCCACCGGTACAGGTAAAACCGTCACGTTGCAGCGCTTGGCGGAAGCCTTCAGCGACGCGGGTGTGGCCGTGTTTGCCGCTGATATCAAAGGTGACTTGTGCGGCCTTGGTGCTGCGGCCAACCCTCAAGGCAAGGTGGCCGAGCGCATTGCGGGCATGCCTTTCCTTAATTACACGGCGAAGGCTTATCCGGTAACGCTGTGGGATATCCACGGGCAGTCCGGTCATCCGCTTCGCACCACCATCAGCGAAATGGGGCCGTTGCTGCTTGGCAGCCTGCTGGAGCTCACCGACAGCCAGCAATCGGCACTCTATGCGACTTTCAAGGTGGCCGACCGCGAAGGCCTGCTGTTGCTGGACCTAAAAGACCTCAAGGCGTTGCTCAACCACTTGCGTTATCACCCGGAACTGCTGGGCGACGACGCGGCGCTGATGACCACCGGTTCCAGCCAGGCGCTGTTGCGGCGTTTGGCGGTGCTCGAGCAGCAGGGCGCCGAAGCCTTGTTTGGCGAGCCAGCCCTGCAGCTTGAAGATATCTTGCAGCCTGCCGGCGATGGTCGCGGGCGCATTCACCTGCTGGACGCGAGCCGCTTGGTGCATGAGGCACCCAAGGTCTATGCGACCTTCCTGCTGTGGCTGTTGGCCGAGTTGTTCGAACAACTGCCGGAGCGTGGCGATGCCGATAAACCGTTGCTGGCGCTGTTTTTCGACGAGGCGCATTTATTGTTCGCCGATACGCCCAAGGCATTGCAGGATCGCCTGGAGCAAGTGGTGCGTTTGATTCGTTCCAAAGGCGTGGGTGTGTACTTTGTCACTCAATCCCCAGGGGATTTGCCTGACACGGTATTGGCGCAACTGGGCCTGCGTATCCAGCATGGCCTGCGGGCGTTCACCACCAAAGAGCAGAAATCCCTGCGTGCGGTGGCGGACGGTTTTCGCCCCAACCCGGCGTTCGATACCTTGTCGGTGCTCACCGAGTTGGGCACCGGTGAGGCGCTGGTGGGTACGTTGCAGGAAAAGGGCACACCGGAAGTGGTCCAGCGCGTACTGGTGGCGCCGCCGCAATCGCGGATCGGGCCGCTTTCCGAGGCTGAACGCGCTGCGATCATCGCCAGTTCGCCTTTGTTGGGGCGCTACGACAAGCCGATTGACCGTGAGTCGGCCTATGAAGTGCTGATGGCGCGCAAGGAGCTTGGCCCGACCGAGGAGGCCAAGCCGTCCGGCGAAGAGCCGAGCTTTACCGACAAGGCCGGGGCGTTCCTGGGGACTACCGCGGGCAAGGCGCTCAAATCCGCCATGCAGCAGGCGGCCAATCAAATGGGACGGCAGTTGGTGCGCGGGTTGTTGGGCTCGTTGCTGGGCGGCAGTAAACGCAAGTAGCGGTTCAGGGCTTGGGCCTGGCGTGGGCGGCCAACCGCTCCAACGCTGCGCGCAGGCCCGGATCGCTGATGCCGTCGGCCGTGGCTTGAATGGTTTCGGCCGCATTCTGCGACAGGTCCATGGTGTGCCCCACTGCGCCTTGCTGCACGGTGGGCGGCTGCACCTTGAACTGGATGCGGGTCAGGCTGGCAAATTCATCAAATGCCATTAATTGCCGCTGCAAGCGTTTTTGCTGGTAGCGCAGGCGGGTGGCCCAATGCCCGTCGGTGACAATTAACAGTAAATTGCCTTCGCGCCACGAGGCCACATGACAATGTTCGCGGGCGGCAGGTTGCAGCTGGCTTTCTACAAGGCGTTGCAAATGGCCCAAGCGTTGCGCGTGGCCGAAGATGGCTTTCAACGGTTTGGCTTCGCGGAGCAACACGCTGGGCGCGCGGGCTGTAAGTGGGCGAAACGCCATGTTTAGACACCTTAAGTAACAGAGCCGCCATCTTAGCAGAAAGCGCCTGTGCGGCCCCAGGCAAAGCGATAGCAGGGCAATGCGAGTGAAATCAATAGGTAACTTCTGCGCTTGATGGGTTGAAGTTCCAGCAAAAGCCCTTATTTTAAACAGGCCCTCTCACAGCGCCATGCCAGCATCGGGGAATAACGCCACTTTCCTCACCCACGATTCCGGGTAGAATGCGCGTTCGCATGCGGCCGTGAGGGCTGCTCGGGCCACTCACGGTGCGCCCTCCATCCCTATGTGTGGAAGAACCTGCCGATATGTTTGCGCCTTTGTTAAAGAAACTTTTTGGAAGCAAGAATGAGCGCGAAGTCAAACGCATGCTCAAGACGGTGCAGCTGGTCAATGCCTTCGAAGAGCAGATGGTTGCCCTGTCGGACGAGCAATTGCGCGCCAAGACCCAAGAGTTCAAGGCCCGCATAGCCAAAGGTGAAACCCTCGACAAGCTGTTGCCTGAAGCCTTTGCGGTCGCCCGTGAAGCCGGTAAGCGTGTCATGGGCATGCGCCACTTCGACGTGCAATTGATCGGCGGCATGACCTTGCATGAAGGCATGATTGCCGAAATGCGTACCGGTGAAGGCAAGACCCTGGTGGCAACCCTGGGCGTTTACCTCAACGCACTGTCCGGCAAGGGCGTGCACGTTGTGACGGTGAACGACTACCTGGCCCGCCGGGACGCCAACTGGATGCGCCCGCTGTATGAATACCTCGGCCTGACCGTCGGCGTAGTCACGCCGTTCCAGCCGCCGGAAGAAAAGCGCGCCGCCTACGCGTGTGACATCACCTACGGCACCAACAACGAATTCGGTTTCGACTACCTGCGCGACAACATGGCGTTCAGCATGGAAGAAAAATTCCAGCGCGAACTCAACTTTGCCGTGATCGACGAAGTCGACTCCATCCTCATCGACGAAGCACGTACCCCGCTGATCATCTCCGGCCAGGCCGAAGACAGCTCGCGCCTGTACACCGAGATCAACAAGTTGATCCCGCGCCTGGTGCAGCACGTTGAGGAAGTGGAAGGCGTGGTGACCAAAGAAGGTCACTTCACCATCGACGAGAAGACCCGCCAGGTCGAACTCAACGAAGCCGGCCACCAGTTTGTCGAAGAGATGCTGACCCAGATCGGCGAGCTGGCCGAGGGCGAAAGTCTCTACTCGGCGCACAACCTGGGCCTGTTGACCCACGTGTATGCCGGCCTGCGCGCCCACAAGCTGTTCCATCGCAACGTCGAATACATCGTCCAGGACGGCCAGGTCGTACTGGTTGACGAACATACCGGCCGCACCATGCCGGGTCGCCGTCTGTCCGAAGGCCTGCACCAGGCCATCGAAGCCAAGGAAATGCTCAACATCCAGGCCGAAAGCCAGACGTTGGCCTCCACCACCTTCCAGAACTACTTCCGTCTGTACAACAAACTGTCCGGCATGACCGGTACAGCCGACACCGAAGCGTTCGAGTTCCACCAGATCTACAACCTGGCCGTGATGGTGATCCCACCGAACAAGCCGCTGGCGCGTAAAGATTTCAACGACCTGGTGTTCCTGACGGCCGAAGAGAAGTACGCGGCAATCATCAACGACATCAAGGACGGCATGGCCCAGGGCCGTCCGATCCTGGTGGGTACTGCCACTATCGAAACCTCCGAGCACGTGTCCAACCTGCTCAACAAGGAAGGCATCGAGCACAAGGTTCTCAACGCCAAGTTCCACGAAAAAGAAGCCGAGATCATCGCCCAGGCCGGTCGCCCAGGCGCACTGACCATCGCCACCAACATGGCCGGTCGTGGTACCGACATCCTGTTGGGCGGCAACTGGGAAGTGGAAGTCGCAGCACTGGAAAACCCAAGCCCTGAGCAAATCGCCCAGATCAAGGCTGACTGGCAGAAACGCCATCAGGCGGTGCTGGAGTCCGGTGGTTTGCAGGTAATCGCCTCCGAGCGTCACGAATCGCGCCGTATCGACAACCAGCTGCGTGGTCGTGCCGGCCGTCAGGGTGACGCCGGTTCGAGCCGCTTCTACCTGTCGCTGGAAGACAGCCTGATGCGTATCTTCGCTTCGGATCGGGTGAAGAACTTCATGAAAGCCCTGGGCATGCAGTCCGGTGAAGCGATCGAGCACCGCATGGTGACCAACGCCATCGAGAAGGCCCAGCGCAAGGTTGAAGGCCGCAACTTCGACATTCGCAAGCAACTGCTTGAGTTCGATGACGTCAACAACGAACAGCGTAAAGTGATTTATCACATGCGTAACACGTTGCTGGCCGCCGACAACATTGGCGAAACCATCGCTGACTTCCGTCAGGACGTGCTCAATGCCACCGTCAGCGCTCACATCCCGCCACAGTCCCTGCCTGAGCAGTGGGATGTTGCCGGCCTGGAAGCCGCGTTGAAGAGCGACTTCGGTGTGGACTTGCCGGTTCAGCAGTGGCTGGACGAAGACGACCACCTGTACGAAGAAACCCTGCGCGAGAAGCTGATGACCGAGCTTTTGGCCGCGTACAACGAGAAAGAAGAGCAGGCGAGCGCCGAAGCACTGCGCACCTTCGAGAAACAAATCGTGCTGCGCGTGCTGGACGACCTGTGGAAAGACCACCTGTCGACCATGGACCACCTGCGTCACGGTATCCACCTGCGTGGCTACGCCCAGAAGAACCCGAAGCAGGAGTACAAGCGCGAGTCGTTCACGCTGTTCTCCGAGTTGCTGGATTCGATCAAGCGCGATTCGATTCGCGTGCTCTCCCACGTTCAGGTGCGTCGTGAAGACCCGATCGAGGAAGAAGCCCGCCTGCGTCAGGAAGCCGAGGCACTGGCTGCGCGCATGCAGTTCCAGCATGACGAAGCACCGGGTCTGGAAGCGCCGGAAGTCTTGGGCGAAGAGGTCGATGTGGCCTTGGCTCAAGCCCCGGTCCGCAATGACCAGAAGCTGGGCCGCAACGAGCTGTGCTGGTGCGGTTCGGGCAAGAAGTTCAAACACTGCCACGGCGAAATCAACTAAGATTTTTGCCTGACGCTGCAACACCCTGCGCCGCGACCGGCCTTTGCCGTCGCGGCGTTTTGCCATTAATTTCACCGTTGATCGCGACGGTACAGAAATCACCTATTCTTTAAGGAGCGCATTCATGGCTGTTGGTCTTGGTCCTTTGCCCACTTTGCACCCGGTCGCCGGTTTTGAACTCGGTATCGCTTCGGCCGGCATCAAGCGCCCGGGGCGCAAAGATGTAGTGGTGATGCGCTGTGCCGAAGGCTCGACGGTTGCGGGCGTGTTCACGCTCAACGCGTTTTGCGCCGCACCGGTCATCCTGGCCAAGCAACGCGTTGCAGGTTCGATCCGTTACCTGCTGACCAACACCGGCAATGCCAACGCCGGTACCGGCGAGCCAGGCCTGGTTGCCGCTGCGCGCACCTGCGCCAAGCTGGCCCAGTTGACCGGCGTGGATGCCAGCCAAGTGCTGCCGTACTCCACCGGGGTGATCGGTGAGCCGCTGCCGGTGGAAAAAATCGAAGGCGCGCTGCAAGCCGCACTGGATGACCTGTCTGTGGATAACTGGGCGGCTGCGGCCACCGGCATCATGACCACCGACACTCTGCCAAAAGGCGCGAGCCGCCAGTTCGTGCACGACGGCGTGACCGTCACCGTGACCGGCATCAGCAAGGGCGCGGGCATGATCCGCCCGAACATGGCCACCATGCTCGGCTACATTGCCACCGACGCCAAAGTCTCCCGCGACGTGCTGCAGCGCCTGATGCTCGACGGTGCCAACAAGTCGTTCAACCGCATCACCATCGATGGCGATACCTCGACCAACGACTGCTGCATGCTGATCGCCACCGGCCAGGCCAACCTGCCGGAAATCACCTCCACTGAGGGCGCGCTGTTCGCCGCATTGAAGCAGGCGGTGTTCGAAGTGTGCATGGACGTGGCCCAGGCCATCGTGCGTGACGGTGAAGGCGCAACCAAGTTCGTCACTGTTGAAGTCAACGGCGGCGCTAATCACCAGGAATGCCTGGATGTCGGTTACACCGTGGCCCACTCGCCGCTGATCAAGACTGCACTGTTTGCTTCCGACCCGAACTGGGGCCGCATCCTCGCCGCCGTTGGCCGTGCCGGTGTGCCGGACCTTGACGTCAGCAAGATCGACGTCTTCCTCGGCGACGTGTGCATTGCCAGCCGTGGCGCCCGCGCCGAAACCTACACCGAAGCCCAGGGCTCGGCAGTGATGCAGCAGGAAGAAATCACCATCCGCATCGAGCTGGGTCGCGGCGAGTGCAGCGAAACCATCTGGACCACCGACCTGTCCCACGAGTACGTGAAGATCAACGCGGAATACCGCACCTGACAGCCAAGAGGAAAGCGTGGTGAAACGAGTGCATGTAGCAGCAGCAGTGATCCGTGGCGTTGACGGCAGGATCCTGCTGGCACGCCGTGCCGACACCCAGCACCAAGGCGGCTTCTGGGAGTTTCCCGGCGGCAAGGTAGAGGCGGGTGAGTCGGTTGTTGCGGCGTTGTCCCGCGAGTTGCAGGAAGAGCTGGGCATCCAGGTCACCACGGCGCGCCCGTTGATCAAGGTGCAGCATGACTACCCGGATAAGCAGGTGTTGCTGGATGTCTGGGAAGTCTCGGCCTTTACCGGCGAGCCCCACGGTGCCGAAGGGCAGCCGTTGGAATGGGTGACGCCGCGGGACTTGCTCAACTATGAGTTTCCGGCGGCGAATGCACCGATTGTTGCAGCTGCCCGTTTGCCCGCTGAATACCTGATTACCCCGGGTGAGTTGGAAGCGCCAACACTGCTGCGGGGCATTCAAAAAGCCATTGCCGGTGGCATCAAGCTGATTCAACTGCGTGCGCCCAACGGTTACGACCCTAAATACCGTGACCTGGCGGTGGACGCGGTAGGCCTGTGTGCCGGCAAGGCGCAACTGATGCTTAAAGGGCCGTTCGAATGGCTCGGGGATTTCCCTGCCGCCGGCTGGCACATGACCTCGGCGCAACTGCGTAAGTATGCGAGCAAAGGCCGACCGCTGCCGAAGGATCGCTGGTTGGCGGCTTCTTGCCACAACGCCGAAGAGCTGGCACTGGCAGAGATGATGGACGTGGATTTTGTCACGCTGTCGCCGGTGCAGCCGACCCAGACTCATCCCGATGCCCAGCCTTTAGGTTGGGAACAGGCGGCAGCGTTGATCCGTGGGTTCAGCAAACCGGTGTTTCTGTTGGGCGGGCTTGGGCCGGCTGAGCGGGAACAGGCTTGGGAAGCCGGGGCTCAAGGCGTGGCAGGCATTCGCGCGTTTTGGCCTGAGGTTTGATGCTGTTCTGACTGGCCTCTTCGCGAGCAAGCCCGCTCCCACATTTAACCGAGTTCCACCTTTGGAATGCAGTCAAATGTGGGAGCGGGCTTGCTCGCGAAGGCGGCAGACCAGGCACCGCATCATTCAGTGGGGCTTCGCCGCCGCCTGCCACAACACTTCCGCTACACCCTGGCGCTTGGCAATTACCCGCGCCGCCACAAACAACACATCCGACAACCGATTGATATACGCAAGCCCCACGCCTTCCAACGGCTCCATCGCATTCAACTGCTGACACCGTCGCTCGGCACTGCGCGCCAGGCTGCGGCACACATGGGCCTGGGCAATCAGCGCTGAACCACCGGGCAGGATGAAGTTCTCCAGTGGCCCGACTTCCTCATTCCAACGGTCAATCGCCGCTTCCAGCCGGTCGACTTCTGCGGCATTCAACGCTTTGTACACGGGCATCGCCAACTCACCGCCCAAATCGAACAAGCGGTGCTGGCACGGCGTAAGCACCTCGATGATCTCGTTGAGCTGCGGGTGCTTGCCGCTCTGTTCTTCAAGGTTGGCCAGCAACAAACCCAACTGGCTGTTGAGCGTATCCACCTCGCCAATCGCCTCCACGCGAGGGTGGTCCTTGGGTACGCGACGGCCGTCACCCAGGCCGGTCTCGCCCTTGTCGCCAGTACGGGTGTAGATCTTCGACAGGCGAAAGCCCATGGTCATTGCTCCAGTTGAGTCAGTTCATAGGGTGGCATCTGGCTGCCGGCCAGCGGCAGGCGCAGGGTAAAGCAGGTGCCCTGGCCGAGGGTGGAATGCACTTCCATCTGGCCTTTATGGTTGTTGGTAATGATGAAGTACGACACCGACAGCCCAAGCCCGGTGCCTTGGCCGATTTCCTTGGTGGTAAAGAACGGCTCGAAGGTGCGTTTGCGCACGTTTTCGCTCATGCCGATGCCATTGTCTTCCACTTGGATTTCCGCCCACGGCGGGTTGAGGCGGGTGCGCAGGATAATGCGCCCCGGCTCGCTGTCGTCTTCACGCAGGTGAATGGCTTGCGCGGCGTTTTTCAGCAGGTTGAGCAGCACCTGTTCCAGCTCGTTGGCGGTGCCGGGCACCGGGCCCAGTTGGGGGTCGAACTGGCGGATGATCGCCTGGCCCTTGAAGTCGAAGCCGATGGTCAGGTCGAAGTCGTTACCGGCAATTTCCACGGCCTGGTCGATCAGTGCCGGCAAATCGCAAGGCGCCATCTGGCGGTTGCTGCGGCGGCTGAAACTGAGCATATGGGTGACGATTTTCGCCGCCCGCGCGCCGGCTTGCTGGATGCCGTCGAGCAGTTGCGGGACTTCGCGGCTTTGCAGGTAATGGTTGACCGTTTCCAGCTCGATACCCGCCTGTTCGGCGTGTTCCAGGTTCTTCGGCAGGTCGGGAGACAGGCGCCGGCGGATGTTCTGCACGTTATGCAGGATCGCCCCCAGCGGGTTGTTGATCTCATGGGCCATGCCCGCAGCCAGGCCGCCCACGGAGAGCATTTTTTCCGACTGCACCATCATTTCTTCCAGGGACAAACGCTGGGTGATGTCGTCGATACGGATCACCACGCCGCGCCCGGCACCGCCCATCAACGGGTAGAAGGTCAGGGCGTAATGCTTGGGTTCGTCATCCTTGATCCAGGTGACGCGCTCAATGCGCTCCACCGTGTGCTGCTCCACCGTGGCTTTTATCTGCGGCAGGTACGGTTTGAGCGGCTGGAAGGCGAGGAAGATCGGCTGGTTCAGCGCTTCATCCAGGCGCGTGCCGGAAAGTGCCGTGGCTTCCTGGTTCCATTGGGTGACGTAAAGCTGTTCATCCAGAGCGATCAGCGCCGACGGCATCGAGTCGATGATGCTGTTGAGGTAGTTCTGGAAACCGGTGAGCTTTTTCTCGATCTTGCTGCGCACCTGCACTTCCAGTTCCAGCTTGCGGTTGGTGTGGCGTGTTTCTTCGGCCAGGCCCTGGGCTTGGTCGTAGGCGGCCTGAGAGTCGTCCCGTGCACGTTTGAGCTGCTGCTCGCGGGCTTCGATGCGTGACAACATGGTGTTGAAGGCTTCGGCCAGGCTGCCGATTTCATCATGGTTGCCGCGCCCGGCACGCAGGGCGTAGTTTTCTTCGCGCGTCACCTGACGTGACAGTTCTTCCAGCTCATGGATCGGGCGGGTGATCAGGCGCTTGATCTGGCGGGCGATGACCAGCCACAGCAATACGCTGAAAATCAGGATGCCGAGGCTGGCGGTCAATGTGCCGGTATAGAACGCCACCGGCAGCTCACTGCTGGCCACCAACAGCAGATGCCCGGAAGGCTGGCCGGTGCGGGCCAGGGTGATGACCTGGTTGCTGCGAAACTCGGTAAGGCGCCAGGCTTCGATATGCCGGTAGTTTTCCGGCAGGTGCAGGCGGTTGCCGTGCTGCATCTGCGCCAGCAAGGTGCCTTCGCCGTCGTACAGCGCAGCGGCGCGCAAGGGCGAGTAGCTGGTCAGCTCATTGAGCAGGGCGTCGGCCTTGGCCGGGGATTCAAGGGCTTCGGCGGCCAGCGACGGGTTGGACACCAATCGACCGATGGCCTGCAACGCCTGGGGCGCCATGCTTTCCTGGGAGATCCAATAGGCGGCGCTGATAAACGTCAGGTTGGCCACCAGCAATACGGTGGTCAACAGCACCAGCAGGGCGGCCAGCAGTTTCTGCCCTACCGGTAGGTTTTCAAGACGCTGGCGCAGTGGCATCAGGTTTTTTCCAGGTAATAGACAGGTAGGCAGGGTAGCGCGTGCCTCAGTCGCTGGCCAATCCGCGTGCGTGCAAGTAGTCGACCAGGCGCGCCTGCAACTGTTGCAGATGCGGCAGTCCCAATTGATGGCGCGCTGCGGCCTGGCATGCATAACCGAGCAGGTAGCTGATTTCGGTGCGGCGGCTCGCGGCCACGTCCTGATACATGGACGAATAATTGGCCGCGGTGGCCTGGATCACCCGTTCCACCTCGCTGTGCAAGTCGTGTGCGGCGGCGGGTTGGCCGCAGCATTCGAGCAACTCGCTCAGTTCGGCGCATAAGGTCGCGACTTCGCATTGGTGGGCTTGCAGGCCGCCATTGCGGCACTGGTAAAGCACCGTTAACGGATTGATCGCGCAATTGAGCGCCAGCTTGCGCCACAAACGCGTCAGGATGTCGGTGCTCCACTCATGGGGAATGCCGGCGGCGTGCAGGTCGTCCAGCCACAGCGGGGGAGTGGGATGGTGCGCGTCCCCCAGCCAGGTGTAGCCGTGGCCGGCGAAGACCACGCGCCAATCGCCGTCACGAAACGCGCCTTCGGTGCTGGAGGCAAAGAGACAGCGGGCCTGGGGCAATTGCGCAGCCACCGCATCCTGGCTGCCAAGGCCGTTTTGCAGCAGGATCAATTCAGCGTCCGGTACCAACCGGTGTTGCAGCTGTGCGATGGCGCTTTGGGCGTCGTAGGCTTTGCACGCTACCAGCAGGCGATGAATCGCCTCGGGGCCGTCGGGTGTTTCGCCGATCACTGGGTAAGTATTTTCTATACCGTGTTCCACCAGAGTCAGGCCGCCCGCCTTGTGATAGCTGGCCAGGCGCGCTGCGTCGCGCACTATCAGCCGCACAGGCAGGCCCGCGCGCGACAATCGCGTGGCCCAGAGGGTGCCCAGGCTGCCGGCGCCGAGAATATGCCAGGTGGTCGACATCAGTTTGTGCTCCGTAGGGTCGCCTGCGATGAATGGTGCGAAAGAACCGCTATAATGCCTCGGCATTTTAGCTTGGGCGCGCTCCATCTCTACTGAGCCCGCCCCTTATATTGGAGAAATGACATGCCTTCGTTCGACGTGGTATCCGAACTGGACAAACACGAAGTCACCAACGCCGTCGAAAACGCCGTCAAGGAACTGGACCGTCGCTATGACTTGAAGGGCAAGGGCAGCTTCGAGTTCAAGGAAAAGGAACTGACCGTCAACCTGACCGCTGAAGCCGATTTCCAGCTGGAAGCGATGATCGAAATCCTCAAGCTGTCGTTGGTCAAGCGCAAGATCGACGCGCAGTGCCTTGAAATCAAGGACGCCTACGCCTCCGGCAAGCTGATGAAACAGGAAGCCGTGCTCAAGGAAGGCATCGACAAGGAGCTGGCGAAGAAGATCGTCGCTCACGTCAAAGACGCTAAGTTGAAAGTCCAGGCCGCCATTCAGGGTGAGCAGGTGCGTATCACCGGCAAGAAGCGGGACGACCTGCAAGAAGCCATCGCCGCCCTGCGCGCCAAGACCTTCGACATGCCGCTGCAGTTTAATAACTTCCGCGACTGATGGCACATTGGGGAACCTGTGAGCGTTTTTAACGTCCCACGCCCCGGAAACAGTGCCTACACTATGAGCCCTTCGGGGCTCATTTGCGTTTTAAGGCAGTCAATTAAGCCGCACATCCGCGCAACAGGAGAAGATAGATGGATTTAAACGCTGAAATGGATCACCTGATCAAGACCTCGCAGTCCTGGATCCCCATGATCATGGAATACGGCAGCCGCGTGTTGCTGGCGGTAATCACCCTGGCCATCGGCTGGTGGCTGATCAACGTATTGACCCACCGCGTGGGGCGCTTGCTGGCCATCCGTAACGCAGACCTGGCGTTGCAGCATTTCATCACCAGCCTTGCGAACATTGCGCTGAAAGTCATGCTGGTTGTCAGCGTGGCCTCGATGATCGGCGTGGCCACCACCTCGTTTGTCGCCGCGATCGGTGCCGCTACCCTGGCCATCGGTTTGGCGTTGCAGGGCAGCCTGGCGAACTTCGCCGGTGGCGTGCTGATTCTGCTGTTCCGCCCATTCCGCATTGGTGACTGGATCGAAGCCCAGGGCACGTCGGGGACTGTCGACAGCATCCAGATCTTCCACACCGTGCTGCGTACTGGCGACAACAAGACCGTGATCGTGCCCAACGGCATCCTGTCCAACGGCATCATCACCAACACCAACCGTCAGCCGACCCGCAAAGTGGTGTTTGATGTGGGTGTCGACTACGAAGCCGACCTGCAGAAAGCCCGTGAAGTGCTGCTGGAACTGGCAAAAGACCCACGCGTACTGGCTGACCCGGCGCCTGCGGCCGTGGTGTCGACCTTGGGTGACAGTTCGATCACTGTTTCCCTGCGTTGCTGGACTAATACCCCGGATTATTGGGATGTAGTGTTTATGCTCAATGAACTGGCGCGTGATCGTTTGAAAGGGGCGGGTATTGATATTCCGTTTCCACAGCGAGTTATTCGCGTGATGCAAGAACCGCTTGCCAAATAACTAAGCGGCAGGTTGTCGAACTTGGCCGATAGGTCAAGTTTGATGCGTAAGGCCAATATAGTTACTTAGCTTGCTAGTTATTTTTCTTGTGTAATAAAACTGAAATAAAAAAGCCGCTCCCTTGCAAAACAGGGGAGCGGCTTTTTAGTTAAGGCTTACGCCTTAAGTCATCGTTGTAATTAAACAGCCAATTACAAGATGTTCAGCGGGTATTGCGCGATCAGACGCAGTTCGTCGATCGACGCCGAACCGTAGTACACGCCATCAGACGAACGATAGGTCGCTTGACGAACGCGCAGGCTCAGGTCTTTTGCCGGGCCGCTCTGAACCACGTACTTGGCTTCGATGTCGCGTTCCCACTCTTTGCCGTTCGAAGTGGTGCCAGTGTTGGCGCCGCTACCGCTGACATAACGAGTCATGAAGCTCAGGCCTGGCACGCCGAAAGTGGCCATGTTCAGGTCGTAGCGAGCTTGCCAGGATTTTTCGTCTTCAGCGTTGAAGTCGGAACGGGCGATGGAGTTGGCCAGGAAAATCGTGCCGCCGCCGTCTACGCCGTAGCCGTAATCACCGTCACCGCTGACTTTCTGGTAGGCCAGGGTAAACGTGTGAGCCTGGATGGTGTACGCGCCTTGCAAGCTGTACGCACGGTTATCCAGTTTGGTGGTGTTGTCTTTTTCTGCGCGCTGCAGGCCGGCGCCGTCGCTTTTGGTGCTGTAGATGTTGAAGTCAACGGCCAGGGACTGTTCGTTGCTCAGCGCGTGAGTCCAGTTCAGGTTGGCGTAGGTTTTCTTCCAGTAGTCTTCGGTCTTCGCGTAGTAGAGGCTGGCGCTGACTTCCGGCGTCAGGGCATAGACACCACCGATAAAGTCGGTTTTGGTCAGGCCCAGGCTGTCACGGTATGTCTGTGCTTGTGCCACGCTCGAGGTGAAGTGACCGCCTTCGAGTTTCAGGCCCTTGATCTCGTTGCTGGTGATCGAGATACCTTGCGGCAGCTCTGGCAGCAAGCGGCTGTCGTCGGAAGCGAATACCGGCGCGGTGGTGTACTGGTCGCCGACTTTAAGCACGGTGTCGGAGATGCGGAATTTAACCGCGCCGCCGCCTTTGGAGTAGTCGTCTTGCGAGCGACCGTCGGCACCGGTAGGGAACAGGCCAGTGCCCGAGCGACCCTTGCCGCTGTCCAGTTTCACGCCCAGCAGGCCGATCACGTCAACACCGACACCGATGGTGCCTTGGGTGTAGCCAGACTGGAACAGACCGTTGAAGCCCAGGCCGGTTTCGTTGACGCGGCTTTTGCCGGTGTCGTTGTTACGGAAGTCGCGACCGAAGTTCAGGAGGCGAGTGTTGATGCTGAACGTGCTGTCTTCAACAAAGCCCTTGGAATCGTCCTGGGCGGACGCCATTGCGAACTGCGAGGTGCCTGCTGAAACAGCCAGGGCGATCATGCTCCACTTCATCACGCGCATCGTGATTTGCTCCTTTGGTTTTAGGAAGAGTACTGCCGTCCCACCTGTATTTTTATCTGGGCGGCTCTTTCTTTTTTGTGTCGGCGCAAAGTTATATCACGCAGACCCTATTGACGATACTTACTCATCTATCCTTTCAGCTTCTTTACGAGGCTGTCGTAAATTGCTATTTCCCTGTCGCAAATTCACAGCCTGAGTGTCACCAGGCTGACAACTAAAGTGCAGTATTCCTACCCCTTGCGAAGTTTGAACTCATCCTTGAAATGCACCTGAACGCTACTGTTCTTATCGCGTAACACCCGTATCCAAACGGGTGCCGTTGCCGACGATACGGGTGTGAATGCAACAAGCGTGCACAAAGCGGTAACCGAATGTCATTTTTTCGTGAAAAACGTTACGGCCGTGTAAAAACCGCATAAGCACGGGCTTTTTACATCGTTTGGTTCGGGCTTGACGCCCCGCCGAAACACCTTTTGGGAGGTACAAAAAAACTGTGCCAGGGCAAAGCGTTACCGGTTCACCCCTTGAGTGGGTAATTGGCGGATCCCTTTGAGGCACGGGTGGGTCATTTTGGTGCATCCCGCTGAGGCCCGATTTAGCGTAGCTCAAATATTCGCCTGCCTCGAAAGGGTGCGTGCTTTTTTGCCCTGTGGCCTCAACGATCCCGCATTCGCCGTGAAGCCTCGGGCATTCGAAGGTATGCTGGGCACCTGAAATTGACCTGCCGAACGGAGTGCCGCGTGTTCGCCTTAGACCAACGCCTGCAACAAGACACACTGGCCATTGGGGACTTCCCGCTCTGCCGCCTGTTGCTGTCCAACGACGCCAACTACCCGTGGTTCATCCTGGTGCCGCGCATCGACGGTATCAGCGAAGTGTTTCAACTGGATGTCGCCGACCAACACCGGTTGTGGCAAGAGACGACCACCCTGGCGCAGTTGCTCAATGAAGGGCTGGCCGCCGACAAGATGAACATCGGTGCGCTGGGGAATGTGGTCAGCCAGTTGCACGTGCATGTCATTGTGCGCAAGCGTGACGATGCGGCCTGGCCGGCACCGGTCTGGGGCAAACACCCGGCACGGCCTTATACCGATGAGCAAGTGGCGGCGATTCGCAGCCAATTGCGCGGGTTGTTACCTGCCGACTTCATCTTTACCCAGGACTGAATCATGGACCTGCAAGACCGCGTTACCGATCTGGAAAGCCGCCTGGCCTTCCAGGACGACACCATCGAGACCCTCAATGACATCCTGGTCACCCAGCAGCGTGCGGTTGAACGCCTGCAAATGCAGATGACGGCGCTGCTCAAGCGCCAGGAAGAAATGGGCGGGCAGTTCGAGACCTCCGAAGAAGAAGCACCGCCGCCACATTATTGATAGCCCCGGCATTAATGGCCGCACATAAAAAAACCGCGATCCAGCTCAGCCGGATCGCGGTTTTTTTTATGCGCTGCGGGTAGGAATCAGCGACGCGGCAGGGCCGCAATCACGTCTTCGGCTTGCAGGCCTTTGTCGCGGTTCATGACGGAGAACTCCACGCGCTGGCCTTCGACCAGAACGCGATGGCCTTCGCCACGGATGGCCCGGAAGTGGACGAAGATATCGTCGCCCGAATCGCGGGAAATAAAGCCGAAGCCTTTGGAAGTGTTGAACCACTTGACGGTCCCGGTATCCCGGTTGGTCATGTCGTAGTTTTGCGACGCCGCAGCAGGCGACGAACGGTAGAAGCTGATGGCCAGGTGAAGAACGATGGCGACCACAGCAATCACCAGGCTGAGCAGGATGGCCGGGTGGCCGCCCACTTCAGGCATAGGTGCCAGGAGGGTGAGGGTTTGCACGACAACGGTCAGTACCAGCAGCGCGCTGACCAGGTTTTGCAGTTGATGACGCGTGCCTTTGTTCCAGTAAGGGATTACCGGTGCGAGCGTCAGGTTAAGAAGGCCGAACAAGGCCAGGTATAGGGCGTCGTGTTGTTCCAGGTACGGCAGGCTTTCAGGCTGCAGACTCGGAATAAAGGACAGCAGCAACGCTGCAACGCCCGTCAGGAGGTGGACGATTTTCAACATTTTGATTAACTCACGTTAAGACGGATCACAAGGAAGAGCTGACTGGCACGGTTCGCTTCTGAACAATGGGAGGCGTTGGGCACGTGCGCGGGTATCAGCCTATGTGGTGTCCCGCAGAAATGAACGGTAACCACACGCCACCTATTTAACAGCAAAGGCTGTGCCTACTCAAATCAAGCATTTCTGGGCGTTGCAAGGGCAATAGCATTTCTGCGTAAAACACTTGTCCTAGACGGGTGCGGCTGTTTTACGCGACATTTTGAGGCGTTCTCGCTCTGCACAGGCTTGTCGGCCGAGCGGGGCAATTTGCCGCATCTCACCCGGCCGGTGCCGGGCTGCACACCGCCGGCACTCTTGCTAGAGTGGTCCTGCACCTGATCAATGAATGTTCGTCAATTGAAGGGGAAAAACATGGCAATCGATATTGGTATCAGTGAAGAAGACCGTAAATCCATCGTCGATGGGCTCTCACGGCTGCTGTCCGATACCTATGTACTGTACTTGAAAACCCACAACTTCCACTGGAACGTCACGGGCCCCATGTTTCGTACGCTGCACTTGATGTTCGAGGAGCAGTACAACGAACTCGCGCTGGCAGTGGACTCCATTGCCGAGCGTATCCGTGCCCTGGGCTTCCCGGCGCCGGGTGCCTATTCGATCTATGCGCGGCTGTCTTCGATCAAGGAAGAAGAGGGCGTGCCCAGCGCCGAAGAGATGATCAAGCAACTGGTGGCCGGCCAGGAAGCCGTCACCCGCACCGCGCGCGGTATTTTCCCATTGCTCGACAAGGTCAGCGACGAGCCGACCGCCGACCTGTTGACCCAGCGCATGCAGGTTCACGAGAAAACCGCGTGGATGCTGCGTTCCTTGCTTGAAAACCAGTAAAAGCCCCCCTTGAGCGGCGCCTTCCCGGCGCCGCTCGCTTGTTTCTCCGCATTTCCTGGCGTTGTCCTACACCTTTCCAATCCGCGTCTTCTGGCTGCTCCTCTCGCCCTGCTGTTTTATAGGCCCACTGCCCAATGGGAGAAACCCATGGGCTGCTGTTTGGCAATGGAGTGTCAGGTGTATGTCACGCGGAGTGGGTAATGGAGTGATGGAAACCGCCGGTTTTCACAAGATAAAGGTCGACCCCTTTGCCAAAGGGTTCGACATGGGACTGGCCAAGCCATTGTCCCGGTCGGTCAGGCTCAATGGGTTTTCCACTTGCCTGCGTCTTGAGCAGATCTATTGGAATATCCTCACGGAGATAGCCAGGATCAATGCCTGTTCAGTCAGCGCGTTGCTGTCGTATGTCGATCGGGAAGTGCATTTGCGTTACGGGGGAGTGAAGAACTTCAGCGGGTTGGTGCGGGTGGTGTGCGTGGTCCACGTCTTAAAAGATCGTGTCAGCGCCACGGGCCTGGATTAATCCGCCGGTTGCGAAGCGGGCCCACCGTCAAGGCGGGCCAGGCTTCGGGCAGAAAGCCGGCTGCGCTGTGTCGATTTACCAGATATAATCCCGCGCTTTGCTGCGCGCCCCTGGCTTATCCACAGGGTGGGCGTGGCGCAGTTACGATCTGATCGCCGAGACATCTCCATGCCCATGTACGATTATCAATGTGCTTCCTGTGGTCATCAGTTGGAAGCCATTCAGAAGATCAGCGCCGCGCCGCTGGTCGATTGCCCTGCCTGCCAGGCACCTGAGCTGAAGAAGATGTTGTCCATGCCGGGCTTCCGCCTGAGCGGCGGCGGCTGGTATGAGACCGACTTCAAGACCGGCGCCAAGAAGAATCTGGCGGGCGGCGACAAAGCAGACTGAGTTGAACTCTACGCGCAGGCTCCTGCATTATCCGTCCCCTGCTTAACTGTACGGTGACGAGGCGAGCCTCCACCGAATTTCGAATTACGAGAAGTGAAACCACTACCATGATGCGCAGCCACTATTGCGGCCAACTGAACGAGACCCTGGATGGTCAGGAAATCACCCTTTGCGGATGGGTTCACCGTCGCCGCGACCACGGCGGGGTGATCTTCCTCGATATCCGTGATCGTGATGGTCTGGCCCAAGTGGTGTTCGACCCGGACCGCGCCGAGAGCTTCGCCGCCGCCGACCGCGTGCGCAGCGAATACGTCGTAAAAATCACCGGCAAGGTGCGCCTGCGCCCGGCCGGTGCTGTAAACGCCAACATGGCCTCCGGCGCCATCGAAGTGCTGGGTTATGAGCTGGAAGTGCTGAACGAGTCGGAAACCCCGCCGTTCCCACTCAACGAATACTCCGACGTGGGCGAAGAAACCCGCCTGCGCTACCGCTTCCTGGACCTGCGTCGTCCGGAAATGGCCGAGAAGCTGCGCCTGCGTTCGCGCATGACCACCAGCATCCGCCGCTTCCTCGACGAAAACGGCTTCCTCGACGTCGAAACGCCGATCCTGACCCGGGCCACCCCGGAAGGTGCGCGTGACTACCTGGTGCCGAGCCGTACCCACGCCGGTTCGTTCTTTGCCCTGCCGCAATCGCCGCAGCTGTTCAAGCAACTGCTGATGGTCGCCGGCTTCGACCGCTACTACCAGATCGCCAAGTGCTTCCGCGACGAAGACCTGCGCGCTGACCGCCAGCCGGAATTCACCCAGATCGACATCGAGACCAGCTTCCTCGATGAAAAAGAGATCATGGGCCTGACCGAGCAAATGATCCGCAACCTGTTCAAGGAAGTGCTGGACCTGGAATTCGGCGAATTCCCGCACATGACCTTCGAAGAAGCCATGCGCCGCTACGGTTCCGACAAGCCAGACCTGCGTATCCCGCTGGAACTGGTGGACGTGGCCGACCAGCTCAAGGAAGTCGACTTCAAGGTGTTCAGCGGCCCTGCCAACGACCCGAAATGCCGCATCGCCGCCCTGCGCGTGCCTGGCGGCGCGAGCATGCCGCGCAAGCAGATCGACGATTACACCAAGTTTGTCGGCATCTACGGTGCCAAGGGCCTGGCGTACATCAAGGTCAACGAGCGCGCCAATGGCGTTGACGGCTTGCAATCGCCGATTGTGAAAAACATCCCGCTGGACAACCTGAACGCGATCCTCGACCGCGTCGGTGCAGTCGATGGCGACATCGTGTTCTTCGGTGCCGACAAGGCCAAGATCGTCAGCGAAGCCCTGGGCGCGCTGCGCATCAAGCTCGGCCACGACCTGGACCTGCTGACCTGCAAGTGGGCGCCGATGTGGGTCGTCGACTTCCCGATGTTCGAAGAGAACGATGACGGCAGCTTCAGCGCCTTGCACCACCCGTTCACCGCGCCGAAGTGCTCGCCTGAAGAGTTGGAAGCCAACCCGGCGGGCGCGCTGTCGCGTGCCTACGACATGGTGCTCAACGGCACCGAGCTGGGTGGTGGTTCGATCCGTATCCACCGCAAAGAGATGCAGCAAGCGGTGTTCCGCCTGCTGGGCATCAACGAAGCGGAACAGGAAGAGAAGTTCGGCTTCCTGCTCGACGCCCTGAAGTACGGCGCGCCGCCGCACGGTGGCTTGGCGTTCGGCCTGGACCGTCTGGTGATGCTGATGACCGGCGCCCAGTCGATCCGTGAAGTGATCGCCTTCCCGAAAACCCAGAGTGCTGCGGATGTCATGACCCAGGCACCGGGCGTGGTGGATGCCAAGGCGCTGCGCGAACTGCACATCCGTCTGCGCGAGACGCCGAAGGCTGAGTAAGGCTGCGGCGTGAAAGCGCGATAAAGTTGTACGCAGTCAAAAAGGCGCATCTTCGGATGCGCCTTTGCGTTTAAAAGAGGGAATTCCTGCCTGGGGCAGGATTGATAAGGTTTCTAGAGAATTTTCGGAGTTGTGTTATGGCTGGCCATTCCAAGTGGGCGAACATCAAGCACCGCAAAGAGCGTCAGGATGCCAAGAAAGGCAAGATCTTCACCAAGTGGATTCGCGAACTGACCGTCGCCGCCCGCCAAGGCGGTGGTGACCCAGGTTCCAACCCGCGTCTGCGCCTGGCGCTGGACAAGGCTTTGGGCGCCAACATGAGCCGCGACATCATTGATCGCGCCGTGGCCCGTGGTGCGGGCGCTGCCGATACCGACGATATGGTCGAGCTGAGCTACGAAGGCTACGGCCCAGGCGGCGTGGCGGTGATGGTCGAGTGCATGACCGACAACCGCAACCGCACCGCAGCCGCCGTGCGCCATGCCTTCAGTAAATGCGGCGGCAACCTCGGTACCGACGGCTCGGTGGCTTACCTGTTCGAGCGCAAAGGGCAGATCACGTTCGCCCCCGGCACCGATGAAGACGCCTTGATGGAAGCGGCCATGGAGGCAGACGCCGACGATGTGGTGACCAACGAAGACGGCTCCATTGATGTGTTCACCTCGTTTGCCGGCTTCTATGCCGTGCGTAACGCCCTGGAAGCGGCTGGTTTCAAAGGCACCGACGCAGAAATCGTGATGCTGCCGACCACCAGCGCCGAACTGGACCTGGACGGCGCGCAGAAAGTGCTGAAGATGCTGGATATGCTCGAAGACCTGGATGATGTGCAGAACGTCTACTCGAACGCCGACATCCCGGAAGAAGTGGCCGAACAACTCACCTGAGCACCATGAAAATCCCCTGTGGGAGCTGGCTTGCTTGCGATAGCATCACCTCGGTTTAACAGAAGTACCGAGGTGTCTGCATCGCAGGCAAGCCAGCTCCCACATTTGATTGTCGTTGGCCGCAAGAATTGTGTTTACCCAACCCGCAGGCGTTATGACTTTAATCCTTGGTATCGACCCCGGTTCGCGCATCACCGGTTTTGGCGTGGTGCAACACACCCCGCGTGGCTGCGTCTATGTCGCTTCGGGCTGCATCCGTACCGGCGCGGGCGAGTTGGCCGAGCGCCTGCAGATTGTGTATCGCGGCGTGCGTGAAGTGATCCAGACCTACGGGCCGGTCACCATGGGCATCGAAAAGGTCTTTATGGCCAAAAACGCCGATTCTGCGTTAAAGCTCGGCCAGGCCCGTGGCGCTGCTATTGTGGCCGGTGCGGAGGAGGGCATGGAAATCGCCGAATACACCGCGACTCAGGTCAAACAGGCCGTGGTCGGCACCGGCGCGGCGAATAAAGAGCAGGTGCAGATGATGGTCATGCACATGCTCAAGCTCACCTCAAAGCCGCAAATCGACGCCTCCGACGCCCTGGCCATCGCCATTTGCCATGCGCACACGCGTTCCAGCCTCTTGCCGCATGGCTTGGGCACCGCACGCAGTCGTGGCGGGCGGCTGCGTCTCTGATAGCATCAGCGCAATCGTAATTTCCGGTCAGGCCGTGTTCTGACCCCAAGCTTTAAGGATCTGAACCGTGATTGGACGCTTGCGCGGCACCCTGGCTGAGAAACAGCCGCCGCACCTGATTCTGGATGTAAATGGGTTGGGGTATGAGCTGGAAGTGCCCATGACCACCCTGTATCGCCTGCCGTCGATTGGCGAGCCGATAACATTGCACACGCATTTGGTGGTGCGCGAAGACGCGCAATTGCTCTATGGTTTCATTGGCAAGCGCGACCGCGACTTCTTTCGTGAGCTGATTCGCCTCAATGGCGTAGGGCCCAAGTTGGCGCTGGCGTTGATGTCGAGCCTGGAAGTGGACGAACTGGTACGCGCAGTTTCGGCCCAGGACACATCAGCGTTGACCAAGGTGCCCGGTGTCGGCAAGAAAACCGCCGAGCGCCTGCTGGTCGAGCTCAAGGACCGTTTCAAGGCCTGGGAAGTGGTGCCGAACATGTTTGCCCTGGTACCGAACCAGCCGGACATGCCGGCCGGCCAGGTCGCCAGTGCCGAAAGCGATGCCGTGAGCGCGCTGATCTCCCTGGGCTACAAGCCCCAGGAGGCGAGCAAAGCCGTATCGGCCATCAAGGACAAGAACCTGAGCAGCGAAGACATGATCCGCCGAGCCCTGAAGGGAATGATTTAAGTGATTGAAGCTGATCGTCTGATCGCGGCCACCGGCCCGCGCGACCGTGAAGAAGTCCAGGACCGCGCCATCCGCCCCGTCAGCCTTGCCGACTATATCGGCCAGCCGACCGTGCGCGAGCAGATGGAGCTGTTTATCCAGGCTGCGCGTGGGCGCAACGAGTCCCTCGATCACACGTTGATCTTCGGCCCGCCGGGCCTGGGCAAGACCACCCTGGCCATGATCATCGCCCAGGAAATGGGCGTGTCGATCAAGTCCACCTCCGGCCCGGTGCTGGAGCGTCCGGGCGACCTGGCCGCACTGCTGACCAACCTTGAGCCCCACGACGTGCTGTTTATCGACGAGATTCACCGGCTGTCGCCGATCGTCGAGGAAGTGCTGTACCCGGCCATGGAAGACTTTCAGCTCGACATCATGATCGGCGAAGGCCCGGCAGCGCGCTCGATCAAGCTCGACCTGCCGCCGTTCACGCTGGTCGGCGCCACCACGCGCGCCGGGATGCTGACCAACCCGTTGCGAGACCGTTTCGGCATTGTTCAACGTCTAGAGTTCTATAGCACTGCAGATCTTGCGACCATTGTCAGCCGTTCGGCGGGCATCCTGGGGTTGCCGCTGGACCCGGAAGGTGCGTTCGAAATCGCCCGCCGCGCCCGTGGCACGCCGCGTATCGCCAACCGCTTGCTGCGACGTGTGCGCGATTTTGCCGAGGTGCGGGCCAAGGGGCATATCACCAAGGCCGTGGCGGATTTGGCCTTGAACCTGCTGGATGTGGACGAGCACGGCTTCGATCATCAGGATCGACGTCTACTCTTGACCATGATCGAGAAGTTCGATGGCGGCCCGGTCGGTGTGGACAGCCTGGCAGCGGCCATCAGTGAGGAGCGCCATACCATTGAGGATGTGCTGGAGCCGTACCTGATCCAGCAGGGTTACATCATGCGTACGCCAAGGGGCCGCGTGGTCACGCGCCACGCTTATTTGCATTTCGGGTTAAACATTCCGTCACGATTGGGCGAGATGCCTGTAGTAGACGAATTCCTCGATGCAGTGGACGATTAATAACTCCACGCCAGACGATTTATCTGAAGTTTGTGCTGTCCTAGTGGCTGGTGTCGTCATTCAGTCGTTAGAAATGCTGAATAGAATGCAAAAACAGTTGCCCAGCCGGATTGGCAACCTGAGGAGTAAGCACTAGAGTATGCGCGCGCAAAACGGGGATCAGTCGTTCGCACATCGCTGTCGCGTTTATTACGAGGACACCGATGCCGGCGGCATCGTTTATTACGTCAACTACCTCAAGTTCATGGAGCGGGCTCGAACCGAGCGGCTACGGGAGCTGGGCTTTGCCCAATCCCAGCTGGCAGGGGAGGACCTGTTATTCGTCGTGCATTCCAGCGAGGCGCGCTACCACGCACCGGCGCGACTGGACGACGAATTGCTGGTCAGCGCTGAAGTTATCGAATTGAACCGTGTCAGCCTGCGCTTTAAACAGCAGGTCAGGCGGGCAACGGATGCAACGCTGCTCTGTGAGGGGCAGTTCCTGGTGGCCTGTGTGCGCACCAATAGTTTGAAACCCCGGGCCATTCCCGAAGCTCTACGTGCGGCCTTTGCCGACGTAAGCGGCGCGGGTAAACAATCAAAGCAGGAGATTTAGCGTGGAACCTACCGTCGTCGACCATTCCTCCATGTGGAGCCTGGTCAGCAATGCCAGTGTTGTGGTTCAACTGGTGATGCTGGTCCTGGTAGCCGCATCGGTTACCTCTTGGGTCATGATTTTTCAGCGCAGCAACCTGCTGCGTGCCGGTCGACGTGCCCTGGAGAGCTTCGAGGAGCGCTTCTGGTCGGGTATCGACCTGTCCAAGCTGTACCGTCAGGCCGGTAGCAACCCGGACCCGGATTCGGGCGTAGAGCAGATCTTCCGCGCCGGTTTCAAGGAATTCTCGCGCCTGCGCCAGCAACCGGGTGTTGACCCCGAAGCGGTCATGGAAGGCGTGGCCCGCGCCATGCGCGTTGCCATCTCCCGCGAAGAAGAAAAGCTTGAGCAAAGCTTGCCGTTCCTCGCTACCGTCGGTTCCGTGAGCCCGTACATCGGCCTGTTCGGTACCGTGTGGGGCATCATGAACTCCTTCCGTGGCCTGGCCCAGGCGCAACAAGCCACCCTGGCCACCGTGGCCCCGGGTATCGCCGAGGCCTTGATCGCCACCGCGATCGGCCTGTTCGCCGCTATTCCCGCAGTAATTGCCTACAACCGTTTTGCCGCCCGTGGCGAAACCTTGATCAGCCGTTACTACACCTTCGCCGATGAATTCCAGGCGATCCTGCACCGTAAAGTGCACACCAGCGAAGAATAAGCAGGTAATTTCCAATGGCTTTAATCGCTCGAGCTCGCAAAAAGCGCAAGCCGGTCGCCGAGATGAACGTAGTGCCTTACATCGACGTGATGCTGGTGCTGCTGGTTATCTTCATGGTGACCGCGCCGATGCTCAATCAGGGCGTGAAGGTTGATCTGCCCAAGGTTTCCAGCGAAGCCTTGCCGCAAGACAACAACACTCAGGTCCTGACCATTTCGATCAAGGCTGACAAGACCTATTACTGGAACCTTGGCAGCGAAGTCGACACCCAGAAACAGCAGGACAAGGCCATGACCTTGCCGCAGATGACGGACGCCGTGACCAAGATCATCCGGTCCGGCAACGAAGGCGGCAAGCACACGCAAGTGTTCATTCGCGGCGACAAAGTGGTCGACTATGGCTCCGTCATGGGCGCCATGGGCGGGCTGCAGAAGGCCGGCGTGGGTAACGTTGGCTTGATTACCGAGGCGCCCTGATGCAGCAACAGCGAGAGCCGTCCGCCTCGGAAAGCTACTTCTGGCCTAGCGTCTGGGCAATTGCCCTGCACGTCCTGGTGTTCGGCATGCTGTTCGTCAGCTTTGCCATGACCCCGGACCTGCCGCCAGCCAAGCCGATCGTGCAGGCGACCCTGTATCAGCTGAAATCGAAAAGTCAGGCCACCACCCAGACCAATCAGAAGATTGCGGGTGAAGCCCAGAAGTCGGCTGCGCGCCAGACCGAAGTCGAGCAGATGGAACAGAAGAAGGTCGAGCAGGAAGCGGTGAAGGCTGCTGCGGAACAAAAGAAAGAAGAGGCGGCTCAAAAGGCCGAGGAATCGAAAAAGGCTGACGAAGCCAAGAAAGCTGACGAGGCCAAAAAGGCTGATGAAGCCAAGAAAGCCGATAAAGCTGCCGAAGCTAAAAAGGCTGAAGAGAAACAATTGGCTGATATAGCCAAGAAGAAATCTGAAGAAGAAGCCAAAAAAGCTGCCGAAGAAGAGGCCAAGAAAAAGGCCGCTGAAGAGGCCAAGAAGAAGATAGTCGAAGACGCGAAGAAGAAAGCCGCCGAAGACGCCAAGAAAAAAGCTGAAGCAGACGAGGCGAAGAAGAAAGTCGCCGACGACGCGAAGAAGAAAGCTGCCGCCGACGCCAGCAAGAAAAAGGCCCAGGAAGCAGCGCGTAAATCCGCCGAAGAGAAAAAGGCCCAGGCCTTGGCAGATTTGCTCTCCGACACGCCGCAGCGTCAGCAAGCCTTGGCCGATGAGCGTGGCGATGAAGTCGCGGGCAGTTTCGACGACCTGATTCGGGCGCGGGCAGCGGAAGGTTGGACACGTCCACCTTCGGCACGTAAAGGCATGACAGTAGTGCTGCAGATCGGCATGTTGCCGGACGGTACGGTGACTTCGGTCAGCGTGGCCAAGTCCAGTGGTGACGGTTCGTTCGACAGTTCGGCGGTTGCAGCGGTCAAGAATATTGGCCGGTTGACCGAGATGCAGGGAATGAAACCAAGCGACTTCGCTCCCTATCGTTCATTCAAGATGACATTCACACCTGAGGATCTAGCCTTGTGAGAAACCTTCTTCGAGGAATGCTTGTCGTTATTTGCTGTATGGCAGGGATAGCGGCGGCGGATGAAAAGAACATCCTGGTCACCAGCGGTAGCGATCGGGCCACCCCGATCGCCGTAGTACCGTTTGGCTGGCAGGGCGGCAGCGTGCTGCCGGACGACATGGCCCAGATCGTCAGCGACGACCTGCGCAACTCCGGGTACTACGCGCCGATTCCAAAAGGCAACATGATCAGCCAGCCGACCCAGGCCAGCGAAGTCATCTTCCGTGACTGGAAAGCCGTAGGCGCCCAGTACCTGATGGTCGGCAGCATTACGCCGGCCGGCGGTCGCCTGCAAATCCAGTACACGTTGTTCAACGTGGCCACCGAGCAGCAGGTCCTGACCGGCAGCGTATCGGGCACCGCCGAACAACTGCGGGACATGGCGCACTACATCTCGGACCAGTCGTTTGAAAAACTCACCGGTATCAAGGGGGCGTTCTCGACACGTCTGCTTTATGTAACGGCTGAGCGTTTCTCCGTAGACAACACGCGTTACACCCTGCAGCGTTCGGACTACGACGGCGCCCGCGCCGTGACCTTGCTGCAGTCCCGTGAGCCAATCCTGTCGCCGCGCTTCGCGCCGGACGGCAAGCGTATTGCCTATGTGTCGTTCGAACAGCGCCGCCCGCGTATTTTCGTGCAGCACATCGACACCGGTCGTCGTGAGCAGATCACCAACTTTGAAGGCCTCAACGGTGCCCCTGCGTGGTCGCCGGATGGTTCGCGCCTGGCATTCGTGTTGTCCAAAGACGGCAACCCGGACATTTACGTGATGAACATGGCTTCGCGCCAGATCAGCCGTGTGACCAGTGGCCCGGGCATCAACACCGAACCGTTCTGGGGTAAGGATGGTTCGACCATCTACTTCACCTCCGATCGCGGCGGCAAGCCTCAAATCTACAAAACGAGCGTAGGTGGCGGTGGCGCAGAACGCGTGACCTTTATTGGTAACTACAATGCCAATCCTAAGCTTTCGGCCGATGAAAAGACGTTGGTGATGATTCACCGTCAGGATGGTTTCACTAATTTCCGGGTTGCGGCCCAGGATTTGCAGCGTGGAACGGTAAAAATCCTCACAGATACCAACCTTGATGAGTCAGCCACTGTTGCGCCCAACGGCACCATGGTAATCTACGCCACCCGCCAGCAGGGCCGGGGAGTCTTGATGCTCGTGTCCATTAATGGACGCGTAAGGCTCCCGCTTCCTACCGCACAAGGCGAAGTCAGAGAACCGTCCTGGTCCCCTTACCTGAACTGACGCGGCGCTACAAAAAGAATTGCTTAACACACTGGGGTTCATTAGGAGTTTCACGATGGAAATGCTGAAGTTTGGTAAGTTTGCTGCTCTGGCTCTGGCTCTGTCCGTAGCCGTTGGTTGCTCGTCTAAAGGCGGCGACAATGCCGGTGAAGGCGCAGCTGTTGATCCAAACGCTGGTTACGGCGCTAACACTGGTGCAGTTGACGGCTCCCTGAGCGAAGAAGCTGCTCTGCGCGCTATCACCACTTTCTACTTCGAATACGACAGTTCTGACCTGAAGCCAGAAGCCATGCGCGCTCTGGACGTTCACGCGAAGGACCTGAAAGCTAACGGCGCTCGCGTTGTTCTGGAAGGTAACACTGACGCCCGTGGTACTCGTGAGTACAACATGGCACTGGGCGAGCGTCGTGCGAAAGCCGTTCAACGCTACCTGGTACTGCAAGGTGTTGCTCCAGGCCAACTGGAACTGGTTTCCTACGGTAAAGAGCGTCCAGTTGCAACTGGCAACGACGAACAGTCGTGGGCTCAAAACCGTCGCGTCGAACTGCGTAAGTAATTCGTCATGCGAACGTGCCGTCGTGCTCTAACTGTATTGGCTCTCAGCCTTGCACCGCTTGCGGTGTGGGCTGCGGTTCCTGTGGAAGATAGCAACTCTGGCTATAACAATAGCGGGAGCAGTTATCCGCCAGCGGGTTATGGCACGAACGGCGCCTATGCTGGGGGACCGGCAACTGCCGCTCCCTCGGCACAGGGCGAACTGTTCAACCAGCTGCAACGTATGCAGGATCAATTGTCGCAGCAACAAGGCACCATTGAGATCTTGCAGAACCAAGTGAACCAGCTGAAGCAAGAAGGCCTGGAGCGTTACCAGGATCTTGATCGACGCATTGGAGCCGGCGTTACACCTGCCGCAACTCCTGATAATTCTTCTGCCGGTGGCGCGCCAAGCGCTGCCGCCGGTGGTGCAGCAGCAGGCGCAGCGGCTAGCCAAGCGCCTGCCGCCAGCAGCGAACCGGGTGATCCGGCCAAGGAAAAGCTGTATTACGACGCAGCTTTTGATCTGATCAAAGCCAAGGACTTCGATAAGGCAAGCCAGGCCTTTACCGCATTCCTGCGCAAATACCCTAACAGCCAATACGCGGGCAATGCCCAGTACTGGCTGGGTGAGGTGAACCTGGCAAAGGGTGATTTGCAAGCGGCAGGCCAGGCATTTGCCAAGGTCAGCCAGCTGTACCCAAAGCATGCCAAGGTGCCTGACTCGCTGTATAAATTGGCTGATGTAGAACGCCGCCTGGGTCACACCGACAAGGTCAAAGGCATTCTGCAACAGGTGGTTGCCCAATATCCGGGTACCTCCGCAGCCCAGTTGGCCCAGCGGGATCTGCAGCGCTTGTAAGCGATGCAACCCGTTTAGAAGAAACCCGCGCCTGGCGCGGGTTTTTTCGTTAGAATCCACGCCCTTTTATGAAACACGCTTTTTGGGGCCTGCGCGTTGGCGGGGTTCCTTGAAGTGCCTGACGGAGGCGGACAGCCTGTTTAGCTGTTACGCCCGTGGCGACTATGCAAGACACATTACGTATTACCGAAGTTTTTTACTCGTTACAGGGTGAAACGCGTACCGCTGGCCTGCCTACCGTATTTGTCCGGTTGACCGGCTGCCCGTTGCGTTGCCAATACTGTGACAGCGCCTACGCCTTCAGCGGCGGTACCGTGCGCACCCTCGACGACATCATCGAGCAGGTTGCCGGCTTCAAGCCGCGCTACGTCTGTGTGACCGGTGGTGAGCCCCTGGCCCAGCCGAATGCCATCCCGTTGCTCAAGCGGCTGTGTGACGCCGGTTACGAGGTTTCACTGGAAACCAGCGGCGCCCTGGATATCTCTGCGGTCGACGCGCGCGTTAGCCGGGTGGTCGACCTCAAGACTCCGGGTTCCAAGGAAGCGCACCGCAACCTCTACGACAACATGGACTTGCTGACGGCCAACGATCAGGTCAAGTTCGTGATCTGTTCGCGGGATGACTATGACTGGGCGGCCTCCAAGCTGATCCAGTACAACCTCGACCGCCGTGCCGGTGAGGTGTTGTTCTCGCCGAGCCACCATGACCTCAACGCCCGCGACCTGGCCGATTGGGTCGTGGCGGACAACCTGCCGGTGCGTCTGCAATTGCAGTTGCACAAATACCTGTGGAACGACGAGCCGGGGCGCTGACATGACCGAGCAAAAGCGCGCGGTCATCCTGCTCTCTGGCGGTCTTGATTCCGCCACGCTGGTGGCCATGGTCCGTGCCCAAGGCTACAGCTGCTACACCCTGAGTTTCGACTACGGCCAACGCCACCGCGCCGAGCTGCACGCCGCCGAGCGTGTTGCCCGTGACTTGGGCGTGGTCGAGCACAAGGTGGTCGGCCTCAACCTCAATGGCATCGGCGGCTCGGCCCTGACGGACAGCAGCATCGATGTGCCCGAGGCACCCAGCGAAGGCATTCCGCTGACCTACGTGCCGGCACGTAACACTGTGTTCCTGTCGTTGGCGCTTGGCTGGGCCGAAGTATTGAAGGCCCGCGATATCTTCATTGGCGTCAATGCCCTCGACTACAACGGCTACCCGGACTGCCGCCCGGAGTACGTCGAGGCATTCGAACGCATGGCCAACCTGGCGACCAAGGCCGGTGTGGAAGGGCAGGGATTCCGTATTCAGGCGCCACTGCAGAACATGAGCAAGGCAGACATCGTGAACGCTGGCGTAGGACTAGGCGTCGATTACGCGCTGACAGTTTCCTGCTACCAGGCAGACGATTCCGGTCGTGCCTGTGGGAAATGTGATGCTTGCAGACTGCGAGCAGAAGGCTTCAAAAACGCCGCAATTGCGGACCCAACGCGTTATTTCTGATTTATTTAAAATAAGGTGTTGAATAATCCTTAGAAATCAGTATTATACGCGCCACCACACAGCGGGTCGTTAGCTCAGTTGGTAGAGCAGTTGGCTTTTAACCAATTGGTCGTAGGTTCGAATCCCACACGACCCACCATTTTTGGCGGTTTAGAAAATCCGGAAGGCCCACGCAAGTGAGGATTTCCGGGTTTTTTTTTGCCTGGGATTTGGCGCAGAGGTAGAGCCAGTGTGAGCGGTTACCGTTAAAGCCGGTGCAGGAGGTGCCGTCGCGCCGCTCGCTGCGCGAGGTTCCAATAAAGTGCCTTGAGTGATGGGCAACTCAGATATATCTCCGCAATTGTCAGTTATAGAGCTTATCTGCTTCAGGAAAAGTCCACTCCGTCCGAGCGCTTTTTCTGATAGCGCGGTTTGGTGTCAGCCCCTTACTGTCATATCGCGAAATGTGAGTATAAGTCGTTAGTTACCTTGATCGACATCAGCAATTATTGACAGCCGACAATGACGACTTTTAAACCGCTAGGGCATTGCATTGATGCCGATTGATCGCTGTTCCAAAAGGGGGCGTGGTTGTTATGAATTTCTACCGTTCGCAATTGTTTCCACCAGCGTATGTTCAATTACCAACACAATCGCCAGAGAGTGTGACGGTAAAAAAAACTGAAGACAGTGCTTCACCTGCTCCGCTCATTCCCGATGACTCAGTGCTCGATAAAGTAAGCGATCCAAAGTTTGAAATTAAGCAAGGGTCTACATCCCCAAACGGATTGTTTGGTGTGAAGTACGCGCTTACCGCCCCGAGCTCTGGATTGAGCAATATTACGTTCCCTATGATTATCGACGAAGGTCTTCAGAGAAAGACTGACAAGGACGGGGGGATTTATTACGCGATGATGTTCGGCGTCAATACTGAGACAGGCACATACGTTGGCCGTGGCTATATCGGGATGCAACCTCGAGGGGATGGTAAGGCGCTGATCATTTTTTCCGGATATGGCCCACATTTCAGCGCGCCCAAAGGGCGTGCCGAATTTGATGGTGTAGCAGGCGCGAGCAATAGCACCTTGGTGGACTTTAAGTTTGGCAATAAGTATGAGCTTACTGTCGAACGAGACCCCGCAGACGCGCAAATAGTGAAAGCCTATGTTCAGGATGTTACGCAGCCTGATAACCCTGGGCCCAAACAGCATGTCAAAGATATACAGGTCGACCAGAAAGTTGCGCTAGCGGGTAGTGACACTGGCTTCGTCGAACAGTACGGCGCGAAGATAAACAAAAGTTCGCAGATAGCGCCTACCCGCGGTAGTTTTTTTGCACCCTTTACTACCGATGATGAAGGGAGTGTGCAGGTGGGTGAAATCATGAGCACAGGTCTATATGGCCGGTATAAAAATTCGACGGTAGGTAAACAGAATATTGTCAAAGAGCAGGGCAAAGGTAGGGAGTTGGAATTTTCTTTGCGAGGTGTTGGCGAATTAGACGCAAAACTGACGACTGGCAGTATAGGCAGTGTTTTCGAAGGGCCTGTAAACGTTATTCCCACCGCCTAATGGCGGTTTAGAAAATCCGGAAGGCTCCCGCAAACGAGGCGTTCCGGATTCTTTGGTTAAAGCGTATGGGCGTCCGCTCAACCAAACCGCCCGGTAATATAGTCCTCCGTCTGCTTCATCTTCGGCGTGGTAAAGATCTGATCGGTCTTGCCATGCTCAATCAATTCGCCCATGAACATGAACGCGGTGCTGTCCGACACCCGCGCGGCCTGCTGCATGTTGTGCGTCACGATGATCACCGTGTACTGCGCCTTCAATTCCGTAATCAACTGTTCGATACGCCCGGTGGAAATCGGGTCGAGGGCGGAAGTCGGTTCGTCCAGCAGCAGAACCTGCGGGCGCAGCGCGATGGTGCGGGCGATGCACAGCCGTTGTTGCTGGCCGCCGGAGAGGCTCTGGGCGCTTTGGTTGAGTTTGTCTTTGACCTCATCCCACAGCGCACCGCCGCGCAGGGCTTGTTCGACGCGGTCGTTCATTTCGCGGCGCGAGAGTTTTTCGTGGTGGCGCACCGCGTAGGCGATGTTGTCGTAGATCGACATCGGGAACGGCACCGGCTTCTGGAACACCATGCCTACGTGGCTGCGCAGGCGGTTCATCGAGTAGCCGGGGGCAAGGATGTTTTCGCCGTTGAGCAGCACTTCGCCGCGCGCTTCCTGCTTGGGATACATCGAGTAGATGCGGTTGAACACCCGCAACATGGTGGACTTGCCGCAGCCGGAGGGACCGATGATGGCGGTGATGCGCTTTTCCGAAATATCCATGTTGATGGATTTGAGCGAGCGTTGGTTGTTGTAGAAGAACTCCAACCCACGCACCTGGATTTTGGTTTTGTCGGGAGCAATGCCGGTGGCGTCCATCAGTGAGACCTATTGCGTAAAAGAATCAGGCGGGATGCCAGGCTGAGTACCAGCACGAACAATGTCAGGACCAGGGCGCCGGCCCAGGCGAGTGCATGCCAGTCGTCGAACGGGCTCATGGCGTACTGGAAAATGACCACGGGCACGCTGGCAATCGGCTTGAGCAGGTTGCTGCTCCAGAACTGATTGCCGAAGGCGGTGAACAGCAGCGGCGCGGTTTCGCCGGTGATGCGCGCCAGAGCGAGCAGGATGCCGGTGACCACGCCGGCCTTGGCCGCCCGCAGCACGATTTGCAGCGTCAGCTTCCACTGCGGCACGCCGAGCGCCAGGGCCGCCTCGCGCAGGGTGGACGGTTGCAGTTGGAGCATTTCATCGGTGGTGCGCACCACCACCGGAATCACCAGCAGCGCCAGCGCCAGCGCACCGGCGATGGCAGAGAAGCCGACCTGATGATTGGTCAGCAGGTTCAGCGGCAGGATGACCCCGGTGTAGATAAACAGACCCAGCACAATCGAGGGCGCGGACAGCAGGATGTCATTGATGAAACGCACCGTAGTCCCCAGGCGCGAGTGGCGTGCGAATTCTGCCAGCCAGATGCCGGCCATCAGCCCGATGGGTGTGCCGATCACCAACGCGATACCCGACATCAACGCGCTGCCATAAAACGCATTGGCCAGGCCGCCTTCGGTGCCGGGTGGTGGGGTCATCTGGGTAAACAGGCGCAGGTTCAGGGCCTGGAAGCCGTTGATAATGGTGGTCAGTAGAATCCACGTCAGCCACAGCAGGCCAAAGGCGGTGGCGCCGCAACTGAGGAACATGGCCACGCCATTTTTAACGGCGCGTTTGCGGTAGAGACGTTCGTTGGCGCTCATAGCCCTTCCTTGCGCGACAGGCGCATCAGCAGCAGCCGCGCCAGTGCGAGCACGACGAAGGTCACGATAAACAGCAGGAAGCCCAAGGCAATCAGCGCAGAGCGATGCAGGTCGGTGTAGGCCTCGCTGAATTCGTTGGCGATGACCGAGGCGATGGAACTGCTGGGCATCAGCAACGAAGCGGAAAACTGTTGCGCGTTACCCAATACAAAGGTCACCGCCATGGTCTCGCCGAGGGCGCGGCCCAGGCCGAGAAAAATGCCACCGACCACCGCCGAGCGGGTGTAGGGCAGAACAATGTCCCACACCACTTCCCACGTCGTGCTGCCCAAGGCGTAGGCGGATTCTTTCAACTGTGTGGGCACGCTGCGAAACACCTCATGCATCACCGAGGTGATAAACGGCATGATCATCACCGCCAGCACAATGCCGGCGGTGAGCATGCCGATCCCCAGTGGCGGCCCCTGGAACAGCGAGCCAATAAAGGGCAGGGCGCCCAGGTAATCATTGATCAACGGCGACAGGTGTTCGGCCATGAAAGGCCCGAACACAAACAAACCCCACATGCCATAGATGATCGACGGGATACCGGCCAGCAGCTCAATCGCCGAGGCCACCGGCATTTTCAGCCAGGGCGGCGCGACTTCAGTCAGAAAAATCGCAATACCGAAACTCACCGGGACGGCAATCAGCAAGGCCAGAAAGGAGGTGACCAAGGTGCCGTAGATCGGCACCACGGCACCGAAGTGGTTATTGACGGCATCCCACTCGGTGCTGGTGATGAAACCGAAACCAAACGTCTTGAACGCCAGCCCGCCGCCCCACAGGGTCGAGGCGGCAATGGCGCCCAGCAGCGCTAGTACCAGCATGGCGGCGCCGAACATCGAGCGTTTGAACCACAGGTCGTGGCGTTGATCGCGGGCGGCGCGGCGGTCGCCCCCGGTGTCGCTCGCGTGAGTAGTCATAACCAGGGTGTGGACCGTGTCGTTCATATCAGAGGTGCTCAGCGCCTTCCTCAGTTATCGAGGAAGGCGGTCGTAGGGCGAATCAGTGGGCGAAGTCAGACTTCCAGTAATCTTCGATTCGCGACACCAGGGAGCCCGGCAATGCGACGTAGTCCAGGGCTGCAGCCTGTTCCTGGCCTTTTTCCAGCGACCACTTGAAGAAGCTGAACGCCGCCTGGCTTTGCTCGGCATTCTTGGGCTGCTTGTACATGATGATCCAGGTGGTGGCCGTGATCGGCCATGCGCCTTCACCGGGGGCGTTGGTCATGATCAGGTTGAAGTCTTTGGCACTGGCCGAGTCGGCGGTGTCGGCGGCCGCCTGGAACGCCTTGGCGTTCGGCTCGACGAACTTGCCGGAGGCATTCTTCAGCGATGCAAAGGTCATTTTGTTCTGCAGGGCGTAGGCGTATTCCACAAAACCGATCGAGTTCTTGATCTGCTTCACGTAGGCCGAAACGCCTTCGTTGCCCTTGCCGCCCACACCGACCGGCCACGGCACGGTGGTGCCGAAACCAATCCTGGTTTTCCAGCTGTCGCTGACTTTGGCCAGGTAGTTGGTGAAGTTATACGAGGTGCCGGAGCCGTCCGAACGGTGCACCACGGTGATGTTCGCGCTTGGCAGCTTCACGCCAGGGTTGAGCGCGGCGATGGCGGGGTCGTTCCAGGCCTTGATGTCACCGAGGAAGATTTTCGCCAGGGTGTCGCCGTCGAGTTTCAACTGGCCTGCGGCCACGCCTTCGACGTTCATCACCGGCACGATGCCGCCGATCACGCTGGGAAACTGACCCAGGCCGCCGGCTTTGAGATCGTCGGCCGACAGTGGCGCGTCGGAGGCGCCGAAGTCAACGGTGGCTGCCTTGATCTGGGCGATGCCGCCGCCGGAACCGATCGACTGATAGTTGATGCGGTTGCTGGAGTTCTTGCTGTAGTCCTGCGACCACTTGGACAGCACCGGGTAGACGAAGCTGGAGCCGGCACCGGTAACGTCGGTGGCGTGGGCCATGCCGCTCAGGCACAGGGCACTCAACAAAACAGACAGAATTTTTTTAGTCGGCAACATCACGACAACACCTCAAGGGAAGGGGTAAGTGGGGAGGCCCACCTGTCTAAGACGTGACGATTTAATTCCTGATATGTTGCTGTTTAATGACGATTTGGCTTTATGAAGAAACATTTAGAAATGTTTGCCTGGGTGGCAGCGAGCCTGGCCGCTGCCACCCAAGCGTGGCTACTTAACTGCCTTTTTGATCAATCCCCGCCTGTAATTCCTGCTGGTCACTGTGCCCGCCAACCCGCAGCGGCCCCAGGTTGAAAGCCTGATCCTTACGTGTGGCGTCGTCCTGTTTCTGGGTCAGTTCGTCCTTGGCGCCCAGCGCCAGGTTAACCGGCGATTTCGACAGATTCAGCCCGACGTCGGCGCGATAATCGCTGCCCGCCAACGTGGTTGCCGTCACCTTGGAACCGCCCAACGCGACCTTGCCATTCTCGGCGCTGATCCGCGCGCCGGTCAGCAGCGTGTCGCCAGCCACCTCAAGGTTTACGCCCTGAGCACCACGAATGCCCGAGGCCTGAGTCACACTGTCTTTCACCAAGTGGCTGACGTCCAGGTTCAGCGTCGGCGTGTAGCTGGTGTTGCCGCTCTTGTCACCGAACAGTACGTTTTGCGCGGTATCGGCCACCTTGCTGCCGGTCGTGTCTTTACCGCTGACGGTGTAGCTGTCGCTGGTTTTTGGCCAGACTTTGTCCTTGAAGCTGGACAGGCGCGTGCCCAGTGCCTCTTTTTTGTCTGCGAGGTAGGTCTTGGCCTGGTCCACGCGGGTGCCGATAGCGCCACGGGGTTCAGGGTTCACGTCGTAGCTGCCACTGCGGCTGAGCTTTTCGCCCAGGCGCTCCTTGGCGTTGACCACGCTGTCCTTGGCCGAAGCGAGGTGCTCGGTGCCCTTGTCGACGACGTTTTCCAACTTCTCCCGATGCTTGTCGAACGCGCCCTCGGCCTTGGCTTGCACCTTGTCCTTGAGTGGGCCAGTCGTCTTTGCGAGCTTGTTGACCACACCCGGTTGGTTTTTCTCGACGTCGAGCTTGGCGTCGACGTTGACCTTAGTGCTGCTGACGTGGTCTTTGCGGCTCTCGACCACAAGATCGCCACCGACCTTACCGCTGACCTGATGGGCCTCAATCCGCGCACCCGCCAGATGGGTATCACCGGCACTGTTGATCGCCACCTTATCGGCCTTGATCAGGCTGTCATGCTGGGTAGTGCCTTGCACGTGGTCCACATCGACCTTGGCGCGGGCATTGATACCGAGTTGGGTCTTGGGTACGTCGTGTTCACCGGCGTCGGCCAAGGTGGTTTTACCGCCGCTGCCACCTGCGCCCAGGGTCACGCCCCAGCTGTTGTGAGCCTGGGTGGATTGCGCCGACTCTTGCAGGATGCCGCCGTTTTGCGCATCGAGGGTGACCGTATTGGCGGCAATCTGCGTACCTTGCAGATGGAGATCATCGGCGCTGGTGAGGCTCACGTTACCCTTGCTGTGCAACTGCCCGACAACCACGCCCTGATCGTTTTCCGCCACCTTGCCGATGTTGAAGTTGGCGCTGAGGCTGCCGGTCTTGCCGCTGCTGTCGGCGCTGCTGGTTTTGCCGGCGCCGACGCTCAGGCCGCCGCCGAGGTTGCTGCCCTTGCTGACATGCGTGCTGGTGGCCGCTTGCAGGTCCAGTTTGCCGCCGGCATTCAGGCCGATATCACCGGCGCTGTCGATCTGCGCGCCTTGCAGGGTCATGTCGGCGCCGCTGCTGAGCTGAATCGGCCCGCTGCCTTGAAGCGTCGCGACCCGCGCCTGGCTGTCCTGGGTGGCCAGCTGCTTGTTATCCAGTTGCACACCGGCACCGAGGTTGACGTTGGTACCATTGGTGCCCGGCGCGGTGCCCACGGTCAATGAACCATTGCCGCGCAGGCTGTTGCTGGATGTGCTTTGCGTGTCGTTGGCCGGATCAAGCGCCAACTCGCCGCCCGCCTTGAGGTTGACGCCCGCCTGGCCACCGTTGAACTGGCTGCCCGCGTAACGCGCATCGCCCTTGGCCGTGAGGTTCACGCCCTGAGTGCCCGCGTAGCTGCCGACCACTGCCGTGCTGCTGGCGTTGCGCACGTCGCTGCTGCCGCCTGCGCCGCTGCCGCGAACGTTCACGTCTTCACCGGTGGTGGTGTAGACCCGCACGCCGGCCTTGGCGTCCACGCCTTGTTCGCTGCTGCTGTGGGTGTTGGCTGCGGCGCTGGCGATATGCTCGCCGGCATCAATCTTCAGCCCGCCATCGGTGGCGCGGTACTGAGTGCCTTGATCCTGCACCTTACCGGCGACATCGACCTGCACCGTGGCGCCACTGAACTGGCTGACCACCGCCGTGCTGTCCTGCTGGGTGCGGGTCTTGTGGGTGTGACCGACTTCCACATCCAGGCCGACATTCGGCTGCTCGAAAGCATCGAGCAAACCGGGCTGGTGGAATTTGGCCTGGGCCACACCTTCGACGGCTTTTTCGATTGGTCGGGTGATGCCTTTGTATTCGACATTGGCGCCGACATCAGCGGTCCAGCCGTTTTCCTTGTGGGTGCTGGTCTGGCTGTTGTGCGCCGCCTGGTTATCGACGTTGCCGGCATTGACCTGCAATTCGGAGCCTGCCTTGACCTGCGCGCCCTGGCTGGTGAGGGTGTTGCCGGCGTTGATGGTCAGCTTGCCGGCCGCCGCCACGTTGCTGGTTTGCGCGGTGGTTGTGCTGCTGCTGTCGTGGCTGCTTTGATGGCTGAACTGTGCGCCGTTGCCAGCCTTGTCCAGACCGCCGGTGTAGTAGACGCCACCGCCGGTGGTGGTCTGGTCGGTGGTGTTGCGCGTGCTGTTATCGGTCGCCAGCAACTCGACGTTGTTGCCGCTCAAGCTTGCATCGCCCTGGGTGGCTTGTACGTCGGAACCCTTGATGCTCAGATTGCCACCGGCCGTGACCGCCACGCTGGCGCCGCTGAGGCTGGAAGCGTGCTGTTTGGTGGTGTCGGTCTTGCTGGTTTGCTGCTGGTCCTCAAAGCTCACGCCAGCGCGGTACTGGCGGGTGCCTTCGGCGTTTTCCTTGGCATAGCCATCGAAACCACGGGTGTGAGTGCTGGTGGTGTCGTGTGTGGTGTTGTCAGCCGAAGCGATCTTGATATCGCCCTTGGCGTCCGCCTGCAATTGACCGGCGGCCGAGACCTGAGACCCATTGACTTCGATGTCCTTGGCACTTTGCAGCTTGAGGTTGCTGTCCGAGCGCAGGTTGCTGGCCACGACGGTGCTGTCCTTGAGGTGCTGGCGGCTTTCATCCTTGGAGATGCCGAAGAACTTGCTGTCGTTGCTGTAGCTATTGGCGTGGGAGGTGTCTTTTACGCCGTCGATCACCAGCGAGCCTTTGTCGCTGATCACGCTGGCCTGCTTGCCGCCGCGCGCCTGGCTGCCGCTGATGCGCACGTCGTAGGCCTTGACGATCAGGTTGCCGTCGGCGTTGACCTTGCTGCCGGTGTTCAGGGTTTTGCCCTTGTCGCCGTCGCCGCTCTTGCCAAAGAAGCTGCCGCCGGTCAGGTCGCCGGAGTAAGCGTTATCGCGGCTAACCTGGGTGCGGCTGGCGCTGGTGATTTCCACTTGGCGGCCGGCCAATTGAATATCGCCGGGTGTTTTCAGTTCGGCGCCCTGCAATTGCAGGGTCTGCTGGCTGCTCAGCTCCAGCGTTTTACCGGCCTTGAGGCTGCTGGTGACGCTGCGTTGCTCGCTGGCGGATTTGTCCCAGTTGGCTTTCCACAAGTGCTTGCGATGGTTGCCCTGATCGCGGGTTTCATGGGTTTCGGTGGCGGCGTTCACCTGCAGGTCGGCGCCACTGTTCACACGTAAGGCATTGCCCGCTTCGACTTGGCTGGCCTTGATCGCGGCCTTGGCGCCGGAAGACAGCGTGGCATCCTGCTGCGCAACGACCTTGTTACCGTGCTGGCGCGAGTCTTTGTCCGTGGTGGTGCGGTCGTAGGTTTCGTAGGTGAACAGGAAGTTGCTGTTGTTCCACTGTTCACGTTTTTCCTGGAGCTTGCGGCTTTCCAGGCTGCTGAGGGTCAGGTTGCGACCGGCGTCGAGCTTGACGTTGCGCCCGCTGACGTCGGTGGCGGCCAGGTTCAAGTCCTTGGCGCTGTGCAGATCCACATCGCCGTGCTGGCTGTGCACTCCGGCACGGGTGGCGTCCAGGCTGTTGGCGTGGACCTGGCCGCTGATGTCGAGGTCGCCGGCCGAGCTGACGTTGACCCCGTCACGACCTTCTACCTGCACGGCGCCTACGCGCACGCCGGCACCTTCGGCGGTGCTGATGATGTTGATGCGCCCGGCCTGCATCGCGCCGAACAGGCTGGCGTCGATGCGCTGGTCCTGAGTCTTGCTGGCCGGGTCGACCTGGCGCACTTGGCCACTGGCGAAATCGACCTGGTTGCGGCCTGCGGTGAGGTTCAGTTGGTCGCGGGCACTCAAGCGCCCGTCGCTGTCGATGCGCGGCGCGATCAGGTTGATCGAGCCCGCGCGGTTTTGCAGGCCCTGGCCGTGCACTGTCAATTGACCGTTCGCGTCGCGGGTGTTCAAGGCTTGCAGCTTGCCGTCATTGAGTTCGGGTCGGCCCACTACCAGGTTGGCGTTCGGGGTGTTGATGAAACTGCCGCCATTCACCGAAATACCGTTGGGGTTGGCCAACACATAATCGGCGGCCTTGCCGAAAATCTCTTGGGCGCCGTTTAAGGTCGAGGCGTTGCGGCTGATCACTTCGTTGAGGATCACGCTCGCCGCCTGGCCCTGGAACTGCGGGTTCGCCGCCAGTTGCCCGGCGAGTTGCGATTGGCCGGCCTGCAGGGCGTTGTTCAGCACCACGCCCTGGCGGTCGACGTTGTAGTCCAGGAACTGGTTATGGGACAGGCCGCCGGCATTCGGCGCGACGATATTGACGATGGGTACGCCTTGCTGGTTTTGCAATTGCGGCATACCACCAGGCCCTTCGACCACGGTGATACCGGCGGCCAGTACCAGCTGCGGCAGCAGGAACAGGCTGGCGATGGCCCAGCGCAGTTTGCCCTGGGGTGAAAGGTGAAACGTGTGGGTGTCAGTCGGCATAAGTAAGTTCGCTCTGTGTTGGCTGAGCCGCCTCGTGCGTTGTTCGTTGCAACGCTACTGGGGTGGTCAGGTACGGCGGTTGTTTCAGGCTAATCGGGTGTTGGTTTAAATCTGCAAGCTAAGACGTGTCAGCCAGACCTCCGGCTCCTGGCCAAAGCCTGTTGGTGTGTGCACATTGCGTTGGTAATCGACGTCGAGCTGCACGTTCTTCCAGCTCAGGTTGAGCCCGGCACTCGCGCCGCTCAGGCGTTGGCCTGGGGCGCCGTGTTCGCGCTTGACCCAGCCATTGTCCAGGCCCAGGCGCGGGGTGATTTTTACCGGCAGGTCGCTGTTGAGCGGCAGGCGCAAGGTGTTGCGCCACACCGCGCCGATGGCGCCCGAGGCACTGTTTTCGCGGTAACCACGCACAGCCGAATCGTCGGTGCCCAGCAGTTGTTCGATGGCGGGCAAGCGGTCCGGGCTGTATTGCGCAGACAGCTGGCTCTGCCACTGCCAGGGTTGCGTGCGCCATTGGCCGTTGCGCCATTGAGTGAGGTTGGCGCGGTACTTGTGGAACTGCGCCTGGGGCAGGTTTTTCTGCACTTGGTCAGCATCGCGATCAGCGCCAAACCAGGTCAGGCCCTGGGCGTAATTGACGTCCAGGTTCCACACCGCGCTGTTGAGCCAGAACAGATTCAAACCGGCCTCGGCCACGCTCAGCGTTGGGCTCTGGATGCCCAAGCGGACCTTTTGCAGGTAGCTGTCGACGTCCTTGTAGGCCAGTTGCAGGTTGGCGCTGAGTTGATGGCCCTGGTCGCGCCACAGCACGCGGTCGGTGCGCAGGCTGACCTGATCGGTACGGCCGCTGTTGTACAGCGTGGTGCTGCTGACCTTGAGCGGTGAGCGGTATTCGGCATGGCTGGCGAACAGGCTGTAGGTCCAATAGCCGTAGGGAATCGAATAAAACAGGCTGTTGCTGCGGCTGTAACGCGGGCCATGGTTGAGCGTGTCGCTGAAGCTCAGGTTGAGTGAATCGTTGAGTTGCAGCGGGCTGTCCAGGCTCAGGCTGATGGCGTTGCGATCACGGCCGGTGCCGGCGCTGCCAAGGTTATCCACACCCAGGCCCAGCCCCCAACGTGAGGCGGTACTGCGCGAACGCAGGATGATGCGCGAGGCGCCGGGTTCACTGCCGGGGGCGATATCGGCAGTAAGGTCCACCGATCGCAGGCGGTTGAGCTGGTCCAGGCCTTGCTCCAGGTCGCGCAGGTTCAGTGGCTTGCCGAGCAGCCCGGGGAAGGCGCCGGCCAGCGATACGGGCAGGCTTTGGTCGGCCAGTTCGATGGCTTCGAGGTAGCCTTCTTCGACGTGAATATCCAGCGGTTGCCCGGCCGCCGGGGTGCTGATCAGGTATGGGCGGCTGGCGATATAACCGGCCTCGACGTACAGGCGGGTGATCTCGGCCAGCAGGCGGTTGATCTGGGTGACGCCCATGCACGGGGCGACATAGGGCTCGATGTGTTTATTCAACTCGGCCCTGCTGAACAGCGTGACACCGGCCAGGCGTGTGCCGCTTAGCGGCCAGCAGCGTGCATCTTTGACGTTGTCTGCCGGCACAGAGGGGGCGGCCGTTGGTGTGCCGAAGCTGCCTTTCTGCAGTTGGCGCTGGCGTTGCTCCAACTGGATTTGCTGCAGGTCGCGCTGCTGTTGTTGCTGCAAGCGCAGGGCTTCCTGGCCTGGCTGTAAGCCGTCGGCGGCGGCTGCGGGCAGCGCGCACACGCAGAGCAGGGCGATGCCCAATTGGTGGAGATGGCACAAGCGTTTGAGTGAGGGCAGGTTCGGCACTCGACATCCTTAACGTAGAAATACACACGATTCATGCCCCTGAGCCAAACCGTGAGCTCGGGGACTTGCCGCTCTTGAGTCATGTTTAAACGGATTGTTACATCGTCTGTAGGATTTATTGCATAAACGTGATGAATTGCTCGTAATTCAGCAAATAAATGCACAAAATTAGTGCGTCAAAGGGTTTTTAGGCCTTGAAACCGTGTTTTATGGGGAAGTGGAGCGCTGATGTGGTTTTGATTGTTACAGCGCAAACGCTTAATCAACGCGTTTAGAGAGGGTGCGATCTTGGGTATGCCGTGCGGTTAAGGCATTTACGGTCAAAGGTGGGAGCGCACTGTGACGAATGAAACCGGGCAGTCACGATCAGGTTAAAAAGTCATAAAAGGACACGGCAAATCAGGCAAAGTCCTTGAAAATCCTGAGATTGTCCGACAATCCAATGCATGAAAAAACCTTCATAAACGCCCCGCTCGAACGTTGGTAGTTTCCCCAGCGCTGCCCAATAATTCGAGTCCTAATAATGAATAACAAAACTCTTAAAAGCGCCTTGGCGCTCTCCATTTCGCTCGCCTCCACACAGCTGTTTGCCGGTGGCTTCGCCCTCAACGAGCAAAGTGTCAGCTCAATGGGTACAGGCTACGCCGGGCGTTCTTCCTCGGCGGATGACGCCAGCACGGTGTTCGGTAACCCGGCCGGCATGTCGCGCATCAAGCACAATGAAGTCAGCATCGGCGCGACCTACCTGGATGCCAAAACCAACATCAAGGACGCCAGCTCCTCTCAAGGCGGTGTCGACAACCCTGGCACCAACAAAGGCGATATGGTCCCTGGCATTGCCGTGCCGATGGGTTACCTGGTGACGCCGATTGATGAGCACTGGGCCTTTGGCTTGGGGATCTACGCGCCGTTTGGCTTGGTGACCGACTATGAACACGGTTTCCAGGGCAATGGCTTTGGTAACAAGAGCAAGATTCAGGTCATCACCGCGCAGCCGACGGTCAGCTATGCGTTCAACGACAAGGTCTCGGTGGGTTTCGGCCCGACCTTCAACAAAATCAGCGGCGAGCTGGACTCCAAAGTCCCGGCGTTCGGCCTCGGCACCGAAGCGGTGAAGATCAAGGGCGACGACACCGCGATGGGCTTCAACGCCGGTATCCTGGTGCAGGCGCTGGACAGCACCCGCATCGGCGTCACCTACCATTCGCAAGTGGTGTATCACCTGAGCGGCCATACCCAAGCCTCGGGCGTGCTGTCCGATCTGTTGGACGGCGGGGCGCAGAAGTATGACGCCAAGCTGAACGTCACCACGCCTTCTTCCGTGGACTTCTCGGTCACTCACCAGTTGACCGATGCCTTGACCCTCTACGTGGGCAGCACCTACACGCGCTGGAGCCAGTTGAAGAAAATCACGGTGAACAACGCCGGCGTGTCGGATATTACGGCTGAGCTGGCAGGCCTGGGCTCCATCACCGAAGAGCAGCACTGGCACGACACGTGGTCCCATGCCATCGGCCTGTCGTACCAGCTCAACAAGCAGTTGGTGCTGCGTACTGGCTTCTCGGTGGACCAGACGCCGACCAACAACACCGACCGTTCTGTACGTATTCCTACGGGCGACCGTACCGTATTCAGCGTGGGTGCCGGCTGGACGCCTGTGGATAACCTGACCTTTGACGTGGCCTATTCCTACCTGAAGGAAGAACCGATCAAGGTTCGCGACAACAACCCTCAGTTAGCGCTGAACTACGACGCCAAGTATGAAAACAGCGCGAATGGGTTTGGTGGTTCGGTGACTTACCGCTTCTGATCGATGCAATCCGGCGAAGAGCCAGTTTTTTGGCATGGCTCTTTGCCAGTTTTGTTGACATCAATGCTGTCATTTACGGCGCGTGTTGGTTAGATTGAAAGCTACTCAGCTTTTAAGACATGGACTGTCATGACTACGTTAACGCCTGTTATCGCGACCAATCCCCTTATTGTTCGGGCTGCGACCACCGCGCCTCCCGCCACCCTGGCGAACACTGTCGACGTCTCACCGACGCGGCCTTCCGCAGTGGTCAGCCTTGGCAATCCGGCAGCCGATGTCGTCGATACCTATTCTCGAAACGGCTTGTTGCCCGGCCAGGAAAGCGTGCGGACCTGGGAAAACAACAGCGATGATTCGATCACCTGGGTCATCAACTCCAACTTCCACTCGGTCACTACGGCCAGCCGCTACAGTGGGCTGGGCGCTGCGTTGGTGGACCAATTCGCCAAAGGTGGCGGTGCCGCTATTTCCCAGTCGCTGCTCAACACCACCGCTGACCGCGCCGGCGACACCGATGCAATCAAGGCGGACCAGACGCTGCTGCACAGCAAGGCCGACAACCAAGTCAGCCTCAGCATCAAGACTGCCAGCGGCAAGACGGTGACGTTCAGCCTGTCCAGCCAGAAAGATGGCCTGGGCGTACAGGCCACTGTAGAAGGCGGGGAGTTGACCGCCGATGAACTCAAGGCCGTCGGCCAGTTGGGCAGCGCATTCCAGGCCTCGGTCGACGGGCTGACCGCCGTGCCGCCGAAACTCGACTTGAGCAAGCTGACTCAGTTCGACGCCAAGCTGCTGTCGTCGGTGGACCTCAATGCCAAGGTGAAGGCCTCGAACGGTGAGGACATTACTCTGGCCTTTCATGCCGACAGCGAGAGCCGTACCACGCGCATGAGTGGCCCGGCGGGTCAGATTGACCTCACGGTGGACCTGAGAAACGCGGCGATCCTCGGCAATGCCAAGCAGCAGGCCAAGGCGCTGCAAACCTACCTGGCCCAGTTCGACCGGGTGGAAAAACGCGGCAGTGCAAATGCGGACTTCATGGCCATGTTCAAGGACGCCTTCAGCGCCATGAACAGCAACTACCCACCCAGCGCCACCGCATCGAATGCCTTGACCCAGAACCCGACTGACAAAGGCTTGTTGACTGGCCTGGCGGACTTCAAGGCCTCGATCAAGCAGGCCGTCGACGCCTCCAACCCGATGCGCCCTTCAGAGGTCGACAGCTTTTCCTACAACGTGTCACAGAAAACCCAGGTCAATGGCCGCAGCACAGCGGACCGTAGCGTCACCCAGCATCAGCAGTCGCTGCTGTCGGCGAACTTTCACAAAGGCCTCGACGGCGGCAAACCGCCGATCTTCGACGGCAGCCGTGAATCGCAGAATTATCTGTATGTGCAAGTCCTGGACAAGGCCAGCAGCACCGCGAGCTTTGCCTATAAAGACGGCCAGTTGACCCATGCCTCGGTCACCCAGTCGGCGTCCCAGAACACCCACACGCAGAAATATGTGATGGCCAACCTGGTGGAAGACAGCGTGGTGCCCAAGGAAGGTTCATCCAAGCGCGATTACCTGGCGCTGCTTGAGCACGCGGCCAAGGAAAGCAGAAAGTCCAAGGATGCGCTGGAGCAGTCGACGTTGAAAAATGCCCTGACGAAGATGCAAGACGCGGTCATGTTGCAGGACGACCCGGATGTGTTGATGCGCTGACACTCGTCGTGATCAAAACGGGAAGACTCAGTGATGAGCCTTCCCGTTTTTTTTTGCCCGCTCGGCGTACCGCGCAATCCCAGATTAGGCTTTTGAATCGATACGATATTCTGTAGCCTTGCGCAGCTTTACCCGTGCTTGATGAACACAATCACTTCGTCCGGCGGCGCCCGAAGGGCTCCAAAGCCGGTGGTACACTCGACTTTCGCGCTTACTGCGCTTGCAGGTCTTGCGAACATGACGCAAATTTCCGAATGCCTACTGGTTCAAGCCCACCTCGACGCCAAGCAGCCCAAGGCGCTGAGTGCCGATGAAGAGGCGAGCCTGCGCAGCGCCATCGCCGCCGAGCTCAAGGCTCAGGACGCGGTGCTGGTTGCGCACTTCTATTGCGACCCGGTGATTCAGGCCCTGGCCGAAGAAACCGGTGGCTGCGTGTCCGACTCCCTGGAAATGGCCCGCTTCGGTGCGGCCCACCCGGCCAAGACGGTATTGGTCGCCGGTGTACGTTTCATGGGCGAGACCGCCAAAATCCTCACCCCCGAAAAACGCATCCTCATGCCCACCCTGGAAGCCACCTGCTCCCTGGATCTTGGCTGCCCGGTGGATGAGTTCTCGGCGTTCTGCGACCAGCACCCCGAGCGCACGGTGGTGGTGTACGCCAACACCTCGGCGGCGGTCAAAGCCCGGGCCGACTGGGTGGTGACCTCCAGCTGTGCGCTGGAAATCGTCGAAAGCCTGATGGACAACGGCGAGACGATTATCTGGGGCCCGGACAAGCACCTGGGTACTTACATTCAGCGCCAGACCGGCGCAGACATGTTGCTGTGGGACGGCGCGTGCATCGTCCATGAAGAGTTCAAGTCAAAGCAACTTGAAGACATGAAGGCGCTGTACCCGGACGCTGCGATCCTGGTGCACCCGGAATCGCCGACGGCGGTGATCGAGCTGGCGGACGCGGTGGGTTCCACCAGCCAACTGATTGCCGCAGCCCAGCGCTTGCCGAACAAGACCTTCATCGTGGCCACCGACCGCGGCATCTTCTACAAGATGCAGCAGTTGTGCCCGGATAAAGTCTTCGTTGAGGCACCGACCGCCGGCAACGGCGCGGCCTGTCGCAGTTGCGCGCATTGCCCGTGGATGGCGATGAATACGCTGGAGCGCACGCTGCAATGTTTGCGTGAGGGCAGTAATGAGATCTTCGTCGAGCCCTCGGTGATCCCCCACGCCGTGCGCCCGCTCAAGCGCATGCTGGACTTTACCCAGGCTGCGCGCTTGAAACTGGCGGGTAACGCCTGACCTGAAGTTGAACACATAACACAATGTGGGAGCTGGCTTGCCTGCGATAGCGGTCATTCAGTCACAGCAATATTGACTGATAGGCCGCCATCGCAGGCAAGCCAGCTCCCACACTTGATCTCTAGTGTTCTTGGGTTACTTTTTCTGCTTGGGGACTCGCACCAATTGCGTATCCGAGTAGATGTCATGCCAACTGCGCTTGCGCTTATCAAACACCGACCAGACAAACCCCAGCCCCACGCATAACCACGACGCAATCGCCACCACAAACCGCAGCAGCGCCTGCCACAGGCTGATGCGCGAGCCGTCGGCGTTCTGCACGCGTACGCCCCATACCTGCATGCCCAATGTCTGCCCGGAATGGGTCCAGAACTTGGCGAAGAAACCAAACAGCACAAAAAACAGAATCGTTGACAGCAGCGGGTCACCGTCCAGCGCGCCGGACTCGGTGAGCGTGCGCATCCTGGCTTCGCCGATAAACGCCATCCACACCAGCTTGTAGATAAACGCGGTGACGATCAGCAGGGCAGTGCACAACAGGAAGTCATAGAACATCGCTGCCAGACGACGGCCCAGGCCAACGGCGGGGAATTCGCCTTGGGGGCTCAACAAAGGTTTGGGCATGGCCGTCTCTCTTGAGAAAAAAGCCATTTTACGAGCAAACGCACATAAAAAAGCCCCTGATGTCACCATCAGGGGCTTTTTGTCGCAGTAAGGATCAGCCTTCTGCTTGTACTTCGTCAGCCTGCATGCCTTTCTGGCCTTGCACGGCAACGAAGGTGACTTTCTGGCCTTCTTTCAGGCTCTTGAAGCCGTTGCCTTGAATAGCGCGGAAATGCACGAACAGATCCGGACCGCTTTCTGGAGTGATAAAACCAAACCCTTTCTCGTCGTTAAACCACTTGACGGTACCGCTCTGACGATCAGCCATTTTCTTCTTTCCTTTGACGCTAAAAATTAATGACAGCCCCTTTCACATGAAAGAGTACTGGGCTGGGTTGCAGGAAAGTAAGAGACGTCGAACGGGTTGTAGCAAACTTATGGCTACTGCCCAGGTCCAGGTTCCAAGCGACCCATGCAAACACAGTGGCTAAACTCTACGTCAACTAATAAGGAAAAAACAAGCCCCGCAGAACCCCCAGGTTTTGCTCGGCCATATGACACTTCGTTGACTAAAAGTGGATCCCGCATATTCGATAGCGTAACTCACTTGTTATAGGTCGGTGTCTATAAAAATGACTATCGTCAATGCACTCTTTTATGGCGGTTGCGTTACAAATTAGTGCGCATTAACGCAACCGCGTTACTTATAGGAACAGTCAATCAGCCACGGTAGTAACGTTGCGGTACAAATGGCATTTTACTTACACGTAGTGGCACCTTTTTCCCACGTACCAACGCAGACACTTCGGTGTCCAGTGCGATAAATGCGCTGTCCAGGTAACCCATGGCCAGCGGCCCGCCCAAGGTTGGACCAAAGCCGCCGCTGCACACGCTGCCGATCACCGTGCCGTGTTCGTCGACGATTTCCGCACCTTCACGCACCGGGGTCCGTTCCTGTGGCAGCAGGCCCACGCGCTTGCGGCTTACACCGGCTTGCTGCTGGGTGAAGATGCGGTCGGCGCCGGGGAAGCCACCGGCACGTGCGCCATCGGCGCGACGGGCCTTGGAGATCGCCCACAGCAAGCTGGCTTCAATCGGCGTGGTCTCGGTGTTCATGTCATGCCCGTAGAGGCACAGGCCGGCTTCCAGGCGCAGGGAATCGCGGGCGCCCAGGCCGATGGCTTGAACTTCGGTTTCGGCCAGCAGGCTGCGCGCCAGGCTCTCGGCATTGGCCGCCGGTACGGAAATCTCAAAACCGTCTTCACCGGTGTAGCCTGAGCGGCTCACGTAGCAGTCCACGCCCAGCAGGCGCAGGGTGGCGAACTGCATGAAGGTCATCTTGGTCACTTCCGGCGCCAGGCGCGCCAGCACTTTCACTGCCGCCGGGCCTTGCAGGGCCAGCAGGGCGCGCTCTTCGAACAGCGGTTCGATGCTGCACTGCTCGCCAATGTGTTTGCGCAGGTGGGCCAGGTCCTGATCCTTGCAGGCCGCGTTGACCACCAGGAACAGTTCGTCGTTGCCCAGGTTGGCCACCATCAGGTCGTCAAGGATGCCGCCCTGGTCATTGGTGAACATGGCGTAGCGCTGCATGCCCACGGGCAGGTCGGTGATGTCGACCGGCACCAGGGTTTCCAGGGCCTTGGCGGCGTTGGCGCCGGTCAGGCGGATCTGGCCCATGTGGGACACGTCGAACAACCCGGCTTGATCACGGGTGTGCAGGTGTTCCTTCATCACGCCCAGCGGGTATTGCACCGGCATGTCGTAGCCGGCGAAGGGCACCATGCGCGCGCCCAACTCGATGTGCAGGGCGTGCAATGGGGTTTTCAACAGGGTTTCGGTGGACATGTTCAGCTCCTGAAAAACGTGCGGACGCGCGGGTGGGCGTCAGCACTCGATAATGTTGACGGCCAAACCGCCACGGGCGGTTTCCTTGTATTTGCTTTTCATATCGGCGCCGGTCTGGCGCATGGTGCGGATGACCTTGTCGAGCGAGACGAAGTGCTGCCCGTCGCCACGCAAAGCCATGCGCACCGCATTGATCGCCTTGACCGAGCCCATGGCATTGCGCTCGATGCACGGCACCTGCACCAGCCCGCCAATCGGGTCGCAGGTCAGGCCGAGGTTGTGTTCCATGCCGATCTCGGCGGCGTTTTCCACTTGGGACACGCTGCCGCCCAGCACTTCGCACAAAGCACCGGCAGCCATGGAACAGGCCACGCCGACTTCGCCCTGGCAGCCGACTTCGGCGCCGGAAATCGAGGCGTTTTCCTTGTACAAAATCCCGATGGCGGCGGCGGTGAGCAGAAAGCGCACCACGCCGTCCTCGTTCGCACCGGGGATAAAGCGCATGTAGTAATGCAACACCGCCGGCACAATCCCGGCCGCACCGTTGGTGGGCGCGGTGACGACGCGCCCGCCGTTGGCGTTTTCTTCGTTGACCGCCAGCGCATACAGGTTGACCCAGTCGAGCACCGACAACGGGTCGCGCAGCGCCGATTCCGGGTTCTTGCACAGCTGCCGATGCAGCGCCGCCGCACGGCGCTTGACCTTCAAGCCGCCGGGCAAGATACCTTCGTTGCGACACCCGGCATCTACGCAGTCCTGCATCACCTGCCAGATGTTCAGCAAACCGGCGCGGGTTTCCGCCTCCGGGCGCCAGGCGCTTTCATTGGTCAGCATCACCTGGCTGATGGGCAGCCCGTAGGTGGCGCAATGGCCGAGCAAGTCCTTGGCGTGCTTGAAAGGGAAGGTCAGCGGCGTGGTGTCTTCGACGATCCGGTCAGCGCCGGCGGCGTCTTCATCCACCACAAACCCGCCACCGACCGAGTAATACTCGCGGCTGCGGATCTGGATCCCGGCGGCGTCGAAGGCGCGAAAAATCATGCCATTGGGGTGGTAGGCGAGAGGCTTGCGAATCATCGCCAGGTGTTCTTTCTCGTTGAACGCAATGCTGTGTTCGCCGAGCAGGTTCAAGCGACCGTCACTGCGCATTTGCGCAAGGCGTGCGGCGACGGTTTCGGTATTCACGGTGTCCGGGTGTTCGCCTTCCAGGCCCAGCAACACGGCCTTGTCGCTGCCGTGGCCTTTGCCGGTGGCGCCCAGTGAGCCATAGAGTTCCACCTTGATGCCGCGGGTGGTGTTCAGCAGGTTGTCACGTTTGAGGCCTTCGACGAATCGAGCCGCCGCACGCATCGGGCCGACGGTATGGGAGCTGGAGGGGCCGATGCCAATCTTGAACAGGTCGAACACGCTAAGGGACATGGTTGTTCTCCGGTTTCTTATTATTTTTGAAGACTGGCTCGGTCAATGTAGCAACCGGGCTTGTGTGGGAGCTGGCTTGCCTGCGATAGCATCACCCTGGTCTACCTGATAGACCGAGGTGCCTGCATCGCAGGCAAGCCAGCTCCCACAAAAGCCAGCTCCCACATTGACCGTGTTCAGTCTGTCAGGTTACGCGTAGCTCTCGATCGACGGGCACGCACACACCAGGTTACGGTCGCCAAACACGTTGTCGACCCGGCCAACCGGCGGCCAGTATTTGCCTTCGATCAAGGACGCCACCGGGTACACCGCCTGTTCACGGCTGTACGGGTGGCTCCATTCACCGACGATTTCAGCCGCCGTGTGCGGGGCGTTTTTCAGTGGGTTGTCGTCCTTGTCCAAGGTGCCGTTTTCCACTGCGCGAATTTCCTCGCGAATGGCAATCATGGCGTCACAGAAGCGGTCCAGTTCTTCCTTGGATTCGCTCTCGGTCGGCTCGATCATCAAGGTGCCCGCCACCGGGAACGACATCGTTGGCGCATGGAAACCAAAGTCGATCAGGCGCTTGGCCACGTCATCTACGCTTATGCCGCTGCTGTCTTTCAATGGGCGCAGGTCGAGGATGCATTCGTGCGCCACCAGGCCGTTGCTGCCGGTGTAGAGCACGGGGTAATGCTCTTCGAGGCGACGGGAAATGTAGTTGGCGTTCAGGATCGCCAGTTGCGAGGCGCGCTTGAGGCCCGCGCCACCCATCATGCTGATGTACATCCAGGTGATCGGCAGGATGCTCGCGCTGCCAAATGGCGCCGCGCACACGGCGCCTTCCTTGCGCTCCATGGCCGCGTGGCCTGGCAGGAATGGCGTGAGGTGGGATTTAACCCCAATCGGGCCAACGCCCGGGCCGCCACCGCCGTGCGGGATGCAGAAGGTTTTGTGCAGGTTAAGGTGGGACACGTCGCCACCGAACTTGCCCGGTGCGCACAGGCCGACCATCGCGTTCATGTTGGCGCCGTCGATGTACACCTGGCCGCCGTTGTCATGAATGATCCCGCAGATTTCGCGGATGCCTTCTTCGAACACGCCGTGGGTGGACGGGTAGGTGATCATCAGCGCGGCGAGGTGTTCGCGGTGCTCGATGGCCTTGGCGCGCAAGTCTTCGATGTCGACGTTGCCGCGTGCATCGCAGGCGGTGACTACCACGCGCATACCGGCCATGTTGGCGGTCGCAGGGTTGGTGCCGTGGGCCGACGATGGGATCAGGCAGATGTCGCGGCGTTCTTCGCCACGGCTCTGGTGGTAAGCACGAATGGCCAGCAGGCCTGCGTATTCACCTTGGGAACCGGCGTTCGGTTGCAAGGAAATCGCGTCATAACCGGTGGCCGCGCAGAGCATGGCTTCCAGATCGGAAGTCAGCTCCAGGTAGCCGGCGCTCTGTGCGGCCGGGGCGAACGGGTGCAGGGCACCGAATTCAGCCCAGGTGACCGGGATCATTTCGCTGGCGGCGTTGAGTTTCATGGTGCACGAGCCCAGCGGGATCATGGTGCGGTCCAGCGCCAGGTCTTTGTCGGCCAGCTTGCGCAGGTAGCGCATCAGCTCGGTTTCGGAGTGGTAACGGTTGAACACCGGGTGGCTGAGGATCGGCGACTGGCGCAGCAGCGCGGCGGGCAAGGTGCTTTCAGTCGCAGCAAAGGCGGGCAGCGCCTTGCCGTCGGCGAAGATTGCCCACAAGGCTTCGATATCGGCCTGGGTGGTGGTTTCGTCAACCGACAGGCCAACGCGCTCGGCATCGACTACACGCAGGTTGATGCGCTGTGCACGAGCCTTGTCGTGCAGGGCGGCGGTGTTGGCGCCGGTGTTGAGGGTGATCGTGTCGAAGAAGTTTGCCTGCTCAACCTTAAGGCCCAGGGCGGTCAAGCCTTTGGCCAGGATCGCGGTCAGCTGGTGAATGCGCTGGGCGATCCGGGTCAGGCCTTTAGGGCCGTGGTACACGGCGTACATGCTGGCGATGTTGGCCAACAGTACCTGAGCGGTGCAGATGTTGCTGGTGGCTTTCTCGCGACGGATATGTTGCTCGCGGGTCTGCATGGCCAGGCGCAGGGCCGGTTTGCCGAAACGGTCGACCGACACACCGACCAGACGGCCCGGCATATCACGCTTGAACGCATCCTTGGTGGAGAAGTACGCCGCGTGCGGGCCACCAAAGCCCAGCGGCACGCCGAAGCGTTGCGCGCTGCCGATGGCCACGTCGGCGCCGAACTCACCCGGCGGGGTCAGCAGGGTCAGGGCCAGCAGGTCGGCGGCGACCGCGACCAAGGCATTGGCAGCGTGGAAACGCTCGGTCAGTTCGCGGTAATCAAATACATCACCGTTACTGGCCGGGTATTGCAGCAGGGCGCCGAAGAACGCGCTGACGTCGGTCAGCTCGCGTTCATCGCCCACCACCACGTCGATACCCAACGGCTCGGCACGGGTGCGCAGCACGTCGAGGGTCTGTGGGTGGCTATGCACGGAGGCGAAGAAAGCGTTGCTGCCCTTGTTCTTGCTCAGGCGCTTGCAGAAGGTCATGGCTTCGGCGGCGGCGGTGGCTTCGTCGAGCAAGGACGCGTTGGCAATCGGCAGGCCGGTGAGGTCGCTGATCAGAGTCTGGAAGTTCAGCAGCGCTTCCAGGCGGCCTTGGGAGATCTCGGGTTGATACGGGGTGTAGGCGGTGTACCAGGCCGGGTTTTCCAGCAGATTGCGCAGGATCGGTGACGGCGTGTGGCAGTTGTAGTAGCCCTGGCCGATGTAAGTCTTGAACAGCTGGTTCTTGCCGGCGATGGCCTTGATCTTGGCCAGGGCCTGGGCTTCGCTCAGGCCGTCTTCCAGGCCGAGCACGCTGGTGCCCTTGATGCTTTCCGGGATCACGCTGGCGCTGAGGGCTTCGAGGGAATCAAAGCCCAGGCTTGCGAGCATCTGCTGCTCATCTTCCTGGCGCGGGCCGATATGGCGGGCGATGAATTCGTTGGCGGTGCTGAGATTGATGGTCATGGCGCGCTCCTCAGGCTTCAGCGTTGGCTTTGATCAGGCGGTCGTACGCATCCTGATCCAACAGCTTAGCCACTGCATCAGCATCGGCGGGTTTAAAGCGGAAGAACCAGCCTTCGCCCATCGGGTCTTCGTTAACCAGTTCGGGGCTGTCGCTCAGTGCGTCGTTTACTTCCAGCACTTCACCGGTCAGCGGCATGTACACGCCGCTGGCGGCTTTCACCGATTCCACGGTGGAGGCTTCGGCGCCCTTGTCGTAAGCCTGCAACTCCGGCAGTTGCACGAAAACCACATCACCCAGCGCGTTCTGCGCGAAAGCGGTGATACCCACGGTGACGCTGCCATCGGCTTCGGCGCGCAGCCATTCGTGATCTTCAGTGAAACGCAACTCGCTCATGGAAACTCCTCAGGGCCAGATTCGTCTGGTGGACGGGATTGGAATAATGGGGAGTTACTTAGCAATATCGCGGCCAATGTTATTAAGTTGTTATAAATCAACGTCTTAACTATTTTGGTGATGACGATATGATTTTCAGCTGTAGCGATTTCGATACACTTGAGCACACCAAAAAAAGCCTATGTGGATCAAAGCCTTGCATGGCGCGTAAAAAAAAGGGTTGTAGCGATATCGTTACGCTGTAGCGCTTTCAGTACAGCGGATGTCGTTCTCAGACCAAAATCTGGAATGCCGTCCATGTGGGAGCGGGCTTGTGTGGGAGCTGGCTTGCCTGCGATGCAGGCACCTAGGTGTATCAGGCAGACCAAGGTGATGCTATCGCAGGCAAGCCAGCTCCCACACAAGCCAGTGCCCACACAAGCTACCGCCCACATATGGACCGCATTTATTCAGTCAGGGCTTATTGGGAATGCCGTACTTGCGCAGGCGATGGGCGATCGCCGTGTGGGACGTTTGCAAGCGGCTCGCCAGTTGGCGGGTCGAGGGGTAGCTGGCGTAGAGGGTTTCCAGCAGGTTGCGCTCGAAGTCTTCCACCGCTTGTTCCAGGCTGTCGACTTCGCCGTCGCTCTGGCGGGCGACCGAGGTACCGGCGATGTCGAGGTCGCCGATGTCCACCAGGCTGCTTTCGCAGATGGCGGCGGCGCGGAAGATCACGTTTTGCAACTGGCGCACATTGCCCGGCCAGCGGTTGCCCAGCAGGGCCGGGTAAGTGCCGGGCGCCAAGCGACACACCGGGCGCTGTATCTGCGCACAGGCCTGCTGCATGAAGTAGCGGGCCAGCAGCAGAATGTCCTGGCCGCGCTCGCGCAGTGGCGGCACTTCGACGTTGAGCACATTAAGACGGTAAAACAGGTCTTCGCGGAAGGTGCCCTCGCTGACCATCTTCTCCAGGTCGCGATGAGTAGCGCTGAGGATGCGCACATTGACCTTCACTTCACGGTCGCCGCCCACCCGGCGAAAGCTGCCGTCATTCAGAAACCGCAGCAGCTTGGCCTGCAAATACGGCGACATCTCGCCAATTTCATCAAGGAACACCGTGCCCTGGTTGGCCAACTCCATCAGCCCGGGCTTGCCACCACGCTGCGCGCCGGTAAAGGCGCCAGGCGCATAACCGAACAACTCACTTTCGGCCAGGTTCTCCGGCAACGCCGCACAGTTCAAGGCCAAAAACGGTGCACTGTGGCGTGCGCTGATGGCATGGCAGGCGCGCGCGACCAGCTCTTTGCCGGTGCCGGTTTCGCCCTGGATCAACAGCGGCGCATCCAGCGCCGCCACCCGTTGCGCCCGCGCCTTGAGGGTGCGGATCACCGGCGACTCGCCCAGCAATGCATCAAACCCTTCGGCATGGTCGTGATGCAGCGCCGACAGTTGCTCACCGATGCGATTGGGTTGGTACAGGGTCAGCAGGGCGCCGGCGTCGGTGATCGGCGTGGCGTCGAGCAAAAAGGTCTGGCCGTTGACGCTGATCTCGCGCAACGGCAAACGAAAGCCCTGTTCGAGCAAAGTCTCCAGCAGCGCCGGGTCGTTGAACAACGCGCTGATGCTTTCGCCCGCCGGTTCGCGGCCATACAGCGCGATCAGCGCCGGGTTGGCCAGCAGGATCTTGCCCGCGCTGTCCAGGGCCAGCACCGGGTCGGTCATGGCCGCCAGCAGCGCGTCAAGTTGCAGGTGGCGACGTTGGCCGGGAAGGATATCCACCACGGTGACCGCCTGTACGCCGTGCACGCTGAACAGTGCATCGCGCAGTTCTTCGAGCACCTCGGCGCTCAGGGTCGGCGCGTCGATATACACGTTGGGCGGCACCATCTCCACTGCATCCAGGTTGAGATTGCGCCCACCGAGCAAGGCCAGGACTTCCTGGGTAATGCCGACGCGGTCGATGAAGCTGACGTGGATACGCATGGGATGGCGACAAATCTGCAGAGCGAGAGGCCGCAAGTATGCCTTGGAGCGCAGGGAGATCAAAATGTGGGAGCTGGCTTGCCTGCGATAGCGGTTTGTCAGCCGATACTTTCGGTGACTGATCCACCGTCATCGCAGGCAAGCCAGCTCCCACATTGGACTTACGGTGTTCTTATTCCAAGTGTTCGGGCTTGACCGGATCGCCGGACTTCACATCCAGCTGATGCCTTATATCCTCAAACATCGAGTCGTACTGCTTGTGCATCGAGCCGTTAAGCGTCGCAACCTTCGGCATTCCATATTTTTGCGCGATGTTCATCGCATGCCGGGCAAAGTCGAAGGCCTGGTCCTTGGGTAAAAAGAATTCCTCCTTGAGGTCCTTGCCCTGCACCGAGCCGTGCAGCTTGAAGAGCATTCCCTTGCCTTCCTTTGGATCCTGGCTGACCTCGTAGTCGATGCACAGGTTGTAGCTGTAGTCATCCTTGTTGAGCGCGTGACGTTCGATGTGCAGGTGACCGGGTTCAAAGGTGGCCATAGGTGTTTCTCCTCTACTTCACAGGTAGGTGATGCCAGGTTTTGCCGTGCTGATACGTGTGCCGGCGCTGCCCTGGACGATGGCTTCGATGTCCGAGAGTGAACCGATGACGGCAGTTTTGCCAGTCTGACGGGCGAACTCGCAGGCCGCTTGTACCTTCGGCCCCATGGAGCCGGCGGCGAAGCCGAGCTTCTCCATGTCATCGGGATGGGCCTGGCCGATGGCCTTCTGGGTCGGCTTGCCGAAGTCGATAAAAGCCGCATTCACATCGGTGGCGATCACCAGCAAGTCGGCGTCCAGCTGCGAGGCCAGCAAGGATGAGCACAGGTCTTTGTCGATCACCGCTTCAATACCGCGCAGCGTGCCGTCTTCGCCATACATCGTCGGGATGCCGCCGCCACCGGCGCAAATCACAATGGCGCGTTTTTCCAGCAGCCACTTGATCGGGCGGATTTCAAAGATGCGTTTGGGGCGTGGGCTGGCCACTACGCGACGGTATTTATCGCCATCGGGGGCGATGGCCCAGCCTTTTTCAGCCGCAAGTTTTTCGGCTTCGGCCTTGGAGTACACCGGGCCAATCGGCTTGGTCGGGTTCTGGAAGGCCGGGTCCTTGGCGTCGACTTCCACTTGGGTGAGCAAGGTGGCGAACGGCACCTCGAAGTCCAGCAGGTTGCCCAGTTCCTGTTCGATGATGTAGCCGATCATGCCTTCGGTCTCGGCGCCGAGCACGTCCAGCGGGTAGGGCGAAACCTGGGTGTAGGCCGCCGCCTGCAACGACAGCAGGCCGACTTGCGGGCCATTGCCGTGGGCGATCACCAGCTCGTTGCCGGGGTGGATCTTGGCGATCTGTTCGGTGGCGATGCGGATATTGGCGCGTTGGTTGTCCGCCGTCATGGGTTCACCACGGCGGAGCAGGGCGTTGCCGCCCAGGGCTACGACGATGCGCATAAAAATGTCCTTCTAAAAGCGTGGCTGAAGGAACGCGGTTAATGTGGGAGCTGGCTTGCCTGCGATAGCGGTGGATCATATAGACCGCCATCGCGGGCAAGCCCGGCTCCCACATGGGAGCGCATTACCAGCTTGATGGGTTAGATATCCGCCAGCGCCGACACCAGAATCGCCTTGATGGTATGCATGCGGTTTTCCGCCTGCTCAAACGCGATGTTGGCCGGCGACTCGAACACGTCCTCGGTCACTTCCACGCCATTGGCCAGGTTCGGATAACGCGCGGCGATGTCCTTGCCTACCTTGGTCTCGCTGTTATGGAACGCCGGCAGGCAGTGCATGAACTTCACGCGCGGGTTGCCCGAGGCTTTCATCATCTTGGCGTTGACCTGGTACGGCAGCAGTTGCTCGATACGCTCGTCCCACGCTTCCACCGGCTCACCCATCGACACCCAGATATCGGTGTGGATGAAGTCCACACCTTTGACGGCTTCTTTCGGGTCTTCGGTGATGGTGATGCGCGCGCCGCTTTCTTCGGCAAAGGCCTGGCACTGCTTGATGAAATCTTCGTGTGGCCACAGCGCTTTCGGCGCGCCGATGCGCACGTCCATGCCCAGTTTGGCGCCGATCATCAGCAGCGAATTGCCCATGTTGTAACGCGCGTCGCCCAGGTAGGCGTAGCTGATGTCATGCAGCGGCTTGTCGCTGTGCTCGCGCATGGTCAGGGTGTCGGCGATCATTTGGGTCGGGTGAAATTCGGCGGTCAGGCCGTTGAACACCGGCACACCGGCGAACTTGGCCAGCTCTTCAACGATTTCCTGCTCAAAGCCACGGTACTCGATGGCATCGAACATGCGGCCCAAGACGCGGGCGGTGTCTTTCATGCTTTCCTTGTGGCCGATCTGCGACGACACCGGGTCGATATAGGTGACGTGGGCGCCTTGGTCATGGGCCGCCACTTCGAACGCGCAACGGGTGCGAGTCGAGGTTTTTTCGAAGATCAGCGCGATGTTTTTGCCTTGCAGGTGCGGACGCTCGGTGCCGGTGTACTTGGCGCGTTTGAGGTCGCGGGACAGGTCCAGCAGGTAGTTCAGCTCGCGGGTAGTGTGGTGCATCAGCGAGAGCAGGCTGCGGTTGCGCATATTAAAAGCCATGATGGATCTCCTTAGGTTTCGGTTATCCCCCTGGCCGCTGCTGGATAAGCAGCGGCCAAGGCCAAAAAATCAATAGTCGATTGGGTCGCGGATGATCGGGCAGGTCATGCAGTGGCCACCGCCACGGCCGCGGCCCAGTTCACCGGCTCTGATGGTGATGACTTCCACACCGGCCTTGCGCAGCAGGGTGTTGGTGTAGGTGTTGCGGTCGTAACCGATCACCACGCCAGGCTCCACGGCCACCACGTTGTTGCCGTCATCCCATTGCTCGCGCTCGGCGGCGAAGCTGTTGCCGCCGGTCTCGACCACACGCAGTGCCTTGAGGTTGAGCGCTGCGGCCACGGTTTCGAGGAAGTTGGTTTTCTCCCGCTGGATGTCGATGCCGTGCGGCTTGCTTTCATCCGGGCGCAGGGTGAAGGGCACGATCTGGTTGACCACTTCGGGGAAGATGGTCACCAGGTCGCGATCGCAGAAGCTGAACACGGTGTCCAGGTGCATCGCCGCGCGGGACTTCGGCAGGCCGGCAACGATCACGCGCTCCACGGCTTTGTTCTTGAACAGGTTGCGCGCCAGTTGGCCAATCGCCTGGTGCGAAGAACGCTCGCCCATGCCGATCAACACCACGCCATTGCCAATCGGCATCACGTCGCCGCCTTCCAGCGTGGCGGCACCGTGTTCCTGGTCGGGGTCGCCGTACCAGATCTGGAAGTCGGCGTTGGTGAACTCGGGGTGGAATTTATAGATGGCGCTGGCCAACAGGGTTTCCTGACGTCGCGCCGGCCAGTACATCGGGTTGAGCGTCACACCGCCGTAGATCCAGCAGGTGGTGTCGCGGGTGAACTGAGTGTTGGGCAGCGGCGGCAGGATGAAGCTTGAGTGGCCGAGGAAGTCGCGGAACATCTCGATGGTTCGGCCACCGAAGCTGCTCGGCAGGTCATCGGCCGACACGCCGCCAATCAGGAACTCGCTAATTTTGCGCGGCTCCAGGCTGCGCAGCCACGAGCCGACTTCATCGACCAGGCCCAGGCCAACGGTATTGGCGGTGATCTTGCGTTCCAGGATCCAGTCCAGCGCTTCCGGGATGGCGACGATATCGGTCAGCAGGTTGTGCATTTCCAGCACATCAATGTCCCGCTCGCGCATCTTGGTCACGAAGTCGAAGTGGTCGCGTTTGGCCTGGGCCACCCACAACACATCATCGAACAGCAGTTCGTCGCAGTTGTTGGGGGTCAGCCGCTGGTGGGCCAAACCTGGGGAGCACACCATGACTTTGCGCAGTTTGCCGGCTTCGGAATGTACGCCGTACTTCACTTTTTCCGTGGTCATTACAAATCCTCCAGTCAGAATTACAGAGTCAGGAAGCCGTCGTAGAGGCCATAGGCAGCCACGAGGGCGCCAATGACAACTGCGGCAAAAATCAGCTTCTCAACGTGGGTGAAAATCGGTTTGCCCAGTTCATGCTTGGCCTTGGCAAAAAGGATCGCGCCGGGGGCATAGAGCAGGGCGGACAGCAGCAGGTATTTGGTGCCGCCGGCGTAGAGCAGCCAGACCGCGTAGATCAGGGCGATGGCGCCGATGAACAGGTCTTTCTTGCGCTCGCGCAGGGCGTTTTCGTAGGTCTCGCCGCGCACCGCCAGCAGCAGCGCGTAGGCCGCCGACCACAGGTAAGGCACCAGGATCATCGAGGTGGCGAGGTAGATCAGTGACAGGTAAGTGCTGGCCGAAAACAGTGTGATTACCAGGAAAACCTGGACCATCGCATTGGTCAGCCACAGGGCGTTGACCGGCACATGGTTGGCGTTTTCCTTACGCAGGAACTCCGGCATGGTGTGGTCCTTGGCGGCGGCGAACATGATCTCCGCACACAGCAGCACCCACGACAGCAGCGCACCCAGCAGCGAGATGATCAAGCCGACGCTGATCAACACCGCGCCCCAGTGGCCCACCACATGCTCCAGCACGGCAGCCATCGATGGGTTCTGCAGTTTGGCCAGTTCCGGTTGGGTCATGATGCCCAGGGACAGCACGTTCACCAGCATCAGAAACAGCAGCACGGTGATAAAGCCGATCACGGTGGCCTTGCCGACGTCGCTGCGTTTTTCTGCACGGGACGAGAAGATGCTCGCGCCTTCGATGCCGATAAACACCCACACGGTGACCAGCATCATGTTGCGCACCTGGTTCATCACGCTGCCCAGGTCGGGGTTTTTCACGCCCCAGATGTCAGCGGTGAAAATGTCCAGCTTGAACGCGAACAGCGCGATCAATACAAACAGCACCAGCGGCACCACCTTGGCGACGGTGGTCACCAGGTTGATGAAGGCTGCTTCCTTGATGCCGCGCAGTACCAGGAAATGCACGGCCCACAGCAGCACCGAGGCGCCAATCACGGCAGCGGGTGTGTTGCCTTCGCCAAAGATCGGGAAGAAGTAACCGAGGGTGCTGAACAGCAACACGAAGTAACCGACGTTGCCCAGCCAGGCGCTGATCCAGTACCCCCAGGCCGATGAGAAACCCATGTAGTCGCCGAACCCGGCCTTGGCGTAGGCGTACACGCCGCCGTCGAGGTCAGGCTTGCGGTTGGCCAGGGTCTGGAACACGAAAGCGAGGGTGAGCATGCCGATGGCGGTAATGACCCAGCCGATCAACACCGCGCCGACATCGGCGCTGGCGGCCATGTTTTGCGGCAGTGAGAAGATCCCGCCGCCAATCATTGAGCCCACGACCAGCGCAACCAGGGCGCCGAGTCGAAGTTTTCCGGGAGTGTCAGACATTGCATGACTCCAATGCAGGAGAAGAGAGACCACAGAATAATTCCGTGCGCTGATCAAACAGCTGACTTAGATCACGTCATTGGCACATTCCATTGTGAATTAATGACTTAAGGGTAAAATCCCGAGGCAATAGTTTCCCCCGAAAAGGCGCTTTCCAGAGCGGCTCCTGCGTTTTTATTAATCATTTAGTTCGATGTGTGGACGTTTGACCCTAGCCCTTTTTGTCGAATATGCAAACTTTTCTCAATTAACTGGCTAAGCTCGCTCAAACTGGCAAAGTGCCTGCTCTCTTTAAATTCTAAATAAGCTTAAACTTTATAAACTGTCATGCCATTGCGTTATGAGCGTCACGGTTTTATCGCTGTCTTTAATAAACGCTACATTCGCTGAGTTAATTAGTTGAGTGCGCGCGTGTTCTCTCAAACTATTTTATTTAGGAGTTTTCATGTCCCAGCCGGCCGAGAAACTACGTCTCAGCGCCCTGATTGCCCTGGTGGTGGGGTCGATGATCGGCGGCGGGATTTTCTCTTTGCCGCAGAACATGGCCGCACGCGCCGAAGTGGGCGCCGTGCTGATCGGCTGGGCCATCACCGCCGTCGGCATGCTCACCCTGGCGTTTGTGTTCCAGACCCTGGCCAATCGCAAACCCGAACTCGACTCCGGCGTGTACGCCTACGCCAAGGCCGGGTTCGGTGACTACATGGGGTTTTCGTCGGCCTGGGGCTACTGGATCAGTGCGTGGATGGGCAACGTCGGTTACTTCGTGTTGCTGTTCAGCACCCTCGGCTACTTTTTCCCGGTGTTCGGCCAAGGCAATACGCCGGTCGCCATCGGCTGCGCCTCGCTGCTGCTGTGGGCTGTGCATTTTCTGGTGCTGCGTGGCATCAAGGAGGCCGCGTTCATCAACCAGATCACCACGGTGGCGAAGATCGTGCCGTTGCTGATGTTTATCGTGATTGCCGCCGTGGCGTTCAAGGCGGATATTTTTACCCGCGATATCTGGGGCCTGGGCAACCCGCAATTTGGCAGTGTGGTTGATCAGGTGCGCAACATGATGCTGGTCACTGTGTTCGTGTTTATCGGCATCGAGGGCGCCAGCGTGTATTCGGCGCGCGCCGAGAAGCGCTCGGACGTGGGCCGCGCCACGGTGATCGGCTTTCTGGGTGTGCTGGCACTGCTGGTGCTGGTGAATGTGCTGTCCCTGGGCATCATGAGCCAGCCGGAGCTGGCGCAATTGCAAAACCCTTCACTGGCCGGTGTGCTGGAACATATCGTCGGGCCGTGGGGCGCGATGGCGATCAGCATCGGGTTGGCCGTGTCACTGCTCGGCGCCTTGCTCTCATGGGCGCTGCTGTGTGCGGAAATCCTCTACGCCACCGCCCATGACAAAACCATGCCGGCCTTCTTGAAAAAGGAAAACCCCAACCGGGTGCCGGTCAATGCGCTGTGGCTGACCAACGTGATGATCCAGGTGTTCCTGGTGATCACGCTGTTTTCCCACAGCACCTACACCACCCTGATTTACCTGGCCTCGTCGATGATCCTGGTGCCGTACCTGTGGTCGGCGGCCTACGCGGTGCTGTTGAGCGGGCGCGGTGAAACCTATGCCGGTGCCCAGCGCCAGCGTTATAAGGATTTGCTGGTCGGCCTGATCGCCCTCGGCTATGCCATCTGGCTGTTGTACGCCGGTGGCTTGAAGTACCTGCTGCTCTCGGCGCTGCTGTATGCGCCCGGCGTGATCCTGTTTGCCCTGGCCAAGCGCGAACAGGGCCAGCCCTTGTTTACGCACATGGAAAAAGGCATTTTCAGTTGCGTGATCGCGGGTGCGGGGCTGGCGGCTTATGGGCTGTATAGCGGGGTGTTGTCGTTGTGAGATTGGCGTATGAGCCGCCCTATGACTGGGCGGCAATGCTGGGTTTTTTATCGGCACGGGCCATCATCGGGCTGGAGACCGTGGAGGCCGGCGTGTATCGGCGCAGCATCAGTATTGGCGGGCAACATGGCTGCATCAGCGTGGCGCCGGGCGCGGGCGATTGGCTGGAAGTGGGCGTTGAGTTTCCCGACACGACGGCGCTGCCCGAGATCGAGCGGCGCCTGCGGGCCATGTTCGATCTGGATGCCCAACCTGGGTTGATCAATGCGCAACTGACCACCGACCCGTTGATGGCGCAGTTGGTGGCTGCGCGCCCCGGCCTGCGCGTGCCGGGGACGTGGGATGGTTTGGAGCTGGCGATTCGTGCGGTGCTGGGCCAGCAGATCACGGTGGTCGCGGCCATTCGCCTGGCGGGTAAATTGGTGGCGCAGTATGGCCAGCCGCTGCAAACGCCCTATGCCGGAATCACCCATGTGTTTCCTGCTCCTGAAGTCTTGGCGGCGGCGGACCTGGCGACCTTGGGCATGCCCAAGGCGCGGGGCCGTACCTTGTCGGGTGTGGCCCAGGCGTTGCTGGATGATCCGCAATTATTTGCAGCCAAGGCCAGTCTCAAGGACGGCGTGGCGCGCCTGGTAGCCTTGCCGGGAATTGGCGACTGGACTGCGCAGTACATCGCCATGCGTCAGTTGCGTGAGCCGGATGCGTTTGCGTCGGGGGATATTGGCTTGATCAATGCGCTGGCGGCGCTGGAAGGCGGGCCGGTGTCGGCGCGGCAGTTGTTGGCCAGAGCTGAGGCGTGGCGGCCTTTAAGGGCGTATGCGGCGCAGCATTTGTGGACGTCGTTGAGCAGAATGGACTGATGACATCTGTCAGGGCCTCATCGCAGGCAAGCCAGCTCCCACATTTGATAGTGTTCACACTTTCAATGTGTAAGAGCCACTCCCACATTTGATAGTGTTCACTCTTTCAATGTGTAAGAGCCACCCCCACATTTGACTGTGTTCATACTTTCAATGTGTAAGAGCCAGCTCCCCTATTTGGCCCTGTTCACACATCCAATGTGGGAACTGGCTTGCCTGCGATAGCGATCTCAAGTCACCACTGAGCCCGATGTGAGCCCAACTCCCCGGCGGGCAAATCCCACTGCAACGGCGTGCCACTGATGGTCACCGGCGCCAGCAAACGATGCGCCTGGCCCCACGCCGTCTGCTCCACCACCAAGCCCTGATCACCCGGTTCTTCAGCCCGCAACGCCGGCTGCTCCGGCACTTGCCCGGCCTCCACCAGCAACTTCGCGGTGCGCGCCAAGGACAAGCGCGCCGAACCACCGCGGCCGGTTTTCAGGCGTTCGCTCAAGGCTTGAATGGCACTGGCCGCCATCAAATACCCGGTCGCATGATCCAGCGCCTGCAACGGCAGCGGCAGCGGTTTATCCGCCTGTTTCCAGGCCATACCGGCGTCGGCAATGCCGCTGCTCATCTGCACCAGGCTGTCGAAGCCGCGACGGTTGCGCCACGGGCCGCTCCAGCCGTAGGCGTTGAGGCTTACGTCGATCAGGCCGGGGGCGAGGTGTTGTAATTCTGTGGCGGTGTAGCCCAACTGTTCGAGCGCGTCGGCGCGGTAGCCGTGGAACAGGATGTCGGCGTCCTTGAGCAGGCTTTCGAACACCTGGCGGTCTTCGGCACTTTTAAGGTCCAGGCGCGCGCAGCGTTTGCCCAGGGTCATTTCCGGCACTACCCCCGGTTCGTTCCAGGTCGGCGAGTCGATGCGCAGTACATTGGCGCCCAGGCCTGCGAGAAAACGACTGGCCACGGGACCGGCCAACACACGGGTCAAGTCCAGCACCTTGATGCCGGCCAGCGGGCGTGCCACCGAGCCGAGCCACGGTTTGTCGCCAGTGGTGTCGAAGGTCTGGCGCTGCACCAATGCCTCGGCGTTTACCGCCAACCCTTGCGGATGGGTTTGCCAGGCCTGCCATGTACGCATCTGCGCCGCGCAACCGCCGGCATCGACGATCGCCTGCTCCAGTTCGGCGGCGTTCCAGGCGGCGACTTTACTGGCCATCTCGGCGCGGTCATTGACCTTGCCCAGTACGCGCTCGGCGGCAGCACGGTGGTGGGGCGCATTGGTGTGCAAACGGATCCAGCCGTCGGCGCTGGCGTAGTCGCCGGCCACCGGGTCCCACAGCGGCGGTACTTGCCAGCCCACTGGGCGAATCGAGGAGGAGAACCAGAAGGAAGCGAGGCGCCGGTCCACGCTCACGCTGGGCAAGCGCCCGGTTTGTTGCTGGATAAGTTGAGCTACCGCCTGGCCGGCAGCGCCGAGGCTGGCGCTGGCCAGTTCGGTCACGGCAAAGGTCGAGGGCAGGGCGCCGGCCTCGGTGAACGTCAGTGGGGTCTGCGGTAAATCGAGTGCGGCTTGGATGGGTGTCAGCAGGTCAGTCATCAAAGGCCCTCCGTTAGAGAAGGGCCACTATAGAAGATCCTCACACGGCTGTGACCACTCCCGGCACCAACGGCAAGTCGATGCTGGCGATAAAACCACCGTCCGGGTGATTGGCCAGGATCAGGCTGCCGCCATGGCGTTCGGCGGCGCGGCGGGCAATCGCCAGGCCCAGCCCGTGGCCTTGGGCCGCTTGGCCGGGCGCGCGATAAAACGGCTCGCCCAGCTGGCTCAAGTGTTCGGCTTCAACGCCGGGGCCGTGGTCGCGCACGCTGATCAGGATGCGCTCACCCTGGTGCTGGGCGCTTAGCTCGATGGGCTGGCCAACGGGGTTAAAGCGCTGGGCGTTACGCAGCAGGTTGTCCACGGCGCGCTCGATCATGGTCGGCCAGCCCTTGAGGTGCAGCTCGGGTTCGGCGCTCAGTTGCACCACCTGTTCCGGCGCACTGAGTTGGGCATCCTTTTGTAAGGTTCTGAGCAGTGGGGTGAGGTCGACCTCTTCGGCGCTGGCGTTGTCGGCGTCGACGCGGGCCAGCACCAGAATCTCGCTGATCAGCGCTTCCAGGCGGTCGCACTCACGGGTCAGGCGCGGCCACAGGCGTTCGCGTTCTTCGGGGCCGGCGCGTTCGGCCAGGGCCAGGGCGATGCGCAAGCGGGCCAGCGGCGAGCGCAGTTCGTGGGACACATCGCGCAGCAACTGGCGCTGGCTGCCGATCAGGCTTTGCAGACGCGCGCCCATGCGGTTGAAGTCAGTGGCCAGCACGCCGAATTCATCGCGGCGGTTGGCCAGTTGCGCCAGGCTGTTTTGCTGATAGGTGGTCTGGCCCAGGTCATGCACTGCGCCGCGCAGGCGGCTGAGTGGGCGGGTAATGGACAGGGTCACCAGCAGGCTGAACAGCGTCAGCACCACCAGGGCGATGGCCAGCGCGCTCAACGGCCACATCAGGCTGCTGCGGTGCCAGGCGTCCAGCTCCGGGTTGGGGATGCGGTAGATCAGCAGGTACGTGTCACCGGTTTTTTCACTGGTGTACTCGGCGGTCAGGCGGCGCCAGGGCAGATGGCTGTCCTGGTTGTCATTCTGGCGGGCTTCGAAGGCGGCGGCACGGCGCGGGAAGGTACCGCGTACCACTGGGTCGCCGCTTTCGTTGAGTACCTGCACGTCGATGTGGTACTGGCGTTTGCGTTGTTGCAGCAACTCCTGGGCGGCGTCCTCACCCTGGGCTTCGTAGAGTTGCGTCCACTCTTGCGCCAGGTTGTTGAGGCCGGGATGGCGGCTGAGAATCCAGGTGTCCTGGTTGAGCATGTGCCCAAGCAGGATCGACAGCCCGGCAACCAAGGCGATGGCCAGCCAGAAACTGGCCAGGATGCGCCAGAACAATGAACGCACAGGAAACCCTCAAACAGGAAAAGCCCAGCGGCGCGAGCCACTGGGCTGGGGAGGTAACGCTAGAGCATTATTGCGCTTTTTGCGGCTGTTGCGCTTTCCAGGCCTGGAATTCCTTCCACTCGGCGCGGCGCTCGGCTTGCTTCTTGACGATCTCGTCGAATTTCTTCTGTTGATCGGGTTTGAGCACGGCACGGATGTCAGCCTGGGTTTTCTGCTTGGCGGCGGCCAAGTCGTTTTTCATGGCTTGCTGGTCAGCGGCCGGCAGTTTGTCCAGGTACTTGCGCACGATCTCTTTGCGGCCGTGCCATTGCTCGCCCATCAGCTTGCCGATTTGCTCGCGCTGTTCGCGGCTCAGGTCGAGCTGGCTGAAGGGGCCGCCTTTGCCACGCGGACCGTGTTCACCGCCGTGGCCTGGGCCGCCCATCATATGGCCTTCAGGGCCGCCCATCGGGCCTGGGCCTTCTGGCGCTGCGGCCATGGCGATGGTCGGCAGGGCAGCGGCGAACATCAGGGCGATAAGGGTCTTGCGCATGGTGATTCTCCTGTCTCTATTCCGGTGAGTCCGGATGTGAGTAGGTTACCCAGTGCAAGGTCAGCGGCGGTCAGGGGAGGGTAAAGCTTGGGTAAAGAGGGTTTTGGTGTGAGCTGACAAAACTGTCGGATTGATGCGATCAAGTGTGGGAGCTGGCTTGCCTGCGAATGCGGTGGGTCAGCCAGCACGTGCATAGACTGACCCACCGCTTTCGCGAGCAAGCCCGCTCCCACACAAGCCAGCTCCCACAGGGGATAGCGTTGTGTTCAGAGGCTGTAGTAGTAGCCGCGGCTGCGCAGCGCCACGATCCGTGGTCGGCCATCCGGGTGTGGGCCGATCTTTTTGCGCAGGTTGCTCACGTGCATGTCCAGGCTGCGATCGTACAAAGTGAGCTTACGGCCCAGGGCGATCTGCGCCAGTTCCTGCTTGTCCAGCGGCTCGCCGGGCTGGCGCAGCAAGGCTTCGAGCAGGCGGCTTTCGGACACCGTGAGCGTGAATTCCTGCTCGTCGATGCTGACCACGCCACGCACCGGGCTGAAGCACAAATCGCCCAGCTCCATCTGCGTCGACACCGCCGCCGGGTGGCTGCGGCGCAGCACTGCGCGCAGGCGCGCAGTCAGTTCGCGAGGGTCGCAGGGCTTGGCCAGGTAATCGTCGGCACCCAGTTCCAGGCCGAGGATACGGTCCAGCGGTTCGCCACGGGCCGAGAGCATCACCACCGGCAACTCCGGGTGGTCATTGCGCAATTGCTTGAGCAACTCCAGGCCGCTGCCATCCGGCAGCATCACGTCAAGCACCACGGCGGCGGGTGAGGCTTCGGCCAGGGCTTTGCGGGCGCTCAAGCCGTCGTGGCAGGCGCGCACCTGGAAACCTTCCTGGCTCAGCCAACTGGTCAGCAGCTCACAGAGCTCCTGGTCATCATCTATCAGTAACAGCTCGCTCATGACTCACTCAATTTAGCCATTGTCGACGGCGACGGTGCCCACCGCTGGCGAAGATCCCGCACAGCAAGGCGATCAGTGCGACGGCCCCGCCGGTAACAAACCACTGTTGTTGTTCGGTCAGCCAGCGGTTCAGGGCGCCGCCTTGTGTCTCTTTGAGTTGCTGGACCAGGCGTTGGTTCTCCTGGCGCAAGCGATTCAGTTGAGCGCTTTCACGGGCATTCTCTGTGCTTTGCAGTTGTTTGCTCAATTCTTCACGCAGCCGTTCGCTTTCTTTCAAGCGTTGCTGCAACTCGGTGATCTGGCTGCCGACACTCAGGGACAAGGGCGTGGAGCTGCCGGTGTTTGAGGTTTCTTCCGCGTGGGCGGTCGCCCCGATCATTAACACTGCCAACAGACACAACGGACGTAAGCGCATCGGAACTCCTGATTCCACACGAATATTCAGAACGTTGTCGGCAGGTTACCGAGAATAATGAGCCATTAGGAGCGCGCCGAACCTATCAGGTTCAGCGCAGCCGGGCTTTAAGGCAGGACTTGCTTGAACGGCTTGACCACCACATCAGCGTAGACGCCCGCAGCAATGTAGGGATCGGCTTTGGCCCAGGCCTGGGCATCGGCCAGCGAGGCGAATTCGGCAATGATCAGGCTGCCGGTGAAGCCGGCGGCGCCTGGGTCATTGCTGTCGACGGCCGGGTGCGGGCCTGCGATCACCAGACGGCCTTCGGCTTGCAGGGTTTTCAGGCGCTCAACGTGCGCCGGGCGTACGCTCAGGCGTTTTTCCAGCGAATCGGCAACGTCGGTGGCAATGATAGCGTAGAGCATGTCAGTCCTCGGTTTTCGGCGTGGTAGGGGCGGTGTCATGCAGATGGCGCGACAGGTAGATACCTTGGCCGATCAGGAACAATACGGTCATGCCCAGGCTGCCGAAGACTTTGAAGTCCACCCAGTAATCCTGGAAGGTAAAGGCCACGAACAGGTTGGCGGCGCCGCAAAACAGGAAAAACACGATCCAGGCCACGTTCAACCGCACCCATACCGGCTCCGGCAGAGTCAACGCGTGGCCCATGATGCGCTTGATCAACAGGCGGTCACCGATGAAGTGGCTGCCGATAAACACCAGCGCGAACAGCCAGTTCACCACCGGGGCTTTCCATTTAAGGAAGGTTTCGCTGTGAAAGGCCAGGGTCAGGCCGCCGAACACCAGGCAGGCAACCAGGGTGAGCCATTGGCTTTTTTCCAGTTTGCGCTGGGAAATGAAAATGGCGCCGTAGACTACGATAGAACTGACGATCAGCACGGCAGTGGCGCTGTAGATGCCCCCGAACGAGAGCTGATGACCGGCGATATCGATGACCCTGGGGTCGAGTTTGGTAACGATGAAAAACAGCAACAGCGGGATGAAGTCGATGAATTGTTTCACAGTAAGAGCCAGAAGCTGGATGTGGCGGCATAATAACAAACATCCTTGGTAGCGAAAGCGCCAGCTGACTTGAGGTTACACACGCCCGTGAATGTTGATTTGCACTGCCACAGCACAGCCTCCGACGGCGCCCTGGCGCCCGCGGTACTGGTTGCGCGTGCGTTTGAAAAAGGCGTGCGAGTCCTGTCGTTGACCGACCACGACACCCTCGAAGGCCTCGATGAGGCCCGCTCGGCGGCCCATGCGCTGGGCATGCAACTGGTCAACGGCGTGGAATTGTCCTGCACCTGGGGCGGCGCCACCATTCATGTGCTCGGTTACGGTTTCGATCAAAACGCTGCGCCTTTAGTGGCGGCCATCGCCCAATTGCACGATGGCCGTTGGCTGCGGTCCGAAGAAATAAGCCGCAAGCTCAGCCTTAAAGGCATGCCCAACGCGCTCGACGGCGCCCGCGCCATCCAGCAGGAACTGGGCGACAGCGGCAACGCACCGGCCCGGCCGCACTTTGCCGACTGGATGGTGCGTGAAGGTTTTGTTAAGGACCGCGCCGAAGCGTTTCGCAAGTGGCTGGGCGCCGGCAAGTTGGGCGATGTCAAGCAGCACTGGCCGACCCTGGAAGATACGGTCGGCACATTGCGCGCTTGCGGAGCCTGGGTGAGCCTGGCGCATCCCTGGCATTACGATTTCACCCGCAGCAAACGCCGCAAGCTGATTGCCGACTATATTGGAGCGGGCGGCCACGCAATCGAGGTGGTCAACGGGCATCAACCCGCTGATCAGGTGGGCAGCCTGGCGATTCTTGCCCGCGAATTTGGTCTGCTGGTCAGCGCCGGCAGTGATTTTCATGGCCCAGGCGGCTGGTCCGAGATCGGCGAGTACCGCCAGGTCCCGGAAGACTTGCCGCTGCTGTGGGGGCGATTCAAGCATGACCCCATTATTGCCACCGTCTGAACAGGTAGAACACGTGAGTCAATTCTTCCAGATTCATCCGGAAAACCCTCAAGCGCGCCTGATAAAACAGGCCGTGGAGATCATTCGCGCCGGTGGCGTGGTGATCTACCCGACTGATTCGTCCTACGCCATTGGTTGCCAGATCGGCGATAAAAGCGCGGTTGAACGGGTTAGACGCCTGCGTGACCTGGACAAAAACCACAACTTTGCGCTGATCTGCAGCGATTTGTCGCAACTGGGGTTGTTCGCCAAGGTCGACACCGGCACCTTCCGCCTGCTCAAGGCCCACACGCCGGGGCCATACACCTTTATTCTCAACGCCACCCGTGAAGTGCCGCGCCTGTTGCTGCACCCCAAAAAGCGCACCATCGGCCTGCGTGTGCCCGAGCACCCGATTGCCCTGGCGTTGCTGGCCGAACTGGGTGAGCCGTTGATGAGCGTGTCGCTGATTTTGCCCGGTGAAGAAGAGCCGCTGTACGACCCTTACGAAATGCGCCGTCTGCTGGAAAAACACGTCGACCTGATCATCGACGGCGGCTATGGCGGCAACAAGGCGTCTACCGTGATCAACCTGGCCGACGGCGAGCCGGAAGTGGTGCGTGTGGGCTGCGGCGACCCGACGCCGTTTATGGTCGAGGCCTGAATGTCGGCCGTGGAAACCGCTGATCCCCAGGCGGGCGCCCAGCAGGAACTGCCCTTTGCCATGGTGTATGGCCAGGCGGTCATGGAAATGCCGCTGGACCTGTATATTCCGCCGGATGCGCTGGAAGTCTTCCTTGAAGCCTTCGAAGGCCCGCTGGACTTGCTGCTGTACCTGATTCGCAAACAGAACATCAATATCCTCGACATCCCGGTGGCGGAAATCACTCGCCAGTACATGGGGTATGTCGAGTTGATGCAGTCTGTGCGCCTGGAGTTGGCCGCCGAGTACTTGGTGATGGCCGCCATGCTCGCCGAGATCAAGTCGCGCATGCTGTTGCCGCGCTCCGAGACCATCGAGGCCGAAGAAGACGACCCGCGTGCCGAACTGATCCGCCGCCTGCAGGAATATGAACGCTTCAAGGCCGCCGCCGAAGGCATCGACGGTTTGAGCCGCGTGGGCCGTGATGTGGTGGTGCCCAAGCTCGACGCCCCGGAAGCTCGGGCGCGCAAGCTGTTGCCGGATGTGAGCCTGGAAGAATTGCTGATGTCCATGGCCGAGGTGCTGCGCCGGGGTGACATGTTCGAAAGCCACCAGGTCAGCCGCGAGGCACTGTCGACCCGCGAGCGCATGAGCGATGTGCTGGAGCGCCTCAAGGGCGGCGGGTTTGTACCGTTTGTCGAGCTGTTTACCAAAGAGGAAGGGCGCCTGGGGGTGGTGGTGACCTTTATGGCCATCCTCGAACTGGTCAAGGAATCCTTGGTCGAGCTGGTCCAGAATGAGCCTTTTGCGGCTATCCACGTGCGGGCGCGAGCCGAATAAAGAGCTGAATCGATGAATCTGACTGAACCCCGCGAACTGGCACCCTTGCTGGAAGCTTTTCTCCTGGCCTCGGGAAAACCGCAATCGCTGGAACGCCTGTTCGAGTTGTTCGAAGAGGCCGAGCGCCCTGAACCGCCAGTGTTCAAGAAGGCGCTGGAGATTCTGCGCAAGTCCTGCGACGGTCGCGCCTTTGAACTGCGCGAAGTGGCGTCAGGTTATCGCTTGCAGATCCGTGAGAAATTTTCCCCGTGGGTCGGCCGGTTGTGGGAAGAACGCCCGCAGCGTTATTCCCGCGCGATGCTGGAGACCATGGCGCTGATTGCCTATCGCCAGCCGATCACCCGGGGCGAAATTGAGGATGTGCGGGGCGTTGCAGTCAACAGCCATATCGTCAAGACGCTGCTGGAGCGCGAGTGGATCCGCATCGTCGGCTACCGCGACGTGCCCGGCAAACCGGCGATGTTCGCCACCACCAAGGTGTTCCTCGATCACTTCAACCTGAAAAACCTCGACGACCTGCCACCGCTTGCCGAATTGCGCGAGATGGAAGCCGAGCCGGTGCTCGACTTCGACGACGCGCCGGTGCCGGCCAGCCTGCAGGAATTGGCCGACGCCACCGCCGAGCCGGAAGAGCCGAAGGACGAAACCAGTTTCCATACCTTGCTGCTTGAGCTGGATGATATGGAGCAGGGCATCAAAACTGACTTTGATGACTTGCTGCGTGATGGCGCGGCTGAGCCGCAAACCCAGGTGAACGTTGAGGGTGAGGCGCAAGTCGAACCGGAACCGGAACCGGAACCGGAACCGGAACCGGAAGACATCCTCGGCGTGGCCGAAGCTCGTGAAAAGCTCCTGGCCGCTGTTGCCGCCCTTGAACAGCCGCCGCTGAGCGACGAGGAAGACGAAGCCCGGGCGCTGGCGCAAGCCATTGAGGCCGAACGCCGACAGTTCGAGGACTGACCTGCTCTCCCAGACACTGGAAACCCTGTGGGAGCTGGCTCCCAGGGAGGATTCAAATGAGTTCCACCAAAGACCCTTGCATCAGCATCTGCAAATTCACCGACGACATCTGTGTCGGTTGTGGCCGCAGCAAGCGCGAAATCCGCGCCTGGAAGAAGCTCGACAAAGCTGACAAACGTACCGTTTTGGCCGAAGCCGAGCTGCGCCTGCTGGCCCTGGGCGCCACCGGTCGGCGGAAAAGCAAATGACTTGGGCCTTATCGACTAGTCTGTGATGCGAAACACGCGCCATGCGCGTATGATTCGCGACCCTTTGCCGAGCTATTCGGCCAAAGCCCCGCTTTCAATACTCTTCAGGCCTCGCCTGAATCGACCCACCGGGAGGTGCTTAAGATGAACGACCAAGACCAGAACGACAGCCAGGAAATCGGCCCAGCAGGCGAAAAACTGCAAAAGGTGCTGGCGCGTATCGGCGTGGGCTCACGCCGCGACGTCGAAGCCTGGATCACCCAGAAGCGCATCAAGGTCAATGGCGTCGAGGCTACCCTCGGCCAGCGCGTCGACCTGCACGATGCAATCACCATTGATGGCAAGGTCATCAAGCGTGAAGAGGCTGCCGAATCGGTGCGCCGCGTGATCATGTACAACAAGCCCGACGGCGAGATCTGCACCCGTGACGACCCGGAAGGCCGTCCGACCGTGTTCGACAAGATGCCCAAGCCCAAAGAAGGCCGCTGGATCAACATCGGCCGCCTGGACATCAACACCACCGGCTTGCTGATGTTCACCACCGACGGTGAGCTGGCCAACCGCTTGATGCACCCGTCCTACGAGATGGACCGTGAGTACGCTGTGCGTGTACGCGGCGAAGTCGATGACGAGATGATTGAACGCCTCAAGGCTGGCGTGGTGCTGGAAGACGGCCCGGCCAAGTTCACCGACATCAAGCAGGCACCCGGTGGTGAAGGTTTCAACCACTGGTATCACTGCGTGGTGATGGAAGGCCGTAACCGTGAAGTCCGTCGCCTGTGGGAGTCCCAGGGCCTGGTGGTCAGCCGCCTGAAACGCGTGCGTTTCGGCCCGGTATTCCTGAACTCCGACCTGCCGATGGGCCGCTGGCGCGAAATGAGCCAGTACGAAGTCGACATCCTCAGCGCCGAAGTTGGCCTGACGCCCGTGGCCATGCCGCAGATGAACGCCAAGAGCAAAGACAAGCTTGAGCGCATGCAGCGTAAATCCTCGCGTCCTGTGGCGCGGACCGAGCGTGTTGCCCGCACCTTGCGCCCGGCGCTGAATGCGCCGGCAACCGGTGGGCGTATCTCCCGCGAGCCGCACATCGAAGGCGAGCGTCGCCCAACCGCGCCATCGCGTCAGGAAGGCGAGCGTGCACCGCGCACTCCGCGTCCTGCCCGTGGTGAAGCACCGAGCGGTGGCCGTAGCAACCGTGGTGAAGCGGACCGCCCAGCGGACAACGCCAGCACCAAGCGCCCGGCCAAGCCAGCGGCGAACAAACGCCCTGGTCCGAAACTGGTCGCCGACGAGCCGTCGGGCAAGCGCCGTGGCGCGCCGGCAGGTTCGGGTCAGCGTCCGGGTTTTGGTCGCAAGAAGCCGCAGTGATTTAACCGCAGCATAAAAAACGCCAACCTTAGGGTTGGCGTTTTTTTTGGCTCTGAAATTTGGTAACCCAATCAAGTGTGGGAGCTGGCTTGCCTGCTATGCGGGCACCTCGGTTTCCCAGGCAAACCGCAGTGATGTTATCGCAGGCAAGCCAGCTCCCACAGGTATCCGCCTTGTTTCAGAGTGGTGTGTTTAGAACGCAAATCTGCCATCAAACACTGGCTTGTCATCCAGCGCCAACACGCCACTGGCGAATATCAGATCCAGGTGATGACTACCCTTTTGCCCGCCACCCAAGCCCAGGTGCAGGCCGCAGTGGCGCTCCTCGAAGCCGGCATTGCGCGCATACAAGTCTTTCACGCCTTCATTGGTGCCAATCCCCAATTCCTCCACGCGCCGGTTGGACGGGTTGGCATTCAGATATTTATTGAAATCATCCGCCAGCCCCGGCACGTCGCTGGCCACGCTGCAAACCGTCGAGTTCTCGATCCACAGTTCCAACGGTGATTGCAGCACGCCGTATTTGCGTGCAAACGGAATGGTGCTGAGGAAGGTGCCAACAAACCGCACCTGGCCGTTGATGGCCTCGCTGTGGGTGGCGATTTCGCCCGGTGCCAGGTCGTGGTTGCCGACCCCGTTGATATTGGTCCACTTCTTGATGCTGCTCAGCGGCGCCTCAAGGCGGGAGCCGTGTTTGTCGGTAAAGCTCAGCACGTTGGCCTGGGACATGCGCCGGATCAGCGTAGCGTTGAGGTCGGCGATGCGCTGCGGCTCGACGCTGAAGGTGTCGTAGAAATAGTCGCCATAATCCTTGAACAGCAGGGATTTCTTCCAGTGTTCGGCCATCACGCCTTGCAGGGCGCGAATAAAATCCGGGCCTTCGGCACGTGGGTTGGGCAGGGTCGAAGAGTCATACAGAAACAGGTACAGGTCACAGGTTTCGATGGCGTGGGCCAGGGTGTCGCTGGGCGTCAAGTCCAGCCGTTGGCATTGGAAATTGAAGCGTGCGGCGCTGCTATGGGTGATTGCTTCGGCGATGGCGTCGTAGCGCTCGGTATGGCCCAGCAACACCGTAGGGCGGCTCAGGCCGTTGAGTGCCGGATGGTGCGCAAGGTAGTAAAGAAAGTGTTCGACGGCGCGGGCCTTGTCCATGACGGGTGTCCTTCTGTGCCTTGGGTAAGGGGGCAGGTGCCGTGCACAGCACCTGCCGGATGCCTGCCGGGTGTTAGAAAGGCCACATCGCGGTGCCAAAGGGCACAACGGCATCGGCTTGCATCATTTCAACGGCGGCCTCATGGGTCGGCGCTTCAAACCAATCGTCGAGTTGCAGTTCGGTTTCCAGGTCGTTTTCCAGTGCTTGCATGGTGTTTCTCCTAGAGGACGTTGTTTGAGAACGGCTTGCCAACGGGCTTCGCTGGCAAGTGAAAGAACCTAGGAGAGAGTGTTTGAAAATGCAAAATATTTATTGACACGGTTTCATTTGGATTTTTTCTTCTGTTTTTTCGGTGTGTTTCTTTATCGAGAAAAAACAGCCAATTGGCTGAACCGATTCTTCAGACGCTTGCCACTGACGGTTTTCCGTTAACCGACGAAAAAGTCTGGCTGTAACGCTGGGTTTCCGGGGTGTAACGATAGTTTTACGGGTTTGCCCAGGCATTGCGCAGTGCCGTCCCGCTGTAAGGATTAGCTGACAGTTTGTCGCGTGCACCCTGTTGGGGCGTGCTGAAGCTGTTGAGCGGTGTACAATGCGCCGCGTTTTACTGTGACCCCCTTGCGTATCTACGCATAAGGCCAAGACCTCAGGGTTTACCCACCCTGATCACTCCGTTCGGCCACGAGTCGGACGGGTTCGATTTCGTCACAGATAAAAACAAACAGGTGACGCATGACCGTTAGAAAGACGCTGTACTCCTGGTGCCTGCGCTGGGGTTTGAGCGGCGCTGCTTGAGTCGGTAATTCAAGGCAGCAACCTGCATTCGACATTCTCAAACCTTGCGTGAGACCCTTTTCATGAGTGGACCCCAATCTTCTTCAGGCGAGCTGAAACGCGGCCTGAAAAATCGGCATATCCAGTTGATCGCCCTCGGTGGCGCCATCGGCACCGGCCTGTTCCTGGGCTCGGCCGGCGTGCTCAAATCCGCCGGCCCGTCGATGATCCTGGGTTATGCCATCTGCGGCTTCATCGCCTTCATGATCATGCGCCAGCTCGGCGAAATGATCGTCGAAGAGCCGGTCGCCGGTTCCTTCAGCCACTTTGCCCACAAGTACTGGGGCGGTTTCGCCGGCTTCCTGTCGGGCTGGAACTGCTGGATTCTGTACATTCTGGTGGGCATGTCGGAGCTGACTGCGGTCGGCAAGTACGTGCACTACTGGTGGCCGGAGATCCCGACTTGGGTTTCGGCGGCGGCGTTCTTCGTGTTGATCAACCTGATCAACCTGGCCAACGTCAAAGTCTTCGGTGAGGCCGAATTCTGGTTCGCGATCATCAAGGTCGTGGCCATCGTCGGCATGATCGCCCTGGGCAGCTATTTGCTGGTCAGCGGCAGCGGCGGCCCGCAAGCGTCGGTGAGCAACCTGTGGGACCACGGCGGGTTCTTCCCCCATGGCGTCGGCGGTTTGGTGATGGCCATGGCGATCATCATGTTCTCGTTCGGCGGCCTGGAAATGCTTGGCTTTACCGCCGCCGAGGCCGACCAGCCCCGTACGGTGATCCCCAAGGCGATCAATCAGGTGATCTACCGCATCCTGATTTTCTACATCGGCGCCCTGGTGGTGCTGTTGTCGCTGACGCCGTGGGACAGCCTGCTGGCGACTCTTAACGCGTCCGGCGATGCCTACAGCGGCAGCCCGTTCGTGCAGGTGTTCTCGATGCTGGGCAGCAACACCGCCGCGCATATCCTCAACTTTGTGGTGCTGACGGCGGCATTGTCGGTGTACAACAGCGGCACCTACTGCAACAGCCGCATGCTGCTGGGCATGGCTGAGCAGGGCGACGCGCCCAAGGCACTCGCCAAAATCGACAAACGCGGCGTGCCGGTGCGCTCGATCCTCGCATCGGCGGCGGTCACCCTGGTGGCGGTGTTGATGAACTACTTCATCCCACAACACGCACTCGAGTTGTTGATGTCGCTGGTGGTTGCCACTCTGGTGATCAACTGGGCGATGATCAGCTTCTCGCACTTCAAGTTCCGCCAGCACATGAACCGCACCGGCCAGGTGCCGTTGTTCAAGGCGCTGTGGTATCCGTATGGCAATTACATCTGCCTGGCGTTCGTGGTGTTTATCCTGGTGATCATGCTGATGATTCCGGGGATTCAGGTGTCGGTGTTCGCAATCCCGGTGTGGGTAGCGTTTATGGCGGTGTGTTACTGGATCAAGAACAAGCGCAGTGCTGAAGCCACATTGGCCACGGCGGGTGCAGCGCTGAAGTAAGCGACGCTCCATCCGTGATTAATACCCCTCTATTGAGGGGTATTTTTTTGCGATGAGATTTATCGGCTGTTTGCAATAACGCCACTCATGTAGTCGTTCAAGTCGCGAAAATCCTTGACGCTCCAGGCATGCGGCGCAACCTTCACACCATTGTCTTGCAGGGTTTTGGGGATCAGGTTGCCATTGGGGCGAAGGATCACCGAAGACACAATAACGCCCGGATAATCCGCCAGCCGTTTTTTGAAAGCAGGTGTGGTGAGGTCCGGCGTGGGCGGGCTGCTTTTCCTGGCCAATGGCCCGCTGGCCTTGAGGTCTGGGCCGTGGCACATGGCGCATCGCTGTGAATACAGGTTTTTGCCGTTGGCAGTGTCTGCAAAGGACAGTGACGTTTGAATGAGTGATAAAGTGCCGAGCACAGTGATGAATAGCCTTTTCATGGTCCTGCGTCCTTGTTGTTTATGTGGTTGTCGCCCGTTGCCTAAGGTTTTTGATTGATGCTGGTAATTTCCAACAACGTGCACTTGCCCGATGCCGAGATCGAGTTGACCGCCATTCGCGCCCAGGGCGCCGGTGGGCAGAACGTCAACAAGGTGTCGAGCGCGGTGCACCTGCGGTTTGATATCCCGGCTTCATCGCTGCCGGAGTTTTACAAGGAGCGTTTGCTGGCACTGCGTGACAGTCGTATCACCAGTGAAGGCGTGCTGGTGCTCAAGGCCCAGCAGTACCGCACTCAGGAACAGAACCGCGCCGATGCGCTGGAGCGCCTGGTGGAGTTGATCCTCAGCGCCACCAAGGTCGAAAAAAAGCGCCGCCCGACCAAACCCACCCTGGGGTCGAAAAAGCGTCGACTGGAATCCAAGACCAAGCGCGGCAGCATCAAGGCCGGGCGTGGCAAGGTCGACTTCTAGGCGCCTCTCGCCTCGCGGGCCTTCGGTGCTTGCCGGTACAAATACACACTCAACAGTAGGCCACCGACGGCAGCCAGGGCAGCAAACAGGAAGATCGACGCAAAGCCGAAGCCTGCCGCCACCGCCCCGGCCAGTGGGCCGGTGATACCCAATGACAAGTCGATAAACAGCGAATAAGCCCCCACCGCCGCGCCACGGCTGGAGGCCGGCACCAGGTTGACGGCTTCTACGCCCAGTGCTGGAAACACCAGCGAAAAGCCAAACCCGCTCAACGCCGCACCGGCGAGCGCCCATTGCGCGTCGGGTGCCAGCCACAGCAACAGCAGGCCGAGAGCCTCTACCGACAGGCAGGCAATCGCCACACGGAAGCCGCCGATCCGGTTGATCAAATTGCCGAACAACAGGCGCGCGCCGATAAAACTGGCGCCGAACAGGCTCAATGCCCACACCGCGTTGTCCCAACTCTGGGTGGTGTAATACAGCGTGATAAACGTCGCGATAGTGCCAAAGCCGATCGAACCCAATGCCAGGGCGCAGCCGTGTGGCAGCACGCGGCCCAGCACATTCATGAAGGGCAGGCGCACGCCGGCCACAATTGGCGCGGCTTCCTTGTTCCAGGCCAGCAGCACGCCGAGCACCGCCAGCAGGATGATGCTGACGCCCATGCTCCACAGCCCCAAGTGGCTGACCAGCAGCACACCCAGCGGTGCACCGATGGCCAGCGCGCCATAGCTGGCGATGCCATTCCACGAGATAACCTTGGCCGTGTTGGCGGCGCCGACCCGGCCGATGCCCCAGCCGATGGCGCCAGAGCCCACCAGGCTTTCCGCGCTGCCCAGCACCAGCCGGCCAATCAGCAGGCTGATCAGGCTGACGCCCGGAAGGCTGGAAAACCACGCAGCCAGCAACATGAACACGCCGCTCAGGCCGCAACCGACCAAGCCGATCAGCACCGCGCGCTTGCTGCCCAGGTTATCGATGATTTTGCCGGCATACGGACGGCTCAGCAGGGTGGCCAGGTATTGCACGCTGATCACCAAGCCCGCGATGACCGCGCCATAGCCCAGTTGGCTGTGCACATAGCCCGGCAATACGGCCAGGGGAATGCCGATGTTGAGGTAGCCGATAAAGGTAAACAGCACGATAGAAACGACTTGCAGCGTGACCGCCATGGGGCGCTGGGTATCTGGCATGGGGGAAGTCCACCGTCGCAGCAGGTAAAGATAGGCTGCTAATGATACCGATGCTTTGGCTTGTGCAGGGCGGTAAAAAGCAAAACGTCAGCGCAAAAAAACCTCAGGCTTGAGGCGGGGCCAGCATTTGCGTGGTCACCAGGGCGGCCAGGGCGTTTTCCTGGGTACCGAAACGCTTGAGCAACAGGGCTTGTTTGTCGGCGCTGAGGCGGTTCCAGACTTCGATCATCTGCAAGGCAGCGTCCAGTACTGCGGCGTCCGGGGTGTCGGGGAGGGTGTCGGTCATGGCGGGGGTCTCGATGATTCAGGCAGTGTGGAAAGCGCTTGAAGTGCGCTTTCCACACGGTCTGGTACGGCGTCAGTCCTGGCGTTTGCTGTCGACTGGTTTTGCTTCTTTGGCCTCAGACTGTTTATCACTGGCCTGCTGCGGTGTTGGCTGCTCAGTTGGGTGCAGGCTTGGGAAGGGGAGATTAGGTATCTCGTGCATCGTCGTCGCTCCTCGCAAGATCTGTTTTATCAATCGCAGGTGATTCCGCGCTCTCAAAAAGCCTTGGCAGGATACAGCACTGAAAATGACAAAAAGAATTTTATGTGGGTGGATGTACGAATTTTAATTATCTTACGCAAGTGGCATGGGGTCGCAGGCTCGGTGGCTGGGGGTGTGTTGGGTTTGGGGGCATATCCGTTATTTGGGTGATGGCTGAGTAGGGTTCCGCTCTTACAGCGGGTCACTTTTGGAAAGACCCAAAAGTAACCAAAAGGTCTTCGCCCCAACACTCGGTGCCTCGCTGTGGCTCGGCATGCCCGCAATCCGACAGTGATTTGGGGGGCCGCCGCCACGCGCCATCCATGGCGCGGGGCGGCTAAACCGGCATCCCTGCCGGTTTACCCCCCAAATCCCTGTCGAATTCCGGCCATCGTGTTTAACGGGGCGATTTCAGATCAAGATCAAAAGCGCAGATCAAAAGACCGCTGACTTCGTCAGCGAAAAGGATGTAAGAGCCAGAGCAACAGCAACAGCAGAGCCATACTCGGTCTAATGTGGGAGCTGGCTTGTCGAATCGTCGCACCGCTGCTATGGCATCAACTCGTTGTACCTGATGTACCGAGGTGTCTGCATCGCAGGCAAGCCAGCTCCCACAGAGAAGCAGCTCTTCAGTGCATGCAAATCCGCAGCCGACCTCATATTTAAAACTACATGCGGTCAACTGTGGGAGCGGGCTTGCTCGCGAATGCGGTGGGTCATTGACAGATGAATCAACTGACACACCGCTTTCGCAAGCAAGCCCGCTCCCACATTTAGACTGTGTTGCATCAGGTAGATAGGTTTTTGCCTTGCACTTGATCTGGCTTTTGATTCAACCACTCAGGTCGGCTACTAGGCCGCCGTGCTCTGCTTTTGATCTTGATCTGCTTTTGATCTGAGGCGCCCCGTCAACCACGATGGCCGAACGCAGGCTTGAATCCGTGGGTAACCCGGCAGGACGCCGGGTTAGCCGCGCTGGGCCAAGGATGGCCCATCGCGGCGGCCCACGGATTCAAGCCGGAGTGCGGGCACACCGAGCCACAGCGAGGTGCCGAGTGGTGGGGCGAAGACTTTTTGGTTACTTTTGGGGCGTTTGCCAAAAGTGACCCGCTGTAAGAGCGGAACCATAGGCCGCCGTTACCGCAGCAACGGATATGTACTCAGCAGCCCCCCCCGAAATTCAAAAAAACCCACAAACACCTCAAAAAGGTACCTTCCCCAAAATCATGTCGCGATACATCACAAAATCCCCCAACAAACTGTAGAACGGATGTTGAAACGTCGCCGGACGGTTCTTTTCGAAGAAGAAGTGCCCAATCCAGGCAAAGGTGTAGCCGGCGACCGGCAGGGCCAGCAGCAACCCCACTGAGCCACGGCCAATGGCATAGGCCAGAATCCCAATCACCAAGGTGGTGCCGATAAAGTGCAGGCGCCGGCAGGTGCTGTTGGCATGCTCACTCAAGTAGTAAGGGTAAAACTCAGCGAAGCTGTTAAATTTCTTGACGTTTTCCACAGTGATCGGCCCTGGGCTGGAGATGCCGCCCAACAGGTGTTCGGCGGGGAGCTTATTTGAGTCTAGAGTGATCAGTGGTAACAGCCAGTGACAATAGATGCCACTTTAGTATCCTTGGCTTCCTGGCTGCCGTTTAAGCCTGCTTTTTTCAAGAAGACGCCATGAGCGAACGAACAACTTCTGCAAGCTGGGCAATGGGCATCGTCAAAGCGTTGGAAATGGACGGCCTGGATTGCCGTGTCCTGTTCAAGCAGTTGGGCCTGGACTACGCCGCCCTCAGTGACCCTGATGCACGTTTTGCGCAAGACTCCATGACCCGGCTGTGGCAGCGCGCTGTCGAGTTGTCAGGCAACCCCGCGATCGGCTTGAACATGGGCAAGGTGGTGCGCCCGGCGTCGTTTCATGTGGCCGGTTACGCCTTGATGTCCAGCAACACCCTGGCCGAAGGTTTTATGCGCCTGGTGCGTTACCAGCGCATCATCGCCGAAAGCGCCGACCTGAGTTTTCGACTGCTGCCTGAAGGTTATGCGCTGATTCTGACGGTGCATGGCGATCACCTGCCGCCTACCCGACAAAGCGCCGAAGCCTCGTTGGCCAGTGCCCTGGCCCTGTGCGGCTGGCTGACCGGCCGCACCCTGCAGCCGCGCAAGGTGGTGCTGCAAGGCGATCAACCGGCCGACCTGGCGCCCTATAAGCAGGCCTTCCACGCGCCGATGGAGTTCAATGCGCCTTACGATGCACTGATTTTCGAGCAGGCCGACATGGATGCGCCGCTGCCCACCGCCAATGAGGCCATGGCGTTGCTGCATGATCGATTTGCTGGCGAATACCTGGCACGTTTTTCCGAGAGCCGCGTGACCCACAAGGCGCGCCAGGTGCTGTGCCGCTTGCTGCCCCAGGGTGAGCCCAAGCGTGAAGTGGTGGCACAAACCCTGCACCTGTCCCAGCGCACGTTGCAGCGGCGTTTGCAGGAGGAGGGCACCAGTTTCCAGACGCTGCTTGACGACACGCGCCGCGAGCTTGCCGAGCAGTACCTGGCGCAGCCGAGCATGACCTTGCTGGAAATCGCCTACCTGTTGGGTTTTGCCGACCCGAGCAATTTCTTCCGCGCATTCCGCCGCTGGTTCGACGTCACGCCCGGCGAATACCGGGCGCGGTTGCTGCAGGCATCGACGGTCAGTGGCGCCAAAACGCCGGAATGCACAGAACAAACACGGTAATAATCTCCAACCTTCCCAGCAGCATGCCCAATGACAAGATCCACTTGGCCGCATCCGGCAGGCTGGCGAAATTACCGGCGGGGCCGATGGTTTCGCCAAGGCCCGGGCCGACGCCGGACACGGTGCTGGCGGCGCCGGTCAGCGCGGTCATCCAGTCCAGCCCCAGCAGCGACAGGGCCAGGGCGATGGCGCAGATGGTGATAGCGAAGAAAAACGAAAAGGTCAGGATCGAGCGCACGATCTCTTCGTCGAGACGGTGGCCGTTGTACTTCTGCTTGATCACCGCCCGTGGATGGATCAACTGATTCAAGTTGGCCTTGAGCAGGATATAGGCGACCTGGAAGCGGAAGATCTTGATCCCGCCCGCCGTCGAGCCCGAACAGCCGCCAATAAAGCCCAGGTAGAAGAACAGCATCAGCGAGAAGTTGCCCCACAGGCTGTAGTCCCCCAGCGCAAAGCCGGTTGTGGTCACCACCGACGTCACGTTCAGGGCGACATGGCGCAGGGCATCCAGCCAGTGCAGGTTGGTCGTCCACCAGTACCAGGTGCCGAGTACCAGCCATGTCACGATCAGCAAACCGAGCAAGCCTTGTACCTGCTGATCCTTGATCAGCGCCCGGCGGTTGCCGCGCAATGTGGCTACATACAGGGTGAACGGCAAGCTGCCGAGGATCATCACCACCACCGCCACCCAGTGCACCGCAGGTTGTTTCCAGTGGGCCAGGGATTCATCGGAGGTGGAAAACCCGCCGGTGGAAATCGCTGACATCGCGTGGTTGATCGCATCAAACAAGCCCATCCCGGCCCACCAGAACGCCAGGCTGCCCAGGATGGTGATGCCGACATACGCCGCCACGATCAGGCGCGCCACCATGTGCGAGCGCGGCATGACCTTTTCCGAGCGGTCCGAGGATTCGGTCTGGAACAGGCGCATGCCACCAATGCGCAGCAGCGGCAGGATCGCTACCGCCATGCCGATAAAGCCGATCCCGCCCAGCCAGTGCAACAGCGAGCGCCACATCAGGATGCCAGGGGACATGCTGTCCAGCCCGCTCAGTACGGTGGAGCCGGTGGCGGTGATGCCCGACATGCTTTCAAAGAACGAGTCGGTATAGCTGATGTGCTGGGTCAGCAAAAACGGCAGCGCGGCGAAGATGCACACCACCAGCCAGCTGGTGACGGTCAGCAGGTACATGTCCCGGGGGCGCAGGTGCACGTGTTCTGGGCGGCCAGGGATGACCAGCGCCAGGCCGGCCAGGAAGGTGATCATGCTGGCCCACAGGAACGAGGGCAGGTCGCTGGTGCGTTCGAAGATCACCAGGGTGGCCATCGGGACGACCATGGCGATCGCGAGGGTGATCAGGAAGATGCCGATGATGAAACCGATGATGCGTAGGGTCGGCAACGCCATGAAGAAAGCTCGGGTTTGAGAGAGTGGCGCCATTCTACCTGCGGTGCGGGTCTTGTAAACCGGGGTGTACGAGGCGAAGCAGTTCGACTGTGGGAGCTGGCTTGCCTGCGATGGCGACCTGTCAGCCACCCATCTGTAGCAGACCTGGCGCTATCGCAGGCAAGCCAGCTCCCACAGTGGGTATGGGAAGGGGGAGCGCGCACAAAAAAGGCGACCCGAAGGTCGCCTTATTCAGCGCAGGATCAATCAGAACTCGTGATCAGCGTTATCCGGGTTCAAATCACTGATGCCCAGCTTGCCCGCGGCGGTTTCGATCGCGGCGGTTTGCTTGACCAGTGCGGCAATCGCGTCACGCACGATCTGGTTGCCTTTGTCGTTACCGGCAGCGATCAGTTGGTCGTAGTGCTCACCGGCGTTGGCCTGGTCAACCATGACCTGGATCTTCGCCTCGGTCGACGCCAAGTCGGCCTTGAGCGCCGAGTCGGCGGCTGGATCGGCCTTGGCCACCAGCGACGACAGGCTTGCGCCGGTCATCTTGGTGCCGTCGGTGCGGGTGTACTCACCCAGGTAGACGTTGCGGATGCCCTTGGCGTCGTAGAAGTGCGAGTTGTGGGTGTTGTCGCTGAAGCAATCCTGTTCGTCTTCCGGCGAGTTGGCTTCCAGGGAAACCTTCATGCGCTCACCGGCCAGCTCGCCCAGGGACAGGCTGCCCATGCCGAACAACATTTTGCGCAGGCCGTCGGTGGCAGGTTCTGCCTCCAGGGTGGCGCGGTAGTTGTCGTCGACCTTGGGTTTCCAGTTGCCGACCATTTCTTCCAGGTCGCTGACCAGCAGTTGAGTCACGGCGCGCAGGTAAGTGCGACGGCGCTCGTTGTTGCCACCGGTGGCACCGTCGCCGGTCATGTAGTCGGAGGCCGGGCGGTTGCCCGCGCCTGGGCCGGTGCCGTTGAGGTCCTGGCCCCAGAGCAGGAATTCGATGGCGTGGTAGCCGGTGGCGACGTTGGCTTCGGAGCCGCCCAGCTCATTGAGGCTGGCAAGTTTTTCCGGGGTGATTTCCTTGACGTCGACCTTGTCTTCACCCACCTGGATCTCGGTGTTGGCGATGATGTTGGCATTGGCGCCCGGGTTACCCAGCGCGTGCTCGTAGGATTTGTCTACGTAGTCGATCAGGCCTTCGTCCAGGGGCCAGGCGTTCACCTGGCCTTCCCAGTCGTCGATGATGGTGTTGCCGAAGCGGAACACTTCACTTTGCAGGTAGGGCACACGGGCGGCGACCCACGCGGTGCGGGCGGCTTTGAGGGTGTCGTCGTTCGGGTTGGCGAGGAAGGTGTCGATCGCGGTTTGCAGGGTCTTCGCGGTGGATTCGGCGTCGCTGTACACCGCGAACACCATGTCGGCGTAATGCGCGACAACGGCCTTGGCAGCTGCTTCGTCGACCTGGCCGGCAGGCGTGGCAGCCGCTGGAGCGGTAGTGCTGGCGGCCGGGGTCGGCGCTTGAGGCGCGGCGGCCTTGTCTTTACCTTCGCCGCAACCGGCGAGAGAAATGGCAATGGCCAGCAGACTGGCGGTGGCCAGGGGCATACGAATCATGGCGAACATCCTGCTTCGGTTGTTGATAGGGCGCGCGGGGAAGCGCAAAAACTGCGACATAATGCGAAAGATTTGCATTTTGTGTAAAGGTTTATGCGAGGGAAATATTTGGAATCGATTTGCCGGTTCAGAGAATCGCCGCGTTGTTGCGCTCGGACTGTTTCAAAAATGCCGCCAGCTCACGGGCCTGCAGCGGTTTGCTGTAGTGGTAGCCCTGGCCCTCATGGCAACCTTCGGAAATGATATAGGCCTCCTGCTCGGCGGTTTCCACGCCTTCGGCAATCACCTGCATGCCGAGGCTTTTGCCCAGTTGGATGATGGCGCGCACGATGGTTGCGTCGTCGTCATCATCCAGCAGGTCCTGGACGAAGCTCTTGTCGATCTTGATCTTGTCCAGCGGCAGGCTTTTCAGGTAGCTGAGGGATGAATAGCCGGTGCCGAAGTCATCAATCGCGATCAAGGCCCCGGAGCGGCGCAGGCTCAGCAGGTGCTGGGCGGCGGTGCTGATGTCTTCCATCAGGCCGGTCTCGGTCACTTCCAGCTCCAGGCTGCGTGGCGGCAGGCGGTAGATTTGCATCAGGTTGTTGACCACGCGTGGCAACTCGGTGTGGTGCAACTGCACGGTGGACAGGTTGACCGCCATGCGCAGCTCGGTGAAGCCCAGGTCATGCCATTCACGCAACTGCCGGCAAGCCTGGTCCAGCACCCATTCGCCAATCGGAATAATAGTGCCGTTCTGCTCCGCCAGCGGGATGAACAAGTCCGGCGGCACCAGGCCGTGTTCCGGGTGCTGCCAGCGAAGCAATGCCTCTACGCCCACCACGCGATGGTCGAGGTAGCTGATCTGCGGTTGGTAGACCAAGTGGAACTGCTCGCGACTCAGGGCATCGCGCAGGTCTTTTTCCAATTCCCGACGCCGGCGCATCTCGCTGTCGACACTGGCGATATAGAACTGATAGCGGTTGCGCGAGCGGCTCTTGGCCAGGGTCATGGTCTGTTCGGCTTTTTGCAGCAGCTTTTCGGTGCTGTCGCCGTCTTCCGGGAACAGGGTGATGCCGATGGTGGCGCGCAGGCGAATCTGGTCCTGGTCGAGGGCGAACTCGGCTTCCAGGTCATCAAGGATACTTTGCGCCAGCTCGGCGGCTTCGTAAGGCTGGTCGATATCGGCCTGCACCAGCGCAAACTGGTCGCCGCCCAAGCGGGCGAGGGCGCCGAGGCGGCCGCTGTGGGCGCGCAGGCGGTCGGCCAGGGCCAGCAGCAATTTGTCGCCGGCCTGGTAGGTGAACTGTTCGTTGACGCTTTTGAAGTCATCCAGCCCTACGCACAGCACCGCCACCCGGCGCTGGCGACGGCCGGCGTCGGTGAGGATCTTGTCCAGTTGCTCCTGCAGCTTCTGACGGTTCGGCAGGCCGGTAAGAAAGTCGTACTGGGCCATGCGCAACAGGCTCGATTCGGCCTCATGCCGCAAGTGCGTATTGCGTTCGATGGACTCGAGCAACTGGTTGGCGGTGTTGATCCACAGCCCCAGTTCGTTGCGTTCATGGCCCTTGAGCTGGGGGATCTTGTGTTCGCTGGGGCGGTCGGGGTTGATCGAGGTTAAATGCTCGATAATCCTCGACAACGGCTTGGTCAGCAGCCAGTGATACACCAGGTACAGCACCAGGCCCATGGCCAGGGCACGCAGCACGCCGGAAATAAAGATGATTACCGAGCTGACAATAAAACCTTTGCCGTAGGTGGCAGTGTCGAGGGTGATACTCAGGTCGCCGTAATACTCGCTATAGGGGCCTTTGCCGACCAGCGCAGTCGTAAAGGTGCGTTCCTGGCCAAGAATCAGATCGGTCAACCAGCGTGTGGGGGACTGCTGCAAGGCGCGGCTTTTTTCCGCCAGCATGGTTTCATTGGGGTGGCCGATGGAGGCCATGCGCACGGCGTCGTCCTGAAACAGGCCTTCGATCACTTGCATGCCCATCTCGCGGTCCAGGCTGTAGACTGCCTGGGTCGAGGGGTCGCGAAACATGTCGAGGATCCGCTGCGCGTCACCGGCCACGGCCTGCCGCGTCTTATAGGCATCAAACACGATCTGCGCCACGCTCAGCGCCACGCCCACGATCAATGCCGAGAGCAGCACAACCCGTAGCAACTTCACCGACAAGCTGTTTTTGAGTTCCAGCTTCAAAGGGTCATTCCTTGTTCCATGCGGGCGGCCTCAATATGCCATGAGTATTGGCAATCTCGTGATGGCAGTCAAAGGGACATTGCGGCTAAGGCGCCTGGAGGCTGTGGAGGGAATGCCTGGAAGGAAGAGGGCGATGATATCCATCGCCCTCGGGGACCGCGCAGGAAAGGAAGGGAACGCCTTCGATATCCCGACATCGAGTGTTGCGGGCTTACTTTGATTGAGCGTTCGTTTACTTATTTGAACGTGATCTGATGCTCGTGCTTCTGGTGGGTATCCCCGCCGATTTTACCTTGGGCCCCATTGGCGGCCTGACTGGCGGAATTAACCAGTTTACCCAGCAGGTCCATACCTTTACCCAGCAGGTCCATGCCTTTGCCTGCGAGTGGCAACACTGAAGAAACGGCTGACATACCCATCGATAACGGATCCATTGCGGACTCTCCTACAGGATGAAATGAGAGAGTTATTTCTCTCGATTGCTGGGTGGCCAATTCCGTTTAGTGAGTTCCACACTTCCTGTATTAATTTCATTTTTCATCGGCCACAAAAAAGCCCGGCAATGGCCGGGCTCTTTCTACTGCAAGCGTTGCTTAAGCAGTAAAGGCCTTGCCTTCAAACTGCTCAGCCACGAACTTCCAGTTGACCAGGTTCCAGAACGCTTCCACATACTTTGGACGCACGTTGCGGTAGTCGATGTAGTAGGCGTGTTCCCACACGTCGCAGGTCAGCAGCGGGGTGTCGCCGCTGGTCAGCGGGTTGCCGGCGCCGATGGTGCTGGCCAGGGCCAGGGAACCGTCAGCTTTTTTCACCAGCCAGCCCCAACCGGAACCGAAGGTGCCGACGGACGTCTTGGTGAACTCTTCCTTGAACTTGTCGAACGAACCGAAGGCAGCGTTGATGGCTTCAGCCAGCGCGCCGGTCGGTTGGCCGCCGGCGTTTGGCGCCAGGCAGTTCCAGTAGAAAGTGTGGTTCCAGACCTGAGCGGCGTTGTTGAAGATGCCGCCCGAAGAAGACTTGACGATTTCTTCCAGGGTCTTGCCTTCGAACTCGGTGCCAGGCACCAGGTTGTTCAGGTTCACGACATAGGTGTTGTGGTGCTTGTCGTGGTGGTACTCCAAGGTTTCCTTGGAAATGTGCGGCTGCAGGGCATCGTGTGCATAAGGCAGCGGCGGCAATTCGAAAGCCATGATGATTCTCCTAATCAGGTCAGTTGCGGTGAGCGCAAGGCCGATCACGGGCGGCCAAACAAGCGCCGGGGAGTTTGTACTCTTTGCGGCGCAGGGTCCGGATCATAGCACCGGGGGTGCGGCAAAACCACGCAACAACTGTGTGGGATAGAGGTTCCAGAGCGTTTTGGAATATTCACCCGGCACTGATCAATTGGTAGGCGACGCTGAACATCATCACCGCAACCAGAAGGTCGAGCAGACGCCAGGTCGCCGGGCGCGCCAACCAAGGCGCCAACCATGCCGCGCCGAGTGCCAGGGTGGCGAACCACAGGAACGAAGCGCTGGCAGCACCGGCGACATAGGCGCCGGGCTCGGTTTGTTGTGCGCCCAGTGAGCCGATCAGCAGCACGGTGTCCAAATACACATGGGGGTTGAGCAGCGTTACCGCCAAGGCACTGAGCAGCACGGCGCGCAATGAGCGCACCTTGAGGTTGGCGCCTTGTTCCAGGCTTTGCCGGGAAAATGCCCGACGCAACGCCAAGGTGCCGTACCACAACAGGAACGCCGCGCCGCCCCAGCGAGCAATGCCCAGCAGCAGCGGGTTTTGCGCCAGCACGGTAGCCAGGCCAAATACCCCGAGCGCCACCAGAACTGCATCACACACGATGCACAGCGCCGCCACCGGCAAGTGATGTTCACGGCGCAGGCTTTGCGCCAATACAAACGCGTTCTGGGTGCCGATCGCCATGATCAGCCCGAGAGCCACCAGCAGCCCGTTTACGTAGCTTTGCCACATGGTCATTACTCCGCGTTTGCTGCCAGTTGGCGCAATACATCCATGGCCCGCTCGGCATCGGCGCGGCCGACGAACAGGTGGTCGTGATAAAACCCGGCAATCACGTTGCAACTGATACCGGCGCTGCCCAGCGCACTGGCGAACGCGGCCGTGAGGCCCACGGCTTCAAGGGCCGAATGCACGTTCAGGGTGATCCAGGCGGCCACATAGTCGAAGGCCAGCCCGGCGTGTTCCGCTTGCTGACGCTCCACAATCAGGGTCAAACCTTCCTGCTCGCGAAAGCTGCCGATGATCTCGCAACCTGCCGGGATACGTGAGTCGGGCAGGGTGCAGAACACGTAGTCGCCTTCGTTTAGATGAGGGCTCATGCTGCGCAGCAGGGTTGTCAGCGCGGTTTCGCCAGCCATGTGTGGTTTCCTTTAATAAAGAGAAGCAATGCTGGTCATTCTCCCGGCCCAGGCTGTATAAGAAAAACCAATATTGCTGATCGCTCATTAGAGAAACTGATGTTCGACTATAAATTGCTTTCCGCCTTGGCGGCCGTGGTGGAGCAGGCCGGCTTCGAGCGTGGCGCCCAGGTGCTGGGGCTTTCGCAGTCGGCGATTTCCCAGCGCATCAAGTTACTGGAGGCGCGTATAGGCCAACCGGTGCTGGTGCGGGCCACGCCACCTACACCCACCGACATCGGGCGGCGTTTGCTCAACCATGTGCAACAGGTGCGCTTGCTCGAGCGCGACCTGCAAAGCCAGGTGCCGGCGCTGGACGAGGAGGGCATGCCCGAGCGCCTGCGCATCGCCTTGAACGCCGACAGCCTCGCCACCTGGTGGGCCGAGGCCGTCAGCGACTTTTGCGCCGAGCAGCATTTGTTGCTGGACCTGGTGGTAGAAGACCAGACCGTGGGCCTTAAGCGCATGCGCGCCGGTGAAGTGGCTGCCTGTATCTGCGCCAGCGAACGCCCGGTGGCCGGGGCGCGCAGCATGTTGCTCGGTGCCATGCGCTACCGTGCGTTGGCGAGCCCTGCATTCATAACGCGGCATTTTCCTGAAGGCGTGCGTGCCGATCAGTTGGCACGCACGCCGGCGCTGGTGTTCGGCCCGGATGATTTCCTGCAGCACCGCTACCTGGCCTCTCTGGGCGTGGACGGCGGTTTCGAGCACCATTTGTGCCCGTCCTCCGAAGGTTTTATTCGCCTGACCGAAGCCGGGCTGGGTTGGGGCCTGGTCCCGGAACTCCAGGTACGCGACCAGCTGGAAACCGGCGAATTAGTCGAGTTGTTGCCAGATAAGCCCATCGACGTGCCGTTGTACTGGCATCATTGGCGCAGTGGCGGGCAATTGTTGGGGCTGCTGACCGATCATCTGGCCCAGGCCTGTGGCCAATGGTTGGTGCCGTTGGACTGATGGCGTGCGTCAAGGCAACAGCGATGAAAAACGAAAGAACATGGGGTAACAAATGAAAATTCTGGTCACCGGCGCAAGCGGCTTCATTGGCGGGCGTTTTGCGCGTTTCGCCCTGGAGCAGGGCCTGGACGTGCGGGTCAACGGGCGGCGCGCCGAAGGTGTGGAGCACCTGGTAAGGCGTGGCGCCGAGTTTATCCAGGGTGATCTCAATGATGCCGACCTGGTGCGCGAGCTGTGCCGCGGTGTCGAAGCCGTGGTGCATTGCGCCGGGGCCGTCGGGTTGTGGGGCAAGTACCAGGACTTCCACCAGGGCAATGTGCTGGTCACCGAAAACGTCGTCGAGGCCTGCCTCAAGGAGCGTGTCGGGCGTCTGGTGCACTTGTCGTCGCCGTCGATCTACTTTGATGGCCGCGACCATCTGGGGCTGACCGAGGAGCAAGTGCCCAAGCGCTTCAAACATCCGTATGCCGCCACCAAGTACCTGGCGGAACAGAAGGTGTTCGGCGCCCAGGAGTTCGGCCTCGAAGTACTCGCGCTGCGCCCGCGTTTTGTCACCGGGGCGGGCGACATGAGCATCTTCCCGCGCTTGCTTAAAATGCAGCGCAAGAACCGCCTGGCCATTGTCGGTGACGGTTTGAACAAGGTCGATTTCACCAGCGTGCATAACCTCAATGAGGCGCTGCTCAGCAGCCTGCTCGCCACCGGCTCGGCCTTGGGCAAGGCCTACAACATCAGCAATGGCGCGCCGGTGCCGGTGTGGGATGTGGTCAATTACGTGATGCGCCAGATGGACATGCCCCAGGTCACCCGGTATCGGTCTTACGGTTTGTCCTACAGCGTGGCGGCGCTGAACGAGGCATTCTGTGCGATGTGGCCGGGGCGCCCGGAGCCGTCGTTGTCGCGTCTGGGCATGCAGGTCATGAACAAAGATTTCACCCTGGACATCAGCCGCGCCAGGCATTATCTCGACTACGAGCCCAAGGTCAGCCTGTGGACGGCGCTCGATGAGTTCTGCAGTTGGTGGAAAGCTCAGGATCCGGGGCTGAAATAAGCTCACAACCAGCAACACATCGGGAACCGAATTCAGGCTTCCGGGTCGACCAATGCGGCGCGAACGGGGTTTATACTCCGCTCGCTCGGCTATTGCGGTCGCCATCTCACCGATTCAGGGTTGATTCATGCGTAACGATGCCAAAGACGATTTCGACAACGTTCCCAGCCTGCGGGCCGACATCGGGGACGATGATGATTTCGAGCCGACTCCCGCCACCTCCGTGCGCTCGCGCACAACCAAGGTGGTCAAGGTCAAGAGCGCCAGCACCGGCCCACTGTGGGCCCTGGTCGGCGCGCTGCTGATCGCCTTCGCCGGCCTGGCCTGGTGGAGCTTCCAGCAGATTTCCCTGATGGGCCAGCAGTTGGTCGCCACCCAGGAAAGCTTTGCGCGCATCAGCGAAGAAGCGGCGGGGCGCCTGCAGGACATTTCCGGCAAGGTGGTGGCCAGCGAGGCCAACGTCAACAACGGCAGCGAAGCCCTCAAGGTGCAGATCAAGCAGTTGGAAACCCAATTGCTGGAGCAAGGCAAGCAGCAAGTCGGCGTGGCCGGGCAGGCGACTGAACTCGACCAACGCCTGGCACAGATGAGCGCCAGCACCACCGAGTTGTCGAGCGCGAATGCCAGGCTCCAGGGCCAGGTGCAGGCGCTGACCGAGGCCGTGGCCACGCTCAAGGCGGCGCAGGGTGACATCAAGGACCTGTCCGCTGACGTCGCTGCCCTGAAGAAGCAAGGCAACCCGAGCGCAGCCATCGCCCGTCTGGAACAAGACCTGCTAGTGCTTAAAAGCGCGCAGGAAAACCAGCTCGCCAACAGCGATGCGCCGACCAATAAAGAGTTCGACGTGTTCCGCATCCAGACCACGCGTAACATCACCACCTTGCAGAGCCAGGTTCAGAACCTTAACCAAAAGCTCAACGCGCCCGCGCGGGTCACCCCACTGGGCCAATGATCGTTGCCGCCATGGACGCTCCGCGCCCCGCTATCGGGCTGTGCATGGGTGCGCAGAGCACCACGGGATGCATGACCACGCGGAGCGTAGGAACGATCGAAACGATCGAATGTCACCAGATGGTGACATTTCACCTCCCCTTCGTTACTTGCCCGTCCCTCGCCCTTGTTTAGACTCCGGTCATCCCACAAAAACTAAAAAGGGCTACCCATGACCATGCAACCACTGCCTGCCAGCAGTTGGCTGAACGCACCTGCCCATCACGCCTGGCTCGCCAGTGAAGGCCAACGCCTGCTGGCGTTCGCCAAAGCTTCACGCCTGCCGGACGGCTTCGGCAACCTTGACGACAAAGGCCAGCTGCCGGCCGACGCCCACGCCGAAACCATGAACACTGCGCGCATGACCCACAGCTTTGCCATGGCCCACGCCATGGGTTTGCCGGGTTATGCCGACCTGGTTGCCCATGGTGTTGCCGCCCTCAGTGGCCCCTTGCGCGACAGTGGGCACGGCGGCTGGTTCGCCGCGCCCAACGCCCTGGATGGCAACCGTGGCAAAGCCGCTTACCTGCATGCTTTTGTTGCCCTGGCTGCCAGCTCTGCCGTGGTGGTCGGTGCGCCCGGTGCACAAAACCTGCTCAACGACGCCGTGCATATCATCGACCAGTTTTTCTGGAGCGAGGAGGAGGGCGTGATGCTCGAGTCCTTCGCCCAGGACTGGAGCGGCGTCGAAGCGTATCGCGGCGCCAACAGCAACATGCACGCCACCGAAGCCTTCCTGGCACTGGCCGATGTCACCGGTGAAACACGCTGGCTGGACCGCGCGCTGCGCATTGTCGAGCGCGTTATCCATACTCATGCCGCCGGCAACCAGTTCATGGTGATCGAGCATTTCGACACGCACTGGCAACCCTTGCTCGGCTACAACGAAGACAACCCTGCCGATGGCTTCCGCCCGTATGGCATCACCCCCGGCCATGGTTTCGAATGGGCACGGTTGGTGCTGCATCTGGAAGCCGCACGCCTGCAAGCCGGGCTGGCCATACCGGACTGGCTGGTGACCGACGCCCGTGGCCTGTTCGCCAGCGCCTGCGAATACGCGTGGGCCGTGGACGGCGCTCCCGGCATTGTCTACACCCTGGACTGGAACCATCAACCGGTGGTGGGCGAGCGCTTGCACTGGACCCACGCCGAAGCCAGCGCGGCGGCCCAGGCCTTGCTCAAGCGCACCGGCGAGCTGCATTACGAAACCTGGTATCGGCGCTTCTGGGAGTTCTGCGAAACCCGGTTTATCGACCGTATCAACGGCAGCTGGCACCACGAACTCAGCCCGCACAACCAGCCCAGCAGCAAGATCTGGGGTGGCAAGCCGGACCTGTACCATGCCTGGCAAGCGGTCGTACTGCCGGTACTGCCTTTGGCACCGAGTATGACCAGTGCGTTGGGCCAAGGGTGTTATGTCACCAAGTGGTGACATTTGTGCGTCCCTTTGTTACCTGCGCGCCAAAAATCCATGTTTAAACTCCGTGCAGCGCAAGCTCCAGACTTGCATGCATAACAACAAGAAAAGGTATTCAGATGAACGCGATTAATCGCCTCGCCGTTGCTATTTCCATTGCCTCGTTGTTTCCCCTCAGTGCATTTGCCGCCGACTCGAAAGGGACGGTTGAAGTTGTGCATTGGTGGACCTCCGGCGGTGAAAAAGCAGCAGTGGACGTACTGAAGGCTCAAGTTGAGAAAGATGGCTTCGTCTGGAAAGACGGTGCCGTAGCCGGTGGCGGTGGCGCCACTGCAATGACTGTGCTGAAAAGCCGCGCAGTCGCGGGTAACCCGCCCGGCGTTGCCCAGATCAAAGGCCCGGACATCCAGGAATGGGCGTCCACTGGCTTGCTCGACACCGACGTGCTCAAAGACGTCGCCAAAGAAGAAAAGTGGGACTCGCTGCTCGACAAAAAAGTCTCCGATACCGTGAAGTACGAAGGTAACTACGTTGCCGTACCGGTCAACATTCACCGCGTTAACTGGCTGTGGATCAACCCGGAAGTCTTCAAGAAAGCCGGTATCACCAAAAACCCGACCACCCTCGAAGAATTCTACGCAGCCGGCGACAAGCTCAAAGCTGCAGGCTTCATCCCGCTCGCCCACGGTGGCCAGCCTTGGCAGGACAGCACCGTATTCGAAGCGGTCGTTCTGTCGGTGATGGGTGCTGATGGTTACAAAAAAGCCTTGGTTGACCTGGATAACGACGCGCTGACCGGCCCGCAAATGGTCAAGGCCCTGACTGAGCTGAAAAAAGTCGCGACCTATATGGACGTCGACGGCAAAGGCCAGGACTGGAACCTGGAAGCCGGCAAAGTCATCAACGGCAAGGCCGGCATGCAGATCATGGGTGACTGGGCCAAGTCCGAGTGGACTGCCGCCAAGAAAGTCGCCGGCAAAGACTACGAGTGCGTAGCCTTCCCGGGCACCGACAAAGCCTTTACCTACAACATCGACTCCCTGGCAGTGTTCAAGGTTAAAGACAAAGGCACCCAGGAAGGTCAGAAGGACATCGCCAAAGTCGTGTTGGGCGAAAACTTCCAGAAAGTCTTCAGCATCAACAAAGGCTCGATCCCGGTTCGTACCGACATGCTCAATGAAATGGACAAGCTCGGTTTCGACTCCTGCGCCCAGACCGCTGCCAAAGACTTCCTGGCGGACGCCAAATCCGGTGGCCTGCAGCCAAGTATGGCCCACAACATGGCCACTACCCTGGCGGTACAAGGTGCGTTCTTTGATGTCGTGACCAACTACATCAACGACCCGAAAGCCGACCCGGCCGACACCGCCAAGAAACTCGGCGCTGCGATCAAGTCTGCCAAGTAACGGTTAGCACGGCTGGTCCTTGTGAGGGGAAACCCCCTGACCCCTCACAAGGCTTGCTTCTGTAGTCTTTTTTCCCTGTACTGGATTTTCCCATGAGTTCTGTTGCTGTGTTCAGCAAGGCCTCGCCGTTCGATGCGCTACAGCGCTGGCTCCCTAAACTGGTGCTGGCACCGAGCATGTTCATCGTACTGGTGGGCTTCTACGGCTACATCCTGTGGACATTCGTGCTGTCGTTCACCACGTCCACGTTCCTGCCCAGCTACAAATGGGCCGGTCTTGCGCAATACGCGCGGTTGTTCGACAACGACCGTTGGTGGGTGGCGAGCAAGAACCTGGCGCTGTTCGGCGGGATGTTTATCGGCATCACTTTGGTGATCGGCGTGACGCTGGCGATTTTCCTCGACCAGAAGATCCGCCGCGAAGGTTTTATCCGCACCATTTACCTGTACCCGATGGCGCTCTCGATGATCGTGACCGGTACGGCCTGGAAATGGCTGCTCAACCCGGGCATGGGCCTGGACAAACTTCTGCGTGACTGGGGCTGGGAAGGCTTCCGTCTCGACTGGCTGATCGACCCTGAACGCGTGGTGTACTGCCTGGTGATTGCCGCTGTGTGGCAAGCCTCGGGCTTCATCATGGCGATGTTCCTGGCCGGCCTGCGTGGCGTTGATCAGTCGATCGTGCGCGCCGCCCAGATCGACGGTGCCAGCCTGCCGCGTATCTACTGGAGCGTGGTGCTGCCAAGCCTGCGCCCGGTGTTCTTCAGTGCGGTGATGATCCTGGCGCACATCGCGATCAAGAGCTTCGACCTGGTAGCGGCCATGACCGCCGGCGGCCCGGGCTACTCGTCCGACCTGCCGGCGATGTTCATGTACTCGTTCACCTTCAGCCGTGGCCAGATGGGCATGGGCTCGGCCAGTGCAATCCTGATGCTCGGCGCGATCCTCGCGATCATCGTGCCTTACCTGTATTCCGAGCTGAGGACCAAGCGCAATGACTAGTCTCGCCTCCAAACCTGCCATCAGCCTGAGTCGCATCGCGATCTACGCGGTGCTGATCCTCGCCGTGCTGCTGTACCTGGTGCCGCTGGTGGTGATGCTGCTGACCAGCTTCAAAACCCCGGAAGACATCAGCACCGGCAACCTGCTGAGCTGGCCGACCGTCGTCACCGGCATCGGCTGGGTCAAGGCCTGGGCCACTGTTGACGGCTACTTCTGGAACTCGATCAAGATCACCGTTCCGGCGGTACTGATCTCCACCGCCATCGGCGCGTTGAACGGCTATGTGCTGTCGTTCTGGCGCTTCAAAGGTTCGCAACTGTTCTTCGGCCTGCTGCTGTTCGGCTGCTTCCTGCCGTTCCAGACCGTGCTGCTGCCGGCGTCGTTCACCCTCGGCAAGATGGGCCTGGCCAGTACCACCACGGGCCTGGTGTTTGTGCACGTGGTCTACGGGTTGGCGTTTACTACACTGTTTTTCCGTAATTACTACGTGAGCATTCCTGACGCGCTGATCAAGGCGGCACGGCTGGACGGTGCAGGATTCTTCACCATCTTCCGTCAGATCATTCTGCCGATGTCGACGCCGATCATCATGGTCTGCCTGATCTGGCAGTTCACCCAGATCTGGAACGACTTCCTGTTTGGTGTGGTGTTCTCCAGCGGCGACTCGCAGCCCATTACCGTGGCGCTGAACAACCTGGTCAACACCAGCACCGGGGCCAAGGAATATAACGTGGATATGGCGGCGGCGATGATCGCCGGGCTGCCGACCCTGCTGGTCTATGTGATCGCAGGCAAGTATTTCGTGCGCGGCCTTACGGCCGGCGCGGTCAAGGGGTAATCATGGCTACGCTTGAACTTCGCAATGTAAACAAGACCTATGGCGCCGGCCTGCCCGACACCTTGAAGAACATCGAACTGTCGATCAAAGAGGGTGAGTTCCTGATTCTGGTCGGCCCTTCGGGTTGCGGTAAGTCGACCTTGATGAACTGCATCGCCGGCCTTGAGACCATCACCGGCGGCGCCATCATGATCGGCGACCAGGACGTGAGCGGCATGAGCCCCAAGGACCGTGACATCGCCATGGTGTTCCAGTCCTACGCGCTGTACCCGACCATGAGCGTGCGCGAGAACATCGAGTTCGGCCTCAAGATCCGCAAGATGCCCCAGGCCGATATCGATGCCGAAGTGGCGCGCGTGGCCAAGCTGCTGCAGATCGAGCACCTGCTTAATCGCAAGCCGGGCCAGCTTTCCGGTGGCCAGCAACAGCGTGTGGCCATGGGCCGCGCCCTGGCACGGCGGCCGAAGATCTACCTGTTCGACGAACCGCTGTCCAACCTCGACGCCAAACTGCGCGTCGAGATGCGCACCGAAATGAAACTGATGCACCAGCGTCTGAAAACCACCACTGTGTACGTCACCCACGACCAGATCGAAGCGATGACCCTGGGCGACAAAGTGGCGGTGATGAAGGATGGCATCATCCAGCAGTTCGGCACGCCCAAAGATATCTACACCAACCCGGCCAACCAGTTCGTGGCGAGCTTTATCGGCTCGCCGCCAATGAACTTCGTCCCACTGCGCCTGCAGCGCAAGGACGGGCGTCTGGTGGCGCTGCTCGACAGCGGCCAGGCGCGTTGCGAACTGGCACTTAACGTCAGCGATGCCGGCCTTGAAGACCGCGACGTGATCCTGGGCCTGCGCCCGGAGCAGATCATGTTGGCGACCAGCGACAGCGACAGTGCTTCGAGCATTCGTGCCGAAGTCCAGGTCACCGAGCCAACCGGCCCGGACACTCTGGTGTTCGTGCAGCTTAACGACACCAAAGTCTGCTGCCGCCTGGCGCCCGATGTGGCGCCGCAGGTGGGCGAGACGCTGACCCTGCAACTGGACCCGTCCAAGGTCTTGCTGTTCGACGCCAAAACCGGCGAACGCCTGGGCACTGCTGCCTCATTGCCTGCACACGGGCATGCCGACAATGTGGCCCAATTCAAAGGCCGCTGAAGCAGATAAGTTATTGTTTTAGATAAAAATGTAACCCGCGTTAGATAAAAACAGTTTAATAACAATAAAGACGAGGATGTAGGGATGAAAAAGCAACACAATAACACTCGGCTGATCTGCCAACTGTCAGCAGCAGCAGCCCTGGTATTGTCCGCCAATGCGATGGCGGCCGATGCATTCAGCGCCGATTCCAAGTGGATGACCGGCGATTGGGGTGGCGAGCGTACCAAGCTGATCGAGCAAGGTATCGACATCAAGGCTGACTACGTTGGGGAAGCTGGCGCTAACCTGCACGGTGGCTACAACGATGACAAAACCGGTCGCTACGCTGACCAGTTCGGTTTAGGCGTTGCGCTGGATCTGCAAAAGCTGTGGGGCTGGGATAACACTCAGGCCAAGATCCAACTGACCAACCGTAACGGTCAGAACATTTCCAATGATCGTATTGGCGACCCGCGTCCAAACTCCGGCACTTTGAGTTCGTCTCAAGAAGTGTATGGCCGTGGCCATATGGTGCGTTTGACCCAGTTCTGGATCCAGCACCAGATGTTCGACAACAAGTTGGACGTAAAACTCGGTTACTTCGGCGAAGGCGAAGACTTCAACACCTTCCCGTGCGACTTCCAGAACCTGTCGTTCTGTGGCTCGCAAGTGGGTAACTATGTAAACACCTGGTACAACTGGCCGGTCGCCCAGGCTGCTATCCGCGTGAAGTACAACATCACGCCTGAGCTGTATGCGCAAATCGGTGCGTACAACCAGAACCCGTCGCAGCTGGAGCATGGCAATAGCTTCAAGCTCAGCGGTAGTGGCACCAAAGGTACGGTCATCCCTGTGGAATTGGTGTGGTCGCCTAAGGTCAATGGCTTGCCGGGCGAATACCGTGTGGGTTTCTACAAGAGTGCGGCTGATGCCAGCGATGTCCGTGAAGACATTAATGGTAACGATGCAGCCACCACTGGCTTGCCTTACCGTACCCGCAGCAGCAAAACCGGTTATTGGGGCGTTGTGCAACAGCAACTCACCACCCATAACGGCGACGCTTCGCGCGGTTTGAACATTGCGGCCAACGTCACGTTCCACGACAAAGACACCAACGTCGTCGACAACTACCAGTCGCTGATGCTTGTGTATAAAGGGCCATTTGACGCACGTACCAAAGACGACGTCGGTATCGGTGTTTCGCGCATTCATGCCAACAGTGACGTGAAGAAAAACTCTGAATTGCTCAATGCCGCAGGCGGTTTTACCGATTACGACCAAGCGGGGTTCGCCCCGCTGCGTAACACCGAGTACAACGTCGAACTCAATTATGGCTTCCACGTCACCAACTGGCTGACCGTACGCCCGAACCTGCAATACGTCAAAAACCCGGGCGGTATCAAAGAAGTCGACAACGCGCTGGTAGCGGGCCTGAAAATTCAGTCTACGTTCTAACGCTGTTGCGATAAGCTCCTTCTCTCTGTGCGCATTTTGCGGGTAGCCATGGCTACCCGCTTTTTTTGGGCAGCACTGCACAACCTTTGTGGGAGCTGGCTTGCCTGCGATCGCATCGCCTCGGTCGCTCAGACAAACCGAGTCGCCCGCATCGCAGGCAAGCCAGCTCCCACAAGGGGAACCAAGGTTTGAGCAACATTGAATTCCAGGACCGTGGCACATGCATGAGCATCCGCTGCAACGTTTTTTCAAATCCTTGCGTGAACAACCGGTGTTCGCCTGGGAGCGCTTTCAGATGCGCGACGTGTTGGTGATCGACCATCCGCTGTGCCAGGCGGTGTTCAGTCGCCAGGGCGCGCAATTGCTGCACTTTCAGCCCACCGGCCAGAAACCCTGGCTGTGGTGCGCGGCCAAGTGGCCGCAGGTCGGCGCCATCCGGGGTGGCGTGCCGGTGTGCTGGCCTTGGTATGGGCGCCATCCGAGCGAGAACGCGTGGCCGTCCCATGGCTGGGCGCGGCTGATCGACTGGAAACTGCTCGACAGCAGCACCGACGACGACGGCGTGCGCCTGCACTGGCAATTGCAGCTGTGCGACTGGCAGGTCGACCTGCACGCGCACTTAGGCGAAACCCTTGAGTTGCGCTTGAGCACCGAGCACCAGGACGAGTTGCCGTGCCAGTTGAGCCATGCGTTGCACGCTTATTGGCGTATTGGTCACGTCGACGAGATAGCGCTGTCTGGGCTTGACGGTGCGCAAGGTTATGACCAGCTCAGCCGTCAGGTTTGCCAGCAGGAAGGCGAGCTGCGGGTAGACGGCGGCTGCCAGCGGGTGTTCCAGCATGAGGGTGAGTTGCAGCTCAAGGACCACGCCTGGCAACGCGAGCTGTGCATCGACACCGGCGACAGCGCTGACACCGTGGTATGGCATCCAGGCAGCCGGCCGTTGTTGGGCGTGAGCTTTAACGAGGCGTCGGGGTTTGTGTGTGTGGAGTCGGCGATGGCGGCAGCCAGCCTGGCGCCGGGGGAGCGGGCGCATTTGAGTTTGCAGGCGCGGGCCGGAGCCTGAGGGCCCTTGTGGCGAGGGAGCTTGCTCCCGCTGGGGCGCGAAGCGGCCCCAAAACAGGCCGCCGAGTTCTTTCTGAAGGAGTGCGATGACCTTGTTGGGGCCGCTGCGCAGCCCAGCGGGAGCAAGCTCCCTCGCCACAGGAGGCTGGTGTGGCCTTAGTTAAACTCATCCCCCACCGGATACCGGCTGTCATTCAAGCTCTCTTTGATCTTGCGCAGATGCGGCTGGAAATCCACCCCGCGGCGCAGGGTCATGCCGGTTGCCAGCACGTCCAGCACCGTTAGCTGAATGATCCGCGACGTCATCGGCATGTAGATGTCGGTGTCTTCCGGCAGCGGGATGTTCAGGCTCACAGTACTGGCCTTGGCCAACGGCGAATTCTCGGCAGTTACGCCCAGCACCGACGCGCCGTTTTCCCGGGCGATACGCGCCACTTCCACCAGCTCCCGGGTGCGCCCGGTGTAGGAAATGATCACAAACAGCTCGCCCGTATGCGCCACAGACGCGATCATGCGTTGCATCAGCACGTCGGCATGGGCAGTCACGGCCAGGTTGAAGCGGAAGAACTTGTGCAGCGCATCCATGGCCACCGGTGCCGAAGCGCCGAGGCCGAAGAAGTGGATCTGCCGCGCCTGGATCAACAAATCCACGGCCTTGCTGATCAGTGCCGGGTCGAGGGCCTGGCACGCACTGTCCAGGGAGGCAATGGCGCTGCCAAAGATCTTCTGGGTGTAGGCCTCAGGGTTATCATCGGCTTCCACGGCGCGGCTGACATACGCCGCACCACTGGCCAGGCTTTGCGCCAGTTGCAATTTAAGTTCAGGGTAACCGCTGACGCCGAACGAACGGCAGAAACGGTTGACCGTCGGTTCACTGACCGAAGCGGCTTGGGCGAGGGCGGCGATCGAGAAGCGGGTTGCCTGCTGTGGGTTTTGCAGGATGACCTCGGCGACTTTTTTCTCGGCCTTGTTCAATTCTTCGAGGCGGTTCCGGATCTGTTCCAGAAGATTTCGCACGCGGTCCATTCAGTCTTTCCTTCGGGCGACGATGCAAATAAAGGGCGGTAACCAATCGACGAGTGGCCCTTTGCGGTGGCCTATCCTACTGAGGGTAGCTGAACACCACCACTCGGAATGCGTATTTCGGGAAAATGTTGTGGTTATTACTACATTTTTCCTTGAGTGATGCCTTGAAAAAAGGTATTTGTAGCTTAACTTGATAAAAGAACAAACATCATGCCTTCGATAACCGTAGAACCCTGCACCTTTGCCCTGTTTGGCGCCTTGGGTGATCTGGCGCTGCGCAAGTTATTTCCTGCCCTCTACCAACTCGATGGCGCCGGGCTGCTGCACGACGATACGCGCATCCTGGGCCTGGCCCGTGAGGCCGGTTCCGAGCAGGAGCACCTGGCCCATATCGAAAAAGAACTGCGTAAATACGTCGGCAAGGAACTCGATGAGTCCGTGGCCGCGCGCTTCCTGGCGCGTCTGGCCTATGTGCACGTCGACTTCATGAACGCCGCCGATTATATCGCCCTGGCCGAAAAGGTCGGTGCCGAACAACGCCTGATCGCCTACTTCGCCACCCCGGCGGCGGTGTATGGCGCGATCTGCGAAAACCTCGCCAAGGTCGGCCTGGCGGACAACACCCGCGTGGTGCTGGAAAAACCCATCGGCTCGGACCTGGAATCCTCGCGCAAGGTCAACGACGCCGTGGCGCAGTTTTTCCCGGAAAACCGCACCTATCGCATCGACCACTACCTGGGCAAAGAAACCGTCCAGAACCTGATCGCGCTGCGTTTCGCCAACAGCCTGTTCGAAACCCAGTGGAACCAGCATTACATTTCCCACGTGGAAATCACCGTGGCCGAGCAGGTCGGTATCGAAGGCCGTTGGGGTTACTTCGACAAGGCCGGCCAACTGCGCGACATGATCCAGAACCACCTGCTGCAGCTGCTGTGCCTGATCGCCATGGACCCACCGGCCGACCTGTCCGCCGACAGCATCCGTGACGAGAAGGTCAAGGTGCTCAAGGCGCTGGCGCCGATCAGCCCGGAAGGCCTGACCACCCAGGTAGTACGCGGCCAGTACATCGCCGGCTACAGCGCCGGCAAGCCGGTGCCGGGCTACCTGGAAGAAGAAAATTCCAACACCCAGAGCGACACCGAGACGTTTGTCGCCCTGCGTGCCGATATCCGCAACTGGCGTTGGGCCGGCGTGCCGTTCTACCTGCGTACCGGTAAACGCATGCCGCAAAAGCTGTCGCAGATCGTCATCCACTTCAAGGAACCGTCCCACTACATCTTCGCCCCCGAGCAGCGCCTGCAGATCAGCAACAAACTGATCATCCGCCTGCAGCCGGACGAAGGTATTTCCTTGCGTGTGATGACCAAAGAGCAAGGCCTGGACAAGGGCATGCAACTGCGCAGCGGCCCGCTGCAACTGAATTTTTCCGACACCTATCGCAGCGCGCGGATTCCCGATGCCTACGAGCGGTTGTTGCTGGAAGTAATGCGCGGCAATCAGAACCTGTTTGTTCGCAAAGATGAAATCGAAGCCGCGTGGAAGTGGTGTGACCAGTTGATCGCCGGGTGGAAAAAATCCGGTGATGCGCCCAAGCCGTATGCGGCGGGGTCCTGGGGGCCGATGAGCTCGATTGCACTGATCACGCGGGATGGGAGGTCGTGGTATGGCGATATCTGAATTGAAACTGCCTCAGGGCGTGACAGCCCATGAGTACCGCACGCCGGTGTTGCTGGCCGATGGCCTGGCCAATGACGTGGCCGAGCAACTGCGCGCGGCCATCAGTGCCCGTGGCGAAGCGACCCTGGTAGTGTCCGGTGGCCGCAGCCCCGTGGCGTTTTTCCAGAACCTGGCCAAACAAGGCCTGGACTGGTCCAAGGTCACCATCACCCTGGCCGACGAGCGCTGGGTGCCGGTGGAACACGCCGACAGTAATGCCGGCCTGTTGAAAAAGTATTTGCTCCAGGGCCCGGCGGCCAAGGCCAAGTTCCTCAGCCTGTACAACGTTGCCGCGAACCTTGAAGACGCCGCCGAACTGGCCGATCGCCAGTTGGCAGAGCTGCCTGCTATTGATGTGCTGGTACTCGGCATGGGCGATGACGGCCACACCGCATCGCTGTTCCCCAACAGCCCCAACCTGGGCGAGGCGCTCAAGCCCGACGGCACGCGCCGTTGCTGGCCGATGCTGGCCCCGACCGTGCCGCACCAGCGCCTGACCATGAGTCGCGCGCTGCTGGCCACGGCCCATTACACCGTACTGTCGATTTCCGGCAGTTCGAAATTGACCACCTTGAGCGCCGCGCTGGCCAGTGATGACGTTGCTGCCATGCCGATTCGCGCGTTTTTGCAACCTACTTTAGAGATTTACTGGTGCCCATGAGCCAAGGATCAGCCGCTATGAAAAGCCCTCAACCGACCGTATCCATGGCGGACAAAGTTGCCCTGATCGACAACCTCTGCGCCAAGGCGCGGATCCTGCCGGTAATCACCATCGCCCGCGAACAGGACATCCTGCCGCTGGCCGATGCCCTGGCAGCCGGCGGTTTGACCGCATTGGAAGTGACCCTGCGCTCCGAATTCGGCCTCAAGGCCATTCAGGTGCTGCGCGAGCAACGCCCTGAACTGTGCACCGGTGCCGGCACCGTACTCGACCGCCACATGCTCGAAGCGGCCGAGGTGGCCGGTTCGCAATTTATCGTCACCCCCGGCATTACCCGCGACCTGCTGGAAGCCTCGGTGCACAGCCCGATCCCGCTGCTGCCCGGCATCAGCAATGCTTCCGGCATCATGGAAGGCTATGGCCTGGGTTATCGCCGCTTCAAGCTGTTCCCGGCTGAAGTCAGCGGCGGCGTGGCTGCAATCAAGGCCCTTGGCGGCCCGTTCGGCGAAGTCAAATTCTGCCCAACCGGCGGCGTTGGCCCGGCCAACATCAAAAACTACATGGCGTTGAAAAACGTGATGTGCGTGGGCGGTAGCTGGATGCTGGACCCTGAATGGGTCAAGAACGGCGACTGGGCCCGTATCCAGGAAGTCACCGCACAGGCGCTGGCGCTGCTGGACTGATCTGAATTTACCGAATCGTTGTTGCTGTGCTTAACGGCATTTTTGCGGTGCACTTGGTCGGTGTACCGCTTTTTTTTGCCTGCAAAAAACCTTGAGGTTCACACTGGTCCAAATGTGGGAGCTGGCTTGCCTGCGATGGCATCAACTCGGTGTGCCTGATGTACCGAGGTGTCTGCATCGCAGGCAAGCCAGCTCCCACAGAAAAGCAGCTCTTCAGTGCATGCAAATCCGCAGCCGACCTCATATTTAAAACTACATGCGGTCAACTGTGGGAGCGGGCTTGCTCGCGAATGCGGTGGGTCAGTGACAGATGAATCAACTGATACACCGCATTCGCGAGCAAGCCCGCTCCCACATTTAGACCGCATTGCATCAGGTAGATAGGCTTTTGCCTTGCACTTGATCTGGCTTTTGCTTCAACCACTCAGGTCGGCTTTCAGGCCGCCGTGCTCTGCTTTTGATCTTGATCTGCTTTTGATCTGAGGCGCCCCGTTAACCACGATGGCCGAACGCAGGCTTGAATCCGTGGGTAACCCGGCAGGACGCCGGGTTAGCCGCGCTGGGCCAAGGATGGCCCATCGCGGCGGCCCACGGATTCAAGCCGGAGTGAGGGCACACCGAGCCTAAGCGAGGTGCCGAGTGGTGGGGCGAAGACTTTTTGGTTACTTTTGGGGCGTTTGCCAAAAGTGACCCGCTGTAAGAGCGGAACCATACTCAGCCGTTACCCAAATAACGGATATACACACCCACTGCGACGATAACCCCCCCCAAAAAAACTATATGTGTAGATGCCTATGCTGCGATGGCGGTGGGTCAGGTTAGGATGTATTAACTGATACACCGCCATCGCAGGCAAGCCAGCTCCCACAATTTTAATCGGTGCTTAACTCAGTTATTGCATTAACCAGCACATCGATGTCTGCCGCCGACGTCACCAGCCCAGGCGTCACCCGAATACAGGTTCCAAACGCCGCACCCGTGCGCGTGGTGGTAAACAGGTCGTACTCCTTGAGCAGTCGATCCGCCATCTCCTGCTGATCCCGCCCAGTAAACTTGAACGCCGTAATCGCGCAATACAGCCGCGGATCATCCGGCGTCAGCACCTCAATCCCCGGCAACCCGCGCACCTGGCTCACCCAACGATCCCGCAGGTAATTGACCCGCGCGCCCTTGGCCACCGAGCCGCCCAGGTTGCGATGTTCCTCCAGCACCAACGGCAAGGTCATCAACGCTGGAAAATTCGGCGTGCTGTAGGACGTGCGCGCACGCACGTCGCTGGCGGGGTAGTGAAACTCGCCCATGTCCGGGTCGATATCGGCCAGGCGCTCCGGGGCGATATACAGAAAGCCCAGGGTCAGCGGCGCACCGATCCATTTATGCAGGTTGAATCCGGCGAACTGAATGCCCAGCTCGGCCAGGTTGAATTCAATCTGGCCCAACGCATGGGCGCCATCCAGAATCATGTCCACGCCATGCTCACGCGCTGCCTTGGCAATCGCTTCGACAGGCATCACCAGGCCGGTGCGGTGGGTGACATGGGTCAGCGCCATCAGCTTGAGGCGCGGGTACTGCACGAACGCATCGCGATAGGTCTGCACCAGGCTGTCGAAACTGGCCGGGTGGGCGTGGGCAAGTTCGACGACTTCCACACCGCGAACACCGGCCAACCAGCGCATGGCGCCTTTGACCGTGTCGTACTCCAGATCACTGATCAGCACCTGATCGCCCGGCCTCAGGCCGTTGTAGTTACGGATCAGCGACTGTAAAGCCTCGGTGGCGTTGCGGGTGAAGGCGATCGCGTCCGGGTCCGCATCGATCAGCGCGGCGAGTTGGCGACGGATCTCAACGTTTTCACCCTGCTCGAAGCGCTGGCGCACATACAGCGAGTTGCTGCGGTTGATGAACGCAACATGCTCCAGATACTGCGCCTGTACAGCACGGCTCATGCGCCCGAAGTAACCGTTTTCCAGGTTGATCGGGCCGGGCTCCAGCTCGTAGCGCTGGGCGATGGCGTGCCAGTGACGTTCGTTGTCTGCATTCCTTGGCATAGCGTGCGCTCTTTAATGACGGGGGGCAGGTTTGCCGTGTTTTACGCGCAGCGGTTCCAGCAGTTCGGACAGGCCGTTGTGGTCGATTTCCTGCATCAAGGCCAGCAAACCGCCCAGCTCGCCGTGAGGAAAGCCTTCACGGGCGAACCAATTCAGGTAAGGGCCGGGCAGGTCGGCGATGATGCGTCCCTTGTACTTGCCGAAGGGCATTTCGCGGGTGATCAGCAATTCGAGTTTTTCGGGGTTCATGGGCTTCAAGGGTTGGCGTCAGTCCTTGGAAAATACAGGCATTCTGCATGAAGGCCAAATGACAGATCATGCAAATAACGTAGATACAGATGGTTCAATATTTCGTAAGTTACTGAAATATATAAATAAAGTAATTTTTCAAAACCTGGCACGGGCGCTGCAATCATTAAGACAACCTTCTAACCCGCACAAGGAATTGAAAAATGACTGACATCAATAAAGAATCGATCTCCGTACTCAACGACCTGATCCAGACCAGCAAAGACGGTCAGGAAGGCTTCAAAACCTGCGCTGAAGATATCAAGCACCCAGAGTTGAAAGCGCTGTTCACCAAGCGTGCTGCTGACTGCGCCACCGCAGCAGCCGAGCTGCAAACAGCCGTACGTGCCCTGGGCGGCGATCCGGAAGAATCCGGTTCGGTTGCCGGTGCTTTGCACCGTGGCTGGGTCGACGTGAAGTCGATGGTCACTGGTAAAGATGAAGAGGCGGTGCTGAACGAAGCCGAGCGCGGTGAAGACCACGCCCTGAAGGCTTACAAGGAAGCGATCGAGAAGATCAACAAGCACAACCTGCTGGGTATTCGTGACCTGGTTGAGCGTCAGTTCCACGGCGCACAACGTAACCACGACCAGGTGAAAGCCCTGCGCAACCAGGCTCGCGCTCAGTCGTAAGCACATTGATGTAACTGCTTATGCTGTAACTGAATGTGGGAGCTGGCTTGCCTGCGATAGCATCACCCCGGTGTAACTGATACACCGAGGTGTTTGTATCGCAAGCTTGCCAGCTCCCACATTTTTTTGTATTAACGTTGAGGCTGCACTCAGCCAATGCTGATCGGCGGCAACTCGGTCAATGTCACCACCTGTTGCTTGCGCGGCGCGAGAATTTCCGCCTCGCCGTCCACCACCAGCTCATCGCGCTGGTTGAATACGCGGGTGGCGATGCGCACGCGAAACTTGGGCAATTTCTCCAGAATTTCCAGGCGCACGGTCAAGGTGTCGCCGATTTTCACCGGCTTCTGGAAGCTCATCTGCTGGCCAATGTAGATAGTGCCCGGCCCAGGCAGCTCGCAGGCTACCGCCGCACTGATCAGTGCGCCGCTGAACATGCCGTGGGCGATACGCTCTTTGAACATGGTCGCCTTGGCGTACTCCGCATCCAGGTGTACCGGGTTGTGGTCGCCGGACATCGCCGCGAACAGCTGGATATCGCGCTCTTCAACGGTCTTGCTGTAGCTGGCGGTCTGGCCGACTTCGAGGGCTTCGTATGGGGTGTTGGTAACCTGGGTCATCTAAAGGTGCATCCTGTGGCTAATCGGTAATTTAATAAGCTGATTTTAAAGGAAAAAGTTATTCGCAGCGCGCCGGCCTGCGTAACGTCAGGGCCTGCTCGAGCCACTTCAGCACATCCGCTGTCACTTCATCGCGGTTGGTTTCGTTGAACACTTCATGACGCGCCTGCGGGTAGATATTCAATTGCAGGTTCTGGCAACCGGCCTCACGCAGGGCATGGGCCAGGCTTTTGAGACGTTTGCCTTCACTCACCGGATCACATTCGCCGCCCATTACCATCATCGGCAGGCCCGGATCGATCTGTGCGAGGTTGGACGCTTTGCTGATCTGCTGCAAGCCACCCAGTAAGTCGATCCACAACTGGTTGGTGCAGCGAAAGCCGCACAACGGGTCGTTGATGTACGTGTCCACCTCCAGCGGGTCGCGGCTGAGCCAGTCAAACGCGGTGCGATTGGGCTTGAACGCCTTGTTGAATGAGCCGAATGACAGAAAGTCGATCAGCGCACTGCGTCCGCGCAGGCCTTGGCGCGCGCGCTCCAGGCGGGCAATGACGCCGGCGGCGCGGTACAGCGCCACCGGCTGGAAATTCGAACCGCTGAGAATCGCCCCATCCAGGCTCGCGCTGTGGTGCAACAGGTACGCCTGGGCGATATAGCTGCCCATGCTGTGGCCCAGCAAGATGATCGGCAGGCCCGGCTGCTGCTGGCCGATGTGCTGGTTCAGGCTGGCGAGGTCGCCCACCACTTTGTTCCAGCCATCCTTTTCGGCGTACAGCCCCAGCGTGCCTTCGTCGGCGGTGCGGCCATGGCCGCGCTGGTCAAGTGCGTACAGGCCGTAGCCGGCTGCGCACAGCGCTTCGGCCAGGCGTGCATAGCGCCCGCTGTGTTCGGCCATGCCGTGGGACAGCATGATCATGGCCTTGGCAGGCCCGTCCGGCAGCCATTGATTGACGTACAGGCGGCTGCGGTCATTCGCGGTCAGCCAGAAGGTGCTGTGGTTCATAGCGCTTCCTTTGCTCAGGGTCGTTGCAGTGTATAGCTCATCTGGCCAGGGCTGGTGTATCTGCCTACACGTTAGGGGCAAGATTCATACAATAAATGACACAGTTGCGCGTATTTGCCTGTTTGGCCATAGCTGCTAACGTCCCCAAAGCTCCGCTTTTTATATCAATGAGAAAGCGGCCGGACACACTCAGGTACGAGGACAAGAATAATGCAACCTGATTTCTGGAATGACAAACGCGCGGCGGGCGTTCCCAATGACATCGACCTCACTACCTACAAATCGGTGATCGAAGTCTTTGAACGCTCCTGCAAAGCCTTTGCCGACCGTCCGGCGTTCAGCAACATGGGCATCACCCTGACCTACGCCGAGCTTGAGCGCCAAAGTGCCGCGTTCGCCGGCTACCTGCAAAACCACACCGACCTCAAGCCTGGCGAGCGCATCGCGGTGCAGATGCCCAACGTGCTGCATTACCCGATTGCGGTGTTCGGCGCACTGCGCGCCGGGTTGATCGTGGTCAACACCAACCCGCTGTACACCCCGCGTGAGATGCGCCACCAGTTCAAGGACGCCGGCGTGCGCGCGCTGGTCTACCTCAACCTGTTCGGCTCGCGGGTGCAGGACGTGTGCACCGACACCGAGATCGACTACCTGATCGAAGCCAGGATGGGCGACTTCATGCCCGCCGCCAAAGGCTGGCTGGTCAATACCGTGGTCGACAAGGTCAAGAAAATGGTCCCGGCCTACAGCCTGCCACGTGCGGTGTCGTTCAAGCGCGCCTTGCGCATGGGCGCGGGCCAGGCGGTGGTTCGCCACCCGGTGACCCTGGAGGATATCGCCGTGCTGCAATACACCGGCGGCACCACCGGCCTGGCCAAGGGCGCGATGCTCACCCACGGCAACCTGGTGGCGAATATGCAGCAGGCGCGGGCGTGCATGTCCCAGGTCACCGACGATGGCCAGCCGCTGGTGAAGGAAGGGCAGGAGGTGATGATCGCGCCGCTGCCGCTGTACCACATCTATGCCTTCACCGCGAATTGCATGTGCATGATGGTCACCGGCAACCACAACGTGCTGATCACCAACCCGCGTGACATCGGCGGGTTTATCAAGGAACTGAAAAAGTGGCGGTTCTCCTGCCTGCTCGGGCTGAACACGCTGTTCGTGGCACTGATGGATCACCCCGACTTCAAGACCCTGGATTTCTCCCATCTCAAGATCACCAACTCCGGTGGCACCGCGCTGGTCAAGGCCACTGCCGAGCGCTGGAAGGCACTCACCGGTTGCTCCATCGGCGAAGGCTACGGCCTCACCGAAACCTCGCCGGTGGCCAGCACCAACCCCTACGGCAATCAGTCGCGGCTGGGCACCGTGGGCATTCCGGTGCCGGGCACGGCCATGAAAGTGATTGATGATGAAGGCCGCGAGCTGCCCTTGGGCGAGCGCGGAGAGCTGTGCATCAAAGGCCCGCAGGTGATGAAGGGTTACTGGCAGCAACCCGTGGCGACCGCCGAAACCCTGGACGCCGAAGGCTGGCTGAAAACCGGTGATATTGCGGTGATCGACACCGATGGTTTTGTCAGCATCGTCGATCGCAAGAAAGACCTGATCATCGTCTCGGGCTTCAATGTGTACCCCAACGAGATCGAAGACGTGGTGATGGCGCATCCAGCCGTGGCCAACTGCGCGGTAATCGGCGTACCGGACGAACGCACCGGCGAGGCGGTGAAGCTGTTTGTGGTGGCGCGCGCCCAAGGCGTGAGCGTTGACGAGTTGAAGGCGTACTGCAAAACCAACTTCACCGGGTACAAGGTGCCCAAGCACATTGTGTTGCGTGAGTCGCTGCCGATGACGCCGGTGGGCAAGATTTTGCGCAGGGAGCTGCGTGACATCGCCTGATGTGAAATGCAATAAAAAATGTGGGAGCTGGCTTGCCTGAGATAGCGATGTATCAGTCACCCGATTTATCGGCTGAATCACCGCTATCGCAGGCAAGCCAGCTCCCACATTGCTATTTATCGCTCTGTAAAGCCCATTCCAGAGCCATTTCTTTGTTTATAGAATCTTTGCTCTAAAAATGACCACTAGATATTCTTGAGTCATGTTTATGACTGTAGGGCCTTCTTTTGGCTCTAGGCGGCCCTTGGCAAAGCTGCTACTCTCGGCGCGCTTTGTGACTTCTCGGCCTGCTTGAAAGCGCCAGACTCACCTAAAAAAACATACACCAATAATAATCGCATCAAATGCGATGATGAATTCGCGTCGCTGAGGAGTGGGCTTCCATGAACGAAGACTTTTGGAAGGATAAGTACCCCGCCGGGATTGCTGCAGACATCAATCCAGACGAGTATCAGAATATTCAGGCGGTACTGAAACAGTCCTGCCAGCGCTTCGCCGACAAACCGGCTTTCAGCAACCTGGGCAAGACCATCACCTACGGTGAACTGTACGAATTGTCCGGCGCGTTCGCCGCCTACCTGCAACAGCATACCGACTTGAAGCCGGGCGATCGAATCGCCGTGCAACTGCCCAACGTCCTGCAATACCCGGTGGCCGTGTTCGGTGCCATCCGTGCCGGGCTGATCGTGGTCAACACCAACCCGCTGTACACCGCGCGGGAAATGGAACACCAATTCAATGATTCCGGGGCCAAGGCCCTGGTTTGCCTGGCGAACATGGCGCACCTGGCTGAAAAAGTTGTGCCCAAGACCGCCGTCAAGCACGTGATCGTCACCGAAGTCGCTGACTTGCTGTCGCCGTTCAAGCGCCTGCTGATCAACAGCGTCATCAAGTACGTGAAGAAAATGGTCCCGGCCTATCACTTGCCCAAGGCGATCAAGTTCAACGACGTGCTGGCCAAGGGGCACGGTCAACCGGTCAACGATGCCAGCCCCGCCAGCGGCGATGTGGCCGTGCTGCAATACACCGGCGGCACCACCGGCGTGGCCAAGGGTGCGATGCTCACCCACCGCAACCTCGTCGCCAACATGCTGCAGTGCAAGGCACTGATGGGCTCCAACCTCAACGAAGGCTGCGAGATCCTGATCACGCCGCTGCCGCTGTATCACATCTATGCGTTCACCTTTCATTGCATGGCGATGATGCTGATCGGCAACCACAACATCCTGATCAGCAACCCGCGCGACCTGCCGGCGATGGTCAAGGAACTGTCAAAGTGGAAGTTCAGCGGGTTTGTTGGCCTCAACACCTTGTTCGTGGCGCTGTGCAATAACGAAGCGTTCCGCAAGCTGGACTTCTCCGCGCTCAAAGTCACCTTGTCGGGCGGCATGGCCCTGCAACTGGCGGCGGCTGAGCGTTGGAAAGCCGTGACCGGCTGTGGCATCTGTGAAGGTTACGGCATGACCGAAACCAGCCCGGTGGCCACCGTCAACCCGATCCAGCATATCCAGATCGGCACCATCGGCATTCCGGTGCCTTCTACCCTGTGCAAAGTCATCGCCGACGACGGCACCGAGTTGGCACTGGGCGAAACCGGCGAGCTGTGTGTGAAAGGCCCGCAGGTGATGAAGGGCTACTGGTTGCGCGATGACTCCACCGCCGAAATGCTCGACAGCGAAGGCTGGTTGAAGACCGGTGACATCGCGATCATCCAGCAAGACGGCTACATCCGCATTGTCGACCGCAAGAAAGACATGATTCTGGTCTCCGGTTTCAACGTCTACCCCAACGAGCTGGAAGACGTGCTGACAACCTTGCCGGGCGTGCTGCAATGTGCGGCCATCGGTGTGCCGGATGAAAAATCCGGTGAGCACATCAAGATCTTTATCGTGGTCAAGCCAGGGGCGACCCTGACCAAGGACCAGGTGATGGAACACATGCGCGCCAACGTCACCGGCTACAAAGTGCCCAAGGCCGTGGAATTCCGCGATGCATTGCCGACCACCAACGTGGGCAAGATCCTGCGCCGTGAGTTGCGTGATGAAGAGCTGAAGAAGCTCGGCCTAAAAAAGTAACCGATAAAAAACCCCGCTGATGCGGGGTTTTTTATTACCTGGATTGGAATGCAATCCAAGGTGGGAGCTGGCTTGCCTGCGATAGCAGTGGATCAGCTAGCCCAACTGTGACGGGTATACCGCCATCGCAGGCAAGCCAGCTCCCACATTGTTTTAACCGCGTTCTTACAAGGCAAACTGCGCAAAACCCACACCAGCACCGGCCGGGCGTACATCCTTCAAGAACGAATCCTTATCCGCGCTCAGCTCCAGGGTAATCTCCGGCTTGCGCTTGCCCGCATTGCGCACCACCAGCCCTTCGATGTGTTCGCGCAGGAACGCCGTCGGCACCTTCAGGTGCAGCAACTGGTCAGTTTCAGCGTTGTGCATCAACAAGTGAACCCACTCGTACTGGCCCACACCAATGCGCACCAGCGGCAGGTCGAACCACCAGATGTTGCGTTTGCTGTCCAGGTCGGTGAAGTGGCAGTTGTTGACGCCGAGTACGGCACCGCCCAGTTCCTGGTTTCTACGGGCGATGGCCTGTGCTTTATTGAGTTTCATAACCTTCCTACGGGATCTGTTATTCAGCGTTATAGCCTGAATGTGCCGGGCATTCTCGTGGGTTGGCAGCAAAACATAAAGCCAAACCTGTTCGCTGCGATGAAATGCGCGCTGAAAAATAATTGAAACTCTGCCGAACGGCCGCCGGTCAATCTTTAGGTAATGACCAAAACCCTTGATTGTTCTTTCGGAGAAATACCATGAGCAGCACATCGGATAAGGCAAAAGGTTTGGCCAACGAAGCCGTTGGTAACGTCAAGCAAGGCGTTGGCAAGGTAACTGGCAACGACAAACTGCGCGCAGAAGGCGTGGTTCAGGAAAAGAAAGGCGAAGTGCAGAAAGCTGTCGGCGACACCAAAGATGCGGTAAAAAAAGCCGTCAAGTAAGACTCAATCGCCGGCTGGATTCATGCAGCCCGACGGCCATCCACGGATGGCCGTTTTTGTGTAAAACGTGCAACTAAAGTTTGGAAATTGTTTCAAAGTCGCCAAATGGGCTACTTTGATGTAGAAAACGGCCCCTGAGTCGCCCACGACCTCACCCTTTTGCGGCGAAAGGAGACGCTATGATTTTTCCGGTACTAGACGGCCTCAAGCTCCACAAAGTGCTGGTGCGCACCGTCAAGGAATTCGTCGATGACGAAATGCCCACCTACGCCTCGGCACTGGCCTACCAGATGCTGTTTTCGCTGTTTCCCTTCCTGCTGTTCCTTATTGCCCTGATCGGTTTCCTGCACCTGCCGGACTTTTTCACCTGGCTGCGCATGCAGTCGGAACTGGTGTTGCCGCCCCAGGCGCTGGAGCAGGTCAACCCGGTGATCGACCAGTTGCAGCAGTCCAAGGGCGGTTTGCTCTCGGTGGGTATCGTGATCGCGCTGTGGACCGCCTCGGCCGGTGTACGCCTGATGATGAGCGCAATGAACGCCGCCTACGACGTGGTCGAAGGCCGGCCGATCTGGAAGCGCTTCCCGCTGTCGATCTTCTACACCGTCGGCATTGCCGGCATGCTGCTTGCCGCCGCCGCGTTGATGGTGCTCGGGCCGCAGGTGATGGAATGGCTCGCCGGGCAGATCGGCATGCAGGAATTCGTGGTCACGCTGTGGACTATCCTGCGTTGGCCGCTGATCGTGATTCTGCTGATGTTCGCCGTGGCCCTTATGTACTACGTGATGCCCGATGTTGAGCAGAAATTCCGCTTTATCACCCCAGGCTCCGTACTGGCTGTGGTGGTGTGGATCATCGCCTCACTGGGCTTTGGCTATTACGTCAAAACCTTTGCCGACTACAACGCCATGTATGGCAGTATCGGTGCGATCATCGTCCTGCTCCTGTACTTCTATATTTCCGCTGCCGTGTTGTTGCTCGGCGCGGAGATGAATGCCGTGATCGAGCATATGTCGGCTGAAGGCAAGGACCCAGGGGAAAAGGAATTCGATGAAGACAGCCACACGGATGAAAAACAGCACGTCTCAGGCCTCGGCCGGGACCACTCCAAGCCCACTACCGATGAAGTCTGATCGATGATCCGTGAAATCCTGAAAATGGGCGACGAGCGCCTGCTGCGCATCGCGCCACCGGTTCCGCCGGAAATGTTCGACAGCCCTGAGCTGTGGCAATTGATTGATGACATGTTCCAGACCATGGAACACGTCGGCGGTGTCGGCCTGGCCGCCCCGCAGATTGGTGTGGACCTGCAGCTGGTGATCTTCGGTTTCGAGGCCAGCGAACGCTATCCGGACGCGCCGCCGGTGCCGCAGACCATCCTGATCAACCCGCTGATCACGCCGCTCAGCCCGGTGCTCGAAGAAGGTTACGAAGGTTGCCTGTCGGTACCCGGCTTGCGTGGTGCGGTGGATCGTTACCAGCAGATTCGCTACGAAGGTTTCGACCCCAAGGGCGAGCCGATTGTGCGCGTTGCCGACGGCTTCCATGCGCGGGTGGTGCAGCATGAGTGCGATCACCTGATCGGCCGTCTGTATCCCTCGCGAATTACCGACTTCAGCAAGTTCGGGTTTATCGAAGTGATGTTCCCGGATATGGACCCCGCGGCTGACGAGTAATTTTCAGACGCGCTCATATCTAAATGTAGGAACTGGGCTTGTGTGGGAGCTGGCTTGCCTGCGATAGCATCGCCTCGGTGACACTGATAAACCGAGGTGCCTGCGCAGGCAAGCGAGCTCCCACATAAGTCAGCTCCCACATTTGGATTGCATTCCAGACAGAATCATCGGGCGGGTTTAACGAACCGCAACGTCATCCGATCCGACTCCCCAATTGCCAGATACCTGGCCTTATCCTGCTCCCCATACCGCAACGATGGCGGCAACGTCCACACGCCGCCCGGGTAGTCCTTGGTGTCCTTGGGGTTGGCATTCACCTCGCTCTGGCCGGCCAGCTTGAACCCGGCGTCCGTCGCCAGCTTCACCACTTGCGCCGTGGTCAGGTAGCCGCTGTCCTTGATCGCTTCCAGGTCCGCGCCGTCCTTGGCCCGGTGATCTTCCACGCCCAGCACACCGCCGGGTTTGAGCACCGTGTAGAACGCGTTGAAGGTCGCCGGTGCGGTGCCTGCGTCGACCCAGTTATGCACATTGCGAAAGGTCAGCACGGCGTCCACCGAAGCCGGTTTGCCGAACACCGGGGCTTTGGGGTTGAACTCGACGACGTCGGCCTTGGCATAGCGCGCAGGGTCGGCGGCGAATTTGTTTTTCAGGTTCTGTTCGGACGTCGCAGCATAAGCGCTGCTGCTGGCGGCTTGCACGGCGGCGATGTAATGCCCGTGGTCCTTGAGCAGCGGCGCGAGTATTTCGCTGAACCAACCGCCACCCGGGGTGATTTCGATCACGCTCTGTTTGGCGCTGAGGCCAAAGAACTCCAGGGTTTGCTGCGGGTGGCGGTAACCGTCACGCGCGCTATTGGCCGGGTCGCGCCAACTGCCGGCCAGCACGCTGGCGTACTGCTCGGCGGTAATCGGCGCCTGCGCTGCCTGGCTTAAAGCCGGAGCGAGGAGGGCGGTAAGAGACAGCGCTGCAAGCGTGTTTTTCATGATCATCCTGTAAGGGGCCACTGTGCTGTCGAGGCTAGCACGGGCCTTGCACGGGGCGATCACACATTATCCGCAGTGGTCCTCACTAACGGTTCTAAGCCCATGGCGATCATTGGTTTGTTGCGTTTGTAGCGCACCAGGCGCTCACCCAGGGATTGAGGCAGGGTGGTTTCCTGGGTGAAACCCATACGCTGATACAAGCCCTCCAGCTCCGGATGACACAGCAGCCACACCCTACCTTCCACATCAGCCACTGCCGCAGCGATCAACCGCGCCGCCAGCCCGTGGCCGCGATAGGCCGGGTCGACAAACACGCCGGTCAACCATTGCCCACCCACCACAGGTGTCAGGCACAGCCCGGCGACAATCTCGCCGTCGCGCGCCACCCACAAGCGCCCGCCCTTGAGCGCCTTCATCGAGGAATTATGGCTGCGGTAAAACTTGTTCAGCAGCGGCCACAGTGGCTCTGCCAGCAGTTGGAGGTGCAGTTCGGGCATGGTGTTTGGGCAACGTAATCAAGGGCCGCCGATTATAAGCGCCTTCTGCCGGGCAATAGGTGGTATACCCAGTGTTACATCCCCTTCACGTGGAGCATGCATCATGGCCAAAGGTATGGATTCAAAGAAAGCCGCGAAGAAAAAACCGGCAAAGACCGCCGATGAAAAACGCGCCGAGAAAAAAACCAAGAAGTCCGAAGCCGGCCTGTTCGGGCACTGAGTTACAAGCTTAGAACCAAACGATCTGCAAGATTTTTGCGCCTCACTGCACAGAGCAGGAAACACCTGCTCTGAGCTGCCGATGGCCAACTACCTTGATCTGACCCACCGCCGGGAAATCGAAGCCCTGGCACGCAGTTTTACCGCAATGACCGAATGGCCGACCTGGCTGTTGCTGATCGGCGTGTACGCCGGCTGGTTCGCCGTGATCCTCGCCAGCCACTGGCTGGGCCTGTGGCTGAGCACGGTGCTGCTGGTCCCGCTAGTGACACTCTGGCTGTCGGTGCAACACGAATTGCTGCATGGCCATCCCACCCGTTCGCCCCTGATCAACAAACTGCTCGGCTACGCGCCTTTCGCCGTGTGGTATCCCTATACGCTCTACCGCGACAGTCACCTGTTGCACCACAACGACGAAGACCTGACCCTGCCGGGCATCGACCCGGAAAGCCGCTACCTTAATCAATACCAATGGGATAACAGCTCGTTATTCAAACGCGGGGTGCATTGGCTGACCAAAACCGTACTCGGACGTTTTCTGCTGGCATCGCCGCTGGCCATCGCGCGGTTGGCGCGTCATCAACTCCAGCGCCTGCCCCAGGTGTGGCCGATGTGGCTGGCCCACGGCGGCGTGACAATCCTGATGCTGAGCTTTATTGACCATTACAGCGCCATTGCGGTGTGGCATTACCTGCTGCTGGTGACCGCGCCGGCCTTGTCCCTGGCGTCGATCCGTTCCTACTATGAACACCGCCCACACCTGCAGCCGGAACAGCGCACGGTGCTCAACGAAGCGTCCTGGCCGTGGACCTGGCTGTTCCTCAATAACAACCTGCATCTGGTGCACCACGACTTGCCCAAGTTGCCCTGGTATCTGCTGCCCACGGTCTACCGGGCGCGACGTGAACAATGGGTGGCGCGCAGTGGCGGCTTTCTGGTGCAAGGTTATGGCCAGTTGATCAGCCGCCACGGCCTCAAGGCCATCGACAGCCCCCGGCACCCTTTTGCGTGAGAGACGACCATGAGTGACCACTACGCCGAGTTGTTGATGTACGTCGCGCCCGCAGCGGTGCAACAGGCCAACCAAGCGTGGCTGACGCGCATTTTCGAGCGCCTGAACCTGAACCGCCGCAACGCCGACCACCTCGACCTGCAAGGCCTGTGGCTCGCGCCCGAACTGCTGGTGACGCAAACCTGCGGCTACCCGTTGATGACCCAACTACTCGGCAAAGTGCGCGTGATCGGCCGCCCGCGCTATGAGCTGGCCCACAGCCGCCAGGGCGGACATTGCAGCCTGCTGCTGACCCGCGACGACAACCCGCGCACTCAGCTTGCGGACTTTTACGACAGCCGCGGCGTGATCAACGGCCACGACTCCAACAGCGGCATGAACCTGCTGCGCGAGCGCCTTGCACCGCTGCACCGCGAAGGCCGTTTCTTCGCCAGCGTCGGCATCAGCGGCGCCCATCGTGAAAGCCTGCGCTGGCTGCGCGAAGGCCGCGCCGACCTTGCGGCCATCGACAGCGTTACCTACGACTACCTCGCCCGTTTCGCCGCCGAAGAAGTGGCGGGGCTGCGCATCATCACCCACAGCGCGCCGAGCCCGACCTTGCCCTTCATCGGCCCGCTGCACTTGAACGATGAGCAAGCCGCGCACATTCGTGACGTGATGAATCAAGCGTTGCAGGATCTACCGCACGTGGTCGAAACCCTCGGCATCCAGGCAGTCCTGCCTGCCAGCGAAGACGACTACCAAGTCCTGCTGAACTATCAGCAATACGCCGCCACCGCCGGTTACCCGCACCTGCGCTGATCGTTCCCGCGCTCCGCGTGGGAGCGGTAAAGCTTTAATAAGGTTATATAAAAATACCTTTTAAATATTATTAAAGAATAAGTAGCCTTGCTAGGATCGCTCCACCGGAACACCGGACATAACGCGCAACCTCTCAGATGGAGCCACTATGTCCGGCGCCGACACTTCTCACCGCGATTACGTGGGCGGATTGTTCCGCAGTCATTACGACTGGCTGTGCAGTCGTTTGCACCGCCACCTCGATTCCCGTGCACACGCCGAAGACATCGCCGCCGACACCTTCGTGCAGCTGTTGACTTCACCCGGCGTGCTGCCGATTCGTCAGCCTCGCGCCTTGCTCACCACCATCGCCCAGCGTTTGATGTACCAACTGTGGCGGCGCCGTGACCTGGAACACGCTTATCTCGACGCCCTGGACAACGACGAAACCTCCAACGCACCGTCGCCCGAAGACCTCGCGCAAATGCTCGAGGCCCTGCAGGCCATCGACCAATTGCTCGACGGCTTGCCGGCCAAGGTCAAGGCGACCTTTTTGCTTTCGCAGCTCAATGGCCTGACCTATCCCGAGATCGCCGCCGAGCTGGGCATTTCCCCACGCTCGGTCAGCGACTACATGGCCCGTGCGCTCAACCGTTGCCTGCGCCAGACGCCAGGCCAGCCATACAGCTACCGGTCACCGACCGCGCCGGAAGGGGCGTTCTACTGCACGCGGCTCAGTTATGACTTTTAAACAACTTGAGTAGCACACCCATCCAGTGTGGGAGCTGGCTTGCCTGCGATAGCGATGTTGAAGCCACCATCGCCATCGCAGGCAAGCCAGCTCCCACCGTTGATCTCCTGTGTTCCGGAAAATGAGGTTCTGCATGAAAACAATTAAAAACCTGCTCGGTGGCTCGCTGCTGGCACTTGCTGTCCTGACGCAGCCAGCCCAGGCCGCCGACGCCATCAAACCTATCCACTTCGGTGACATCACCTGGGAAAGCGGCAGCCTGATCACCGAAGTGCTGCGCCTGATCGTCGAAAAAGGCTACGGCCTGCCTACCGACACCTTGCCCGGCAGTACCGTGAGCCTGGAAGCCGCCTTGGCCAAGGATGACATCCAGGTGATCGGCGAAGAATGGGCCGGGCGCAGTCCGGCGTGGGTCAAGGCCGAGGCCGAAGGCAAAGTATTCGGCCTGGGCGACACGGTCAAAGGCGCCACCGAGGGCTGGTGGGTGCCCGAATACGTGATCAAGGGTGATGCCGAGCGCGGCATCAAACCGCTGGCGCCGCAGCTTAAGTCGGTGGCCGACCTGGCGCGCTACAAAGACGTGTTCCGCGACCCGGAAGACCCGAGCAAAGGGCGCTTCCTCAACAGCCCCACCGGCTGGACCTCGGAAATCGTCAACAGCCAGAAGCTCAAGGCCTATGGCCTGACCGACACCTTCGTCAACTTCCGCACCGGCTCCGGCGCGGCACTGGATGCTGAAGTGGCCTCCTCGATCCGTCGTGGCAAACCGGTGTTGTTCTACTACTGGTCGCCGACGCCACTGCTCGGCCGCTTCAAGCTGATCAAGCTCGAAGAGCCGCCGTTTAACGCCGACGCCTGGAAAACCCTGGCCGACGCCAACAACCCGCACCCCATTGGCACGCGCTCGATGCCTGCGCATTTGGCGATTGGCGTGTCGGCGCCGTTCAAGGCGCAATACCCACAGTTAGTCACCTTCTTTGAAAAAGTCGACCTGCCAATCGACCTGCTCAACGGCATCCTCGCGCAGATGAGCGAGAAACGTGAACAGCCGCGCCAGGTCGCGCTGGCGTTCCTCAAAGAGCAGCCGCACGTGTGGCAGCAATGGGTGCCTGCGGATGTCGCGGCCAAGGTCAAGGGAGCGCTCTGATGTTCAAAATCCTCGCTGCTGTTGTTTTTTCGCTGGTGGCCGGCAACGTGCTCGCCACCGAACCGTCCACCTTGCGCATCGGCTACCAAAAAAGTTCGGTGAGCATGGTGCTGGCCCGTGAACACAAGTTGTTCGAAGAGGCGCTGCCCGGCACTCAGGTGCAATGGACCGAATTCCTCGGCGGCCCGCCGCTGATCGAGGCGCTGAACGCCGGCAGCCTGGACATCGGCAATATCGGCGACATCCCGCCGATCTTCGCCCAGGCCGCCGGCATCGACTTGCAGTACTTCGCCGTCGAGCCCAACGAAGGCAAGACCGAAGCGGTGCTGGTGCCCAAAGCCAGCAGCCTCCAAAGCGTGGCCGAACTCAAGGGTAAGCGCGTGGCGCTGCTCAAGGGCTCCAGCGCGCACAACCTGTTCCTCAAGAGCCTGCTGCGCGCGGGCTTGCAGTGGAAGGATGTGAACGTGGTGTACCTGTCGCCGTCCGACGGCCGCGCGGCGTTTGAGCAAGGTAAAGTCGACGCCTGGGTGGTGTGGGACCCGTACTATTCGGCGGCCGTGGTCGATGGCTCCGCCCGTGTATTGGGCGACGGCCAAGGCCTTAACCCGGCCGGCAGTTTCTTTGTGGTCAACAGCCCATTTGCCAAACAGTACCCGCACGCCGTCGCCACCATCATCAAGACGCTCGGCAAGGCCCAGCGCCTGTCCCTGGACCAGCCCGAAGAAAGCATCGCCTTGATGGCCAAGACCTTGGGCCTGCAACCGGCGGTGGTCAAAAGCTACTTCGAACACCGCTCGCCGGAGCCGATTCGCCCGCTGCAAGCCATCGACATCGCCAACCAGCAGCGCACCGCCGACCTGTTCTTCGCCAACGGCCTGATCCCGAAAAAGGTTGATGTGCAGCAAATCGTATTCAAAGCGCCATAAGCACCTATTTTTCTGTGGCGAGGGAGCTTGCTCCCGCTGGGTTGCGCAGCAGCCCCAGAACCATTCACCGCGTACCGCCTGCAAGAACGCGGTGGTCATGATTGGGGCCGCTGCGCAGCCCAGCGGGAGCAAGCTCCCTCGCCACAAAAACTAGCAGTGAACAGACCATGCAACCGATCTACATCGACTTTATCAACGGCCTGGGATTCATGCGTCGGTGCGCAGTCAGGTGGCGCATCTGGATCAGGATCGTTCGGGGTCGGTGGATGTGTTGGCACTGAGCACTTTCATCCTCGATGGCCACCTGAAACCCTTTCTCTAAACCAATGAAGATCAAATGTGGGAGCTGGCTTGCCTGCGATGGCGATAGCCCAGACAGCACATCATTGCCTGACACACCGCCATCGCAGGCAAGCCAGCTCCCACAGTGGAGTGCATTTCAGGTCATGCGGATTCGGCAGCCAGCGCCGCAGTCACGGCAGGCCGTGCGCCAACGCGTTGCATAAACGCCGTCAGCGCCGGCCACGGCTGCAGATCAATGTCATGAACCGCCGCCCAGCGCAGCAGCACAAACAAATACGCATCCGCTACCGAGTACTGCTCGCCCAGCAAATAATCCTGACGCTCCAGCGTCTGCACCAGAAACGCAAAGCGCTTGAACAACTTGGCCACGAACGTGGCTCGCACTTCGCCTTGAATCGCCGGGTTAAAGAAAATCCCCAGCCCGCCGTGAATCTCGCTGGCGATGAAATTCAGCCATTCCTGCAAACGCACACGCTCCCAGCTGCCATTGGCCGGGGCCAGTTGGGCAGCGGGTTTCAGGTCGGCCAGGTATTGCAGGATCGCACTGGCTTCGGTGAGTACCTGGCCGTTATCCAGTTGCAGCGCAGCCACATAGCCCTTGGGGTTTATTTGCAGGAAGTCTTCGCCATCGGCAGTGGTTTTGGCCTTGTTATCGACCCGCACCAGGTCGAACGGCAGCGCCAGTTCGCGCAGCACGATGTGGGGGGCGAGGGAACAGGCATTCGGGGAAAAATACAGTTTCATGCGGGGCTACTCGGTTGAATTTGCGCCAGTCTCGCGGGCATGGCACCTTGCGTAAAATTAAACCTTCAGACCCCATCCATAAGGACAGCTACTGCCATGATGAACCTGATGCACTGGCGCTTGCTGGTGGCCGTGGCCGATCACGGCAGCATTACGGCGGCCGCCGAGCAGGTGGGCATGACCCAGTCCGCGGCCAGCCAGGCCATGGCCAACATGGAAGCGACCTTGGGTGCGCAATTGTTCACGCGTGAGCCGCGCAAGACCTTGCCCACCGCGCTCGGGTTGAGTGTGATCGAACACGCGCGGGTGATGATGGGGGCGTTGCATGCGATTCGGACGACGGTCGACGACGCTCGGCCGCTGCTGCGTGGGAGTATTCGTATCGCCAGTTTCCCGATGGTGATGGCGGCTTTTCTGACGCCGCTGCTGCAGCGTTTTCGTCAGTTGAACCCCGGTATTGAAGTGACCGCGCTGGATGTCACGGACAGCGAAGTGCTCACCTTGCTCGACGCCGGCCTGATCGACCTGGGCGTGGTGCTCAACCCCAAGCCCGAGCGCAACGCCACCGTATTGGGGCGAGATTGCTGGATGGCCGTGTTGCCGACCCATCATCCCTTGGCGCAGCGCCCGGCCAACGCCGGCGTGTCGTTCGAGGAGCTGCTGGAACAACCTTTCGTGCTTGCCACCGGCGGTTGCACCGCCAGCGCCCGCAGCTTGGCCAACGCTGCGGGGCTGGCGCTGCGTGATATTCGCGTGGAAGTACGCGAATGGAACAGCGCCTACAGCCTGGTGCGCGAAGGCGTCGGCGTTACGCTGGTGCCTGAAATGGCGCTGCCGGTAAAGCGTAATGGCTTGCGCGTGATGCCGCTGACCGTCCCGCTGTATCGTGAGTTTGCGTTGGTTGCCTCAACTACCCGCCCGCTGTGCGCGGCTGCGCATGAATTGTTGAAAATGCTGGCTGACTAGTGGCCTTGCATAGCGCGAAGCCCTGTCTATGCTCACCCAGAACCGTTGATGACGTTTGGCATATAAAGCGTTTCAGATGGTTATTTCCCCATGAAGGTTTGCCAGCACTGTCCAGAAAATAAAAGGAATGCGCCTTTCGGGCGCCGGGAATCAAGGGTGATCTGACCATGTTCAACCGCCATCACAAATCCGACCTGCAAGAAATCGCGCGTTTCTCCTGCGCCCTCACCGAAGCCAACGCCAAACTCGCCGCCATCAGCCGTTCGATGGCGATGATCGAGTTCGACCGCAATGGCGTGATCCTCGATGCCAACCACAACTTCTGCACAGCCATGGGCTACAACGTGGAAGAGATCCGCGGCAAACATCACCGTATTTTCTGCGAAGAGGCCTACACCCATACTGAGGCCTACACCCAGCTATGGCGCGACCTGGCGCGCGGCGAAGCCCTCAGCGGCACCTTCATGCGCCTGAACAAGCGTGGCGAAGAAGTGTGGCTGGAAGCCAGTTATATGCCGGTGCTCGACAGTGGTAATCAGGTGCAGAGCGTGATCAAAGTAGCCTCGGATATTTCTGCGCGGGTCCACCATGAGCATGAGAACCAGAGCCTGATCGACGCCATTAGCCGTTCCATGGCGGTGATCGAGTTCACGCCCCAGGGCCAGATCCTCAACGCCAATGACAACTTCCTGCGCACCGTGCAGTACTCACGGGAAGAAATCATCGGCCAGCACCACAGCATGTTCTGCCACCGTGCCGAGGTTGAATCGCCGGCCTACAAGGCATTCTGGGCCTCGCTCAACCGGGGGGAATATCACTCCCATCGCTTCGAGCGCAAGAATAAATACGGCAAGACCCTGTTTCTGGAAGCGTCCTATAACCCGATTTTCGACACCAACGGGCGCCTCTACAAAGTGGTGAAGTTCGCCAGCGACATCACCGACCAGGTCACCACCCTGCGCACCGCCGCCGATTCGGCGCATGCCACCTCGGTGCAAAACGACGCCTGCGCGCGCAAAGGCTCGGAGGTGGTGCAGCAAACCGTGCAGATCATTGAAGAGATTTCCAGCGACTTGAACCAGGCGGCCCAGAGCATCGACGCGGTGAGCAAACAGTCGGACATCATCGGCTCCATCGTGCAGACCATCCGCAGCATTGCTGAACAGACCAATATGCTCGCGCTCAACGCGGCCATTGAAGCGGCGCGGGCCGGCGAGCACGGGCGTGGTTTTGCAGTGGTGGCCGATGAAGTGCGCAGCCTGGCCGCACGCACCAGTCAGGCGACGGTGGAGATTGTGGAGGTGGTGCGCAAGAACCACGACCTGTCGCTAAGCGCGGTGTCGAGCATGCAGTCGAGCCTGAGCCGCACAGGGCTGGGTGTGGAATTGGCGAATGAGGCGGGGCAGGTGATCCTGGAGATTCAGGAGGGCTCACAGCATGTGGTGGATGCGATCAGCCAGTTCAATTCGACGTTGCAGTTGCAGTAGACGTCTTGCGGCTCGCTGGCGGCGCAGGGGCGGCAGCCGGCTTGACCGCAAACGATGCCGTATAAAGGTGCCTGCCAAGAACCTGACCGAGGCCTTCAAACTGTTGGCCGAGAACGGTGGACACGACCCTGACGAACTTGATGGCCTCCGGGGAAGCCAGGGCACTGTATGCGAAGTGGTTTGAGTTGCCGATTGTGATCAAGACGCTGAATGTGAACGTGCCCTTTTCAGCGCAGATGGAGCAGATCTTCAGCGCCTCGACGGATCAGCCGGGTAAGGCGTTGTAAGGTTATTTGCGCAAGGAGGGGAGCCGCGCTGCTCCCCTCCTCAAAGCCTGCGTAGTCAGATCGCGGCCAAGGTTTCTTTCACTGTCTGTGCCTGCGGGTCAGCGGTCTTCGCCGCGACTTGCTGTTCTTGCTGCTGCTTCATGCGTTCGGCCACTTCCTTGGCGATCGCATCTTGTTTTTCCTTCGGCATGGCCTGCACTTCTTCTTCGGTCAAACCCTGCTCCTTGAGCAGTTGTTCGCGAATGCGCTCGGCCGGGGATTTGCTCATGTAGTCGGTGAAGTCGGCACGCGCGGTGCTGGTGCTTGAGCCGGTCGCTGGCACATCCGTCGACGCCGTAGGGGCTGCGGTGGTGGCTTGCAACTGCACGCGGGTCTTGGCGAAGGCTTCGTCGATACGGTCGTTGGCCTTGTCCAGGTCCTTCTGCGCGGCCGGCACGGTCACGCTCTGCTGGGCCGCTTGCACGGCACCGCTGTACAGCGCGCTGGCGGCGGCGTTGGCGGGGTCCATGTCGGGGCGCTTGAGCTGTTGCACGGTCGACACAGCTTGGGTGTTGTTGTTAACCAGCATGATCGGTCACCTGTGGATATGTTCGGTGCCACAGCTGGAGCAAATAGTGTGCCGACGACAAAACCCGCGTATCTGCGGGGCGTGGGTGGGTAAGGCGGCAATTGATGACCCCGTAAAGGCCAACTATTGCCGCTGCCATCGCCAGGTGTTGCCTTGTTTATACCAAGCGGATGTCAAATGTCCCATTGAACGATCGCACTGTGCCATCGACCTCTGCGTCGAAATTGAACCCCCCCACAGCGTATTGTCTATCCGCTTCATAGGAGGTCAAGAAGAGCTGGCCAGTTGTGGAAGGATAAGAAGTTCGCTGGCCATCGGCGGTTTGGCGAAAATAGCGTACTTCAACTACATTCGGCCACGGTTGAGGGAGTAGGATCTGGCCTGGGGTTGTGCCTTCGGGAAAAAGGATATGAATGCCGATAGAGCCGCCGTTACGGGTGGGCTGTAAACCATACAGATTCACATCTCTGGATTGGCGATATTCGACGTTGTCAGTACTGATATTCCCTTCGAAACTTGTCGATGTCAGACGCCCTTTCGATTTCGGACTGGCGTTTGCTTTTTTTCCTGTCATGTCCTGCTCCCTGTTGTTTGCCTGCGGCGGCCCTCGATGGGCGTGCCTATTCAGTAGTAGAGCGTCTTAAGCAAGGGCGGTCTACTGTCAGAACTAACAGGTAGTGGTCTAGGCAGATAATGGCCAGGGCGCTTCCTGAGCGTGATCAGTGGGCAATATTTTCCAGCGCCAGGTTACGCGTACGCGGCCCGAACCAACTGATGGTGATCATCACGATCAACATGCTGCTGGCGATAAACGCGAGCACCCCCGGCGTGCCCAGGTGTTCGAGGATAAAACCGATCAACAAGCTGCTGAACACCGTGGACAAGCGGCTGAACGAATAGCAGAACCCCACCGCCCGCGCGCGGATATTGGTCGGGAACAGTTCACTTTGGTACGAGTGATAACTGAAGCTCAGCCAGGCGTTGCAGAAGGTGATCATCACGCCGCAGATCACCAGCCCCACCGCCGTGGTTTGCAGGGCAAACAGGCTGCCGAAGATCATTGCGCCCATGGCCGAGCCAACGATCTGCCATTTGTTTTCAAAGCGGTTGGCCACTTTTACAAACAGCAACGGCCCCAGCGGGTAGGCGAGGGTGATGATAAAGGCGTACATCAGGCTGTGGGTCACGCTCACGCCCTGGCCCGACAGCAACGCCGGCAACCAATTGCCGAAGCCGAAAAAGCCGATGGCCTGGAACACATGAAACACAATCAGCATCAACGCACGGCGGCGGTACGGCGGTTGCCAGATATCGGCGAAACGGCCGCTGCCTTGCACGCTGACGGCCTGCGGTTCGGGTTCATCCAGCGGTTTGCCGTGATCCTTTTGGCAGCGCGCCTCCAGGCTGTCCATGATTTGCCCGGCCTCATCAAAGCGGCCTTTTTGCGCAAGCCAGCGCGGTGATTCCGGCAGGCGCTTGCGCAGTTGCCAGATAAACAGCGCAAACACTGCGCTGCTGAGCACCACCCAGCGCCAGCCGGACACCCCGAACGGCGCCTGGGGCACCAGCCACCACGACATCAACGCCACCGCCGGCACCGACAGAAACTGGATAAAAAACGCGAAGGCAAACGCCGAACTGCGCATGCGCTTGGGCACCAGTTCCGACAGGTAGGCGTCGATGGTCACCAGCTCGATCCCCAGGCCAATACCCACCAGAAAGCGCATGCCGATAATGCCCAGTGCCGAGGTTTGAATGCCCATCAACACCGTGGCCACGGTGTACCAGACGAGCGCAAAGGTAAAGATCGCCCGGCGCCCGAAACGGTCGGCGATGGGGCTGAGCAGGCTGGCGCCGAGGAACAGGCCCAGAAAGGTCGCCGAGGCGAACGCGGCCTGGTCCGAGAAGCCGAACACGCCCTCGCTGCCGGTGTGGAAGATCCCGTCGCTGATCAAACCGGGGCTGATATAGGCGGTCTGGAACAGGTCATACAGCTCGAAAAAACCACCGATCGACAGCAGCGCCACCAGGCGCCAGACGGTGGCGACGGCGGGCAGGCGGTCAATGCGCGCGCTGATGTGGGCAGCGCGGATCGGGTCGATGCCGTCGGCGGTGGAGAGTGCGGGCATGGGCAGAACTCAATAAGTAATCGGGATTTCAAATGCTTGGAATGCATCGTCGACCGGATGGTAACCCAACACTCGCGTGGTTTCGTCGAGGTCCAGGCGCTTGAAACGGTTATTGGAAATGCCATGGGCGATCAGGTGTTTCACGCCTTCTGCTTCCACCGAGCGTTGCAGCAATTGCACCGCGTCCCGTGGGCTGAGCCAGGCGCTGAGGTCGCGGGCGTTGTTGAGGTCGTGGGTTTCGGGGAATTCAAAGGCGCCGATGCGCAGGGCAATGGTCGACAGCGGCGTCTTGGCCGCGTAGTAGCCGCACAGCGCCTCGCCGTAGCATTTGCTCACGCCGTACAGGTTGGCGGGCATCACCTGCATGCCCGGCGTGATTTGCCGGTCCACCGGGTAGCCTTCGATGGTTTGTGCGCTGCTGGCGAACACCAAACGTTTCACGCCGGCGGCTACGGCGGCTTCGAACAGGTAAGTGGTGGCGAGGATATTGTTCGGCAGCACCTCGTCGAATGACGCGCTGGCGTTGGGGATGCCCGACAGGTGCACCACTACATCGATGCCGTCGAGCAGCGCGGCCAGGCTGGCTTTGTCACTCAGGTCGGCGTGGACGAAACGGTGCTCGCCCAGGTCAAACGCCGGCGCGATGCGGTCAGTGAGGGTGAAGCGGTAGCGGTCTTTCGAGGCTTCGAAAAACGTCTTGCCGATTCTGCCGCAGGCGCCGGTAAGCAGTACGTTGAGTCCGTTCACGGTGGAGTCCTTGTTTTAGTTATGGCCGTCGAGGGCGAAGGTCTTGAAGCCCTGGCGTTGGCTCAGGCGTTGGTAATACGCCGCGATGGCAGGGTAGGGCGGGCGCTGCATGGGCGTGTTCTGCCAGCGGTGCACCGAGAGGCCGATAAGAATATCGGCAAGGGTGAATTCATCTCCGGCCACATAGGCGCCGGTTTTAGCCAGCTGTTGTTCCAGCAGGCCCATCTTGTCATTCCACACCTGCACGGCGGCGGCAATCTGCGCCGCGTCGAGGTTGTCGGGGTTGTTGCGCACCAGCGCGGTGAAGGCATCGCCCCAGGCGCGGTTGAGTTCCACGGCTTGCCAGTCCACCCATTGCTCGACTCGCGCACGTGGCGCGGGTTCGGCGGGTAGCAGGTCGGTGCGTTGGTACAGGCCGATCAGGTAGCGGCAGATGGTGTTGGATTCCCACAACACGCCGTGGTCGTCGATCAGCACAGGTACTTGGGCGTTGGGGTTCAAGGCCAGGAATTCGGGTGACTGGGTGGGCTTGAAGCCGATGCCCCAGTCTTCGCGCACGTAGTCGATGCCCAGTTCCTGGCAGGTCCAGAGCACTTTGCGCACGTTGATGGAGGACGTGCGGCCGAGGATTTTCAGTGAGTGTCCCATGGTGCTTCCCTGACGATGGCGAGTGGTCAATCTAGCAGGGGCAGGACTTTACGGCGATATCTTAAGTGGGCACGGACAACATGTGGGAGCTGGCTTGCCTGCGATAGCGGTGTGTCAGCTACAAATGGGCTAACTGACCCTCTGCCATCGCAGGCAAGCCAGCTCCCACATGTTTAACCGAGTAAGGCTTTAGGCTCGGAGTGTTTGCTGGTCCATGGCTTTGCCTACCATCAGCACTGATAACTCGCTCAGTTGATGAATGGCGAGTGCCACGTCGCGGTGTTTGCCGCTGAGGTCATTGGACAGGTCGAGCAACAAGGTGCTGACGGAACACACGGTTTCGTAGCTGTTGATCAGTAGGGATTCGATGGGTGTGTCGGGTGTGAGAGTGAAGAGCGTAGTTGGGGGATTGACGCTTTGCATGGTTGAAGTACCTGGTTTGTGCCAACACCCGCATCGCTACTAAACAAGTTGGGTGGCAGCTGTGCGCAGGTTAGTAGACCGGTAATCCCACACAAACCCGGCGCGCCCGAAGGCGCCCTACGCACAGCCGCCATAATTGGCTTGTGCATATTGTGTTGGGAAGTTCGGGCTACTAAACCCGATCGCCGAGAAATTCAGCGACCGACCCACCTTAGTTTCCACCCACCCAAACGCACAAGCCGGCGGATTCTGACGTAAGCGTAGGCAACCGGGCAAGGCGCTTACGGCAATGTCAGCCGCGTCCTACAGGCGTCCCACATCTCAAGCGAGCACGGAAAAAAATGTGGGAGCTGGCTTGCCTGCGATAGCGGTGTGTCAGGCAATGATGTGCCGACAGGTCTACCGCCATCGCAGGCAAGCCAGCTCCCACAGGTTGATTGTGTTTGGGCTTTGAAAGGTCAGGTGCTCTCGCGCACCTGCAAGGCAAACCCCATGTCCACCACCGGCTTGGCAATCTTGTTGCCCGCCATGATCGTCAACAAATGCTCCGCCGAGCGCCGCCCGATCGCTTCCCGTGGCGTGCTGATGCTGCTCAAACGCGGCACCATAAAAGACGATGCCGGCAAATCGTTAAAGCCCAGCACCGCCACGCGCTCCGGCACGTTGATGCCGTGGCGCATGGCCTCCAGCAGCGCGCCCTGGGCCAGGTCGTCGTTACCGAAGAAAATCGCATCCACATCCGGATGCGCCGCCAGCAGCTGCAAAAACAATTCGCCACCCAAGCCCACGGAGGAGGGACGCGGCGTCAGCAGTTCCAGCGCCGGGTCGTACATACCCGCCTGCTGCAGGGCGCGGCGGAACCCTTCACCACGCAGCAACGTGCGTTGGTCCAGCTGCGCGCCGATATACGCCAGGCGCTTGCGCCCACGGGAGAGCAAATGCGCTGCCGCCGTTTCGCCTGCGCTCAATTGCGAAAAACCCACGCAATTCACGCCCGCGTTCGGGTCCAGATCCATCATGTACACACAGGGCACATTACTGGCCTCGACCATCCGCCGTGCGCTTTCGGTGCGGTCAAACCCGGTCAGCAGCAAACCGCGTGGCTGGTAAGCCATATAGTTGCGCAGCAGGTTTTCTTCTTCATCACGCGAATAGTGCGAGTTGCCGATCAGCACTTCAAAGCCCTTGGGCCGCAGCACTGCGTGGATGGCTTCGAGGGTTTCGATAAACAACAGGTTGGACAGCGACGGCACGATCACCACCACCGAATGGCTTTGCGCCGAGGCCAGGGCGCGGGCGGCGGGGTTGACGACGTAGTTGAGTTCGGCGGCGGCCCGTTGCACTTTTTCCACCAACTCGGTAGCAACCGTGCTCACCCCACGCAGTGCGCGGGAGGCGGTAATGGGGCTGACGCCCGCCAGGCGTGCCACTTCATTGAGGGTCGGGCGACCGGTGGTGCGTAATTTTTTATCGTTCTTGGAGGTCATCAGGCTGTTGCCAAACAAAAATCGAGGCACTAAGGTAGCGCTGTCTCCAAACAGCTGCAAATACTTGAACGTTGGGTTGCCTGATCCTGTTCAAACGGTTGGAGAGGATGCACGCGTCACTCCATAAAAATGACAAGTCGGCGCGGGAAAAGCCTGTTTTTGCACTAGCCTTACAGCGTGCAAAGGTAGCGCTATCTGCGTCCTGAGGTGTTTCATGAGTCAACCTGTTACCGCCCTGGTCATCATGGGTGTTTCCGGCTGTGGCAAGTCCAGCGTCAGCGAAGCCCTGTGCCGCCTGAACGGCGCCACCGCCATTGAAGGCGACAGCTTTCACCCTGCCGCCAACATCGAAAAGATGAGCGCCGGCCACCCCCTCAACGACGACGACCGCGCCGGCTGGCTCGACATCCTCTGCGATGAACTGCGCCGCTCGCTCAAAGCCGGCGAGCATCCGGTGCTCACCTGTTCAGCGCTTAAAAAGAAATACCGCGACCACCTGCGCGAAGCCGCACCGGGCCTGGGCTTTGTGTTCCTGGAGCTGACCCGCGCCGTGGCCGCCGACCGCGTGTCCCATCGCCCCGGCCATTTCATGCCGGCAAGCCTCATAGACAGCCAGTTCGCCACCCTTGAATCGCCCGTGGGCGAGCCGCTGACCCTGGCGCTCAACGCCAGCGAAGACAGCGTCGAGGACTTGGCCGAGCAAACCAATGCCTGGTGGCTGCAACACGGCTTTGAACCTACTCATTAATTTTTTGCCGGAAAAGGTAGCGCTACCCCCGGCGAAAGATTCAACACCGGCTTTAATAACAACAACAAACAGGAGAACCCCCCCATGTTTGGCATGTCCCACGAGTCCTACCTGCTGCTAGACGCAGTGGTCACAATCATCGGGTTGATCGTTCTGATCACCCAGTTCAAGGTGCACCCGTTCATTGCACTGATCATCGCGGCCGGCTTCCTCGGCCTGACCTCGGGCATGCCCGTGGACAAGATCATCAAGGCGTTCCAGGACGGTTTTGGCGGCGTGCTCGGTTTTGTCGGCATCATCCTCGCGCTGGGCACGATGCTCGGCAAGATGATGGCCGAATCCGGCGGTGCCGATCAGATCGCGCAGACGCTGATCCGCGCCTTCGGCAAAGAGAAAGTCCAGTGGGCCATGATGTTCGCCGCGTTTCTGGTGGGCATCCCGCTGTTCTTCGAGATCGGCTTTGTACTGCTGATTCCGCTGGTGTTTATCGTCGCGCGCCGTACCGGCGTATCGCTGATCAAGATCGGCATCCCGCTGCTCGCCGGCCTGTCGGCGGTACACGGCCTGGTGCCACCGCACCCTGGCCCGCTGCTGGCCATCGGCGTGTTTGGTGCCGATATTGGCAAGACCATCCTGTACGGCCTGATCGTCGCACTGCCGACCGCGATCATTGCCGGTCCGATCTTCGGTACGTTTATCGCCAAGTACATTCCGGGTAACCCGTCCCAGGAACTGGTCGACCAACTGGCCCGTGAGCCGGAATCCAAAAGCCTGCCGAGCTTCAGCATTACGCTGATCACCGTGCTGCTGCCGGTCTTCCTGATGCTGCTCAAAACCTTCGCCGACGTCGCGCTGCCGGACGGCCACGCCATCCGCAACTGGATGGACATGATCGGTCACCCGATCACCGCGTTGCTGCTGGCATTGCTGCTGTCGCTGTACACCTTTGGCCATCGCCAGGGCATTCATTCCAAGCAAATCCTTAAGCTGCTCGACGCCAGCCTTGCGCCGACCGCCGCGATCATCCTGATCATCGGCGCCGGTGGTGGTTTCAAGCAGATGCTGGTGACCAGCGGCGTGGGTGACGTGATCGGCCATATGGCGGTGAACGCGCAGATCAACCCGATTCTGCTGGCGTGGCTGGTGGCGGCGGTGATTCGTGTGGCCACAGGCTCTGCGACGGTCGCGACCATTACCGGCGCAGGCATTGTGGTGCCGGTGGTCGGGATGATTCCAGGGGTTAACCGTGAACTGCTGGTGTTGGCGACAGGGGCGGGTTCGTTGGTGTTGTCTCACGTCAACGATGCGGGGTTCTGGCTGGTGAAGCAGTACTTCAATATGACCGTGGTCGAGACGTTCAAGACCTGGACGGCGATGGAGACCATTCTGTCGGTGGTGGCGTTGATCTTTATCATGTTGCTGTCGTTGGTGGTGTAAGCCGCGCACCGCAAAATCAGGGGTGAAAACCCCATCCAAATGTGGGAGCGGGCTTGCTCGCGAATGCGGAGTATCAGTCAATTAAGATGTCGACTGATACTCCGCATTCGCGAGCAAGCCCGCTCCCACATTTTTGACCGCATTTTAATAGTTGGATTGGAGGTCAGGCTTTGCTGACCAACCCATCTGCGCGGAACATCCCGCGAATACCACGCACCGCCTGCCGAATCCGGTCCTGGTTCTCGATCAGCGCAAAGCGCACATGATCATCCCCATACTCACCAAAGCCAATCCCCGGCGACACACACACCTTGGCTTCCAGCAGCAGCTTCTTGGCAAATTCCAGCGAACCCATGGCGGCATACTGCTCAGGGATCTTGGCCCAGACGTACATCGACGCCTTCGGATTCTCGACCATCCAACCCAGCTCATGCAGGCCTTTGACCAGCACGTTACGACGCTGGCGATACTGTTCGGCAATGTCTTTCACGCACTGCTGATCGCCTTCCAGCGCGGCAATCGCCGCCACTTGCAGCGGGGTGAAGGTGCCGTAGTCGTGGTAACTCTTGATCCGCGCCAGGGCGTTGACCAGTTCCGGGTTGCCGACCATAAAACCAATGCGCCAGCCGGCCATGTTGTAGCTCTTGGACAGGGTGAAAAATTCCACCGCAATGTCCTTGGCGCCGGGTACTTGCATGATCGAGGGGGCTTTCCAGCCGTCGTAGACGATGTCGGCGTAGGCCAGGTCGTGCACCACCAGTACGTCGTACTGTTTGGCCAGGGCGATCACGCGCTCGAAGAAGTCCAGTTCCACGCACTGCGCGGTGGGGTTGGACGGGAAGCCGAGGATCATCATCTTCGGCTTGGGGATCGAGCCACGAATCGCCCGTTCCAGCTCGTCGAAGAAATCCACGCCCGGCACCAGCGGCACCGAACGCACCTGGGCGCCGGCAATCACGGCACCGTAGATGTGAATCGGGTAGCTCGGGTTGGGCACCAGCACGGTATCGCCCTGGTCCAGAGTGGCCAGCATCAAATGCGCCAGGCCTTCCTTGGAACCGATGGTTACGATGGCTTCCGTTTCCGGGTCGATATCCACTTCGTAGCGGTCTTTGTACCAGCGCGAAATCGCCCGACGCAGCCGCGGAATGCCTTTGGAAGTGGAGTAACCGTGGGTGTCTTCACGCTGGGCGACGGTGACCATTTTTTCCACAATGTGTGGAGGCGTGGCGCCGTCAGGGTTACCCATGCTCAAGTCGATGATGTCTTCGCCGCGCCGACGCGCAGCCATCTTCAGCTCGGCAGTGATATTAAAAACGTAAGGGGGGAGTCGATCTATGCGCGCAAAGCGGCGCGGCGAACCTTGGTCTGCCATTGTTGCCTCGAGGTACGTAAGCGCCCGGAACCGTCCGAGCGACGTCGGCCACTGCGGTGGCCTGCGGGGCAGACAATACGGTCGATGATGGCCAGTTGTCCAGATGCGTAGGAAAAATTTCTACTTGGAGTGAAGCGTGGATATGCCCCTATACTCGATGCGGGTTTGTTCCCTCATAAGAAGGAGACTGTTCGTATGGATCAGCAGACAAAACAACCGTTAGCGCCACGCATGGAAGCCGGTAAAGCCTTGGTAATCGCTGGGGTGCAAGGGCGTTATTCGAAGGCCACAGTGGGTGATATCCCAAAGCTGTGGGAATTGTTCGACACCTGCATCAAAGACATCAAACAACGTATTGGGGGCGTGACCTATGGCGTTTGCCATAATCCCAAGGATGGCGAATTCGACTACATGGCCGGGGTTGAAGTCCCGACTAAAAGCGACGTGCCGAGCAACTTCGAGTTCATCGAAATTGCGCCGCTCAACTATGCTGTGTTCCCGCATTACGGGCCGGTGCAGGCACTTGAGCAAACCTACGAGCGCATCATGTTCGAGTGGTTGCCGCACTCGGGCTACAAGGTGATGGGCGCGGATTTCGAACGCTACAGCGCCGATTTCGACGCGCGCAAGGGCACGGGGACGGTGGAGATCTGGCTGCCGGTTGGCGAAAAGGGCTGACGGCGGTACTGGCGGCGCCGACAAGACGGCGCCGCCAGAAGTATCAATACAGCGTATTTTTGACCCGCTCCGGCATCTCTCGGTCATAGGCCTCGGCATCAAACTGCCCCGCATTGAGCCGCTTGTGAAACGCCCCGGCCGACGGCAGTGCCGAGCGGTCCAGGTGCTTCTCGGGGTTCCAGCAATCCGAGCGCACAAAGGCTTTGGAGCAGTGGAAAAACGCCGACTCCACCTGCACCAGAATCACCGAACGCGCCGGTTTGCCATTTACCGCAAAACTCTCCAGCAGCTCGGGCTCGATGGAAATCTGCGCGCGGCCATTCACGCGCAACGTCTCGCCAATGCCCGGGATGATGAACAGCAAGGCAATGCGTGGGTCTTGCAGCAGATTGCGCAACGTATCGACCCGGTTATTGCCCGGCCGATCCGGGATCGCCAGAGTGCGCTCATCCACAATCCGCACAAACCCCGGCACATCACCGCGCGGCGAGCCGTCAATGCCGTCCGGCCCGGCTGAACTCACCACCACCAGGGGCGACGCCCGCACCATGGCCTGGTAATCCTCGTTGAGGAAAGCGATCTCCTTGCGCACCGCCCGTTCGTGGGGCAGGCCGTAGAGGGTTTCGAGTTGTTCGAGGGTTGTCAGCATGGATCACCTTTGCGAAAGGCACAGAGCCTAATCTTTGAAAATATCTGGGAGTTCATCAAGCGTTGGAAGGCGCGCTGCTACCAGTTCCATTTCGCTGCTCAGGGCTCCTATCACGCGTGTGTAGGCGCCCATTGATACGGACATACTGCCTTGCTCGATCTCGATGAGTTTTTGGCGTGTTACGCCCGCTAATGTGGCCAAATCTGATTGTTTGTAGCCTTTGCTGAGGCGCTTCGCCCGAATTTGCTTGGCGAGTCTTTGCGTGATGAGCGAAGCATCCATGTCGCGTTACCATTACATTATCTTTGGGATGTCATGTTTGTGTTACATCGGATGGGTGTCAACACCCATTAGGTAAATACCAAGCTCAACCTACGCTCATACCCAACCCGCCCCTTATACGCCTCCCCGCTGTCCACCCACCCAGCCGCCAGATACAACCCCATCGCCGCCACATTGTCCGTGTCCACCGACAACTCCAGCGCCTTGATCTGCGGCCACGCCTGCAATGCCACGGCCGGTAATCCCTGCAAACACGCTTTGCCAAACCCGCGCCCTTGCTGATGCCGGTCCACCTGCAACGCATGCAGCGTGGCGCTGTGTTCATCGGCCCAATGGGGCAGGCAGGGCGGGCGTTTGAGCAGCAGGAAGGCCACGGGCGTTTCGTCGGCCAGCAGGGCAAAGCCTTTGATTGCGCCGGGCGTGGGGTTGACCAGCAGGCTGTTGAGCGCGCAGTAGATATCGCCGGAATAGGCCAGTTGCTCGGGGTGCACTTGCAGGGTGTCGAGCTGCTGTTTTTGCACAAGGCTCAGCGTCTCATAGGCGACGAGGCGGGTTTCCATCGGGGGCGCATCCGAAATCCTACAAAGAGGTGGGATTCTAGCGGGTTTGCCGCAGGCGAAATTATTTTTCAGCGGCCTGTCGATTTGCGCTGAGGCCGTTCGACTAAGGGTGTCCTTTGTGATTTCCAACCCCCAGGAGTATCGCCATGAGCACCGCAATCAACACCCTGATCGAGCAATGGAAACAAGCCGTACTTGATCGTGATATCGACAAAATTGTCAGCTATTACGCCGACGATATCCTCTCGTTCGACGCCGTCACCGCACTGCAATTCAAAGGTAAAGCCGCCTACCGCGCCCATTGGGATGAATGCATGAAGCACTGCCCCGGCCCGGGCATTTTCGAGTTTCATGAGCTGCATATCGTCGAAGCACCCGACAGCGCGTTCGCCCACTGGCTGGCCCACTGCGGTGGCGCCGGGCCGGATGGCGTGGTGAAGGCGTGCTGGATGCGCGTGACCGCCGGTTACCAGCGCATCAACGGGCAGTGGAAGGTGGTGCATGAGCACTGGTCGGCGCCGTTCGACATGGAAAGCGGCACGGCACTGTTCGACCTGAAACCTTGACCGCCACGAACTATAGTCAGTAGTCCGAAAACGGAGAGCGCCATGAAATACCTCTGCCTGATCTACAGCAACGAAGAGGTGTTGCACACCTCGCCCGACAGCCCGGCGGACCCGGAGTGTTTTGCCTACGCCGAGGCCGTCCAGGCCAGCGGTCGGATGCTCGCCGCCGAGCCGCTGGAGTCGGTGAGCACCGCCACCACGGTGCGCATGCGCAATGGCAAGCTGTCGATCACCGACGGGCCGTTTGCCGAAACCAAGGAGCAGCTCGCCGGGTTTTACCTGATCGAGGCCAAGGACCTGAACGAAGCGCTCCAGGTCGCTGGCGGCATACCGGCGGCGCGGGTCGGCAGTGTGGAGGTGCGCCCGGTGCGTCAATTGAATCTCTGAACACAACAACCACAAGAAAGGAGGTTTACCCATGAATACCCAACCCGCTGAATTTGAACTGTCCATCAGCCGTCTGATCGACGCACCGCCAAGCAAGGTGTTTCGCGCCTGGACCACGCCCGAGCTGTTGCAGCAATGGTGGGGGCCACACGGCATGACCACGCCGGAGTGCGAAATGCACCTGTGGGTCGGTGGCCTGTTTCGCACCCTGATGCGCGCGCCGGATGGCGCCGAGTACCCGACCTCTGGCGTGTTCCTGGAAATCGAGGCGCCGAGCCGGCTGGTGTTTACCGATGCCTATGCACCGGGCTGGGTCCCGTCGGGCAAGCCGTTCATGACTGCCGAAGTGACCTTCGAAGCCGTCGACGGCAAAACCCGCTACACCGCCCGCGCCAGGCATTGGAGCGAAGCCGACAAACAGGCCCACGAAGCCATGGGTTTTCATGACGGCTGGGGCCAGAGCCTCGACCGCCTGGTGACGCTGGTGACCCAGGGCATGCCGGATTGACCCCGCAGGTCGAGGCGATTTACCGCAGCGAATCACGCCGCGTACTGGCGACGTTGATTCGCTTGCTGGGTGATTTCGACTTGGCTGAAGAGGCGCTGCACGAGGCGTTTTTAATTGCCATGCAGCGCTGGCCGCAAGACGGTGTGCCGGACAATTCCCGCGCCTGGCTGGTCTCCACCGGCCGCTTCAAAGCCATCGACCGCCTGCGCCGCCAGGCACGTTTCACCCCGTTATTACAGGAACAGGCCGACACGCTGGAAGCGGCTGACTGGAGTGAGGAAGACGTGGAAGACGACCGCCTGCGCCTGATCTTCACCTGCTGCCACCCGGCGCTGGCACCCGACGCCCAGGCGGCGCTGACCTTGCGTGAAATCTGCGACCTCACCACCGAAGAAATCGCCCGCGCCTTTCTGGCCACACCCACCACCATCGCCCAGCGCATCGTGCGCGCCAAGGGCAAGATCCGCGAAGCAAAAATCCCCTACCAGGTGCCAACCCTGGACGCGTTGCCCGAGCGTCTGGACAGCGTATTGCGCGTGGTCTACCTGGTGTTCAACGAGGGCTATTCGGCGTCCATGGGCGCTGACCTCACCCGCGAAGACCTGACCCGCGAAGCCATTCGTTTGGGGCGCCTGCTGCTGGAGTTGCTGCCAGAGCCGGAAGTCATGGGCCTGCTGGCGCTGATGCTGCTGCACGAGTCGCGCCGAGCAACGCGCACCTCCGCCGACGGTGAGTTGGTGTTATTGCATGAACAGAACCGCGCAGTGTGGGACGCGTCCTTGATTGCTGAGGGCTGCGCACTGGTGGAGCAGGCATTGAACACACGGCGTTTTGGCCCGTATTGCCTGCAAGCGGCGATTGCGGCGGTGCATGCTGAAGCGCCCGAGGCTGAGGGCACGGACTGGCTGCAAATTGTCGGGCTTTACGATGTGTTGCTGCGCGAAGTGCCGTCGCCGGTGATCGAGTTGAACCGGGCTGTGGCGGTGGCGATGGGGCAGGGGCCGTTGGCAGGGTTGCAGCTGGTAGAGGGCATTTTGCAGCGCGGGGAGTTGCTGGATTACCACCTGGCGCACTCGGCGCGTGGGGAGTTTTGCCGGCAGTTGGGGCGGGTGGAAGAGGCGCGGGAAGCCTACGAAAAAGCCCTCTCACTCACTCAACAAACTCCTGAGAAACGCTTCCTCGAACGCCGCCTGACCGAACTCAAATCTCCCATCCAATGAAAAGCAAAACTGTGGGAGCTGGCTTGCCTGCGATAGCGGTGTGTCAGTCGCCAAATTCTAGACTGGCTCACTGCCATCGCAGGCAAGCCAGCTCCCACCTGGAACCTCAGTGTCCGGACAGAATCACTCCAGCATCTTGCCCAGCAACCAACTCCCCGCCGGCCCCGGTGGATGGTGCCTTGACCACAGCGCATCCACCGCGACCGAGCGCGGCCAGCTGCGGGCCTTGAGTTCGACCAACTGGTCGCCGCCAAAACGCTCCACCAACCAGCGCGGAATCGGTGCCCAGCCAAACCCCAGCTGCGCCATCTCCATCAGCATCAAGTAACTGGGCGCCGACCATACCCGCCCGCTGGGGCGGGTTTCGGTCGGGTTGATGATGCTGGCCAGGCGCAATTCACGGTGTTGCTGCAAGGTCTGCGCGGGGATGTTCTTCAGCTTGGCCAACGGATGCGTAGGCGCCGCGAACAGGGCAATTTCGGTACGTTCTTCGACCGGCGCGCCGGTCAGGTCGGGCGGGTAAGTGTCTTGTTTTTCGATAAACGCAATCTGCGCCCGGCCGCTTTGCACCAGGGCGATCAGGTCTTCGCATTCGGCGATCAGGCATTCCAGCTCAAGGTCCGGGTGGCGCTGCTCAAAGGCCTTGAGGGCGACCTCAAACCGGTCGGACTGGTAAGTATCGGACATGGCGATGGTCAGCTTGGGTTCCAAACCCTGTGACAACTGGCTCGCCGCCAACTCCAGGCGGCTGCTGGCCTCCAGCACCTGCTCGGCGCGCAGCAACAATACATGCCCAGCGGGCGTGAGCGTCGGCTTGCGGCTGCTGCGGTCAAACAGCACCACATCCAGGTCAATCTCCAGGCTCGCCACGGCCGCGCTGACGGTGGACTGGCTTTTACCCAGCTTGCGCGCCGCCGCCGAAAACGAGCCTTGAGTAGCCGCCTGCACAAACGCCTGCAGCACTTCATTGGAGGCCATGACTATCGCCTTTATCGATGGTTATTGGTTATGAAGTATCGAGTCAAAGGGTAATCATGGCAACCATCGTCACTCAAGGAGCCGGGTCATGAACCCTACCAAGTCGATTACTGAACGTGTGTGCCAGGCCATTGGTTTTGAAGGGCTGGCCTTATTGATCTGTACACCGCTGCTGGTCTGGATCACCGGCCGGCCGGCCCTGGAAATGGGCGCGGTAACCCTGGGCATCAGCCTGTTGGCGCTGAGCTGGAACGTCATCTTCAACAGCCTGTTCGACCGCCTCAAAGCCCGCCTGCAATGGACCGACGGCGGCTGGACCCGCGTTGTGCATGCGCTGTTGTTCGAAGGCGGCCTGATCATCCTGGCGGTGCCATTGATTGCCGCGTTGATGAAAATCAGCCTGCTGGAAGCCTTCATCCTCGACATCGGCGTGCTGTTGTTCTTCCTGCCGTACACCTATGTGTACCACTGGGGTTATGACGTGCTGCGGGAAAAATTCGTACAGCCCCGTGTGCCTAGCCAAGCTTGAGCGAGGCGACAAACTCCAGAAATGCCCGCACCTTGGCGGCGGGCAAGTGCCGCGACGGGTAATAGGCGTACAACGGGAAACGCTCGTCCGGCCAGTCGGGAAACAGCTCCACCAGGCTGCCGGCCTTGATCGCTGACGCCAGGCCGAGGTCGAGCATCTGCGCCACGGCATGCCCGTGTTCACACACGCTGTATAAGGTACTGGCGTCATTGACCACCAAGCGACCGTTGGTGCGCACCATTACTTGCTCGCCGGGCCGGTGGAATTCCCAGGCAAACGGGCGACCGGTTTGCGAGTCGCGAAAATCCAGGCACATGTGCCCGGTTTCCAGGTCTTGCGGGATCGTGGGTCGGCCGTATTGCTCAAGGTAGGCAGGGGAGGCCACGGTGAGCACGCGCACTTCCATCAGCTTGCGTGCGATCAACGAAGAGGACTGTGGGATGCCGAAGCGAATGGCCAAGTCAAAACCGTCGGCCACCAGGTCACCGAGTTGGTCGCGGGTGTGCAGGTCAAGTTGCAGTTGCGGGTATTGGCGCATGAAGTCGCCGAGTACCGGGCCAAGGACCAGCCGCGAAAAATACGGGTCGATGTTGACCCGCAAACGCCCACGCACGGTGAGGGCGCTGTCGGCCGCCGAATCGGCGGCCTCCTCCAGCCCGGCCAACAGCGGGGCGATTTCCTGGTAGAAACGTCGCCCCTCGTCGGTCAATTGCACCGAGCGGGTGGTGCGGTCGAACAGGCGAATGCCGAGGCGCTTTTCCAGGCGGGAAATCGCCCGGCTGACCCCCGAAGGCGTCATCTCCAGGCTGTTGGCGGCGCGGGCAAAGCTGCCGCTGTCGACCACGGCGGCCAATACGCCCATACCGCCGGCCAAGCCTGGATCAAAACTCATCGGTGATTGCCCGTCAGTGATCTGAAGGCATTGATGCTAGCGCAGAATGCTTACAGAAACATGCCGCCCGAGGCTTCAATGCGTTGGCCGGTGATCCAGTTGCTGCCATCGGCCAGCAGGCTCGAAATCGCACCGCCAATATCGTCCGGCAAACCGGCACGGCCCAGGGCAGTGTTGTCGGCCACCATCGCATTCAGCTGTGGGTTATCGCGCACTGCGCCGCCGCTGAAATCGGTGGCAATCGCGCCGGGTGCCAGGGTGTTGACGGTGATGCCACGCGGGCCGAGTTCTTTGGCCTGATAACGCGACAGCACTTCCACGGCGCCTTTCATCGACGCATAGGCGGCGTAACCCGGCAGGCTGAACCGCGCCAGGCCGCTGGAGATGTTGATGATGCGCCCGCCATCGCTGATCAGCGGCAGCAGTTTCTGGGTGAGGAAAAACGGCGCCTTGAAGTGAATGGCCACCAGCTTGTCGAACTGCTCTTCGGTGGTTTCGGCAAAGCTTGCGTGAGCGCCGATGCCCGCGTTGTTGATCAGGAAATTGAAATGTTGCTGGGCGAAAACGTCCTTGAGCACCGCAGCGATTTGCCCGACAAAAGCCTCGAAGCTGCCGCTCTGGCTGACGTCCAGTTGCAGCATGGCGGCGCGGCCGCCCAGCGCTTCAACCTGCGCCACCACTGCTTGGGCCTCGGTGGCGGCGCTGTGGTAGGTGCCGATGATATCCACGCCTTGGGCGGCGAGGTGCAAAGCGGCGCTTTTGCCAAGGCCACGGCTGGCGCCGGTGATCAGTGCGATTTTACGAGTCATGCGGTAGTCCTCAGGGGTGATCAGTGGGACTGAGTGTATTTGTCCGCCCATAACGTGATAAACAGGCTGGTATCGGAATCACTGGCCGGATAAAGCGAACAATCCCATGAACAAACTTGAGCTGCTGCGCACCTTTGTGCGCGTTACCGAGCTGTCGAGTTTCACCCAGGCTGGCGAGAGCCTGGGCCTGCCGCGCTCCACCGTGTCCGAGCATGTGCAGGCGCTGGAAGCGTTGCTGGGCGCGCGCCTGTTGCAGCGCACCACGCGCACCGTGCAAGCCACCCAGGACGGCCGCGTGCTGTATGAGCGCAGCAAGGATTTGCTCGCGCACATGGAAGAGCTCGAAGGCCTGTTTCGCCAAGACGAAGCGCAATTGGCCGGGCGTATTCGGGTGGACATGCCCAATGCCATGGCGCGCGGCCTGGTGATGCCGCAGCTCCCTTCGTTTATGGCGCGCCACCCGCTGGTGGAGATGGAAATCAGCAGTTCGGATCGTCAGGTGGACGTGATTGCCGAAGGCTTTGATTGCGTGGTGCGCGTGGGCGCGCAGCCCGACCAAAGTGTGGTTGCACGCAAGGTCTGCAGCATGCCGATGGTCAACTGCGTAAGCCCTGCGTACCTGCAACGCTATGGCGTGCCCGCAACCCTTGCCGACCTCGCGCAACATCAACTGGTGCATTACGTGCGCCCGCTCGGTGCGCGCTCGGCCGGGTTCGAATACCTGCAGGGCAACAAGGTGCTGCGCGTGGCCATGGCCGGGCGCGTGACCGTCAGCAGCACCGATGCCTATCAGGCGGCGTGTCTCGGCGGTTTGGGGATTATCCAGGTGCCGCTGCTCGGCGTTCGCGATTTATTGGCCAGTGGCGAGTTGGTTTCGGTGTTGCCGGACCACCTCGCGCCGCCCTTGGACGTCTCCATGCTCTACGCCGGCCAGCGGCATTTGCCGTTGCGGGTGCGGGTGTTCATGGAGTGGCTGGCGGCGACCTTGCAGGCCCATATTTAACGCCGCGCCGACAACTGCTGCGGCGCCAGGAAGGCGTCGTGGAAGTAATCGCGGAACGCCTGCATCGCCGGGGTAAATGCGCGCTCGCGGTGCCAGGCCAGGCCGACGCTCATGGGCGTGACCGGGTCGGTGACGGTCAGGGTTTCGATACGCTTGCCTTCCAGCGACCACGGCCGGTGCACCAGGTCCGACAAAATCGCCACGCCGCTGCCATTGGCGACCATGCTGCGCACCGCCTCCACCGAACTGGTGCGCAGCCGCACGTTGGGCGTTTGCCCGGCTTGTTCCCAGTAGCGCATGGCACTGTGCTCGGCTTCGTCGACGGTCAGCAGGATGTAAGGCTCTTGCGCCACATCCGCCAGGCTCACGGCACCGCGCTCGCACAACGGGTGATGGCTGGGCAGCCACAGTCGGCGTTCGGAGTTGAACAGGATTTCCGAGATGATATCCGGGTGGGTGAGGTTGGCGGTGAGCACCACGGCCATGTCGAACTGGCCGTCGAGCAGGCCGTGTTCGATGGCCTGGCGTTCCTGCTCGAAGACGTCGATGGTCACGTCCGGGTGCCAGTGTTGCATGCGTTGCAAGTGATGCGGCAGGAAGTAACCGAGCACCGTGTAGCTGGCCGCTACGCGCAATACGCCGCTGGCACGGTAGTCGGGCAGGGGGCTGTTGAGGGCGTCATCCACGCTGCGCACGATCACATAGGCGCGGTTGAGAAAGTGCCGCCCGGCGTCAGTGAGGTTCATGCCCTGGGCCGAACGCACGAACAACTGCACGCCGAGCATCGCTTCCAGCTCCTTGATGGCGGTGGTCACCGCCGACTGGGAGATATTCAGGTGAATGGCCGCCTGGGAAATCTGGCCGATTTCGGCAGTGGCGACGAAGTAGCGGACTTGGCGCAAGGTCAGGGACATGGCTTTATCTGATTTTCAGAAGATGGGCCATCTGATAATAGATCTTCCCAAGGGGTCAAGCCCCGGCCTACTTTCAGCCATCACCTTTTGGCGGAGCGACCTCGATGCAGGCAGTGGATTTCAATTCGGACATGGGCGAAGGCTTCGGCCCCTGGACCATCGGCGATGGCGTCGACTTTGACCTGATGGCCTATATCAGCTCAGCCAATATCGCCACCGGCTTCCACGCCGGCGACCCCGGCACCATGCGCCGTACCGTCGAACGCGCCAAGCAACTGGGCGTGGGCATCGGCGCGCATCCGGGCTTTCGTGACCTGGTGGGGTTCGGCCGTCGGCACATCAATGCACCGGCCCAGGAACTGGTGGACGACATCCTCTACCAACTCGGCGCCCTGCGCGAAATCGCCCGCGCCCAAGGTTTGGTCTTGCAACATATAAAGCCCCACGGCGCGCTCTATATGCACTTGGCCCGCGACGAAGAAGCCGCGCGGCTGCTGGTGCAGAACCTGCAAATCATCGAACCGACGCTGTTGCTCTATTGCATGCCCAACTCGGTGATCTGGCGCGTGGCCAAGGAGTTGGGGCAACCGGTGGTGCGCGAGTTTTACGCTGACCGTGAGTACGATTTGAGCGGGTCCATTGTGTTTACCCGTCATGTGCGCGCACTTGACCCTGCAACCGTTGCGGCGCGCGTTCTGCGTGCTTGTCAGACGGGCCGGGTGCGAACCGTAGAAGGCGAAGACCTGTTGATCGAATTCGATTCCATCTGCCTGCACAGCGACACGCCCGGCGCGCTGGAGTTGGTGGAAGCCACCCGCGAAGCCTTGGACCAGGCTGGGATTGAAGTCAGATCACCTCAATAAGAACCCCAATAAAAATATCCAAACAGCACTTTTTGCCTGCCTTTCTACAATGATTCCAAGAGGAACAGACATGGCTCAAACGTCCCCCATCCGCTACAGCTTCGGCGGTGATGAACACCTGTTTGCCGAGGTCAGCGACAGCATGTCCCTGGAAGCCTTTTTCACAGGCATGGCCGTGACCCGCGCCGTGGAGCGCCTGGCGTTGGAGGGCGTGCTGGATGTGTGCCTGGCCAATGCGTCGTTCCAGATTCGCTTCGACCCCGACCGTATTGCGCCCCATGTGCTGCTCGACGCCGTGCAAAGCGCCGAAGCCCAGGCCGTGGCCGAACGCACCTTGCACACGCGCATCATCGAAATCCCGGTGCTCTACAACGACCCCTGGACCCACGAAACCCTGATGCGCTTTCGCGACCGCCATCAAGACCCCAGCGGCACCGACCTGGAATACGCCGCACGCATCAACGGCCTGGCCGATGTGGACGCGTTTATCGCCGCCCACAGTGGCGCGCCGTGGTTTGTGTCGATGGTCGGCTTTGTTGCGGGCCTGCCGTTCATGTTCCAGATGGTCGAGCGCGAGCGGCAATTGCAGGTGCCCAAGTACCTGCGCCCGCGCACCGACACGCCCAAACTGACCCTCGGCCATGGCGGCTGTTTCGGTTGCATTTACTCGGTACGCGGCGCCGGTGGCTACCAGATGTTTGGCGTAACCCCGGCGCCGATCTACGACCCGGCGCAGCAGTTGGCGTACCTCAAGGAACACATGGTGTTCTTCCGCCCCGGTGACATCGTGCAGTTCAAACCGATCGACCGCGACGCCTACGACCGGGCGGTGGCCGAAGTGGAGGCAGGGCGTTTCGACCTGCGTATCCGCCCGGTGGAGTTTTCCCTGGATGCGTTTCTCGCCGACCCCATCGGCTACCCGAAAACCCTGCAGGAGGCGCTGGCATGATCAAGGTGCTCAAACCCGGCCTCGCCACCTCCGTGCAGGACCTGGGCCGTGAAGGTTATTACCACCTGGGCATTCCGCCTTCGGGCGCCCTGGACCAGTACGCGTTGAGTGCGGCCAACCATTTGGTCGGCAACCCAGTCGGTGCTGCGGGCCTGGAGTGCACGCTGATCGGCCCGGAACTTGAGTTTCGCCAGGACGCATTGGTGGCGCTCAGTGGTGCGCTGATGTCGCCGCGTCTGGACGGTGAAGTGGTGCATCAAGACACCGCCTTTCAGGTCCGCGCCGGGCAGGTGCTGCGCTTTGAGTTTCCCAAGGCCGGTGCGCGCACGTACCTGGCGGTGGCCGGTGGCATCGACGTGCCGCGGGTGCTCGGCAGCCGCTCGACGTACACCCTTGGCGCGCTCGGTGGGTTTAAAGGGCGGCGCTTGCAGGAAGGCGACGAACTGCCGATCGGTGACGCCAGTGGAACAGGCCGCGCGGGCAATAGTTTGCCGATGGCCTTACGCCGTTCGGTCGGTGGCGATGTGACCCTGCGCGTGGTGCCAGGGCTGTATTACGAGCGCCTGACGGATGCGGCAAAAAGCAGCTTTTTCGCCGAGCCGTGGACGGTCGGCTCCGAGGCGGATCGCATCGGCTATCGCTTCAAGGGCGGCAGTGCCTTGAGTTTTCAGGCGCGCGAACAACCGTTTGGCGCAGGCTCGGATCCCTCGAATATCGTCGACAGTTGCTACCCGATCGGTTCGATCCAGGTGCCAGCGGGGTTGGAACCGATTGTGCTGCACCGCGATGCGGTGTCGGGTGGCGGCTACGCGATGATCGGCACAGTGATCAGTGCCGACCTGGACTTGATCGGGCAGATGCAGCCGAACCAGCGGGCGGGGTTTGTGGCGGTGACATTGGAGGAAGCGTTGGAGGCGCGGCGGATCTACAAAAAGCGCTTGAAGGCCATGGCTGGGCTGTTCAATCACTGACACGTAAAACTCATAGGGGAGCAGGTTTGTGTGGGAGCTGGCTTGCCTGCGATGGCATCACCTCGGTTCAACTGAAAGACCGAGGCGCTTGCATCGCAGGCAAGCCAGCTCCCACATAAGCCAGTTCCCACCCTTACACCGTTGGGTCAGAACAGTTGGGTGAACAGCCAGTACAGGCTGCCCGACAGCAAAATCGCCGCCGGCAACGTCAGCACCCAGGCCATCAGCAGATTGCGGATGGTCTTCATCTGCAAGCCACCGCCATTGGCCACCATGGTGCCTGCCACACCCGACGACAACACGTGGGTAGTCGACACCGGCAGCCCGAACATATCCGCCGCACCGATGGTCAGCATCGCCACCGTCTCGGCTGAAGCGCCTTGGGCGTAAGTCAGGTGCGTCTTGCCGATCTTCTCGCCCACCGTGACCACGATGCGCTTCCAGCCGACCATGGTGCCCAGCCCGAGCGCGATGGCCACGGCGATTTTCACCCACAGCGGGATAAAGCGCGTGGACGCGTCGATCTGGTCTTTGAACAGTTTGAGCTTGCCTTGGGTGTCGGCGTCGAAGTTGCCGACCTTGCCCTTGTCCATCAAGCGGATGCTTTCGCTGGTCAGGTACATGTCGTTTCGCACGTTACCGACAGCTTCGGCCGGCACGGCGGCGAGGGAGCCGTAGCCTTTTACTTCTGCGCCGATATGGCCGGTGATGGCGGCGAGTGCAGGCACCAGTTCCGGGGTCGCTTCCTTGGTGCGCACGTAGGTCGAGAGGACCGCGCGTGAATCGGCCGGGGCCGGTTGCGGCGCCGACTTGACCAGCGCGGCCTGGGTGACTTCCGCCACTGCCGCAAATTGCAGGGACTGGTCGGCGGGCATGGTGCGGTTCAGCGCGTACGCCATCGGCAGCGTACCCACCAGGATCAGCATGATCAGGCCCATGCCTTTTTGCCCGTCGTTGGAGCCGTGGGCGAACGACACACCGGTGCAGGTGGCGATCAACGCGCCGCGAATCCACCAAGGCGGCGGGGTGTCGCCCTTGGGCGCCTTGTACAGCGAGCGGTTTTTGACAAAGGCGCGCAGGGCCAGCAACAGCAGGGCGGCAAACGCAAAGCCGATCAGCGGCGACAGCAGCAGGGCATAACCGATCTTGGTGGCCTGGCTCCAGTCCACACCGCTGGTGCCATCACGCCCGTGCATCAGGGCATTGGCGACGCCGACGCCGATGATCGAGCCGATCAAGGTGTGCGACGACGAGGCCGGCAGGCCCAGCCACCAGGTGCCGAGGTTCCACAGGATCGCCGCGATCAGCAGTGCAAAGATCATGGCGAAGCCAGCCGAGGAACCGACCTGCAAAATCAGCTCGACCGGCAGCAAGGCGATGATGCCAAACGCCACCGCGCCGCTGGAGAGCAGCACGCCGAGGAAGTTGAAAAAGCCCGACCACACCACCGCAAAATGCGGCGGCAGCGAGTTGGTGTAGATCACCGTCGCCACGGCGTTGGCGGTGTCGTGGAAACCATTGACGAACTCAAAGCCCAGGGCGATCAACAGCGCCACGCCCAGCAGCAGGAACGGCGTCCAGGTGGTAACCACCGTGCCCAGTTCGTGCATGTCGTGCATCAGGCTGTAGGCGGTGAACAACAAGCCCATGGCGAGCACGGCGAAGAACATGATCACCGTGAGCAGGCCGGGTTTTTTATCCAGCCGGGGTTTGGGGTCTGCGGGTGAGACGACATCGGAAGCGGTCAGGGAAGGGGTGGCCATGCCGGAGCATCCAGTGTGGGGAGGATGGTCTAGATGATCATTGCAGAATGTTACAGAGATGCTGCGGCAGGTCAGTGTTTAAGGAATTGAGTTTGCCGCTGGTCCAATAAACACCGCAAAAACCAATGTGGGAGCGGGCTTGCTCGCGAATGCGGTGGATCAGTTAAAAATAAGCTGACTGACGCACCGCATTCGCGAGCAAGCCCGCTTCCACATTTTGACTGTGTTTCAATTCAATAGTCTTTGCGCTTACGGAACGCCCAGCGCCCGGCGATCAAGGTAAACGTCGCCACCAGCGCCACCAGGATCCAGAACCCTTCCGGGTCGGTGGAAAGCGGCACGCCGCCCACGTTCATGCCGAAAAAACCGGCGATGATATTGATCGGCAACGCCAGTACCGTCACCACCGTGAGGGTAAACAGCGTGCGGTTGCTTTGTTCGTTGAGGTTGGCGGCGATTTCTTCCTGCAACAGCTTGATGCGTTCGCCCAGGGCCGTGAGGTCGTTGATGATCAGCGCAAACTCCTCGGTGGATTTGCGCAACTCCTTCACGTCCTCTTTTTGCAGCCACTGCGGCGGGCGGTTGAGCAGGCGCAGCAGCGAGCCCGGCTCCAGTGCCAGCAGGCGTTGCAGGCGCACCAGCACCCGGCGCGCAGCACCGAGTTCGGCGCGGTTGGTGGACAGGCGTGAGGACAGTAACTGGTCTTCGATATGGTCGACGCTGATGCTGGTTTTACGCACGATCTGCGTGAGCACTTCGCCCTGGTCGCGCAACAGGTGCACCAACAGTTCCAGCGGCGAGCGAAAGCGTTCACCGGCCTTTACCGACGAGCGCAATTTATCCACCGAGTGCAACGGTTGCAGGCGCGCGCTCACCAGCAAACGGCTGCGTGCGCACACCCACAGCGTGGAGATATCCGACGAAACCATGCTGCTGAAGTTGAACACCACGTCGTTGACCACTGCCAGCAAGGCCGAGTCGACGTGTTCGATACGGGTGGAGCGCGAGCCTTCGTGCAGCGCTTCGAAAAACTCGTCGGGCAATGACAGGTTGGCCTGCATCCAGCGCTCGCAGGCGGCGTGGGCCAGGTTCAGGTGCAGCCACAGGAACTCATCCGGGTCTTGTGGTGCTTTTAACGCGGCCAGCGCGGTCGCTGAATCAATCTGCTCGCCCTTTTCACCGGGCCGAAAACGAAAACCGTAAAGCAAGCCAAACAGATCAGGATCCTGGTGGCTGTGGTCGATGCTGTGGTTCATGGCGGCTCGCAGAGAAAGCGCCTGTAGGACGTTTCACAGGTTCGCGTGGGCGAATCATTGCAAGGCGGGATGACGATTTTGTGACAGTTTGAAAACTTGCTCAGCGGATTTTCAAGCTGAAGGTGAACTGGGTGCCGGTTTGCTCGCAGGAGGACACCTTAAGCTGCCCGCCGTGGGCATCGGCAATCTGTTTGACGATATATAAACCCAGGCCCAGGCCGGCTTGCGGTGCGTCTTTAAGCGGTCGCGCGTAGGGCTCAAAGAGCCGGGGCAGGGCGAGTGCGTCGATCTGGCCGGGGTTTTTGACCGCCAAGGTGAAGTGGTCTTGCTCGATCTGCGCCGTGACCTGTACCGCACCGTCATGGCTGCCGTGGTGAATGGCGTTGGCCACCAGGTTGGAGAGCAATTGCGCCAGTCGATCGCGGTCACCATACACGCCACGCAGGTCGCCGATATCGGCCTGGATCAGCCGCTGCGGGTGAACACTTTGCACTTCGGACACCACATGCTGCAAAGCGGCTTGCAGGTCCTGGCAGTCTTTGAGGTGCAACGGGATGCCACTGCCCATGCGGCCACGGGCGAAGTCCAGCACATCCTCGACCAATTGCGCGGCGCGCCGGCCACTGCTGAGGATATGGCGTATGAGCGTGTCGGTCGCGGGGTCCGGGTGTTTGCGCAGCAAGCGTTCGGCGCCGAAATTGATGGCGAACAGCGGGTTGCGCAGGTCATGTCCCAGCACGGCGATAAATTGCTCGCGCAACTCGGCGGTGCTGCGTTCTTCCTGCAATTGCGCTTCGGTCTGCTGCAAGGCTTCCTCGGCTTCAATCTGCAACGACAATACGCGGGCAAACGACTCCATGGTCGATTGAATACTGCTGCTGCGTAGCGGGGCCGGCTTGGGGTCGAGGGCGCAGATGGTGCCGAAGAAACGCCCGTCGGTGCGAAATACCGGCACTGAGATGTAACTCTCAAAGTGGTAAATGCGCGGGGTGTGGTGGTCGTGGTAAAGCGGGTCTTCGCTGGCTTTGTCGATCACCACCGACACGTGGGAGCCACGAATTTCATGGCAGATGGTGGTGGTCAGGTCGAGTTCGCCGCCAACGCCGAGGCCGAACTCCAACTGGTCGAGCACGGCGCAGGCGGTCCAGGTGTCGTCGGTCACCCGGGCCACGGCGGCAAAGCGCAAGCCGGTCATGTCACTGATGACTTGGAGCATCGCGGGTACCGCGCTGATGCGGCCAATGGTGGCGATGTCGGCGGCTTTGTGCCCCATGCAGCGATCTCGATGCGAAAGGTGGTGAGCGTTCGGCTCAGGTCAATAATGGGGATTCTAGCGACCTTGTGCTTTGTAGGTGTAATTTCATGAACTATCTGGATACCTTTTCTGCATTTGGCGGACGAACAGGCATAAAAAAACCGCGCCACCCTGAGGTGGCGCGGTTTTTTTGGTTCAAGTAATCAAGTGTCCTGCTTGTCTTCCAGTACGGCGCCGGTCTTGGCGTCGAGCTTCACTTCAAACCGTTTGCCGGCGGTGTCGGTCAGGTCAACTTCGTACACCAGTACACCATTTTTGTGGTCCAGCTCGGTGTCAGTGATGTTGGCACCGGCGTGTTTGGCCACGGCGGCGGCGTTGAGTTTTTCGAACGGCATCACAGCGCCGGACTTGAGCAAACCTTCAATGTGGTCCGGGCGAACATCCGCCTGGGCCAACCCGGCAGTCAGGGTCAGGGCGGTGGCGGCGAACAGGGCGGTCAGGGTTTTCATAGTGTGTGTCCTTCTTCGGTGAGCTGTTTAAGTGACCTCAGGTTATCCAGCGCAACTTAATTCACCCTTAATTATTTCAAACGGTTGCGCCGTTTGTTCAATTCGCTGGGTGTGGAGGGTTTCATGCTGGGGGCTCACTGGAAGGGAGACTTGGATGAAACGTTTAGTGGCTTGGCTTTATGCGCCTGTATTTCTGGTGGGTTTTTTAGCCTGGGGGCTATGGAAGCCCGGTTGGCTGGTGGTGGTGTTTGCGACAGCCGTCGCCGTGTCATTTGTGATGGAGCAATGGCTGCCCTATCAGCCGCAATGGAATCGCAGCCTCGGGGACCGGCGCCGGGATACGCTCCACGCGTTGGTCAACGAGAGCCTGAATGCCCTGGGCCTGTTGATTTTGCCAGGGCTCACGGCCCTGCTGGCGTTCGAAGGCATTTGGCCGCGCGACTGGCCGGTGTGGGCGCAACTGTTGCTGTCGATCGTGTTGGCCGATGCCGGCATTACCCTGATGCATTACGCCAGCCACCGCGTTGCGCCCCTCTGGCGCCTGCATGCGGTGCACCACAGTGTGCAACGGCTGTATGGGTTCAATGGGCTGATGAAGCACCCTTTGCATCAGATGCTGGAGGCGACGGCCGGCTTGTTGCCGCTGGTGCTCTTGGGCATTCCCGTGGAGGTTGCGCAATTGCTGGCGCTGGCGATTGCGATCCAGTTGTTGTTGCAGCACTCCAACGTCGATATGCGTTTAGGGCCATTGCGTTGGGTGTTCGCCTGGGCGCCGGTGCATCGCTTCCATCACATGAAGTACGGGCGCGCCGGGGATGTGAATTTCGGTTTGTTCTTCAACCTGTGGGACTGGCTGTTGGGCACGGCGTTTTATCGCGAGCACTATCACATGGGCCCTGGCGACCTGGGCATTGGCAGCCGGCCGGATTTCCCGGTGGCGTATGCGGCGCAGTTACGTGACCCGTTCATGCCGACGCGTCTGAGCCAAGAACCAAAGTTGCCGGACGCACTACGTTAGCAGCCGCACGTCCAGCTGACGCAATGACGCGCCGGCCGTCACGCCAAACAACTGCTTCATGGTGCGCGAAAAGTGCGCCGAGTCGGCAAACCCCGCCGCGTGGGCGGCCTCGGTCAACGGGCTGCCGCCGAGGGCCAATTGCACCGCTACCCGCAAGCGCCGCCATAAGACCAGGCGGCGCACGGGCACGCCCAACTGATGCGTGAACAGGCGCTCCAACTGGCTCAATGACAGGTGCGCGGTTTCGGCCAATGCCTGGGCTGAAACCTTGCCGGCAAGCTGTTGATCCAGGGCCGACAGTGCCCTTTCCACGCGAGGGTCAATGAGGGCTCGCCGGGGTAGCTGGCCCAGTTGCGATTGCAGCGTCTCGAGGCACGGCTGCGCGTCGAGCAGCAGACGTTCCAGGGTCGGGGCGGCAAAGGCGGCGGGTTCGGCATACAGCATCAGCACGTCACCGTCGCTGGCGAGAATGGCGTGGGGGTGTTGCGAGGGGATAAACAGGCGATGGGCCGTGGTGACACGGCCATCAAGGCTCACCGTGACCGGCTTGCCGGGGCAGAACACCAGCTGATGGGCATAGTGCGCATGGGGCGCGGTACGCCCCAGGTCGCCGAAGATCAGGCCGTAGTCATGCCCCAACCACAGGCGACCTGACCATTCGGGTTTCACTCAGTAGCCGTTGTCCTTGAGCAGGTCCTGCACGCTCGACGAAGGCCAGCGCTTGTAGAACTTCAGCAGCTCGGCGGCGCGGTTGGTGAAGATGCCGTCAACGCCGGCCTTCATGACTTTTTCGAAGTCCACCGGCTCATCGACGGTGTAGACGTGCACCAGCAGGCCCTTGTCGTGGGTCAGTTTGTTCATCTCAGGCTTGACCAGGTCGGTGTAGCTCTGGTCGCCATGGTTGGTCAGCTCAGCCGACGGGCCGGTGCCGATGGCGCCGAGGCTCTTGGCTTCGTCCACCCATTTTTCGAACTCGGCGGCGTCTTTTGGCTCTTGCTTGGCGTAGTAGGCGGCCTTGGTGGTTTCGCCGGATTCGGCGAAGGTTTGTGCCGATTTAGGCTCGATGCTGCCTGGGCCGACCCACAACAGCAGGATTTTCGGGGTGTTGGGCATTTCTTTTTGCAGCTCTTTCAAGCTGTCTTTTTCAAACGTCTGCAGCACCACGCGGCCTCTTCCCTGGCCCACGCCGGTGTTGCTCTTGCCCAGCTTGGAACCGGCGGAGCTCAACCAGCCTTTATCCAGCAGCTTGTTTTTCAGATCGGCTTCGATGCCCGGGAACTGCTTGGGCTCCTTGGTCTCGATGTACAGGCCAGGTTTGTGCTGCGGGTTGCCTTCGGCGATCTTGATGATCTCGTCCAGGCTCTGGATTTTCAGGCCGACAAACGCCGGGCGGGCGCGGTCCGGGTAGGCGGCGTTGAACCAGCTGCCGGCGTCCAGGGTGCGCAGTTCGGCCCAGGTGAACTCGTTGGCCGGGGCGTCTTTACGCTCGGGGAACTTGGTGGCCACGTCGGTGGTGCGTTGCAGGTTGTTGTCGTGCAAAGCGAACAGCACGCCGTCTTTACTGCGTTGCAGGTCCATTTCCAGGTAGTCGGCACCCAGGTCGCGGGCGAGCTTGTAGGAAGCGGCGGTGGATTCGGGGGCGTCGTAGGATGCGCCACGGTGAGCAATGACAGCCGGGTACGGAATGCCTTCGTTTGTCGCCAATTCAGCCGGGCTGATCGGGTCGGCAGCCTGTGCCTGACCAAGGCCGAGCATCAGAGCGAGCAGCAGGGCGCTCTTGGTAAACGTAACAGGCATATGCGAAGTCCTTTCGTGGAGGTAACTTTGAGAAGGCGTCCTTTTTAACAATTGATTGCGAAAGGCGCTATCACCAAACCGACATTAAGGTACTCACGAGGCTATTTTTGGGCTTTTTTGTGCTGCGTTGCAGTATTCTTGGCCGAAGCTGCCCCGTCAGAGGGCAGTAATTTCTGCCACGCGTGTAAACCATCTTTCCAGTCCCTATGGGACTTTTCAGTGAGGTTTACCATGCGCATCACTTCCGAGCTTATCTGCCAGGCCGCCGACCAACTCCAGGGTTTCGTCGGCCTTAACCGCAAAACCGGCCACTACATCGTGCGTTTCAGCGAAGACGCCTTCGGCATGGACGTGGCCGATGACGGCATCATTCCCACTGCCGAATTTGTCTGGCTGCCGGCCGCCGACCACACCATGACCCTGTCGCGCGAGCGCCTGCAGTTGCTGCTGGACCAGAATATCGATGACCGTATCAACATCACCGAGCCGTTGCGCGTGTATATGCGCCGGGTGGAGATCCCGCAGATCAGCGCGTTGCGCAGTTTGGTGAGTTAGGTCCAGGCAAGTGGGTATCAACCTGTGGGAGCGGGCTTGCCTGCGATAGCGGTTGGGCGGGAGGTGTTTGGTCGGGGTACATATCCGTTGCTGCGGTGATGGCGGCTTAGGGTTCCGCCCTGACGGCGGGTCACTTTTGCAAGGACGCAAAAGTAACCAAAAGGTCCTCGCCCCAACACTCGGTGCCTCGCTATGGCTCGGCATGCCCGCAATCCGCCAGTGATTTGGGGGGCCGCCGCGATGGGCCATCCTTGGCCCAGCGCGGCTAAACCGGCATCCCTGCCGGTTTACCCCCCAAATCACTGTCAGATTCCGGCCATCGTGTTTGACGGGGCGATTTCAGATCAAGATCAAGATCAAAAGCGCAGATCAAAAGACCGCTGACCTCGTCATCGAAAAGGATGTAAGGGCCAGAGCAACAGCAACAGCAACAGCAACAGCAACAGCAACAGCAACATCAAAGCCATACTCGGTCAAAGGTGGGAGCTGGCTTGCCTGCGATGGCATCAACTCGGTGTGCTTGATACACCGAGGTGTCTGCATCGCAGGCAAGCCAGCTCCCACAGGGTTTTGCAGGGGGCTTGAGGCTGTGTTTCAACGCTGGAAAGTGTAAGCCCGCTCCACCTTGCACACGCGGGTATGAAACGCCGAGTACCAATGGGCGCGGCCTTGTTCGCGTACTTGGCTGTGTTCGGCTTGTTGCTTCCAGGCCAAAATCGCCGCTTCGCTTGCCCAGTAGGAAACGGTGATGCCCAAGCCGTCTTCCCGCGCTGACTCAACACCCAGAAACCCCGGTTGCTCGCGCGCCAGTTCCAGCATGCGCGTGGCGGCCTGGCCATAGCCTTGATCGCCTTCGGTACGCAACGAGCTGAAAATCACTGCGTAATAGGGTGGGGCGGGCGTGTTGGCGATCATACCGATTGCGCCTGGCAGGCGTTGAGCAGGGCAACCGCCAGTGGCGGCGTAAGCCCTTTAAGTGCCGCGCGTTCGGGCTGAAACAAGGTGGCGACGAAAAACGGGTGGTCCAGCAGTTCGACGGCGCGCAGATCACCCGTCGAATCGTGGCCGCTGGGGATCAGGTCGGCTTCGAGCAACGCATGGGCGAACGCGGGGTTGATGCCGTAGCTGCAACGGTAACCTTCGTGAGTGTCCAGGCTGGCGTAGGCCTGGGCGATGCGTGTGTAGGGCACCAAGCGGATGCTGTCGGTGGCCTCGACCGGGGAACACGCAAGCGGCGTGATAACCGCGCGCTTGGCGTCGGGCGCCAGTTCGCCATGCTCCGCATCCGTCCAGCCGAGCACGTTGCGGGCATATTCGATGACCGCGTGTTGAAAACCACCGCAGGTGCCCAGGAATGGGCGTTTTTGCTCGCGGGCAAAACGAATCGCCCGCAGTGCGCCGTCGGCATCACGGTAGGGGCTGGCGGGCACGCACCAGAAGCCGTCAAAGGCCTGCAGCTCGGTGGCCGGGGTGATCGAGTCGGTCGCCAGCCAGTGCAACTGCACGCTCAGCCCCAAGGTGTCGGCAGCCTGTTGCAGTGCCACGGGGATGGCCTGGTGGGCCGTTACGTCAGGGTTGTAATCACCGATCAGGGCGAGGTGCAGGGGGGTGGTTTTCATCGTGTACATCCCATGGCTTGTGGTGTCCTGAGGCGCACTATAGATTGGCGCTCACGCAATCAACATTGGCGTTTGCCCACATGCTCAATGCAGCCACGCACTATCAACTCGATTACCCGGACCTGTCGCTGATTCTCGCCCTGGTGCGTGGCGGCACCTTGGCGCGGGCGGCGGCGCTGCTGCGGGTGGATGTGTCCACGGTGTTCCGTGCCGTGCGCCGGCTGGAGGCGGCCCTGGGCCAGACCCTGTTCGAAAAAAGCCGCGCCGGCTACCTGCCCACCAGTTTGGCCGGCCACCTGGCGCAGCAGGCCGAACAGGCCGAGCAAGCGCTGGAAGCCGCGCGCATCGGGGTGGAGCAGGGCGGCGAAGTGATCAGCGGCACCGTGCGCCTGACCTGCACCGACTCGGTGTTGCAGGGTTTGCTGTTGCCGGCGCTGGCGCAGTTCATGCCGGCTTACCCGGCGTTGACCCTGGAATTGAGCACATCCAATGATTTTGCCAACCTCAGCCGCCGCGACGCGGACATTGCCCTGCGCCTGACCAAGACGCCGCCGGAGCACCTGGTGGGCCGCCGCCTGGGCAGCGTGGCTTATCAGGTGTGCGCCAGCGCTGGTTATGCCCGCCAAAACCAGGGGCGTGAGTTGGCCGAACTGGCGTGGATCGCGCCGGATGACTTCTTGCCCGATCACTCCACCGTGGCCTGGCGGCGTGAACACCTGCCGGGCGTGCGCCCCAGTTATCGCTGTAACAGCATGTTGTCGGTCGCCGAGCTGGTGCGGGCAGGGTTGGGTGTGGCGGCACTGCCGGACTTTTTGTTGGAGGACGGTTTGCAACCACTCGGCCCCACACTGGCAGGGCGTGAGACCGCGCTGTGGTTGCTGACACGCCCGGACTGCCGGGCACTGCGCTCGGTGGTGACCTTGTTTGATGAGTTGGGGCGGCATATTCGGTTGCCTTGAGCTGGGCTATCAACCAAGGGCGAGACGGCAACTGTGGCGAGGGAGCTTGCTCCCGCTGGGGCGCGCAGCGGCCCTGGTCTTGAGTTAAAAAAAGCGCCTGCTACGCAGTCCTGCGCGAGCAAGCTCCCTCGCCACAAGGGCTCTTTGGTCTGCTTTCAGGTTTTTCGCACAAACTGCTCGTGCATTTCGCACGTCAACGTCTCGATACGCTCGGTCAGTTGCTTGGTCATTTCCGTCAGTCGGGTGTTCTGCTCCAGCAACTCCAGCAACTGTTTGGTGGTTTGCGCGGCCTGGGCCTGGCGTTCGGTATTGGCGATGGCCAGGGCTTCGCGGTGCTGCGCATCGGCGTCGGACTGGGCTTTGTCGCGGGCGGCCTGGCGTGTCTGGGCCAGCAGGATCAGCGGCGCGGCGTAGGCTGACTGCAGGCTGAATGCCAGGTTGAGCAGGATGAACGGGTACACGTCAAAGTGCGTGACGCCGGTGATGTTCAGCACCACCCACAACACCACGATCGCCGTTTGCGCGCCGAGAAAGGTCGGCGTGCCAAAGAAGCGTGCGAAGGCTTCGGCCTTGAGGGCAAAGGTGTCGTTGCCAAAGGTCGGCGCCAGATGGGCGTGGCCGCGGTGGAAACGCAGGTGATCGACAGGTACGGCTTCTGGCTTGTCGGGGGTCATGGCGGGCTCGAATCCTAAGCGTTAAGACAAGCTAGCACTATAGACCGCGCCCCCCGACAGACACATGAAGAACCGGTCAGTTGTTGCCGCGCTCGTTGGCAAACGCGCTCACCGCCTGCACCGCCTCGGTGGTGCCTTCGCGAATCTGCAGGATCACCGTGCCCGCACGGTTGGCCAGGTCGACCCCGAGCGCCGCGCGGTCGCGGGTGCTGTCCATGCTCTCGATGGCTTGGCGGGTTTCGTCCTGGATCATCGCGATCATGCTGGAGATTTCCGCCGTCGAGCCGCTGGTGCGGGCTGCCAGTTGCCGCACTTCGTCAGCCACCACGGCAAAACCACGGCCTTGCTCACCCGCGCGTGCCGCCTCGATGGCGGCGTTGAGTGCCAGCAGGTTGGTCTGGTCGGCGATGCCGCGAATGGTGTTGACGATGGCGGTGATCTGCTGCGAACGCTCACCCAGCTTGGCGATCAGTTGCGAGGAGGTGTCGATGTCGGCGGCAATTTCGCGCATGCCGCTGGCAGTTTGCTGAATCACGTCGGCGCCTTTTTCCGCCACATCCCGGGTGTTCAGGGAAATATGATAAGCCTGAGCCGCGCTTGCAGCGTCGGCAGCATGCTGTTGCACCCTGGCAGTGACGTCCGAGGCGAACTTGACCACTTTGCACAGGCGCCCGCTGGCGTCGTATACCGGGTTGTAGTTGGCTTCGAGCCACAGGATCTGGCCGTGTTTATCGACACGCTCGAACTGGCCGTTGAACAGTTCACCCTGGTTCAGGCGTTTCCAGAACTCGCTATACGCCGTGCTGTTGGCCAGCTCCGGCGTGCAGAACAGGCGGTGATGTTTGCCCTGGATCTGCGCCAGGCTGTAGCCCATGCGCTGCAGGAAATTGTCATTGGCCGTGATGATAGTGCCGTCGAGGTTGAACTCGATGACTGCCATGGCGCGGTCGATGGCGCCCAGCTTGGCGTTGGCTTCGCTTTCGGCTTGCAGGCGTGGAGTGACGTCCATGGCGTACTTCACCACTTTGACCACTTGGCCGGCCTCGTCGCGCACCGGGTTGTAGCTGGCTTCCAGCCACACTGACTGGCCATTGCCGGCCACCCGCTCAAAGGTGCCGGACTGGAATTGGCCATTGCGCAAGTGCGTCCACAACTGGTTGTACTCGGCGCTGCGGGCGAACGCGGGTGTGCAGAACATCCGATGTGGCTGCCCCAGGATCTGCTCGGCGCGGTAGTCCATGGTCTTGAGGAAGTTGTCATTGGCGCGCAGCACGCTGCCTTGCAGGTCGAATTCAATCACGGCCATGGAGCGCTCAATCGCGTCGAGAAGGCTGGCCTGCTGGGCATTGGTGTGTTGCAGGGTACTGATGGTTTTTTTATGGGCGTTGAATAGCATGTTCGAGGGCTCGGGGAAGCACGCGTCAGAGGTATCCATGAATAGGCGCCTGACCCCGTATGGCCCTGGGCCTTACGGTTGACTTGCTCATTGTCAGCTTCCTGGTGCTGACAGAGGGGGCGGAACAAGGGGTTCAGAGTGATCAGCCTGCCAAGAAGTTCGCCGTTAGGGCAGGACCATTATTGGGTAGGCGACCAGTGGCGGCATTATGCTATCGCTGCGAGGCGCGGGCGGAAGATTCAGACGAGGTGTTATCAGACAACTCAGCCGGAATGGGCGACCACGTAATCGCTGACATTCACCCGGTTACGCCCGGTTTCCTTGGCGGTGTACAGCGCACGGTCCGCCGCGTTGAGCCACATCGCGGCATCGCTGAACAACCGTTGAAAATCGGCCAGGCCAATGCTCAGGCTCACGCGCAGCTCCGGGATCTGGGTATTGCGATAGTTGCCGAACGTTTCGCGCATGCGTTCCATGACTTGCGCGGCTTCTTCCAGCGGCATTTGCGGCAAAATCACACAGAACTCATCGCCGCCATAGCGGCCGGCCAAGTCGTTTTCCCGCAGGTGCCGGCGTAATTCCTGGCTGAGTTGGCGCAACACCGCATCACCGAAGATATGGCCGTAGGTGTCATTGATCTGCTTGAAGTGGTCGATGTCGATCAGCGCGATGGTGGCGTGGCTGCCTTGCTGCTGGCACTTATGGAACTTGAGGTGGAGCAGGTCTTTCCACGAGCCATGGTTGAGCAGGCCGGTGAGGCTGTCGATACGGCTCAGGGCGCTGAGGGCGCGTTTGTGTTCCGAGAGCTTGATTGCCAACTGATAGCAGACCATACCGATGGCCATCGGGTAGAGCGTCAGCATCGGCAGGCAGGTGTAGACCTGGCTGAGGCTGACAGTGGGGTTGAACTTGACCCCGAACAGGCCCCATGCCACCGCGATACCCGCCGCTTGCGCCAGCAGCCCGCGCAGAAACAGGCGCTTGCCGCCAGCGGCGACATTGTTCATGGTCATCATCGACAGCACGGTCACGGCCGTCAGAGGCGTGAACTGGGTGGCGGCGGCCCAGAAGCCGCCGAACAACGAGTCATAGAGCAGGTTGCGCTGTTCCGCCTGATAGGGAAATTGTGATCGGGCTGAAAGATGATACGCCACATGCGCCCAGGCAAAGCCATTGAACAGCATGAACGCCCACACCCAGCCCGGCATCGCCAGGGGGTAAAGGGCTCCGGCCACACTGATACTACCGATACCCAGGCCGATGATCCTTGGCTTGTAGATACGTCTGGCAAATGAAAGCCCTTTGCCTCGTCTGTTTTCCATAGTGTTCCGGGTCAGCTCTGTTTTGCGGGTACGACAGCGTGCGTCAGCGGGTAGAACCGTTGATCGGATATTAACGGTGAATATTGTCAGTTATTCGCGTGGGAATAATCAGTGTCCTTCCAGGCCATTTGCGCAGCACCGCGTGGGAATACGCCAAAAGCGACCTGGAATGTCGCGCCTGCAACAGGGTTTAGTGCGGCCCAGGTGCGCGCACTTCGTAACCGGCCAGGAATAGGTCGATGGCCGACTCGATCACGCTGGCCTGGCAGGCGGCGTCCAGCACAGGTTGGCCCAGGGTGATCTGCGGCCAGAACGCGAAGGCCTTGAGCAGGCTTTGTATCTGGTGGGCGGCGAAGGCGGGGTCGGTGCAGGACAGCCGGCCGTCTTCCTGCGCAGCGCGCACCCACTGGGTGAAGCCTTCTTCGCGCTTGCTCAGGCGGTTGACCATGTCTTGTGCGCGATCCGGCGAATGGATGGTGGCGGCAATCGCCACACGGGCCAGGTCGAGGAAGTTGGCGTCCGACATCATCAACATCTTGGCCTCCAGCAGCCCGCGCAATTGCTCGCGCAGCGGGCGGTCGCTGGCGTAGCTGACGTCCAGTTGGGCAACGCTGCTGGCCCACAACTGGTGGAGGATTTCGGCAAACAACTCTTCCTTGCTGGGGAAGTGGTTGTACACCGTGCGCTTGGAAACGCCGGCGGTGGCGGCGATTTTGTCCATGCTGGTGACCTCGAACCCATTCGCGCG
>NZ_CP117436.1:0-120000 GCF_030687515.1 Pseudomonas sp. FP2338 | reverse complement strand
CTTCAGATAACGCCTGCAGCCTTCAGCGCAGCCATATTCGCCGAATCCAACCCCAACACCCCCTGCAACACCTGCACCGTATGCTCGCCCAATAGAGGAGGCGCATTACGGTATTCCACCGGCGTTTTGGACAACCGCATCGGACTGGCGACCTGAGGCACCATCCCCGCCAATGCATGCGGCAATGCCATAGCCAACCCACGCGCCTTGACCTGCGGGTCGGCAAACACCTGCGCCAGATCATTGATCGGCCCACACGGCACGCCTACTTGCTCCAGCTGTGACACCCACTCAGCCGTCGTCTTGAACACCGTAGCCTGGCGGATCAGCGGAATCAGCTCCGCACGGTTAGCCACTCGCACCTTATTAGTGGCGAAACGCGGGTCATCCGCCCACTGCGGCTGCCCGGCCACCTCAGCAAACTTGCGAAACTGTCCGTCATTGCCCACCGTCAGGATGAAGTCGCCATCAGCCGTGGGAAAGTCCTGATAAGGCACAATATTAGGGTGAGCATTGCCAAGGCGCTTGGGCGCGACACCCGTCGTCAGGTAATTCATCGCCTGATTGGCCAGACACGCCACCTGTACATCCAGCAACGCCATATCAATATGCTGCCCACCGCCGTCATGATCCCGGTGAGCCAGCGCCGCCAGGATCGCCACGGTCGAGTACAGCCCCGTCAGGATATCCGTCAACGCCACGCCTACCTTTACCGGCCCAGCCCCCTCATCACCCTCGGGCCGACCGGTCAGGCTCATAAGCCCACCCAGCCCCTGGATCATAAAGTCGTAGCCCGCCCGCGTCGCATAAGGCCCCGTCTGGCCGAAACCCGTGATCGAGCAATAGATCAACTCTGGATTGATCTCCTTGAGCGATTCATAGTCCAGCCCATATGCCGCCAGGCCACCCACCTTGAAGTTCTCGATCAGAATGTCGGACTTGGCCGCGAGGTCGCGCACCAGCTTCTGACCCTCCGGGCGCGTAAAGTCGATGGTCACCGATTCCTTGTTACGGTTGGCTGACAGGTAATACGCCGCCTCAGTGGTATTCTCGCCATAGGCGTCTCTAAGGAAGGGAGGCCCCCACGCCCGCGTATCATCGCCATTGCCCGGTCGCTCAACCTTGATCACCTCAGCCCCAAGGTCTGCAAGGATCTGCCCGGACCACGGGCCCGCCAACACTCGTGACAAATCCAGTACCCGCAGATGTGAAAGCGCACCCATGCCGTTCTCCTATTAATAGAACGCTTGAAGGCCGGTCTGCGCGCGCCCAAGAATCAAGGCGTGTACGTCATGGGTGCCCTCGTAGGTATTGACCACCTCCAGGTTGACCAGGTGACGCGCCACCCCGAACTCATCCGAGATACCGTTACCGCCCAACATGTCCCGTGCCATACGCGCGATATCCAGGGACTTGCCACACGAGTTGCGCTTCATGATCGACGTGATCTCAACCGCCGCCGTCCCTTCATCCTTCATGCGCCCCAAACGCAGGCAGCCTTGCAAGGCCAGGGTGATCTCGGTCTGCATGTCCGCCAGCTTCTTCTGGATCAGTTGGGTCGCCGCCAAAGGCCGCCCGAACTGCTGACGGTCCAGGGTGTATTGGCGAGCGGTGTGCCAGCAAAACTCGGCAGCCCCCAACGCCCCCCAGGAAATGCCATAGCGTGCCGAGTTAAGACAAGTGAAAGGCCCCTTCAGGCCGCGCACGTCCGGGAAGATGTTCTCCTCGGGCACAAACACGTTATCCATGACGATCTCACCGGTAATCGAAGCCCGCAGGCCGACCTTGCCGTGAATCGCCGGAGCGCTCAGCCCCTTCCAACCCTTCTCCAGGACAAAACCGCGGATGTCGCCCGCGTCGTCCTTGCCCCACACCACAAACACATCGGCGATCGGGCTGTTGGTGATCCACATCTTGGCCCCGGTCAGGCTGTAGCCGCCATCGACCTTACGTGCACGGGTAATCATCGCGCCCGGGTCAGAGCCGTGGTTAGGCTCGGTCAGGCCGAAGCAACCAATCCATTCACCCGACGCCAGCTTTGGCAGGTACTTCTGCTTTTGCGCCTCGGTGCCAAATTCGTTGATCGGCACCATCACCAGTGAGGACTGCACACTCATCATCGAGCGATAACCGGAGTCGACACGCTCCACCTCACGGGCAATCAGCCCGTAGCTGACGTAGTTCAGGCCGCTGCCGCCGTACTGCTCAGGGATCATCGCGCCCAGCAGGCCGGTTTCACCCATCTCGCGAAAGATCGCAGGGTCGGTCTTTTCATGGCGAAAGGCTTCGAGCACACGCGGCGCCAGCTTGTCCTGGGCGAATTGCTCAGCACTGTCGCGCACCATGCGCTCTTCTTCGGTGAGCTGTTGATCCAGCAACAGTGGATCGATCCAGTTGAAGCTTGCCTTGCCAGCCATGAATAAGTCCTCGGGGAAGAAAACAGAAGTCGTGGATGCAGCCTAGGCCGGGCAACCGCAGAGGGCAAACGACGTTTACGCATAGGGTTGTGCTAATTTCTCACTTCGTAATGAGCGAAAAGCGCACAAATGCGCTTTATGAGTGAGTACAACGTACATGCGCAGAAAAATCCCCAGCACCACCGCCCTGGTCAGTTTTGAAGCAGCGGCCCGCCACGAGAGCTTTACCAAGGCGGCGCACGAGCTTTCACTCACCCAAGGCGCCATCTGTCGACAGATCGCCAGCCTGGAGGAGTTTTTGAGTGTCGAGCTATTTCGACGCTCACGTCGGGGCGTCAAGCTGACGGAAGCGGGGCTGTCGTATAGCCGTCGCGTTGCCATGCAACTGGACGCCGTAGAGCGCGATACCTTGTCGGTCATGGGGCAGCAAGGCGCGAATGTCATCGAGCTGGCAGTGGTGCCAACTTTCGGCACCCAATGGCTGATCCCACGGCTCAAGGACTTCCAGCAGCAACACCCGGAAGTCACGGTCAACCTCACCAACCGCACACGCCCTTTTTTGTTTGCCGACACCGAGTTCGACGCCGCCATCTACTTTGGCGATGCCGATTGGTCAGGCACCGAATCCCACCGGCTGATGGGCGAAAACCCCGTACCCGTGTGCAGTCCGCGTTTACTGGGCAGTCGTGCACACTTCAGCCCGGAAGAAATCGCCCAACTGCCGCTACTGCAACAAACAACCCGGCCGTACGCCTGGCGCCAATGGTTCAGCGCGCAACAACTGAACATACCTCGCGACATGACAGGCCCTCGTTACGAGCTATTCTCGATGTTGTCGCAAGCGGCCATGCATGACATGGGCATTGCACTGATTCCGCCCTTCCTGATCCAGCGCGAGCTGGAAGAGCAGCATCTGGTGATCGCGAGCCCCGAAGCGTTGAGCAGTACAAAGGCTTACTACCTGATGATTCCCGAGAGAAAAGTCGAATCTGCGTCGCTGCACGCTTTTAGAGACTGGCTTATCGACCAATCACAGCGCTACAACCCCAGCATTTAAAGGACAAGGTGACTTTTTTGACCTTGTAGTCAGATAATTTATGATCCTACAGATATAACTATATGTCGTGTTTTGAAAGACTGTACTTCTCAGCATCAAAATGAGCTTAACGCCATGGCCAATAAGGCTTGTAGCGACAATCACCTGCCAATGCCCGACCATTCACGCCGAAGATAGGAAAACCGTCTATAACGCTCTACAACCCTTTAAACACCTGTATTTAAAGAGGTTATTTTGTCCTGTTGCGACAATCAGTCACAGGGTGACTTGTAGTTAATTTTTCGTCACCCGTCATAATCCCTTGAAGGCCGTAAAGTTCGCCTGCAAAATGCCGCGCCCCGCTGTCATTTCAGCGGGATCGTGCTGATCGGCCGCCCCAGCTGCGCCCCTCACGGTGCACTGGCCTTTTTACAAAAAGATCAAAAGCAAAAAGATCATGCAGGAGATTTGACGTGCACATTGGTGTTCCTCTCGAAACCCAGACCGGTGAAACGCGGGTGGCTGCCACCCCGGAAACCATCAAGAAGCTGATCGGCCAGGGCCATAAGGTCACTGTACAAAGCGGTGCAGGCATTACCGCCAGCATCGTCGACAGTGCCTATGAAACAGCAGGCGCAACCATTGGCAGCGCCAGCGAAGCGTTTGGCGCCGAGCTGATTCTCAAGGTGGTTGCCCCCAGCGACAACGAACTGGCGCTGATCAAAAGCGGCACCGTGTTGGTGGGCATGCTCAACCCGTTCAGCAACGAAACCATCGTCAAGCTGGCAGAGCGAGGCATTACCGCCTTCGCGCTCGAAGCTGCGCCACGTACCTCGCGAGCCCAAAGCCTCGATGTGTTGTCGTCACAGGCCAACATTGCCGGCTATAAAGCCGTATTGCTGGCAGCCCATCACTACCCACGCTTCATGCCGATGCTGATGACTGCCGCGGGCACCGTCAAAGCCGCGCGCGTGCTGATCCTCGGCGCGGGTGTCGCAGGCCTGCAAGCCATCGCCACGGCGAAACGTCTGGGTGCCGTGATCGAAGCGTCTGACGTGCGCCCTGCCGTGAAAGAGCAGATCGAGTCCCTCGGCGCCAAGTTCGTCGACGTGCCCTACGAAACCGATGAAGAGCGTGAATGCGCGGTCGGTGTCGGCGGTTACGCGCGCCCGATGCCATCGAGCTGGATGCAGCGCCAGGCCCTGGCCGTACATGAACGCGCCAAACAAGCGGACATCGTCATCACTACAGCGCTGATCCCCGGCCGCAAAGCCCCGACCTTGCTCAGTGCCGAAACCGTCGCACAAATGAAGCCCGGTTCGGTGGTCATCGACCTCGCCGCTGCCCAAGGTGGTAACTGCCCGCTGACCGTCGCCGACCAGGTCGTCGTGGAAAACGGCGTGACCATTTGCGGCCCAACCAACCTGGCCGGAGCTGTGGCCGCCGATGCTTCTGCTTTATATGCGCGCAACCTGCTGGACTTCCTGAAGCTGGTCTTCACCAAGGAAGGGCAGTTTGAAATCAACCTCGAAGACGACATCGTCGCCGCGTGCCTGATGTGCCGCGACGGCCAAGTCATCCGCAAAAACGCCTAAGCAGGGATTCAGACGATGGAAGAGCTTATCTCCCCCGGTATCTACAACCTGATCATCTTTGTGCTGGCGATTTATGTCGGTTACCACGTGGTCTGGAACGTCACGCCCGCACTGCACACGCCACTGATGGCGGTGACCAACGCCATCTCCGCAATCGTGATTGTCGGCGCCATGCTGGCCGCAGCCCTCACCGTGACCCCACTGGGTAAGACCATGGGCACCCTGGCCGTGGCCCTGGCGGCGGTTAACGTATTCGGCGGGTTCCTGGTCACGCGCAGGATGCTTGAGATGTTCAAGAAGAAAGCCCCGAAAGCAAAAGAAGAGGCGCCAAAGTAATGAGCATGAATTTGGTTACGACGCTCTACTTGATCGCGTCGATCTGTTTTATCCAGGCCCTTAAAGGCCTGTCACACCCAACCACATCGCGACGCGGCAACCTCTTTGGGATGCTCGGCATGGCGCTGGCGGTGCTGACCACTGTGGGCCTCATCTATAAGCTCGGCGCCGAGCTTGCAACGGCCGGTATCGGTTACGTGATCGTCGGTCTGCTGATCGGCGGCACCGCCGGTTCGATCATGGCCAAGCGCGTAGAAATGACCAAGATGCCTGAGCTGGTTGCCTTCATGCACAGCATGATCGGCCTGGCGGCGGTATTTATCGCGATTGCTGCGGTGGTCGAGCCGCAATCCCTGGGCATCGTCAAACAGCTGGGCGACTCGATTCCTGCGGGCAACCGCCTGGAACTGTTCCTCGGCGCAGCCATTGGTGCAATTACCTTCTCCGGTTCGGTGATTGCGTTCGGCAAGCTTTCGGGCAAGTACAAGTTCCGCCTGTTCCAGGGCGCACCGGTACAGTTCGGTGGCCAGCACAAACTCAACCTGGTGCTCGGCCTGGCAACCCTGGGCCTGGGCCTGGCGTTCATGTTCACCGGCAACCTCACTGCGTTTGCGTTGATGCTGGCACTGGCTTTCGTGCTGGGCGTGCTGATCATCATCCCGATCGGCGGCGCCGACATGCCGGTGGTTGTCTCGATGCTCAACAGCTACTCCGGCTGGGCAGCGGCGGGCATTGGCTTCTCGCTGAACAACTCGATGCTGATCATCGCAGGCTCCCTGGTGGGCTCCAGCGGCGCGATTCTGTCGTACATCATGTGCAAGGCGATGAACCGCTCCTTCTTTAATGTATTGCTCGGTGGTTTCGGCAACACAGCAGATGCCGGCGCAGCGGCTGGCTCCACAGAAGCACGCCCGGTGAAATCCGGTTCGGCGGACGATGCCACGTTCCTGCTGACCAACGCCGACACCGTGATCATCGTTCCAGGCTACGGCCTGGCAGTTGCTCGGGCCCAACACGCCCTTAAAGAGCTGACCGAGAAGCTGACCCACCGTGGCGTGACCGTGAAGTACGCGATCCACCCGGTAGCGGGCCGTATGCCTGGGCACATGAACGTGCTGCTGGCCGAGGCGGAAGTGCCTTACGACCAAGTGTTCGAAATGGAAGACATCAACTCCGAGTTCGGCCAGGCCGACGTGGTGCTGGTGTTGGGCGCCAACGATGTGGTCAACCCGGCCGCCAAGAACGACCCGAACTCACCGATTGCCGGTATGCCGATTCTTGAGGCGTTCAAGGCCAAGACCATCATCGTCAACAAGCGCTCGATGGCCAGCGGCTATGCCGGCCTGGATAACGAGTTGTTCTACCTGGACAAGACCATGATGGTCTTCGGTGATGCCAAGAAGGTCATCGAAGACATGGTCAAAGCCGTCGAATAACACTGCGCCAGCGCAATACCCGAAACCCTGGCCTCCAGTAGGCTGGGGTTTTTTTATTGCCGCATGAAACCCGACCAAAGGCTCTAAATCGCTGCCTGGCATTCGACCATGGTAGCGGGCCGAAATTTTTTGAAATCACTACACTGCCCACCTTGCTTCCGTAGCCTGAGATAACAATTCATGTACCGTGATCGTATCCGCTTGCCTTCGTTGTTGAACAAGGTCATGAGCGCGGCAGACGCCGCCGCACTGATCGAGGACGGCATGACCGTCGGCATGAGCGGCTTCACCCGTGCCGGTGAAGCCAAGGCCGTCCCCCACGCCCTGGCCGAACGCGCCAAGACTTCGCCGCTGAAAATCACCCTGATGACCGGCGCCAGCCTGGGTAATGACCTGGACAAGCAACTGACCGAAGCCGGCGTGTTGTCGCGCCGCATGCCGTTTCAGGTCGACAGCACCCTGCGCAAGGCGATTAACGCCGGCCAAGTGATGTTTATCGACCAGCACCTGTCGGAAACCGTCGAGCAACTGCGCAACAACCAACTCAAGTTGCCGGACATAGCCGTGATCGAAGCCGTTGCGATCACCGAACAAGGACACATCGTGCCCACCACCTCTGTGGGCAACTCGGCCAGCTTCGCGATTTTCGCCAAACAAGTGATTGTTGAGATCAACCTGGCGCATAACCCGAACCTGGAAGGGCTGCACGACATCTATATCCCGACCTACCGGCCGACGCGCACACCGATCCCGTTGGTCAAAGTCGACGACCGCATCGGCAGCACCGCGATTCCGATCCCGCCGGAGAAAATCGTCGCCATCGTGATCACCAATCAGGCCGACTCTGCCTCAACCGTGACACCACCGGACGCCGACACCCAAGGCATCGCTAACCATCTGATCAACTTCCTCAAGCAGGAAGTCGACGCTGGGCGCATGACCAACAAGCTCGGCCCGCTGCAGGCCGGGATCGGCAACATCGCCAACGCGGTGATGTGCGGCCTGATCGAATCGCCGTTCGAAGACCTGACCATGTATTCGGAAGTGTTGCAGGACTCGACCTTCGACCTGATCGACGCGGGCAAGCTGAGCTTTGCTTCGGGCAGCTCGATCACCTTGTCGGAGCGACGCAACGCTGACGTGTTCGGCAACCTGGAACACTACAAGGACAAGCTGGTACTGCGCCCTCAGGAAATCTCCAACCACCCTGAAGTGGTTCGGCGCCTAGGCATTATCGGTATCAACACGGCGCTTGAGTTCGACATCTACGGCAACGTCAACTCCACCCACGTCTGCGGCACGCGGATGATGAATGGGATTGGCGGTTCCGGAGACTTCGCGCGTAACGCGCACCTGGCGATTTTCGTCACCAAGTCGATTGCCAAGGGCGGCGCAATTTCCAGCGTCGTGCCGATGGTCAGCCATGTGGACCATACCGAGCATGACGTGGATATCCTGGTGACCGAGGTTGGCCTCGCTGACCTGCGTGGCCTGGCGCCACGTGAGCGGGCACGGGTGATCATCGACAATTGCGTGCACCCGGCTTACCGCGATGCGCTGAACAGTTACTTCGAAGCTGCCTGTGTAATCGGCGGGCATACTCCGCACATCTTGCGCGAAGCACTGAGTTGGCACATTAACCTGGAAGAAACCGGGCACATGCTCAAGGCTTAATTGATACAGATCCGGGCTGATGCAAACACAGTTTATTCAACTCGGTGATCGCAGCAGTACTTTTTGAAAAAACTGTACTGCTGTACCGGTCATTTCCTACCGAATTATCCTACGCCCCATGTCGAAAATGCCTATTTCGCACCGAATCAGTGCAGACAGGTACAGTTGCCCCATTTCCGTACAGTACAGCCGCTATAAACAGTTAACTGGCCCCTCACAATACAGGTGAACTGTATCTAGAGAGTCTTGCGCCGGAGGAGGATCATTGGCATCAGTTAAACCACTACCTAATCCCGCCACAAGCGGAAGGATGTCATCATGGAACGTACACTCAGTTCCGATCTGTTCTTCGAAGAAAAAGCTGTAAACACCCAGGCTTCCATGCCTTTGCGCGTTCTCGCCAACCTGATGTTGTGGCAGCGCCGCATCTCCAGCCGCCACCAACTGGCTCGTCTGGATTCGCGTCTGCTGGCTGACGCCGGTATCAGCGAAGCTCAACGCTACGAAGAGCTGAGCAAGCCGTTCTGGCGCTAATTGGCGCCCGCTGGCCCTGACCCGCCGGGTCCACCGCCAGCACTCTGATTTAACAAAACAAAGCCCGCCCCGGGAAACCGGAGGCGGGCTTTGTTGTTTTCGGAGTTCAAACTTTACAAGTCCAAAAACAGAGGGCACCAACAAACACCAGTACAGTTAAAATAACATAACAATTAATCAGTACAATTTAGCATTGGTGTATCTGTATTGGTAAAGGCTGGCCGCTCAAGATGGTGTTCCAAGACTTCATGGAAGGCCGTCGTCATGAGCACACAAACCCCGCGCTACAAACAGTTGATGATTCGAATGGCTTGCGCTCTCGGCAGATGGGCGCGGCAGGCCCATGAGCGCCGCCAACTTGCGCAACTTGACCCACGTGAATTGGCCGATGCCGGCATCAGCCACGGCGACCGTACAGCCGAGCTGTCCAAGCCTTTCTGGCACGACTAGACAGATAGAGGCTTTCCGAACGGATAAGTGGCAGCTTAAGATCCCGTTATTACGTGGCGAACCTTGTAGAACGGACGTCTGATGCTTAATCCGCAACAATGTCCGTTTCACAGTGGCCGCATTGCGCCGCTTTATCTGATCTTCTACAGGAGTTATTCCATGTCCCGTCTTCGCCTGCTGAGTGCTGCCACCCTGTTGGCCCTGGCCGCCAACGCCAACGCGAGCAGCTTTATCGTGACCACCGACTCGATCGTTGGCGCGCTCAAAGCCACTTCTGACGCCAGCTCCGATGCCACGTCGTCCCTGCGTGACAACAAAGTCGTGCAAGCTGCCCGTGACGACGCCGCCAGCTTTGTCGCCAGCGAAGGCGCCATTCGTGGGGTGAAGCTGGAAAGCGCCCTGGCCCAGATTCGCCAACAGGCCCCACAACTGAACACTGCGACCGACGCACAACTGGCCCAGGCGATTCTGGCCATCTGATGATCCGGTAGACGCCAGGGCACGCCAGCCGCTACCAAATGTGTCAGCGCTGGCTCTCGCCCGGGCGTTGCGCTAGCCTTGGCGCTCGCTTTCAGTTGTCGAGTCCCATGGCTTTTTCATACCGCCTGTTGATTGTTCCCGTGTTGGTTTCCGCCTGCTGGTCACCCTTGGCTTCGGCCTTTGACGTGTCCATCCAGAGCACCGTCATCAGTGCCTACGCCACCAGCAAGGTGACGTCTGCGCCCTTTGACAGAAAATTGGTACTGGCCGCCCAGGATGACGCTGCCGCTTTTATCGCCACTGACGGCCAATGGCGGGGAGCTCGTCTGGAATCTGCGCTGGAGTACCTGCGCCGAACCCAGCCAAAACTTCATGTCAGCGACCTTGAACTGGCGCAGGCAATTCTCGTCCAATAATCATCGTATATTTCTACCTTTGTATTTCGGAGTCATTCCATGCGTAGCCCGCTGATCGCTGCCGCTCTGGGCCTGCTGTTGTTGGCCGATGTCGCCCACGCGCAAACCCTGAAAGCCACCAGTAACATCATCGTGCGTGCCTCGGCGCGTACCATTGATTTCACTTCGGACACCACCACTTCCATCCGCGACTCCAAAATCGTGCGCGAAGCCCACGATGACGCTGCCAGCTTCGTCGCCTCCAACGGCGAAATCCGCGGCGCGCAGTTGGAAGCAGCCTTCGATACCCTGCGCACCCGCGTACCGGAAGCCCGCGACGCCAGTGACCAGACTCTCGCCGAAGCTATCCTCGCTCTGTGAGGCGCCTGTTCGCCTGGCTACTGGCCGGGACTGTGCTGCTCTGTGCAGGCGCAGCCCAGGCCAGCCTGCAACTGCGGCTCAAGACCGATGGCTTGAGCCCGGCCGAACAGCAGGCCAGCCAGGCGTTGCTCGACGAAGCGATGCGCGCCCTGCCGCCGCGCTTTATCGAGCAGCTTGATCGACGTATTGATGTCGGCTGGACCGACAAGATGCCTGAAAACGCCTATGGCCAAGCCTCCCTGGTGTCCGAACTGGACCTGAACCAGAACCTGCTCGCCAGCCTCACCGACGGCAGCGCCGCCACCCAAAAGACCAATCGCCCCCATGGCACCGTGCGCCGCGAAATGCTCGCCACCGTGCTGCATGAACTGACCCACATCTATGACCGTGCGCGCCCGTGGTCCAGAGACGAGCGCCGCCTGATCCAACGCTGCAGCCGCCAGAACAACATCACCGGCCTGATCGGTCTGCCCGATCAATGCCGTGGCCAGAACGACCGTCGCTTCACCTTGAGTGACGACCCGCGCCTGCTGGACATTGCCGGCTGGCCCCAATACGTGGGCCGTCGCGGCGAGCGCGAGCAACACAACCACCAGGTCGCGCGCAGCCCGGACATCTACGAAACCACCAGCCCGCTGGAGTTTGTGGCGGTCAACATGGAGTATTTCCTCCTCGACCCGAGCTACGCCTGCCGTCGCCCCGCGCTGTTTCGCTATTACAAGGAACACTTCGGCTGGGCACCGCCCGAACAAGACACCTGCGCCAAAACCTACGCGTTCCTGAACGCCGGCAATGACTTCGCCAAAACGCCGCTGGGCCAGATCGACCCGGAGCGCGTGTATGAAATCGACTACCTGTTGGCCGAAGCCAACCAGAACCTGGTGAGCCGCTGGGGCCACAGCATGTTGCGCCTGGTGATCTGCGCACCCGGCCGCCCGCGTGGCCCGGATTGCCGGTTGGACCTGGACCAGCACTTGGTGTTGTCTTACCGCGCTTTCGTCGGTGACGTACAGCTCTCGAGCTGGGATGGACTGGTAGGCAAGTACCCATCACGCTTGTTTGTGCTGCCGCTGGCCCAGGTGATCGACGAATACACCAAGACTGAACTGCGCGGCCTGGCCTCGGTGCCGCTCAAGCTCACCCGCCAGGAAATCAACGACACCGTCGAACATGCCGCCGAAATGCACTGGAGCTACGACGGTAATTACTTCTTCATCTCCAACAACTGCGCGGTGGAGAGCCTCAAGTTGTTACGCAGCGGCAGCGCCAACCCGCAATTGACCAGCCTGGACAACATCACCCCCAACGGCCTGCTCGAGGTGCTCAGCGCCCGGGGCCTGGCTGACACCAGCGTGCTCAATGACAAGCGCGAAGCCTTGCGCCTGGGTTATCACTTCGACTCGTTCCGCGAGCGCTACCAGGCGATGTTCGACGTACTGCGCAAACATCTGCCGATCAAGCAGACCCAAGTCGAAGACTGGCTCGCCCTCAGTGCCGCAGAACGCCGCCAGTGGTTCACCCAGGCCGACCTTCGCACCAGTGCCGCGCTGCTGCTCCTGGAACAAGCCAGCTATCGCAAACAACTGATGCTGGCCCAGGACGAAGTCAAGCAACGCTACCTCAATGCCCGTGAACTGAAAAACGGCGGCATGGAAAGAGCCAACAACACCCTGCAACAGATCCTCGCCAACAGCGGCTTCCTCAGCCGCCCGGCGGAATTGCTCGACAGCGGCGGCTACGGCCTGCCGCAACCTTCGGAAGCCAAGCGCCTGGAATCGGAAAGCGCCGAGCGCCAGAAACAGCTGCAGTCCTTGACCGGCGATCTGGATAAAGAGGTAAGGGCGTTGCTGGACCCTGCACGCGCCGACGAGATTGCCGCCTGCGAAGCCAACCTCAAGCAGATGGGCGAGCACTTGCGGGCCTTGCACAAAGCCTCGGGCGGTTTGGAGCTGCCCTGAGTCGCCTTAAAGAAAATTCCTACAAGCCTTCCATCATCTGACTTACACAGCGAAAGCTGGCTGAAAGCTTCCCCGTCTAGGATCGCCCCCACTGCCGGCAACAGACCGGCTGTAAACAACAACAATGGTGATCCCTGATGTCCGCTACTACCCGCCTGTTCGCTCCAACTCCATTCGTACGCCACGTGCCTTTCGTACTGCGCTGACCCCAACCCGGTTCGCCATTCCCTAGCCGCGCTACGCCTGGAGTATTCCTATGCTGACTTTCCTTGGCTTTGCCATGGTCATCACGTTCATGTACCTGATCATGACCAAGCGCCTGTCCGCGCTGATTGCCTTGATCATTGTGCCGATCCTGTTCGCCCTGTTTGGCGGCTTTGCACCCGAGATCGGACCGATGATGCTTGCGGGCATCACCAAGCTTGCGCCGACCGGCGTGATGCTGATGTTCGCCATTCTGTACTTTGCCCTGATGATCGACTCCGGCCTGTTTGACCCGGCGGTGCGCAAGATCCTCAAGATGGTCAAGGGCGACCCGCTGAAAGTCTCGGTCGGTACCGCCGTGCTGGCCCTGGTGGTGTCCCTGGACGGTGACGGTGCCACCACTTACATGATCTGCGTGGCCGCCATGCTGCCGCTGTACCAGCGCATCGGCATGAGCCCGCGGATCATGGCCGGCTTGATCATCCTCGCCGGCGGTGTGATGAACATGACGCCATGGGGCGGCCCGACGGCCCGTGCCGCCAGTGCGCTGCATGTGGACCCTTCGGATATTTTCGTACCGATGATCCCGGCCATGGCTGTCGGCGTAGTGGCGATCCTGGTGATTGCCTATATGTACGGCAAACGCGAACGTGCCCGCCTGGGTGAACTGCACCTGCAGGGCGACGAGATCGATCACAGCGAGATCAGCGTGTCGCAATTCCCTGACGCCCGTCGCCCCAAGTTGATCTGGTTCAACGGTGCATTGACCTTCGCGCTGATGTGCACCCTGATTGCCGGCCTGTTGCCACTGCCGGTGCTGTTCATGGTCGCGTTCAGTATCGCGATGATCGTTAACTACCCATGCCTGCAAATGCAGAAAGACCGCATCGCCGCCCACGCCGGCAGCGTACTGGCAGTGACGGGTTTGATCTTCGCCGCCGGTATCTTCACCGGCATCCTGTCGGGCACCGGCATGGTCGACGCCATGTCCAAGAGCCTGCTGGCGGTTATCCCGGATGCGCTGGGCCCGTACCTGGCGGTGATCACCGCCTTGGTGAGCATGCCGTTTACGTTCTTCATGTCCAACGATGCGTTCTACTATGGCGTACTGCCCGTGCTCGCCGAAGCCGCCAGCCATTACGGCATCACTGCCGTGGAAATGGCCCGTGCCTCGATCGTTGGCCAGCCCGTTCACCTGCTCAGCCCGCTGGTACCTTCGACTTACCTGCTGGTGGCCCTGGCGGGGATCGAATTTGGCGATCACCAACGCTTTACCCTCAAGTGGGCAGTACTGGTGTGCCTGTGCATAATGTTCGCAGCTTTGCTGATGGGGATTTTTCCGCTGTTCAGCACTCTATAATCGTAACGACCTGACCGCGCGGCGCTGCAGCTTGCGCGGCTTCACATTTGCTCAAAGGAATACACATGGAATGGCTGACCAATCCGGAAATCTGGATTGCCTTCTTCACCCTGACGGCCCTCGAGATCGTCCTGGGCATCGATAACATCATCATGATTTCGATCCTGGTCAGCCGCATGCCCAAGCATATGCAGGCGCGCACCCGGATCTTCGGCCTGGCCCTGGCCATGGTCACGCGAATCCTGTTGCTGCTGTCGATCACCTGGGTCATGCAACTCACTGCGGACCTGTTCGTGGTCTTCGGCCAGGGCATCTCCGGTCGCGACCTGATTCTGTTCTTCGGTGGCCTGTTTCTGCTGTGGAAAAGCTCCCAGGAGATGTACCACGCCCTGGAAGGTGAAGATGAAACCCACGACGAGCCGGGCGGCAAGGGTGGCAAGTTCATCTACACCATCATCCAGATCGCGATCATCGACATCGTGTTCTCCCTGGACTCGGTGATCACTGCGGTCGGCATGGTTTCCCATGTGCCGGTCATGGTCGCTGCGATCGTGGTAGCCGTACTGGTGATGATGCTGGCTGCAGGCACCATCAGTGAATTCATCGACAAGCACCCGTCGCTGAAGATGCTGGCGCTGTCGTTCCTGCTGGTGGTGGGTACGGTGCTGATCGCCGAATCCTTCGGCGTGCATGTGCCAAAAGGCTACGTCTACTTCGCCATGGCGTTCTCGCTGGCAGTAGAAGCGGTAAACATCAAGATGCGTACCGCTATCGCGAAAAAGAGGAAACAGCAGGATCCTGTGAAACTGCGCAAGGACATTCCGGGTCAATAAACCTGACCCGCTGCTGAAATGGGGCGTTCGCGCCCCATTTTTTCATCTGCAAAAAACTGATTTCATGACAGTTTTGTTTCAATCCCCACTTTAGCTATGCGATGCTGGCGCAGAGCCCATTCGCCAACTACAGCTTAAGTACAAGACGTAGAACGGCACGCGGCAATTCTCATTTGCTCTTTCTGGAGCACACCCACACGGGGGGCCGAGCATGCTGACCTTGCTCAATCTGCTTTCCGCCGTGACCCTGCTTATCTGGGGCACGCACATCGTCCGTACCGGCATCTTGCGGGTCTACGGTTCCAACTTGCGCCAAGTCATCGGGCAGAACATGTCCAAGCGCTGGCTGGCGTTTATCGCCGGTATCCTGGTGACGGCCATGGTCCAGAGCAGCAACGCCACGGCGATGCTAGTGACGTCGTTTGTCGGCCAGGGCTTGATGGGCCTCATGCCGGCGCTGGCGACCATGCTCGGCGCCGACGTCGGTACGGCATTGATGGCGCGGGTACTGACCTTCGACCTGTCCTGGCTGTCGCCACTGCTGATTTTTCTTGGGGTGATTTTCTTCCTCTCGCGCAAACAGACGCGGGCAGGGCAGATGGGCCGCGTCGGTATCGGCCTGGGCCTGATTATTCTGGCCCTGCAACTGATCGTCGAAGCCGCCGGGCCGATTACCCATGCCCAAGGCGTCAAAGTTATCTTTGCCTCGCTGACCGGCGACATTTTGCTGGATGCCCTGGTCGGCGCTCTGTTTGCGATGATTTCCTACTCCAGCCTGGCCGCCGTACTGCTGACCGCCACCCTGGCCGGCGCCGGTGTGATCGGCCTGCATGTGGCCATAGGCCTGGTGATCGGCGCCAACATCGGCAGCGGCGTGCTGGCCTTCCTCAGCACCAACATGCAGAACGCCGCCGGCCGCCAGGTCGCGCTGGGCAGCTTGTTGTACAAACTGATCGGCCTGTTGCTGATTATTCCGGTGCTCGACCCGCTCGTACGCTGGATGGATGGCTTGGACTACAGCGCTCAAGGCATGGTCATCACCTTCCATGTGCTCTACAACACCACGCGCTGCCTGATCCTGCTGCCGACCATCGGGCCAATGGCGCGCCTGTGCGCCTGGTTGCTGCCGGAGAAACAGGAAACCAACGGCAAAGCCAGGCCCCGTCACTTGGACCTGGCCTCGCTCGCCACCCCAAGCCTGGCGCTGGCCAACGCGGCCCGTGAAACCCTGCGCCTGGGCGACCTGATCGACAACATGCTCACCGCCATGCTCGAAGTGCTGCGCGGCAAGCAAACCGCGATCACCCAGGAAATGCGCAGCCTCAGCGACGACGTCGAGGCCCTCTACAGCGCGATCAAGCTTTACCTGGCGCAAATGCCCCGCGAAGACCTGAGTGAACAGGACAGCCGCCGCTGGGCCGAGATCATCGAGCTGTCGATCAACCTCAAGCTGGCCGGCGACCTGATCGAGCGGATGTTACGCAAAGTCCAGCAGCAGAAAACCTCACAGCGCCGGCAGTTCTCCGAAGTCGGCCTGGAAGAACTCACCGGCCTGCACAGCCAGTTGATTGCCAACTTGCGTCTGGGCCTGTCGGTGTTCCTCAGTGCCGACCCGGAAAGCGCCCGCCAACTGCTGCGCGAAAAGCGCCGTTTCCGCGCTCAGGAACGTCGTCTGGCCCACGCCCACGTCAGCCGTTTGCAGCGCAAAATCGTACAGAGCATGGAGACCAGTTCCCTGCACCTGGAGCTGATTGCCGACATGAAACGCCTGAACTCGTTGTTTTGCAGCAGTGCTTATGTAGTGTTGGAAACCTCAGACACCGGCGCACTCTCCGCCGAAGATATTGCCGACATCACTCATTCGCCCTGAACGTACGATGGCCCGTGAAGTCAGTTAACAATGGACCTCACCCGCCAGGAAGCTTGTTATGCGTCGCCTGTTACTTGCCTGCCTGCTCATGGGCTCGGTACACACCTTTGCCTTCGACCGCCTGCAAGTCGAAGGCTACACCTTGCCCAATGGCCTGCAATTGCTGCTCAAGCCGGGCACCGAGCGTGGGCACGTGGCGATCCGCCTGGTGGTGGGCGTCGGCCTGGATGACTTTCCCTGCGACGAAAAAGAACTGCCGCACCTGCTGGAGCACTTATTGTTCAGCGGCATTGACGGCGGTGGTGAAGGCGAGCTTGAAGACCGCATGCAAGCCCTCGGCGGCGAATGGAACGCCTACACCAGCAACGCCGACACCACCTTTGTGATCGAGGCGCCCGCGCAAAACCAGCGCAAGGTGCTGGACCTATTGCTGGCGATCCTCACCCGCACCGAACTGACCGACGCGAATATCAATGCGGCCAAAAAAGTGGTCGAGCGCGAAGACGGCGGCCATTACTCGCACCTGCAACGCTTGCTCGACCGCCAGGACCTGGGCCACACCGCCAGCAACCAATTAGCCGTCGAACTGGGGCTCAAATGCGCCGAACGTGCCGAAGTCAGCCAGCTGACCCGCGATCAGTTGCAAACCCTGCGCACACATTGGTACGCGCCCAACAACATGACGCTGATCATCGTCGGCGACCTCGACAAACTGCTGCCGGCGTACCTGGAACGCACTTACGGTCAACTTGATCCGGTCGACCCCACCGAGCATCGACCGCTGCCGGAAATCCAGCACACCGCCGCCAGCCATCGCGACCTTATCCACGGCTGGGTCGGTGACAGCGCCAAACTGCACTGGCTGTTCCCCGAACCGGTTTTGGACGACCAACACGATGAAACCTACGATTTGCTCAAGGACTACCTCGACTGGGCGCTGTACCGTCAGCTGCGCCTCAAGCACGGTTTGTCCTACGGCCCCTGGAGCGAACGCGAAGTGCTCGGCGGCGTCGGCTTCCTCAGCCTGAATGCCGACCTTGAGCGCGACAATCTTCCTGAAGCCGAACAGGTGTTGCAGGACCTCACGGCGCAACTGCTCAAGGACGGCCTCGACCCGGCGGTCTTCAACCGCTTGCAGCAAGCCGCTATTGCGCGCCAAGCCTGGGCAGTGCAGGGCAACAGTGCGCTGGCCGACTATTACTGGAGCGCTGCCGGCGACTATGCCGATGGCCATATCAGCGACCCGGCCAAGCGCATCAAGGCCGTCAACCTGGCGCAAACCAACCAGGCCATGCGCGAGGTGTTTAACCAGAAGGGCTACTGGCGCGTCGAAAAACCGCTGCTGAGCTATGACGCCCTGAGCTGGATCGGGGCCGGCCTGCTCGCACTGATCGCCAGTGTGTTGATCGGCGTGCGTCTTTATCGCAAACGGATCACGTAATGAGGCACCGAACACAGGGCTAAGACGTTATTCTGTCTGTGATTTTTCCTACACCAATTGTGAACCGCCAATGCCAAATCTACCGCCCCTTATCCAGCGCATTATCGAACTGATCAAGCGCTATCCAGGGGTGATTGCACTCGGCGGTTTTATCTCGGGTGTGTGCAGCTTCATCCTGGTGGATCGCCAGCAGGGCATGGCCAGTTGGATTGCGGTGATCATGCTGGTGAGCTGGCTGTGGTTGATGCTGGAAAACAGCTTTACCCAGCTGTTCGCCAAAGTCTTCAAGCGCGAAATCCCCGAGCCGCTGCTGCGCTACGCGACCCAGATGATCCATCAGGAAAGCCTGTTCTTCGTATTGCCGTTCTTTTTCGTCACCACCGCCTGGAACAGCGGCCAGTCGGTATTCACCGGCCTGCTCGGCGCGGCGGCGCTGGTGTCAATCACCGACCCGCTGTACTACAAGTGGCTGGCACCCAAGCGCTCGCTGTTCCTGGCGCTGCACACCCTGACCTTGTTCGCGGCACTGCTCACCGCACTGCCCATCATCCTGCACCTCACCACCGCCGAGAGTTACAAGTTGGCGCTTGGCGTGGCCATGGCATTGTCGATCCCGAGCCTGGCCGTGAGCCTGCCGCTGCGCAGCATCAAGGGCTGGGTGATGCTGCTCGGGGTGACGGCCGCCATCGGCTGCGCCGGCTGGTTCCTGCGCAGTTGGGTGCCGCCGGCCACCTTGTGGATGACCGAAGTGGCGATCAGCACCCAGCTGCAAGACCGCACACCGGGCGATGACCTCAAGGAAGTCACCGCCGCCCAACTGCGCAGCGGCGGGCTGTACGCCTACACCGCGATCAACGCGCCACGCGGGCTGGATGAGCGGATTTTCCATGTGTGGAAATTCAACGGCCAGGAGGTCGACCGTATCGCCCTGGATATCCATGGCGGGCGCAAGGAAGGCTATCGCGCCTGGACCCACAAGCAGAACTTCCCGGCCGACGCCGTGGGGCGCTGGCAGGTGCAGGTGTTGACGGAGGATGGGCAAGTCATCGGTGTGCTGCGCTTCAAAGTCACTGACCCAGCACAAACGGACAACCCAAAGTAGGCCGTATCGTGCTATTACGTACGGATTGTGGATAGCCAAACAAGCTCGGAGCTTATGACCACTCGTACCACGGCCGGCGCAGCCCACCTCGACACATCCAGCGTTCCCCCGTTACTCAGGATTACGGGGGACTGGACGCTTGCCCACTACGCCAATCTTAAAAAACTGAGTGACAAGCTCGACGGCCAATACGACGCCGGTGCACACATCGACCTCAATGGCCTCGGCGCCCTGGATACCGCGGGTGCCTCGCTGCTGGTCGAGCTGCTGGGCCCGGACCGTATCGAGCGTTCCGCCGAGCAGACCGATTGCAGTTTGTCTACCGCCGACCGGGCACTGCTCAAAACCGTCTACCGCTCTCTGAACGATTTCTGCGTACCCGACAAAGAGCCGGAAGAAGCCGCCGGTATCCAAGTGCTGGCGCGTATCGGCCGGGCCGTCGACACGGTATGGCAGGACGGCATGAAACTGCTGGGCTTTATCGGCCTGATCCTCGAAACCTTCGCCCGTGGCGTTTTGCGCCCCAAGCGCTGGCGCATCACACCGATGGTCGCGCATATCGAACAAACCGGCCTCGACGCTGCCCCCATTGTCGCGTTGCTGACCTTTCTGGTGGGCGCCGTCGTGGCGTTCCTCGGCGCCACCGTGCTCAAGAGCTTCGGCGCGACGATTTTTACCGTGGACCTGGTGGCGTTTTCCTTCCTGCGAGAATTCGGCGTGTTGCTCACCGCCATCCTGATCGCCGGTCGCACCGCCAGTGCCTTCACCGCGCAAATCGGCTCGATGAAGGCTAACGAAGAAATCGACGCGATCCGCACCCTGGGCCTGGACCCGATGGAACTGTTGGTGCTGCCACGGGTAATGGCGCTGCTGGTGTCGCTGCCGATGCTGACATTTTTGGCGATGCTCTCGGGGATTGTCGGCGGCGGCGTGGTGTGTGCCGTGGCCCTGGATATTTCACCGGCGATGTTTCTCTCGCTGCTGCAATCGGACATTGGCGTGCAGCACTTTTTGGTGGGCATGGTGAAAGCGCCGATTTTCGCCTTCCTGATCGCGGCGATTGGCTGCCTTGAAGGCTTCAAGGTCAGCGGCAGCGCCGAGTCGGTCGGCGCGCACACCACCTCCAGCGTGGTGCAGTCTATTTTCGTGGTGATCGTGCTGGATGCGGTTGCCGCGATGTTCTTTATGGAGATGGGCTGGTGAGTCGTCTACACCGTGCGCCCACTGAGGCGGTGATCGAAGTGCGCGGCCTGTGCAATCGCTTTGGCAGCCAGAGCGTGCACGAGAACCTCGATCTGGATTTGTACAAAGGCGAGATCCTCGCGGTGGTCGGCGGCTCCGGCAGTGGCAAGTCGGTGCTGCTGCGCAGCATCGTCGGCCTGCGTCGGCCCAGCGAAGGCGAGGTGCGGGTCTTCGGCAAGAACCTGCCCAACCTGCCCGAGCATGAACGCTCGCTGGTGGAACGGCGCTTTGGCGTGCTGTTCCAGAAGGGCGCGCTGTTTTCCTCGCTGACGGTCACCGAAAACGTCGCCCTGCCGTTGATCGAACACGCCGGCCTCAGCCGTCGCGATGCCGAGCACTTGGCGGCGGTCAAGCTTGCCCTGGCGGGGCTGCCTTTGTCGGCGGCGGATAAATACCCGGCGTCACTGTCCGGCGGCATGATCAAACGCGCCGCTTTGGCGCGGGCGTTGGCACTGGACCCGGACATTCTGTTTCTGGACGAACCCACCGCCGGCCTCGACCCGATTGGCGCGGCGCAATTCGACCAACTGATCCTGACCCTGCGCGATGCGCTGGGCCTGAGTGTGTTCCTGGTCACCCACGACCTCGACACGCTGTACACCATCACCGACCGCGTGGCGGTGCTGGCACAGAAAAAAGTGCTGGTGGCCGATGCCATCGATGTCGTCTCGGAAACGGACGACGCCTGGATTCACGAATATTTCCACGGCCCCCGTGGCCGCGCGGCATTGGATGCCGCTCAATCGCTTAACGAGGTATGACATGGAAACCCGAGCCCATCATGTGATGATCGGTCTGTTCAGCGTGATCGTGGTGGTCGGCGCAATGCTGTTCGGCCTGTGGCTGGCCAAGTCCAGCGTCGACAGCGCCTTCCAGGACTACGAGGTGGTGTTCAACGAGGCGGTCAGCGGCCTGTCGCAAGGCAGTTCGGTGCAATACAGCGGGATCAAGGTGGGCGATGTCACCAGCCTGCGCCTGGACCCGAAAGACCCGCGCCGGGTACTCGCACGCATTCGCCTGGCCGGGCAGACGCCGATCAAGGAAGACACCCAGGCCAAGCTGGCACTGACCGGCATCACCGGCACTTCGATCATCCAGCTCAGTGGCGGCACGCCGCAAAGCCCGGAGCTCAAGGGCAAGGACGGCAACCTGCCGGAAATCATCGCCTCGCCGTCACCCATCGCGCGTCTGCTCAATAACAGCAACGACCTGATGACCAGCATCAACTTGTTGCTGCACAACGCCAACCACATGTTTTCGCGGGAGAACGTCGAGCGCCTGAGCAACACCCTGGACAACTTGCAACAAACCACCGGCGCCATTGCCGACCAGCGCGGTGATATCAAGGTGGTGATGCAACAGTTGATGCAGGTCAGCAAACAGGCGAGCGCCGCGCTGGAACAGACCACCACGCTGATGCGCAATGCCAACGGCTTGCTCAACGACCAGGGCAAGCAAGCCTTCGGCAGCGCCGAGCAGGCCATGAAGTCGCTGGAACAAAGCACCACGACCATCAACACCTTGCTGACCAACAACAAAGACTCGGTAAACAGCGGCATGCAGGGCCTCAATGAACTGGCACCGGCCGTGCGCGAGTTGCGCGAAACCCTCGGTTCGCTGCGCGCCATCTCCCGCCGCCTCGAAGCCAACCCCAGCGGTTACCTGCTGGGCAGCGACAAGAACAAGGAGTTCACGCCATGAAGCGTGCTTACCAAATAATCGCCCCGCTGGCCTTGGTGCTGATCAGCGCTTGCTCGATCCTGCCCAAGCCGGATCCGTCTGATGTGTATCGCCTGGCTTCGGCGCCAACCAGCACCCAAGGCACGCCAGTGAGCTGGTCGCTGCGTGTGTCCAAGCCGCAGAGCAGCGAGTTTCTCGACAGCCCGCGTATTGCCGTAGTGCCAAACGGCGACCTGATCAGCAGCTACGCGAACTCACGCTGGAGCGACCCGACGCCGGTGTTGCTGCGCAATCGGTTTATGGACGGTTTCCAGCGCGATGGGCGAGTGACGCTGCTGAGTACCGACGAGACCAATCTACAGGCTGATTACGAGCTGGGCGGTCAGTTGCAGGCGTTTCAGAGTGAGTACCACGGCAGTGCGGTAGAGGTGGTGATCCGCCTGGATGCGCGGTTGGTGCGTGGGAGTGATCAGCGGATTATTGCCAGTCGGCGGTTTGAGGTGAAGCAACCGGTCGGCGATACAAAGGTGCCAGCGGTAGTGGCGGCGTTTGGGCAGGCGGGGGATCAGTTGAACAAGCAGGTGGTGGATTGGGTGGTGCAGCAGGGAAACACAGCTCTTGTGGCGAGGGTGCTTGCTCCCGCTGGGTTGCGCAGCGGCCCCAAAACCCGCCCATGAGTTTTCACTGACACACCTGCCAAACCCTGTTGGGGCCGCTTCGCGGCCCAGCGGGAGCAAGCTCCCTCACCACAAATAACTAAGCCTTAACCAAAGAACCAGTAGCACACCGCAATCGCCGCCACCACACCGGCAAACTCCGCCAGCAACGCACACCCAACAGCATGCCGCGCCCGCTGAATGCCCACCGAACCAAAGTACACCGCCAACACATAAAAGGTGGTCTCGGTGCTGCCCTGAATCGTCGCCGCGACTAACGCCGGGAAGCTGTCCACGCCCTTGGCCTGCATGGTCTCAATCAACAGCGCCCGCGCCGCGCTACCGGAAAACGGCTTGACCATCGCCGTCGGCAACGCGTCGACAAAACGCGTGTCCATGCCCGTCCAGGCCACCACGTGGCGAATGCCTTCCAGGCCGAAGTCCAACGCCCCGGAGGCGCGCAATACACCCACTGCGCAGAGCATGGCCACCAGATACGGCAGCAGGTTCTTTGCAACGTCAAAACCCTCTTTGGCGCCTTCGACAAAGGCCTCGTACACCTTCACTTTGCGCAACGCACCGATCACCAGAAACAGCATGATCAAGCCAAACAGCGTCAGGTTGCCGAGGATCGATGACAAGCCCGCCAGCGCCGTGGCGGACAAGGTCGCCAGCAACGCCATAAAGCCGCCCAGTACCAGCGCGCCGGGAATCAGATAGGCCAGCACCACCGGGTCCCACAAGCGCAGGCGCTGCATCACCGCCACCGACAGCAGGCCCACCAACGTAGAGGCACTAGTGGCCAGCAGGATCGGCAGGAACACCAGCGTCGGGTCGGCGGCGCCTTGCTGGGCGCGGTACATGAAGATGGTCACCGGCAACAGCGTCAGCGAGGACGCGTTGAGCACCAGGAACAGAATCTGCGCGTTGCTCGCGGTATTGGGGATGGGGTTGAGTTCCTGCAACGCCTTCATGGCTTTCAGGCCAATCGGCGTGGCGGCATTGTCCAGGCCCAGGCCGTTGGCGGCGAAGTTGAGGGTGATCAAGCCGATGGCCGGGTGGCCGGCGGGCACCTCCGGCATCAAACGGCGAAACAACGGGCCGAGCGCCTTGGCCAGCCAGTCGACGATCCCGGCTTTTTCGGCGATGCGCAAAAAGCCCAGCCACAAGGTCAGGGTGCCGAACAGCAGCACCATCACGTCGACCGACAGTTTGGCCATGGCGAAAATGCTTTCGACCATCGCCGCAAAAATCCCGGCATTACCGCCAACCAGCCATTGCGCCAGTGCTGACACCATTGCCACGACAAAGAAGCCAAGCCACAGGCCATTGAGCATCAGTTGAATCCCCCGAAAGATGGAGCGAATGATAGCGGGGCTGGCAGAAACGACAAACCCCGGAATTTTCCGGGGTTTGTTTCAAAGCAGGGTGCTATCAGCCGCGGGTAGCTTGTGCGGTGGGCGCGGCTTCTTTGCTGCGCCAGTGCGGCAGCGAGTTCCAGTAGCGCTCGCCCTTGGCATCGTCGTACATGCCTTCCCAACGGGAGATGACCAGAACCGCCAGGGCGTTGCCGATCACATTGAGCGCGGTACGCGCCATGTCCATCACACGGTCGACACCGGCGATAAAGGCCAGGCCTTCCAGCGGAATGCCCACGCTGCCCAGGGTGGCCAGCAGCACCACGAAGGACACGCCCGGCACACCGGCGATACCTTTGGAGGTGACCATCAGGGTCAGTACCAGCATCAGTTGCTGGCCGATCGACAGGTCGATGCCATACAGCTGGGCGATAAAGATGGCCGCGATGCTCTGGTACAGGGTTGAACCGTCGAGGTTGAACGAGTAGCCGGTTGGCACTACGAAGCTGCAGATGGCCTTCGGCGCACCGTAGGCTTCCATCTTCTCGATCACACGCGGTAGCACGGTTTCGGAGCTGGCGGTGGAGTAGGCCAGCACCAGCTCATCTTTGAAGATGCGCATCAGCTTGAGAATCGAGAAGCCGAACAGGCGGGCGATCAGGCCCAGTACCGCAAAGGCGAAGAACAGGATGGCGACGTAAACCAGGATCACCAGCTTGGCCAGCGGCAGCAAGGAGGCGAAGCCGAAGTTGGCGACCGTTACCGCGATCAGGGCAAATACACCGATTGGGGCGTACTTCATGATCATGTGGGTGACTTTGAACATGCTCTCGGACACGCCCTGGAACATGGTCACCAACGGCTCGCGCAGCTCAGGCTTGAGGCTCGACAAGCCCAGGCCGAACAACACCGAGAAGAAGATGATCGGCAGCATGTCGCCACGGGCAACGGCGGCGAAAATGTTCGACGGGATCAGGTTGAGGATGGTTTCGATGAACGCATGCTCATGCTGCACTTCGGCGGCGGTGGCGGTGTACTTGGAGATGTCGACGGTACCCAGGGTACTCATGTCGATGCCGGCGCCCGGGTGGAACAAGTTAGCAAGCAACAGGCCGACCACAATGGCGATGGTGGTGACCACTTCGAAGTAAAGGATGGTTTTGACGCCGATTCGCCCCAGCTTCTTCGCATCACCTACGCCGGCGATGCCGACAATCAGCGAGGAAATCACAATCGGGATCACGATCATCTTGATCAGGCGGATAAAGATATCGCCTGCCGGCTGCAACACATTGCTGATCCACCAGGCTTTTTCAGCACTGAAATGGTTGAGCACTGCACCGATTGCGATCCCCAGTACCAAACCGATGAGGATCTGCCAGGCGAGGCTTAGCTTTGCCTTCTTCATGTCATTACCCTTACTTCAAGTGGACTTAAGGCAAATGCGCCATCTGCAACGCTCGGAAGCGAAAAAGTGTGTGCATTTGCCTCCATGGAAGGTCACCGCAGCGTGGCCGAAATGGCTTACTGGCAGGCGAAAAAAGGCGCAACTATTCCCATGCAAGGGAGCGACGTCTAATGCCGTAAACGCCTACCCTATGCCGAATCGGCATGACTTTTTTTGAAATTAACTGTCCGAACGGTCAGTTCAAATCCGCCATTAAAGCCCGTGAATATGCCGTTGACCGGCCAATACCGGCTCGCTCAGAGATGTTGGACAACTTATAGAGGTTGGCAAAAATGCCTGGGAATTCACTGACCTGGCGTCAGAAATGTCCTATGGCACAGCCAAAATTTTCTCGATAGATGGTCGCTACGAAACACCAAGTAATGGTTAGGAACGCGCAAAAGAGAAATTATCGGCTATGAGCCGTATAAGAAGCGGAGCATCAGAGTGATAAGCCCGTCGCAAGTTCAGCAAGCGTGAGGGCTTGTGAACTTGCGTCGCAGCTTTTCACCTGACCCGGCCCTTGCGCAGGCACTCCCTGTACCCGTAGGTCACGCCGATCTCGATTGATCAGAGCAACCCGGCCCCCTGGCCATGCATCACCCTTGGCGGGTGATGCAGACAGAAAGAAGCAAAGGGCTTCTTTCTATGGACGCCGGCTCCGCAGACGACAGACGCGTCAGACGGAACCTAGTACCAATTCGGGTCTTTCTTGAGCTGCTCCATCAGCAGCTTTTGCATGCCTTCGTTCGGCTTACCAATAAAACGGTAATCGGCGTGCCGTGTCGGGGATTTGTCTGCCGGTAAACCGGCCGGGACTTCCACCAACATGGCGTAGGCATCTTCCTTGTCGTAGCTGAAGGCAACGATCAGGCGCTTGTTCAGGCACGTATCTGCAGTTTCACAGAGCGGCCCCACCAAGTACTTCTCGCCATCCTCTTCTACAGCGTTCATTTGTTCGGCCGTACCGGACAGGTTCATCACCCATTCCGGCAGGCGCTGTTCTTTCTTCACCACGCTTTGCCAGGTTTCGCGGTACTGCTTGTCCGCACTGAGCAATTCGTTGGCTCGGGATTGGCCGTCATTGGCGGCCATCACCAAGCCGCTGCCGCCCAGGAGCAGGGCAGCAGCCATGGCTTTAAAGGACAAATGGGTCATATTCAGCCTCGGCCGCGACGACCAAAGAAGAACGAAGCGATGAACATCACCAGGAAAACCACAAACAGAATTTTTGCGATACCCGTGGCGGTGCCCGCGATACCACCGAAGCCCAGGACTGCAGCCACAATGGCGATGATCAGAAATGTGATTGCCCAACTCAACATGGTGATTCTCCTTACGCTTTTTTAGAGGTAACAGCGGTAGTGCCGTGCAGCCGCTCAACACAAGCGACCTTTTCTTGCTTAGAACACCCAACGCTCTTGGGCTGGCAATTCACCCAGGGTTGAACCCTGGTCTGCCACTCTCAATTGCGGGGCGGTTACATCAGTAGTAGCGCTGGCGCTGCCAACGGAACGGAAATGGGTTTGGGTCATCGACGGACGTTCGAATTGCGGGGTTTGCTGCTGACTTTGCTGCCAATGCTGCATCTGCTGGCCGCCAATCAACGTGACCATCAAAGCCAGGCTGGCAAACAGACCTTGCTGCATGCGCAGTGGCGATACACGTAATTGGCTGAGGCTTTGGCGAGTCATGCTGCATTTCTCCCGCATTCTGATTATTCGTTGGGAGAGCTATTGCAGAGTGCATGCCAGTTTTTTTACAAAATAAAACCCAATAAAATCAGTATGTTATGAATACACCAGTACTGTATCGAACAGCATCCTGCACGATGCCCCTTTGCAGGCCGTGCGAAATGCACGATGGTCAGTGGTCGGGTCAACGGATCGAAAGTGCAGGAGGCGTTGCCGAAGTGGCAGAAAGGCATGAAAACGCCATCAATCGGCGTCTTTGTAGGAGAACATGAAGATACCTGCGCGAAGATGCCTTTTATGAATCAGAATAAACCATGCAACTTGCCCGATTAATCCGGGACTAAACACCATCATTTATAGTTAAGGAGCGCGGGACAGATGGAATCAGCCAAGGAACTTCAAGGCCGCATTCTTTTAGTGGATGACGAATCCGCAATCCTCCGCACCTTCCGTTACTGCCTGGAAGATGAAGGCTACACCGTAGCCACTGCCAATAGCGCCGCCCAAGCCGATGCCCTGATGCAGCGTCAGGTATTCGACCTGTGCTTCCTGGACCTGCGCTTGGGTGAAGACAACGGCCTGGATGTGTTGGCCCAGATGCGCATCCAGGCGCCATGGATGCGCGTGGTGATTGTGACCGCGCATTCGGCCGTGGATACCGCCGTTGACGCGATCCAGGCCGGCGCCGCCGACTACCTGGTCAAGCCATGCAGCCCTGACCAACTGCGCCTGGCCACCGCCAAGCAGTTGGAAGTGCGCCAGCTCTCGGCACGCCTGGAAGCGCTTGAGGGCGCAGTGCGCCAACCCAAGGACGGCCTCGACTCCCACAGCCCGGCGATGATGGTGGTACTGGAAACAGCGCGCCAAGTGGCAGGCACCGATGCCAATATTTTGATCCTCGGTGAGTCCGGCACCGGTAAAGGCGAGCTGGCCCGGGCCATACACGGGTGGAGCAAGCGCTCGAAAAAATCCTGCGTGACCATTAACTGCCCGTCACTGACGGCGGAACTGATGGAAAGCGAGCTGTTCGGCCACAGTCGCGGCGCCTTTACCGGGGCCAGCGAGAGCACGCTGGGCCGGGTTAACCAGGCCGACGGCGGCACGCTGTTTCTCGACGAGATCGGCGACTTCCCCCTGACTTTGCAGCCAAAACTGCTGCGATTCATTCAAGACAAGGAATATGAACGCGTAGGCGACCCGGTCACTCGACGGGCCGACGTGCGCATCCTGGCGGCCACCAACCTGAACCTGGAAGACATGGTGCGCGACGGCCGTTTCCGGGAAGACTTGCTCTATCGCCTCAACGTCATCACCTTGCACCTGCCGCCGCTGCGCGAGCGCAGTGAAGACATCCTGACCCTGGCCGACCGTTTCCTGGCGCGCTTCGTCAAGGAATACGCCCGGCCTGCGCGCGGCTTCAGCGATGCCGCCCGTGAGGCGCTGCTTAACTACCGCTGGCCGGGCAATATCCGCGAACTGCGTAACGTGGTGGAACGGGCCAGCATTATTTGCCCGCAGGAAAAGGTTGAAATAAGCCACCTCGGCATGGCCGAACAGCCGACCAACAATGCCCCGCGTATCGGCGCAGCATTGAGCCTGGACGAGCTGGAGAAAGCCCATATCGGCGCCGTTCTCGCTACCAGCGACACCTTGGATCAAGCGGCCCGCACGCTGGGCATCGACGCGTCGACCCTGTACCGCAAACGTAAACAGTACAACCTGTGAGCTGTACCTTATGAAGCTTGCGATGAAACTGCGCACTCGGTTGTTTCTGAGTATCTCAGCGCTGATCACCGTCGCCCTGTTGGGACTGGTCCTGGGACTGGTCAGCGTCATGCAAATGGCCAAGAGCCAGGAGTCGCTGATCCGCAGCAACTTCATCACCCTGGACCTGGGCCTCAAGCTGCGCCAAACCTTGGGCGACCAGTTGATCCTGATGCTGGAGGAGCAGCCCGATCCCGCTGCCCTGCAGACGTCCAAGCAGAACTATTTTGCCCTGCTGGACCAGGGCATCGCCCATGAACAGCAGGACGGCAGAACCAGTGGTTTCAGCCAGGCACGCATCGACTACCTGAATTTTCTCAAGGCGTTTGACGAGGCTCCGCGAACCTCACTGGCCAACGGTAAAAACGAAAAGCTCACCGAAACCTTCAATACATTGCGCAATGGTTTGATCACCGAGCACAAACAAGCCTTGGAAAATATCAACGACAGCGAACACAAGTCGCGCAATCGCGCCTTGTTGATCGCCGGCTTGCTGGGGCTGGTCGGCCTGGCGGTGTTGATCATCGGCTTCGTGACCGCCCATGGCATCGCCCGGCGCTTTGGCGGGCCGATTGAAGCCTTGGCCAAGGCCGCCGACAAGATCGGGCAAGGCGATTTCGAAGTGACGCTGCCGATCTCATCGGCGGCAGAAATGAATCAACTGACCCGCCGCTTCGGCATCATGGCCGAAGCACTGCGCCAACATCAGGCAACCAATATTGATGAGTTGCTGGCCGGTCAGCAACGCCTGCAGGCGGTGCTCGACAGCATCGACGACGGCTTGCTGATGATTGACCGCCAAGGCCACCTGGAGCACCTTAACCCTGTGGCACAGCGCCAGTTGGGCTGGGACGAAGAGCGCCTCGGCCAGGGCTTGGGTGAAGCCTTGGGTCGCCCTGAAATGGATGAGCAACTGCAACTGGTGCTGCGCGGCAGCAACCTGGAGCGCGCGCCAGACGATCTGGAAGTGGAAGTCGAAGGCGAACTGCGCCTGCTGACCTACAGCCTGACGCCGGTCAGCCATACCCAAGGGCATATTCTGGGCGCAGTGATGGTGCTGCATGACGTCACCGAACAACGCGCGTTCGAACGGGTGCGCAGCGAGTTCGTCTTGCGCGCCTCCCACGAGTTGCGTACGCCGGTGACGGGCATGCACATGGCCTTCGGGCTGTTCCGCGAACGTGCGAAGTTTCCCGCCGACTCCCGTGAAGCGGACCTGCTGGATACGGTCAATGAAGAAATGCAGCGCCTGATGCAGTTGATCAACGATTTGCTCAACTTCTCGCGCTACCAGAACGGCCTGCAAAAACTCACCCTCGGGCCGTGCGATGTCACCGATCTGCTGGAGCACGCGCGAGGCCGGTTCACGGAGCTGGCGAACGCACAGGACATCGAACTGCTGGTAGAAGCCCAATCCGAGTTGCCCAGGCTGTATGCCGACCAGGTTCAGCTCGAGCGTGTACTCGATAACCTTCTAGGCAACGCTCTGCGACATACCGCCAATGGTGGCCAGATTCGCTTGCAGGCGCGGCGCCACGGCGAACGAGTGATTATCAGCGTTGAGGATAACGGTGAGGGTATTGCTTATGGCCAACAGGGGCGCATCTTTGAACCCTTCGTACAGGTAGGCCGCAAGAAAGGTGGCGCCGGCCTCGGGCTGGCGTTGTGCAAGGAGATCGTACAGCTGCACGGCGGCCGGATGGGCGTGTATTCGCGGCCGGGGCAGGGTACGCAGTTTTATATGGCGTTGCCGTTGTAGCCTGGCTACAAAAAATGTGGGAGCGGGGTTGCCCGCGATTGCGGTGGTTCAGCCAAAAGTTTATTGACTGACACTCCGTCATCGCGGGCAAGCCCGCTCCCACATTTGCATCGGCTTACAGCTTATCGGCGGTTCAATGCGCTCAGGATCGCAGCACTTTCAGCATCCGGCGTGCCGTCAAACCGTGATGGCCGGAAGTGCATCTGGAACGCCGCGATCACATGGCGTGTGGCCACATCCAGCTCACCTGTCTGCGGCGTCTGGTAGCCCAGGCGCGCCAGTTCTTCCTGGAACCACGTGATACTCGGCAGGCTGACGGCATATTGCTGTTGGAACCGAGCCACCGCCTGTGCATCCGGCCACACGCCCAAACCTTCAGCCGCCAGGCGCTTCCACGGGAACAACGGGCCCGGGTCGAGCTTGCGCAATGGCGCAATGTCGCTGTGGCCGATGATGTTCCTGGGGGCAATGCCGTTGCGCTTGCTGATGTCCTTGAGCAACACCACTAACGACTGCACCTGGGCCTCTGAGTACGGGTACCACAGGCGGCCGCTCGGCGAATCTGTATAACCTGGGTTAACAATTTCGATGCCAATGGAGCTGGAATTGAGCCAGGTGCGGCCCGCCCACTCGCTCTCACCGGCATGCCAGGCGCGCTGGCTCTCGTCCACCAGCTTGTAGATGGTGCCTGAGGCGTCGTCGCCGATAAGGTAATGGCTGCTGACCTGACCGTGCGTGAGCAGCGCCAGGGAGCGCTCAAGGCTGGCCGAGGTGTAATGGACAATGACGAACTGCACCCGGTTGTCGTGGTTCGACGAAGGATGGCTGGTGTTCAGCCGCGGGCCGCTGGCGCAGCCGGCGAGCAGGAGAAACACAAAGGCGATGCAAAAAGATTTCATGGCGGAAGACAGTACGCAGAAGACGATAATGCAACAGTGTAACGGATGGGTCGGGGCTCGACGGTCAAATTACAAAATGGAACATCTTTTACGCCGCCTGCACCCGGTTGCGTCCAGCTGCCTTGGCCCGGTACAACGCCTCATCGGCACGCTTTAGCGCCAGGTCACTGCGTTCGCCCGGCTGAAACTGCGCCACGCCCATGGACACTGTGATGGTCACCGGCTCGCCCTTGAAGTGGAACGGGCATGCTTCGATGGCCGAACGCAGCACCTCACCTACGTCCAGAGCATCTGCCAGGGCTGAATCCGGCATCAACAATACAAACTCTTCACCCCCAAATCGCGCGATAAAATCGTCGGGGCGCAGGCGCTTGTGCAACACATTAGCGATGATCTTCAACACCTTGTCGCCCGCCAAGTGGCCGTAGCCATCGTTGATGCGCTTGAAGTGGTCCAGGTCGAGCATGGCCAGTGACAGGCTGTTGCCGCGCTGATGCCAGCTATTCACTTCATGGTCCAGGCGCTCGCTCCAGGCCGCACGGTTGGGCAGGCCGGTGAGCGGGTCGATCAAAGCTTTCTGGCGCTGCACTTCCAAATGTTCGCGATAACCTTGGGCTTCCTGCTCCATGTTCGCCACCCGCTCGGCCAGGCTTTTGAGCCGCGCCGCGACTTCCTGCTCGCGCTGGTCACGCTGCTGCTGGTGTTCGTCCATGGTGCCGAGCAGGCCTTCAAGGTGGCTTTCCAGTACATGCTTGAGGCTGTCCAGGTCAGCAGCTTCCTGCACGCTGCTTTGCAGGCCGTCGACCTGTTCACGGATCTGCGTATCCAGCTCCCGCGCGGCTGAGCGGCTGTCGGCGTGCCCCTCGCTGGCCACCTGCAGATGGCCCTGAAAAGCTTCAAGGCGTTCATTGAGCTGTTTGAGGTAGGCCTCGAACTCATGCTGGCCGCTGTCGGTAATCGCCAGCATCAGCACCGCCAGGTCGTCAAGGATCGGCAGCAATTCGTACCAGTTCAAGCCGTGGGCCAAGCGCTCGCGCATGGCTTCGGCCTGAGGCCGGTGGCGCTCGGGTAGGGACAGATCCTCCAGCAAGCCGAGCAAGGTGTCTTCGATATGCTTCGCGACCGAGCTGTAGGACGGCTCGGGGGAGTCGGGCAGGGCATAGGTGCCGTCCGGTTGCAGCGCATCGGGGTCGGGCTCGCAGGTTTCCAGCACGGGCGGAAGCGACAGGCTGCCGATGACCGTTTGATCTGGCGTGTCGACCTCAACCTGCGGTTCTTCGATAAATGCAGCAAGGGCGCTTTCGGGCGCGGCTTCCTCTACCGCTGGCTCGGGCACCTCTGGCTCAGAGACTTCGACAGGCGCGACGGGGGCTTGCTCCAGCGCCGCAGCCTCGAAGACAAAGGTTTCGCCGGCGACTTCAGCCACTTTGACCGGCTCAGCCGGCTCAGGCTGCGCGGCGGCCGGCGTTACCGGCAATGGCGCGAAGGCCCGCAAGGCTTGGGTCAGCTCTTCGGATTGCGCGGGTTCCAGAGCCTCGGGCGCGGCTTTGGCAGCGTCAGGTTTCGGCGCCGGCGGTTGCGGTGCATAGAGCGGGGCAGGTTCAACCACCGGCGCCTCATTCGACACATCCTTTGCACCAAACAGGCGTTGCAGCAGGCCTGGCCCAGGGCGCGCGGCTTCGCCTTCCGGCTCCAGGTTATTCAGCGCCTGCCCTTGCAGGCTGCTCAATTCGCTGAGCAGCAGCGGGATCTCACGCGCCTGGCCGACTCGGCCATCAAGCTGCTTGGCGAAGGTTTTCAGCGGGCGGGCGACTTCACGCGGCAGGGGCAGCTTCTGCAACTGCGCGACCAAGGCAGTCAGCGCGGTACTGATCTGGTCGACCCTGGTTTCGCGGCGCTGCTCCGAGTCGAGCACGGCCTTTTCCAGGCGTGGCAGCAAGGCGGCGAGGGCGGCGTCCATGTCGTCGGTGCGCACCACATCGCGCATCTCCTTCATGCATTGATCAACCGCTCGGTCAGTACCTTCCGCCGCCAGCGTGCTGCGCACCAGGCCTCGGCGCAGCAGGTCGAGGCGCGCGGCCCAGCGGCGTTCGAGCTTGTCTTGCTGCTCAACGCTTTTAAGGTATTTCTCTTTCCAGCGCTGGGCGTCGTCGCTCATGCAAGGGGTCCGCGAGGGCCTGGGCTCAACGCGGGCAATGCATCAGCCGTGAGCGAACCCGGCAGACGAATCTCTACCGCGACCGGCAGGTGATCGGAAATGGGCTGCGCCAGCACCTGCACACTTTCCAGTGTGAGGCTCGGGCTGAGCAGGATATGGTCGAGACAACGTTGCGGGCGCCAGCTGGGGAACGTGGCTTCGACTTGCGGCGCCAGTAACCCGAGGTCGCGCAACGGGGAATTCTGCAACAGGTCGGTGGCATGGGTGTTCATGTCACCCATCAGCACCTGGTGTTTGTAGTTGCCGATCAGATCACGCACGTAGGCCAACTGGAGGTTGCGTGTACGCGCTCCAAGCGCCAGGTGCATCATCACCACCACCAAGGCTTCCGGGCCTTCGCCGAAACGCACAAGAATCGCGCCGCGCCCTTTTGGGCCGGGCAACGGGTGATCTTCGATGGCAGTCGGCTTCAAGCGGCTGAGCACGCCATTGCTGTGCTGCGCCAGGCGCCCGAGGTTGCGGTTGAGTTGCTGATACCAATAAGGGAAAGCACCGAGATGGGCGAGGTGCTCCACCTGATTGACATAACCGGAGCGCATGCTGCCGCCGTCGGCTTCCTGCAAGGCGACCAGATCGAAGTCGCTGAGCAGGTCGCCGATTTTCTGCAGGTTGCCGATACGCCCTTTGTGCGGCAGCAGATGCTGCCAGCCACGGGTGAGGTAGTGCCGATACTTCTCGGTACTGTTGCCCACCTGGATATTGAAGCTGAGCAGCCGCAGACGGCTGTCTGCCGGCAAACCCGTGGATTCCAGGTGATGTTCGTTGACCCGCGGTTCATGCAGGCCAACACTACGTTCAGTACCCCAGCCGCGCATGATGGCCCCCTTACTTGGCTGCGCGCTCTTTAGCGATCAGTTGGTCGGCAACATTGAGGGTTTGCTCAGGACCACCGGTAGTGCCCAGGTCGAAACGGTATTTGCCGTTGACGATCATGGTCGGTACGCCTTGTACGCCGTACTTCTGCGCGAGCTCCTTGGCCTGTTTGATTTGACCCTGGATAGCGAAGGAGTTGAAGGTGGCCAGGAACTTGTCCTTGTCGACGCCTTGGGTGGCAACAAAGTCAGCCATGTCGTCAGGCTTGGTTAGGCGCTTGCCTTCTTTCTGAATCGCGTTGAATACAGCGTTGTGAACCTTGTGCTCAACACCCATGGCTTCCAGGGTCAGGAACAGTTGGCCGTGGGCATCCCATGGGCCGCCGAACATGGCTGGAATGCGTCTGAAATTCACATCAGAAGGGAGTTTTTCAGCCCAAGGGTTGATGGTCGGCTCAAAAGCGTAGCAATGCGGGCAGCCATACCAGAACAGCTCCACCACTTCGATCTTGCCTGGCTCCGAAACCGGCACCGGGGTGGCCAATTCAACATAGGTCTTACCGGCTTCAAGCGGCACGTCGGCAGCTTGTGCGGTCATGCCGAAGAGGCTGGCAGTGACGAGAGCGGCGCTGAGGATCAGATTACGCATGCTTTACTCCTGGACAAATAAAGTCGCCTCACGCGACCTTTAGTTGTGACAGGTCTACGCGGGCATGAGTTCGTTAGTGTAACGGCACCGGCCACAAAAAAGGGCGGCCTAAGCCACCCTTTTTATGCTTGCATCGATGGATTAATCGAGCGTTAACGTCCCAGGCCCAATCAGTGCAGCCCCTGAATATAGCTGGACAGCGCTTCGATATCTTTATCCGAAAGTTTCGCCGCAATGTCAGTCATCATTTTGTTGCTGGCATCGCCATCGATGGAGCGAACCTTCTCGCGGAAGTCCTTCAATTGCTTGGCGGTGTATTGGGCGTGCTGACCACTCAAGTGAGGGAAACCCGCCTCGGCCAGCCCACTGCCACCTGCGATGTGGCAAGCCTTGCAGGCAGGCATGCCACCGATAGGCTGGTCTTCGGCGAGCTTGCCGCCTTGAAACAACGCCTGGCCTTTATCAACGAGCTTCGGATCAGCAGCTCCCACACTGCCTTTCTGGCTGGCAAAATACGCCGCGATGTCCGCCAGGTCCTGATCGCTGAGATTGGTCAGCAGGCCGGTCATTTCCAGCACCGTGCGCTTGCCGTCCTTGATGTCGTGCATCTGCTTGGTCAGGTAACGCTCACCTTGACCGGCCAGTTTGGGGAAGTTCGGCGCCGGGCTGTTGCCATCCGGTCCATGGCAAGCACCACATACGGCGGCTTTCGCCTGGCCCGCTGTAGCGTCGCCTGCAGCATGGGCAACACCGGTGATGCCCAAGGTCAACAGCAGACTCACGATCAGTTTGTTCATCAGCTAATCCAACTACGGCTAAGGGTTTAAGAGTTATCTACCGGGTTTACTCACCATCAACTCGTTGATGGCCTGGTAATCCTCAGTACTGCAGTCCATGCACAAACCACGCGGCGGCATTGCCTTGAAACCCTGAGTCACGTGTTGCATCAGCTTAGCCATGCAAACTCGGTTGTACAGCGCCTCTGGATCCTGTGTAGCCTGAGCGCCTAAAAGCGCGATCAGGACACCAAAAGCGCGCAACCATCAGGTCATACATCGACCTTTTCAGGGTTTGAGAGCGTTTTGCGTTCTAATGCGCAATGAAGGTCTTTCGCTCCCGTGAACTTCATCCTTCGCTGGGACAAAGCACACACAAAATCTGCGGCATTATATACTGGCGCTACTGAAACGGAAACGACACCGCTTGCCGCACCCTTTCTCGGCACCGCCCACATCGGAAATCTCATGCAACTCAAGAATCCCATCCTCGGCCTGTGCCAACAGTCCACGTTCATGCTCAGCGCCGCCAAAGTGGACCAATGCCCCGATGACGAAGGCTTTGAAGTCGCCTTTGCCGGCCGTTCCAACGCCGGTAAGTCCAGCGCGCTGAACACCCTGACCCACGCCAGCCTGGCGCGCACCTCGAAAACTCCGGGCCGCACGCAACTGCTCAATTTCTTCAAGCTAGACGATGATCGGCGTCTGGTCGACCTGCCGGGCTACGGTTATGCAAAAGTACCTATCCCGCTGAAGCTGCACTGGCAGCGTCACCTGGAGGCGTACCTGGGTGGCCGCGAGAGTTTGAAGGGTTTGATTCTGATGATGGACATCCGTCATCCAATGACCGATTTCGACCTGCTGATGCTCGACTGGGCCGTCGCCAGCGGTATGCCAATGCATATCCTTTTGACCAAGGCCGACAAGCTGACCTACGGCGCGGCCAAGAACACCTTGCTCAAAGTGCAGTCCGAAATCCGTAAGGGTTGGGGCGATGCGATCACCATCCAGTTGTTCTCGGCGCCCAAGCGCATGGGCCTGGAAGACGCTTACACCGTATTGGCCGGCTGGATGGAATTGGCAGACAAGGGCGCGCAAATCGCGGAATAACTTTTCTGCGGGCAAAAAAAACCCCGGACTTCGTATGGGGAGGGGAAGTTCGGGGTCCAAGTTCCGGACCGCTAGGGCGGGGTCCAGATATCTGCCAACACTTAACACAACATAGGAGCATTGAAGGGCTTCACCACCCATTCAGTAACTCTGAGTCACAGTTCACGGGTTAAGTTCCGGCAGGTCAAAAAACTATTGGAAATAACCTGCGACGCTTTCTGATCTAAAGCGCTCTGCCATCACCCTGGGCAATGGCAGAGCCGCGCTGTCAGTGTGCTTCGTCCCAGTTATCGCCCACGCCCACGTCCACCACCAATGGCACGTCCAGCTTGGCCGCCGCGCTCATATGCTCGCGGATCTTCTTGCTGACTTGCTCCACCAGATCCTCACGCACCTCAAGCACCAATTCATCGTGCACCTGCAGGATCACCTTGGCGTCCAGGCCCGACTCGGCCAGCCAGTTGTCCACCAGCACCATGGCTTTCTTGATGATATCCGCGGCGGTGCCTTGCATCGGCGCGTTGATCGCCGTGCGCTCAGCGGCCGCGCGCTCCTGGGGCTTGTTGGAGTTGATGTCCGGCAGGTACAGCCGACGCCCGAAGAAGGTTTCGACATAACCCTGGTCTGCCGCCTGGGCGCGGGTGCGCTCCATGTATTCACGAACGCCCGGGTAGCGCGCAAAGTACACATCAATGTAGGCCTTGGCGGTCTTGGTATCGACGCCAATGTCCTTGCCGAGCTTCTGCGCGCCCATGCCGTAGATCAGGCCAAAGTTAATTGCCTTGGCACTGCGGCGCTGGTTCGACGTGACTTGCGTGAGCTCAACCTTGAACACTTCGGCGGCGGTGGCGGTGTGCACGTCCAGGTCATTACGGAACGCATTCATCAGCCCCTCGTCCTTGGACAAGTGCGCCATGATCCGCAGCTCGATCTGCGAATAGTCCGCCGCCAGCAATTTGTAGCCTTTGGGCGCGACAAACGCCTGGCGAATGCGCCGCCCTTCGGCAGTGCGCACCGGGATGTTCTGCAGGTTCGGATCACTGGACGACAAACGCCCGGTCGCCGCCACCGCCTGATGATAAGACGTGTGAATACGCCCGGTACGCGGGTTGATCTGCTCCGGCAGGCGATCGGTGTAGGTGCTTTTGAGCTTGCTCATGCTGCGGTACTGCATCAGTACCTTGGGCAGCAGGAAGTCATCTTCGGCCAGCTTGGCCAACACTTCTTCAGCCGTGGATGCCTGGCCTTTGCCGGTCTTTTTCAGTACCGGCAAACCGAGCTTCTCGTAGAGGATCGCCCCGAGTTGCTTGGGCGAGCCCAGGTTGAACTCTTCACCGGCGATCTCAAACGCCTGGCGCTCCAGTTCCACCATCTTGTTGCCCAGCTCGATACTCTGGATGCCCAGCAGCGCCTTATCCACCAGTGCGCCCTGGCGCTCGATACGCGCCAGCACCGGCACCAAGGGAATTTCGATGTCGGTCAGCACGCTGGCAAGGCTTGGAATGGCTTCAAGCTGTGCATGCAAAGCCTGGTGCAGGCGCAGCGTCACGTCGGCATCTTCGGCAGCGTAAGGGCCAGCTTGCTCAAGCGGGATCTGATCAAACGTCAGCTGCTTGGCGCCTCTGCCGGCGATGTCCTGGAAACTCACGGTGTCGTAGTCCAGGTACTTCTTGGCCAGGCTGTCCATATCGTGCCGGGTCGCGGTGGAGTTCAGCACGTAGGATTCGAGCATGGTGTCGAAAGCGATCCCGCGCACAGTAATACCGTTGGCCTGATCGCCGCCGATGGCACAGTTGGCCAGGATGTTCATGTCGAACTTGGCGTGCTGGCCGACCTTGAGCTTGGTCGCGTCTTCCAGCAACGGCTTCAAGGCCAGCAGTACCGTGTCACGGTCCAGTTGTTGCGGCGCACCGATGTAGGAATGGGTCAGCGGGATGTAGGCCGCTTCATGGGGCTGCACGGCAAAGGAGACACCGACCAGTTGCGCCTGCTGCGCATCGATCCCCGTGGTTTCGGTGTCGAACGCGAACAATTTTGCCGCGTTGAGCTTTTTCAGCCAGGCATCGAATGTCGCCTGGTCGAGGATCGTGGTGTAGGACGCCTCTGCGGGCGCCGCGACTTCGACGGCTTCCTCAACAACTGGAGCAGCCTTGAGCTCAACGCGCTTGGCATCGCGCTGAATCTCATCAAACCAGCTCTTGAACTCCAGCAGCGTGTACAGCTCCAGCAGTTTTTCGCGGTCGGGCTCGATCAGGTGCAAATCATCTAGGCCCACATCCAGCGGCACGTCGACCTTGATCGTCGCCAACTGATAGGACAGGAATGCCATCTCCTTATGCTCTTCCAGCTTGGCCGGCAGCGTCTTGGCACCACGGATGGGCAAGGTCGGCACGATATCCAACTGCTCATACAGCTCTTTGATGCCGCCATTCACGCCCACCAGCAAGCCGGAAGCCGTCTTCGGACCAATCCCCGGCACGCCTGGGATGTTGTCGGACGAATCGCCCATCAGCGCCAGATAATCGATGATCTGCTCCGGAGCGACACCGAATTTCTCCTTCACGCCCTCGATATCCATCGAGCTACCGGTCATGGTGTTGACCAAGGTAATGTGCCCGTCGACCAACTGCGCCATGTCCTTGTCGCCGGTAGAGATCACTACCGGACGGTCAGCCGCCGCGCTGCTGCGGGCCAGGGTGCCGATTACATCATCGGCCTCGACGCCTTCAACGCACAGCAACGGGAAGCCCAGGGCGATCACGCTCTGGTGCAGGGGCTCGATTTGCAGGCGCATGTCATCGGGCATGCTCGGGCGGTTGGCCTTGTATTCGGCGTACATCTCATCGCGAAAGGTCCCACCCTTGGCGTCGAACACCACCGCGAACGGGCTGTTCGGGTACTGTTTGCGCAGGCTTTTGAGCATGTTCAACACGCCCTTGACCGCACCGGTGGGCAGGCCTTTGGACGTAGTCAGCGGTGGCAACGCGTGAAAGGCGCGGTACAGATAAGAAGAACCGTCCACCAGGACGAGGGGGGCTTGGCTCATGAGCAGGATCAACCTTTTCGGCGGGTCAGGCGCTAGAATAGCCGGACCAATGACGACAAAGGGACAAGGTTATCATGCGTACAGTAAATCGCCTGTTGTTGACCGGCTTGATTGCACTCACTCCGATAGTGGCCATGGCGGCAGATACTGCACCGTCGGGCGACCCGGAAGTTACCATTCGCACGGAAGGCGACAAGACCATTCAGGAATACCGCCAGAATGGCTTCCTGTATGCAATTAAGGTGACGCAAAAAGGCTTTCCACCGTATTTCCTGGTGCGCGCGGACGGAACCGATGCGAACTTCATCCGCTCTGACCAGCCGGATATGCTGATCCCGTCATGGAAGATCTTCGAATGGAAATGATTTCTTAATTTTAACCGGCGCCGCACACCGCGGCGCCCGTACTGGCAGTTTAAACATGTCTGTGTTCACCCCCCTGGCTCGGCCCGAGCTGGAAACCTTTCTCGCCCCTTACGGGCTCGGCCGCCTGCTTGATTTCCAGGGGATTGCCGCAGGTAGCGAAAACACCAACTTCTTTATCAGCCTGGAACAGGGCGAATTCGTCCTGACCCTGGTCGAGCGTGGCCCAGTGGCGGAAATGCCATTCTTCATCGAACTGCTCGATGTACTGCACGACGCCGACCTGCCGGTGCCTTACGCCCTGCGTACCATCGATGGCGTGGCACTTCGCGAACTCAAAGGTAAACCGGCGCTGTTGCAACCGCGCCTGGCCGGCAAGCACATCAAGGACGCCAACGCCCAGCATTGCGCCCAGGTCGGCGACCTGCTCGGCCACCTGCACCTGGCAACGCAAGGCGACAAAGTGCTGGAGCGCAAAACTGATCGCGGCCTGGATTGGATGCTCACTGAAGGCACGCAGCTTATTTCACACCTGAACGACGCCCAGCAGCGCCTGCTGCAAGCGGCATTGAGCGAAATCCAAGCCCACAAGGCCGACATCCTCGCCCTGCCGCGTGCCAACGTGCACGCCGACCTGTTCCGCGACAACGCGATGTTCGAAGGCACGCACCTCACCGGCTTGATCGACTTCTACAATGCCTGCTCAGGCCCGATGCTGTACGACGTGGCCATCGCCTTGAATGACTGGTGCTCCGACGCCGATGGCGTGATTGATGGGCAACGCGCCCGCGCCTTGTTGGGCGCCTACGCGGGGCTGCGGCCGTTTACCGCCAAGGAGGCCGAGTTGTGGCCGACCCTGCTGCGCGTGGCGTGTGTGCGCTTCTGGCTGTCACGCCTGATCGCCGCGGAATCGTTTGCCGGGCAGGATGTGCTGATCCATGACCCGGCCGAGTTCGAGCATCGGCTGGCGCAGCGTCAGCAGGTTACAGTCCACCTGCCGTTCGCACTTTAAAGGCCTACTCGATCAATGTGGGAGCTGGCTTGCCTGCGATAGCGGTGGTGACTGACACACCGCCATCGCAGGCAAGCCAGCTCCCACATTGGTTAGTGTGTGGCTGTCAGAGCGACTCCAGGCACCCGGCCAAGTCATTCCCCAGCTTCTCCAGCACTTGCTCATAACCCTGCGCTGTCGCCGGGGTATAGCCACCCAACGCATCCAGCTCCGCCAGTTTCACCGGCAAGCCCGCCACCAGTGTCTCGGCCAAACGCGGCCGTAGCGGCGGCTCGCTGAACACACAGGTCTTACCCACTTCCTGCAAACGTGTACGCATCGCCGCCACATGCTGGGCGCCCGGCTGCACTTCGGCGGCCACGCTGAACACGCCGGTGTGCTTGAGCCCGTAAGCGTCTTCGAAGTAGTCAAATGCCTCGTGGAACACGAAGTACGGCTTGTCGCCAACGGTGGACAGACGCGCCTTCAAGCGTGCATCCAACGCATCCAGGCGCTCATCGAATGCCTTCACGTTGCTCTGATAACGCGCGGCGTTGGCCGGGTCGGCAGTGCTGAGGTCAGACGCCATACGCGCCGCAATCACCCGAGCGTTGACCGTTGACAACCACAAGTGCGCATCCAGGCTGCCTGGGCGATGATCGTGGTCGTGTTCGTCGGCATCATCGGCGTGGGAGTGGCTATCTTCGGCGAACCGGCGCAACTTCATCCCAGGCAAGTCCTGAACTGCCACAGTCGGCAGGCTGCGCCCCTTGAGTACGCGCGGCAGGAAGCTCTCCATATCCGGGCCGATCCAATACAGCAGGTCCACCGACTGTACGCGCCGTACGTCGGATGGGCGCAACGCATAGTTATGCGGCGATGCGCCCGGCGGCAACAGCACCTCTGGAATCGCCACGCCGTCCTGCACAGCAGCGGCGATCAACTGCAACGGTTTGATGCTGGTCAGCACCTTGACCTCAGCCTGAGCGGCCCCGGCGATGAACAAACTGGTGACAAATACGACAAAAACGGGAAAAAGTCGGGACACGATGACCACTCAATGGCGTAGGAACAGGTAACATAATAACGTCTCTATCAAATGTCTGTCGCCGCTCATGCCTAAAACACCGCTTGCCAGCCGTCCCCACGACCACTCTCACTGCGTGCACACCGCGCTGTCGGAGGCCGATACCCTGTGCGCGCAGAAAGGCTTGCGCCTGACCGCCCTGCGTCGTCGGGTGCTGGAGCTGGTGTGGCAAAGTCACAAGCCGCTGGGCGCCTACGACATTCTTGGCGTGCTCAGCGAGCAGGACGGCCGCCGTGCCGCGCCGCCGACGGTGTACCGCGCGCTGGACTTCCTGCTGGAAAACGGCCTGGTACACCGCATCGCCTCGCTCAACGCCTTTGTCGGCTGCAGCCACCCGGAGCACGCGCACCAGGGCCAGTTCCTGATCTGCCGCGAGTGCCATGCCGCCATCGAGCTTGAACAAAAAAGCATCAGCGACGCCATCGTCAAAAGCTCCGCCGACGTGGGCTTCAAGGTCGAAGGGCAAACGGTCGAAGTGGTGGGGCTCTGCTCCGGTTGCCAGGGGGCTTGATGAGCAACGCGTTAATCCGCCTGGAGCAGGTCGGGGTCACGTTCGCCGGGCAAAACGTGCTGGATAACATCGCCCTGAGCGTCGAGCCGGGGCAGATCGTGACGCTGATCGGCCCCAATGGCGCCGGCAAGACCACGCTGGTGCGCGCCGTGCTTGGCCTGCTCAAGCCCGACACTGGCAGCGTGTGGCGCAAGCCCAAGCTGCGCGTCGGTTACATGCCGCAAAAATTACACGTCGATCCAACGCTGCCGCTGTCCGTACTGCGCTTCCTGCGCCTGGTGCCTGGCGTCGACCGCGCGCGCGCCCAAGCGGCGCTCAAGGAAGTCGGCGCCGAACAGGTCATCGACAGCCCGGTGCAGAGCATCTCCGGCGGCGAGATGCAGCGCGTATTGCTGGCCCGCGCCCTGTTGCGCGAACCCGAGCTGCTGGTACTTGATGAGCCCGTTCAAGGCGTCGATGTTGCCGGCCAGGCCGAGCTGTACAGCCTGATCACCCGCCTGCGCGACCGCCATGGCTGCGGCGTGCTGATGGTCTCCCACGATTTGCACCTGGTGATGAGCACCACGGATCAAGTGGTGTGCCTCAACCGCCACGTGTGCTGCTCCGGCCACCCGGAACAGGTGAGCGGCGACCCGGCATTCGTCGAGCTGTTCGGCAAAAACGCCCAGAGCCTGGCGATTTACCACCACCATCACGACCACGCCCATGATTTGCATGGCGCCGTGGTCGACGATCCCGCTACGCCTCAACCCCACGTTCATGGAGATAGCTGCAAGCATGGCTGATTTTCTGCTCTACGCCCTGCTGGCAGGCTTGGCTTTGGCACTGGTGGCGGGCCCCTTGGGCTCGTTCGTGGTCTGGCGGCGCATGGCCTATTTTGGCGACACGTTGTCGCATGCCGCGCTGCTGGGCGTGGCCATGGGGTTCTTGCTGGATGTAAGCCCGACCATCGCCGTCACCGTAGGCTGCCTGCTGTTGGCAGTGCTGCTGGTGACCCTGCAACAGCGCCAGCCGCTGGCCTCGGACACGCTGCTGGGCATCCTCGCGCCAAGCACGCTGTCGCTGGGCCTGGTGGTGCTGAGCTTCATGCATGAAGTACGCATCGACCTGATGGCCTACCTGTTCGGCGATTTACTGGCGATCAGCCCCACCGATCTTGCCTGGATCCTCGGCGGCAGCGCCGCTGTGCTGGTGCTGCTGGTGACCCTGTGGCGCCCGTTGCTGGCAATTACCGTGCACGAAGAGCTCGCCACCGTGGAAGGTTTGCCCGTGCCGGCGCTGCGCATGACCCTGATGCTGCTGATCGCGGTGGTGATTGCTGTCGCAATGAAGATTGTCGGCGTATTGTTGATCACGTCGCTGTTGATCATTCCCGCAGCCGCCGCCCAGCGCCATGCCCGCTCACCCGAGCAGATGGCGATCGGCGCCAGCCTGCTGGGCATGCTCGCCGTGTGCGGGGGCCTGGCGCTGTCCTGGTTCAAGGACACGCCGGCCGGGCCGTCGATTGTGGTCACGGCCGCCGCCCTGTTTCTGCTGAGTTTTGTCCTGCCCCGTCGAGGGGTGTAGACTTGCTCGCTTTTTGCGCAAATAGAGAGTCGCAGGAATGAAGCCGTTCAACTCCCGTTATCTGCTCCTTGCCGCATTTTCCCTGCTGCTGGGCGCCTGCCAAAGCACACCGCCCGCAGCCCCTCAGGCACCGGACCCGCGTGCTGCGGCCATCGCGCAGCTGGAGCAAAACCTGGCCAGCAGTGAGCTGGCCACCGCCGAAGACGAGCTGGCCTCGCTGCAAGCCCAGTCGCCCAACGACCCGGCGCTGGAAAACTATCAGCGCCAATTGGCCGAAGCCTACCTGCAGCGCAGCCAGATCGTGTTGCAAAAAGGTGATGTGAATGCCGCCGCTACGGCGTTAAGCCGCGCACGCGCCTTGATGCCCAAGGCTCCGGCGCTCACTGGCGGCGTCAACAGCGCCATCAGCCACGCCCGCAAAGCCGAGCTGGATAAAGCCGAAGCCGCCCTGAAAGCCGCTGAAGCCAAGCCACCCGCCAAGGTCATCGACCCGGCGGCTCAAAGCACCACGGTTGCGCTGAACCTCACCAATATTGAAGAACTTCGCCATCAGTTGGATGCGATCGCCACCGATGTGGTGAATTACCAGTGCGATGTGACCATTCAAGCGCCGCGCACCCAGGATTACCCGTGGTTGGCCACGTTGCTGACCAAACGGGTGAAGCGCATTGATTCGGCGTATGACCTGAAGATTCACCGGCAGATTGTGAAACACATCCCGGCGCAGGTTGTTTTAATTCCGCGCAAAACCGAGTAAAGCCATCGCAGGCAAGCCAGCTCCCACATTTGAATGTATTCACAGTTCAAAAGGTGGGAGCTGCGGTGCGACGATTCGACTTGCCTGCGATAGCAATCTAACAAACAACCAAAAGCTTAAGCCGGAATCGCCTTGGCCTTAGGCTCCCGCGCCCACACCCGATGCTGCGCAATCGCCGCAAAGAATGCCTTGAACGCCTTGGCATCCGCGCCAACAATCAACCCCGCATCCGCCTCCAGCTTAAGCTGATCCAGCAACGGTTTGGCCTCACTGGCAACCGCAATCGCCTTCAAGTGCTTGTACGCCTCCAACAGGAAGTGCAACGCCACGCCATCACCGCTCAGCGCCTTGATCGACTCTTTACCGCCCGGTACGAACACCGCATCAAACGCAACCGACGGCATGCCTTCCATCGACGCATCCACCGGCAGGCTCTTGCCATCCGCAGTCTTCACCGGTGCCGACGTCGGCCCCAGCACCTTGGCATGCGCACCTTCGGCGGCCAGCGCCGTCTTCAGCGCCGCGATCGCCGCGCCATCCACACCGTTAGCCGCAAGAATCGCGACTTTGCGCGTTTTGATATCGCCCGACAGTAGGTTCACCTGGCTCAACGCCGGCGACTCTTTAAGCGACGTCTTGCGTGGCGGCACTGTGCCTTTGGTCGGCGCCGGCAAACCGAGGTTCTGCGCCACGCGCTTGGCCAGTTCCAGGTCGATATTGGCGAGGATCTCGTTGACCTGACGTGCGCGAATAAACTCACGCTCCACCTTGCCCAACTCGAAGCTATAGGCCGCGATAATGTGCTCTTTCTCGTGGTGGCTCATGCTGTGGAAAAACAGCGTGGCTTGGGAGAAATGGTCGCCGAACGATTCACTGCGCTCACGCACCTTGTTGGCGTCGACACGCTCGTAATACGTTTCGAACCCACCATCTTGAGCCGCTGGTGGCGTTTCTTTCGGCCAACCGCCATCAATCGAGTTAGGCTCATAAGACGCACGGCCCTTGTCGATCACCGTGCGATGCTGGGCATCACGCTGGCCGTTATGGAAAGGCGTGACCGGCCGGTTGATCGGCAGCTCATGAAAGTTCGGGCCACCGAGTCGGCTGATCTGCGTATCGGTGTAGGAAAACAGACGGCCTTGCAGCAGCGGGTCGTTGGTGAAGTCGATACCCGACACGATGTGGCCTGGGCAAAAGGCGACCTGTTCGACCTCGGCAAAGAAGTTGTCCGGGTTACGGTTGAGCACCATTTTGCCCAGCGGCGTAATTGGCACCAGCTCTTCGGGGATGATCTTGGTCGGGTCGAGCAGGTCGAAGTCGAACTTGTGCTCGTCCTCTTCGGCAACGATTTGTACGCCCAATTCCCACTCAGGGTAGTCGCCGCCCTCGATCGCTTCCCACAGGTCGCGACGGTGGTGGTCGGTGTCTTTACCGGCAAGCTTTTGCGCTTCGTCCCACACCAGCGAGCAGGTGCCGACTTTCGGGTGCCAGTGGAATTTAACGAAGCTGGACTTACCTTCGGTATTGATCAACCGGAAGGTGTGAATGCCAAACCCCTGCATCGAGCGCAGGCTTTTCGGAATGGCACGGTCAGACATGGCCCACAACACCATATGCGCCGATTCCGGCTGCAGCGAGACGAAATCCCAGAACGTATCGTGGGCCGAGCCGCCGGTAGGAATCTCGTTATGGGGCTCAGGTTTTACCGCATGCACAAAATCCGGAAACTTGATCGCATCCTGAATGAAGAAGATCGGCATGTTGTTGCCCACCAGATCGAAGTTGCCTTCGTCGGTGAAGAACTTCACGGCAAAGCCGCGCACGTCGCGCACGGTATCGCCCGAACCACGCGGGCCCTGCACAGTAGAGAAACGCACGAACACCGGGGTTTTATGCTCCGGGTTGCGCAGGAACCCGGCCTTGCTCAGCGCCGAATGGTTCTGATACGTCTGGAAATAACCATGGGCGCCGGTGCCACGGGCATGCACGATGCGCTCCGGGATACGCTCATGGTCAAAATGCGTGATTTTTTCACGCATGATGAAGTCTTCCAGCAGCGATGGGCCACGGGCGCCGACTTTAAGGGTGTTCTGGTTATCGGAAATCTTTACGCCTTGGTTGGTGCGCAGTGCCTGCCCGGTCGCATCGGAGCGAAATTCTTCTAGGGCCTGCAGCTTGGCGTTGGTGTTGCCACGGTCCAGGGTATCGGTGCCCGCAAGCTCACTCTTGGGCGGGGTGGCTGGCTTCTTGGTACTCATCAGGCAAAACTCCTTAATCAAAGTGGCCAGAGCGGACCCCCGGCTCGTTTGAGCAAAACCCCAGGCACGGCACCTGAGGAAATCGCGTTGCTTATGTAGTGACTGATGGGGTTTTTAGCCGTTCCTTTTTTATGACCTTTGATCGCGTTATTGCCAAATCACTGGTTGAATGCGAAATAAATGCTAAGAAACGCTATACGGACAGGCTAAAATGCGCGCCCGGCTAACCGCTGATCCCTTTTCCATGCGCCCCACAAGGTTCGCTACGTGATCGAGTTTCATAACGTCCATAAAACCTACCGCGTCGCCGGTAAGGAAATCCCCGCACTGCACCCCACCAGCCTGCGCGTCGAGAACGGCCAGGTGTTCGGCCTGATTGGCCACTCCGGTGCGGGCAAAAGTACCCTGCTGCGCCTGATCAATCGCCTGGAGCAGCCAAGCGGCGGTCAGATCAACGTCGACGGTGAAGAAGTCACCGCCCTGGACGCCAACGGCCTGCGCCGTTTTCGCCAGCAAGTCGGGATGATCTTCCAGCACTTCAACCTGCTGGCGTCCAAGACCGTTGCCGACAACGTGGCATTGCCGCTGACCCTGGCCGGCGAGTTATCGCGTAAAGACATCGACCTGCGCGTGGCTGAACTGCTCGCCCGCGTAGGCCTGTCGGACCATGCCAAGAAGTACCCGGCGCAATTGTCCGGCGGCCAGAAGCAGCGCGTCGGCATCGCCCGCGCCCTGGCGACCAAACCGAAGATTTTGCTGTGCGACGAAGCCACCAGCGCCCTTGACCCGCAAACCACCGCCTCGGTGCTCAAACTGCTGGCCGAGATCAACCGCGAGTTGAAGCTGACCATCGTACTGATCACCCATGAAATGGACGTGATCCGCCGCGTGTGCGACCAGGTCGCCGTGATGGACGCCGGCGTGATCGTCGAGCAAGGCTCGGTGGCCGAGGTGTTCCTGCACCCCAAGCACCCGACCACCAAGCGCTTCGTGCAAGAAGCCGAGCAAGTCGATGAAGGCGAGCAGCGTGACGTGTTTGCCCATGTACCGGGCCGCATCGTGCGCCTGACGTTCCAGGGCGAAGCGACCTACGCGCCATTGCTGGGTACCGTCGCCCGCGAAACGGGAGTGGACTACAGCATCCTTGCCGGTCGCATCGACCACATCAAAGACACCCCCTACGGGCAACTGACCCTGGCCATCACCGGCGGTGACATGGAAGCGGCCTTCGCCCGCTTTACCGCAGCCGATGTGCACATGGAGGTACTGCGTTAATGGACGCGTTACTGCATTATTTCGACAAAGTTGACTGGGCCGACATCTGGGTTGCCACCGGCGACACCATGCTGATGCTCAGCACCTCGCTGGTTTTCACCGTACTGGTCGGCTTGCCGCTGGGCGTTCTGCTGTTTCTGTTCAGCCCACGTCAGTTGCTCGAGCAGAAAGCCACCTATGGCGTGCTGGCATTTATCGTCAACGCCATACGCTCTCTGCCGTTTATCATTCTGCTGATTGTGATGATCCCTACAACGATCTTTATCACCGGCACTTCGCTCGGCGTAGCCGGTGCGATCCCACCCTTGGTGGTGGGCGCTTCGACGTTCTTCGCGCGACTGGTGGAAACCGCATTGCGCGAGGTGGATCGCGGCATCATCGAGGCGACTCAAGCCATGGGCGCCACCACTCGGCAGATCATCACCAAGGCACTGCTGCCCGAGGCTAAACCCGGCATCATTGCGGCAATCACCGTCACTGCCATTGCCCTGGTGGGTTACACCGCCATGGCTGGCGTCGTGGGTGCTGGCGGGCTGGGTGACCTGGCGATCCGCTATGGTTACCAGCGCTTCCAGGATGACGTAATGGTCGTCACCGTGGTGATGTTGATTGTGCTGGTACAGATTCTGCAAACCATCGGCGATAAGCTGGTGACACACTACTCTCGAAAATAACGGCCATTGCCGGCCCCCGCCGGCACATGCCCGAACAAGGAGCTTGTTGGATGAAAAAACTACTGGTTGCTTTCGCCGCCGTTGCCGCGTTTTCTGCCCACGCTGCCGAGACTATTACAGTCGCTGCATCGCCGGTGCCCCATGCGGAAATCCTCGAATTCGTGAAGCCTGCACTCGCCAAAGAAGGCGTGGACCTGCAGGTCAAAGTTTTCACCGACTACGTGCAGCCAAACGTACAGGTGGCTGAAAAGCGCCTGGACGCCAACTTCTTCCAGCACCAGCCGTACCTGGATGAGTTCAACAAAACCAAGGGCACTCACCTGGTGAGCGTTGCAGCGGTACACCTGGAGCCATTGGGCGCCTACTCCAGCAAGTACAAAAAGCTGGAAGACCTGCCAGATGGCGCCAACGTGGTGATCCCGAACGACGCCACCAACGGCGGCCGCGCCCTGTTGCTGCTGGCCAAGCACAACCTGATCACCCTGAAGGACCCGACCAACATCCTGTCGACCATCAAGGACATCAGCGGCAACCCGAAAAACCTGAAATTCCGCGAACTGGAAGCCGCGACCCTGCCGCGCGTGCTGACCCAGGTCGACCTGGCGCTGATCAACACCAACTACGCTCTTGAAGCCAAGCTGGACCCATCCAAGGACGCCCTGGTGATCGAAGGCAACGACTCGCCTTACGTGAACATCCTGGTGACCCGCGACGACAACAAGGATTCCGACGCCGTGAAGAAGCTGGTTGCAGCCCTGCACACGCCGCAAGTGAAAGCGTTCATTCTTGAGAAGTACAAAGGCGCAATTCTGCCGGCGTTCTGATCAAACTCGATCTTCACAACACCGAAGATCAAAAAATGTGGGAGCGGGCTTGCTCGCGAAGGCGGCGGTTCAGTCACTTATTAGTCGACTGACACTGCGCCTTCGCGAGCAAGCCCGCTCCCACATTTGTTTTGTGTTGATTGAAAGATCTTGAGTTCTGACTCGACGCTCAACCCTTGCACAAAACCACTGTGGGAGCTGGCTTGCCTGCGATGGCGGTGGGTCAGCGACTGAGATGCAAGCTGGTCCACCGCTATCGCAGGCAAGCCAGCTCCCACATTTGTTTTGTGTGGCTTTTGCTGTCAGCGCAGAGCTGGCACCACCTCATGGGTCAGCCATTGGCGCAGGCACCGATTCTCCGGGTAGTAGTGGTAGATAAGCAGCGCGTAGACGCCAGACTCACTGACCATCAACGTCGGCGCACAGTGGCCATGAGTGATCAGGGGCAGGGTGTGTTGTTGGTCGGGATCGAGCTTGCGCAGTAACGCAGGGTTTAGGTGCAGGCCCATCAGGTGGCCGATGTCGGAGGCGCTGAACCAGGGTTGGTTGTCGACCAGCACGGCATGCAGCTGGTGATGGTGGCGGGTGAAGACTTTGGGTGTGATCGGTGGATCAGGGGTAAGTGATTGCATTGGGACAACTCCGGGTATGAACAGGAGCTGCCAACAGCCTTCCTACGGGCATGGGTGGCAGCCATACGCGGGGTAGGAACCGAGTACCCAGGGATCTCAGCCACGTCGAAACGTGCCCGCGCATAGCCGCCGCGACTGATAGTACGGGCACAAAAAAAACGCCGCAATCAGACGATGGCGCTATGACGCCAAGGGTACATAAAAGGGTTCCTACGCCCTGTCACTGAATTTGCAGCGACAGGCCAAAGACTAGCCACCCCAAGACCGTCCAACAAGTTCACGCACAGCGCGACAACACGTGGGAAATCTCCGACGACTCCCTGTTCAAACCTTGCACAAAACCACTGTGGGAGCTGGCTTGCCTGCGATGGCGGTGGGTCAGCAACTGAGATGCAAGCTGGTCCACCGCTATCGCAGGCAAGCCCGCTCCCACAGGTGATTTGTGTAGTTTGCTAAGGCGGTGACCGGCTTATTTGCGCTGTAGCAAACCCGGCAACTGCGCCACCAGCTTCTGGTTATTCAACGGCGCACGTATGAACCCACGCTGCGTGCCATCCGGGCCGATCAGCGCCAGGTTGCCGCTGTGGTCCACTGTGTAGTTGGGCTTGCTGGTATCGGCCGGAATAAACGGAATGCTAACCGCATTCGAGACTTTCTGCACATCTTCCACATTCGCGCCGGTCAGGCCTTCGAATTGCGGGTCGAAGTAGCCCAGGTACTGCTTGAGCTGGGTCGGTGTGTCGCGGTTGGGGTCGACGCTGACCAGGATCACCTGCAACTTATCCACCGCCTCTTTAGGCAGCTCGCTCTTGATCTGGCGCAGTTGCGCGAGGGTGGTCGGGCAGATGTCGGGGCAGAAGGTGTAGCCAAAGAACAGCAGGCTCCACTTGCCTTTCAACTCATTGACCACCACTGGCTGGCCGTCCTGATTGGTCATGGTCACCGGCGGCAGCTGGCGGCTTTGCGGCAGCAGGATAATGCCGGCGTCGATCAGTGCGGTAGGGTCGCCCTGGCCTTTGCCGCTGAGCACTTTGTTAACGGTCAGGCCCATGATCAACGCGACGATGGCCACCAGGATAAAGACGGTTTTTTGAGTTCGAGTCATAGGTTCAACAATAGGTAGTGGTCGACGAGCAGCGCGATAAACAGCAGCACCAAGTACCAGATAGAGTACTTGAAGGTGTTGATCGCAGCGTGCGGCTTGCTGCCACGGTACAGCACCCAGGCCCATTGCAGAAAGCGCCCGCCCAACACCAGCGCACACGCCAGGTACAGCAGGCCGCTCATATGGATCACATAGGGCATGAAGCTCACCGCCAGCAGGGCGAAGGTGTAGAGCAGGATATGCACCTTGGTGTAGTGCTCGCCGTGGGTGACCGGCAGCATCGGGATATCGGCCTTGGCGTATTCCTCTTTGCGGTGAATGGCCAGAGCCCAGAAGTGCGGCGGGGTCCAGGCAAAAATGATCAGCACCAGCAGCAGCGGCTCGGCGCTGACATGCCCGGTAACCGCGACCCAGCCGAGCAGCGGCGGCGCAGCACCGGCCAGGCCGCCGATTACGATATTTTGCGGCGTGGCACGCTTGAGGAAACCCGTGTAGATCACCGCGTAACCCAGCAATGAGGCCAGCGTGAGCCAGGCCGCCAAGGGGTTGGTGAACGCCAGCAGCAAGGCCAAACCTGCAACAGCCAGAAACAATGCAAAGGCCAATGCCGCCACGGGCGACACGCGCCCTTCTGCCAGCGGCCGTTTATGGGTGCGCGCCATCACCGCGTCGATGCGCCGATCCACCACATGGTTGACCGCTGCCGCGCCACCGGCGCACAGGGCAATGCCCAAATTGCCGAACACCAGCACCGTCCACGGCACCCCGGCGCGGGTCGCGAGGAACATGCCCACCAAGGACGTGATGAGCATCAGCACCACCACTTTCGGCTTGGTCAGCTCCAGGTAATCGCGCCAGATCGCCTGATCGTGACGCGCGCCGATCAAGGTCGCCATGGCATCTCTCCTTTAAGGGTGATGAGGCCCGACACATGCTTGCGCGGGATAAAGCGCCAGCCAAACGGCAGCTGATTGCGCACCCGGACCAGGCTGGTACGGGCGTGGTAATTGACCAGCACCAGCGTCAGTAATAAACCCGCCCCGCCTGCGTTGTGCCCGACCGCCACCGGCAGTGGCAAGCCGAACGCCACATTGCTCACGCCCAGGCAGATTTGCGCCGCGAGGGCGATCAGCAGCAGGCCCGACAGCCGCGTCATGCCGACTGCGCGCAATTGCCAGGCCAGCCCCAGCAGCACCAGCGTCACCAGCACAGCACCGATGCGATGGGTCAGGTGAATGGCCGTGCGGGCTTCACTGTCGAGCTGGCCGCCGAGGTAATTGGGGCCGATATGCTGGGTGAGGTGAAACCCGTTGGCAAAGTCCGCCGCCGGCCACCACTCGCCATGGCACGTCGGCAAGTCGACACAGGCCACGGCCGCGTAGTTGGAACTGACCCAACCGCCCAGCGCAATCTGCCCGATCACCAGCACCAGGCCCGCTGTGGCCCAATATTGCAGGCGCTTGGGCACGATCAATGCGGGCAGCACGCCGGACAGTCGCAATGTCAGCAGAAACAGCAGGCTCAATGTGGCAAAGCCGCCGAGCAAATGCCCCGTGACCACTTGCGGCCACAACTTCAGCGTCACCGTCCACATACCAAACGCCGCCTGGGCAAACACCACCGCCAACACAAACAGCGGCAATTTTACTGGCTGCCCCGGATCACGCCGATGGCTCCACGAGCGCGCCGCCAGCAGCACGATCAGCAAGCCCAAGGTGCCAGCAAAGTAGCGATGGGTCATCTCGGCCCAGCCCTTGTCGGCCTCTACCGGCGTATCGGGAAAATGCAGCTCGGCATGCGCCAGCTGGGCTTCGCTTTGCGGCACGCTGATAAACCCGTAGCAGCCGGGCCAGTCCGGGCAGCCGAGGCCTGCGTGGGTCAGGCGCGTGTAGGCGCCGAGCAACACGACCAGCAGCGCCAGCAAGGTGGCAAACAACGCGAGGCGAAATCCAGGTTTGGCCATGACGATGCCCTTATCCGATGTTCGACAGTTTCAGCAGCAGGCGCAGGTCGTTGAGCAAGTCCTTGCCCTTGACCTTGGCGTCGTAGCGCAGCACCAGATTGCCGTGCGGGTCGACGATCCACAGTTGCGCCTCTCCCGGCGCGGCGGCGTTTTTACTGAAGGTGGTCAGGTCCAGCGGGTAGCGCTGCAGTTGCGGGTATTCGGCCTTGAGCTTGGCGTCGTAATCCGTGCTCACCGGCTGCGCGCTGGCCAGGGCATGGCTGGCGCGCGAGGCATCGCGGCCCAGGCTGATTTGCAGCTGGCGCGCCAGGTACACCAGTTGCTGGCAGTCGGTGGCGCAGGCGGTGGGCGCGGTAACCAGCAGTTGCCAACGCTCATCATCGGCCTGCACGCCGATGTCGGCGCGGGTCTGGCCGTTGCCGATCATCTCGCCGTGGTAGCTGCGGCTGTCGGGCACCCAGAACTGCAACTTGTACATAAAAGTGGCGAGCGCCATCGGGCCGATCACCATCATCAGGATCAAAATCAGCTGCCAGCGGCCTTTGCGCCGGTCGGGCGCCTCAGACGTGCTGGGTGGATTCATCGCCGCTCCCATGGGGTTTCTCCTTTTTGTTATGCCATCCGAGGTAGAGGTAAAGCGCCAGCAACGCCAGTGCCATGGCGAACCACTGCACGGCGTAGCCCAAGTGTTTTTCCGGGCCCATGGCGACCACCGGCCAGGTCGTGTCGTAGGTGCCGGGGCCAGGTTCGGCACGCAGCTCATAGGCGAAACCGTTGCGGCCCAACTCCGCCCAGAGCGCGGCGGGATGCAGCGCGGTAAGCAAGCGCGGCCATTGCGTGGTGGCGGGGTCGGCATGCAGTTGGAAGGTTTCGCCGGGGGCGACGTAGACCCAGGCATCCAGATTCAATGGTTGTTCAGGCGTGGTGAACACGGGCGGCGTGCGCCGATCCGGCCAGGGCAGCCAGCCGCGATTGAACAACAGCCATTCGCCGCTGGCCTGGTCGTGAAAGGGCTGCAAGAGCTCAACACCGGCCTTGCCATCGCGCATGCGGTTGTCGAGCAGCACGCTGTGTTCGGCGTCGAATTGGCCGCGCAGGCGCACACGGCGAAAGGCCGGGTCAGCCATGCCCTGAAGCTGCACGCTGCTGACCGGTTCAGCCAAGCGCCGTTCGGCATAGCTGTCCACCAGCAGCTGTTTTTCATGCCCGCGAGCCAATTGCCAGAACCCCAGGCCCACCATCAACGGCAGCAGCACCAGCACCACCAGCGTGGGAGCGAGCCCTGGGCGAAAGTCTTTTATGGCGCTGGCTATACTTGTTTTCATTGCCCGCCTTTTCATTGCCCGCCCACCCGAATGGAACCTGACCATGCTCAAAGCAGCCATTGCCCTGATGCTGATCGCGACTGTCGTGAGCCTGTTCAGTGGCTTGTTCTTTCTGGTCAAGGACGAGGGCAACTCCAACCGCCTCGTCACTGCCTTGACCGTGCGTGTTGTACTGGCCGCGATCACCGTGGGCTTGATCGCCTGGGGCTTTTTCAGCGGCCAGTTGGTCTCTCATGCACCGTGGTAAAACGCCTCACAGCACATAAACGAAGAAAAACAGGCCGATCCACACCACATCCACAAAGTGCCAGTACCAACTGGCCGCCTCAAAACCGAACTGGTGCTCGGCGTTGAAGTGCCCCTTGAGGATGCGCATCAGCATCACGAACAGAATGATGGTGCCGATGGTCACGTGGGCGCCGTGAAAGCCGGTGAGCATGAAGAACGTCGCGCCGTACACGCCCGAACCGAGGGTCAGGCCCAGCTCTTTGTAAGCGTGCATGTACTCCTCGGCCTGAAAGCCCAAAAACGCCCAACCCAGTAGCACCGTCAGCGCCAGCCAGATTTTCAGAGCGCCGCGATGGCCCTTGCGCAACGCATGGTGGGCGATGGTGATGGTCACGCTGGAGCTGACCAGCAAGATCGTATTGACCAGCGGCAAGCCCCACGGGCTGATGGTGCCTTCGGGCGGCGGGTACATTTTCGGGTCAGGGTTGTTGAGCAACGGCCAGGCAAATTCGAAGTTCGGCCACAGCATGTGCGCGACGCCCTTGGAGCCTTCGCCCGCCAGCCATGGCGCGGACATATGCCGCACATAAAACAGTGCACCGAAGAACGCGATAAAGAACATCACCTCGGAAAAGATGAACCAGGTCATGCCCCAGCGGAACGACCGATCCATCTGCGGGCTGTACAAACCGGCGCGGCTTTCCTTGATTACCGCGCCGAACCAGCCGAACAGCATGTAGGCCAGCAACAGGCCGCCGACGAAAAAGATCCACGGGCCGTGGGATTCCGGGCGCGCTGCCTTGAGGTCGTTGAACCACACGGCCAGGCCGTACACCGTGATCAACATGCCAAACGTAGCAATTATTGGCCATTTGCTTTGCGCTGGTACGTAGTACGTATCATGAGACGACATGTATTCGCTCTCCTGATTGAAGGGGCAAACAGTAGCTAGCCGCCGGTACGGACGGCCACCGGCGGTTGGCGCGCAGTGATGTCAAACAGCGTGTATGCCAGGGTCAAATGCTTCACATCCTTGGGCATGGCGCGATCGACGATAAAGCGCACGGGCATTTCAATGCGCTGACCTGGCTGCAGCACTTGCTGGGTGAAGCAAAAACATTCGGTCTTGTGGAAATACATCGCCGCTTCGGCCGGGGAAATACTCGGTACAGCCTGGGCAGTCATGGGTTTGTCAGTGGGGTTGTAGGCCACGAATAGCATCTCGGTGACGGCACCGGGGTTGACCACGACTTCATCGGCTTTGGAGTGGAATTCCCAGACCATGTCGATGGCATTGGTGGACATGAACTGCACGCGCACCTGACGCGTAGGGTCCACCAACTGCTCACCTTCGTACTGCCCGGCGGTCTTGCCGTTGATGCCGAACGCCTTGCACATCACGTCGTAGATCGGCACCAGGGCGAAGCCGAAGGCGAACATGGCCACGACCAGGATCAGCAGGCGAGTGACCAGGCGCTTGATGGGGACGGACTCAAGCATGGCGCTCACCCGTTCCTGGCTTTTCTGTGGGAGCTGGCTTGCCTGCGATGAGGCCCTGGCAGGCGATAGATTCGGCGCCTGACACACCGCTATCGCAGGCAAGCCAGCTCCCACAGGAGACCGAGTCGACCTGCGACAAAGCGTTCACTTGACCTCCGGCGGCGTCGTAAACGTGTGATACGGCGCAGGCGAGGGGATGCTCCATTCCAGGCCTTCGGCGCCGTCCCACGGCTTGGCCGGCGCCGGCGGGCCGCCACGGATGCACTTGATCACGATAAACAGGAAGAAGATCTGCGTGGCGCCGAACATGAACGCGCCAATTGAGGAAACCATGTTGAAGTCGGCGAACTGCAGGTTGTAGTCCGGCACCCGGCGCGGCATGCCAGCCAGCCCGACAAAGTGCATCGGGAAGAACGCCATGTTCATGCCCACAAAAGACAGCCAGAAGTGCAGCTTGCCCAGGGTTTCGTCGTACATGTGGCCGGTCCATTTCGGCAGCCAGTAGTAGGCCGAGGCGAAGATGCCGAAGATCGCGCCAGGCACCAATACGTAATGGAAGTGCGCCACCACAAAGTAGGTGTCGTGGTACTGGAAGTCCGCCGGGGCAATCGCCAGCATCAGCCCGGAGAAACCGCCGATGGTGAACAGAATCACAAAGGCCACGGCGAACAGCATCGGTGTCTCAAAGGTCAGCGAGCCTTGCCACATGGTGCTGACCCAGTTGAACACCTTTACGCCGGTGGGCACCGCGATCAGCAGCGTGGCGTACATGAAGAACAGCTCGCCCACCAGTGGAATGCCGACCACGAACATGTGGTGCGCCCACACGATGAACGACAGAAACGCGATGCTTGCCGTGGCGTAAACCATCGAGGTGTAGCCGAACAGCGGCTTGCGCGAGAAGGTCGGGATGATCGAGCTGACGGCGCCAAACGCCGGCAGGATCATGATGTACACCTCAGGGTGGCCGAAGAACCAGAACACATGCTGGAAAAGCACCGGGTCACCGCCACCGGCCGCACTGAAAAAGCTGGTGCCGAAGTGGATGTCCATCAACATCATGGTCACGCAACCGGCCAGCACCGGCATCACCGCGATCAGCAGGAAGGCAGTGATCAGCCAGGTCCAGACGAACAGCGGCATTTTCATCAAGGTCATGCCCGGCGCGCGCAGGTTGAGAATGGTGGCGACCACGTTAATCGCGCCCATGATCGAACTGATGCCCATCAGGTGAATGGCAAAGATGAAAAACGTCACGCTTTCCGGCGCATAAGTGGTGGAGAGCGGGGCGTAGAAGGTCCAGCCGAAATTCGGCCCGCCGCCCGGTGTAAACAACGTCGAGACCAGCAGCAGGAAAGCAGCAGGCAACAGCCAGAAACTGAAGTTGTTCATGCGCGGCAAGGCCATGTCCGGCGCGCCGATCATCAGCGGGATCATCCAATTGGCCAGGCCGACGAACGCCGGCATCACCGCGCCAAACACCATGATCAGGCCGTGCATGGTGGTCATCTGGTTGAAGAACGCCGGTTGCACAATCTGCAGGCCGGGCTGGAACAGCTCGGCGCGGATCACCATGGCGAATGAGCCACCGAGCAGAAACATGGTGAAGGCGAACCACAGGTACATCGTGCCGATGTCTTTGTGGTTGGTGGTCAGCACCCAGCGCATCAAGCCTTTGGCGGGGCCATGGGCATGGTCGGCATGACCATGGTCGATCACAGTGCTCATGGCCGTTCTCCTGCAAAGGAATGGGCTGTGCGGTTCAGGGCATACGCAGTTGAGGCCGTCATTTGCTTTCCGCCTGTTTCAGAGCCAGCACGTCTTTGGGCGTGACCATGTCGCCTTTGTTGTTGCCCCAGGCGTTGCGCTCGTAGGTGACCACGGCGGCGATATCGACTTCCGACAACTGTTTGCCGAACGCCGCCATGGCGGTGCCGGGCTTGCCGAAGTACACGCGGTGCAGGTGGTCTTCCTTAGGCCCGATGGCAATCGGCGAGCCCTTGAGCGCCGGGAACATTGGCGGCAGGCCCTGGCCTTCGGCCTGGTGACAGGCCACGCAGGTGGTGTGGTAAACCTTGTCGCCACGCGCCACCAGCTCATCCAGCGTCCACTCTTTGGACGTCAGCTCCTTGAGCTTGGCGGCTTCTGCTTTGCGCTCGCCCAGCCAGGTGTCGTAGTCGGCCTTGGATTTGACCTCGACCACGATGGGCATGAAACCGTGGTCCTTACCGCACAGCTCGGCGCACTGGCCACGGTAAATGCCGGGCTTCTCGACCCGGGTCCAGGCCTCGTTGACGAAGCCGGGGATCGCATCGCGCTTGACCGCAAAGGCCGGCACCCACCAGGAGTGGATCACGTCGGCGGCCGTCACCAGAAAGCGCACCTTGGCGCCCACCGGCAGCACCAGCGGCTGGTCGACTTCGAGCAAGTAGTGCTCGCCCTTCGTCGCCTGGTTATGGATCTGCTCGGCGGGCGTGGCCAGGTTGCTGAAGAACTCCACGTCCTGGCCCAGGTATTTGTAGTGCCACTTCCACTGATAGCCGGTGACCTGGATATCGATATCCGACTCACTGCTGTCGTAGATGTTGATCAGGGTTTTGGTTGCCGGAATGGCCATGGCCACCAGGATCAGCAAGGGCACTACGGTCCAGAGAATTTCCACGGTGGTGCTCTCGTGGAACTTGGCCGCCACCTGGCCCGTGGACCGGCGGTGCAGGATCATCGACCAGAACATCGCGCCAAACACGACGATGCCGATCACCACACAGATCCAGAAAATGGTCATGTGCAGGTCAAACACGGCGTGACTGACTTCAGTAGCCCCTGGCGCCATATTCGTTGTCCAGGCGGCGTGCGCCTGGCCGAATACTGACCACAACAGTAGGCCCATCCAAACGTGTGGATGTCGCGTCATTGCGGGTTCCCCTTTATGTTTCTTGTTATCCCGCCGGTTTGCACCTGCGGCGAAGGGAGCGGCTTCCATACTGCTTACAACCGCCAAGCCTTGCCTGCGTCATGCAGTTGGGCGTCATCAGCTAATTGCGTACAAACCCGAGTATAGACAGCGCCTGCAACCCCGCAATGTGTAGGGGCAAATGAGCAAAAACAGACGGGCGGCCCCAATAAAACCGGGGGCGCAAACGTTTATCCGACGAACGATGGCATTTCGATATAACGCACACGCATAACCATGAAATAATTATGACAAATGCGTCTTAGGCGCTCGTATAAACGAGCTACCTTATCCTCTCCTTTTCCTACGCCTGTTTCACTGGAGCCTTCATGAACACCGCCGCATTGCGCGAGCAGATTTCCCGTGCCCATCAACACGAAGCCACTACGGGCCAGCTTGCCCTGCAACTGGAAAAACAATTGCCGCACCTGCATTCGGCCATCTCCCTGGCTGACGGTGATAGCAACATTGTCATGACCCGCTTTGTCACTGCCTACATCGAACTGGTTCCGGACTTGCTGGAAGCCGCGAACGATGTGGCCCGCGAAGCCGGTATCGAAAGCCAGATCAAACCGGTGCTGAAAATCGCCGAGCATTTCTTCCTGCAGCCGCCTGCAATCCTGGCCGGCCATGAAGGCCTGGACGGCCTGCTGGATGAGGCCTACCTGGCTCACCGCTTGGTTGAAGAGGTCAACGACCTGTATATCAAGCATTTCGGCCAGCCGTTGATTCCGGCAGATACCACCGTCGCCAACTTGATTGCCCATCAACTGATCGGTGAGCAATTCGCCAATCAGCTGGATGAAGCGGTGCATTTGGCGGTGGATGAGATGCTCAACGAAGAGAGCTTTGCGCTGGAGTCGGTTGAGGCGTATCGCGAAACACTCAAGAGCCCGAACACGGAAGCGGCGTGGAAGCGCTGGCCGTGCCTGTCGCGGCAACTGGGCGTTGAGTTATCGCTGGATCAGCCAGCCTGATTTTCAAGCCAACATAGATCTGAATGTGGGAGCGGGCTTGCTCGCGAAAGCGGCGTGTCAGCCAAAGTGATGTTGACTGATCTACCGCTTTCGCGAGCAAGCCCGCTCCCACAGTTTTGATCCGGTTTCGTCAGGTGATTGGCGGCGCCGAACCTATCCCCACCGTCGTCCGCACCCGGCCTTCGAGCCTGCGCTTCAACCCCCGCGCCTCGATCACCAGCGTCGAGCCCTTGGCCGCATTGGCCCGGCCCCATTCCTCCAGCAACTCCAGACACGAATGGTCGATGTAGCTCAGGTTGCTCAGCGGCACATGCAAGGTGGTCCCCGCAGGCACCGACGACAGCACCTGAGTCAGCGCCGGCACTTTCAGGAAGGTCGCCGCACCGGTCAATCGCAGCTCCATTTCACCGTCCTGGGGCAAATCGATCAGGCTGACTTTCAATCGCGAAGCTTTAAACGCGAGCTTCAGCAACGTGAGCCCAAAGCCCACCAACACGCCAGTCAACAGGTCCGTAAAGATGATCGCCAATGCCGTGGCGGCGTAGGTAAACATCGGCATCCGCCCATAACGGCCCAGCGCGCGAAAGGCTTTGACGTCTACCAGCTTGATCCCGGTGTACACCAGCACGCCCGCCAAACTCGCCACCGGAATGCTTTGCAGCACACTCGACAGCAGCAACACAAAGCCCAGCAGCCACACACCATGAAACATCGCCGACAGCCGCGTGGTAGCGCCGGCCTGCACGTTGGCCGAGCTGCGCACGATCACGCCGGTCATCGGCAAGGCGCCAACCAAACCGCAGAGCATGTTGCCTACACCTTGGGCAGACAGCTCCTTGTCGAAATCGGAGCGCTGGCCGCTGTGCATCCGGTCGACGGCCGCTGCAGACAACAGTGTTTCAGCGCTGGCAATAAACGCCACGGCGAAGGCGGCGATCAGCAGTTGCGGATCGGCCAGGTTCAGCAGGTCGCTGGGGCGCAGCCAGTCGATGGCGTCGGCGAGGTTTTCCGGTACTTCCACGCGCTTGACCTGCAACGCCAGCACCAGGCTGGTTACCGTCGCCAGGCCCACACCCAGCAAGGCACCCGGGACGAAACGCAGTGTTTGCGGACGGAATTTATCCCAGCAGTACATCACCAGCATGGTCGACAGCCCCAGCAAGCCAGCCTGCCAACCAAGACCGCCGCCCAGCGTCGGGATCGCTTCGGCCACGGCCGCCGGGAAGCCTGCCAGGTTATCCAGCCCCGAAGGTTTGGGCGCGCCGTCGAGCATCACATGCACCTGCGACAGCACAATCAATACGCCGATGCCTGCCAGCATGCCGTACACCACCGCCGGCGCCGTGACCCGGAACCAGCAGCCCAGGCGCAAGCGCCCGGCCACCAGTTGCAGGAAACCCGCCAGCAACAGGATCGGCCCTAACATCATCATCCCGTGTTGCCGCACCAGCTCGAACACCAGCACCGCCAAACCCGCCGCAGGGCCACTGACCTGCAGTGGCGAGCCCGCCAGCCAACCCACCACCAGGCCACCGATAATCCCGGTGATCAGCCCCTTGGCCGGCGGCATGCCGGACGCGATCGCAATACCCATGCACAAGGGCAGGGCGACCAGAAACACAACCACCGAGGCCAGCAGCTCCCGTGGCAATACAGCTTTCAATTGAGCAGCACGCATGATGGCTCTCCCGAGGGATTCGCCGGGCGCGGCAAAGCCTGGCTGCATCCATGGCAGCCACCGCTAGACCCGGCAGGGAAGTGTTTTAGAAGCGCGCTCTAGGCGTCGCGCAAGGAATCGGCTCGGTGCCGTTCAGCGGTCTGAATGCCGCCTGGTCTGCATCGTAAGCGCGGATTTCGCTGGTCTCGATGTTGTAGATCCAACCATGGATAAACAAATGACCATTGGCCATGCGCGAAGCCACGGAAGGGTGGGTACGCAGATGCTGCAATTGGGCAATGACGTTTTCTTCGGTCAGCACCTTCATGCTCTCGCCTTCATTGGCGCAGTCGCAATTGTCTTCGACCATGGACTTGGCAACTTCGGCGTGACGCAACCAGGCCCGTACCGTCGGCATCTTTTCCAGGCTGTCGGGGTTGAGTACTGCGCGCATGGCGCCGCAATCGGAATGCCCGCACACGATGATGTGCTGTACGCCCAGGGCGAGTACCGCGTACTCGATGGCGGTGGAAACCCCGCCATTCATCTGGCCGTAGGGCGGCACCACGTTGCCGACGTTACGCGTCACGAACAAATCGCCGGGGGAGCTTTGGGTGATCAGCTCGGGCACGATGCGCGAGTCGGCGCAGGTAATAAACATCGCCCGTGGGCTCTGGGCCGTGGCGAGTTTCTTGAAGAGTTCTTCCTGCTGCGGGAAGACGTCGTGATGGAAATGCAAAAAGCCGTCAACGATGTGCTTTAACGCTGCATCGGCAGACTCCGCCACCTCAGGGGCTGAAGCCGACGCAGCCAACGGCTGTTTATCCTTGTCACTCATGATTCATCCTCTTAATTAATGCAGGGGAGTGTTCAGTCAGTTCGACGTCTGGCTATCGGAAAAGTTGAAAAACTAAACAAACCAAGGCGCCGACTCATCAGTCACTCGCTGAACAAGGTAACCGCCGAAACTTAACTCAAACTGAATGAACCGCTCTAGAACGCGGGTTTCAGTGATGTCAAAACGCGACTATTCCTAAAGCATGACGCCATCGTTCTCCTCAGTTTACAACAATGCCATCTGCCTGCCCGGTGGGCAAAACGCCGTGCAATCCAGATTAAACCCCTCCCGTCGATTGAGCCCCAGCCGCTTGATCGCTTTGTTGAAACGCTGCGCCAGCAAATCGGCAAACGGCCCCTCGCCACGCATGCGCACGCCGAAACGGCTGTCATACACCTCGCCGCCGCGCACCTGACGCACCAGGCTCATCACATGGGCCGCACGTTGCGGGTAATGCGCCGCCAGCCATTCCTCGAACAGCGGCGCCACTTCCAACGGCAGCCGCAGCATCATGTAGGCGGCGCTCTGCGCACCGGCAGCGTGGGCTTCGGTCAGCAGGCTTTCCAGCTCGCTGTCGTTGATCATCGGAATCATCGGCGAGCACAGCACACCCACCGGGATACCCGCCTCGCGCATCACCCGAATTGCCCGCAACCGCGCCTTGGGCGCCGCCGTGCGCGGCTCCAGGATGCGTTTGAGCTCGTCGTCCAGGCTGGTAAGGCTGATCATCACCGCCACCAACCGCTGACTCGCCAATTCGGTAAGCAGGTCGAGGTCGCGCAAGATCAACGAGCCCTTGGTGATGATGGTCACCGGGTGCCGATAGCGCAGCAGCACTTCGAGGGTTTGCCGGGTGATTGTGTAGTCGCGCTCGATAGGCTGGTACGGGTCGGTATTGGAGCCCAGGTTGATCGGCGCACACACATAACCTGGCTTGGACAGCTGTTGCTCCAGCACCTCGGCGGCGTTGGTCTTGGCAATCAGTTTGGTTTCGAAATCCAGCCCTGGCGACAGGTCCCAATAGGCGTGGCTGGGCCGCGCATAGCAGTAGATGCAGCCATGCTCGCAGCCGCGATAGGGGTTGATCGAGCGATCAAACGGCAAGTCCGGCGAGTTGTTGCGGGTGATGATGCTCTTGGCCGTTTCGATACGCACTTCGGTGCCCTGGGTCGGCGGCACTTCCTGGAACCAGCCGTCGTCTTCGGCCACGCTGACGGTCGGCGCAAAGCGGTTGTGCAGGTTAGTGGCCGTGCCCCGGCCACGGGGCGGCAGCGCAGTAGTCATGAAAACGCCTCGATACTGTTTTTATATACAGTATCGAGGCGCGAGGTTTCTGACCAGTGCCGTTTGGCGGCCAGGCAGGATCAGTGCTTTTGCGTGACCTGCCCCAAGTCGTCACCCGACGTGGTGCGCATATCGCTCTTGCGCAGGTCTGCCACGTCACTGGCTTTGACGGGTGCGCCTTGATTGCCCCAGCTGCCACGGACGAAACTGACCACATCCGCGACTTCCTGGTCCGACAGACGCCATGCGAACGCCGGCATGGTGAAGGTCGACGGCGCCGTGTGGGTAGCCGGCAAGGTGCCGCCGTTCAACACGATGTTGATCAACGAGGTGGCGTCCGCCGTCTGCAACACCGGGTTACCCGCCAGCGCCGGGAACACCCGCGTGTAGCCATGGCCGTCGGTACGGTGGCACGCCGCGCAGTTGTCGATATACACCGACGCGCCCGGCTTGCTGTCGTCACCTTTCCACAGCGCCTCGGCCACCTGCTTGTCGTACTGATGCGGCTGATCCTTCGGGTCCACCGCCGGCAGGCTCTTGAGGTATCGCGCAATCGCGGTGAGGTCGTCCTGGGACATGTACTGCATGCTGTGCACCACCACATCACTCATGCCACCAAACACTGCACTGCGGTCACTGCGGCCGGTCTTGAGGAACTGCACCAGCTGCTCCTCGCTCCAGCTGCCAAGGCCGTCCTTGTGGTCGCCGCGCAGGCTTTTTGCGATCCAGCCTTCCAGCGGCGCACTGCCGGACAGGAACGCGTTGCCGTCAGTAGCGCTGAGGGCTTTTTCCTGCATGGTCAGGGCGCGCGGGGTGTGGCAGGCGCCGCAATGGCCAAGGCCTTCAACCAGATAGGCACCGCGAGCGACCACCGGGTCGGCTGCGGCTTGCACCTGATGCTCCTCGACCGCCGGCGCGAACATCCAGCGCCAGGCTGCCAACGGCCATCGCATGCTCAAGGGCCAGGGAATATCGCTGTCCTTGTTCTCTTGGGCGACGGGCTCCACGCCCTTCATGAAGTACGCATACAACGCCTGCATGTCGCTGTCGCTGACACGTGCGTAGGACGGGTACGGCATCGCCGGGTAAAGCGTACTACCGTTCTTGGCGACGCCATGGCGCACGGCCTTGTCGAAGTCTTCGAAGCTGTAGTCGCCCAGGCCGGTTTTGTCCGGGGTGATGTTGGTGGAATAGATCACCCCGATCGGGGTTTCCATCGGCAGCCCACCGGCGAAGGGTTTGCCACCCTTGGCGGTGTGGCAGGCCACGCAGTCACCGGCGCGTGCCAGGTATTCACCCTGTTTGATCAAATCGGTTTCAGCCGCGCTTACCGAACAGCTGCTGAACAGGACGAAACTCGCGATAACAAGTGCTTTCATGGTCATCGCTCCTTATGCCTGAACCAGTGGGCCGGGGTTTTTCAGGTACTGCTCGCGGATCGCCCGCGCCGACCAGTAGGCCAACGCTGCCACCAGGCCGGTAGGGTTGTAGCCCAGGCCTTGTGGGAAAGCAGATGCGCCTGGGACAAACACGTTGTGTACATCCCAGCTTTGCAGGTAACGGTTCAGCGCACTGGTTTTCGGGTCGGTGCCCATGATCGCGCCACCATTGAGGTGGGTGGTCTGGTAGGACGCAGTGTTGAACTGCTCACCGACTTTTTTGCCCAGCACAGCAATGGCCTTGGGGTTCATCGCCGCGGCGACCTTGCCCATTTTCTCCATCATGAAGCGGTTCATCTTGATGTCGTTTTCCTGCCAGTCGAACGTCATCCGCAGCAGCGGCAGGCCGTAGGAGTCGCGGTAAACCGGGTCCAGATCCAGGTAATTGCTCCGGTAGGATTGATGCGCGCCATGGGAGTCCATCGACACTTGGTGGGTGTAGTAATCGGCGGTGGCGCGCTTCCAGGCGCTGCCCCACGCCGGCGTGCCCGGCGGGTTGGACGTACCGGCAATCGGCCGGCTGCCGGCCTGGTTGACCCACATCGGCGAGCCGCCCACGAAGCCGTGTGGGCCGTGGTCGAAGTTGTCCGCGTTGAAGTCATCGATGGCCACACCATTGCCACCCGCACCGATGAAGTTGTTGGTGTGGGTGTCCTTGTCGAAGAAGGCCTTGATGGTGCCCATGTTCTGGTAAGCAAAGTTGCGGCCCACCACGCCCTCATTGGTAATAGGGTCGTAAGGTTTGCCGATGCCCGAGAGCAACATGAGGCGCACGTTGTTGAACTGGAAGGAGGCGATGATCACCAGGTCCGCCGGCTGCTCGCATTCGCGGCCCTGGGCGTCGATATAGGTCACGCCGGTGGCCTTGCTCTTGGTGCTGTCGAGGTTGACCTTGAGCACGTGGGAATTGGCCCGCAGCTCAAAGTTCGGCACCTGACGCAGCGCCGGCAGGATGTTTACGTTCGGCGAGGCCTTGGAGTACATGTAGCACACGTAGCCACTGCAGAAGCCGCAGAAGTTGCACGGCCCCATCTGCGCGCCGTAGGGGTTGGTGTAGGGCCCCGAAGTATTGGCGGACGGCAGGTTGTAGGGTTTGTAGCCGACGTCGGTAGCCGCTTTCTGAAACAACTGCGCAGACACGGTGTTTTTCTGCGATTCCAACGGAAACGGGTTGGAGCGATCCGGCGCATACGGGTTGCCGCCACGACCTTCACCCACCCGTTGGCCTTTTACGGTCCAGGCCTGGCCGGAGGTGCCGAAGACTTTTTCGGCGTAGTCGAAAAACGGCTCCAGCTCTTCATAGCTCACGCCGAAGTCCTGGATGGTCATGTCTTTGGGGATGAAATTTTTGCCGTAGCGCTCTTCATAGTGGCTGCGCATGCGCAGCTCGATCGGGTCGACACGAAAATGCACGCCCGACCAGTGCAGGCCCGCTCCACCCACGCCATTGCCCGGCAAGAACGCACCCAACTGACGGTTGGGCAAGGCGACGTCATTCACGCTGTGGCGAATGGTCACCGTCTCCTTGGAGATGTCCTGAAAGAGCTTTTTACGCACGCTGTAGGTCAGTTCGTCGATGACCTGGGGATAGTTGCCGTCCGGGTAAGTGTCCTGCATCGGGCCGCGCTCCAGCGCTACCACGTTGAGGCCAGCTTCCGTCAGCTCCTTGGCCATGATCGCGCCGGTCCAGCCGAAACCCACGATCACCGCGTCCACTTTCTTCATGATGGTCGCCACGTTTATGCCCTCTCGCCGCGAATGGAAACAGCCGGGAAGGGGTATTGCTCGTTGCGTTCAACCCAGTCCATGAAATCGGCGCGGGCGCCGGGGAAGCCGATCATGGTCCAGCCGACCATGCCTTTGTTGCCACCGTGGATCGGGTCGCAGAAGAAGCCTTCCTTGGTGTTTTGCAGCAACAGGTTGAAGAACATCTTGGCCGGTACGGCCTCGAAATGCGCGGTCATCTCGCCGCCGCCCGCCTCCATACGACGCAGCATGTCATCCTGGGTAGCGCTGTCTTGCGCAGCAAAAGCTTTACCGTTGAACGCCTTCGACCACGCATCCGTGGCAGCAATGCCCAGGCGATAGATGTCTTTGGGCACCAGTTTGCTCTGCCAACCCATCTCTGGCGCCGCATCGGCGTTGAACGGGCCTTGCATGAACCACAGCGCGCCAGCGGCATACGGCGTGTTCATCTGGCGGTCGATGTATTCCGGCGCGCCGGCTTCGAGGGCGCCTGGGCCTTGGGCATCCGCGGGAATCAGGCGGGCGACGGCGGCGTTGATAAACGCCCACTCTTCAGCCGTGAAGTAGCTCGGCTCGTAGGTTTTGTCGCTGACGGGCGTTTTGGCGGGAGCGGCCTGCACCGGCTCCGGTGTGGCCATCAACATCGAGCCGCCAAGGCCAGTGCTGGCAACCGTGACCACCGGGATCAAGGTCAAGGATTTGCGTAAAAAGTCACGCCGCGGGTTGTCCTGATCTTGATCAGACATAGGTGCACCTCATCATGTGGTCACGGGTTTATCCGCCGCTTCTGGGAGCAGCGTGATGGTTTGCCAGGGCATTGGATCCAAAGGGATAGAACACACTGGCAATCAATAGTTACAAATGATAGCAGCCTAAGCATTAAGAGAAATCGATTCAGCGCGAAAAACAGCGGATCAGATGGCGGATTCACGATTCTTTGACGGCCACCTCACACGTCATTGACCCCTCGCAGGCGAATCTGTAGCCCATCAGCCCTATCCCATTCGGTCTCTACGCGCATGTTCACGATTCGATTGTTGCCCGCCCTTGGCCTGGCGTTCATGGCACTGTTCACCACGCTGCAGGCCCAGGCCGACGAGGCTACGTCTATCCGCTCGCCTGAGTGGGCACAGCCTGTGGGCGACCAATTCAACCTGCACCAGATGACGCCCACGCTGTATCGCAGTGCGTTGCCGGACAGCACTGCGCTGCCTGTGCTGCAAAATCTGAAGATCGGCACAGTGATCAACTTCCTGTCGGAATCTGATGCGCCCTGGCTGAAGACGTCTGATATCAAACAGGTGCAGCTGACGTATCGCACCAACCATGTCGACGATGCTGACGTGCTGGCTGCGCTCAGGGCCATCCAGGAAGCCGAAACCCAGGGCCCGGTGCTGATGCACTGCAAGCACGGCTCCGATCGCACTGGCCTGATGGCGGCGATGTATCGGGTGGTGATTCAGGGGTGGAGCAAGGAGGATGCGCTGAACGAGATGACGCTGGGCGGCTTTGGTTCAAGTAGCGGCTTTAAAGACGGTGTTCGCTACATGATGAAGGCCGATATCGACAAGTTGCGTACCGCGTTGGCCAATGGCGACTGCAGCACCAGTGAGTTTGCGTTGTGCTCGATGAAAAGCTGGATCAACACGGCCAGTGACAGCCGTGTCGACCCCAAGAAAGACACCGAGTTAGTACTCACACCTTAAGCAGGTATCAGTCCTTTTTCAGCTTGGGATTAGGGAAAAACTGCACCGCCTGCACCTTCGGGTCCGCAGGCGCCTTCAACGCTGACGTATTGACCCGCGTGCCCAATTCCTTGGGCACCGAATTGCCTTGCTCATTCAGCGTGTCCGAATAGCCGCAGGCCACACATTCGCGGTGCGGCACATCGTCTTCGGTCCACATTTTCAACTTGTCCAACTCTTCGCACGCCGGGCAGACCGCCCCGGCGATAAATTGCTTTTTAGTCACCACAGGCCCATCACTCATGCTGCTGCGTCCTCACTCAGGCCGCTGTGGCGCAAGAGTGCGTCAATCGACGGCGCACGTCCGCGGAAGTCGACGAACAGCACCATCGGTGCCTGGGAGCCACCGCGCGCCAGGATCGCTTCACGGAATGCCCGGCCGGTTTCGGCATTGAGCACGCCGTCTTCTTCAAACTTGGAGAAAGCGTCGGCAGACAGCACTTCGGCCCACTTGTAGCTGTAGTAACCCGCCGCGTAACCGCCAGCGAAGATGTGCGCAAAGCTGTTGGGGAAGCGATTGTAGGCTGGCGGACGCATCACCGAGACCTCATCGCGCACGCCTTCAAGCACCTGCGCTACCGTGCGGCCATCGCCGTGGGTGGCGTGCAGTTCGAAGTCGAACAGCGAGAATTCCAGCTGGCGCACCATCATCAGGCCGGACTGGAAGTTCTTCGCCGCGAGCATTTTTTCCAGCAGGTCCTGAGGCAGCGGCTCGCCGCTTTCATAGTGGCCAGAGATCAGCGCCAGGCCTTCCGGCTCCCAGCACCAGTTCTCCATGAATTGGCTCGGCAGTTCCACCGCATCCCAGGCCACGCCGTTGATGCCGGACACGCCCGCGTGTTCAACACGGGTCAGCAAGTGGTGCAGGCCGTGGCCGAATTCGTGGAACAGCGTGGTCACTTCATCGTGGGTCAACAGTGCAGGCTTGCCGCTGTCGGCCGGGGTGAAGTTGCACACCAGGTTCGCCACCGGGCTTTGCAGCACGCCGTCAACAGTGCGGCGGCGATCGCGCGCGCCGTCCATCCACGCGCCGCCACGCTTGTTGGCGCGGGCGTACAGGTCGAAGAAGAAGCGGCCGACGTGCTGGCCGTTTTCCTTGATCTCAAACAGGCGAACATCCGGGTGCCAGGTGTCGAAGCCTTTTTGCTCGGCGATTTCGATGCCGTACAGGCGTTGCACGATGGCAAACAGGCCGCTCAACACTTTGTCGATCGGGAAGTAAGCGCGCAGGGCTTCCTGGGACACGCTGTAACGTTGTTCGCGGAGCTTTTCGCCGTAGAAACCGCTGTCCCAGCTTTGCAGGTCGGCGCAGCCTTGTTCGGCAGCGTAAGCCTTGAGCTGTTGCAGGTCCTGGGCGGCAAACGGCTTGCTGCGCTTGGCCAGGTCGCGCAGGAAGCTCAGCACCTGGTCGCTGGACTCGGCCATTTTGGTCGCCAGGCTCAGCTCGGAGAACGACGCGTAGCCCAACAGTTTGGCCAGCTCCTGACGCAGGTCGAGGATCTGTTCCATCACCGGGCCGTTATCGTTCTTACCGGCATTCGGGCCTTGGTCCGACGCGCGGGTGCAGTAGGCCGCGTAGACTTCTTCACGCAGGGCGCGGTCCTGGGCGTAGGTCATTACCGCGTAATAGCTTGGGAATTCCAGGGTGATCAACCAGCCATCGAGGCCTTTGGCCTGGGCGGCGGCGGCCATTTGCGCCTTGGCCGAATCAGTCAGGCCGGCGAGGGTGGCTTCGTCGGTGACGTGCTTGGTCCACGCCTGGGTAGCGTCCAGCAGTTGGTTGGAGAACTTGCTGCCCAGCTCCGACAGTTTGCTCTGCACTTCGGCGTAGCGTTTTTGCTGCTCTGGCGGCAAATCGATACCCGACAGGCGGAAGTCACGCAGCGAATGTTCCAGAATGGTTTTTTGCGCCACATCGAAACCGTCGGCTTGCGGGCTGTTAGCCAAGGCTTCGAAGGCCTGGAACAGTTCGCGGTTCTGGCCCATCTCGGTGGAATAGGCGCTCAATGCCGGCAGGCAAGCCTCGTAGGCTTCGCGCAATTGAGCGCTGTTGCACACGGCGTTGAGGTGGCTGACCGGGCTCCAGGCGGCGCCCAGACGGTCATTCAGTTCGTCCATGGCCAGTACCAAACCGGCCCACGTAGGGTTTTTGCCCTGGCTTTGCAGGATGCCTTCGATGGCAACGCGGTTGTCGGCGAGGATCTGTTCAATGGCCGGCTGCACGTGCTCGGCACGGATCGCCGAGAACGGCGGCAGGTCGTAGGACTGCAAAAGTGGGTTGTTCGCGCTCACGGTGGGTACCTTGGCTGAAGAAACTGATAAGACAAAGATGGGGCCATCTTAATTACAATCAACACCCACCGCAGCTATCAACCTATAAGAGAGAGGCTATCGTGACCCTTCGCACCTATCAGAACCACACGCCAACCCTGGGCGCCGGGGCTTTTGTCGATATTTCGGCGGTGGTGATCGGCGATGTCGAAATCGGCACCGACAGCTCGGTTTGGCCATTGACCGTGATTCGCGGCGACATGCACCGCATCCGCATCGGTGCGCGCACCAGCGTGCAGGACGGCTGTGTGCTGCACATCACCCACGCCGGGCCGTTCAACCCGGACGGCTTCCCGCTGCTGATCGGCGATGACGTCACCATCGCCCACAAAGTCATGCTGCACGGCTGCACGGTCGGCAATCGCATCTTGATCGGCATGGGCAGCATCGTGATGGACGGCGCGGTGGTGGAAGACGATGTGATCATCGGCGCCGGCAGCCTGGTGCCGCCCGGCAAGAAACTGGAGAGCGGCTTTTTGTACGTGGGCAGCCCGGTTAAACAAATCCGCCCACTGACTGACAAAGAGCGTGCCTTCTTCACCTACAGCGCCGCGAACTACGTGAAGCTCAAAGATTTGCACCTGGCTGAAGGATTCGACCGATGACCCAGCAATACCAAACCGTGTTGTTTGACCTGGACGGCACCCTGACCGACCCGCGCGAGGGCATCACCCGCTCGATCCAGTACGCCCTTGGCAAACTCGGCATCGACGAGCCGGACCTGACCAAGCTGGAACACTTTATCGGCCCGCCGTTGCTGCAAGCCTTCATGCAGTTCTATGGCTTCGATGAGGCCAAAGCCTGGGAAGCGGTGAATTTTTATCGCGAGCGCTTCAAGGTCACCGGCCTGTATGAAAACCGCGTATTCGACGGCGTGATGCCGTTGCTTGAAGAACTGAATGGCCAAGGCCGCCAGCTGTATGTGGCCACGTCCAAGCCGTGGGTGTTTGCCCGTGAGATCGCCCGGCATTTTGATTTTGCCAAGCACTTCAAGGTGATCTACGGCAGCGAACTGGATGGCACGCGCACCAACAAGGTTGAGCTGATTGCGCACCTGATGAGCGAAGAGGGTTTGAACCCGGCGACCACTTTGATGATTGGTGATCGCAAACATGACTTGATCGGCGCGCGCAGCAATGGGCTGGATTCGGCGGCGGTGGGGTATGGGTTTGGTAGTTATGAGGAGTTGAATGCCGAGGCGCCGACTTGGCATTTTGAGACGCTTGAGCAGATGCATCAGGCGTTTTTGCAGCGGCCCTGAGGCCGCTATCGCAGGCAAGCCAGCTCCCACATTTGACCGTGTTGACAATTCAAACTGTGGGAGCTGGCTTGCCTGCGATAAGGCCCTACCGGCCACCACCTTCCAACTGCCGCAACGCCGCCTTACGGTGCTCCACCGGCAACCCACCCAGCTTCTCCACCGCCGCAAAGAACTTCACCCAATCCCCGCCTTGCTGCGCAAACAACGCCGCAAACGCCGGCACCCACTGGTCATACAGCCCGAACGGCAATAACCGCGCATTGTTCATCGGCTGGTTGATCCACACGTCATAACGCTTGTCACCGCCCCATTGGCTGTCGCGCATGTGCCGGTACTCACTGCGCAAACGCTCGAACTCTGCCGCTTTCGCCTGGCGCATCACGTCCACCGCCAAGGGCTGTGCGTACAACGCCGCCAGGCGTTTGCGGGTATCGAGCACCAGCCGGATAAATTGGTCGCGCTGCTGCAACGCCGCATTGCTCAGCGGCGCCAGGCCCCGCGCCGCACGCCATTGGCGCGTGCCTTCCTGCTCGACGAAGTTAGCGTAGGACTCGTTGAACTCGGTGTCGTCCTTTACATAAAAACGCTGGTGCGCCAGCTCGTGGAAGATCAGCGTGGCCAGGCGCTCGTCACCCCAACTCATCATCGAACTCATGATCGGGTCGTTGAACCAGCCCAGGGTGGAATAGGCTTCGACGCCGCCAATCGACACGTCCATGCCTTGTTGCTGCAATAGCGCCGCTTCGCCGCGTGCTGCGCCCTGATTGTAATAACCTCGATAGGCCACACACCCGGCGATGGGGAAGCAGTGGGTTTCAGGCGACAGGGAAAACTCCTGCGTGGCGAACACGTTCCAGACCACATAAGGCCGGCCGATGTCGGCGTACAGTCGGTAACTCTGGTTGTCAGGCAGGTGCAGGTGCTCACTGGCAAAGGTGCGGGCCTTTTGCGATTGCACCAGGTGATCGCGCAACGCCTGTGGGCGAGCAGGGTCGGCGATGACCTCGGCAACCGGCTCACGAGCCCGCAGCAACTGCCACTGGCCGCTGGCCAACTGGCTGTAGTAACTCACGCTGGAGCAGCCGCTGAGCAGCAGCACCATCAACCCTGGAAGAAAACGCCTGACCATGCACCGACCGCCCCTGGGTTATTTGCCCGCCAGACTATCCTGCCTGAGCGGAATTTTTCCATGCCGTGGCGTGTTTATACTGATACAGAGTCTGTTGCCACAGGCTGCCAGTTCCAATTCTTACCCACCGTTGAGTGCCCGCCATGCGCCAGCTCTTGCTACCCGTCACCGCCTTGTTGCTCAGCGCCTGCGCTTCGACCCCCATCCCGCCGGTCGACCCGCACCAGGCCTGGATCGATTTCGCCACGCCGACACCCGGCGCCAAACTGGTGATGGCTCAGCGCCTGGACGGCAAGAATCTCAACGACGGGCGTTTCTTTCAGGTGCCACCGGGCAGCCATGAGCTGATGGTGCGCTTTGATTTCGAAGTGAACACCGGGACGGGCTTTGGCGGCCTGGACCAGACCCATGACCGAACCTGCTTCATGACCCTGCAATACGACAACTTCCAGGCAGGCCAGCGCTATGTGCTGGAAGGGCGCTCGCTGGCTTTTACACCCAACATCCGGCTGTACAACGCGGCGCGTCAGCTGTTGGCTGAAGAGCGCAGTGTTAACTGCATCTGATCAGTCGCTGTTCTTCTGATAGATGATGCGCTTGGTGCCGTTTTCGCAGGAGCCTACGATCATGGCGCTGTCATGATTCTTGGCTTCTTCGGCGGTGATGATTTCCAGGGTGTAAGACGGAATCGCCTTGGCCTGGATGTTTACCTCAATTTCTTTCCTGAGCTCTTCACAATCTTTTGGCGCGGCCACAGCCGAAGTGGCCAATACACCGCAAATGATCGCCAAGGCAAAACGTTTCATGTGTGAAGCTCCGTGAATGCACTGCGCACGGGTGTGCGCCTAGGCTATTCGACCACATTTTGGAAACACGAGTTCTGATTTAACGCACAACAAACTGTGGGAGCGGGCTGGTGTGGGAGCTGGCTTGCCTGCGATGGCAACGCCTCGATACAACTGGCTAAACGAGGTGAACCTATCGCGGGCAAGCCCGGCTCTCACACATGCCCGCTCCCACAGGGGATCTTACTGCGTCAGTTAGACCAGCGTGGCATCCAGGCTGATTTTTGCGTTCAGCACTTTCGACACCGGGCAGCCTTCCTTCGCCTTTTTGCTCAGTTCCTCGAACTGCGCTTGGCTTGCGCCGGGGATCTTGGCTTTCAGAATCAGATGCACGGCGGTAATCGCAAAGCCGCCCTCCACCTGGTCCAGGGTCACTTCAGCCTGGGTGTCGATGCTGTCAGCCTTAAGGCCGGCATCGCCCAGAATCATGGAAAACGCCATGGAGAAACAGCCCGCGTGAGCCGCGCCGATCAATTCTTCAGGGTTGGTGCCCTTGCCGCCTTCGAAACGGGCCTTGAAGCCGTAGGGTGCTTCGCGCAGCACGCCGGTTTCCGTGGAGATGGAACCCAGGCCAGTTTTCAGATCACCTTCCCAATGCGCGGATGCTTTTTTAACGATACTCATAGCTCTCTCCTCGAACGGTGGTTTTGCGTCAGTAAGGGTTCTGAGGATAGACGGCCCGGCAAAGTTCATCTTGTCGGAGAAACCTAGCGATTCAGTAGGAAATTTCGCAGGCTGCTATTGAATCTCGGGTATATGCCCTCATTGCATAGAGCATGCACATGAAGCGGCAGGTTTTGGTTCGTCTATAAGCCTGCGCACCTAATGGAGAAGCAGGCTTATGAAATCGCTGTCCGACGTGAAGTTCTCGACCCTAGACCTCGTGCCCGTGCGCGCCAACGGCAGCATTGCGCAGTCGCTGCGCAACTCGCTGGACCTGGCCCAGCACGTGGAAAAGTTCGGCTACAACCGTTTCTGGGTGGCTGAACACCACAATATGGACGGCATCGCCAGCTCGGCCACTTCGGTGTTGCTGGGTTATTTGGCCGGTGGCACCTCGACGATTCGCGTCGGCTCCGGCGGCGTGATGCTGCCCAACCACGCGCCGTTGGTGATTGCCGAACAGTTCGGCACCCTGGAAAGCCTGTACCCCGGCCGCATCGACCTGGGCCTGGGCCGCGCGCCTGGTTCCGACCAGATGACCGCCCGCGCCCTGCGCCGTGAACGCTCCGGCAGTGCTGACGAGTTTCCGGAAGATGTGGCCGAACTGATGGCCTACCTGGGCCCGCGCACGCCCGACCAACGGATCATCGCCGTACCCGGTACCGGCACCAACGTGCCGGTGTGGCTGCTTGGTTCGAGCCTGTTCAGCGCGCAATTGGCCGGTGAACGCGGTTTGCCCTACGCCTTCGCCTCCCATTTCGCACCCCGTTTGATGCACGAGGCGATTCGCGTGTACCGCAATCACTTCAAGCCTTCAGCCGTGCTGGACAAGCCCTACGTGATGCTCGGCATTCCGCTGGTGGCCGCCGACACCGATGAGCAGGCCGACTACCTGGCCACTTCGGTGTACCAACGTATTCTGGCGCTGATGCGCGGGCAAAGCCTGGTGCAGCGCCCACCGGTGAAAACCATGGACGGCCTGTGGCTGCCCCATGAAAAAGACGCGGTGGGCAGCTTCTTGGGCCTGGCCATGGTCGGTAGCCCGGCGAAGATTCGCGCTAAGTTGGACGTGTTGATCGAGCAGACCGGCGCCGATGAGCTGATCTTTACCAGCGACCTGTATGAGCATGCCGACCGGATTCATTCCTACGAGCTGCTGGCGCAGGTGATGAAGGGTTGATAACCCGCAGGCGAAAAAAACGACGCACCTGTGGCGAGGGAGCTTGCTCCCGCTGGGCTGCGTAGCGGCCCCAAAAGAAAGGGAGCGCTGCGCACTCAGCGGGAGCAAGCTCCCTCGCCACAAGTGCGTCGTTTCATGCCTGCACGGGATTAACCGCGCTTGTAGACGATTTCCTTGGTGCCGCCTTCGCAGCTGCCAATCACTTTGCCATCGGCCGCCGCGCCTTTGTCGACAACATCCAGCGAATAATGCTGAACACCTTTAGCGTCGAGCTTCGCCGCGAGTTCACCTTTCAGCTCTTCACAAGGCTTGCCCGCCGCCAGGGCAGTGCCCGCAATGCTCAACAAACCTACCGCTAACAGGAACTTCTTCATCCGTTACTTTCCTTGCGCTGATCTAAAAGAGCGTGCCGACGCTTATGGCGTCGGCACCCAATGGTTGTAGCGCAGGTTATGGCAATCGGCCAGTCAGCAAGTTCAACTCACAGGATCAACTACTGGCAATTCGGAATCCCACCTTGAGCGTGACCTGGAAGTGCGCGGCCTTGCCGTCCTTGATGTGACCACGGGTTTCGGTCACTTCAAACCACTCCAGGTGCTTGATGCTCTTGTGCGCTTCGGCGAGGGCATTGTTGATGGCATCTTCGATGCTGGTGGTCGAGGAACCGACCAGTTCGACTTTCTTGTAGGTGTGATGATCAGACATAACGTTTCTCCTGAGGTCTCTAGTCAGCGTAGCAGTGAATGTTCGTACTGCTTCTGGCGACCATTCCCACTCGAAAGTTCAGAATTACTGCACTTTCTGAAAACCCAGGAGTCGGTATCTACACATGCCACTCAATCACTTCAGGAGAGTTCCACATGGCCAACACTTCTTTACGCAAAGCGTCGCTGGAAAGCATGGAAGCCGAGATTTCGAGCCTGCTCAAGTCCCTTGAGAGCCTCAAGGACGATGCGTCCGATGAGTCGCGCAAAACGCTGAAGGCCCTGAAAAGCAATGCCGAGAATGCCCTCAAGCATTCCCGTCACCTGATCAGCGATGCCTACGAAGAAAGCAAAGTCAAAATCCGCGAAACCAGTGCGGCAACCCGTGACTACGCACAAGAGCACCCATGGACTACCGCCGGCGTTGCCGTTGGCGCGCTGGGCCTGCTGGCGGCTTACCTGCTGTGCAAACGCGGTGACTAAACCGGTTGGCGCAACAGCTCAGCCTTGAGCCACTGCGCCAACTGACCCGCGCGCCCATCTGCGGCGCGCTTGGGTAGCCACAACGCCAGGTGCGCCGGGGTTTCACTGAAACCCCACGGCGCCACCAGGCGACCCGCTCGCAGGTCCTCTGCCACCAGCGGTTGCGGCGCAATCGCCACACCCAAACCTGCCACCGCCGCCTCCAGCAAATAATACAAATGCTCAAACCCCTGGCCGTGCTTCAACGCGCCGGGCTCAATGCCGTGTTGCTGCGCCCAACTGGGCCAGGCCTGCGGGCGCGAGGTGGTGTGCAACAAGGCTTCACCGCAGAGGGTTTGGGGCGGCGCCTGGCGCAGGCGTTCGTAACCGGCAAAACGCGGGCTCATTACCGGGCCAATGCGCTCGCTGGCCAGCTCATACACCTGCATGTCCGCTGGCCACGGCGGCTCAGCAAAAACCAGCAGGGCATCCAGGCCAGGGCGCCGTGGGTCGAGGTCGCCATCACCCGCCGATAGATGCAAGCGCAGGTCGGGCAGGTCTGCATTCAAGCGGCCCAGGCGCGGGATCAGCCAGCGTGCCAGCAAACTGCCCGAGCAGCCGAGCACGAAGGGCGCATCGGCGCTGGCCTGGGTCAGCTCGGCGCAAACATCCCTTAAACGCTCGAACGCTTCGGCGCTGGCGTCCCTGAGCCGGATGCCTGCATCTGTGAGTTTAAGGCCGCGTCCATCCTTGGCGAACAGGCTGACGCCCAAGTGCTCTTCCAACACCTTCAACTGGCGGCTGACCGCACCATGGGTCACATGCAATTGCTCAGCCGCCTGGCTGACGCTGTTCAGGCGGGCGGTTGCCTCAAACGCACGCAGGGCATTGAGGGGCGGTAGGTCTCGGCTCATCTGTGAGTTTTCCTGACAGGTTATGGCGATCTTATCGGTTTTCAGCGTCAAGCGTCAGGGGTAGAGTGGCCGTCATCGCCTCTCCTCACCCTCTTTCCTGGAGCGCCCCATGACTCAGTCCCAGACCGACCTTCGCAACGGCCCCGACGCCAACGGCCTGTTTGGCGCGTTCGGCGGCCGCTACGTCGCTGAAACCCTGATGCCGTTGATCCTCGACCTGGCCCGCGAATACGAAGCGGCCAAGATCGATCCTGCGTTCAACGAAGAACTGGCCTACTTCCAACGCGACTATGTCGGGCGCCCAAGCCCGCTGTACTTCGCCGAGCGCCTGACCGAGTTCTGTGGCGGCGCCAAGATCTACCTCAAGCGCGAAGAGCTCAACCACACCGGCGCGCACAAGATCAACAACTGCATCGGCCAGATCCTGCTGGCGCGGCGCATGGGCAAAAAACGCATCATCGCCGAGACCGGCGCGGGCATGCACGGCGTGGCCACTGCCACCGTGGCGGCGCGTTTCGGCCTGCAATGCGTGATCTACATGGGCACCACCGACATCGAGCGCCAGCAGGCCAACGTGTTCCGCATGAAGCTGTTGGGCGCCGAAGTGATCCCGGTCGTGGCCGGCACCGGCACCCTCAAAGACGCGATGAACGAAGCCCTGCGTGACTGGGTGACCAATGTCGACAGCACTTTCTACCTGATCGGCACCGTGGCCGGCCCACACCCGTATCCTGCGATGGTGCGCGACTTCCAGGCCGTGATCGGCAAGGAAACCCGCGACCAACTGCAAGCCCAGGAAGGCCGCCTGCCGGACAGCCTGGTGGCGTGCATCGGCGGTGGTTCCAATGCCATGGGCCTGTTCCACCCGTTCCTGGATGACACCAGCGTCGAAATCATCGGCGTTGAAGCCGCAGGCTTTGGCATCGAAACCGGCAAGCACGCCGCCAGCCTCAACGGCGGTGTACCGGGCGTGCTGCACGGCAACCGCACCTTCCTGTTGCAGGACGACGACGGCCAGATCATCGACGCCCACTCGATTTCCGCCGGCCTCGACTACCCAGGCATCGGCCCTGAACACGCCTGGTTGCATGATATCGGCCGCGTCCAATACACCTCGGTGACCGACGACGAAGCCCTCGAAGCCTTCCACAAATGCTGCCGCCTGGAAGGAATTATTCCTGCACTGGAAAGCGCCCATGCCCTGGCTGAAGTGTTCAAACGCGCACCGACCTTGCCGAAAGATCACCTGATGGTGGTCAACCTGTCGGGCCGTGGCGACAAAGACATGCAGACCGTGATGCACCATATGGAACAGTCAAAGCAGGAGAAACACTGATGAGCCGCCTGCAAACCCGTTTTGCGCAACTGAAAGAACAAAACCGCGCCGCCCTGGTGACTTTCGTTACCGCCGGCGACCCGGGTTATGACACCTCGCTGGCGATCCTCAAGGGCTTGCCCGCCGCCGGTGCCGACGTGATCGAGCTGGGCATGCCCTTCACCGACCCGATGGCCGACGGCCCGGCGATTCAACTGGCCAACATCCGGGCGTTGGAAGCCAAACAGAATCTGCTGAAAACCCTGCAGATGGTCCGTGAGTTCCGCAAAGACAACCAGGACACCCCGCTGGTGTTGATGGGTTACTTCAACCCGATCCACAAATACGGTGTGCCTAAGTTCATCGCCGACGCCAAAGAAGCCGGCGTAGACGGCTTGATCGTGGTCGACATGCCGCCTGAGCATAACGGCGAGCTGTGCGACCCGGCCCAGGCCGCAGGCATCGACTTTATCCGCCTGACCACGCCGACCACCGACGACGTGCGCCTGCCAACCGTGCTCAACGGCAGTTCCGGCTTTGTGTATTACGTGTCGGTGGCCGGTGTGACCGGTGCCGGTGCCGCCACCCTGGAACACGTCGAGGAAGCGGTAACACGCCTGCGTCGGCATACCGACCTGCCGATCAGCATCGGCTTTGGTATTCGTACGCCGGAACAAGCCGCCGCTATCGCGCGCCTGGCAGACGGTGTGGTGGTCGGCTCGGCGCTGATCGATCACATCGCCACTGCGAAAAATGATCAACAAGCGATCGATGGCGTATTGAGCCTCTGCGCGGCGTTGTCGGAAGGTGTCCGTAACGCCCGTAAGTAAGCGGCGTGTAGCAATGGGTAAAGTTCCTGATACAGAGGAATCATCTGGGCAATCCAGTACCTAAACTGACAAGACCAAGGGATTTCGAGCCTCGTTCGAAATCCCTTTTTTGTTCGTGCAGTACTGAGGAAAGCCCCATGAAAATGCCTAAACGCTTGATCGCAGGTCTTGGCGTGTTGATGCTCGGCGCAAGTGCCCTGGCGCAAGCCGCGCCGCCCGATCAACGCGGTGATGGCCCAGGCCGTGGCGGCCCGCAAGGCCAGTACGAGCAACGCGGCGACGACCATCGCGGCCCACAGGATAACCGTCGTGGCCCGCCGCAGGACTTCGGCCCGGTGCGCCAGGTGATCCGTGACAACCACAACGACTTCCGCCGAGGCGCGCCACCACCACCTGGCGTGCGCCTGGTGCGGGGCCAACCGCTGCCACGCAACTACTACGGCGAACGCCTCGACAACCGCGCCCTGGCCCATCTGCCGCAATACCCTGGGTATGAATGGCGCCGGTCCGGCGGCGATATCGTATTGATCGCCATTGGCACCAGCATCGTCTATCAAATCCTGGATGGCGCCCTCTACTAGCCCCGAGATGCTTTTGTGGCGAGGGAGCTTGCTCCCGCTGGGCTGCGGAGCAGCCCCAAAAAAAAACGGGAGCGCTACGCACTCCAGCGGGAGCAAGCTCCCTCGCCACAGGTTTTTACCTACAGCTCTATGCGCTCAACCTTGCCCACCAGCAACACGTAGGAAAGCGCCCCCAGCAACGCCAGCACCGCGATATAGGTGATCGCCGGCGCAAACGAATCCCCACTGGCCAGAAAGCCAATCACTATCGGCGTGGTAATCGCCGACAAGTTGCCGATGAAGTTAAACACCCCACCCGTCAGCCCCAGCAACCGCGCGGGCGCCAGGGTCGACACCAATGACCAGGTGATCGATGCCAAGCCATTGCCAAAGAACGCCACCGCCAGAAACGCGATCACCCAGGCCGTCGAGTCCACATAGTTGGCGCCGATGATTGCCGTGGAAATCAGCAACCCACCAATGATCGGCAGCTTGCGCGCAAACCCTACCGACGTGCCCCGGCGAATCAGCCAATCAGAAAAAATCCCCGAACACAGCACACCGATAAACGCAGCGAGAAACGGCAGCGAGGCCAGCAAACCGGACTTGATGAAGTCCATGCCGCGGTATTTCACCAGGTAGGTCGGGAACCACGTCAGGAAGAACCACAGCGTCGAGTTCAGGCAGAACTGCCCCAGGTAGATGCCCCACAGCTTGCGCTTGCTCAGCACTATCCCGAGGTCAACCCAACTGAACGGCGCCTTGACCGCTTTCGCCTGCATATCCACCAGGCCGCCGCCCTCGCGGATCAACTCGATTTCTGCCGCATTGGCGCCTTTGAAGTCTTTCGGCTCGCGGTACACCGCGTACCAGATCAACGCCCACAGGATGCCGACGCCACCGGTGGCGACAAACACCATGTGCCAACCGAACGCGTGCTGCAGCCAAGCCAGCACCGGCGTCAGAAACGCCAGCCCGACAAATTGCCCGGACGTGTAAACGCCAATCGCGGTGGCACGCTCGCGCTCGGGAAACCAGGTGGTGACCACGCGGCTGTTAATCGGGTAAGCCGGTGCTTCCAGGGCACCGACGGCCATGCGCAGCACAAACAGCGCGATAAAGCTGGCCGCAAACCCCAGCATCACCGTGGCGATGGACCACAACAGCAGGGCAGCGGTATAGAGAATGCGCGGCGGCACGCGGTCCACCAGCCAGCCACCGGGAATCTGCATGGCGGCGTAGGTCCAGCCGAACGCGGAGAAGATCAGCCCGACATGCACCGGGTCAATCCCCAGTTCGCTGGTCAGCGCCGGGGCGGCAATCGACAGGTTGCTGCGGTCGAGGTAGTTGATCACCACGGTGATAAACAGCAGCACCATGATGAAGAAACGCTTTCTGCTAGGCGTGACGAGAGAAGCCTGCCCGGTGAAGGATTCAGGGTGCATGGGGGGTGCCTCTTCTTGTGATTGTTGAGGACTGGGCGCGGTCAATGTGGGAGCTGGCTTGCCTGCGATGGCGGTATGCCTATGCCCGAGATACAAGCTGGCCCACCGCTATCGCAGGCAAGCCAGCTCCCACAATGACTGTATTTCTTCAGGAGAGGCTTACCACTCGGCAAAGCTGCCGTCGGCATGCCGCCAGATCGGGTTGCGCCAGCGGTGGCCGATGGCGGCGCGTTCGATCACGTATTCCTCGTTGATCTCAATGCCCAGGCCCGGCCCGTTGGGGATCTTCACGAAGCCTTTGTCATAGTCGAACACGCCTGGATCGCGCACGTAATCGAGCAGGTCGTTGCTCTCGTTATAGTGGATACCCAGGCTTTGCTCCTGAATAAACGCGTTGTAGCAAACCGCGTCCAATTGCAGGCACGCCGCCAGGGCAATCGGGCCCAGCGGGCAATGCAGGGCCAGGGCCACGTCGTAGGCTTCGGCCATGTTGGCAATCTTGCGGGTTTCGGTGATGCCGCCGGCGTGGGACGCGTCCGGCTGGATGATGTCGACGTAGCCTTCGCTGAGCACACGCTTGAAGTCCCAACGGGAAAACAGCCGCTCGCCCAGGGCAATCGGCGTACTGGTCAACGGCGCCAGCTCTTTGAGCGCTTCGTAGTTTTCGCTGAGCACCGGCTCTTCGATAAACATCAGTTTGTACGGGTCCAGCTCTTTCATCAGCACCTTGGCCATGGGCTTGTGCACGCGGCCATGGAAGTCGACGCCGATGCCGACGTTAGGCCCGACGGCATCGCGCACAGCGGCCACGTTGGCCAGCGCGAGGTCGACTTTTTCGAAACTGTCGACGAACTGCAATTCTTCGGTGCCATTCATCTTCACGGCGGTAAAGCCGCGGGCCACGGCCTCTTTGGCGGCGCGGGCGGTGTCGGCGGGGCGGTCGCCGCCGATCCAGGAATACACGCGGATCTTGTCACGCACCTGGCCACCCAACAGGTCGCTGACCGACACGCCGAGCGCCTTGCCCTTGATGTCCCACAGCGCCTGGTCGATACCGGCGAGGGCGCTCATGTGCACCGCGCCGCCCCGGTAGAAGCCGCCGCGATAGAGCACGGTCCAGATATCTTCGATATTGCGTGGGTCTTTGCCGATCAGGTAGTCGCAGAGTTCCTCGACGGCGGCGGCCACGGTGTGGGCGCGGCCCTCCACCACAGGCTCACCCCAACCGGTCACACCCTGGTCGGTCTCGACCTTGAGGAAGCACCAGCGCGGCGGGACGATAAAGGTGGTCAGTTTGGTGATTTTCATCTTCTTATCTCTCTTATCGATGCAGCGCCAGGGGCGCAAACCTTGAGTTCAGTTAAGCGCGTTCCAGGCCGCGACATAGGCCTGGGCATTGCTCGCCACTTGGTCCACCGACATGCCCGGTTTGAACAACCCGGAACCCAGGCCAAAGCCCTTCGCGCCCGCGTCGAAATACACCTGCATGTTGTCGGGTGTCACGCCGCCCACCGGCAGCAGCAATGTGCCGGTGGGCAATACCGCCAACCACGCCTTGATTACCGCCGGGCCCATTTGCTCGGCCGGGAACAGCTTCAATACATCCGCGCCTTCGGCCAACGCGGCGAAGGCCTCGGTCGGCGTTGCCACACCCGGCGACAGGAACAGGCCCGCCGCCTTGGCGGCACGCAATACCTTGGCATCGCTGTGGGGCATGACAATCACTTGGCCACCGGCGGCTTTGACCTGCTCGACCTGTTCCGGGGTCAACACGGTGCCCGCGCCGATCAGGCAATCGGCGGGCAAGGTGTCGCGCAGGGTGCGGATGCTGGTGTAAGGGTCCGGCGAATTCAGTGGCACTTCGATCACGCGAAAACCGGCCTCATAAAGCACCTGGCCAATCGCCTGTGCTTCATCCGGTCGCACGCCGCGCAAAATTGCGATCAAACCGTTGTGTGCGAGTGCTTGCTTGAGCATGTCAGGCCTCCTGTACAGGTTGAGTGAGCCCAGCGGCAACGGCCAACTGCCACAGACCGCGCGCGGTGGCTTCCTGCGCAAAGCTGACGTGGGTAAAGCCGCTGAGGGCGAGGGCGCGTTGGTAGCAGGCGCAGAGTTTGGCAGCGCCGACCAGAACGATAGGCGTGTGTTTGGCCTGCTGCGGCAAACCGGCGAGTTCGTGGCCGATCAGCAGGCCGGACAGATAATCGGGCTGTTCGTCGGGTGCCAGTTCGCCGGTCAAGCCCAGGGTACGGGCGCTGAACAAGGTCGACAGCACACCGCGCCGGCCATCCTGCGAAAGCGCCACGCGCACGCCACGATCAAAGGCCTCGACCTCAAATTGTTCGGGCGGTTGCTGGGTACGCCCGAGAATGCTGTGCTTGCTGAGTACCGCAAACACCTCGCCGGTCATGAAGGTGTCGAAGTGGGTGATGCAGCCTTCAACCACCTCGACCCATTTGGAATGGCTGCCCGGCAGGCCGATCAACACGTCGGCGCCCAGGCCTTGCAGCACACCCAGCACTTGGGTTTCTTCGCCGCGCATCACATTGGGCAAGCCGACCCGCTCGATCACACCCGGCACAATATGCACCTGCACCCCGCGCAGGCTGCGCACAGGGTGCAAGGCCTGGCCGAGGCTGGCGACGTCGACGGGCGTTTGGCGGTAAGCCGCTTCGCTCCAGCCTTGGGCGCTGCCGACCATGCCGCAGGCAATCACCGGCAGGCCGGGCTGCGCGTCGAGCCAGTCGCCGCAGGCCGCATCGAACGCCAACTCAAAGCCGTCACTGCACAGCACGCCAGCAATGACCCGGGGTTCACTGGGCAGGTGCATGATGCCGAACGCCAAAGCGCGCTGTTCGAGCACGCAGCCAGCCGGGCCGAGTTTGTAAGCACGAAGGGAGCTGGTCCCCCAGTCGAGCGCGATCAATTGCGCCTGCATCGCTTCACCTGAAATGAGTGGGTGCTGAAAAAGCTGATGGGCGAATATAAACCTACGGCTGGTAATATCTCAATATATAAATAACAGTTCCATATAGTGGGACTTGACAATAAAAAATCCCATCGCCTTTGCGCAAGGTGATGGGATTGGTATTAGCAGTGGTTAAAAAACAGACAGGTTCAGCTCGCGCATCGCGCCCATCCAGATCGCGTAATCGGTGTGATCCTTGAGGTCATCGCCGGTGTCCGGGTGCAGGAACACCACCAGCCCATCACGATGCAGCGCCAGCCAGGGCAACACCACGCCGATGTATTCCGGCTCGAATGCCAGCTGGCAGCTCCAGTCCGGGTGCGGGCCGACCGGCTTTTCGTGTACACGGCCCATGCTCAGCGGGAACAGCTTGGCCGCGTCCTCGCAGAGCGTGCGCGCCTGGTCGATGGTGCTGGCGTCAAAGTAGATATGGGCGTGGTAGCCCTTGATACGTTGCATGGCGAAATCCGGATCCAATATGTGCCGATCCTAGACCGCAATCGACGGCAGGGCCAGCCCGGTCAGCGACTGCGCGCTGCTGGCTTGCTCGGCCACCAGCCAGTCAACAAAGCGCTCGACCAATTGCCCCCGACGTTTGCGCTGAGGCTGCACCACGTAATAACCGTAGCGCGAAATCACCGTGTCGCTGATCGGCCGGCACAGCCAGTTCTGCTCCAGCAGGTTATCCACCAAATGCCGCCAGCCGATGGCCACGCCCTGGCCAGCAATCGCGGCCTGGATCAGCAGGGTGTAATTGTCGAAGCGCAATTGCCCAGGCGTGGGCGCCGTGGTGATGCCCAACTCACGAAACACGCCGCTCCAGTCGAACCATTGGCTGTTGTTTTCCTGGCGCAGATGCAGCAGCGGGTAATCGTGCAAATTTTGTACAGCCAATGGCGTGGGTTGAGCCTTGAGCCACTGCGGGCTGCACACCGGAAACACTTCCTCGTTGAACAGCCACAAGCTCTCGCCCTGCTTGAAACGACCATCGCCAAACAACACCGCTACGTCGATATCGCTGCGCAACGTGGCGTGGTTGCGCTCGCTGGTCACCAGGCTCACATCCACTTGCGGGTTGGCCTGGTGAAAGCGATGCAGGCGCGGCATCAGCCAGTAGGCGGCGAAGGCGAAGTCGGTGGCCACTTGCAGCACTTCGTGCTGGTCCTGCTGGGTGATTGCGCTGAGGCCCTGGTTGATGGTTTGCATACCGCCTTGCACATGCTCGAAGAGCAGCGCGCCCGCATCCGTCAGTTCGATGCCTCGGTAGATGCGATCGAACAGGCGGATCGCCAGTTGTTCTTCAAGGCGCTTGATCTGCTGGCTGATGGCTGGCTGCGTAGTGCCCAACTCCACCGCGGCGGCGGTAAAGCTGCGATGGCGCGCCGCTGCTTCAAAGGCACGCAGCAGGTCGAGGGACAGATCACCAAGGGCTTCATACATAAGCTGTGCTTATCCTAGACATTGCTTTTCATGGGCTTTACCCCATTTTCCATGGGCCGCATGCTCATTCGCATAAACACCGCCTATGGAATGCCGATAGATCATGAAGCGCAAGAACATTCTTTTCATCATGGCCGATCAAATGGCCGCGCCGATGCTGCCGTTCTACGGACCCTCCCCGATCAAGTTGCCGAACCTGAGCCGCCTGGCTGCACAGGGCGTGGTGTTTGACGCCGCCTACTGCAACAGCCCGTTGTGCGCGCCTTCGCGTTTCACCCTGGTCAGCGGCCAGTTGCCGAGCAAGATTGGCGCCTACGACAATGCCGCCGATTTCCCCGCCGATGTACCCACTTATGCCCACTACCTGCGCCGCCTCGGCTACCGCACGGCGCTGTCGGGCAAGATGCATTTCTGCGGGCCAGATCAGTTGCACGGTTATGAAGAACGCCTGACCAGCGACATCTACCCCGCCGACTATGGCTGGGCGGTGAACTGGGATGAGCCGGATGTGCGCCCCACCTGGTACCACAACATGTCCTCGGTGCTGCAAGCCGGGCCGTGCGTGCGCACCAATCAGCTGGATTTCGACGAAGAAGTGGTGTTCAAGGCCCAGCAGTATCTGTTCGACCATATCCGTGAAGACGGCAACCAGCCGTTCTGCCTCACCGTGTCGATGACGCACCCGCACGACCCATACACCATTCCCAAGCCGTTCTGGGACCTGTACGACGACCACGACATCCCAATGCCAGCAACCCCCGCGCAAGGCGATCTCGACCCACATTCCCAGCGCCTGCTCAAGGTGTACGACCTGTGGGGCAAGCCGTTGCCTGTGGACAAGATCCGCGATGCGCGCCGAGCGTATTTCGGTGCGTGCAGCTATATCGACAGCAACGTCGGCAAACTCCTGCAAACCCTGGAAGACACCGGCCTGGCCGACGACACGATCATCATCTTCTCCGGCGACCACGGCGACATGCTCGGCGAGCGTGGCCTCTGGTACAAAATGCACTGGTTCGAGATGGCCGCCCGCGTACCGCTGCTGGTGAGTGCGCCAGGCCAGTTTGCGGCGGGCCGCGTGACCAAGGCTGTGTCCACCGCCGACCTGCTGCCCACCCTGGTGGAACTGGCCGGCGGCGAGCTGGACCCGCGCCTGGCGCTGGACGGCCGCTCGCTGGTCCCGCACTTGCAAGGGCAGGGCGGGCACGACGAAGTGTTTGGCGAATACATGGCCGAGGGCACCATCAGCCCACTGATGATGATTCGGCGCGGCGCCTACAAATTCATCTACAGCGAAGACGACCCTTGTCTACTGTTCGATGTACACAACGACCCGCACGAGCGGGAAGACCTCAGCCAGTCACCGGAACACCGGCCACTGTTCGAGGCGTTTTTGAATGAGGCGCGGGCCAAATGGGACATCCCGGCGATCCACCAGCAGGTGCTCGCCAGCCAACGCCGTCGCCGCCTGGTGTTCGAGGCGCTGACCCAAGGCAAGCTGAAGAGCTGGGATCACCAGCCACTGGTGGACGCCAGTCAGCAGTACATGCGCAACCATATCGACCTCGACGACCTGGAGCGCAAGGCACGTTATCCACAACCCTGCCAAAACCAATAAATACACAGAGGGAAGGCCATGCAAAAGTTAACGGTGATACTCGGAGTCTTGGCGTTGAGCAGCGCCAATGTTTACGCAGACACCAGCTGTGACACGGTGAAGATGGCCGATCCAGGCTGGAGCGATATCGCCGCCACCAATGCCATCACCGGTTTTCTGTTGAACGGCATGGGCTACAAGGCCAAGGTCAACACCTTGGCGGTGCCGATCACGTTTGGCGGGCTCAAGGATGGCCAGGTGGACGTGTTCCTGGGCAACTGGATGCCGGCGCAGCAGGGTTTCTACGACAAGTTCGTGGCCAATGGCGATGTGGTGCAACTGGCGAAAAACCTCGACGGCACCGAGTTCACCCTTGCCGTGCCGGACTATGTGTGGGACGCCGGTGTGCATGATTTTGCCGACCTGAACACGTTTGCCGACAAGTTCGACAAGAAGATCTACGGCATCGGCTCCGGCGCACCGGCGAATATTTCGCTGCAGGAGATCATCAAGAAGAACGACTTCGACCTGGGCCAGTGGAAGCTGATCGAGTCGAGCGAGCAGGCGATGCTGGCCGAAGTGTCGCGGGCGGTGAAAAAGCAAAAGTTCGTGACCTTCCTCGGCTGGACCCCACACCCGATGAACGTGCAGTTGAAGATGCACTACCTCAAAGGCGGCGAGAAGTATTTTGGTGACACCGGCAGCGTATATACCTTGACCCGCAAGGGTTATGCACAGGCCTGTCCGAACGTAGGAAAGTTGCTGACCAACCTGAGTTTTACCCAGGAGATGGAGAACAGCATCATGGCCCAGGTGGTGAACAACAAGGTCAGCAATGCCGAGGCGGCGAAGGCGTGGATCAAGGCTAACCCGGCGGTACTGGATAAGTGGCTGGATGGGGTGAAGACCCTCGACGGCAAAGATGCACTGCCTGCCGTAAAAGCCAAACTCTAAGACCCCACACAATCCCGAATGGGAAAAGGCTTGTGTGGGAGCTGGCTTGCCTGCGATACAGACAACTCGGTCTGCCAGACCTACCGAGGTGATGCTATCGCAGGCAAGCCAGCTCCCACAGAGCCTTATGTGTACTGATACTCTGAGCTAAACCTTTTTACCGAGTCTGCGATGCCCCGGCCCAACCGCCACACTCTCTTCCCCTTCCTCGCCTGGCTGCCGCGCCAAACCCGCGCCAGCGTCGGCCGGGATGCGATTGTCGGGCTCAGCGGCGCCGTACTCGCCTTGCCGCAGTCGATTGCCTACGCGCTGATCGCCGGGCTCCCACCCGAATACGGCCTGTATGCCGCCATCATCCCGGTGTTGATCGCGTGCTTGTGGGGTTCGTCGTGGCACCTTATTTGCGGGCCGACGGCGGCGATATCCATCGTCCTGTACGCCAGCGTCAGTCCGCTGGCCGTGCCTGGCTCGCAGGACTACATCACGTTGATCCTGTTGCTCACATTTCTCGCCGGCGTTTTCCAGTGGCTGCTGGGCATGCTGCGCTTCGGCGCGCTGGTGAATTTCGTCTCGCATTCGGTCGTGCTGGGTTTCACCCTGGGCGCTGCCGTGGTGATTGCCCTGGGGCAATTGCCCAACTTGCTGGGGCTGGATTTACCCAGCCAGGCCACGGCGATCAATAGCTTGCTGGCACTGATGGACCATGCCGGGGAATGGGACCACGCCTCACTGGCGCTGGGCCTGGGCACCTTGCTGGTGGGCGCGCTGCTCAAATACCTGGTCCCGCGTTGGCCAACCCTGTTGATCGCCCTGACGCTGGGCAGCCTGGTGGCGTGGCTGTGGCCGGCGATGTTCGGGCATGTGGCGCGGGTGAGTTCGTTTGTCGGCAAACTGCCGCCGTTCAGCCCGCTGCCGATGGACCTGGACATGCTCCTGCGCCTGCTGCCCAGCGCCGTGGCGGTGGGCATGCTTGGGCTGGTCACCAGCCTGTCGATTGCGCGCTCGTTGTCGGCGCGTTCGCAGCAATTGCTCGACGCTAATCAGGAAGTCCGCGCGCAGGGTTTATCCAACATCGTCGGCGGCTTTTTCTCCGGGTACTTGTCGGCCGGTTCCTTTACCCGCTCCGGCCTCAGCTATGAAGCGGGCGCCTGCTCGCCGCTGGCGGGCGTGTTTTCCGCGCTCTGGGTGGCAGTGTTTGCGCTGTTCGGCGCGGCGTTGATCGCGCACATCCCGATCCCGAGCATGGCCGCAAGCATCCTGCTGATTTGCTGGGGCCTGGTGGATCATCGTGGCATTCGCGCGCTGTTGCGCGTCAGCCGCGCCGAGTTTGTGGTGATGAGCCTGACGTGCGTCGCGACTTTGCTGCTGGAGTTGCAAACGGCGATTTATGCGGGGGTGTTGGCGTCATTGTTTTTCTACCTCAAACGCACCTCGCAGCCGCGGGTTCAGCAGTGGCGCGACGGTGATGAGGATGTGTTGCGGGTGGGCGGCTCGATCTTTTTTGGCGCCAGCCATTACCTGCAAGTGCGCCTGCAAAGCTTGCAAAGCGAACGGGTGGTGATCGAGGCGCAGCAGATTAATTTTATCGACTATTCCGGGGTGGAGATGCTGCACCAGGAGGCGCGGCGGCTGGTGGGTGTGGGGCGTAGCCTGACGTTGCGCCGGGCCAGGCCGCAGGTAGTGGAAGAGTTAAAGAAATTGGAAGGGGCCGACAACTGCCCCATCCATTTCGAAGACTGAGTGCGGTTAAAACTGTGGGAGCCGGCTTGCCTGCGATAGCGGTGGATCAGCCAGCACCTCTGTATCTGATACACCGCTATCGCAGGCAAGCCAGCTCCCACATTAGATCTTCACAAGGCTGGAATCATTTGGCCGCCAGTTGCCGACGCAACTCAGCCAACACCGGTGCCGACTCCGGCCGCACGCCGCGCCACAGGAAGAAGGCTTCTGCGGCCTGCTCCACCAACATGCCCAAACCGTCCATCACCACCGCCGCGCCTTGCTCGGTAGCCCAGCGACAGAACGCGGTCGGCTCCTTGGCGTACATCATGTCGTAGCAAAAGGTCTTGCCCGGTTCGATCAGGCTGCCCGCTATTGGCGGTACATCGCCTGACAGGCTGGCAGACGTGGCATTGATGATCACGTCCACCGGCTCACGCAGCCAATCGAAACCGCTGGCCGACACCGGCCCCAAATCGTCGAACAGCTCGGCAAGCAACTCGGCCTTTTCCACGGTGCGGTTGGCGATGATCAGCGACGCAGGTTGCTCAGCCAGTAATGGCTCCAACGCCCCGCGTACGGCGCCACCGGCGCCCAGCAGCAGGATGCGTTTGCCTTGCAGGCTCAGCCCGGCATTCACCGTGAGGTCGCGCACCAGGCCAGCGCCGTCGGTGTTGTCGCCCAGCAAGGTGCCGTCGCCCAACTTGCTCAGGGTGTTCACGGCGCCTGCGCGCTGGGCGCGTTCGGTCAGGCTGTTGGCCAGGCGGTAGGCGTCTTCCTTGAACGGCACGGTGACGTTGGCGCCACGGCCTTGTGCAAAGAACTCACGGGCACAGCCGGTGAAATCCTCCAGCGGCGCGAGCAAGGTGCTGTAGTCCAGTTGCTCGCCGGTCTGTTCGGCGAACATACGGTGAATCAGCGGCGACTTGCTGTGGCCGATGGGGTTGCCGAACACCACATAACGGTCCATCAAACAGCCGCCTTGGGCGCAGCAAGGCCCAGCCAGTCGCGGTCTTGCAGGTAGTAATCGGTGAGGCGCGCCTCTTCGCTGCCGGCTTCGGCTTTCCAGTCGTAGCTCCAGCGTACTTGCGGCGGCAGTGACATCAGGATCGACTCGGTACGCCCGCCCGATTGCAGGCCGAACAGGGTGCCACGGTCGTATACCAGGTTGAATTCAACGTAGCGGCCGCGACGAAATTCCTGGAACTGGCGCTGCTGCTCGGAGTAAGCCATGGCCTTGCGGCGCTGCACGATCGGCAGGTAGGCGTCGATATAAGCATCGCCGATGGCGCGGATGAAGGCGAAGCAGGTGTCGAAGCCCCACTCGTTCAAGTCATCGAAGAACAGGCCGCCGATGCCGCGCGGTTCGTTGCGGTGCTTGATATGGAAGTAGGTGTCGCACCATTCCTTGTAGCGCGCGTACACGTCCGCGCCAAACGGCGCACAGGCCTGCTCGGCCACGCGGTGCCAGTGGATGCAGTCTTCTTCATTGCCGTAGTAGGGCGTGAGATCGAAACCGCCACCGAACCACCACACCGGCTCTTCGCCGTCTTTTTCGGCGATGAAAAAACGCACGTTGGCGTGGGACGTTGGCACGTGCGGGTTGTGCGGGTGGATCACCAGCGACACGCCGAGAGCTTCAAAGCCACGGCCGGCCAGCTCGGGGCGATGCGCACTGGCGGACGGTGGCAGGCCGCTGCCGAATACGTGGGAAAAGTTGACGCCGCCTTTTTCGATCACCGAACCGTTTTCGATCACACGGGTGCGACCGCCGCCGCCGGCAGGCCGGGTCCAGGCGTCTTCGATAAAGCGAGTGTCCGTCTCGAAGGTTTCCAGGGCGCTGCAAATGCGGTCTTGCAGGTCGAGCAGGTAGGCCTTTACAGCCTCGGTGCGGGTAGTCATGGCATCACCTTGAATCGGGCAAAGCTACGCGAGGCCATTGGGCGTCGGCGGCAAATGGGCGCACAGGATACCACTGCACCTACATCCCTCTGCCATCCCCCTGCCATCCCTCTGCACTTAGGTGCGCCGCTGTTGACGAAGATCAAGGTTAGGAGTGGGATAGGGGGCTACGCGATTCGACCTCAGGAGAAGTGCAGATGGCCAAACGTATCCAGTTCAGCGCCCATGGCGGCCCCGAAGTACTTGAGTATGTGGACTACACCCCGGCAGAACCTGGACCCCAGCAGGTGCGTGTGCGTAACGAGGCCATCGGCCTGAACTTCATTGACACCTATTTCCGCAGTGGCCTGTATGCGCCGCCCGCGCTGCCATCGGGCCTCGGCGCAGAAGGCGCTGGCGTGGTGGATGCGGTTGGCAGCGAGGTCACGCAGTTCAAGGTCGGCGACCGCGTGGCCTATGGCAGTGGCCCATTGGGCGCGTACAGCGAGCTGCACGTGCTGTCTGCCGCCAACCTGGTGCACTTGCCGGACGCTATCAGCTTCGAACAGGCTGCCGGCGCGATGCTCAAGGGCCTGACCGTGCAGTACCTGCTGCGACAGACCTACGAGTTGAAGGGTGACGAAACCATCTTGTTCCACGCCGCTGCCGGTGGCGTGGGCTCCCTGGCCTGCCAGTGGGCCAAGGCGCTGGGCGTGAAGCTGATCGGCACGGTGAGTTCGCCGGAAAAAGCCGCCCTGGCCAAATCCCTTGGCGCCTGGGAAACCATCGACTACAGCAAGGAAAACGTCGCACAGCGCGTACTGGAATTGACCGACGGCAAAAAAGTCCCGGTGGTGTACGACGGCGTCGGCAAAGACACTTGGCTGACCTCACTGGACAGCGTGGCGCCACGGGGTTTGGTGGTGAGTTTCGGCAATGCGTCAGGCGCGGTGGATGGCGTGAACCTGGGAATTCTGGCGGCGAAGGGCTCGTTGTATGTCACTCGGCCGACACTGGCGACTTATGCCAGCAACCCGAAAGACTTGCAGGCGATGGCTGATGATTTGTTCTCGATGATCAAGAGCGGCAAGGTGCGTATTGATATCAACCAGCGGTTTGCGCTGGCGGATGCGGCGAAGGCGCAGACGGAGTTGTCGGGGCGCAGGACGACGGGGTCGACCATTTTGCTGCCTTGACTGCCCATTGTGGCGAGGGAGCTTGCTCCCGTTGGGCCGCGAAGCGGCCCCAAAACAGTTAGGTGCTTCTTCAGGTAAGCCGCATCGTCCGGTTTTGGGCCTGCTTCGCAGGCCAACGGGAGCAAGCGCCCTCGCCACAAAGGCACTAAGAAGGCCGCACTACCTCACCCGTCGCCAAATCGCGAATCAGGCTCGGGTTCTTGCGCCCACCCAGGGCACCACCCAGCACCAAATCCACTTGGCCACGGAAATACTGCTCCACCCGAAGCCGCGTGCGCGCCGCCGGGCGGCCTTGCGGGTTGGCTGAGGTAGAGATCAACGGCCCCACCTGCGCGCATAAATCCCTCACCAACGGATGATCGCTGACCCGCAGCGCCACGGTGTCATGCACACCGGTCACCCATTCCGGCAGCATGCCCTGATGCGGCACAAGCCAGGTGTTCGGCCCCGGCCAAGTACTGGCCATGCGGTCGATCCAGGTGTCCGGGAAGTCTTCGAATAGAAAATCGAACTGACGGATATTGTCCGCCACCAGAATCAGCCCCTTGTCGACCGAGCGATTCTTGATCGCCAGCAGCCGGTCTACCGCGTCTTCATTCCACGGGTCGCAGCCCAGGCCCCAGACCGCTTCGGTCGGATAGGCAATCACCGCGCCTGCGCGAATTTCTCGTGCGGCTTCCAGCACACGCCACCTGTTGACCATTGCTCACTCTCCGGACTAAAGCTCTGCGCAGTTTACCGATGTTCTTTGCAAAAACTAATTACATAAGCGGGCCGCGCGCAAGCCAGCGCCCGCTTTCGCAGATCACCAGGCCTTCAAGTTCAAGCTCGGTAAGCGCTGCCAGTGTGTGGGCCAAAGGCCGCCCGCTGGCAACCGCCAAAGCCTCGCTGGTAAGGGGCGCCGCGTGCAACAGCGCTACCAACGGATGGGTGACCGGCATCGGCGCCGGGCGGGACAACGCCTGCCAGCCGCGCAAGCCGTCCAGGATGTGCTCGATGGACTCCACCAGCGTCGCGCCATCGCGAATCAACTGATGGCAGCCCTTGGCGCCCGGATGATGAATGGAGCCCGGAATTGCATACACCTCACGCCCTTGCTCGGCCGCAAGCTTGGCAGTGATCAGCGAACCGCTGGCCATGCTGGCTTCCACTACCAGCACCCCCAGCGACAGGCCGCTAATGATCCGGTTGCGTCGTGGGAAGTTGGCGGCCTGGGGCGCAGTGTCCAGCGGAAACTCGGAAACCACCGCGCTGCCTTGGGCAATCATCGCCGCTGCGAGCTGGCGGTGGCGTTGTGGATAAAAATTTTCGAGGCCGGTGCCGAGCACGCCGATTGTCTGCCCCCCGACATCTAATGCCGCTTGGTGCGCAGCACCGTCGATGCCCAAGGCCAAGCCACTGGTAATGACAAAACCGGCGCTCGCCAGGCTGCGCGAAAAGGCGGCGGCAGTGTCCATCCCAGGGCGGGATGCACGGCGACTGCCGACCATGGCCAACTGCGGTTTTTCGAGGATGTTCGGCTCGCCGGCGACGAATAACAACGGCGGTGCATCGTCGATCTGCGCCAACAATGCAGGGTACTCAGGCTGGTCCCACATCAGCAAATGCTGGGCCGGGCGCTCCAACCATGCAAGCGCAGCACTGGCGCCATCGCGAATTTCAGGGCTGCGCCTGGCATCGGCGCTAACGGCTGGCAACCCAAGGGAACGCCAGGCACTTGCCGGTGCACTGATGGCCTTGGAGGCAGAACCAAATGCCTCGATCAATACACGAAAACGCTTGGGGCCCAGTTCCGGCAGCCTGTGCAAGCGTAGTCGGGCTTCCAGTTCTGCAGGGGAAATTTCAGGGCTGTTTGTCGGATACATTTGATCATCCTTGATCTGAACAAGCTGTGGATAACTCTGTTGGTAACTTATTTAGCAGGCTATTTATTGCGTTTGTCGGGCAGTCTCGAATCGATCCATCACCGCCAGCGAACGTGAGGCTCTGAGCACCAGGCCATAACTGAGTTTTTCGTAGGTGCGAAACACCAGCAGCGTGCCAGCAGCTTCATCGGGGAGTTGGGCCGGAGCGCCAGATAGGCTGTCGCGAACGCTCGCGCCGGCCTTGATCACCGTGAGCAGGTGGCCTTCGGCCAGACCGTCACGACGGCCCTTGTTCAAGGTCACGGCATCCAATACGCCGATCTGGGTGACACCCTTGGGAATATCGATAATGTGCCCTTCGATGAAAGGCGCAGGCTCCCGATTGGCCCATTCGACGGGCGGTTCGGCACGCAGCAAGCCGTCGCCCGGGCGCACTTCCTGGGTGACCCGTTGCACGGCCAGGGTGCTGAGGTCGCCCGCCAATACAAAGCGTGCGCTGCCGATGTCGTCGGCATTGATGCCCAGCAACTCCCGGGTTTGCGGGTCGGTGTAGGTTTTGCCGCGACGAAAGATCCCATAGTCCGGCTGGGTCGGGTCCAGGTCACCGCGGGCATACACGCGCTCACCGTTGGCACCCAGGACTCTTCCTGCGTCGGCGGCAACAATGTAAGGCGCGTTGTCCAGGTCCTGGGGCGTATCGAAAATGCGGTTGTGCAACAAGAAGTGGCGGATGGCCTGTTGCGTGGCCTGTTCCAGGCGCGGGCCGGGCTGGGGAACCAGGGCCATGGCGAGCGGCGCCCACAACAGCAAGACGAGTAGCGATTTCCTCATGGGGTCAATCTCCTTTATTATGTACGTTCGCGTGAAATGCCAGAGCCTTAGCGGCTTTCGAACCTTTCACACCGGCGGTCTGGGTCCATCCCAACGCCGATTTGCCTCTACCTCACATGTGCAGCAATTACGCTTATGGCTATTTTGAACATCCTCGAATTTCCCGACTCGCGCCTGCGCACGATCGCCAAACCGGTGGCCGTAGTGGACGACAAGGTTCGTCAGTTGGTCGATGACATGTTTGAAACAATGTATGAAGCCCCGGGCATCGGCCTCGCCGCCACCCAGGTCAACGTGCATCAGCGCGTCGTGGTCATGGACCTGTCGGAAGATCGCAGCGAACCTCGGGTGTTTATAAACCCCGAGTTCGAACCGCTGACCGAAGAGATGGGCGAATACCAGGAAGGCTGCCTGTCGGTGCCGGAATTCTACGAGAACGTCGAACGCCCGCTGCGCGTGAAGATCAAGGCCCTGGACCGTGACGGCAAGCCCTACGAACTGATCGCCGAAGGCCTGCTGGCAGTGTGCATCCAGCACGAATGCGATCACCTCAACGGCAAGCTGTTTGTTGATTACCTGTCCACGCTTAAACGCGACCGGATCAAGAAGAAGCTGGAAAAAAAGCATCGCCAGCAAGCTTGATGCCCTTCTTCCAAAGGCTTGCTGCGGCAAGCCTTTTTCTTTTGTGACTGTTTTTTACCGAGACCTCCCATGACCGAGCCACTGCGCATTGTTTTTGCCGGCACCCCCGAATTTGCTGCCGAACACCTCAAGGCGCTGCTTGCCAGCCCTTATGACATCGTGGCGGTGTACACCCAGCCGGATCGCCCGGCCGGTCGCGGGCAAAAACTGATGCCAAGCCCGGTCAAGCAGTTGGCGCTTGAGCACAACATCCCTGTGCTGCAACCGCCAACCCTGCGCAATGCCGATGCCCAGGCAGAACTGGCGGCGTTGAAACCCGACTTGCTGGTGGTGGTGGCTTACGGTTTGATCCTGCCTCAAGCCGTACTGGATATCCCGCGCCTGGGCTGCATCAACAGCCACGCGTCGTTGCTGCCACGCTGGCGTGGTGCGGCGCCGATCCAGCGCGCCGTGGAAGCCGGTGACCTTGAAAGCGGCGTGACCGTGATGCGCATGGAGGCGGGTCTGGATACCGGCCCGATGCTGCTCAAGGTTGCCACGCCGATCACGGGCGAAGACACCGGCGGCAGCCTGCACGACCGCTTGGCCGAGCTTGGCCCACCGGCCGTGATCCAGGCCATCGCGGGCCTGGCGGCCGGTACGCTGGAAGGCGAAGTGCAGGACGACAGCCTCGCCACCTACGCGCACAAATTGAACAAAGATGAAGCCCGCATCGACTGGAGCCGCCCGGCCGTGGAGCTGGAGCGCCTGGTGCGCGCCTTCAACCCGTGGCCGATCTGCCACAGCACCCTCAATGGCGAAGCCTTGAAAGTGCTGGCCGCCACCTTGGCGGATGGCAAAGGTGCTCCGGGTGAAATCATCGGCGCCAGCAAGGACGGCCTGTTGGTCGCCTGCGGTGAACAGGCGCTGTGCCTGACCCGCCTGCAATTGCCCGGCGGCAAGGCACTGAACTTCGGCGACCTGTTCAACAGCCGTCGTGAGAAATTTGCCTTGGGCACGGTTCTCGGGGCGGTCGCTCAATGAACCCGCGTCTGGCCGCCGCCAAGGCGCTTGCTGCTGTACTCAACGGCAAGGCTTCGCTGAACAGTTCGCTGCCTACGCAAATGGACAAGGTTGAAGACCGTGATCGCGGTTTCACCCAGGACCTGGCCTTTGGCACCGCCCGCTGGCAGCCGCGCTTGTCGGCGTTGGCGGCCAAGCTGCTGCAAAAACCATTCAAAGCGGCTGATGCCGATGTAGAAGCGCTGCTGCTGGTGGGCCTCTATCAGTTGCTCTACACCCGCGTGCCCGCGCATGCCGCCATCGGTGAAACCGTTGGTTGCGCCGACAAGCTGAAAAAGCCGTGGGCAAAGGCCTTGCTTAACGCCGTACTGCGCCGTGCCCAGCGTGAAAGCGAAGCGCTGCTGGCCGAGCTGGAACATGACCCGGTGGTGCGCACGGCTCACCCGCGCTGGCTGCAAAAATCCCTGAAAGCCTTCTGGCCCGAGCAATGGGAAGCGATTTGCGCCGCCAATAATGCGCACCCGCCGATGATTTTGCGGGTCAACCGTCGCCATCACAGCCGTGATGCCTACCTGCAATTGCTGGCCGATGCCGGCATCAGTGCCACGCCGTGTGTGTACAGCGTCGACGGCATTGTGCTGGAAACCGCCACCGACGTGCGCAGCCTGCCGGGTTTTGCCGAAGGCTGGATCAGCGTGCAGGACGAAGCTGCACAACTGGCCGCCGACCTGCTCGACCTGGCCCCCGGCCAACGCGTGCTGGACGCCTGCTGCGCGCCGGGCGGTAAGACGTGTCACATTCTGGAAGTCGAAAAAGACCTTGCCGGTGTAGTCGCCGTCGACCTGGAAGCCAAGCGCCTGGTGCGTGTGCGTGAAAACCTCGCGCGCCTGGGCCTGAGCGCCGAGCTGATCGCCGCCGACGGCCGCGACACTGCCACCTGGTGGGACGGCAAACCGTTCCAGCGCATCCTGCTCGACGCGCCATGTTCCGCCACGGGCGTGATCCGCCGTCACCCGGATATCAAGCTCACCCGCCAACCCGACGACATCGCCGCCCTGGCCGTGCTGCAAGGCGAACTGCTCGACGCCCTGTGGCCAACCCTGGAAGTCGGCGGCATCCTGCTCTACGCCACGTGCTCCACGCTGCCGACGGAAAACACCGAGGTGATCCAAGCCTTCCTCGCCCGCACCAGTGGCGCGCGGGAACTGGACCTCGCCACGGCGGCCGGTATCAAGCAGCCCCACGGCCGCCAGTTGCTCGCGCAGGAAGGCGGACACGATGGCTTCTACTACGCCAAACTGATCAAGATTGCTGCCGCGCGCAGCTAATGGGTTTAAGGGAGTGACCGGATGAAGATCATCATCCTTGGTGCAGGGCAGGTCGGCGGCACGCTGGCCGAGCATTTGGCCAGCGAAGCCAACGACATCACCGTGGTCGACACCGACAGCGAGCGCCTGCGCAACCTGGGCGACTGCCTGGACATCCGCACCGTACAAGGCCGTGCGTCATTCCCGACGGTGCTGCGCCAGGCCGGTGCCGACGATGCCGATATGCTGGTGGCGGTGACCAACAGTGACGAGACCAACATGGTCGCCTGCCAGGTCGCCCATACCCTGTTCCATACGCCCACCAAGATCGCCCGCGTGCGCGAAGCCGCCTACCTGACCCGTGCCGGTCTGTTCGACAACGATGCGATTCCGGTGGACGTGCTGATCAGCCCCGAACAGGTGGTGACCCATTACATCAAGCGCCTGATCGAAATTCCCGGCGCCTTGCAGGTCATCGACTTTGCCGAAGGCAAGGCGCAACTGGTGGCGGTGAAGGCGTATTACGGCGGGCCGCTGGTGGGCCAGCAACTGCGCCAGTTGCGTGAACACATGCCGAATGTGGAAACCCGCGTGGCGGCGATTTTTCGTCGCGACCGGCCGATCCTGCCCCAGGGCGATACGGTGATCGAAGCGGACGACGAAGTGTTTTTCATCGCAGCCAAAGCGAACATTCGTGCGGTGATGAGCGAAATGCGTCGACTGGATGAGAGCTACAAACGCATCGTCATCGCTGGCGGCGGGCAGATCGGCGAGCGCTTGGCCGAGGCCATCGAAAGCCGCTATCAGGTGAAGATCATCGAGATGAACCCGGCACGCTGCCGGCATTTGTCCGACACCCTCGACAGCACCGTGGTCCTGCAAGGCAGCGCCTCGGACCGCGACTTGCTGATGGAAGAAAACATCGCCGACGCCGATATCTTCCTGGCCCTGACCAACGATGACGAGGCCAACATCATGTCCTCGTTGCTGGCCAAGCGGCTGGGGGCGAAGAAGGTGATGACCATCATCAACAACCCGGCCTATGTCGACCTGATCCAGGGCGGCGACATCGACATCGCCATCAGCCCGCAACTGGCGACCATCGGCACCTTGCTGGCCCACGTGCGCCGTGGCGATATCGTCAGCGTGCACTCCCTGCGCCGGGGCGCGGCGGAAGCCATCGAGGCGATTGCCCATGGTGATTCAAAGTCGAGCAAGGTGATCGGCAAGGCCATCCGCGATATCGGCCTGCCGCCGGGCACCACTATTGGTGCGATTATTCGTGATGAAGAAGTGATCATCGCCCATGACGATACGGTGATCGCCACGGGTGACCATGTGATTTTGTTCCTTGTGGATAAAAAGCATATTCGCGATGTGGAGAAGCTGTTCCACGTGGGGCTGAGTTTTTTCTAGGCAGGAATATTTCATTGCGGCGAGGGAGCTTGCTCCCGCTCGAGTGCGAAGCGCTCGCAAAATGTTGGGGACCGCTGCAGTCCAACGGGAGCAAGCTCCCTCGCCACAACAGCCATCTTTCACTCAAGGTGAAAACAAATGCTCGAATCCCTGGAAAAAATGCTCGCCAAGGATGTGGATAATTCATTGCTGCGCTTTGGTTTGGGCAAGGGTTATCTGGACTTGAAGGACAACGCTAAAGCAGCCGAGCATTTGCAAAAGTGTGTCGAGTTCGACCCAAAGTATTCGGCGGCCTGGAAGCTGTTGGGCAAGGCTCAGCAGGGTTTGGGTGATAGTGCCGCAGCACGGTTGGCATGGGAGAAGGGCATTGAAGCGGCCCAGGCCCATGGCGACAAACAGGCCGAAAAAGAGATGACGGTGTTCCTGAAGAAACTCGACCGCCAAGCCTGAGGTGACCCCTGTGGGAGCTGGCTTGCCTGCGATAGCATCACCTCGGTATAGCTGAAAAACCGAGTTGCCTGCATCGCAGGCAAGCCAGCTCCCACATCAGATCTTCAATGATCTTGAGTTCAGCGGTAGTCAGTACCACCGCTCCTCACCCGGCGGGCGTTTCTTGAAGCGCTTCATGCTCCACATGTACTGGCTCGGGTAGGCGCCGACATATCGCTCCACCACCTTGCTCATCGCCGCGCAGGACGTGGCCGTGTCGGTGCTGTACATATCTTCCGGGGCCGCTTCCAGAATCACTTTGTAACCTGAGCCGTCCGGCAGCCGCAGGGCATGCAGGAACACGCCGACGGCTTTATGGCCTGCCAGCATGTTCGGCACAAACTTGCTGGTCAGCGCCTGGGTGGCGAAAAACGGCACGAAAATCCCGGCAGATTCCGCCGGCTCAGGGTCAGCGGGAATGCCCACCTGGCCACCTTTGCGCACTTCCTTGATCACGCTGAGGATGCCTTCCTTGGTGGAAGCCGCCACACGGTTACCCAGTTGCACGCGCTGCTTTTGCAGCAACTCATCCACCGCCTTGAGCTTGGGCGGGCGGTAGAAAATGATCGGTTTGCACTGGTTGCAATAGAAGTGGTTCAACACCTCCCAGTTGCCCAGGTGGCTGGTGATGCCGACCACGCCTTTGCCTGAGGCCAATGCCTCATGCAGCACTTCGAGGCCTTCGACTTCGCGCACCAGGTCGATGGAACGCTGAGCCGGCCAGATCCAGGCGCAGGCGCTTTCGGTCAGCGACTTGCCGATGTCCATCAGGCTCTGGCCCACCAGACGCTCGCGGGCGGCCGGGTCCATGTCCGGGAAGCATTTGGAGAGGTTGATCCGCACCGTGTCGCGGGAGCGGTTGGGGGTTTTCCACATGATCCAGCCAATCGCCGTGCCGACGGCCTGGACAGCGCGCCAGGGCAGCAGGGCAAACAACCGAAGAGCGCCTACCAGCAAGGCGCCTTTAAACTTTTCCACAGGTCACTCCTGATCGTGTGTGGTGCGCAAAGCGGGCATTCTAACCGGCGTTGGCCAGGTCCGCGTAACGGTCGCAGTCCTGGGTGTGGTCCATGACCATGCCCGAAGCCTGCATGAACGCGTAACAGATGGTCGGGCCGACGAAGGTGAAACCGGCTTTTTTCAATGCTTTACTCATGGCTTCAGCTTCGGGGGTAATCGCCGGGACTTGGCTGCGATCGGTAAAGTGATTGACCTTGGGCACGCCGCCGACAAACGACCAGAGCAAGCCCACCGGGTCCTCCAGCGCCAGCCAGGCGGCGGCGTTGCGGCGAGTGGCGTTGAGCTTGAGGCGATTGCGTACGATGCCGGGGTCGAGCATCAGCGCTTCGATTTCAGCATCGGTCAACAGCGCCAAACGCTGCGCGTCAAAGCCGAACAAGACCTTTCGATAATGCTCGCGTTTGCGTAAAACGGTGATCCAGGACAGGCCCGCCTGGAACCCTTCGAGCAAAAGCAACTCGAACAAGCCCTGCGCATCGCGCAGCGGCGTTCCCCACTCCTGATCGTGATAAGCCATGTACAGCGGATCTTCAGAACACCAAAAGCAGCGTGGCATAAGGCTCCAGGGAGTGGTGGCGGGGCCGAATCGGGTATACTCCCGCTCTTTAAATCGCAGCCCAAGTAACAGGTGAATTTCGTGAGCCAGCCTACGCCAGCCGTGCGTACCTTCCAAGACTTGATCCTCGCCCTCCAGCAATACTGGGCCGAGCAAGGTTGTGTGGTACTTCAGCCCTACGATATGGAAGTAGGCGCCGGCACTTTCCACACCGCTACATTCCTGCGGGCCATCGGCCCGGAAACCTGGAACGCCGCTTATGTGCAGCCCAGTCGTCGCCCGACTGACGGCCGCTACGGCGAAAACCCCAACCGTCTGCAGCACTACTACCAGTTCCAGGTGGTATTGAAGCCGAACCCGGACAACTTCCAGGAGCTGTACCTGGGCTCGCTGAAACATGTCGGCCTGGACCCACTGGTACACGACATCCGTTTTGTCGAAGACAACTGGGAATCGCCAACCTTGGGCGCCTGGGGCCTGGGCTGGGAAGTCTGGCTCAACGGCATGGAAGTGACGCAGTTCACGTACTTCCAGCAAGCCGGCGGCATCGAGTGCTACCCGGTGACCGGCGAGATCACCTACGGTCTCGAGCGCCTGGCCATGTACCTGCAAGGTGTGGATTCGGTCTACGACCTGGTGTGGGCTGACGGCCCGTTCGGCAAAGTCACCTACGGCGACGTGTTCCACCAGAACGAAGTGGAGCAGTCCACTTACAACTTCGAACACGCCAACGTCGACAAGCTGTTCGAGCTGTTCGACTTCTATGAAAGCGAAGCCAAGCGCCTGATCGAACTCGACCAGCCGCTGCCGTTGCCGAGCTATGAAATGGTGTTGAAGGCTTCCCATACCTTCAACCTGCTGGACGCCCGCCGTGCCATCTCGGTAACTGCGCGTCAGCAATACATCCTGCGTGTACGCACCCTGGCGCGTTCCGTCGCCCAAGCCTACCTGTTGGCTCGCGCCAAGCTGGGCTTCCCGATGGCAACCCCAAACCTGCGTGATGAAGTGTTGGCTAAGCTGGAGGCTGCACAATGAGTGCTCAAGATTTCCTGGTTGAACTGGGCACCGAAGAGCTGCCACCCAAGGCACTCAACACCCTGGCCGATGCGTTCCTGGCCGGTATCGAAAAAGGCCTGCACAGCGCCGGCCTGAAATTCGCTGCGAAAAAAGTCTACGCCGCGCCACGTCGCCTGGCGGTGTTGCTGACCGCGCTGGAAACCCAGCAGCCGGACCGCAGCATCAACCTCGACGGCCCACCGCGTCAGGCGGCGTTTGATGCTGAAGGCAATCCGACTCAAGCCGCCCTTGGTTTCGCCAAGAAGTGCGGCGTAGAGCTGAGCGAGATCGACCAGAGCGGCCCGAAACTGCGTTTCAGCCAGGTCATTACCGGCAAGCCAACGGCAAGCCTGTTGCCGACCATCGTTGAAGACTCCCTGAACGACCTGCCTATTCCCAAGCGCATGCGCTGGGGTGCGCGCAAGGAAGAGTTCGTGCGCCCAACTCAGTGGCTGGTGATGTTGCTCGGTGACCACGTCATCGATTGCACCATCCTCGCCCAGAAGGCTGGCCGTGATTCCCGTGGTCACCGCTTCCACCATCCAGAAGCAGTGCGCATCACCTCGCCGGCCAACTACGCCGCTGACCTGCGTGGCGCTTACGTGCTGGCCGATGCCAACGAGCGTCGCGAGCTGATCAGCAAGCGCACCGAAGAGCTGGCCCGCCTGCAGGAAGGCACCGCCATCGTGCCGCCAAGCCTGCTCGACGAAGTGACCGCGCTGGTTGAATGGCCGGTGCCGCTGGTGTGCTCGTTCGAAGAGCGTTTCCTCGACGTGCCGCAAGAAGCCCTGATCACCACCATGCAGGACAACCAGAAGTATTTCTGCCTGCTGGATGTGGACGGTAAGTTGCTGCCGCGTTTTATCACCGTGGCCAACATCGAAAGCAAAGACCCGCAGCAGATCATCGCCGGTAACGAGAAAGTCGTGCGCCCGCGTCTGACTGACGCCGAGTTCTTCTTCAAGCAAGACAAGAAGCAGAAGCTCGAAGACTTCAACCTGCGCCTGCAAAACGTGGTGTTCCAGGAAAAACTCGGCAGCGTCTACGACAAGGCCGTGCGCGTTTCCAAGCTGGCCGCCTACATTGCCCCACGCATTGGCGGTGACGCTGCCTGGGCAGCCCGCGCTGGCTTGCTGTCCAAGTGCGACCTGGCCACCGAAATGGTCGGCGAGTTCCCGGAAATGCAAGGCGTCGCCGGTTACTACTACGCCCTCAACGACGGCGAGCCGGACGATGTAGCCCTGGCACTGAACGAGCAGTACATGCCGCGCGGTGCCGGTGCTGAGCTGCCAAGCACCCTGACCGGTGCGGCCGTGGCCATCGCCGACAAGCTGGACACCCTCGTCGGCATCTTCGGTATCGGCATGTTGCCTACCGGCAGCAAAGACCCATATGCCCTGCGCCGTGCGGCCTTGGGCGTGCTGCGTATCCTGATCGACAAAAAGCTCGACCTCGACCTGACCCAGGCCGTGGTGTTCGCTGTCGGCCAGTTTGGCACCAAGGTCAAGCAAGCCGGCCTGGCCGAGCAAGTGCTGGATTTTGTATTCGACCGCCTGCGTGCGCGTTACGAAGACGAAGGCGTGGATGTGTCCGTCTACCTGTCGGTACGTGCCCTGCAACCGGGTTCGGCACTGGACTTCGACCAGCGCGTACAGGCCGTACAAGCCTTCCGCAAGCTGCCGGAGGCCGATGCCCTGGCCGCCGTGAACAAGCGTGTGTCGAACCTGCTGAGCAAGGCTGACAACCTCGGCAATGCCGAAGTCGACCCTGGCCTGTTTGCCGATGCCAAGGAGTTCTCGCTGAACTCGGCCATCGCCAAAGCGGAAAACGCCGTGAAGCCGCTGCTCGCCGAACGCAACTACGCCGAAGCACTGGCGCGCCTGGCCACCTTGCGTGAGCCGGTGGATTCGTTCTTTGAAGCGGTGATGATCAATGCCGAGGATGCTGGCGTGCGGAAAAACCGCTACGCCATGCTGGCGCGTTTGCGCGGCCTGTTCATCAACATCGCTGATATTTCCGTACTGGGCTGATCATGTTGAAACTGCTGATTCTCGATCGGGACGGAGTGATCAATTACGACTCCGACGCTTACATCAAGTCGGTGGCGGAGTGGATTCCACTGCCCGGCTCGATCGAAGCCATCGCGCAGTTGAGCAAAGCCGGCTGGACGGTGGCTATCGCCACCAACCAGTCCGGCATCGCCCGCGGTTATTACGACATCGCCACCCTGGACGCCATGCACGCGCGTTTGCGCACGCTGGTGGCCGAGCAGGGCGGTGAGGTGGGGCTGGTGGTGTACTGCCCCCACGGGCCGGATGAGGGCTGCGATTGCCGCAAACCCAAGCCTGGCATGTTGAAAACTATTGCAGAACATTACAAGGTGCCGTTAGCTGGGATATGGTTCGTCGGGGACAGCCTCGGTGACCTGGAGGCGGCCAAAGCCGTCGACTCTCAGCCAGTTTTGGTTAAAACCGGTAAAGGCGAAAAGACCCAGGCTAAAAACCTGCCGGTAGGCACTTTGATTTTTGACGATCTGGCGGCGGTTGCCGCAGAACTTATTAACAACTAGCCACCCTCGGCTTCCTGAACAAGGATTGCTCGGGAGTGCGCTTTTAGCAGGCGGGCCATGTCCCGCAACGGTAAATGCTGCCATGTCGATTTTGCAGGCCATCAGAACCTTCTTCTTTTACCTGCTGCTGGGCACCAGTTCGTTTCTGTGGTGCACCCTGAGCTTTTTTATCGCGCCGTTCCTGCCGTTCAAGGCGCGCTATCGTTTTATCAACGTCTATTGGTGCCGCTGTGCGTTATGGCTGACCAAGGTGTTCCTGGGCATTCGTTTCGAGATCAAGGGCGCTGAAAACGTCCCGGACCAGCCCTGCGTGATTCTGTCGAATCATCAGAGCACATGGGAAACGTTCTTCTTGTCCGCGTACTTCTCGCCCCTGAGCCAGGTGCTTAAGCGTGAGCTGCTGTACGTGCCGTTCTTCGGCTGGGCAATGGCCATGCTGCGACCGATCGCCATTGACCGTGACAACCCCAAGGCGGCGCTCAAACACGTGGCCAAGAAGGGTGACGAGCTGCTCAAGGATGGTGTTTGGGTGCTGATCTTTCCGGAAGGTACCCGTGTGCCGTATGGCACTGTGGGCAAGTTCTCACGCGGTGGTACCGCATTGGCGGTCAACGCCCACCTGCCAGTGCTGCCGATTGCGCATAACGCCGGCAAGTTCTGGCCGAAGACTGGTTGGGCCAAACGCGAAGGTACGATCACTGTGATTATTGGCGAGCCCATGTACGCCGAAGGTGAAGGGCCACGCGCCATTGCCGCACTCAATGACCGCGCCCAGGCGTGGAATGAAGCGCAGCAACGGGCTATGGGTTCGCTGCCTCCGGAGCCGGTTGTAGTCGAGACACCTGCGATTTAGTGATCTGTGGATAACCTGTGTACGGTTTGTTGGCGAATTGACGTTTTTGCTTCATAACAAGCTGATTTACTTACATATTTCTCAAGCTCATAAAATCGCGAAAAACGTGCATAAGTTTTTTCAGCATAAAAAAACCGGTCCTTGTGACCGGTTTTTTATGCACAGTAAAAAAGTACGTTTTTAATCGTCGAGCAGTGGCAATTGCAGGCTGAAAGTCGAACCTTTACCCACCTCGCTTTCACACAGAATGCGACCGCCATGGCGCTCCACCACCGCTTTGACCATGGTCAATCCCAACCCCAGGCCCTCACTGCCCTGAGCCGAATCAAAGCGTCGGTATTGGCTGAACAACTCCGGTAAGTCCTCTGGCGCAATGCCAGGTCCTTGATCGCTGATACGGCATTCCAGCCACCCTTGCGCGCTGCCGTGGCTCAAGGTGACGGTGGTACCGGAAGGGGAATACTTGATCGCATTTTCCAGTACGTTGAACAACGCTCGGGTCAGCAGCGATTGATCCGCGCAGACCATGCCTTCATCGGCCTCGTCCAGATCATGAACCAGGTGAATACCTTTGAGCTGGGCAATGACCGCCACTTGATCGAAGGCATCCATCACCAGCATCGCGAACAGCGTGGGTTGAAACTGGTAGCCATCGGCCTCGGCTTTGGCCAGTTGCACGAAGGATTCAGTCAGGCTCAGCGCACGCCGGACCTGTTGTTCGATCTGAACAAACACCGGCGACTCACCGTTATGCACATCCAGCAGCGCCAGGATCGCCGAGTGCGGCGCACGCAAGTCATGGGACAGAAAGCGCAGCATGGTTTCGCGGTGCTGCTGGGCTTCGCGTTCCTTGCTCAGGTCTGTGAGACTCAGTAGCCAACCGAGGGCGACGTCACCTTCGGCCGGCAGCAAAGGGGCAAGCTCCATGCGCAGGCTACGCTGGTGGATGTCGCGAAACTCAACGAGTTCCAACGCTGAGAGAGCAGGGCGCACGCCATTGTGCAGCGGCGGATACCCCAGATCGGCAAGTTGATCGAGCAGGTTTTGGTTGACCAACTCATTACTGAACACTTCACGCGCAATCCGGTTGGCCAGCAGGATGCTGCCTCTGGGGTCGGTAATCAGCGTGGCCACTGGCAGGCACTCCAGCCCGTCAGCCATAAACCGCCGGGTGTCGCGTGTACGGCTTACCGCTTGTTCAAGTGCAAAGATCCGCGCTTGCAGCACATCGCCCTTGCTCGCGGGCGCACGACGACGCTCGGGAAGCACCTTGGGTTCGTTATCCAGCCGCGCCAGCTCCCAGCCGAAGTAGGCAAGGATCACGCTGAGGCGCCGCCAATTCCAGATCAAATAACTGAGCAGCAAACCGATCAGGCACGCAGCCGGCGACCACCAGTGGCCCAGGCCAAGCAGCACCCACGAAACGAACAACGCGCTCGCCATGCAGCCCAGGGTCATCCACAACGCGTAGCGTGGGCGATACAACAACAGGCCCAGTAACAATGCCACCCAGGTAGTCGCCATCAGGGCCGACGTCGCGCCGGGTAGGTCCACAATGCTGCGCCCTTGCAGCAGGCCATTAAGGACGTTGGCCTGAATCTCCACACCCGCCGTAGTACCGACCGTCGACGAGAGCGGGGTAACGAAACGATCGCCCATACCGGACGCGGTGGCGCCCACCAGAACCAGCCGGCCACGCAGCCGTTCCGGGTCGACCTCACCGCGTAGAACGCTGGCGTAGGAGACCGTAGGAAAGCGGGTGTTGGCAGCGATGAACGGGATCCGAATGGCGTGCTCCCGATGCCAGGACGGGTTGATCGGTTGCTGGGGTTCGCCAGGCATCTCAGAGGCCTGGCCGCTCAACGCATAGGCCATCCACGCCAACTGCGGCGTGGTGTCACCGGGCGGGCCTTCACGCAAAAACAGGCTGCGCACCACGCCGTCACTGTCTGCTTCAACATTGATGTGCCCGAGACCTTTAGCGCATTTGAGCAGCGGCAGCATTTGCGCGTCGGGCGCGCTGTAGCTGGCCGCTTCCTCACGCAGCAACGGCAGTACCACGTTGCCGGCGTTGCACACGGCCGCCGTAAGGCGTTGATCGTTGGCGGGGATACCGGGCTCACTGAAGATCACATCGAAGAGGATGGCCGCAGGTTGTGCGGCGCTCAGGCGGTTGATCAGGTCGGCATGCAAACTGCGCGGCCAAGGCCAGCGGCCCAGCTCTTTGAGGCTGGGGTCGTCGATGGTCACCAGCAAGATTCGCGGGTCTACCGGCAAGGGCGTCAGGCGCCTGAGGCTGTCATACAGCGGGTTGTTCAGCGCCAGGCCCGGGCTCAACGAGAGGTAAGCCGTCATCGGCAACAACAGCAAACCTATCCACAACCACTCGCGCACCAGGCCGTGGAACAAGCGCTGGGCATGGGTGGGCTGGCGCTTTTCGGCCTTGCGCCACAGCATCATTGGTCAACCACCGCTGGCCTGTGCCTGGGTGGCGGGTGGGTAATAGAAGATGTCATAAACCCCGGTTTCTCCCTCCAGGCCCTGCGCGTCATAGGCGGACAAACGCACGTGGTAAAACGATGCCTTGAGCCCAGTGAAGCGCATTTTCGGCTCACTGGAAAAGTATTCCTGCTTGATATTCATAAAGGCTGAATCAGTCGCCACTTGGGCACGGTAGCGCAGTGCACCGGGTAATGGCCGCAGGTACAGACTCCAGACCGGCGACTGACCTTTCTGGCCGTCCTGGCCAATCAATACCGGCGCGGGCAAAAGCTCCACGGCCTTGAGTTCGCCTTGTTGCTTGAGCAGCAGACCTTGGCGTGCGCCCACCTTTACTTCGGCTGCGGCGCTGCCTTCTGAACGGTTAACCGCAACCTGGCCGTTGAGCACCTCCAGCACAGATTGCTCGCCGTCATTGCGCACGCGAAAGTGCGTACCGCGCACACCGAGAACAGCGACGGGCGTCACGATCTGAAAACGGTCGTAGTCGCTGGCCCGCTTGATCACATAGGTCTCGACTTGGCCCTGTTCCAGAATGACCTGGGGAATCGCCAGCTTTTCCACCCAGTGCAGGCGTACTTGTGAACTGGAAGGCAGCACCACGCGGGAACCATCACCCAGCCGCAGGCTGACAAAAGCCGATGTCGACGTCTTCACGCCTTCTTGCTCATCAATGTTCATCCCTTCCAGCAGAGGCTGAGCCCGGCCTTTAGCGTCGAGCTTCCAGGCTTCACCCGTCAAATGCTGCACAACCGCCGGCAACGGTTGAGCGCGGCATTGGAACGGCTCATCAATATAAGCAGGGCGATAGGGCGTGGCAGCCTGCGCAGTATCGATGACCAAGGCCAGCAACGCGGGTAGGGCACACCCTAATCGATAGGCAGAACAAGTCATGGTGCTCATCACCCGGGTAGTTTCAGACGGCATCTGACCTCAGCACGTACAGGTTTACGGCAGCGCATGTGTCGGCTGATCCTTTTCCTCAGGGGTAGGAGCCGGTATCTTTCGACTAGTAGGTACGAAAGACTTTAAACGGGTTTACGGCCCTTTGATATCAGCGTACCGATAGATCCTGTGAACATTGAGTCTGTCCACAATTCTTCAGATTCAACCACAGGCATCTGCGCACTACTTACGCGATTGAACAGACCGTCGGCTGTCGTATTTTTTGTAGAAAGGACCCACCCATGCGTGTCGCAATACTGGACGACGAACCCGCTGAATTGCGTCGGGTTGAACAGACGCTGCGACAGATCCCGAGCACCGCAGAGCAACCCTGGTCCCTGCATTTCTTCGAACGCGGTGAAGACCTGCTGCGCCAACTGCGCCGCGAAACCTTTGACCTTTTGATACTCGACTGGCAACTGCCCGATATCACAGGCATCGCATTGCTGCGTTGGACCCGCGAACACATGGACTCCCCCCCCGCCGTGATCATGTTGACCAGCCGCGATGCCGAGAGCGATATCGTCACCGCGCTCAACAGTGGGGCAGACGACTACGTCAGCAAACCGTTTCGGCCAAACGAGCTCAAGGCTCGGGTCAACGCCGTGCTACGCCGCCATGGGCTGCAAAAGCCTGCGACTAATGAAGTGCAGAGCTTCAACGACCTGACCTTTGATGATGCCGAACTGACGGTGACGCGTGCGGGTAAGCCGATCAATCTCACTGAGCGTGAATACCGCCTGGCCAGTTGCTTGTTCGCCAACCTGGCTCGGCCACTGTCTCGGGAATATCTGTATGAGCGGTTTTGGAGCCATGAAGAAATGGTCTCCTCGCGGCCACTGGATACGCATATTTATCGGCTGCGTAACAAGCTGGGGTTGACCGCCGACCGGGGTTGGCAGCTGCTGACAATCTACGGGTACGGCTATCGGTTGGAGAGTGTGTCGGCGGCGGGCCAAGGTTAAAAAAACAGTGATGTTCCACGTGGAGCAATTGCAAAACGCCTAAATTTCACCCAATAAAAAAGGCCAACGCTCAGCGTTGGCCTTTTTGTTTTAGCGGGCAGCCTGATCAGAAATCCAGGTTGGACACCGCCAAGGCATTGCTCTCGATGAAGTCACGGCGAGGCTCGACCGCATCACCCATCAGGGTGTTGAAGATCTGGTCTGCGCCAATGGCGTCTTCGATGGTCACGCGCAGCATGCGACGCTGAGCGGGATCCATGGTGGTTTCCCACAGTTGATCCGGGTTCATCTCGCCCAGACCTTTGTATCGCTGGATGGTGTGGCGCTTGGTGCTTTCGGCCATCAACCAGTCCAGGGCTTCCTTGAACTCCTTGACCGCTTTCTTACGCTCGCCACGCTGAATGTAAGCACCGTCGTCCAACAAGGTGCTCAATTGCGCGCCGAGGGTGACCACGGTTTTGTAGTCGTTGCTGCCGAAGAAGTCGCGGTTGAAGGTGACGTAGTTCGACAGGCCGTGGGAGATCAGTTCGACCTCTGGCAGCCACACGTTACGTTCACGGTCTTCACGCAGGCTGGCTTTGTACACCAGGCCAGACTTCTCGACAGTGCGCAGGCGCACTTCGTACTGAGCCAGCCAATTCTGCATGTGGGCGTGATCGCCCAACTGCTCCAGGCTCACGGAAGGCAGGTAGATGAAGTGCTCGGTCAGCTCCTGAGGGTACAGGCGCGACAGACGCTTGAGAGTCTTCATTACCATGCGGAAGTCGTTAACCAAACGCTCCAGCGCCTCACCGGAAATGCCCGGGGCTTCGTCGTTCAAGTGCAGGCTGGCATCTTCCAGGGCCGACTGCGTCATGTACTCTTCCATGGCGTCGTCGTCTTTGATGTATTGCTCTTGCTTGCCCTTTTTCACTTTGTACAACGGCGGCTGAGCGATGTAGATGTAGCCACGCTCGATCAGCTCCGGCAACTGACGGAAGAAGAAGGTCAGCAGCAAGGTACGGATGTGCGAACCGTCAACGTCAGCATCGGTCATGATGATGATGTTGTGGTAGCGCAGCTTGTCGATGTTGTACTCGTCGCGGCCGATACCGCAGCCCAGCGCCGTGATCAAGGTGCCGACTTCCTGAGAAGAAATCATCTTGTCGAAGCGGGCCTTCTCGACGTTGAGGATCTTGCCCTTCAACGGCAGGATAGCCTGGGTGCGACGGTTACGACCCTGCTTGGCGGAACCGCCAGCAGAGTCACCTTCCACCAGGTACAGTTCGGAGAGGGCAGGGTCCTTCTCCTGGCAGTCAGCCAGTTTGCCCGGCAAGCCGGCGATATCCAGCGCGCCTTTACGGCGGGTCATCTCACGGGCTTTACGCGCCGCTTCACGGGCACGTGCCGCGTCGATCATCTTGCCGACAACCAGCTTGGCTTCGTTCGGGTTTTCCAGCAGGAAGTCGGAGAAGTATTTGCCCATCTCCTGTTCCACTGCGGTTTTCACTTCGGAAGACACCAGCTTGTCTTTGGTCTGGGAGCTGAACTTTGGATCCGGCACTTTTACCGAGATGATCGCTGTCAGGCCTTCACGCGCATCGTCACCGGTGGTGGCCACTTTGTGCTTCTTGGCCAAGCCTTCCGCTTCGATGTAGGTGTTCAGGTTACGTGTCAGTGCGGAACGGAAACCCACCAAGTGAGTACCGCCATCGCGCTGTGGAATGTTGTTGGTGAAGCACAACAGGTTCTCGTTGAAGCTGTCGTTCCACTGCAGGGCGATTTCAACGCCGATGCCGTCTTCACGCTGGATGTTGAAGTGGAACACCTGGTTGACCGCAGTCTTGTTGGTGTTCAGGTATTCAACGAACGCACGCAGGCCGCCTTCGTACTTGAACAGTTCTTCCTTACCGCTGCGCTCGTCCTTGAGGACGATACCCACACCGGAGTTGAGGAACGACAGTTCACGAATACGTTTGGCCAGGATGTCCCAGCTGAAGTGGATATTCTTGAAGGTTTCAGCCGAAGGCTTGAAGTGGATCTGCGTACCGGTGGATTCACTGTCGCCAACGATTTTCATCGGCTCTTGTGGAACACCGTGGACGTAGGTCTGTTCCCAGATCTTGCCGCTACGGCGAACGGTCAGGATCAGCTCTTCAGACAGAGCGTTTACCACCGACACACCTACACCGTGCAAACCGCCGGAGACTTTATAGGAGTTGTCGTCGAACTTACCGCCGGCGTGAAGCACGGTCATGATGACCTCTGCCGCCGATACGCCTTCTTCTTTGTGCACATCGACCGGAATGCCGCGGCCGTTGTCGCGCACGGTGATGGATTCATCCGGGTGGATGATAATGCTGATGTCGTCGCAGTGACCGGCCAAAGCTTCGTCGATGGAGTTGTCGACCACCTCGAACACCATGTGGTGCAGACCGCTACCATCATCGGTGTCGCCGATGTACATACCAGGACGTTTGCGTACGGCATCCAAACCTTTCAGCACTTTAATGCTGGTCGAGTCGTACGTGTTTTCTTCGCTCATGCCTTCACTCCCGATGGTCGTGGGTCTGGGTGATACGGCCCTGTTCCACGTGGAACAAAGCGACTGGCGTTTCCGTCTGCCAGCCTTCCCTCAATAATTCGTGGTCTACACAGGTGATGAACACCTGGCAGCGTAAGTCTTCCAACAAGCGGCATAACGCGCGGCGGTGCTGCTCGTCGAGTTCGGACGGCAAGTCATCCACCAGATAAATACACTGACCGCGCCGGGCTTGGCTAACCAAATGCCCTTGGGCAATACGCAGTGCACACACCACCAACTTTTGCTGACCGCGGGACAAAATATCCGCGGCATTGTGTGCGCCTAATCTAAGGCGCAAGTCAGCACGTTGTGGGCCTGCCTGGGTATGACCAATTTGCTGATCCCGCTGCAAAGACGTGGCGAGCACTGCGCTCAGCTCACGTTCTTTATCCCAACCACGGTAGTAGCTCAGCGTCAGCCCCTCGAGTTCCAACAACTCACTCAAGGTCTGCTCAAAGACTGGTTTCAAGGCTTTGATATAGGTACGGCGGTATTCATCTATTTCGTCGCTGGCCAGGCACAGTTCCCGGTCCCAGGCCGCTTGTGAAGCGGCGTCAAGTGTACCATGCCGCAGCCATGAGTTCCGCTGCCGCAGGGCCTTCTGAAGGCGCTGCCAAGTGGCCATGAAGCGCGGTTCCACGTGGAACACTCCCCAATCGAGGAACTGCCTACGGATTTTCGGCGCACCTTCCAACAGGCGGAAGCTGTCTGGGTTGATCAGCTGCAACGGCAGGATTTCTGCCAATTGCGCGGCACTGCGGGCATTTTGCCCGTCGATGCGAATCTGAAACTCACCGCCGCGATCACGGGATATCCCCAAGGCGCTATGCCCACCTTCTGCCAGTTCAACTTGACCAAACACTGTGCAAGCCAACTGTTCATATTGAATCACCGGCAACAAGCGGGCACTACGGAAGGAACGGGCAAGCCCAAGCAAATGGACGGCTTCCAGCACGCTGGTTTTGCCGCTGCCGTTAGCGCCGTAAAGGATATTGATGCGGGGGGAGGGGGAGAAGGTCACCGGGTGCAGATTGCGCACCGCGGTGACCGAGACGCGACTGAGGGACATCTAGCTTCTGCTGAGCATGATTACAGGCGCATCGGCATAACAACGTAAGCCGAGTCGTCGTTGTCGGATTCTTGCACCAGGGCACTGCTGTTGGAGTCCGACAGAATCAGGCGAACCTGTTCGGTGGTCATCACGCCCAGTACGTCCAGCAGGTAGCTCACGTTAAAGCCGATTTCCAGCGAGCCGCCGTTGTAGTCAACGCCGACTTCTTCTTCCGCTTCTTCCTGCTCGGGGTTATTGGCCTGGATTTTCAGCTGACCGTTGGCCAGTTGCAGACGAATACCACGGTATTTCTCGTTGGACAGAATCGCAGTACGGCTGAACGCTTCACGCAGCGCCTGACGATCGCCGATCACCAGCTTGTCGCCACCTTTGGGCAGCACACGCTCGTAATCCGGGAATTTACCGTCAACCAGCTTGGACGTGAAGGTGAATTCGCCGGTGGTCGCGCGGATGTGGTGCTGCCCCAGGACGATGCTGACATTGCCATCCGGCTCGGTGAGCAGACGCGCCAGTTCCAGGATACCTTTACGCGGCACGATGACCTGGTGACGGTCCGGCTGGCCGATATCGGCACGCATCGAGCACATGGCCAAGCGGTGACCGTCGGTAGCCACTGCACGGATAACGCCTTCAGCGACCTCCAGCAGCATGCCGTTGAGGTAATAACGCACGTCCTGCTGGGCCATGGCGAAGCTGGTACGCTCGATCAAACGGCGTAGCTTGCTCTGGTCCAGGCTGCAGGTCAGCGAGCCTGGGCCTTCTTCGACGGTAGGGAAGTCATTGGCCGGCAAGGTCGACAGCGTGAAACGGCTGCGACCGGCCTTGACCACCAACTTCTGCTCATCGACCTTGATGTCGATCAGCGCATCGTTGGGCAGGCTTTTGCAGATGTCCATCAGCTTACGTGCTGGCACCGTGATTTCGCCGGGCTCAGCCGGCTCTTCCAGCTGCACGCGACCCACCAGTTCGACTTCCAGGTCGGTACCGGTCAAGGACAATTGCTGGCCTTCGACCACCAGCAATACGTTGGAAAGCACCGGCAAGGTCTGTCGGCGCTCGACGACGCCTGCGACCAGTTGCAGGGGTTTCAACAGGGCTTCGCGTTGAATGGTGAAATGCATGGTCTAGTCCCTTGCCTTAATAAGCTGCGCTGGTGTCATCAGGTAGTCAGTGTACGCAGCAGGTTCTTGTAGTCCTCGCGAATATCCGCGTCGGATTCCTTAAGTTCGTTGATCTTGCGGCACGCGTGCAAGACCGTGGTGTGGTCGCGACCGCCAAACACATCACCGATTTCCGGCAGGCTGTGGTTGGTCAGCTCTTTGGAGAGCGCCATCGCCACCTGACGTGGACGTGCCACCGAGCGCGAACGGCGCTTGGACAGCAGGTCGGAAATCTTGATCTTGTAGTACTCAGCCACGGTGCGCTGAATGTTATCCACACTCACCAGCTTGTCTTGCAGAGCCAGCAAGTCTTTCAGGGATTCGCGGATCAACTCGATGGTGATGTCGCGGCCCATGAAGTGAGAGTGTGCGATAACCCGCTTGAGCGCGCCTTCCAGCTCACGTACGTTGGAACGAATACGTTGGGCGATAAAGAAGGCTGCATCGTGGGGCAGGTCGACTTTCGCCTGGTCGGCCTTTTTCATCAAGATCGCCACGCGGGTTTCCAGCTCCGGCGGTTCTACCGCAACGGTCAGGCCCCAGCCAAAGCGTGACTTCAAGCGTTCTTCCAGGCCTTCGATTTCCTTCGGGTAACGGTCACTGGTCAAGATGACCTGTTGGCCGCCTTCGAGCAGGGCGTTGAAGGTGTGGAAAAACTCTTCCTGGGAACGTTCCTTGCGAGCGAAGAATTGAATGTCATCGATCAGCAAGGCGTCCACCGAACGGTAGAAACGCTTGAATTCGTTGATTGCGTTGAGCTGCAAGGCCTTGACCATGTCAGCCACGAAGCGCTCCGAGTGCAGGTACACAACCTTGGCATTCGGGTTCTTCTTTAATAGATGGTTACCCACAGCGTGCATCAAGTGAGTCTTACCCAAGCCAACGCCACCATAAAGGAAGAGCGGGTTGTAACCATGCTTGGGGTTATCGGCTACCTGCCAGGCGGCCGCGCGGGCCAGCTGGTTGGATTTACCCTCGACGAAGTTCTCAAAGGTAAAGGTACGGTTCAGGTAACTGGTGTGCTTGAGCGCACCTTCCACCTGCACGGTGCGCTGCTCGGCGCGAACCGGTGCTTGCTGAGAGCTGGCGCCAGCCATCGGATCAAAGCTGTCACGCGATGGTTCTTCATTTATAGGCGCGTTTTTCTGCGACGACGATTTCGACGGCGCCTGGGCAACGGGCGCCGGCGAGTTATTAACAGGTGCCGCTTGAGCTTGCGATGCAGCAGCCGCCAGCGGCGCATTCGGCGCAGCGCGCGGTGCAGAACTGCGTTTGCTGCCTATTAATAAGGAAAGCACGGGCGCGATGCCGTTGCCGTGTTCATCGAGCAATTCGAGAACGCGGCTCAGGTATTTCTCGTTGACCCAGTCGAGAACAAAACGATTCGGCGCGTAGACGCGCAACTCGTCGCCTTCGGCTTCGACCTGTAGCGGACGGATCCAGGTGTTGAATTGCTGGGCAGGCAGCTCTTCGCGCAAAAGCTCCAC